>NZ_JACHOK010000003.1:0-431439 GCF_014199855.1 Xanthomonas sp. F1 | reverse complement strand
CCGCGCTCGATACGGCCGGTCACCACGGTGCCGCGGCCCGAGATCGAGAACACGTCTTCCACCGGCATCAGGAACGGCTTGTCCACGTCGCGCTGCGGCTCCGGGATGAACGAGTCCAGCGCGTCCACCAGCTTCAGGATCGCCGGCACGCCGATCTCGCTCTGGTCGCCTTCCAGCGCCAGGCGGGCCGAACCGTGGATGATCGGGGTGTCGTCGCCCGGGAAGTCGTACTTGCTCAGCAGCTCGCGCACTTCCATCTCGACCAGCTCGAGCAGCTCGGCGTCGTCGACCATGTCGGCCTTGTTCAGGAACACCACGATGTGCGGCACGCCGACCTGGCGCGACAGCAGGATGTGCTCGCGGGTCTGCGGCATCGGGCCGTCAGCGGCCGAGCACACCAGGATCGCGCCGTCCATCTGCGCCGCACCGGTGATCATGTTCTTGACGTAGTCCGCGTGACCCGGGCAATCCACGTGCGCGTAGTGGCGCGTCGGGGATTCGTATTCCACGTGGGCGGTCGAGATCGTGATGCCGCGCGCCTTCTCTTCCGGCGCCGCGTCGATCGCGTCATACGCCTTGAACTCGCCGCCGAAGCGCTCTGCGCCGATCTTGGTCAGCGCCGCGGTCAGCGTGGTCTTGCCGTGGTCGACGTGACCGATGGTGCCGACGTTGACGTGCGGCTTGGTGCGCTCGAACTTACCCTTGGCCATGGCTGCTTCTTCTCGGTGATCGTAGAAAGATTTGACGACTGAATATGGTGCTCACGAAAGGAATCGAACCTTCGACCTCCTCCTTACCAAGGAGGTGCTCTACCGACTGAGCTACGTGAGCGTTGTTCTATTGTGGCACAAGCGCGTTCAATGGAGCGGGAGACGGGAATCGAACCCGCACCATCAGCTTGGAAGGCTGAGGTTCTACCGTTGAACTACTCCCGCTACGGGATGCCGCACTGCCACAACAAAATAACTGGTGGAGGGAGGTGGATTCGAACCACCGAAGGCGTAAGCCAGCAGATTTACAGTCTGCCCCCGTTGGCCGCTTGGGTATCCCTCCAACTTACCCACTCGAACCCGGCTGCAAGGCCGAAATCAGAGAGGGGTGAAACAGCCCGCTATTCTTCCCTGACATCCCCGCCTTGTCAACAGTATTTTGACGCGATGTCGCAGGAAATCGTCGCGGCCCGCATGCGCCCGGCCGGGGCGCACGCACGCCTCAGACGTTGAAGCGGAAATGCAGGATATCGCCTTCCTGCACGCGGTATTCCTTGCCTTCCAGACGCAGGCGCCCGGCTTCCTTGGCCCCTGCCTCGCCCTTGTACTTGATGAAGTCGTCGTAGGCGATGGTTTCGGCGCGGATGAAGCCCTTCTCGAAGTCGGTGTGGATCACCGCCGCGGCCTGCGGCGCGGTCGACCCGGCCTTGACCGTCCAGGCGCGCACTTCCTTCACGCCGGCGGTGAAATAGGTCTGCAGCCCCAGCAGGGTGTAACCGGCGCGAATCACCCGGTTCAGGCCCGGCTCGTTAAGACCCAGATCGGCCAGGAACGCATCGCGGTCGGCGTCGTCCAGCTGCGATAGCTCTTCCTCGATCGCCGCCGACACCGGCACCACCTCGGCGCCCTCGGCGGCGGCATGCGCACGCACCGCATCCAGGTGCGGATTGTTCTCGAACCCGTCTTCCAGCACGTTGGCGATGTACATCACCGGCTTGAGGGTGAGCAGGAACAGATCGCGCACCAGCGCCTTCTCCTCCTCGTCCAGGCCGGCGTTGCGCCCGGCCTTGCCCTCGGCCAGCGCGGCCTGCAGCTTGGCCAGCACCGGCTTGCGCGCCGCCGCGTCCTTGTCGCCACCCTTGGCCGAGCGCTCGGCGCGGTTGAGCGCCTTCTCCACGCTGTCCAGGTCGGCCAGGGCCAACTCGGTATCGATGGTCTCGATGTCGGAGACCGGGTCGACCTTGTTGTTCACGTGGATGATGTCGCCATGCTCGAAGCAGCGCACCACGTGGGTGATCGCATCGACCTCGCGGATGTGCGCCAGGAACTTGTTGCCCAGGCCCTCACCGCTGGCCGCACCGGCGACCAGGCCGGCGATGTCGACGAACTCGACCGCGGTCGGCACGACCTTCTGCGGATTGATGATCGCCGCCAGCGCGTTCAGACGCGGATCCGGCACCGGCACCACGCCCACGTTCGGCTCGATGGTGCAGAACGGGAAATTGGCCGCGGCGATGCCCGCCTTGGTCAGCGCATTGAACAGGGTCGACTTGCCGACGTTGGGCAGGCCGACGATGCCGCATTTGATGCCCATGTTTCAGATTCCGGGATTTGGGATTCGGGATTGGAGATTCGCCCAGCCGCGCGGCCGCGAATCCCCAATCCCCAATCACGCGCCCCTGCTCGTATGCAACCGCTTCATCGCCTCGTTGAAGTCGCCCTGCACGGCCAGCGGCAGCACCTCGATGGCGTCGTCGATGGCGCGGTCGATGAGCACCTGGTCGTCCTTGCCGGCGCGTCCCAGCACCCACGGCACCACCTTGTCCTTGTGGCCGGGATGGCCGATGCCAATGCGCAGGCGGTGGAAGCCAGCATGCCCGAGCAGACGGATGGTATCGCGCAGTCCGTTCTGGCCGCCGTGGCCGCCGTCGAACTTGAGCCGCGCCGTACCTGGCGCGAGGTCCAGCTCGTCATGCGCCAGCAGCGCCTGCGCCGGTTCGATCTTCCAGAAGCGCAATGCGGCCGTCACCGACTTGCCGCTGAGATTCATGAAGGTGGCCGGCTTCAGCAGCCAGACCGCCTGCCCCGCGACCTCGATCTTGGTGGTCTCGCCGAACAGCTTGGCGTCCACGCTCCAGCGCGCGCCGGCCCGCTCGGCCAACGCGTCGACAAAACGAAACCCGGCGTTGTGCCGGGTGTTCGCGTGTTCGGCACCGGGATTGCCCAGGCCGACGATCAGACGCAGACCAGTCATGCGCAATGCATCGCCGCAGCATCCGGACCGAAGTCCGGACGCTGCGCAGGCGATTACTTGCCGTCCTTCTTGGCCGGCTCGGCAGCGGCAGCCGCCGCGTCGGTGGCTTCCGGCTCTTCCTCGACACGACCGTGCTTGGCGATGACCACCGCCACGTCGTGCTCCTTGCCCAGCTTCAGTTCCGGCAGCTCGACGCCGGCCGGCAACTTCAGGTCGGACAGATGGATCACGTCGCCGACCGACAGCGCCGACAGGTCGACTTCGACGAACTCCGGCAGGTCCTTCGGCAGGCACACGACCTGGATTTCGTTCAGCTCGTGGGTCACGACCACTTCGGCCGACTTGCCGGCCGGGGACACGTCCTCGTTGAGGAAGTGCAGCGGCACCGACGCGTGCAGCGCCTCGTTGTCGTTCACGCGCTGGAAGTCGATGTGCATGATCAGCTGCTTGAACGGGTGACGCTGCATATCGCGCAGCAGCACCTTTTGCACGTCGCCGTTCAGGCTCAGGCTGAGGATGGACGAATAGAACCAGTCGTTCTGGCTGGCCAGCCAGACTTCGTTGTGGTCGAGCTGGATGTTGACCGGCTTCAGATCGCCACCGTAGACGATCGCCGGGATCAGGCCGTCGCGACGGAGGCGGCGGCTCGCACCCTTGCCCTCGACTTCGCGGCGCTGAACCTTGATTTCATGCGTGGTTGCCATTTGCGTTTACTACCTTGGTTGAATGAACCGCCTCGCGGCGGTTTTGATGACTCTTCCGCGACCAGAAGAGTCTGTGTAGAGCAGGGATTGGAGATTCGGGATTGGGGATTCGCCGAAGCGGCGCTGTTGCGAATCCCGAATTTCGAATCCCCAATCCCCGCCCTTGAATCAATCGACGTACAACGAACTCACCGACTCGCCGAAGGCGATGCGGCGAATGGTTTCGGCCAGCAGTTCGGCGACGCTGAGCTGGCGGATCTTGCCGCAGGCGCGGGCGGCCTCCGACAGCGGAATGGTGTCGGTGACCACCAGTTCGTCCAGCTGCGAATTGCTGATGTTGCTCACCGCCGGGCCGGACAGTACCGGGTGCGTGCAGTACGCGGCGACCTTCAGTGCGCCGCGCTCCTTCAGCGCGGCCGCGGCGGCGCACAGGGTGCCGGCGGTGTCGACGATGTCGTCGACCAACACGCAGGTCTTGCCCTCGACGTCGCCGATGATGTTCATCACCGTGGACACGTTGGCGCGCGGACGGCGCTTGTCGATGATCGCCAGGTCCGCATCGTCCAGGCGCTTGGCCACGGCGCGGGCGCGCACCACGCCGCCCACGTCCGGCGACACCACGATCAGGTTGTCGGTGCCGTAGGCGCGCCAGATGTCGGCCAGCAGCAGCGGCGAGGCGTAGACATTGTCGACCGGGATGTCGAAGAAGCCCTGGATCTGGTCGGCGTGCAGGTCCACGGTCAGCACGCGGTCGGCATTGACCGCGCTGAACATCTTCGCCGCGACCTTGGCGGTGATCGGCACGCGCGAGGAGCGCATGCGCCGGTCCTGCCGCGAGTAACCGAAGTACGGCACCACCGCGGTGACGCTGGCGGCGCTGGCGCGCTTGAGCGCGTCGATGATCACCAGCAGCTCCATCAGGTTCTCTGCGCTGGGCGCGCAGGTCGGCTGGATCACGAACACTTCCTGCCGGCGCACGTTCTCCTCGATCTCCACCTGCACTTCGCCGTCGGAGAAGCTGGAGACCATCGCCTTGCCGGGGCGTACGCCCAGCTCGCGGCAGATGCTTTTGGCCAGGGGCTTGTTGGCGTTGCCGGAGAACACCAGCAGGTTGCGTTGGTCTTGCATGAGGAGTCTCTCGGGTGGCTGCAAAGAGCGTGTGGCGAAAATAAAGATGAATCGGAAAGCCAGGCGGAGCGACGCTTCTACCTGTTGAACCCCCGCACATGGATGTGCGGGCTTTTGCGAGGGACTCGCATAATGGCAGGGGCGGTAGGATTCGAACCTACGAATGCCAGGATCAAAACCTGGTGCCTTGGGCCTCTTGGCGACGCCCCTGCGTAAACCTGTGTCAAGCCTCCAGCGCGTCGAGCAGCGGCGAACGCGGGACACCACCTGCCACCCAGGCGCGCATCCCATCCGGCAAGTCCGCCAGCGCGCGCACGGCGGCAGCGCGATCGGCGAACTCGACGAAACAACCGCTCCCCGACCCGGTCAGGCGTGGCGTACCGATCCGCGCCAGCGCCTGGAACGTGGCCTGGACGGCCGGTTCGCGGCGAAGCAGGACCGGCTCGAACGCGTTACCGAGCAGGAAACCTGAAACGAAGTCCGCTATTTTCGCGGGCGCAGCATCCCGCGTCAAATCCGGGGACTGGAACAGCGCCGCGGTGGGCACGTGCACGCCAGGATCGGCCAGCACATACCAGGCCGGCGGCAGGGCGAGCGGGGTCAGTTGCTCGCCCACGCCTTCGGCCCAGGCGTCGCGCCCGCGCACGAACACCGGCACATCCGCACCCAGCGACAGGCCGAGGCCGGCCAGGGCGTCCTCGTCCAGCCCGGCGCCCCACAGCGCGTTCAGCGCCACCAGTGCGGTCGCCGCATCGGACGAGCCACCGCCGAAGCCACCGCCCGCCGGAATGCGCTTTTCGACGCAGATATCCACACCTTGCGCGACATTCGCCGCTTTTTGCAGCAGCCGCGCGGCGCGCACCAGCAAGTCGTCGGCCTCGGCGACACCGGCCACGGAGGGGCCGATCCGCGCCACCACCCCGTCCGCGCGCGGCCGCAGATGCACCGTATCGCCCCAGTCCAACAGGCGGAACACGGTCTGCAACTGGTGGTAGCCGTCCGCTCGGCGGCCGGTGATCTGCAGAAACAGGTTCAGCTTCGCCGGGGCCGGCCAGGACGACCAGCCCCCGTCGACGGCCGCGCTCATGGCGCCGGAATGTCCCAGTGATCCACCAGCAAGCGCACCTTGGCGTCGCCACTGCGCGCCTCGATGCGCCGCGGCAGGGCCGGCTGGCCGTCACTGGGCGGGTACCACTCCTGGAACTCGATGTCCCAGCCCATCTGCCGCAAGGTGCGCGGCCGCCCCTGGGCATCGTAGTCCACGTGTTCGGGCGCTTCGGTATCCCACGCCACCTGCCCGCGCACCCACTGCGGCAACAAATTGACCGGGATTTCCCAGCCGGTCGCTTCCAGCAGCAGTTGTTCGGCGTTTTCGCCTTCGCGCGGCCCGCCCTCCATGCCTTCCAGGCGCCCGGCCTCGGAGTGGCTGTCGCCGATCAGGCGCCAGCTCTGCCGGGTCACCGGCGCGCTGAGTTGCACCTCGTATTGGCGATGCTGCTGCTTCCAGTCGATGCGGCCGCTGCCGCCATTGCGGCCGTTGCTGATCGCGACCCGCCCCTGGAACGCCCAGTCCGGATGCGCCTGCAGCCACTGCGCGCGCGCCGCCTCGGCCTGCTGCGCGGCGGCATCGGGCGTGCCGACGGCGGCCGGCGCCGCGGTGCGGGTCGGCAGCGCGCTGCAGCCGGCCAGCAGCAGCCCGGCGGCCAGCGTCCACGCGGCGCGCAGGCCAGGCCTCACGGGTTCACCTGTTCCAGGGCGCGGCGCAGCGCGCGATTGTCCGGGTCGAGCTTGCGCGCCTCGTCGAAGTACTTGTTGGCCTCTTCGTGCTTGCCCTGCTCCCACAGCACCTGGCCGATGTGCGCGGCGATCTCCGGATCCTTCACCTGGCTCCAGGCGCGGCGCAGCTGCACCAGCGCCTCCTGGGTCTTGCCGAGCCTGTAGAGCACCCAGCCGTAGCTGTCGATGATCGCGGCATTGTCGGGGTCGGCGGTGCGGGCGCGATCGATCAGCTGCAACGCCTCGCGATAGCGCTTGGTGCGATCGGCCAGGGTGTAGCCGAGCGCGTTCAGCGCCGCCACGTTCTCCGGCTCGGTGACCAGGATCTTGCGCAGGTCGGCCTCGGCGCGATCGATGCGGTCGCGGCGCTCCCAGGACAGCCCGCGCGCGTACAGCAGCGCGTTGTCGTCCGGATACGCGGCCAGGCCGCGTTCGAACACCTGCAGCTCGCCGGCATCGTCGCCGCTGCGCTGGCGCAGTTCCGCCTCCAGCACGTAGGCGTCGCGGCGCGCGGCATCGTCGGCCTCGGCATCGTCCTGCAGCGCGCGCGCCTCGGCGAAGGCCGCGTCCTTCTGGCCCAGCGCGTACAGCGCGCCGGCGGCGCGCAGCCGCGCCTCGCTGCGCAGCGGGCCACCCGGCACGCCGCGGTACCAGTCCACCGCTTCCTGGTTGCGCTTGAGGAACTCGGCGATCTTGCCGAGCAGCAGGCGCCGCTCCGGGTCTGGCCGGTCGGCGCCCTTGCGCAACTCGTCGTACAGCGCGGTCAAGGCGGCGTTGTCCTGCAGCTTGGCCAGCATCGAGGCGCGCAGGCCGTAGTTCTGCGTGGTCTGCGACCCCAGCGCCAGCACCCGCGCCGCGGCAGCGGTGTCGCCGATCGCGTCGTAGGCATAGGCCAGTGCGGTGCGCAGTTCCGGATCGCCCGCCACCTTCGGCTCCACGCCCTGCAGCAGCGCGCGCGCCTGCTCGGTCTTGCCCGCCTGCTGCAGCTGGGTGGCATGCAGCAGCGCCACGCGCGGCTCCTGCGGGAAGCGCTTGACCAACTGGTCGACGATGCGCTCGGCCAGCTTGGGCTGGTCCAGGCGCAGCGCCAGGCGCCCGAACTCCTGCCATGCCTCGAGCTGGTCGGGAATGGCATTGGCGTCGAGCAACTGGTCCAGGGCCTTGGCCGCCACCTCCGGATCGCGGTTGCCGCTGACCAGGGCGATCAGGGCGAAGCGCCAGCCGCGCGGGTCCTTGTCGCGCAGCAAGGCCACCAGCAGGCTGCGCGCCTGGCGCAGGTTGCCGTTGCGCAGGGCCAGCGAGGCCTCGGCGCTGCGCATGGCCAGCGACTCGGGCGCGCGCTGCCGCCACAGCGCCAGGGCCTGGGCGGCGGCGGCGCTGTCGTTGGCCAGCATCGCGATGCGGGTGGCGCGTTCGGCCAGGCCGGCGTCGCCGGGGCTGTCGTTGGCGGCCTGCAGGTACCAGCGCGAGGCGTCGGCCAGTTGCCCGGCCTGCAGGGCGAACTCGCCGGCCAGGACCGGGGTCATCACGTCCTGGGCGGGGCTCGGCGCCTTGGCCGCGGCCGGTGCGGCCACGGCGGCGATTGCGGACAGCAGCAGAATGGTACGGATGCGAATCAATGCGGGCATCGGAAGCGGCCGGGCCGTAAAATGGGGCCCTGAATGGCCAGCAGCTTATCGCAAGCAACTGAACAGATGACGTTGTGGGTGCTCGGATTGAACCACCAGACCGCGCCGGTCGACCTGCGCGAACGGGTGGCATTCGCCGGTGACGCATTGCCGCGCGCGCTGCAATCGCTGCGCGCGCTGCCCGACGTCGCCGAGGCGGCGCTGCTGTCCACCTGCAATCGCACCGAGCTGTACGCCATCGCCGGCGATGCGCAGCACCTGGCCGACTGGCTGGATTCGCACGCCGCCGGCCTGCACGGTTATCTGTATCAGCACCAGGACGCCGACGCGGTGCGGCACCTGTTCCGGGTCGCCACCGGGCTGGACTCGATGGTGCTGGGCGAGCCGCAGATCCTCGGCCAGGTGAAGGACGCCTGGTCGCTGGCGCGCGAGCACGGGGCGATGGGCAGCCGCCTGGATCGCCTGTTCCAGCAGACCTTCTCGGTGGCCAAGCGCGCGCGCACCGACACCCGGGTCGGCGCCAATCCGGTCTCGGTCGCCTCCACCGCGGTGCGCCTGGCGCAGAGTTCCTTCGCCCGGCTCAGCGAATCCACCGTGCTGCTGGTCGGCGCCGGCGAGACCATCGAGCTGGCCGCCAAGCATCTCAGCGAGGGCCGCGTGCGGCGCCTGCTGATCGCCAACCGCACCCTCGCCCACGCGCAGGAGCTGGCCAGCCGCCACGGCGGCGTGGCGCTGCCGCTGAGCGAACTGGAGCGCCACCTGCACGAGGCCGACGTGGTGTTCTCGGCCACCGCCGCGCGCGAGCCGGTGGTGACCCGGGCGCAGGTCGAGCAGGCGCTGCGTGCGCGCAAGCATAAGCCGATGCTGCTGTTCGACCTGGCGGTGCCGCGCGACATCGAGGCCGGCGTGGCCGACCTGGCCGACGCCTACCTGTACACCGTCGACGACCTGGAGCGCGCGGTCGAGGACAACCGCCGCGGCCGCCGCGAGGCCGCCGAAGCGGCCGAGGCGATCATCGACCTGCAGGTCGTGCGCTACATGGAGGCGCTGCAGGCCAGCACCCGCCAGGCGCCGCTCAAGCGCCTGCGTGCGCACGGCGACAGCACCCGCGACGACGTGCTGGCCAAGGCGCGGCAGCAACTGGCGCACGGCAAGCCCGCCGACGAGGTGCTGGAGTTCCTCGCCAACACCCTGACCAACCGCCTGCTGCATCCGCCCACCGCGGCGCTGCGCGAGGCGGCGCTGCGCGGCGACGCCGAGCTGGCCCGCGCCGCCGAGCGTCTGTTCCCGGAGAAGCCGGGCTATTTCCACCCCATCCTGAAGACCGATGACACCGACCCTGCGCCGTAAGCTGGAGGCGCTGGCCGAGCGTCGCGAAGAACTCGAACGCCTGCTGTCCGACCCCGAGGTGGTGAGCGACAACACGCGCTTCCGCGATTACTCGCGCGAGTTCGCGCAACTGGAGCCGGTCGCCGCCGCGCTGGCCGCCGAGGCCGCGGCCAAGGCCGACCTGGCCTCGGCCGAGGCGATGCGCGCCGATCCGGAACTGCGCGAACTGGCCGAGGAGGAAATCGGCGCCGCGCAGGCGCGCCTGGCCGAACTGGACGCGGAACTGGCGCTGCTGCTGGTGCCGCGCGATCCGCGCGACGACGGCAACCTGTTCCTGGAAGTGCGCGCCGGCACCGGCGGCGACGAGGCGGCGATCTTCGCCGGCGACCTGTTCCGCATGTACGCGCGCTACGCCGAGCGCCAGGGCTGGAAGGTGGAAGTGGAATCGGACAGCCCCGGCGAGCACGGCGGCTACAAGGAGGTCGTGGCGCGCATCGTCGGCCGCGGCGCCTATTCCAAACTGAAGTTCGAATCCGGCACGCACCGCGTGCAGCGCGTGCCGGCGACCGAGTCGCAGGGCCGCATCCACACCTCCGCGGCGACGGTGGCGATCATTCCCGAGGCCGACGACGTGGAGGAAATCGCGATCAACCCGGCCGACCTGAAGATCGACACCTTCCGCTCCTCCGGCGCCGGCGGCCAGCACGTCAACAAGACCGAGTCGGCGATCCGCATCACCCATGTGCCCAGCGGCGTGGTGGTGGAGTGCCAGACCGAACGCAGCCAGCATGCCAACCGCGACAAGGCGCTGAAGCGGCTCAAGGCGCAGCTGCTGGAGGCCGAGCGCAGCAAGCAGGCCGCGGCCGAGGCGCAGGACCGCAAGCTGCAGGTCGGCAGCGGCGACCGCAGCCAGCGCATCCGCACCTACAACTTCCCGCAGGGCCGCATCACCGATCACCGCGTCGAGGGCCTGACCCTGTACGACCTGCCGAACGTGATCGAGGGCGACCTGGATGCACTGATCGGACGGCTGAGCCACGAGCACCAGGTCGACGAACTGGCGCGCCTGAGCGACAGCCCATGAGCGTGCGCGTGCGCCAGGCCGATGCGCAGGACCTGCCGGCGCTGGCAGCGCTGTTCGACGCCTACCGACAGTTCTACGGGCAGGCGCCGGATGCGGCGACCGCGTACGCCTTCCTGGCCGCGCGCCTGGCCAACGCCGAATCGGTCGTGCTGCTGGCCGAGCGCGATGCGCAGGCGGCCGGCTTCGTGCAGTTGTATCCGTCCTTCTCCTCGGTGCGGGCGGCGCGGGTGTGGATCCTCAACGATCTGTATGTGGCGCCTGCACACCGCCGTCATGGCGTGGCGCAAGCGCTGCTGCACGCCGCCGAACGCCACGCCGCGGCCGATGGCGCGGTGCGCATCGTGCTGGAGACGGCGCAGGACAATCTGTCCGCGCAGGCGCTGTACCGCGCCTGCGGCTGGCAGCAGGACCTGAGTGCGCAGCACTACGTCAAGGCGCTGGTGCCGTGAGCATGCGCCGCACGCGGTCGGTCGCGGCCATCACGGCCGCATGAACGGCGGCGGCGCCGACGAACGCCTGCGACTGCAGGCCGCGGTACGGCGCGATCCACAGGATTTCCTGGCCTGGGTGATGCTCGCCGACGCCGAGCTCGGCGCCGGCGCGGTGGCGGCAGGCGAACAGGCGGCCCTGCGCGCGCTGCAGTTGCGCCCGGGCCATCCGGAAGCGCTGGCGCGGCTGGGCCGGGTGCGCTGGACCCATGGCCGCTATGCCGAGGCCGCGCAGGCGTTGCGCGAGGCGCTGCAGCAAGCGCCGCAGCACCCGGGCATCGCGGTGTGGCTGGGCCACGCGCTGGAGGACAACGGCGAGGCCGAAGCCGCGGCGCAGGCCTACGCGCATGCGCACGCCCTGCTACCGCAGGAACCGTCGATCGCCGCCTACCTGCTGAACTGGCGCCGCAAGCTGTGCGACTGGCGCGGACTGGACGCGCTGTCGCAGCAGGTGCGCAGCGCGGTACGGCAGGGACACCCGGCGATCGAACCGTTCGCCTTCCTCAACGAGGATGCGGGCGCGGACGAGCAACTGCGCTGCGCGCGCAACCGCGCCCAGGCGCTGGCGCGCACCCTGACGCCACTACCGGCCACGCAGGTGCGCCGCGATGGCGCGCTGCGCGTCGGCTTCCTGTCCAACGGCTTCGGTGCGCACCCCACCGGCCTGCTGACCGTCGCCCCGTTCGAGCACCTGCGCACGCATGCCGACCTGCAGGTGCACCTGTTCGCGCTCAACGGCGACGACCGCAGCGCGCTCCGCGCACGCCTGCAGGCCGCCGCACACGCGTGGCACGCCGTGGCCGGACTGCCGCATCGGCAGATCGCACAGTGCATCCGCGACGCCGGCATCGACCTGCTGTTCGATCTGCGCGGCTGGGGCGGCGGCGGCACGCCGGAAGTGCTGGCGCTGCGCCCTGCGCCGGTGCAACTGAACTGGCTGGCCTACCCCGGCACCTCCGGCGCGCCGTGGATCGACTACGTGGTCGGCGACGCCTATGCGTTGCCGCCGGCGCTGGCCGCGCACTACAGCGAGCGGGTGCTGCGGCTGCCACGCGCCTTCCAGCCGTCCGACGCCACCCGCCACGTCGGCGATCCACCTTCGCGCCGCAACTGCGGCCTGCCCGAGCGTGGCACCGTGTTCTGCTGCTTCAACAACAGCTACAAGCTCGGCCCGCGCAGCATGGCGCGGATGCTGGAGGTGCTGCGGCAGGTGCCCGACAGCGTGCTGTGGCTGCTGTCCGGCCCGGGCCAGGCCGACGACCGGCTGCGCGCGGCCGCCTCTGCGGCCGGCGTGGAGCCGACGCGCCTGCGCTTCATGCCCAAGCTGGCACACCCGGACTATCTGGCGCGCTACCGGCACGCCGACCTGTTCCTGGACACGCATCCGTACAACGCCCACACCACCGCGTCCGATGCCCTATGGGCCGGCTGCCCGGTGCTGACCTGCCCCGACAGCACCTTCGCCGCACGCGTGGCCGGCAGCCTCAACCATCATCTCGGCCTGGACGAGATGAATGCCGCCGACGACGAAGCGTTCGTCGCCGCCGCGGTGCGCCTGGGTCGCGATCCCGCGGCGCTGCAGGCGCTGCGCGAGCGGCTGCACGCGCGGCGCGCGGACAGCGGCCTGTTCGACATGCAAGGGTTCGCCGACGACTTCGCAACGCTGCTGCGCGACACCGCTTCGCACCACGGTTGGCAAAGCGCAGCTTCGGCCTGATCGATCGTTTGCGGATGCGCCACAGGGCCGCGGCGGCGCATCAAACAACGCACTGCATGGCGACGTCGCCATCAGCATCGCCGCGGGTACATGCGCATCGCCGCCTCTCATCGCCGAGCGCACGCAAGGTCATGGCGCACCCATGGGATGAACGACCCGCCGCTGCAGGTCGCAGCGACGCGGCCAACGGCAGCCAGCGAGGCGGATGTGCGCATTCGCCCATATCGCAAACCGAGCCACCGTAGCGCTTGACCTCAAGTCAACTTGAGGTCCGACACTGCGCGCACGCTCCCCGTGCAGATCCCGCGATGTCGATGTCGCTGCCGTTCCCGATCCCAACGCCCGTCTCTTCCGCACCCGCGCGCAGCATGCTGCTTGCCGAGGCGCCTCTTCCCGACCGCATCGCATTGCTCGATCGCGTGCGCGGCCTGTGCGACCACCGCCTGCATGCGCTGACCTGGATGGAGTCCCTGGGCGATACGCCCGACCTGCTGTACGCACGCTGCTGCTGCGACGCGGCGCCCGAACTGCATGAACTGCTGCGCGCACGTCTGCCGGGGCTGCGTAGGACACTGCGCCGTTATCGGCGCATTCGCAGTGGCGTGTCCGATCCGCACCGTGCGCCATCCTGTGTGGTGGTGACACGGATCGCGACACGCGATGCAGCGCAGGCACAGGGTCGTGCCGATACCGCCTTCGCCGCTCTGCAGGATGGCGCGCATGCGCTGCGCGGGTTGATCGCCGCGCATCTGTATCTGTCCGACGACGGCCGCACCCTGCTCGAATGCACCGAGTGGCTCAGCGCCGACGCGCAGCGACGCGCACTGCAGCGCGAGCCCGAGCGCCTGCCGCTGGCCGCCGATCGTGCCGCCAGCGTACGCCGCTTCCGGCCACGCACGCTGGCTCTGACATGAAAAGATGGCGACCACGTCGCACGCAGGTCTGGATCGACCGACACGCGCGACCATGCCGCTCCATCGCATCCTGGGCGATCGACCAGCGAAGCGGCTCACCGCTCCGGATGAATATTCCGATGCGCGGCCATGCCGCAATCAGATGTTCGCCCCTCGGCAATCAGGCTTGCGCCGAGTGCCCCCTCCTCCCGCGCCAACGATAGTGGCCCTGTCGCGCTGCAACGCGCGGCGACCGGCGTGCCCTGCCAGGCCCCGCCCATACCCGTGCCTGATCAATGAGGAGACTCGCCATGGCTTTCGAAGTGCTGATCGGCGTCGCGCGCAATGCCGACACCGCCGCAATCACCAACAACACCGCCGTCCGCATGACCGGCGCGGCGAACGGCAACGGCACCGTGTTCCTGCGCGCGGATCCCGATGGTTTCGCCGAAAAGGACACCACCTTCCTGCATATCCGCAGCCAGGACGCCTGGATTCACGTGGAGGGCGCAACCATCCTGCAATTCACCATCGGCAATCGCCTGATCAATACGCCGATCCTCAGCATGAAGCGGCTCGATCGCGATTAGGCGCCGGCATCGGCCTCACGCGGGGCCGACACGCCACGCAGCCTGCCTCTGCCGGGTGCGGGCCGGTCTCATCCGGCAGGCGATGGCCGCGGCGCCACCGCAGCTGAAGCGGCGGCGCAGGCAGGCTATACGCCGGCCGGGCGAGCCGCTAGGCTGCCGCCATGAGCGCCAACGCCGATTTCATCGCCTTGAACCTGTGCGTGCTGACCGTCTCGGACACGCGCACCCCCGAACAGGACAGCTCCGGCGACTACCTGGTCGCCGCCCTCGTCGGCGCCGGCCATCGCCTGCACGCACGGGAGCTGCTGCCGGACGACCGCTACCGGATGCGCGCCACGGTCTCGGCCTGGATCGCCGACCCCGAGGTGGACGGCATCCTGGTCACCGGCGGCACTGGCTTCACCGGCCGCGATTCCACGCCCGAGGCCCTGCTGCCGCTACTGGACAAGCAGATGCCGGGGTTCGGCGAACTGTTCCGTGCGATCAGCGTCGAGGAGATCGGCACCTCCTCGCTGCAGTCGCGCGCCTTCGCCGGCCTGGCCAACGCCACCTTCCTGTTCTGCCTGCCCGGCTCCACCTCGGCCTGCCGCACGGCCTGGGAGCGGATCATCGCCGCGCAACTGGATGCCCGCACCCGCCCCTGCAATCTGGCCACGCTGCGCCCGCGGCTGAAGGAATGACCTGGACTCCCGCATGCCCCTGGACACCACGTTGCGCCTGCTGGCCAAGGCCAGCGGCATGAGCGCCGCGGACATCGCCGCGGCCATTCCCCGCGCCGGCGCGGCCACGGTCAAGGCCTGGATGGCCGGCGAGAAACTGCCCGGACGCGCCCAGCTCACCGCGCTGGCGCGCACCTTCGGCGTCCCCGCCGGCGCCCTGCTCGGCGAACTGGCCAGCCAGTTGGACCCTGCGCGCACCCGCGGCGAGCACGACCTGCTGCAGGCCTACCGCGCCCTCGACGCCCGCCAGCAGGGCGCGCTGCTGGAAGTGGCGCGCAGCATGGCCGGCACCGGCACCCGCAAGCGGAGCAGCAAATGAGTCATCTCAAGCGCAAGCAGTACAAGGCCCTGATGCAGCCGCTGCAGCTGGAACTGATGGCGATGGCGCAGGCGGTGCAGCACAGCGGCGAGCGCGTGCTGGTGCTGTTCGAAGGCCGCGACACCGCCGGCAAGGGCGGCGCGATCCAGGCCATCGCCGAACACCTGAATCCGCGCCAGTGCCGGGTGGTGGCCCTGCCCAAGCCGACCGACCGCGAAGCCACGCAGTGGTATTTCCAGCGCCACGTCGCACACCTGCCGGCCGCCGGCGAGATCGTGCTGATGGACCGCAGCTGGTACAACCGCGCCGGGGTGGAGCGGGTCATGGGCTACTGCACTGATGCCGAGTACCACACCTTCCTGCGCCAGACCCCGCTGTTCGAGCGGCTGCTGGTGGACGACGGCATCCGCCTGTTCAAGTACTGGCTGTGCGTGGACCAGGCGCAGCAGGAAAAGCGCTTCGCCGAACGTCTGCACGATCCGCTGAAGGGCTGGAAGCTGTCGCCGGTGGACCTGAAGTCGCGCAGCCAGTACGCCGACTACACCCGCGCGCGCGAAGCGATGCTGGAGGCCACGCATCGCGACTATGCGCCGTGGACCCTGGTCGACTTCAACGACCAGAAGCGCGGCCGCCTGACCCTGATCCGGCACCTGCTCGACCAGTTGCCGGAAACCCGCCTGCACGAACCGGACCTGGACCTGCCGCCACTGAAGCACAAGCTGCACAAGGAAAAGTTCGGGCTGCTGCAGCCGATCGCGTCGTATGAGGCGGGGAGTAGCGATTAGGGATTGGGGATTCGTTGAAGCGTGCGGCTTGCAGTCGTCGTCCGAATGCACGTCCCTGGGCACGCGCGGTCAGCCGCTTCGGTGGGAACAGGTCGCGGCTGAAGCCGCTCCTACGATGGATCTCGGCCACGGAGTGCAAAGCAGGCACCTGCCTCCTGTAGGAGCGGCGTCAGCCGCGACGCGCGAAGCCATCCCATCCTCCCGTCGCGCAAGGCGTCGGGGCTGAAGTCCCTCCCACAAGCACTACCCTCGGTTTCCGACGCATCGGATGGAATTGCGGGCTCACCCGCAACATCACCACCGATCAGCTTTTCAGGTCGCGGCTGAAGCCACCCCTGCAGGGATGCCACAGCGATGCCAAGGCGATCCGATGGCGCTTCCACACGCACGGAAGCGCGCATCCCGATCCCCAATCCCGAATGCCCAATCCCGGGCGGCAGCGGCCACGCCGCCTAGCCAGACACCCTCACCCCGCCGCCTTCGCCTTCCCCTTGCCCTGCCCGGGCGCCGGGCCACCGGCGGCGGCGATCGCGGTTTCGATGTCGTGGGCAGTGACCGGCCCCAGGAACTGCTTGGCGACCTTGCCGTCGGGCGCGATCAGGTAGGTCATCGGCAGGCCGCGCGGGGTGGCGAAGTCGGCCGGCGGCGCATAGGTGTCGACGATGACGATCGGGTAGGCGACCGGATGCTGCTTCAGGAACGCCTGCATCTCCGCCGGCTCGATGTCCTCGTAGGCCAGGCCCACCACCTCGATGTTGTCGCGCATCACGTGCAGGGCCGACAACTCCGGCATCTCCTTCAGGCACGGCGCGCACCAGGTGGCCCAGAAATTCACCACCACCCATTGCCCGCGATGCGCGGCCAGGTCGTACTCGCGCCCATCCACCGCCTTCATCTTCAGGGTCGGCTCGGGGCGGGTCTCCTGCACCACGGACGGTCCTGCCGCCGGAGCGGCGGGGGCCTCCGGCGCTGGCGGGGCGGTCGGCGCCTTGGGCGCGGATGGCGCTGCGGACGTGGCAGTGCCGTCGGCCGGCTTGGGCGTGGGCTGGCGGTCGCACCCGGCGAGCAGGGCGGCGGCGGCGAACAGCGGGAACAACAGGCGCATGGCGGTCATGCAAGGTCTCCGATCTCGGTGTAGAGGTCGCCGACGCGACGCTTGAGCACGTCGCGCAACGGTAGGCGCAGTTCGTCCAGCGCGCGGCACGCCGCCTGTCCCAGGGCGTCGTCGCGGCACGGCAGATAGGTCTCGACGACAGGGATGCGCAGTTGGCAGTTCTCGTACAGCTCGGCCACCGGCAGGTCGCTCAGGTCGCGGGCCAGCAGCCAGTCGCCCTGCTCGGTGCGGCGGAGCAGGCGGATGCGTTCCAGTTCGCACAGCAACTGCTGCATCAGCGAATCGGTCAGCATCGGCTCCAACTGCAGGATCTGGTCCTCCTGCAGTCCGCTGCCCTGCTTGCGCGCCTGCGCGAAGCGCCCGAGCAGGCGCAGCAGGCCGTAGATCTCGTAGCCGGCCGGCAGGCGCATCGAGGCCGGCTGGTAGCGGAACGCGGCGATCGAGGACGACACCGAGGCGCCGAGCAGGATCGCGATCCAGCTCAGGTAGATCCACAACAGGAAGATCGGCACGAACGCCACCGTGCCGTAGATGCGCTGGTAGGACTGGAAGCTGCCCAGGTACAGGCTCAGCCCCCACTTCACCAGTTCCAGCAGCAGCACCGCCAGCAGCGCGCCCGGTACCGCGTGGCGCAGCTTGACCGTGTGGTGCGGCACCACCCGGTACACCAGGGTGATGCAGACGAACTCGATCAGCACCGGCGCCACGCTCAGCACCACCTGCGCCAGCATCCGGCCCTCGCTGGTCTTGAACAGCGGCAGCGCGAAGAACCGCGCCGACACCGCCAGCGAGGCCGCGGCCAGCAGCGCGCCGAGGGTCAACACCGTCCAGTACACCAGGAAGCGGGTCAGCTGCGGCCGCGCCGACACCACCCGCCAGATCTGGTTGAAGGTCTGCTCGACGCTGTTGAGGGTGATCAGCAACGAGACCACCAGCGCGATCACGCCGGCGGTGGTCAGTTGCCCGGCACTGGCCGAGAACTGCCGCAGGTAGGACTCCACCGAGCGCGCCGCGGCGGGCACGAAGTTGGAGAAGATGTAGTCGCTGAGCTGGTCGCTCCACTTGTCGAACACCGGGAACGCCGACAGCACCCCGAACACCACCACCGCCAGCGGCACCAGCGCGAAGATGGTGGTGTAGGCCAGCGAGGCCGCGGCCTGGAACAGCCGGTCGTCGATGAAGCGCCGCCACAGGAAGCCGGCGAAGCTGCGCATGCGCGCTCGGTCGCGCAGGCGATCGGCCCAGAGATTGACGGTGTCCAGCGGCTGCATCGGGCAAGGGTACCCGATGCGCATGGACGCCGGCATCGTCGATACTGACCGCCGTTTCGATCCACGAGAGGGCCGCATGGCCGAGATTCTGGTCCTGTACTACAGCCGCGGCGGCTCGGTGGCGCGCCTGGCGCGGCAGATCGCCCGCGGCGTCGGCGAGGTGCCGGGCATGGCCGCGCGTCTGCGCACCGTGCCACCGGTGGCCGCGGTCACCCAGACCAGCGCACCGCCGGTACCCGACAGCGGCGCGCCGTACGTGGACGCCAGCGACCTGCGCGAGTGCGTGGGCCTGGCGTTGGGCAGCCCGACCCGCTTCGGCAACATGGCCGCACCGGTCAAGCACTTCATCGACGGGCTCGGCGCCGACTGGGCCAGCGCCACCCTCGCCGGCAAGCCTGCGGCGGTATTCACCTCGACCGCGTCGCTGCACGGCGGCCAGGAGGCCACCCTGCTGTCGATGCACCTGCCGCTGCTGCACCACGGCTGCCTGATCGTCGGCATTCCCTACACCGAACCGCTGCTCAGCAGCACCCGCAGTGGCGGCACGCCGTACGGGGCCAGCCACGTTGCCGGTGCCGACGACGATCCGCAGCCCAGCGAGGAAGAAGCGCAACTGGCACGCGCGCTCGGCCGGCGCCTGGCCGACATCGCACAACGCCTGGCGGCGCCATGAGCGGCGCGCGCCTGCGGGTGGCGCTGGGGGCGACGCTGCTGGCGCTGGCGGCACTGTTCGCAGCCTGGTTCCACGACGATCGCCACCGTCTCGCCGCCCTGCTGGTGTTCGCGCTGCCGCCGTTGCTGCTCGCCGTGGGCGTGCTGCGCGGCTCGGCGCTGGCGCGGTTCTGGAGCGGCGTCGGCGCGCTGCTGTGGTTCAGCCACGGGGTGATGACCGCCTGGAGCCACCCGCCGCAGCGCGGCTACGGCTGGGCCGAGCTGCTGCTGGCGCTGCTGGTGGTAGGCCTGTCCAGCGCGCCGGGGATCCACGCGCGCTTCGCCCGCCGTCGCGGCACGGCCGGGCGCGACTGAGCGGCCGCCCCGCCGCGCCCGGTATCATGGACGGCCTGCGCGGCCACGGCCGCGTCCCGACATGCTTCTAGGAACGGCAATGGAAGAACTCCTGATCGTCACCACCGGCGGCACGATCGACAAGATCTACTTCGACGACAAGTCCGACTACCAGATCGGCGACCCGCAGATCGGCCAGATCCTCAAGGAACTGGGCGTGACCTTCCGCTTCACCGTGATCCCGATCATCCGCAAGGATTCGCTGCACATCACCGACGAAGACCGCGAACTGATCCGCGCCACCATCGCTGCGCAGTCGGCGCGGCACGTGCTGATCACCCACGGCACCGACTCGATGGTGCAGACCGGCAAGGTGCTGCAGGCGATCGAAGGCAAGACCATCGTGATGACCGGCGCGCTGAACCCGGCGCGCTTCCGCGGCTCCGACGCCGAGTTCAACATCGGCTGCGCGGTCGGCGCAGTGCAGTCGCTGCCGGCCGGCGTCTACATCGCCATGAACGGGCGCATCTGGGACCCGCAGAAGGTGCGCAAGAACGTGGCGGCGAACCGCTTCGAAGCCGCCTGAGCGACCGCGATGTCCAAGGCCACGCGCGCGACCAAGGCGTTGGACGCAGCCGGCGTCGTCTATCGGCTGCATCCCTACGACTACGCCACCGAGGCCGGCGCCAAGGGCCTGCAGGCCGCGCAAGCGCTGGGCCTGCCGCCGGAGCGGGTGCTGAAGAGTCTGATGGCCTGGGTCGACACGCGCGCGGTCTGCGTGGTGGTGCCGTCCGATCGCCGCGTGCAGTTGAAGAAGCTGGCCGCCGCGGCGGGCGGCAAGGCGGCGCGGATGATGGAGGCCGCCGAGGCCGAGCGCCGCACCGGCTACAAGGTCGGCGGCATCAGCCCGCTGGGCCAGCAACGGCCGGCGCCGGTGCTGGTGGAGCAATCGGCGCTGGGCGCGGGCAGCGTGTGGTTCAACGCCGGACAACGCGGCCTGCTGCTGGAGATGGACGCCGCGCAGGTCCTCGACGCCCTGCAGGCGCACGCCTGCGATCTGTGCGAGTGATGGCGGCGCCGGAGCGGGTGGCGTAGATCGCGATCTTTCCGATTGCCGCGCCGGCCGGCGGCCTGCGCCATCGCAGTGGCGGGTACCAAGCTCCACGCAGTCGTGCCATCGACCTGATCCGCGCGACAATCACCGCGATGGCCGGCAGGCGTAGCGCCATGGCGCGCCCCGCGACAGCGCATGCACTGCCAGCAAAAAAAAGCCCCGCGCCGAAGCGCGGGGCGACCGAGAGTGGCAGCATCGGCATCGTCCTGGCCGACCGCTGCGATCCGGCACCGGGAGGTGCGCGGCGGCCATCACGCGGCCGCCGCGACGGAGTGCCTCAGTAGTCGGCCTTCAGGCTGAGCCCGGAGAACGTGCTGTACGCCTTCACCCGCACGTAGTAGGTGCCGGCCTGCGGGGAGTTGAAGGTGCAGCTCTCGTTGTTGCCGTTCTTGTACGGACGGCAGTCGTAGGCCGAATCGGTCGGCGCGCTGCCGAAACGCACGTACAGGTCGGCATCGCCGCTGCCGCCGGAGGTGGTGACCACCAGGCTGCTGGCACCGGACGGCACCTTGACCGTGTAGTTCAGCGAGGAGCCGCTGTTGGCGCTGAGGTTGGTGACCGCCACGCCGTCCTGCAGCTCGTTGCTGCTGCCACCACCGCCGCCGCCGCCACCGCTGCTGCCGCTCTGCGCCGCGGTGACCGCTGCGTTGGCATCGAGCAGGCCGGCGCCGCAGCCCTGCGAGCAGGAGAAGCTGGCGGCGGTGTTCTTGATGGTGCTTTCCACCTGCGCCGGGGTCAGCGCGGTCGGCGCCACCGACTGCATCAGCGCGACCACGCCGGCCACGTGCGGGGTCGCCATCGAGGTGCCGTTGTACGAGGCATAGCTCGGGTTGCCCGGGGTGGTGGTGCCGTCGTTGAGCGTGGACAGGATGTTCGAGCCCGGCGCGGAGATGTCGATGCCCGCGCCGTAGTTCGAGTAGCTGGCCTTGGCCCGCGAGGACGTGGTGGCCGCCACCGCGATCACGTTGTTGCAGTTGGCCGGCACCGAGCTGGACACGTTGGTCGAGCTGTTGCCCGCCGCGACCACCACCGTGGTGCCACGGCTGACCGCACCGTTGATGGCGTTCTGGTAGGTGCTCGAGCAGGTGCCGCTGCCGCCCAGCGACATGTTGATCACTTCGGCCGGGTTCTGGTTGGCCGGCACGCCACTGACGGTGCCGCCGGAGGCCCAGGTGATCGCATCGGCGATGTCGGAGGTGTAGCCGCCGCACTTGCCGAGCACGCGCACCGGCAGGATCTTGGCCTTGAACGCGGTGCCGGCGACGCCGGTGCCGTTGTTGGTGACCGCGGCGATGGTGCCGGCCACATGGGTGCCGTGCCAGCTGGAATTCGAGGCAGGCGAGCCGGAGTAGCACTCGCCGGCGGCGGCCCAGTCGCCTTCGTCGGCCGGGTTGCTGTCGCGGCCGTTGCCGTCGCGCGCGGAATCCGCATCGCTGATGAAGTCGTAGCCTTGCAGGACGTTGGCGTTGAGATCGGGATGGCTGGTGATGCCGGTGTCGATCACGGCCACGACCACGCCGTCGCCGGTGGCCTTGTCCCAGGCCGAACGCACGTTGATGCCGGCGTTGGTGGTGCCGAACGCCCACTGGTCGCCCAGGCGCGGATCGTTCGGGGTCAGCGCGATGGTCATGCGCTGGTCGACCTCGACGTATTCGACGTTCGGGTCGGCGGCGATCTGCCGCATCAGCGTCTCGGCCTCGGCGCGGTCCAGCGGACGGCTGGCCTTGACCACTTCCGGCCCCACCGCCAGGCGGCGCAGGCTGGTCAGGCCGAGCGCGCGGCCGTTCTTGGCCGGCATGGCGGCGGCGGCCGATTGCAGCGTCGCGCGCAGTGTCGCCGAGGGCGCCGCAGCGGCGGCGGAAGCGCTGGAGATGCTGACCGGCGCGGCGTCACGGGTCTTGACGATGAAGCGCTGCACGGTCGGTTCGGAAGACAGGCCTGAGAGGTTCACGTCACCGGCGAAGGCTGGGGTGGCCAGCAGCAGCGAGGTGAGAGCGGAGGCGCCCAGCACCACCAGCCACGGACGCTGGCGCGAACCACGATGCGACATTTCGGACATTCGGACTTCCTTTCGGTTGAGTAGCCGCCTGGATGGCGGTGTTCCGCGCCGCACCGATTCGGCCTCAACCTGAATCCGGCGTGCATTGCGAGCCCGGTCGACCCACGCGTTGCCGACCATTCATCGAACCTAGCTCAGTACAACCGCGTATGGAGCAGGGTGTGACGGAAATCCGTTGTACAAAACGATGAAATGCAATGAACATCGATGTCACAAAGAGAACTGCACCTCGTTTTTGTTGCATCGCAGCATGGCAAAACGCCAAAGTTGGCAAAACAGGGGCAGCTTTTTGGCTCCCGCGCGACACACGGGACAAGAAAAGGAGACATCGGATACAGACGACAGAGATGGTCTGCAGCACGGCGCCACATCGGGATGGACACGAAATGTCCAGGGAGCGGACTCCCGGAGAGGTGCGGAAGGCGCGGCACGGAGGCGGCGGCGACGCATCACACGCCGCGGCGCACCGGCGCGGACGCCGAATGCGATGGCTGACGCCATCATCGGACCATGCGCCCCGGGGGCATGAGGTCCATTCGCCAGGGCGGCCGACAGCCGCCCCGGCGTTGGGCGTTGGGCGTTTGGCTCAGCCCAGCCGCACCAGCCAGCCGTGGCGGTCGGCCACGCGACCATACTGGATGTCGGTCAGCTCCTGGCGCAGCGACAGCGTCACCGGGCCAGCCGGGGCGGTCAGGTCGCCGACGGCGAAGTCCTTGCCCTTGAGCTGGCCGATCGGGGTCACCACCGCGGCGGTGCCACAGGCGAACACCTCGGCGATCTCGCCCGAGGCCACGCCGTCGCGCCACTCGTCGATGCCGACCTGCCGCTCCACCACCTGCATGCCGCGGTCGCGGGCCAGTTGCAGGATGCTGTCGCGGGTGATGCCTTCCAGGATGCTGCCCGACAGCGCCGGGGTGACCAGGCTGCCGTCGCGCATCACCAGGAACACGTTCATGCCGCCCAGTTCCTCGATGTACTTGCCCTCGACCGGGTCGAGGAACAGCACCTGCGAGCAGCCATGCGCCTGCGCCTGCTGCTGAGGCAGCAGCGAGGCGGCGTAGTTGCCGCCGCACTTGGCCGCGCCGGTGCCGCCCTTGGCGGCACGTGCGTAGTCGGTGGACAGCCAGATCGCCACCGGCGCCACGCCCTTGGCGAAATAGGCACCGGCCGGGCTGGCGATGACGTAGTAGCCGGCCTTCTGCGCGGCGCGCACGCCCAGGAACGCCTCGTTGGCGATCATGAACGGACGGAAATACAGGCTGGTCTCCGGCGCCGACGGCACCCACGCCGCATCCACCGCGATCAGTTGCCGCAGCGATTCCACGAACAGCTCCACCGGCAGCTCCGGCAGCGCCAAGCGCTGCGCCGAGCGCTGCAGGCGCTTGCCGTTGGCCTCCGGGCGGAAGGTCCAGATCGAACCATCGGCATGGCGGTAGGCCTTGATGCCTTCGAAGATCTCCTGGCCGTAGTGCAGCACCGAGGCGGCCGGATCCAGCGCCAGCGGACCGTAGGCGCGCACTTCGGCGTCGTGCCAGCCCTGCTCGCGGCTCCATTCGATGGCGACCATGTGGTCGGTGAAGTAGTTGCCGAAGCCCGGCGCGGCGAGGATCTGCGCGCGCGCCTCGGCGCTGCGCGCGGTGGTGGACGGGGTCAGGCGGAACTGCGTGGACGGCTCGGTAGCGGACACCGGGAATTCCTGTGGTAGTCGAGGGATGGCCAGGCCGCGGCGTCGTGGCGACGGCAGCGGCGACGCCCGATCGGACTCCGGCACGACGCGCGAGGCGTCGCGGGCGGGTTCAGAGCATGCCGGTTTCCAGGCGCGCGGCCTCGGACATCATATGCCGGCCCCACGGCGGATCGAACACCAGCTCGACGTCGGCCTCGGCGATGGTCGGGATCATCTCCAGCTTGCTGCGCACGTCGTCGACCAGGATCTCGCCCATGCCGCAGCCCGGCGCGGTCAGGGTCATCTTGACCTCGACGGTACGCTGGCCATCCTCGCGCGCGTGCATGGTCACGTCGTAGATCAGGCCGAGATCGACGATGTTGAACGGGATCTCGGGGTCGAAGCAGGTGCGCAACTGCTGCCAGATCAGGGCTTCGACCTGCTCGTCGCCGGCGTCCTCGGGCAGTTCCAGCCCGGGTGGCGGCTCCTTGCCGATGGCGTCGCCGTCCTTGCCGGCGATGCGGAACAGGTTGCCCTCCACGAATACCGTGTAGCTGCCGCCCAGCGCCTGGGTGATGTAGCCATAGCTGCCGGCGGGCAGCGTCACCGCGTCGCCCTGCGGCACCATCACCGCGGCGCAATCGCGTTCGAATTGGACAGGTTCGCTGCTGCGTGAGTACATGGGGGCGATATGGGGACAGGCCCCGCCGGTGCAAGTCGTGCAGTTTATCCGAGTGCGCGGGGCGCGCGCCGGAAGTATCCTGTACGCCTTCTCCGGGAACATCGAATGCCGCCTTCCTCCACGCCGGCCAGGCCCTCGCACTGGCTGTGGCCCCTGCTGCTCGCCATGGGCTGTTTCACCGCACTGATCGCCTGGTTGCTGGTGGCGCTGTCGCTGGGCCGCCAGGCCGGCTGGATGGCCGTGGTGGTGGCGCTGGAGATCGCCTGGATGCTGCGCCTGGGCAACCTGCCACGCGGCCCGCTGCGCATCGCAGTGGCGATGATCGCCACGGTGCTGGTGATCGTCGCCGCCAACTGGGGCATCGCCGCCGCGCAGATGGGCGCGGGGCTGGGCCTGAACGTCTGGGATTCGTCGCTGAAGATGGGCGCCCACTACGCCTGGACCCTGACCCTGCTGGCCAACAGTCCCGGCGATCTGCTGTGGCTGGGCATCGGCGTGGCCACGGCGTATTTCAGCGCGCGCTGAGGCGGCCGTGGCAGACGCCACGCGTGCCGGGAGACGGGAGAACAAGCCGGCTGTGCCCGCGACGTCAGGTCACCTCCCACCCCCCTGCTTTCGCCGCATGACGTTGCTTGCGTAGGAGCGGCTTTAGCCGCGAGGGGCATTACCGGTAACGCCCCTCGCGGCTAAAGCCGCTCCTACGACTCCTAGGAACGCACCTGCTATCGCTGTCCGAGGCTTGCTTGAGCGCGACAGCCGGAGGTCCCAGAGCGCCGCCCCTGCCCCACTGTCACGCCCGCGGCACTCAGTGCCCGCCACCGTCCAGCGCCTTCAGCTCGCTGACCAGGGCGCCGGCCGCCTCGGCGCCATCGCCATAGAGCATGCGCGTGTTGTCCGCGTAGAACAGCGCGTTCTCGATGCCGGCGAAGCCGGTGCCCTTGCCGCGCTTGATGACGATGACGTTCCTGGAATTGACCACATCCAGGATCGGCATGCCGTAGATCGGGCTGGCCGGGTCGGTCTTGGCGACCGGGTTGACCACGTCGTTGGCGCCGATCACCAGCGACACGTCGGTGCTGGCGAACTCGGGGTTGATGTCGTCCATGTCGGCGATCAGGTCGTAGGGCACGCCGGCCTCGGCCAGCAGCACGTTCATGTGCCCGGGCATGCGCCCGGCCACCGGGTGGATCGCGAACTTGACCTTGACCCCGCGCTCGATCAGCCGCTGCGCCAGCTCCCAGATCTTGTGCTGCGCCTGCGCCACCGCCATGCCATAGCCCGGCACGATCACCACGCGCTCGGCGTAGGCCATCATCGCCGCCACGTCGCCGGCCTCGATCGGCTTCTGGCTGCCGGCGATCGCCTGCGCCTGGCCACCGCCGCCGAAGTTGGAGAACAGCACGCCGCGGATCGGCCGGTTCATCGCCTTGGCCATCAACCGGGTCAACAGGATGCCGGCCGCGCCGACCATCATGCCGGCGATGATCAGCGCCTCGTTGCCGAGCACGTAGCCCTCGAATGCCACCGCCAGGCCGGTGAACGCGTTGTACAACGAGATCACCACCGGCATGTCGGCACCGCCGATCGGCAGCGTCATCAGCACGCCCAGGGCCAGCGCCAGCACGAAGAAGAGCACGATCGCCAGCGGACTCAGGCTGATCGCCGCCCAGGCGCCCACGCCCAGCATCGCCACGCACACCAGCAGGTTGAACGCCTGCTGCGCGGGGAAGGTGACGCGCTTGTCCAGGCGGCCGTCGAGCTTGGCCCAGGCGATGATCGAGCCGGACAGCGACACCGCACCGATCGCCGAGCCGATCACCGCCAGCGCCAGCGTGGTCGCATCCGGCTGGCGCGCGGCCAGCGCGGCGATCGCGGCCTCGCTCCAGTGCGTGGTGTCGCGACGCATCAGGAACGAGAAGCGCAGCAGTTCCACCGCGCCGATCGCCGCCGCCGAGCCGCCGCCCATGCCGTTGTACAGCGCGACCATCTGCGGCATATCGGTGATCGCCACCTTCTTGGCCGAAATCCACGCCGCGGCGGTGCCGAGCGCGATCGCCAGCACGATCAGCGGCAGGTTGTGCAGGCCCGGCAGCAGGAAGGTGGCGGCGGTCGCCAAGAGCATGCCGAAACCCGCCCAGCGGATGCCGCTGCGCGCGGTCCTGGGCGAGGCCATGCGCTGCAGGCCGAGCAGGAACAGGGTGGCGGCGACCAGGTAGCTGCTCTTGATCAGGATCGGCAACAGTTCCATCAGCAGGCGTGCTCCGAAGAAGGACATCTGCCCGAGCGGCAGCAAGTGGGAGAGAACGCCCGGCGCGATGCCGAGCAGCAGCGCGAGCAGGACGGCGGCGACCAGCGCCGCGACGATGCGCGGGTATCGCGCATTCAATCCTTCGCCTTGGTCTTGGCGGCGTCCGGCTTGCTGGACTTGAACATGTCCAGCATGCGCTCGGTCACCACGTAGCCGCCGGCGGCGTTGCCGGCGCCGAGCAGCACCGCGACGAAGCCGATGGCTTTTTCCAGGGTGGTGTCGGCATGACCCAGTACCACCATCGCGCCGATCAGGACGATGCCGTGGATGAAGTTGGAACCGGACATCAGCGGGGTGTGCAGGATCACCGGCACCCGCGAGATGATCACATGCCCGGCAATGGCCGCCAGCATGAAGATGTACAAGGCCACGAACCCGTCGCTCATCGCACCGTTCTCCCGGGCGCCGCGCCCGTCCGCCGCATCATAACCGCCTGCTGAACCGCTGTGCGATGCCACCGTGCCATTCCACCGGGCCCGCGGAGCCCGACCGGTCAACCGCGGCCGCCGCGGCGCGTTAACCACGGTATCCCCCTGCCAGGAAGCTAAGCTGTGCTGGTGAGCACGCCCGCCCTCGCACCACCGTCGACCGATGCCGACACCGCGCAGCGCCCACTACCGGCGTCGCTGGACGCGTTCCTGGCCGAGATCGGACCGCGCGCGTTCCGCTTCGCCGAAGCCGGCCTGCGCCAGCGCGAAGACGCGCTGGATGCGGTGCAGGACGCGATGATCAAGCTGCTAGCCTACCGCGAGCGCCCGGCGCAGGAATGGACACCGCTGTTCTGGAGCATCCTGCGCCGGCGCATCATCGACCTGCAGCGCCGCCGCAACTTCCGCCTGCGCTTCTGGGCGCCGACCAGCGAACGCGAGGCGGACAGCCCGCCGGACTGGGCCGACGACGGCCCCAATCCGTCCGAGCAGCACGAACGCCGGCAGACCCATGCGCGGCTGGTGACGGCGCTGCGCGCGCTGCCGGCGCGGCAGCGCGAGGCCTTCACCCTGCGCGTGCTGGAAGAGCTGGACGTGGCCACCACCGCACGCGCGATGGGCTGCTCGGAAGGCTCGGTGAAAACCCATCTGTCGCGCGCCCGCGAGGCGCTGCAGAAACATCTGGAGGACGTCCGATGACATCCGATTCCACCCGCTCCGCGAACTTCGACGCGCGCCTGCGTGCCGTCCACCAGACCGGTTTACAGGCCCTGCCGGCGTCGACCCTGGCGCGGCTGCGCGCCGCGCGCCAGCAGGCCAGCCGGACGCACACGGCGCCGGGCCGCCGCTGGGGCTGGCTGCTGGCGGCGGTGCCGGCGTTGCTCGGTGCAGCGTTGGGCGTGCACCTGCTGCTGCGCCCGGCACCGTCGGTACCGACCAGCACCGCCAGCGTCGCTGCCGGCACGACTGCGGCCACAACCACGTCGGCGCGCGCCGGCGCGGGTGCAGACACCGACCAGGCCGCAACCGCGATGCTGGACGAAAATCCCGACCTGTACCTGTGGCTGGGCTCCGATACCTCGCTGGCAATGGAATGAACCCGATGACTCGCCTGATCCGTCTCTCCCTGGCCCTGGCGCTGCTGGCCGGCAGCGCCGCCCCGGCCGTGTTCGCCGCGCCGCCGCCCGGGCCGCCGCCGCCGAATGCGGCCGACCGCGACGACGATACCGGCCCACCGCTGCCCGACTGGGAGCATCTGAGCCCGCAACAGCGCGAGTTGCTGATCGCGCCCCTGCGCCAACGCTGGAACGATGCCCCGCAACAACGCCAGCGCATGTTCGAGCATGCGCAGCGTTGGCAGTCGATGACCCCGGAGCAGCGCGACCGCGCGCGCAAGGGCGCTCGCCGCTACGAAGACATGACCCCGCAGCAGCGCGAGGAGGCGCGCGTGCTGTTCGACCGCATGCGCGCGCTGCCGCCGGACCAGCGCAAGGCGCTGCGCGACCGCTGGGAAGCGATGACGCCGGCGCAACGCGCCGCCTGGATCCGTGCCAATGCCGGCCCGGACGACCGGCCACTGCCGGAGTCTTCCAGGTAAGCGGACGGCGGCACCGGTCGAAGCGTGATGCGCATGGCGCACGGCGCCTCGCCGTGTGCCACGCAATGGCGTCCAGCGGCCGCAGCGACACCCTGTAGGAGCGGCTTCAGCCGCGACGGGCGTTACCGGGAACGCCCGTCGCGGCTGAAGCCACTCCTACATGAGCAAGCAGATCGCGAGGCGCTGGGCGACGCGCTCACTGGCCCAGGCCTACATCGCCTTGAACAAGTGGACGTAGGCCCGGCTCACCGGCAGCTCGCCGCTGTACCCGCGCATGCGCAGGAACAGGCGGCAGGCCTCGTTGCGACGCGTGCCATCCAGCCAGGCGATATTGATCAGCGTGGAACGGTGCACCTGCCAGAAGTGCGCGGGGTCGAGCTGCGCGCGCAACTCCGCAATCGGCGTCCGGATGAGGAACTCTCCCTGGCCACTGACCACCACGGTGTACTTTCCTCGGCGCGCAAGAAGCGCACATCGGCCACGTCGACATGGTGCGTACGGTTCCCGTGCGCCGCATCACTACCAAGCTCGAGGCGCGGGATCGCGGCGAGACAAGATCCGCGCCGAAACCGCTAACGCCCGACCGTCGCGTCCGCGCTCACCCCGTCCAGCGCGTCTTCGCCAGCAACTCGTCGTTCCAGTCGTAGGCGATCGCGCCATCCTTCAGGAACAGGGCCACGAAGTTGTAGACGTTGCGCGCGTACATCTCGCTGGCATGCACCGCGCCCATGCTGGCCAAGTCCAGCGGCCCGGCAATGGTCACGCCGACGTGTTCGATGGTTTCGCCCGGCCGGGTCAGTTCGCAGTTGCCGCCGGTCTCGGCGGCCAGGTCGACCACCACGCTGCCCGGTTTCATGCCGGCGACCATCGCCGCACTGAGGATCTTCGGTGCCGGCCGCCCCGGCACCGCGGCGGTGCACACCACCACGTCGATGCCCTTCAGGTGCTCGGCGAGCCGACGCTGCTGCTCCGCGCGTTCGTCGTCGGTGAGTTGCCGCGCATAGCCGCCCTCGCCCGACGCGCTGACTCCGAGGTCGAGGAACTTGCCGCCCAGCGATTCGATCTGCTCGCGGGTTTCCGGGCGCACGTCGAAGCCTTCCACCTGTGCACCCAGGCGCTTGGCGGTGGCGATGGCCTGCAGGCCGGCCACGCCGGCGCCGACGATCAGCACCTTGGAGGGGCGGATGGTGCCCGCCGCGGTGGTCAGCATCGGGAAGAAGCGCGGCGCCAGCTGCGCGGCGATCAGGGTCGCCTTGTAGCCGGCCATGCCGGCCTGCGAACTGAGCACGTCCATCGCCTGCGCGCGGGTGGTGCGTGGCAACCGTTCCAGCGGGAAGGCGACCAGCTGCCGCGCCTGCAGCGCCGCCGCGCGCGCCGGATCGGCCTGCGGCTGCAGGATGCCGACCACGCCGGCGCCCTCCTTGAGCTGCTCCAGCGCCACCGCCGGCAGCGGCTGCACGCACAGCACCAGATCCGCCTGCGCCGGGCTCTGCGCATCGGCCAGCTGTGCGCCTGCGGCCAGATACGCGTCATCGACGAACCCGGCCGAGACCCCGGCCTGCGGCTCGACCTGCACCTGCGCGCCCAGGGCGACCAGTTTCTTGACCGTCTCCGGCGTGGCCGCCACGCGGCGTTCGCCCTGCGCCGATTCCTTCACCACCAGCACCTGCACTGCCATGCGATTCCCCGTGCCTTGCCCGTCGTCCGCGCCGATGCTACAGGGTCTGCACGCCAGGTGGAGGCGGACCGCCCAGCAAGCGGCGTCGTTGGCCAAGCGCGAGGGCGACGCGAACGCGAGGGCGCCCGCCGCGCGCCGCGTCGGCGAAGGAGCGTTCTGGGCCGATGCGGCCAGGCGCATGGCCGAGTCGGGAAGGACGCTGCTCGCAAGGAAAACGCGCAACCCCGAGTGCAAATTGCCGACGCGGGTCGAGTGTAGGAGCGGCTTCAGCCGCGAACGGCAGCGCGAGGAAACCCGATTGCGGTTGATGCCTCCCATCGCTAGGCAAGGCGCACGGATAGGAGCGGTTCCATTCGAAGAGGTTATCGGGAACGCCCGTCGCGGCTGAAGCCGCTCCTACAGTCGCGATGGCAGATCGACTAACAGCCGCCAAAAACGCGTCGTGAGTGATGCGCTGACGGCGCCGATACCGGCAGCCGAGCAACACGTGACACGTGCAACGCCACGGCAGCGATCGCGCGCGCCGCGGCGGTGCCCTCAGTGCAAGGTCGCGCTATGCGGATCCAGGCGGTCGATGACGCCCTGCATGGCGCTGTCGAAGGCGCCGTCGTCGACGTGCGCGCGCAGCCGGCCCAACCGCACCATCACCGCCAGTTCTTCCGGCGAGGCCACGCAGAAGCGCACGCCGCGCCGGTTGACGAACAACAGCCGCGAGGAGATCGGACTCACCCACGACAGCTTGCCGGCCTGCATCTTGCCGTCGCGGTCGACGAAATCCAGCCAGGTGCCGATGGGCATCGCGCGAAAGCGGTCGGCATCGGCGTTGTCGAAATCGTCCATGGTCTGCGGCGGCGCCACCTCCACCGGTTGCGCCTCCTGCACCGGCGGCTGCGGCAGCGCCACCTGCGGCAGTTCCGGCAGCGGCCGCTCCAGCTCCGGACGCAGTTCGGCTACCGCCTGCAGCGTGTCGTGCAGCGCATCGATCGCCGCCGTGGCCGCCACGGCATGCAGGCCGACGCTGGCGAAGACCCGCTGCAGCGCCCCCTGCCAGGCCTGCAGCCAGGGCTTGCCGACGATGTGCCGCTGCGCCTCGGCGGCTTCCTCGAGCAGGCCGTCGGCCAGCGCAAGCGCATCGCGCACGCCGGGGCCGCCCTCGCCTTCGCGCAGCATCGCCATGGTCAGGTGGTGCTGCCACGGCTGGCGCAGGAAGTCCTGCAGCGCCTGCGGCAATTGCCGGCCCTGCAGGCGCAGCTGCAATTCGGCCTCGGCGCGCTGCCGCGCCAGTTCCAGCTTCTCCTGGCCGCGCTGGGTCTCGGCGGCGCGGCGCTCGGCGATCTCGATGCGGCGGCGGTGCTGCGCCAGGAAATCGCGGAACTCCTCTTCCAGGGTCAGGAAGATCGCCAGGTTCTCGTTGAAGTCGGCCACCAGCCGGTCGATGATCTCCTCGACCTTGCCCATCAGCACGCGCTCGGCCTGGCTTTCGCCGGTATTGCCCTCGCAGGCCTCGGCCAGGGAATTGAGCAGGCGCCGCGCCGGATGGGTCTTCTGCACGAACATGCGCCGGTCCAGCAGCGCGACCTTGACGAACGGCACCACCAGCCGGCCGATCAGTTCGCGCGAACGGCCCTCCAGGTCGCGCTCGTCGAGCATCACGTCGAACAGCATGCCGACCAGGTCGATCGCGTCCTCGTCGACCGGATCCAGCCGCGCATGCGCCGGGTCCACGCCGAACTGGGTGGCGTTGGACAGCACCTCGCTCTTGAGCCGCTGCGCCAGCGACTCGCTGTCGTCGCCGATCGCCGCGCGCAGCGTGGCGCTGGGCGTGGCCTGCAGCAGCGACAGCACCGACATCATCTCGCGCTGGCTCAGCGGCCGTTGCTGGCCGACCGCCGCGGTCGCCGCGGAGGTGGCGCTTTCGCGCGCGTTGCGGGTCTGCTGCAGCAATTCGTGCAGCGCCTCCAGCAACACGCCCTGGCTGCCGCCGGGCAGGCGCGCCTCGCCGTCGTCGTAGCGCTCGCCGGCCTGCAGGCTGCCGCGGCGCTCGGCCCAGCGATTGACGAAGCGGTTGGCCCAGGCCGGCGCGTAATGTTCTTCGTCCTCGCCGAGCTCGGCACCGATGCCGGCATCGGCTGCAGAGCCGGCCTCGCGCGGCGCGCGCGGCTCCGGCGGCGGCGGCGCGCGGCGCGGCGGCGGCGTGCGTGGCCGCGAGATCTCCGGCATCACTCCGGCCTGGGCGAGGCTGTCGTCGAGGTCCTGGTAGAGCTTGCCGACCCCGGCAGTGAAATCGCGCTCGCACAGCTTGATCAGCACCAGCCGCACTTCCGGGGCCAGGTCGCTGGTGGAGAACGCGGCATGCACGGCCACGCCGATGTGTTCGGGGCCGACGGGGTTGGTGTCCGCGTCCAGTCCCAAGCCGCCGGCGATCCAGCCCAGGCGGCGGTCGATGCGGGTCAGCACCGGCTTCCACTCGCGCAACAGCACGCTGGCCAGGTTGCGCACCGCCAGCCGCGATTCCAGCTCGTGTTCGGAGATCAGGCTCAGGCCTTGCCCATAGCCGGCCAGGGCGACCTCGGCCGACAGCGGCGCACCGGCCTCCAGCGCCTCCCAGGCGGTGTGCAGCTGTGCACGGAAGCGCGCGGCGATCTCGTCGCGGCGGCGCCGCAGTTCGCGCATGCCGTCCAGGAACAGCAACTGCGACGCGCCGGCGCTCTCGGCGCGGTCGAACAGCACGTCGTCGAAATGCGCCAGCGCCTCGGCAAAAGCCTGGCCCAGCACCGGCAGCATGCCCTCGCGCGCCTGCGTCAACAGGCGCGGGTCACGCGCCGGGTGTGCGTGCGGGCTGGGGCTGAAACTCATGCGCGACGGCTCCGCGCCATGGACGGCGCCAGATAAGAGAGTGGTGGAGAACGAACAGACGCGGCCCCTGTTTCCGCTCCTGCATGGTAGGCAAGGTAGCTGAATATGGACCGTGATGGGCTACGCATTTCTCGCTCCAGAACGTGACCCCGAGCAGAATCGTAGTGCGTGGCGGCGTAACCCCGCGTGCAGCGCGGCCTGAATACGCACACGCTCAGGCCGCGACCGCCACCCGTTCCAGGCGGTCGACCACGCCCTGCATGGCGCTGTAGAAGGCATCGTCGTCGCGGTGCAGGCGCAGCCGGTCCAGCCGCGCCATCACCGCCAGCGCCTCGGCCGAGGCGACGCACAGCCGCCCGCCGCGGCGGTTGACGAACAGCAGCCGCGCCGAGATCGGACTGACCCAGGTCAGCTTGCCGGGCTGCACGCGACCTTCGCGATCGACGAAGTCCAGCCAGGTGCCCAGCGGCAGGGTGCGGAAATAATCGGCGGTGATGTGGTCGAAATCGGTGGGCTGGGCCGGCTCCGGCAGCGCCGGCACCGTCTCGCCGGCAGGCGGCTCCGGCGTTTCGACGCTGGTCACGGGCGCCGCGGCCTGCAGCGGCCGCGCATGCGCCAGATCGTCCAGCGCCGTATGCAGGGACTGCCAGGCAGCCTCGGCCGCCGCCGCGTCCAGGCCGACACTGGTCCACAGCCGGGTCAGCTCGGCGTGTTGCGGCCGCAACCAGCCTTCTGCCGGCGCCGCGCCGGTCTGGGCCTGGCGGCACTGCGCCAGCACCGCGTCACCCAGCGCCAGCGCCGCGGCGAGCGCACTGCCCTGGCCATCGTCGCGCAGGGCCGACTGCTGCACGTACTGGCACCAGGACTGGCGCAGGAAGGCCTCGATCGGCGGCGGCAGGGTCAAGTCGTCGCCGGCCTGCTGCAGCAGTTCGTGCACGGCCTGCGCGGCGCGCTGGCGGGCGACCTCGCGGCGCTCTTCGGCCCGCTGCAATTCGGCCGCGCGGCGTTCGGCGATCTCCACCCGGCGCCGGTACTGCTCGTAGGCGCTGCCGAATTCGGCTTCCAGCGCCAGGAACACGGCCAGGTGCTCGTCGAAATCGCGCACCACCCGCTCCACCACCGCCTGTGCCTGCGCCAGCAGCGCCTGCTCCGGGCCGGTGCTGCCGGCATTGCCGTCGCAGGCGTCGGCCAGCAGGTTGAGCAGGCGCCGCGCCGGATGTCCGTCGCGCACGAACAGGCGCCCGTCGATCAGGGCCACCTTGGCCATCGGCACCAGCATCTGGCCCAGCAGTTCGCGCTGCGCCGGCTGCAGCACGCACTCCTCGAGCATCACATCGAACAGCAGGCCGACCAGGTCCAGCGTGTCCGCATCGGCCGGGTCCAGGCAGGTGCTCGCCGGGTCCAGACCGAGCGAGGCGCCGACGCCGGCGATCTGTCGGCGCAGACCCTGCGCCGATGGGCCGCCGTGCTCGCAGACGGCGGCGAATCCGGCCAGCGGCATGGTCTGCAGCAGCGACAGCACCGACAGCAGCTCGCGTGGCGACAGGCAGCGCCGGCCATCGCCGGGCGCCGGGTCCGGCTGCGCCTCGTGCAGCAGCGCGCGCAACGCCGGCGGCAGCACCTCCTGCTCGTTGCGCGCATGCGCGTCCAGTGCGCGCGCGGCACGGCGTTGCGCCGCCGACAGCGGTGCGGCGGTTTCCCAGTTCTCGAAGAAGCGGCTGATCCAGTCCGGCGCCGCCTCGTCCTCGCTCGCGCCCAGGCGCGGGATGGCCCGGCGGCGCGGGCGTCCGCTCGGCAGCGCGCGGGCGCGCGCGACCTCGTTCAGGCGCTGCTCCAGTTGCGCATACAGTTCGCCGACGCGCTCCTGCAGTTCCTGCTCGCAGATCTTGACGATCGCCAGCTGCACCTGCGGCGCCAGCACCAGCCCGTGCAGCGCCGCGTACACCGCCGCACCCACGTGCTCGGGGCCGAACGGATTGTTGTCGGCATCGATGCGCTGGCCGCCGGCGATGAAGCCGAGGAAACGGTTCAGCCGCATCAGCTCGGGCCGCCAGCGGTGCTGGATCGCCCCGGCCAGGTTGCGCACCGCCAGGCGCACGTCCAGTTCCTGTTCCGAGACCAGGCTGAGGTCGCCGCGCTCGCGCGCCAGGCTGCGCTCCACCGACAGCGGGCGGCCGGCTTCCAGCGCCTGCCAGGCCTGGGCCAGGTGCGCACGGAAACGCGCGGCGATCGGTTCGCGCTGCTGGCGCAGCAGCTGGATCGCCTCGAAATAGTCGTTCTGGGTCGGGCCGGCGCGCTCGGCCATGCGGAACAGCGCCTCGGCGAGCACGTCCAGCACCTCGCCAAACGCGCCGGCGAGCGGAACCGACACCACATCCCGGACCTGCTCGAGCAGATCCGCGTTGCGGCTGGGCGACAACTCTTCAGCGTATTCAGCAAGGGTCATGGCAGTGTGATACGCAGGCAGCAGTGAGACCGACGTCAATTCGGAAGCTAGCGGCAGATCAGCAACGCAAGGTGATTGTCCGTGTAACCGCGGCATCCGCTGCCGCCTGCGAGCGCCCGACTATAATTTCGCGCCCGTCCCACGGAATCGAGACTATGCGCACAATTCATTCGCTGCAAGCGTTGGATGCACGCCGTTCGGTGCCATCCAAGCAGCTCGGCGAGCCCGGACCGGATGCGGACACGCTGTTGGCCATGCTGCAATCGGCCGTGCGTGTCCCCGATCACGGAAAGCTGGTGCCGTTCCGCTTCCTGCGCATCGCCGGCCCGGCGCGCCTGGCGCTGGGCGACATCCTCGCCGCGCGCACCCTGCAGCGCGACCCCGGTGCCGCGCCGGCGGCGGTGGAGAAGGACCGCGAACGCTTCGCGCATGCGCCGGTGGTGATCGCGGTGATCGCCTGCCTGCAGCGCGGGCACAAGGTGCCGGAAATCGAACAGTGGCTGACCGCCGGTTCGGTGTGCTTCGCGCTGCTGCAGGCAGCGCAGGCCTACGGCTTCGGCGCGCAGTGGCTGACCGGCTGGATGGCGTATGACGAAACGGTGACCGCACGACTGGGCCTGGCCGAGCACGAGCACGTCGCCGGCTTCATCCACATCGGCACCGCCCGCCTCGACGCGCCCGAGCGCGAGCGGCCGGATCCGCGTGCGTTGCTCAGCGACTGGACGCCGTGAACGCAGGGCTGCCCCTGTCGCGGCCGCTGTACCTGGTCGACGCCAGTCTGTATGTGTTCCGCGCCTGGCATTCGATCCCGGACGAGTTCCAGGACGCGCAAGGCTGGCCGACCAATGCGGTACATGGTTTCGCCCGCTTCCTGCTCGACCTGCTCGAGCGCGAACGCCCGCAACACATCGTGATCGCCTTCGACGAAGCGCTGGACAGCTGCTTCCGGCATCGCCTGTACGCCGCCTACAAGGCCAACCGCGCGCCGGCGCCGGATGCGCTGCGCCGCCAGTTCGCGCACTGCAAGGCGCTGTGCGCGGCCCTGGGCCTGAGCTTACTGGCGCACCACGATTACGAGGCCGACGACCTGATCGGCAGCGCCCTGCACCGTGCGCGCGGCGACGGCTTCCACGGCGTGATCGTCTCCGCCGACAAGGACCTGTCGCAGTTGCTGCTGGAGTTCGACGAACAGTGGGACTACGGCCGCGGCCAGCGCTGGGGTGCGGCCGGGGTCAAGGCGCGCCACGGCGTGCATGCGCACCAGATCGCCGACTACCTGGCGCTGACCGGCGATGCGATCGACAACATTCCCGGCGTCACCGGCATCGGCGCCAAGTCGGCGGCGATCCTGCTGGCGCATTTCGGCGACCTGGACACGCTGCTGGCGCGGGTCGACGAAGTGGCATTCCTGCGCCTGCGCGGCGCCGCGCAGATGGCGGTGCGCCTGCGCGAACAGCGCGAGCACGCGCTGCTGTGGCGACAGCTGACCACCATCGCCCTGGACGCGCCGCTGCACACCGCCGCGCCGGGGTTCGCCCGCGGCGTGGCCGATGCCGACATGCTGCACGGCCTGTGCGAGGCGCTGCGCTTCGGGCCGCTGACCCGGCGCCGGCTGCTGCAGGCCGCCGGCCTGGAGTTGGCGACCGGCTGAGCGCCGCCCTCGCCGCTGCGAGCCGGCAGCGCTGCCGGTCGCAACGGGTGCGCTCGTCGAGGCGCGATGCGTCGACTGTGCACGGCCTGCCGTGGCCGACGCCAGCGCAAACCGCGCGACGGCGCCCAGGCGTAGCGCCCACCCAAACCGCGGGCCGCCTGGCGCACATCAAAAGTACATCGCACGCTCTACACTGCACCGCATCGCCGGACCGCGCCGCGCGCGACCGCGCCTTCTTTCTCCGCTACCTGCGAGCTGCCCATGCCCCGCCACGATTCCCCGCCCCGCGTCGTCTACGAAGGCAAGTACCAGCGCATGGTCGTGCGCGGCACCTGGGAGTATTCCGAGCGCGTGCATGCCGGCGGCCTGGCCGCGATCATCGTCGCGGTCACGCCGGGCGACGAGGTGCTGTTCGTCGAACAGTTCCGCGTGCCGCTGCAGGCGCGCACCATCGAGATGCCGGCCGGGCTGGTCGGCGATATCGATGCCGGCGAATCGATCGAAGTGTCGGCGGTGCGCGAACTGGAAGAGGAAACCGGCTGGACCGCCGACCACGCCGAAGTGCTGCTGATCGGCCCGACCTCGGCCGGCGCCAGCAACGAGAAGATCGCTTTCGTCCGCGCCAGCGGGCTGCGCAAGGTCGGCAACGGCGGTGGCGACGCCAGCGAGGACATCACCGTGCATTCGGTGCCGCGCACGCGCGCCGCCGCGTGGCTGGTGCAGAAGATGGGCGAAGGCTACGCACTGGACGCAAAGCTGTGGGCGGGCCTGTGGATGATCGAACACCACTTGGACGGCACGCCACGTGTCTGAGCCGCACGCGTCCGACCTGCCGCCGCTGCTGGGAACGGACGATCCTGCGGTCTTCACTGTCCACAACGCGGACGGCACCTCGCCGTTCGTGCTGCTGGCCGACCACGCCGGGCAGGCGGTGCCACGCGCGCTGCACGGCCTGGGCCTGGCGCAGGCGGAACTGGACCGGCACATCGGCTGGGACATCGGTATCGCCGGCACCACCCGCGCGCTGTCCGCGCTGCTCGACGCCTGGGCGATCGAACAGACCTATTCGCGGCTGCTGATCGACTGCAACCGACCGCTGGCCTCGCCGACGCTGATCCCGTCCGTCAGCGACCGCACCGTGGTACCGGGCAACGCCGCTCTCACGGCGGCGCAGCGGCAGCAGCGCATCGATGCCGTGCATGCGCCCTACCACGCACGCATCGTCGCCGAACTGGACGCGCGCCGCGTCGCCGCCCGGCCCACCGTGCTGGTGATGATGCACAGCTTCACCCCGGCGATGGACGGCGTGCCGCGGCCCTGGCATGCCGGCGTGCTGTATCACCGCGACACCCGCTTCGCCCACGCCCTGCTGCAGGCGCTGCGCGCGGAAGACGACCTGCTGGTCGGCGACAACGCGCCATATGCGGTCAGCGACAGCAGCGACTACGCGGTGCCCGTGCATGGCGAAGGCCGCGGTCTGGCGCATGTGGAACTGGAGATCCGCCAGGACCTGATCGCCGACGCCGCCGGCCAGCAGGCCTGGGCGCAGCGGCTGGCGCGGATCTTCACCGCATTGCAGCCGCAGTTGCTGGCGCTGGGCTGAGCGCCAGGCGCAAGCGAGAAAGCCGGCGCGCGCCGCCAGCGGCGATGCCGGCGCAGTCCAGCGCCAATCTGGGCCGCCGCGCTGGAACGGCGCCCATCACCACGGCAAGCGCATCTGCAGGAGCGCTTCAGCCGCGACCGGGTCTTATAGGGAAAGCCGTCGCGGCTGAAGCCGCTCCTACCGATCTACGCAACGTGCCTCGCTCGGTCGTAAAAGACGAACAAGGGTGCGTCAGCGTTTTCGCAACGATCAGCGCGATGCGTTGCAGACACTGCGGCGCAGGGCCTGCCGCTCGTTGCACCGCGGTCCACACCGGCCGTCGTCACTGCGGCCATCCGGCATGCACCGGCCGTCGCGCCGCTCAGCATGCTGAATCGGCTGCCGCCTGCCTTCACGCCAAGCTGAGCGCGGCCTGCGCACGCTCGGGCTGGACCGGTCCGCGCCGGAAACCCTCCCCGCACCGGACGCCCCATGCTCATCCGCCTCGGCTACGAGATCCGCTACCGCTTCGCGCAGGCGACACCGATGCTGGCGATGCTGGACATCCACGACAGCCGCCGCGACGACATCGTCGCCGCCACCGCCTTGCACAGCGTGCCGGCGACCCCGTTGCACACCTATCGCGATGGCTTCGGCAACCGCTGCACGCGCCTGCACGCGCCCGCCGGCGGCCTGACCCTGCACGCCGATGCGGTGGTGCGCGACAGCGGCCTGCCGGACGCGTGGCACCCCGGCGCTGCGCAGTTGCCGGTGGAGCAGTTGCCCGACGCTGCCCTGGTGTACCTGCTCGGCAGCCGCTACTGCGAGACCGACCTGCTCAGCGGCATGGCCTGGGAGCTGTTCGGCGGCACGCCGCCCGGCTGGGCGCGGGTGCAGGCGATCTGCGACTACGTGCATGCGCAGATCGAATTCGGCTACGCCCACGCCTGCGCCACCAAGAGTGCCGCGCAGGCGTTGCAGGAAGGGCGTGGCGTGTGCCGCGACTTCGCACATGCGGCCATCGCGCTATGCCGCTGCATGAACATTCCGGCGCGCTACTGCACCGGCTATCTGGGCGACATCGGCGTGCCGGTCTCGGACGCACCGATGGACTTTTCCGGCTGGTTCGAGGCCTTCCTCGACGGGCGCTGGTACACCTTCGATGCGCGCCACAACGTGCCGCGCATCGGCCGCGTGCTGATCGCGCGCGGCCGCGACGCCGCCGACGTGGCGATCAGCACCACCTTCGGCGACAACGTCCTCGAATCGTTCGTGGTGTGGACCGAGCAGACCACGCAGGACCAGCTCGGCGCGCGGCCCGCGCCGACCGGAGACGTCGCGGCCGCCGGATGCGAACCCGGCAGCGCCTTGGCCTGCTGAGGCGAAACCACGACGCGCCGCGGACGGCGCCACCGTGCCTAGCGTCGCCCCGGCATGAACGCGCTACACAGACGCGCGGCTCAGGCGAAACCGTCGGTGGCGCGCACCAGCGCATCGACGTTCTCTGGCTCGAACGCGGAATGGCCGGAGGCCGGCGTGATCTGCAGCGTCGCCTTCGGCCAGGCCTTGGCCAGGTCCCAGGCGTTAGCCAGCGGGCAGACCACGTCGTAGCGGCCGTGCACGATCACCCCGGGGATGTCGGCGATGCGGTGCGCGTCGCGCAGCAACTGATCCTCGACTTCGAAGAAGCCGCCGTTGACGAAGTAGTGGTTCTCGATGCGGGCGAAGGCCAGCGCGAAGTGCGGGTCCTCATGGCTGTCGACGAAGTCGGGATCCACGTGCAGGAAGCTGGTCGCCCCTTCCCACACGCTCCAGGCCTTGGCCGCGGCCAGGCGGGTGGCCTCGTCGTCGCTGGTCAGGCGCCGGTGGAAGGCGGAGATCAGGTCGGCGCGCTCCACCGGTGGGATCGCGGAGACGTAATGCTCCCAGGCATCGGGGAACAGGCGGCTGGCGCCCTCCTGGTAGAACCACTCCAGTTCCCAACGGCGCAGCATGAAGATGCCGCGCAGCACCAGTTCGGTCACACGCTCCGGATGCGTCTGCGCGTAGGCCAGCGCCAGGGTCGACCCCCAACTGCCGCCGAACACCTGCCAACGGTCGATGCCCAGGTGGGCGCGCAGCCGCTCGATGTCGGCAACCAGGTCCCAGGTGGTGTTGTCGACCAGGTCGGCATGCGGCGTGGAGCGGCCGGAGCCGCGCTGATCGAACAGCACGATGCGGTACTTGGCAGGGTCGTGGAAGCGGCGCATCTTGGCGTTGCAGCCGCCGCCCGGGCCGCCATGCAGCAGCACCACCGGCTTTCCCTGCGGGTTGCCGCACTGTTCGTAGGACAGAGTATGGCGTGCGTCCACCGGCAACATGCCGCTGTCGAACGGCTCGATCTCGGGATACAGCGTGCGCATGGCGACTCCTGCAGGAAAACCGCGATTCTACCCAGCGCCGGCGCCGCGGCGGGGTCGCGGGCCGCGGCATGCCGGTGCAGATGCGTGCCGACGCGGGCCGCGGCATCGCGCGACAGGTGCGCCAGGACGGCCGCGCGCGCTCAATCCTGCGGCCACTGCCCCAGCGTGACCCGGTCGCGCGCTTCCAGGTCCTGATGGGTCGCCACCTCCACGAAGCCGGCCGCATCCAGCAGCGCGCGGACCGCCGGGCCCTGGTCCCAGCCGTGTTCCAGCAGCAGCCAGCCGCCGGGCAGCAGATGCGCCGGTGCGTCGGCGACGATCCGGCGCAGGTCGTCCAGGCCATCGGGGCCGGAGGCCAGCGCGCTGGCCGGTTCGTAGCGCAGGTCGCCCTGCTGCAGATGCGGGTCGTCGGCGGCGATGTATGGCGGGTTGCTGGCGATCAGATCGAAGCGCTGGCCGGCCAGCGGCGCCAGCCAGGGGCCGTGAGCGAAGGTGACGTTGCCCAGGCCGTGCGCGTGCGCATTGGCCTGCGCCACCGCCAGGGCGGCCGCACTGAGGTCGGTGGCCGTCACCTGCGCCTGCGGCCGCTCGCTGGCCAGGGCCAGGGCGATCGCGCCGCTGCCGGTGCCGAGGTCGGCGACGCGGCGGTCCGGCGCCCCATCCAGCCGCTCCAGCGCCAGTTCCACCAGCCACTCGGTGTCCGCGCGCGGGATCAGCGTGGCCGGTCCGACCGCCAGGTCCAGGGTCCAGAAGCCACGCCGGCCGGTCAGGTAGGCCACCGGCTCGCCCTGGACACGCCGGGCCAGCAGCGCCTGGAAGCCATCCACCACATCCTCGGCCAGCGGCTCGCGGGCATGCGCGAATAGCCACGCGCGGTCGCGCTGCAAGGCATGGAGCAACAGGATTTCGGCATCGGCACGCTCGACCTGGGTGCAGGCCGTGCGCAGCAGGGACTCGGGAGTAGGCGCATTCATCGGTGTCACGATGACGCAGCGAGTACGGAAAAGCCAACGTGGTAGAACGGACCGACGCCCATGCGCCAAGGGCGGCTGACGCCATCGCGCGGCAGTGCAGCAAAGAGCCAGGCTTGGGAAACGATAGAAGAAACCTATCTATTCAATTCCATCAATCGATTTGAGGAATCTATCGGCGCCCCCTATCATGAGTCTCGTTCCATCCCCCGACCCCTATTGCAACCACGAGGAAACTCCATGTCGTCTTTGATCAACACCCAGGTCCAGCCGTTCAAGGCCAACGCCTATCGCAACGGCGAATTCATCGAAGTCACCGACGCGGATCTGAAGGGCAAGTGGTCGGTGCTGATCTTCATGCCGGCCGCCTTCACCTTCAACTGCCCGACCGAAGTGGAAGACGCCGCCGAGCATTACGCCGAGTTCCAGAAGATCGGCGCCGAGGTCTACATCGTCACCACCGACACCCATTTCTCGCACAAGGTGTGGCACGAGACCTCGCCGGCGGTGGGCAAGGCCCAGTTCCCGCTGGTCGGCGACCCGACCCACCAGCTGACCCGCGCCTTCGGCGTGCACATCGAGGAAGAAGGCCTGGCCCTGCGTGGCACCTTCGTGATCAACCCGGAAGGCGTGATCAAGACCCTCGAGATCCACGACAACGCGATCGCCCGCGACGTCACCGAGACCCTGCGCAAGCTCAAGGCCGCGCAGTTCGTCGCCTCCCACCCGGGCGAGGTGTGCCCGGCCAAGTGGAAGGAAGGCGAGAAGACCCTGAAGCCGTCGCTGGACCTGGTCGGCAAGATCTAAGCCGCCCTCGCTCCCATCTCCGCCTCGCGGCGGGGGTGGGGGTGAACCGCAGCCGGCATCGTCCGCCGGCGCCGGCTGCGGTTCATCCCTCCTCCCCTCTTCGCAGCGCGCTGTCTTGGCAGCTCGCTTTCCCCTCGCTTTGCCCAACGTCAGGAGTCCGCCATGTTGGATGCCGATCTGAAAACCCAGTTGAAGGCCTACCTGGAGCGGGTCGTCCGGCCCATCCACATCACCGCATCGGTGGACGATGGCGCCAAGTCGCGCGAGATGCTCGACCTGCTCGAAGACCTGGTGCTGCTGTCGGACAAGATCACCCTGGACGTGCACCGCGACAGCGGCGAGCGCGCGCCCTCGTTCGCGCTGAACAGCCCCGGCCACGACATCCACCTGCGTTTCGCCGGCCTGCCGATGGGCCACGAGTTCACCTCGCTGGTGCTGGCGCTGCTGCAGGTCGGCGGCCACCCGTCCAAGGCCACCGCCGAGCTGATCGAGCAGGTGCGCAACCTGCCCGGCGAGTACCGCTTCGAAACCTATTTCTCGCTGTCCTGCCAGAACTGCCCGGACGTGGTGCAGGCGCTGAACCTGGCCGCGGTGCTGAACCCGAACATCCAGCACGTGGCGATCGACGGCGCACTGTTCCAGGACGAGGTCGAGGCGCGGCAGATCATGTCGGTGCCCACCGTCTACCTCAACGGCGAAGTGTTCGACCAGGGCCGCATGACCCTGGAGCAGATCGTGGCCAAGCTCGACACCGGCGCGGCCAAGCGCGATGCGGCGGCGATCGCGGCCAAGGCGCCGTTCGACGTGCTGGTGGTCGGCGGTGGCCCGGCCGGCGCGGCGGCGGCGATCTACGCCGCGCGCAAGGGCATCCGCACCGGCGTGGCGGCCGAGCGCTTCGGCGGCCAGGTGCTGGACACCATGGCGATCGAGAACTTCATCTCCGTGCAGGAGACCGAAGGCCCGAAGATGGCCGCGGCACTCGAGCAGCACGTGCGCCAGTACGACGTGGACATCATGAACCTGCAGCGCGCCGAACAGCTGGTGCCGGCCGGGGCCGACGGCCTGGTCGAGGTCAGGCTGGCCAACGGCGCCTCGCTGAAGAGCCGCACGGTGATCCTGTCCACCGGCGCGCGCTGGCGGCAGATGAACGTGCCCGGCGAAGATCAGTACCGCAACAAGGGCGTGGCCTACTGCCCGCACTGCGACGGCCCGCTGTTCAAGGGCAAGCGCGTGGCGGTGATCGGCGGCGGCAACTCCGGCGTGGAAGCGGCGATCGACCTGGCCGGCATCGTCAGCCACGTCACCCTGGTCGAGTTCGACAGCAAGCTGCGCGCCGACGAAGTGCTGCAGCGCAAGCTGCGCAGCCTGGGCAACGTCGACATCCTGGTCAACGCGCAGAGCACCGAGGTGCTGGGCGACGGTCAGAAGGTCACCGGCCTGGTGTACAAGGACCGCGTCGGCGGCGATGTGCATCGCCTGGCCCTGGAAGGCATCTTCGTGCAGATCGGGCTGTTGCCGAACACCGAATGGCTGCAGGGCACGGTGGCGCTGTCGCCGCGCGGCGAGATCGTGGTCGACGACCGTGGCCAGACCTCGCTGCCGGGCGTGTTCGCCGCCGGCGACGTGACCACGGTGCCGTACAAGCAGATCATCATCGCCATGGGCGAAGGCTCCAAGGCGGCGCTGAGCGCGTTCGACCACCTGATCCGCCACAGCGCACCGGTCGCCAGCGGCAGCGTGGCCGAAGCGGCCTGACCTGTCCCGCGCCGCGCTGCCGGCGCGGGACCAGGGCGTGCGGCCCGCACCGCGCACGCCCCATCTGTCTCGCCGTCATGTGCGTCACACGCTCTATGCTGTGACTCCGCGTCACCTCCCGCCACTGCGTCTCAAGGAATCCGCCGATGAACCTGCGTGATCTGAAGTACCTGGTGGCGCTGGCCGATCACAAGCATTTCGGGCGCGCCGCCGCGGCATGCTTCGTCAGCCAGCCGACGCTGTCCACGCAGATCAAGAAGCTCGAGGACGAACTGGGCGTGCCGCTGGTCGAACGCGCCCCGCGCAAGGTCATGCTGACCCCGGCCGGGCGCGAGGCGGCCAGCCGCGCGCGCGGCATCGTCGCCGAGATCGAGCAGATGAAGGAGGCGGCGCGGCGCAGCCAGGATCCGGAAGCCGGCACCGTGCGCCTGGGCATCTTTCCCACGCTCGGCCCGTACCTGCTGCCGCACGTGATTCCGCGCATCCGCGAGCGCTTCCCACAGTTGGAACTGCTGCTGATCGAGGAGAAGAGCGACGTGCTGCTGACCCGCCTGCGCGAAGGCCGGCTGGACGCGGCGCTGCTGGCGTTGCCGCTGCACGACGAGCAATTGCACGCCGAATTCCTGTTCGAGGAACCGTTCGTGCTGGCGGTGCCCGAGCAGCATCCGCTGGCGCGGCGGCCGACGCCGCTGACCATGGACGAACTGCACGCGCAGCGCCTGCTGCTGCTCGAGGACGGGCACTGCCTGCGCGACCAGGCGCTGGACGTCTGCCACCTGTCCGGCGCGCTGGAGAAAGCCGAGTTCCAGGCCACCAGCCTGGAAACGCTGCGGCAGATGGTCGCCGCCAACGTCGGCGTGACCCTGTTGCCGCTGCTGGCGGTGCAGCCGCCGGTGGCCAATCCGCCGAACCTGCGCCTGCTGCCGTTCGCACCCGACGGCGGGCCGAGCCGACGCATCGCCATGCTGTGGCGGCGCAGCTCGGCGATGGGCGCCTTCCTGCAGCAACTGGCGCACCTGTTCGGCGCGCTGCCCGAAGAGCTGTTCGCGCTGCCGGCGCAGGCCTCGCTGCCGAGCCCGGTGCCGCGCCAGGTGGCCTGATGAGCCGGGCCGACACCGGCCGCGGCGTCGCATCGGCGCCGGCTTGCTTGCACAATGGGAACGGGGGGCGGCGCGGTGCCGCCCCCCGTTCGTTGTGCCATCCAACCGGAGCCTGTCCATGACCTCGCAACACCACAGCGGCCTGCCGCCCTCGTTGATCGTCTCCAGCCGCGACCTCGCGCGCCTGGAAGCCCTGCTCGACTCTCCTGCCTTGCACCAGCACCCGGCCGCGCTCGCGCTGGGCGCAGAACTGGACCGCGCCGCCGTCGTGGCCCCGGACCAACTTCCTCCCGGCATCGTCGCCATGCATTCCCGCGTGGAATGCGAAGACGAACTGCACGGCGAACGCCACCAACTGACCCTGGTCTACCCGCACGAAGCCGATGCCGCGCATGCGCGCATCTCGGTGCTGGCCCCGGTCGGCAGCGCCCTGCTCGGCCTGGCCGTGGGCCAGTCCATCGACTGGCAGGCGCCCGGCGGACGCCCGCTGCGCCTGCGCGTGACCGCGGTGCAGCGCGCCGACGACGACAACGCGCGCGCAGCGCGTTAACGTGCGCGGCCCTATCCTTGTTTCCACGCGTTTTCCCACTCGTTTCCGAGAGATACCGATGACCTCTTCCGCCCCCTCCAAGCTCGCCCAGTTGCGCGAGTTGTCCGTGGTCGTGGCCGATACCGGCGACTACGACGCGATCAAGCGGCTCAAGCCGGTGGACTGCACCACCAACCCAACCCTGGTGAAGAAGGCGCTGGACCTGCCGGTCTACGCCGACCTGATCGACGAGGCGCTGGCCTGGGCGCGCGGCCAGGACGGCGACCACGCCGCCCTGGTCGACGAGATCGCCGACCGCCTGACCATCGGCGTGGGCGCCAAGCTCAGCGCGCTGGTGCCCGGCCGCGTGTCCACCGAAGTGGACGCCGATCTGGCCCACGACACCGCCGCCACCATCGCCAAGGCGCACAAGTTCATCGCCATGTACGCCGAACATGGCATCGCCAAGGACCGCATCCTGATCAAGGTCGCCGCGACCTGGGAAGGCATCGAGGCGGCGCGGCAGCTGCAGCAGGACGGCATCGACTGCAACCTGACCCTGATCTTCAACCGCACCCAGGCGCTGGCCTGCGCCGAGGCCGGGGTGTTCCTGATCTCGCCGTTCGTCGGCCGCATCCTCGACTGGTACGTGGCCAAGGGCCAGACCCCGGCGACCATCGACGAGGACCCGGGCGTGCAGTTCGTGCGCGGCGTCTACGACGAATTCAAGCGCCGCGGCTCGCCAACCGTGGTGATGGGCGCCTCGTTCCGTTCCACCGCGCAGATCGAGGCGCTGGCCGGCTGCGACCGCCTGACCATCTCGCCGGACCTGCTGGAGAAGCTCGACGCCGACCACGGCCCGCTGCCGCGCAAGCTCTCGCCCGGCCAGGCCGACGGCGCCAAGATCGAGCCGATCGACGCCAAGCGCTTCGCCGACGACCTGGCCGCCGATCCGATGGCCACCGAGAAGCTGGCCGGCGGCATCGACACCTTCGCCAAGGACCTGCAGGCCCTGCGCGACACGATCCGGCACAAGCTGGTCGGCTGAGCGTTGTGCGGCACCCCAAGCGCGGTGACGCTGCGCTTGGGTGCCGGGAATAGGGAAACGGGAATCGGGGAAAGCGAGTACCCGTTTCTCTGCCGTCTCCCGATCGATTCGATGACGTCTGCACGCGGTTGCGCCGCGCGAGCGCGAAGGCAAACGCCCCCACGACCGCCGAAAACAGGCGCAGGTGCGGCGCACATCACCTGCGGCACTTTCGACACGGCGTTGGCACGGCCGCAACTTTTCCCGGGCTATGCTGCGCGCCCGAGTGCAGAGGCAAGGCAATGGCGACAATCGCAGTGGTGATGGTGGATGGCGTGGCGGATTGGGAGATCGGCACCATCCTGCCGGCGGCGCGGGCCTGGTTCGGCGACACGATCCAGATCGCCAGCATCGACGGCAAGCCGGTCGGCTCGATCGGCGGACTGGAGCTGCACCCCGCCTATGCACTGTCGGATCTGGCGCCGCTGGACGCCGACCTATGGCTGCTGCCCGGCAGCGACCGCTGGCAGGCCGGCGAGATCCCGGGCCTGAGCGGTTTGTTGCAGCAGCGCCTGGAGGCTGGCCGCGGCGTCGCGGCGATCTGCGGCGCGACCCTGGCGCTGGCCTACGCCGGCCTGCTCGATACCCGCCCGCACACCAGCAATTCCGAAGCCTTCCTGCGCGAGCACGCTGGCGTCTATGCCGGCAGCGCGCACTACCAGGACCGCCGCGTGGTCAGCGCCGGCGGCCTCATCACCGCCCCCGGCACCAGCCCGGTCAGCTTCGCCGAGGCATGCCTGCGCCTGCTGCATCCCGAACGCGAAGAGCAGATCGCGCAGATGCGGCAGATGTTCGCGGCCGAGTTCGTGTAATCGACGCGCACGCCCGGTCAGGGCGCGCGTCGGTTCAGGCCTCCAGCCCGATCGGGCAACTCACCCCGGTGCCGCCGAGGCCGCAGTAGCCGCCTGGATTCTTCGCCAGGTACTGCTGATGCTCGTCCTCGGCGTAGTAGAACGGCGGCGCCGGGAAGCGGATCTCGGTGGTGATGGCGCCGTAGCCGGCAGCGTCCAGGCGCTGCTGGTAGGCGTCGCGGCTGGCCAGCGCCGCGTCGTACTGCGCCTGGGTGGTGCAGTAGATCGCCGAGCGGTACTGGGTGCCGGTGTCGTTACCCTGGCGCATGCCCTGGGTCGGGTCGTGGCTTTCCCAGAAGGTCTGCAGCAGTTGACCGAAGCGCACGGTCTGCGGGTCGAACGCCACCAGCACCGCCTCGGTGTGGCCGGTCTGCCCGGAGCAGACCTCGCGATAGGTGGCGTTGGGCGTCTCGCCGCCGGCGTAGCCCACCGCGGTGCTGAACACGCCCGGCAGCGACCAAAACTTGCGCTCGGCGCCCCAGAAGCAGCCCAGGCCGAACTGCACCTGCTCCAGGCCGGCGAAGGCGTCGCGCAACGGATGGCCGTTGACGAAGTGACGGTTGTGCAGCGGCAGCGGCTGCGCGCGTCCGGGCAGGCTTTCGCCCGGACGCGGCAGGCGCTGCTTGAAGGCACCGATTCCCAACATGGCACGGACTCCTGGCAGCGACGGCGATGTCTTTGTGGATGGCGCTGCCGGCGTCCGCTTTCAAGTGCGCCCGGCCACCGCGGCGGCGGTGACAGGCACGACGCTCACTTCGCTGCGGCGTTGGCCGTGGCCACGGCGACCGGCTCCGGCATCGCCGAGCTGTGGTGGTTGATGATCAGCCAGCGCCCGTCGCGCTTTTCGTAGACGAAGGTGTAGCGCGCCTGCACCTGGCGGGTGCTGCCGTCGGGATTGTTCAGGGTGAAGGTATAGACGCCGGCGTCGACCGCGCTGTCGTCGTCGAGCAGCCGCACCTGGCGGTAGTTGATGGCACCGCGCGGCTTGGCGGCGAGGAAGTGGCTGAAGTAGTCCTCGATCTCGGCGCGGCTGGCACGGACCTGGTTGGACACGGTGGGCAGCAGCACGCCGTCGCGGGCGTACAGGTCGGCCACGCGCTGCGGGTTGCCGGTGGCCAGCGCCGCGTTCCAGCGGTCGAACAGGCCGGCGATCTCGCGTTCGGCGCTGCTGGCTGGTGCCGCTGGCGTGCCGTCGTAGTGGATCGCCGGCGCGGCCAGCGCGGTGGAGGTGGTGGTCAGGCCCAGTGCCAGGGCGAACAGGATGCGACGCATGGGAAGTCTCCGTTTGCTGAGGGGATGCCGTCTCGGGGCGAAGCGAGTATCGGCAGCCGCGGCTTGCGGAAAATCCGCCGGGCGGCATATCCTCGAATATGCCGTTCGGCATACCGGAGACGCGTCCGTGCACCCTCCCTCCAATGCAGGCCAGTGGCGTGAGGCGCTGCGCCGCGACGCCGCCGACGCCGCGCGCTGGCAGGCCGTGGCCGCCGCCGCGGCGGCACTGCGCGAGGCCGGCGACGGCGCGCAGGCCGCCGCGCACGCACTCGTGCCGGCCAGTGCCCTGGTGGCGGCACCGCACGCCGCGGTGCTGGCCCTGCGCGGCGCGCGCCGCCTGGTGCTGGCCAGCCAGGGCGATGCGCTGCCACCCGGCGCCAGCGTCGCCGTCGAGGCACCGGCGCATGCCTGGCGCCTGCGCGGCCATGCCGCCGCCGAGGCCGACGAACTGTGCCTGCCGATCGCTGTGCTCGGCGTGCCGCTGGGCACGCTGTGCCTGGGCTGGGATGTGCGCACCGTGCCGGCGCCGGAGGACGTGCAGGCCCTGTCCGCGATCGCCGGGTTGCTGGCGCCGCTGGCGACCGAACCGCCGCGTGCGCCGCGGCGGCGCAAACCGGCGCAGGTCGACCGCCTGGCCGTGCTCAGCGCGCGCGAGCGACAGGTGCTGGCGCTGCTGTCGCGTGGGCTCACCAATGCCGCGCTCGGCGCCGAACTGGGCATCAGCGCCGGCACCGCCAAGGTCCACGTCGAGCGCATCCTGCACAAGCTGCAGGTGGCCGACCGCACCCAGGCCGCGGTGGTCGCGGTGCAGGCCGGGGCGGCGCTGTGAGGGCGCTGGCGCGGCGCTGGAACGACTGGCCGCTGACCCGCAAGAGCCTGGCGCTGGTGGCGCTGCCGCTGTTGCTGCTGGTGGCGGCGCTGGTGGCGATCTACAGCGTCGAGCGGCAGAACATCGCCGCCGAGAACGACGTGCGCCGCACCCTGCAGCTGCTCAGCGACCTGCACGAGGCACATGCCTTGCTGGCCGAGACCGCCGCCGGCGTGCGCGGCTACCGGCTGGTGCGCCAGGACGCCTTCCTGACCCCGTACCGCGACGCCGAGCCGCGGCTGAAGACTGTGGTGCAGCGCCTGTCGCAGCGCATCACCGACCCGCGTCAGGCACAGCGCTTCGCCCGCATCCAGCCGCTGTTCGAGGAGAAGATGCAGGGCTGGCGGCGGCTGCTGGCGCCGGACCTGAGCCGCGAGGAAGAGATCCGCCAGTTGCGCGAGGGCAAGGTCACCCTCGACATCCTGCGCGCGGAACTGCGCGAGCTGCGCAACTACGAGACCGCGCAGTTGCAGGTACGCACCGCCAAGGCGCAGGCGCTGCGCCAGCGCAACCTGCTGATCACCCTGTGCGCGGCGATGCTGGGCGGGCTCGGCGCAGTGCTGGCGGTGGCCTGGTTCGCCTCGTCGCTGTCCTGGCGCCTGCGCCAGCTCTCGGCCAATGCCGACCGCCTCGGCGACGGCCGGCCACTGATGCCGCAGCCACCGGCCGGCGACGAACTGGGCCAGGTCGCGCAACGCCTGCAGCAGGCCAGCACCCTGCTCGCCGCACGCGCCGAGGAAGCGCAGTCGGCGCGCCGCGAGGCCGAGAGCGCCAACCGCGCCAAGACCGAATTCCTCTCGCGCAGCAGCCACGAACTGCGCACTCCGCTCAACGCCATCCTCGGCTATGCGCAGGTGCTGGAGATGGACCTGCCGGGCGCGGCGCAACGCGACCACCTGCAGCACATCCTCGGCGCCGGCCGGCACCTGCTGGGGCTGATCACCGAGTTGCTGGACATCGCCCGCATCGAGGCCGACCAGCTCGACCTGAGCCCGCGCCCGGTGCCGGTGCGCACCGCCCTGGAGGAAGCGCTGGGCCTGGTCGCGCCGGAGGCGCAGGCGCGCGGCATCGTGCTGCGGCCGCCGCAGTTGCCGCCGGAGTGGACCGTGCGCGCCGATCCGCAGCGGCTGCGCCAGGTGCTGATCAACCTGCTGTCCAACGCGATCAAGTTCAACCGCCCGAGTGGCGCGGTGTGGGTAAGCGCGGTGCCCGAAGGCCAGTCCCTGGCCCTGACCGTGCACGACCAGGGCCACGGCCTGTCGCCGGCGCAGGTGCAGCGGTTGTTCACCCCGTTCGAGCGGCTCGGCGCCGAGCGCTCGGCGATCGAGGGCACCGGCCTGGGCCTGGCGCTGAGCAAGCGCCTGACCGAGGCGATGGGCGGGCGCATCGCCGTGGACAGCGGCCCGGAGGGATCGCGCTTCACGATCGCGCTCCCGCTGGACCGGCCGCAAACGGCGGCACTGCCGGATGCGGTCGTGGCGACGACGACGGCAGGCGGGGGACATCGCCAGTTGCTGAGCGTCGAGGACAACCCCTCCAACCAGGCGCTGATCCGCACCCTGGTCGAGCGCCGCCCGCACTGGCGCCTGCACGAGGCCGCCAGCCTGGCGCAGGCGCACGCGCATCTGCAGCAGGCCACGCCCGACCTGATCCTGCTCGACCTGCACCTGAGCGACGGCAACGGCGAGGAGTTGCTGCAGGCGCTGCGCGCGCAGCCGCACACCGCGGCGATCCCGGTGGTGGTGATCAGCGCCGATGCCACCGCGACCACGCTGGCCCGCGTGCAGGGCGCACCGGTGCGCGCCTACCTGACCAAGCCACTGGACGTGGCCGACTTCTTCTCCGTTCTGGACCGGCACCTCGCATGACCCGCAACGATGTCCTCGCCGCGCGCATCCTGATCGTCGACGACGAACCGGCCAACGTCCGCCTGCTGGAGGAACTGCTGCAGCGCGAGGGCTTCCGCCAGGTGGTGGCGACCACCGACCCGCAACGGGTGCTGGGCCTGGTGGCGGCGTTCGCGCCGGACCTGATCCTGCTCGACCTGATGATGCCGGAGCTGGACGGCTACGCGATCCTGGAGCAACTGGCGCGGCTGGCGGACCCGTCCAGCTTCCTGCCGGTGATCGTGCTCACCGCCGACCCCAGCCGCAGCGCCCGCCACCGCGCTCTCGGCCTGGGCGCCAAGGACTTCCTGACCAAGCCGCTGGACACCTTCGAAGTCGCCCTGCGGGTCTGGAACGTGGCCGAGACCGTGGTGCTGTTCAAGCGCCTGCGTGCGCTGGCCGTGGCGGATGCCGCGCCACCGGGGTGGTCGACGAGAGGCGGAGATTCGGGATTGGGGATTGGGGATTCGTAGAAGCGGGAGTGCTTGCCGTTACGAATCCCCAATCCCGACTCCCCAATCCCGGCAACCAACCTACATCGCCCGTGTCACCTGCCCGCCCAGGCCCAGCGTCATCAGCACTTCCTGGGCCTTTTCCAGCAGTTCGTCGGCCACGCAGACCTGGACCACGCCGAACGGCAGTTCGCCGGCGCCGCCGAGCAGGGCCTCGCCGAACACGAAGGCGGTGATCCCGGCGTCCTCCAGCGCGTGCTTGGCCAGGTGCGCATCGATCAGGTGCTGGGCGCGGTAGGCGATCTGCATGATCGGCTCCTCAGCCGTGTACGGCGACGTTGGCGACGTCAAGCGAGGCGCACCGCATGCCCGGGGACGGGCGCTTGGCGCCGATGGCGAGGCAGGGCAAGGGCATGGCGCGTTCTCGCAGTGGGAGATCGGCAGAGTACGCCGTGGACGCGGGTCGCAGCCAGCCGACGGGAGCCCCTGTGCGTCGACAAACATCGACATAGGGTCAACGATTGTTGACCCGAGTAGACTGTTGCGCACCCAATTTGTTGACGCGCGCATGTCCGACACCCCCGCCACCGACGCCTCCGCCCCGGCCGAGAAGAAAGACTTCATCCGCCAGATCGTCCGCGAGGACCTGGCCAGCGGCAAGCACACGGCCATCCGCACCCGCTTCCCGCCCGAGCCCAACGGCTACCTGCACATCGGCCACGCCAAGGCGATCTGCCTGGATTTCGGCATCGCCGCCGAGTTCGCCGGGCGCTGCAACCTGCGCTTCGACGACACCAATCCGGCCAAGGAAGACCCCGAATTCGTCGCCGCGATCCAGGACGACGTGCGCTGGCTGGGCTTCGACTGGGCCGAACTGCGCCACGCCTCGGACTATTTCGAGGTGTACTACCTGGCCGCCGAGAAGCTGATCCGCGACGGCCACGCCTTCGTCTGCGATCTCTCCGCCGAGCAGGTGCGCGAGTACCGCGGCACGCTCACCGAGCCGGGCCGCGACTCGCCGTACCGCACCCGTAGCGTCGAGGAAAACCTGGACCTGTTCCGGCGCATGCGCGCCGGCGAGTTCCCGGATGGCGCACGCACCCTGCGCGCCAAGATCGACATGGGCAGCGGCAACATCAACCTGCGCGATCCGGCGCTGTACCGGATCAAGCACGTCGAGCACCAGAACACCGGCAATGCCTGGCCGATCTACCCGATGTACGACTTCGCGCATTCGCTCGGCGATTCGGTGGAAGGCATCACCCATTCGCTGTGCACGCTGGAGTTCGAGGACCACCGTCCGCTGTACGACTGGTGCGTGGACAAGGTCGACCTGGCCGGCCACCCGGAGCTGCTGCAGCCACTGCTGGACAAGGGCCTGCCGCGCGAGGCGGCCAAGCCGCGGCAGATCGAGTTCTCGCGGCTCAACATCAACTACACGGTGATGAGCAAGCGCAAGCTGACCCAGCTCGTCGCCGAAGGCCTGGTCGACGGCTGGGACGATCCGCGCATGTATACCCTGCAGGGCCTGCGCCGCCGCGGCTACACGCCGGCCGCGCTGCGCCTGCTGGTCGACCGCGTCGGCATCAGCAAGCAGAACTCGGTGATCGATTTCTCGGTGCTGGAAGGCTGCCTGCGCGAAGATCTGGACGCGCACGCCGCGCGGCGCATGGCGGTGATCGAGCCGCTGAAGCTGGTGCTGAGCAACCTGCCGGAAGGCCACAGCGAGACGTTGACCTTCTCCAACCATCCCAAGGACGACAGCTTCGGCACGCGCGAGGTGCCGTTCTCGCGCGAACTGTGGATCGAGCGCGAGGACTTCGCCGAAGTCCCGCCCAAGGGCTGGAAGCGGCTGGTCCCGGGCGGCGAAGTGCGCCTGCGCGGCGCCGGCATCGCCCGCGTCGACGAGGTGATCAAGAACGCCGCCGGCGAGATCGTGGAACTGCGCGGCTGGCTGGACCCGGAATCGCGTCCGGGCATGGAAGGCGCCAACCGCAAGGTCAAGGGCACCATCCACTGGGTCAGCGCCGCGCACGCGGTGGGGGCGGAGATCCGCCTGTACGACCGCCTGTTCTCGGTGGAGAAGCCCGACGACGAGTCCGACGGCAAGACCTACCGCGATCACCTCAACCCCGACTCCAAGCGCAGCGTGCGTGGCTACGTCGAACCCGCCGCCGCCCAGGCCGCGCCGGAGCAAGCGTTCCAGTTCGAGCGCACCGGCTACTTCGTCGCCGACCGCTACGACCACCGCGCCGACGCGCCGGTGTTCAACCGCAGCGTGACCCTGCGCGACACCTGGAGCGGCGGCCAGGGCGGCGGCTGAGCAAGGGCGTATGCCATCCTCCGGTGACGTACCGGAGGAAGGCGGCGCATCGGCCGCGGGCGGCGTGCTCGGGACATCTGCCGCATGGTTCGGCGCTATCGCGTCGGGACTGAAGTCCCTCCCACAGGATCGCTGCGTGCGCGACCGCTTCTTGCAGGGGTCTGCTTTCGCCGTGCCGCTTTATCGGAAAGGCGTCGCGGCTGAAGCAACGGCTGTAAAAGCCGGGATTGGGGATTCCAGATTCGAGATTCGAGATTCGAGATTCGAGATTCGAGATTTTTTCACGGGTGCTGGGCGGTTGCGATTGCACTGTGGGAGGGGCTTCAGCCCCGACGGGCTTTACCGGTAAAGCCCGTCGGGGCTGAAGCCCCTCCCACAGTGCAGTCGCCGAGTGCGCCGAGTCCCGATTTTCTCGTCAGAAGCGCTACATAGGCCGCGCACTCGCGGAAAATCCCCAATCCCCAATCCCCAATCCCCACGCTTCCCCTCGTCACCACTCGCGCGCTAGCGTAATGGGCATGTCCCCCGACCCGTCCCTGAGCCTGCGCAGCTACGGCCGCGACGGCGCCGCCCATCAGCATGGCCACGTGCAACTGGTGCTGCCGCTGCACGGCACGCTGGAACTGGAAGTGGACGGCCGCGGTGGCTATCTCGACCGCTTCCGCGCCGCCGTGGTCGCACCGCACACCCGGCATGCGCAGTCCGCGCTGGACGCCAACCGCTTCCTGATCGTCGATTGCGCCACCGATGCCTTCGGCGACGACGCGCTTGAGCGCCTACGGCGGCAGCCCTTCCTCGACCTGCCCCCACCCTTGCAAGACCTGCTCGCCGCCCAGGCGCCGCGTCCTGGCCTCGATCGTGCACACGCCCACGCCGGCGCCGCCGTGCTGGCCTGGCTGCAGGCAGACACCGCGCCGCGCGGCTGGCAGCGGCTGCAGACGCTGTGCCGGCGTATCGAAGCCGCGCCCTGCCAGGACTGGCCGGTGCGGCGCATGGCGCAGCTGGCGCACCTGAGCCCAAGCCGCCTGCACGCGCTGTTTCGCGCCGCGCTGGGGCGTACGCCGCAGGAGTGGGTGGCGGCACGGCGGCTGGACTGGGTGCGCCGGCAACTGGCGCACGGCGACCGACCGATCTCATCGCTGGCCCAGGACAGCGGCTATGCCGACCAGAGCGCACTGACCCGCGCGCTCAAGCGCAGCACCGGACAGACGCCGGCGGCCTACCGCCGCCGCCATCGCCCGGCGCCAGGACAGGAGTCTGGGACAAGCCGACGCCCGCCACCGGCGGCATGCTGAGCGAAACGGCTGCAACGGAACCGGAACGCATGCGCGAACGTTTATGGGCAGGGGTGGGCAGCGGCATGGCTGCGGGCGCGCTGTGGGGCCTGGTGTTCCTGGTCCCGCAACTGCTGAGCGCCTTCTCGCCGCTGCAGCTGGCCATCTCGCGCTACCTGGCCTATGGCGCCATCGCCGCGCTGGTGCTGCTGCCGCGCTGGCGCGCCGCGACCACGCCGTTGGGTGCCGCCGAATGGTGGGCGCTGCTGCGGCTGAGCCTGCTCGGCAACATCGTCTACTACGTGCTGCTGGGCAGCGCCGTGCAGTGGGCCGGCGGCGCCGCCACCGCGCTGATCATCGGCTTGCTGCCGGCGGCGGTCACCGTGATCGGCTCGCGCGCGGCCGGCGCGGTGCGGTTGCGCCGGCTCGCCGCGCCCTGCGCGCTGTGCGTGCTCGGGGTGGCGCTGGTCGCGGCACAGACCCTGGCCGTGGCGCGTCCGCATATTCCCGCCAGCCTCGGCCTGCGCGCGGCCGGCCTGGCCTGTGCGGTCGGCGCGCTGGCGTGCTGGACCGCCTATTCGATCAAGAACGCGCGCTGGCTGCGGCGGCGCCCGGACCTGTCCGGCCGCGACTGGTCGCTGCTGACCGGCGTGGTCACCGGCGCGCTGGCCCTGACGCTGGCGCTGCCGGCCTTCGCCCTGACCGGCACGGTGCACGCCGGCGACGACTGGATGCGCTTCTGGGGCATGGCGCTGGTGCTGGCGCTGTTCGCCTCGGTGATCGGCAACGCCTGCTGGAACCACGCCAGCCGGTTGCTGCCGCTGACCCTGGTCGGGCAGATGATCGTGTTCGAGACCGTGTTCGCGCTGCTGTACGGCTTCCTCTGGGAACAACGCTGGCCGACCGCGCTGGAACTGTTGGCGATCGCCTGCCTGCTCGGCGGTGTGCTGTGGTGCACACTGGTGCATGCGCGGCCGCAGCCCGCTGCGCACGAAGCCAAGCCCGGTTAAGCCGCGCTGCCTAGACTGGCGCAGATCCTCCCACGGGAATCGCGCCATGCACACCGTCCTGCGCCGTTGCTGTCCCGCCCTCGCGCTGACCATCGCCCTCGCCGGCTGCGCGTCCTCCACCGCCCCATCCGGCACAACATCGGATTCGGCCGCCAGCGCCAACGCACCCACGGCGACCGGCAAGTGCGACGCCGTTCCCGACCATGCCTACGACCTGCCGGCCGGTCGCTTCGATGAGGTCTCACAGCAACTGGCGCACGCCACCGGCTGCATGGTCGTATACCGCGATCCCAGCCTCGCGTCGCTGCCGGTGAACGCAGTGAAGGGACAGGTCAGCATCCGCCAGGCGCTGCACCAGGCGCTGGACGGCACCGCGCTGCGGATCGCGGAAGAAAGCGCCGACGCGATGACCGTCGTGCGCCGCTGAGCCGGCGGCGCCGCGGGGGATTGCTACCATGGCCGCACTCCACCGCACGGAAGGTCGCCATGTCCCGCCATTTCGCGTCGTTGCTGTGCTCCCTGTGCCTGCTCGCGGGCATGCTGCTGTCCAGCGCCTGCGCGCGCAGCGAAACCGCCAAGCCGGCGGAGCCGGCACCCGCACCGACGGCCTCCGCGCCGGGCCTGCCGGTCAAGGTCGACAGCAGTTGCCGCACCGATGCCGACTGCACGGTCAAGAACGTCGGCAACTGCTGCGGCGCGATGCCGGCCTGCGTCAACCGCGACAGCCCCACCGATCCGCAGGGGGTGATGGCGCAGTGCCAGGCCAGCGGGCGCATGAGCGTGTGCGGCTCGCGCGCCATCGCCGGCTGTTCCTGCGTGGCCGGGCAATGCAGCGCACGCCCCGCCCAAGCCGATACACTGCGCGCCCCCCCGCCTGCCGAACCCGTCCGCTGATGCTCTACGCGCAAGTCCACCTCACCCTGCCCGCCTGGATCCACGAGGCGGTCGATCCGCAGGCGGTCTACGCCAGCGACGCCGACAAGGTCGCGCTGGCCATCGCGCTGTCGCGGATGAATGTCGAGCACGGCAGCGGCGGTCCGTTCGGTGCGGTGGTGTTCGACGGCGACCGCATCGTCTCGGTCGGCGTCAATCGCGTGGTGCCGCACAACACTTCGCTGGCCCATGCCGAAAACATGGCCTACATGCTGGCCCAGCAGCGCGTCCAGAACTTCCGCCTCAACGCGGCCCTGCCCGGCCCGGTCACCCTGGCCACCTCGTCCCAGCCCTGTTGCCAGTGCTTCGGCGCCACGGTGTGGGCCGGCATCGACCGGCTGCTGATCGGCGCACGCGCCGAGGACGTCGAATCGCTGACCGAATTCGACGAAGGCCCGCTGCCGGCCGACTGGGTCGGCGAACTCAACAAGCGCGGCATCGATGTGGTGCGCGACCTGCACCGCGACGACGCACGCGCGGTGCTGGCCCACTACGGCCAGCACGGCCCGCAGTACTGACGGCCGCCGCTTCGATGCCCGCGAACACGACGCCAGCCGTCCTCTCCCCGGACGTGACGCTCCGGCGCTTGGCCCTCGCCGATGCATCCGCACTGAAGGCCTGCCGTCTGGCCGGGTTGCAGGAAGCGCCCGAGGCCTTCATGACGACCGCGGCCGAGGTCGACGCGACGCCGCTGGCGCAGTTCGAGGCCGAACTGACCGACGCCGACATCCACTATATCGGCGCGTTCGATGGCCAACGGCTGGTGGGCTTCATGCGCGGCGTGCGGTTGTCGAGGCGCACGCGGCGCCACGTCGCCGAAGTGCGCAGCGTGGTCGTGATGGCCTCGCATCGCCGGCAAGGCATCGCCGGCCGCCTGCTGTCGCAGCTGATCGAGCAGGCGCGCAGCGCCGGCATCGACGCCTTGCTGCTGACCGTGGTCGCCACAATCTGCCGGCCCGTGGCCTGTACGAGATGGCCGGCTTCCGCGTCTATGGGGTCGAGCCGCGCGCCATCCGCCGGGATGGCCGATACGAGGATCAGATCCTCATGCGCCTGGCACTGCAGGCGCCCGACCGATGAGCGGGCACACTCCGACCGGATCGCGCCGCTTCGTGGGCGGGCGCCCATGAAGACCATCGGCCTGTTGTGCTATTGCCGCCAGGGCTTCGAGCCGGAGCTGGCGGCCGAACTGACCCAGCGCGCGGCCGACGCCGGGCTGGCCGGCTATGCCCGCACCCAGCGCAACGAAGCCTACGCGGTCTTCGCCTGCGAGGACGCGGGGGTGGCCGAGGCGCTGCCTTGGCGCTCGCTGGTGTTCGCCCGCCAGACGTTGGCGCTGATCGCCGAGTTGCGCGGGCTGGACCCGGCCGATCGCATCGCGCCGATGCTGGAGGCATTGCAGGGCCTGCCCAGGCTCGGCGATGTGTGGGTGGAGCATCCGGATTCGGACACGGCCAAGCCCTTGGCCGGACTCGCGCGCAGCTTCGGCAACGCGCTGCGTCCGGCGCTGCGCAAGGCCGGCCTGCTCACGCCAAAGGACGACCCGCGGCTGCCGCGGCTGCACGTCCTGTTCGTCGCCGGCGACCACGCGCTGCTGGGCGTGGCCCAGCCCGGCGAGGCCGCGCCGTGGCCACTGGGCATCCCGCGCCTGCGCCTGCTGCCCGAGGCGCCCTCGCGCTCGGCTCTGAAACTGGAGGAAGCGCTGCTGGCGCTGCTGACCCCGCACGAGCGCGAGACGCTGCTGCGCCCGGGCATGCGCGCCGCCGACCTCGGCGCCGCCCCCGGCGGCTGGACCTGGGTCCTGACCCGCCAGCATCTGCACGTGACCAGTGTGGACAACGGCCCGCTGCGCCAGCACGTGCTCGACAGCGGCCTGGTCGACCACCTGCGTGCCGACGGCTTCCACTGGAAACCGCCGCAGCCGCTGGACTGGATGGTCTGCGACATGGTCGAGCAACCGCGCCGCGTCGCCGAGCGCATGGCCACCTGGTTCCGCGAGGGCTGGTGCCGGCACGCGATCTTCAACCTGAAGCTGCCGATGAAGAAGCGCTGGGACGAGACCCGGCTGTGCCTGGACCTGTTCGCCGAGCGCGCCGAACGCCCGCTGCAGCTGCGCGCCAAGCAGCTCTACCACGACCGCGAAGAGATCACGGTGCTGGCGATCCCGGGCTGAGCGGATCGCCGCGCCCGCCCTTGCGGGAGTCAACTGTCATGCAGCCGCGACAAGCGAAGCCGAAAGCCGACTGACACTCTCGGTCGTCGGGACTGAAGTCCCTCCCACAAGGATGGTCCAGCCCACTCCCTGTGGGAGCGGCTTCTGGGCACCTCTGACAACCTGGACTTCAAAACTTGCGGGCGAGACAAATCCGTCGCTTGCGAATGATCCGGGTCGGGTTTCGGGGCTTGTCAGAAGCGTCCTTCCGTCGCGACGGGGCTACACCGGCAACGCCCGTCGCGACTGGAGTCTCTCCCACAAGCAATGGGCTGGGGCCTCTTGTGGGAGGGACTTCAGTCCCGACGACGGAAGGTGCCAGGCGGCATTGGGCTTGGCTCCTCGCGACGGAAGCCTGCAGGCACACGTTCCTGCGCTGGCGCAACGCCATCGCACACGACCGCGCCCCTTACGCGCCTCCTGCCATCGCCGCTGCATGACAGTTGACTCCGCCAAAGACTCACGCAGACGCGACGACGTCACCGCGCTACAGCACGATCCGCGCCCCATCCGCACGCGCCGAGCGCTGGATCGCCTCGACGATGCGGATGTCGCGCAGGCCTTCTTCGCCGGGCACCCGCAGCGGCGTGCCCTGCAGGATCGCCAGCGCGTCCTCGTCCATCTGCAGCGCCTGCTGGTGCCGCACCCGCGCATCGAACAGACGGCCATCGCTGGTCCGGCCGCGCACGCCGTCGTAGGCCTGGAACGGCGCCAGTTCGTACCAGCCGTTCGCGCACTCGGCGCGCAACAGGTTCATGGTGCGGCCGAAGCTGGCAGCGCAGATGGCGGTCACCTCGTGCGGGAATTCCAGGGTGAAGTGCATGTGCTCGTCGACCTCGTCGAACAGCGCCGGCCGCTGCGTGGAACGCCGCGCACTGACCGCCAGCGGCTCGGCGCCGGTCGTGTAGCGCGCCGCGTTGAGCGGATACACGCCCATGTCGTACATCGCGCCGCCGCCGTACTCCGAGCGCAACCGCCATGGCCGCTGCGCCGGGTCGGTGTCGCCATAGCCGGTGTAGCCCGCCTCCGCGCGCACGCTGCGCACCGCCCCGAACGGGCGTTCGCCGGCCAGGGCGATGACGCGCCGGGTATTGGGCTCGTGCTGCATGCGGTAGCCGATGCTCAGCCGCACCTTGTTGCGCGCGCAGGCCGCGATCATCGCCTGCGCCTGCTCGGCGTGCAGCGCCATCGGCTTCTCGCACCACACGTGCTTGCCGGCGGCGGCGGCGCGGATGCTCAGCGGCGCGTGCAGGTGCGGCGGCGTGACCACGTAGACGACGTCGATGTCCGGGTTGTCGGCGATGCGCTCCAGGTCGTCGTAGCTGTAGACGTTGCGATCCGGGATGCGGTAGCGCGCCTGCCACGGCGGGATCTTCTGCGGCGAGCCGGTGACGATGCCGGCCAGGCGGCAGTGCCTGGTCAGGGTGAGGCCCGGTGCCAGACGGCTGCTGGCGTACTCGCCCAGCCCGACCAGGGCCACGCCCAGCGGCTTGCGCCGTCGTGCCGGCGTGTCGCCCCACGCCGGCGACCCCAACAGGCCAGCGGCACCGGCGGACAGGCCGGCCAGCAACAGGCGGCGGCGATTCGGCGAGGACGGCTCCATGCGCAACTCCGACCGGAAGGATTCTCCACCCTAACCGCTTGCGCGGCATCGGCACTGTGAGCGCCATCGCGCGATGCGCCGAGGCCTCTGGCACACTGCCGCCTCCGCTTTTCCCGGAGACGCCGATGCGCTGCCGCCCACTGCTCGCCGCCCTCGCCCTGCTGCTGGCTGCCCCGGCCGGCGCGCAGGAGACGCTGTTCCAGGCCCGCGACCTGGTCGGCGATGGCGTGTTCACCGACAAGATCGAAGGCCCGGCCACCGGCCCGGACGGTGCGCTGTACGTGGTCAACTTCGCCCACGACGGCAGCATCGGCCGGGTCCAGCGCGATGCCGACGGCCACGCGCAGGCGAGCCTGTTCGTGGATCTTCCCGACGGCAGCATCGGCAACGGTATCCGCTTCGATCGCCGCGGGCGCATGCTCGTGGCCGACTACGGCCGGCACCGCATCCTGCGCATCGCCCTGCGCAGCAAGCGCATCGAGGTCTACGCCGCGCTACCGGGCGCGTTCCAGCCCAACGACATCGCGATGGCGCCGGACGGCACCCTGTACGCCAGCGACCCCGACTGGAAGCACGACGGCGGCCAGCTGTGGCGCATCGACCGCGACCGCAGCGCGCACCTGATCGAGACCGGCATGGGCACCACCAACGGCATCGAGGTCAGCCCCGACGGCAAGCGCCTGTACGTCAACGAGAGCGTGCAGCGGCGGATCTGGGTCTACGACCGTGCGGCCGACGGCGCCGTATCCAACAAGCGGCTGTTCGCCAGCTTCGCCGACGCCGGCCTGGACGGCATGCGCTGCGACGTCGACGGCAACCTGTACGTGGCCCGCTACGACGCCGGCAAGGTGATCGTGCTGGCGCCGGACGGCACGCTGCTGCACGAGGTCGCGACCAAGGGCCGCAAGCCCACCAACCTGGCCTTCGGCGGCGCCGACGGACGCGATGTCGACGTGACCCTGCAGGACCGCGGCGCGATCGAAACCTTCCGCAGCGATCGCCCCGGGCGCGAGCACGGACGCTGATGGGATGCGTATCGCAGCGGCGTCTCAGCCCGCGCAATGGCCACCTGGCATCCTGGCTGCACTGACTGGAGGGCCGCGCACATGCAGCCGATCGAACTGAACAACCCGGCCGGCTTCGCCGACGAATTCCTGCGCCTGACCCTGCTGCAGGGTTTCCAGTCGCTGACCAAGCGCGACCTGGAACTGCTGATCTTCGTGTTGCTGGAACGCGACGGCGCGATCTCGCGCAGCGATTCCAACAACGCGGTGGCGATGCGCCTGCGGGTGACCCCTGCCAAGGTCAAGGGCCTGCGCCGCGACGGCTACGCGCGCTGGCGCGCGCTGGTGCCCGAGGACAACGAGGCGGCACTGCAGCGCATCGTCGCCACCGTGCTCACCGAGGACAACCTGCGCGCCGGGGCCAAGCACGTCAGCGAGCGCAGCAAGAAGGACGGCTTCCTGGCGATCCGCATCGAACACCCCGACGACCAGCAGCGCTTCGAACAGGCCATCGTCGACGTCGGCGCCATGCCCGTGTACGAGCGCAACCGCGACGTGATGGCGGTGCGCTTCGATACCCTGCTGAAGATCGCCGAACGCTGGGGCTACCTGCAGCCGGAGCCGGAGAAGGTGACGCACGAACTGCAGAAGCTGGCACCCACCGCCGAGGAAGTCGCCGATCTGTTGAAGAAGGACGTGAGCAAGCTACGCTGGGAGGACGTGCGCCGCGCGCTCAACAGCCTCGGCGCCAAGGCCGTCGCCAGCACCGCCGAGGGCGGGCTGAAGGGCCTGTTGAAGCTCGCGTTTCCGTTCATCCCCGGCTGAGCGCCGGGGCCATCATTCCATCGTCGTCCCGGAGTCCGTCGTGTCCATGCCCTGCCGTTCCCTCGTCCTGCTCTGCTGCCTGTGCGCCTGCGCCGCGCCGGCCGCGGCGCAGAACCTCAACACCACCTCCAGCGCCACCACCGAGCCGCTGCGCGACGTGCCGGTCAACGTGCGCGCGCAGCCGCTCAGCAACGGCGTGGTGACCCACCAGGTGCAGTTGCCGGCCACGCCCGGCGAAGCGCAGGTGACCGTGCGCAGCATCCAGCCCGACCGCGTCGCCGGCAGCTATCGCATCGACTTCGAGGCGCTGGACACCGACCACGACGGCTCCATCAGCCGCAGCGAAGCGCAGGCCAATCCGTCGCTGGCCGACGAGTTCGACGCGTTGGACACCTCCCACAGTGGCCGTCTCAGCCGCGCGCAGCTGGCCGGCTGGCTGTAGGGCGTCTCGCATCACGCCGGTATGCATTCTGTAGGAGCGGCTTCAGCCGCGACGGGGCGTTACCGGTAAACCCGTCGCGACTGAAGCCGCTCCTACAGGCAGGCTGCATCCGGCTTGCGTGTCGCGTAAGCAGATCATGCGAAGCGTGCTGTAGCCGCGCCGACGTGCGTCCGGCACCGCCATGGCGGACGCCGTGGCGGCGTGAGCCGCGTTGGAGCACGCATTGGAAACGCTTGCTAAATGGCGCCTGCGCGCACGTGCGAATGCCCGATTTTTTTAGTGTCGATTAATTTGGCCGGGCCTATGTTCTTGACTCCTTCCCAGCAACAGGAGTCGTGCCATGAACCGCATCGTTCCTCGTCTCGTCCCGTTTGCGCTTGCGCTGCTTGCCGCGCCGGCGCTGGCCATGGCGCAGTCGGCGCCGGACGAAGTGACGCTCCACCAGAACGGCCAGATCATCAACGTCACCTCGGTCGAACCCAACTCGATCGTCGGCGACTACCACATCGATTTCGCCAAGCTCGACCGCAACCATGACGGCTACATCAGCCGCGCCGAGGCCAAGGCCGATCCGACGCTGTACGCCGAGTTCGACGCCGTCGACGTGCATCACCACGGCCGCCTGAGCAAGGCCGACCTGCAAGGCTGGATGTCCACGTGACGCGAGCCACGCGTCGACCGACCCGCATCCTTTCCACCACACGCGCCGCCTGCGGCCTTTCTGCCGCACGCGGCGCGATTGTTTTCTGGCGCAGCAACATCGCAAACACCGGCAATGCGAGCGCCGCAGCATCGCGCAACCGCCTCACCCAAGCGGCCACCGCCAGCGCCGCTGCATCGGCCCGATCTCCTCGCAGCGCGTGTGGTCTACCAAGCCGCGCCGCTCCGCCGCCCGGCCTCGCCCACCGCGCTGACGATGGCTACAGCATTCCTTCCTGCAATGGCGCATCCTGTGCCCCGCCCCAGGGATCGTCCAGCAGATAGCACGCCGTCACCGGCTGCGTCGCCGGTACCAGGGTGAGCCGGTAATACACCTCTTCGTCGCCTTCGCACACTTCGTAGTACAGCGCGTAGTCGCCGGGCGGCAGCGCCAGCGTCACGTCGAAGGCCTCGGCGGCAGACGCCACCTGCACCCGTGCGTCCGCATTCACCCGGAACGGCACCTGCATGCGCCGCTGCGCACGCGGGTCGGGCGCGAACGCCGTGGCCAGGGTCAGGTACACGTGTGCGCCGAACGCGTCCTCCGGCAACGGATCGAACACCACGTAGTCGCGATGCAGGATCGCCCCCTGCTCCAGATTGCGCGGCCCCCAGCGGCAGGCGGCGGCGTCGAAGGCGCGGGCGCGCAGCTGCAGCTGGCTGTGGGAAATCAACAGATCCACGGCCTGTGTCGCGTCTTGCATCGTCATCCTCCATGGCAGGGCGCGGCCTGCGTGCGGCGCTTCGCGCCCTACCCTCACCCCAACCCCTCTCCCGAGGGGAGAGGGGCTCAAGCAAACCAGCCGAAGCTGGCTCTTCCTTCTCCCTCCGGGAGAAGGTGCCCCGAAGGGGCGGATGAGGGTACGGGCGCCGCTCGGCGCGTGGTCAAATCCTGCGGCTGCCGCGTCCGGCCGGCCCGTGCGCCTACACGCCGGACGCGCGCTTCCAGAAACCGTGCATCAACAACGGCAGCTTGCCGGCCAGGCCCAGCAGCGGCCCGCGCAGCAAAGTCAGGTGCAGCTCGTCGTTGGAGAACAGGCGGTTGATCGCATCGAAGCCATAGGCGGCCACGGTGTTGTCGCTGCGGCGGCCGCGCGCCCAGCGCGCCAGCCGCTGCGGCGCGGCCCAGTCGACCCGCTGCGCCTGCGCCTGCCGCACCAGCGCCGCCAGTGCGGCGACGTCGCGCAGGCCCAGGTTGACGCCCTGCCCGGCCAGCGGATGCACCACGTGCGCGGCATCGCCCAGCACCAGCAGGCGGCCGCGCTGGTAGGCCTCCACCAGTTGCCGGCGCAGCGGGAATCCCAGCCGCGGCGACAGCGCGCGCACCGCGCCCAGGCGGGCGCCGAAGGCCTGGGTCAGTTCGGCGCCGAACGCCGCATCGTCCAGCGCCAGCACCCGCGCCACCTCGGCCTCGGGCAGGGTCCACACGATCGAACTGCGGCCGTCGGCGAACGGCAGGAACGCCAGCGGCCCGCCCGGCAGGAAACGCTGCCAGGCCGTGTCCTGGTGCGGTTGTTCGGTCTGCACGAAGGCGACCACGCCGCGCTGGCCGTAGTCGTGCGCCGGCGCGTCCAGTCCGGCCAGCCCGCGCAGCGTGGAATCGGCGCCGTCGGCGGCGATCGCCAGGCGCGCGTCCAGGCGGCTGCCGTCGTCCAGGCGCAGGCGCGCGCGCTCGGCCGAGGGCTCCAGCGCCTCGACCCGCGCCGGGCAATGCACCTGCACGCCGGCCGCCGGCAGCGCCGCCCACAGCTGTTCGACCAGCAGGTTGTGTTCGACGATCCAGCCGAGCTGGTCGCGGCCCAGGGCGTCGGCGTCGAAGGCCAGCTCGCCACCGCCGCCGGCATCCCACACGCGCATGCGCCGGTACGCGCTAGCGCGCTGCGCCAGCACCTGCGGCCAAACGCCCAGACCCTGCAGCAGCGCCACGTTGTCCGGGGCAAAGGCGTACACGCGCAGGTCCGGCGTGTCGGCCGACCAGCGTGGCGGCTCGCGGCCCTCGACCAGGGCCACCGCCAGGCCTTCCCCAGCCAGGGCCAGCGCGCAGGCCGCGCCGACCACGCCGCCGCCGACCACCACCACATCCAGCACGCCGCGCCGGCTCATGCGCGCGCCTCCCGGCACAGTTGCGGCACGTCGCCGCGGAAGCCCATCGCGCCGCCGACCAGGAACGACTGCAGCGGCGCGGCCTGCGCCGCCGCCAGCAGGCCCAGGCTGCGCAGCGGGCGCAGCAGCGGGGTCGGATTGGCGGTCAGTCGCGCCAGCCCGCCGGAGAACGTCACCGTGCGCTGGCGATCCTGCTCGCGGCGCTGCGCGTACTGCTGCAGCAGCGCCGGCGCGCCCGGGTCGGTGCCGTCGCGCTCGATCAATTCGGCCAGGGTCAGCGCATCGCGCAGGCCCAGGTTGAAGCCCTGCGCGCCCAGCGGGTGCAAGGTTTGCGCGGCATTGCCCAGCAGCACCGCGCGCGCGTCGGTCAGCCGCTCGGCCAGCACCTGCACGATCGGGTAGGCGCTGCGCTCGCCGCTGCCCAGCAGGCGGCCGACGCGCCAGCCCAGCGCATCCTGCAGGCGCTGCAGCCAGGCGCCCTCGTCCAGCGCCGCCACCGCCGCGGCGTCTTCGGCGGCCACCGCGTGGATCGCGCCGTAGTGGCGGTCGCCGCGCGGCAACAACGCGGTCGGGCCGTCGTCGCGAAACCGCTCGTAGGCGGTGCCGTCGGGCTGGCGGCTGCCACGCACCCGCGCCACGAACAGGGTCTGCTGGAAATCGTGCCGCGTCGCGGCGATGCCCAAGGCCTCGCGCACCGCGCTGGCGCTGCCATCGGCACCCACCAGCAGGCGCGTGTGCAGGACCTGCTCGCTGCCATCGCGCACGATGCGCAGGCGGCGCACGCCCTCTTCGATGTCGGCCTCCAGCGCCACGAACTGCGCCGGGCGGTAGCGGGTCAGTCGCACCGTTGCCGCCAGGCTGGCCTCCAACGCCTCGCCGAAGTCGCGCGCCACCACCACCTGGCCGAAGGCCTCGCGTCCGTAGTCGGCCGCCTCCAGCCGCACCCGACCGAAATCACCGGCACGGCTGACGTGGATGCGGCGGATCGGCCCGGTCGGCGCGCGCAGCCGCTGCATCACCCCGAGCGCGCCCAGCGCGTTGACGGTGGCGGCGGCGAAGCTGAGGTTGCGCTGGTCGAACACCGGCGGCAACGCGCCCGGCGGTGCGGCCTCGACCAGGCCCACGTCGATCCCCAGCCAGTCCAGGGCGATGGCCAGGCTGGCACCGACCAGGCCGCCGCCGACGATCACTACGTCATGTCGTTTGCTCATCCGGCCATGATACGGCCCGCACCCGTCTGCCCGGTGAGCGCGACCGCCCAGCTCGCGCTGCGCAGGCCGCCCGGTGCGCGGCACTCGCGCACGCCGCGCTTCCAGTAGAATCCAGGGTCTTACGTGCCCCGGTGCCCGCCGCCATGACGCCTTCCGCCCACCGCCTCCCCGCCCTGCTGCTGTTGACCGCGCTGCTGGCCGCTACCCGCATCAACCACTTCGGGGCGATCCCGGACGCGTCGTGGGCGGTCTTCTTCGTCGGCGGCTTCTACCTGCGCAGTTGGACCCGCTGGGCGTTCCCGCTGCTGATGGCGCTGGCGGTGCTGGTCGACTACCTGGTCATCCGCGGCCAGGGCCTGGATTTCTGGCAGCACTACTGCGTGTCGCCAGCCTACTGGTGCCTGATCCCGGCCTACTTCGTGCTGTGGGCGGGCGGCGCCTGGCTGGCGCGGCGCTACCGCGGCGCCGACTGGCGCACGCTGGGCCTGGCCGCCGCCAGCCTGCTGGTAGCGGTGGCGCTGTGCCACCTGCTGGCGCAGGGCAGTTTCTACTGGGTCAGCCGCAGCGTGCCGAACCCGACCCTGGCCGGCTGGTGGCAGAACTACAGCGACTGGCTGCTGCCCTACCTGGGCAGCGCCAGCCTGTACGTGGCGCTGGCCGCGGCGATCCAGGTCGGCGTCGAGCAGCTGGCGCGGCTGGGCCAGCGCGGCCAGCCGGTCGGTCACTGACCGGGATGGGCAACCGCCTCTCCAAGATCTACACCCGCACCGGCGACGACGGCAGCACCGGCCTGGGCGACGGCAACCGGGTCGGCAAGGACTCGGCGCGGGTCGCCGCCTACGGCACCGTGGACGAGGCCAACTCGGCGATCGGCGTGGTCCTGGCCTGCCCGCTGGCCGAAGACGTGCGGCACCTGCTGACCGCCATCCAGCACCAGTTGTTCGATCTCGGCGGGGAGCTGTGCATCCCCGGCCATGCCGCGATCCATGCCGCCGACATCGACGCACTGGAACGGCACCTGGACCGCTACAACGACACCCTGCCGCCGCTGCAGGATTTCATCCTGCCCGCCGGCGGCGAGGCCGCGGCGCGCTGCCACCTGGCCCGCACCATCGTGCGCCGCGCCGAGCGCGAGACCGTGGCCCTGTCGCGCCAGGACGCGGTGCGCCCGGAAGCGGTGCGCTACCTCAACCGGCTCTCCGACCTGCTGTTCGTGCTGGCGCGGGTGCTGGCGCGGGCCGACGGCCACGGCGAAGTGCTGTGGCGCCACGACCGGCGCCAGGCCTGAGCGACGCCCGGGCCGCGGCCACGCATGCTGATCTACACCCATCCTGCCTGCCTGGGTCACGCGCCGGGACTGGAGCATCCGGAACGGCCGCAGCGCCTGGAGGCAGTCACCACTGCGCTGCGCGAGGCCTTTCCCACGCTGGAATGGCGCGAGGCGCCGCTGGCCAAGCTCGGCGACCTGGCCCGGGTCCATGAGCGCGACCTGATCGATCGCGTCCTGGCCGACCTCGACGGCCCGCAGATGCTCGACGTGGACACGGTGCTCTCGCCCGGTTCGCGCGCCGCCGCGCTGCGCGCCGCCGGCGCCGGCGTGGCCGCGGTGGACGCGGTGATGCACGGTGTCACGGACACCGCATTCTGCGCGGTCCGCCCCCCCGGCCACCACGCCACCGCCGACACCGCGATGGGTTTCTGCCTGTTCAACAACGTGGCCGTGGCTGCCGCCCACGCCCGCGACGCGCATGGGCTGGAGCGGATCGCCATCGTCGATTTCGACGTGCACCACGGCAACGGCACCCAGGCGATCTTCGAGCGCGAACCCAAGGTGCAGTACCTCAGCACCCACCAGTCCGGGCTGTTCCCGCACACCGGCGGGGTCCACGACCGCGGCGTCGGCAATCTGCACAACGCATTGCTGCCGCCGGGCAGCGGTGGCTTCCGCTTCCGCAACACCTGGGCCGACCAGATGCTGCCGCTGCTGGACGCGTTCAAGCCGCAGCTGCTGCTGATCTCGGCCGGCTTCGACGCGCACATGCGCGACCCGCTGGCCGATCTGATGCTGGAAACCGAAGACTTCGGCTGGATCACTGCCGAACTGCGCACGGTGGCGCAACGGCATGCGCGCGGCCGGGTGGTGTCCCTGCTGGAAGGCGGCTACGACCTGCAGGCCCTGCGCGAGGGCAGCGTCGCCCACGTCGACGCGCTGCGCTGAGGGCGCGTCATCCAGCCCAGGTAATGCCACGCCGTGGCTGGGCGCCGTCGGCCAGGCCACACGGCGTGCTCGGGAATCGATGGCACACCCTGGACACCGATGAACCCCGTCCCTCGGCCCCGGGACGCCTTCATTGCCCCTATGCACGGGATGGGGCAAGCTAGCGACCGTTTTCGCCCGATACCTGACGCGCGTGCGCCGAACCCTTCGCCTGCTCCCTCTTCCGTTCAGTATCGCCCTCTGCCTGCCGGCCGTGGCGGCTGAAAAGCCGCCGAACTGGGGCCTGTGCCCGACCCCGGACGTGCTGCCCAAGTTCGACGACGCGCAGCAGCCGGACCCCAAGCTCGCGCAGAACCGCGACCAGCAGCCGACCAATATCGAAGGCGACCAGCTGTCGGGCACCACCACCATCCCGAACTACACCGGCAACGTCGCGCTCAAGCGCGGCGACCAGTTCATGGGGACGGACAGCCTGCGGGTGGACACCGAGACCGGCAACTACATTGCCGAGGGCCATGTGCGCTACCAGGATTCGTCGATCCGCATGATCGCCGACCGGGCCGAAGGCAATCAGGACACCGATACCCACAAGATCACCAACATCCGCTACCAGCTGCTGGCCCGACGCGGCAACGGCAAGGCCGACTCGGTCGACCTGCAGGGCGCGCTGGGGCAGATGCACCGCTCCACCTACACCACCTGCGACCCTTCGCAGCGGGTATGGGAACTGCACGCGCCGGAAATCGACGTCGACAACGACGAAGGGTTCGGCACCGCGCGCAACGCGATCCTGAAGATCTACAACTTCCCGATCCTGTATGCGCCCTGGTTCAAGTTCCCGATCGACGATCGCCGCACCAGCGGCTTCCTGTTCCCGGCGATCGGCATGTCCAGCCGCAACGGCTTCGACTACACCCAGCCGTACTACCTGAACCTGGCGCCCAACTACGACGCCACGCTGTATCCGCGCTTCATGGCCCGGCGCGGCCTGATGCTGGGCAGCGAATTCCGCTATCTCTACGAAGGCGGCAAGGGCGAACTGCAGGCGGCCTACCTGCCTGACGACAAGCTGCGCGACAAGGATCGCGGCCGCTTCAGCTACCAGGGCTACCACAACATCAATTCCCAGTGGCAGGCGCGCGCCTCGGTGGCCTGGGTCAGCGACGAGCGCTATACCGAAGACTTCTCCAACCGCCTGCTCGGCAATGCGGTGTCCAACATCCAGAGCACGATCGGCGTCTACGGTACAGGCGAGACCTGGACTGCCGGCCTGATGGCCGACCGCTGGCAGCTGACCGACTACACCCTGACCGAGGACGCGCTGCCGTACAACCGCCAGCCGCGCGCCTTCTTCAACTGGGACCAGTCGTTCGGCAACTACTTCGAAGCCGGCCTGTACAGCGAAGCCGTGCGCTTCGTGCACGACGACATCCACCAGAAGACCACCGACGGCACCTACGAACGCACCGGCGTGGTCACCCCACGCCCTGGCGGCAGCCGCCTGGACCTCAAGCCCTACATCTCGATGCCGCTGGCCGGCGCCGCGTGGTTCCTCAAGCCGACCCTGGCCTGGCGCTATACCGCCTACCAGTTGGACAAGGACCTGGCGGCCACGCTCGGCGGCGACACCACGCCCTCGCGCAGCCTGCCGATCGCTACCGTCGACGCGGGCCTGTACTTCGACCGCGATACCAAATGGGGCAACACCAACTATCTGCAGACCCTGGAACCGCGGCTGTTCTATCTGTACACGCCGTACCGCGACCAGAACGACCTGCCGATCTTCGATACCCGCGAGTTCACCTTCAGCTGGGGCCAGCTGTTCCGCGACTCGCGCTACACCGGCGCCGACCGCCAGAACGACGCCAACCAGCTGACCATGGCGCTGAGCTCGCGCCTGCTGCGCCAGGACGACGGCAAGGAGAAGCTGTCGGTCAGCCTCGGCCAGATCCTGTATTTCAGCGATTCGCGGGTCAGCCTGCCGGACAGCGACACCACCATCGAGCAGGGCAAGTCGGCCTGGGTGGCCGATGCCAACTACATGATCAACGACCGCTGGAACCTGGGCGCCACCTATCAGTGGGATCCCAAGTACCACCGCAAGGACCTGGCCAGCTTCCGCACCCGCTACCTGCTGCCCGGCGACGGCATCATCAACCTCAGCTACCGCTACCGCCGCGACCTGCTGGAACAGGCCGATGTGTCGTTCCTGTACCCGATCAATCCGACCTGGAGCCTGGTCGGGCGGCATTACTACTCGCTGATGGACAAGAAGCCGCTGGAGAGCATCCTCGGCGTGCAGTGGGACAGTTGCTGCCTGGCCGTGCGGGCGCTGGCGCGGCGCTATGTGCGCAACCGCACCGGCGCGCTGGATACCGCGTTCCAGATCGAGTTCGTGCTCAAGGGCCTGTCGTCCCTGGGCCAGGACACGGACCGTGTTCTGCGCCGTGCTATTCTCGGCTACAACCGCGACGACCTGTACTTGGTCCCGCCCAGCAACACCACGACCGATCCGGACGCTTACGATCCGAACCAGATTCCATGACCAAGACCCTTTCTGTTTTTCTCGCCGCTCTGATGGCGATCGCTGGCGTGTCCGTTCCGGCCGCCGCGCAACAAACCCAACCGCTGGACCGCATCGCCGCGGTGGTCGACGAGGATGTCGTGCTGCAGAGCGAGCTGGATCGTGCCGTGCGCAACGTGAAGGCGCAGTATGCCGGCCGCGAGGCGCAGCTGCCGCCGGATAACGTGCTGCAACGGCAGGTGCTCGAGCGCCTGGTCCTGGTCAAGCTGCAGGTCGCGCGCGCCAACAGCACCGGCATCCGCGTCGGCGACGACGAGCTGAATCGTGCCATCGCCAGCATCGCCCAGCAGAACGGCACCGACGTGGACGGCCTGCGCAAGAAGCTGGCCGCCGACGGCATGTCCTACACCGACTTCCGCAACTCGGTGCGCGACGAGATCACCGTGCAGCGCCTGCGCCAGAGCTTCGCGCAGAGCCGCATCAACGTCAGCGAGGCCGAAGTCGACGCGGCGCTGGCACAGCAGGCCACCACCGGCACCCAGTATCACCTGGCGCACATCCTGGTCGGCCTGCCGGAAGGCGCCACCGCCGAGCAGATCAAGACCGCGCAGGGCAAGATCGACGGGGTCAAGAACCTGATCGACAAGGGCGAGATCGACTTCAACGCCGCCGCGGTGCGCTATTCCGACAGCCCCAACGCGCTGGAAGGCGGCGATCTGGGCTGGCGCAGCCTGGACGAGATCCCCAACGCGTTCGCGCAGTTGATCCGCGACATGAAGCCGGGCCAGGTCGCCGGCCCGCTGCGCGGCCCCAGCGGCTTCCAGTTGCTGAAGCTGGTCGAAGTGCGCGACGCCTCGGCCAATCCGGAAAAGAAGACCGTCACCGAGTACCACGCCCGCCACATCCTGATCCGGGTCAACGACGCGCAGCCCGATGCGGCCGCCAAGGCCAAGATCGAGACCCTGCGTGCGCGCATCGCCGGCGGCGCCGACTTCCAGGCCGTGGCCAAGGAAGCCTCGGAAGACACCAACAGCCGCAGCCAGGGCGGCGATCTGGGCTGGTTCCCGGCCGACGCGTTCGGTCCGGACTTCGGCCACCAGGTCGCGGGCCTGCAGGATGGCCAGGTGTCGCAGCCGTTCCGCACCGAGGCCGGCTGGCACATCGTGCAGCGCGTCGGCGAGCGCCAGACCGACGTGACCAGCGACACCCAGCGCGCCCAGGTCCGCGAGACCATCGGCCGCCGCAAGCTGGAAGAGGAATACAACCGCTTCCTGCAGGAAATGCGCGGCGAAGCCTACGTCGACCTGCGCGTGGGCAACACCGACGCCGCCACTACGCCGGCGGCCACGCCAGCGCCGGCGCCCGCCGCCAAGCCCTGATCCATGCGCCCCTCGCTCGCGCTGGTGCCGGGCGAGCCGGGCGGGATCGGCCCGGAGCTGTGCGTGCGGCTGGCGCAACAGCCGCGTCACGATTGCCAGCTCCTGGCCTTCGCCGATCCCGACACCTTGCGCGCCGCCGCGGCGGCGCTGTCGCTGCCGCTGCAGCTGCTGCCCGAATCCAGCCCCGCCCTCGCCCCTGGCGACCTGCGCCTGCGCACGGTCGCCAATGCCGTGCCCAGCCGCTTCGGCGCGACCGAACCGGCTAACGCGGCCGCGGTGATCGCTGCGCTGACCCAGGCCGCCGATGCCTGCCTGCACGGCGAACTGGACGGCGTGGTCACCGGCCCGGTGCACAAGGCCGCGATCAATGCCGGCGGCATCGCCTACACCGGCACCACCGAACTGCTGGCCCAGCACGCCGGCCGCGAGGTGGTGATGATGCTGGCCAATGCCATCGTGCGCGTGGCCCTGGTCACCACCCACCTGCCGCTGCGCGCGGTCGCCGATGCGCTGACGCCAGTCCTGCTGGAACGCAGCCTGCGCATTACCGAAGCCGCGCTGCGCCACGAATTCGGCATCGCCGCGCCGACCATCGCGGTGCTGGGGCTGAATCCGCATGCCGGCGAGGATGGGCACCTGGGCCACGAAGAAATCCAGGTGATGCAGCCGGTGCTGGACACCTTGCGTGCTGAAGGCATGCGTCTGCTCGGCCCGCTGCCAGCCGATACCGCGTTCCTGCCGCAGAAGCTGGCGACCGTGGACGCGGTGCTGGCGATGTACCACGACCAGGGCCTGCCGGTGCTCAAGTACAGCGGGTTCGAGCAGGCGGTCAACCTGACCCTGGGCCTGCCCTACCCGCGCGTAGCGGTCGACCACGGCACCGCGCTGGAACTGGCCGGCCGCGGTGTGGCCGACCCATCCAGCCTGTTCGCCGCCACTGCGCTGTGTGCGCAGCTGGCTGCGCGAAAAGGGTCTGCGTAGGAGCGGCTTCAGCCGCGACCGGGCATTCCCGATAGCGTCCTGTCGCGGCTGAAGCCGCTCCTGCAGGTACAGCGCGCGCCATCGCGGCGCATGCCGATAAAATGCCCGCCATGACTTCCTCTTCCGGCTTCGGCGCCCCGGCCAAGAAATCTCTCGGCCAACACTTCCTCAGCGACCGCCACTACATCGACAGCATCGTGCGCGCGGTCGACCCCAAGCCGGGCGACCGGCTGGTCGAGATCGGTCCCGGCCAGGGCGCGATCACGTTCCCGCTGCTGCGCCGGCACGGCCGGCTGACCGTGATCGAGTTCGACCGCGACCTGATCGCGCCGCTGACCGCGGCAGCGGCCGACATCGGCGAACTGACCATCCTCAACCGCGACGTGCTGTCGGTGGATTTCGCCGCCCTGGCCGAGGGCGCGCGCATCCGCCTGGTCGGCAACCTGCCCTACAACATCTCCTCGCCGATCCTGTTCCATGCGCTGGACCACGCCGCTGCGATCGCCGACATGCACTTCATGCTGCAGAAGGAAGTGGTCGACCGCATGGCCGCCGGTCCCGGCAGCAAGGTCTACGGCCGGCTCAGCGTGATGCTGCAGGCCTACTGCGAGGTGACCTCGCTGTTCGTGGTGCCGCCGGGCGCATTCCGGCCGCCGCCGAAGGTGGATTCGGCGGTGGTGCGGCTGGTGCCGCGCCCGCCGCAGACGGTGGGCATCGCCGATCCGAAGCGCTTCGCCGATGTGGTCCGTGCCGCGTTCGGGCAGCGCCGCAAGACCCTGCGCAACGCCTTGAACGGCGTCTGCGATGCCGCGCAGTTCGAGGCCGCGGGCGTGCGCCCGGATGCGCGTGCCGAGCAGCTCGAGGTCGCCGACTTCGTGCGTCTGGCCAACCTCGCGCACGCCTGAGCGGACGTCCCGCGCAGCGCAGCCTGCGCGCTGCGAACGCCTCCGCGAGCGTCGCGCGCCGCACCTTGCATCCCGGCGCAGGCATCGCGCTGGCCTGCGTCGCAGGCATGGCGGCGACGGCACCGCCTCGACGCCGCAGCGCGGCCATCCGCACGACACGAGCCACCCCGCTAACGGCGGTCCTGCTGGACGCTGTCCGCGTAACAAGAAGCCCACCCAGGCGGCTCGCCCACGCGGCAGCCAGGGCCACTGCCACGCGCCAGCGGCTTGGCAGTGGCAACCGTTGACGCATCTCGCCTCAAACGGCAAAACACGCTCTAAACTGTGGGGATGAACGATGACGCCCCTTATCGAATCGAGGTCGAAGTGTCGCCCCGATTCCTCGACGACCAATCGGCGCCGGAGGACGGACGCTACACGTTCGCCTACACGATCCGCATCCACAACCGCGGCCGCGTCGCCGCGCGGCTGATCGCCCGGCACTGGGAGATCACCGACGGCAACGGCCGCATCGAACGCGTGGACGGCGACGGCGTGGTCGGCGAACAGCCGCGGCTGCGCCCGGGCGAGGATTTCCGCTACACCTCCGGGCTGGTGCTGGAAACCGAGCACGGCACGATGCGCGGCCACTACGACATGGAGGCCGACGACGGCACCCACTTCATCGCCGCGATCGCGCCGTTCGTACTGTCCGTGCCACGGACCCTGCACTGATGGCGGTCTGGGCCATCGGCGACCTGCAGGGTTGCTACGACATCACCCAGCAGTTGCTGGAAAAGATCCGCTTCGATCCGGCGGTGGACCGGCTGTGGTTCTGCGGCGACCTGGTCAACCGCGGCGGACAGTCGCTGGAGACCCTGCGCCTGGTCCACTCGCTGCGCGAACACAGCGTGGTGGTGCTGGGCAACCACGACCTGTCGCTGCTGGCGATCGGCGAGCGCAGCCCGGACGAACAGCGCAAGGTCAATCCGGACCTGCAGCGCATCGTGCTGGCCGAGGACCGCGACGAACTGCTGACCTGGCTGCGCATGCAGAAGCTGCTGCACGCCGACCGCGAGCTCGGCTGGATGATGATCCACGCCGGCCTGGCGCCGAAGTGGACCACCGCGCTGGCCGAGAAGCATGCACGCGAGGTCGAGCAGCAACTGCATGGCAACGGCTATCGCAAACTGTTCCGCAACATGTACGGCGACCGCCCGGCGTGGTCGCCGGGGCTGACCGGCTACGACCGCTCGCGCGCGATCATCAACCTGTTCACCCGCGCCCGCTACTGCACCCCGCGCGGGCGCATCGCGATCGAGGAAAAGGGCACGCCCGGCACCCAGGCGCAGGGCCTGTACCCGTGGTTCGAGGTGCCGGGACGGGTCGAGCGCGACCTGAAGATTGTCTGCGGGCACTGGTCGACGCTGGGCCTGACCATCACCCAGGGTGTGCACGCGATCGACACCGGCGCGGTCTGGGGCGGCAAGCTCACTGCGTTGCGCCTGGACAGCGAGGACCTGCAGGTGGTGCAGGTCCCGGGCCGACCGGTGCAGGGACCGCCGCCGGCGGCGCGCAGCGGCACCCCGCGGCGGCGTGGCGCGCCGCACCGTGGCCCGGCCCCCGCTGCGCCTGCGCCAGAACAGGATTGATTCCCCAGATCGCCATACGAACGTGTGGGAGTCGCCTGTCATGCAGTCGCGACAAGCGAAGCCGAAAGCCGACTGACACCTTCATCGTCGGGACTGAAGTCCCAGTACAGTCCTCCGACAAGGCTAGCGCCGCACCTGTGGGAGCGGCTTCAGCCGCGACGAGCGAAGTACAAAACGACTTGGAACCTTCATGCGTCAGGACTGAAGTCCCTCCCACAGTGCACCCGGCAAGCTCGCCGCAAGACCCTGTGGGCGGCTTTAGCCGCGACGGGCTTTCCCTGTGTAACGTCCGTTGCGGCTAAGTCGCCCCAACACGCTCCTGGCTCTATGGCGTCAACGCCGCGAGCGGGCCTTTACACCGCGCCAGGCCGGCGCCGGTAATCCACGAACTCGAAGGCCAGCGCATGCCGCGCGTCGGCCGGATGCGCCTGCCGCGCCACTACGTCCCACTGCGCCGGATCGAACGCGGGGAAATGCGCATCGGCGCCGTCGACCACGGTGTCGACATGGGTCAGGTACAGCACCTCGGCCAACGGCAGCGCCAGGGCGAAGATGTCGCCGCCGCCGATCACCGCCAGCTCCGAGGCGCCGGCTGCACGCGCCGCGTCGAGCGCCGCCTGCAGCGACGCCACCGGCTGCATGTCCGCGAACGGCACCTGCCCCGAACGCGTCATCACCAGGTTCAAGCGCCCGGGCAGCGCGCGCCCCAGCGACTGCGCGGTCTTGCGCCCCATCAGCACGGGCTTGCCGAGCGTGAGTGCCTTGAACCGCTTCAGGTCGTCCGGCAAGCGCCACGGCAAATCATTGTCGCGACCAATCGCATTGGCCCGATCCAGCGCCGCGATCAGGGAAATCCGGGTCCCGGGACCCGGGACCCGGGACTCGTCGCTCCGCATCTGCCCCGATATCGCTGCTTGTGCTTTTGCCGGGTCCCGGGGCCCGGGTCCCGAGTCCCGGCTACTCATACCGCCACCGGCGCCTTGATCGCCGGATGCGGGTCGTAGCCCTCGATGGCGATGTCGTCGTAGGTGAAGGCGAACAGATCGGTGACCGCCGGGTTCAGCCGCAACTGCGGCAACGGCCGCGGCGTACGCGCCAGTTGCTCGCGTGCCTGCGCGAAGTGATTGGAATACAGGTGCGCGTCGCCCAGCGTGTGCACGAAATCGCCCACGCCCAGGCCGGTGGCCTGCGCCACCATGTGGGTCAACAGCGCGTAGCTGGCGATGTTGAACGGCACGCCCAGGAAGATGTCGCCGCTGCGCTGGTACAGCTGGCAGCTGAGCTTGCCGTCGACCACGTAGAACTGGAACAGGCTGTGGCACGGCATCAGCGCCATCTGCGGCAACTCGGCCACGTTCCAGGCGCTGATCACCAGCCGCCGCGAATCCGGGTTGCGCTTGATCTCGTCCACCAGCCACTGCATCTGGTCGATCTCGCGGCCGTCGGCGCCGGTCCAGCGCCGCCACTGCTTGCCGTACACCGGGCCAAGTTCGCCCTGCGCATCGGCCCACTCGTCCCAGATGCTGACCTTGTTGTCCTTCAGATAGGCGATGTTGGTCTCGCCCTTCAGGAACCACAGCAGCTCGTGCACGATCGAGCGCAGGTGCAGCTTCTTGGTGGTGACCAGGGGGAAGCCATCGTTGAGATCGAAGCGCATCTGCCAGCCGAACACGCTGCGCGTGCCGGTGCCGGTGCGGTCGGCTTTCTCCGCGCCGCGCTCCAGCACGTGCTGCAGCAATTCCAGGTACGGCTTCACTTGGCCACCTCCGGCGGCGGCACCGGCTGCAGCACCGGCGCGCTGCGCGAGCGCCACAGCAGGAACAGGCCGAGCAGGATCAGCGGGATGCTCAACTGCTGGCCGCGCGTCAGCCAATGGAACGCCAGGTAGCCGAGCTGCGCATCCGGCACCCGCACGAACTCCACCGCGAAACGGAACACGCCGTACAGCAACGCGAACAGGCCGGACACCGCATAACGCGCACGCGGCTTCATCGAGAACGTCCACAGCACCACGAACATCACCAGCCCTTCCAGCACTGCTTCGTACAGCTGCGACGGATGGCGGGCATAGCGGTCGAGCAGGCCTGCGGCGTACTGCTGCTGCAGTTGTGCGGTGCTCATCAGACTCTCCAGCGCGGGTGCGTTGGCCACCCCGTCCGTCGCTGGCGCGTGCGGAAAGATCACGCCCCAGCCGGCGTGGGTCAACTTGCCCCACAACTCGCCGCCGACGAAATTGCCGATGCGGCCGAAGCCCAGGCCCAGCGGCACCAGCGGCGCGATGAAATCGACGGTGTCGAAGAAATGCAGGCGCGCCTTGCGCGTCCACCACAGGCAGGCCGCCAGCACGCCCAGCAGGCCACCGTGGAAGCTCATGCCGCCGTCCCACACCTTGAAGATCAGCAGCGGGTCGGCCAGGAAATCGGACAACGCGTAGAACAGCATGTAGCCGATGCGCCCGCCCAGCACCACGCCGAGCATCGCGTAGAACAGCAGGTCGGAGAAGCCGTCCTCGTTCACCCCGGGCAGGCGCCCGGCGCGGATGCGGCGACGGCCCAGCCACCAGGCCGAGATGAAGCCGGCCAGATACATCAGCCCGTACCAATGCACCTTCACCGGCCCGAACGAGAAGGCGATGGGATCGATCTGGTGGAGATAGGTCATGCGCAAGCGTCGGCCGGGGGCAAAGAGTGCCTATTCTGCCACTGACTCCGCTGGTTGCCGCGACTTGCGGACGGCACAGCGGGGTGGCGCTTCATCTGCCGGCAGGCGCACGCGTCTGCCGCTGACTCCGCTGGTTGCCGCGATTGCGGACGGCACAGCGGGGGTGGCGTCTCATCTGCTGGCAGGTGCACACGTCTGCCACTGACTCCGCTGGTTGCCGCGATTGCGGACGGCACAGCGGGGGTGGCGTCTCATCTGCTGGCAGGTGCACGAACCTGCCACCGACCGACCTCAAGACACATGCGCAGCCTGGATACCACGTGCCCCTACTTCCTTGTGGAAGCGGCGCATGTGACCTCCGAGCCACCGGCCTCGACGAGCAGAGCCATCGGGTTCACTCCGGCACTCTCGCGTCGGGACTGAAGTCCCTCCCACACCACTACCGCTCGCGCAAATGCAGGAGTGGCATTACCCCCATGTAGGAGCGGCCTCAGCCGCGACGAGCACAACCATCAGGCCCCAGCCCGGCGCTATCGCAGCGGGACTGAAGTCTCTCCCACAACACCGCTGCCTCCCGCCGATGTAGGAGCGACCATTGCCGCAATGTGGGAGCGGCTTCAGCCGCGACGAGCAGAGCCATCAGGCTCCAACCCGCCACTCTCGCGTCGGGACTGAAGTCCCTCCCACAACACCGGCGGATCGCACACAGGCAGGAGCAGTGCCCCCGATGTCCACGGCTCGGCCAGGACGGGACGCCGCATGTCATCTGCTGGCCGGGCAAGCCCAGCGCCGCAGCACACTCAATCCAGCACCTGCGGCAGGTTCGGCAATTCGTTATCGCCCTGCTGGCCCGGCTGTGCGGGGAAGTGCGCGGCCAGCAGTGCCGAGACCGCGCCGACGCCGGCGATCACAGCCTGCTCGGGCTGGCCCGCGCGCATGTCGCGCTCGATCAGTGCACAGACCTGGCGCCACTGTGCGGCATCCACACGCCCGTGCAGGCCGCGGTCGGCGACGATCTCGATGTGGTGATCGGCCAGCAGCAGGTAGATCAGTACGCCGTTGTTGGCGTCGGTATCCCAGGTACGCAACTGCGCAAAAGCCTGCTCGGCGCGCAGCCGTGGGGTCATGCCGCGCAGCACCTGCGCCGGCGCCAGACCCGATTCCACCGCGAACATCACCTGCCCGCGATGCAGGCGCTCGCCCTCGGCGATCGCCGCGCCGATGCGCTCCAGGCTGGCCGCCGGGAACAGGCGCTGTGCGGACGGCGCGAACAGGTGCCGGAGCAGGCGCATCACCAGCTCCCCGAGGCGCCACCGCCTCCGGAACTGCCGCCACCACCGCCCCAGCCGCCTCCGCCGCCGCCCCAACTGCCGCCACCGCCACCCCAGCCTCCGCCGAAGCCGCCGCCTCCCCAGCCGCCCCATCCGCCACCGCCGGCCGAGCAGCCCGGCGCGATCCCGACGAACAGGCCCAGCAGCAGGCCGATCGCGCCGGTCAGCGCAGCGACGAACAGCGACAGGCTCAGCAACAGGCCGACGCCGCCACCGACCACGCCGCTCAGCACGCCGCGCATGGGGCGCGACAGCCGCGCGAACAGCACCTGCGCGACCAGCGCCGCGAACAGTCCTGCGAAGAACCCGAATCCCAGGCCGCCGCCGCGCGAGGCCGAGGCGTGCGCGCTGACCGGCGCAGGCAACGCTTCGCCGTCGATCAGCTTGACCAGCATCGCGGTCGCTTCGGAAATCCCGCCGCTGTAGTCGCCGGCGCGGAAACGCGGCACTAGGTATTCCTGGATGATGCGATTGGCGGTGGCATCGGGAATCGCGCCTTCCAGGCCATAGCCGGGCTGGATGCGCACGCGCCGGTCGTTCTTGGCCACCACCAGCAGGACGCCGTCGTCCACGCCCTTGCGGCCGAGCTTCCACTGGTCGAACACGCGCTGGGTGTATTGCTCGATGTTCTCCGGCGCGGTACTGGGCACCACCAGCACCTGCAACTGGCTGCCCTTGCGCTGCTGCAGCTGCACCGCCTGCCGGTCCAGCTCCAGGCGCTGGTTCGGCGTCAGCGTGCCGGTGGTGTCGACCACCGGCGCATCCAGCGGCGGGATCGGCGCCTCCGCCTGCGCCCAGGCCAGCCAGGGCAGCAGCGCCAACAGCAGCACAAGCCAGACGCCGGCGTGCCGGCGAGATACACGGCGAGCCGCACTGCGCGACGCCGCCGATGCGGCAGCGCGCTCAGCCGTCACGGATGTGGAACGCACGGCCCGACCCGCCCGCGGCGGCGCTTAGTGCGCCGGCGCCGGCTGTTGCGGCTGCTGCGGCGCGGACGCCGGCTGGCCGCCGAAGTTCACTGCCGGCGCTTCGGAAATCTGCGCTTCGTTCTCCACCGAGAAGTTGGGCTTCTCCTTGTAGCCGAACAGCTTGGCGGTAAGTACCTGCGGGAAGGACAGGATGTAGGTGTTGTAGTCCTGCACCGCCTGGATGTAGCGGCCGCGGGCCACGGTGATGCGGTTCTCGGTGCCTTCCAGCTGCGCCTGCAGGTCGCGGAAGGCCTGGTCGGATTTGAGGTTCGGGTAGTTCTCGCTGACCACCAGCAGCCGCGACAGCGCGCTGGACAGCTGACCCTGCGCCTGCTGGAACTGCTGCAGCGAGGCGGCGTCGTCGGCGTTGACCTGCACCTGGCCGACGCGGGCGCGGGCGTTGGTCACGTCGGTCAGCACCTGCCGCTCCTGGTCGGCATAGCCCTTGACCGTGTTGACCAGGTTCGGCACCAGATCGGCGCGGCGCTTGTACTGGTTCAACACTTCCGACCAGCCGGCCTTGACCGCCTGGTCCTTCTGCTGGATCGCGTTGTAGCCGCAGCCGGACAGCAACACCGCCAGCGCGGCCAGGAACAGGGGGCGGGACAACAGGCGCATGCGAGAACTCCGGCAGGTGAATGCGCGCAGCTTGCCACGCGCCCGGTGAAAACGCAGCCTGCGCCGCTTAGCGGCTCAGCCGCTCACCACTTCCCGGCGCCAGGCACCTGGTGCGCAGCGGCGCGCCGGCGCATCAGCAGGTTCAGCCACTCCACCAGCACCGAGAAGCCCATCGCCGCGTAGATGTAGGGCTTGGGCACGTGCACGTCCAGGCCATCCAGGATCAGCACCACGCCGATCATCAGGATGAAGGCCAGCGCCAGCATCTTCACCGTCGGGTTGGCATCGATGAAACGTCCCAGCGGATTGGCCGCCAGCAGCATCACCGCCACCGCCAGCAGCACCGCGGCGATCATCACCGGAATGTGCTGGGCCATGCCCACCGCGGTGATCACCGAGTCCAGCGAGAACACGATGTCGATCACCGCGATCTGCGCGATCACCATCCAGAACACGCCCGAGGCCTTGCTGGTGGTGGGGTCTTCATCCTCGCCGCCGGTGATCAGCTCGCGGATCTCCATGGTGCCCTTCACCAGCAGGAACAGGCCGCCGACGATCAGCACCAGGTCGCGGATCGAGATGCCCATGCCGGCGACACTGAACAGCTCGCCCTGCATGCGCGCCAGGAACGCCAGCGACACCAGCAGCGCGATGCGGGTCAGGCACGCCACCGCGATGCCGAACTTGCGCGCGGCCGGGCGCTGCGCTTCCGGCAGCTTGCCCACCGCAATCGAGATGAACACCAGGTTGTCGATGCCCAGCACGATCTCCAACGCACTCAGCGTCAACAGCGTCAGCCAGGTGTTGGGGTCGGCGAGAAACTCGAGGGCCATGACGTCGGGTCCTTTAACGGAAGAAGAAACGGGCGGCGATCACAGCAGGCGCGGCAGCAGGATCAGGCCCCAGCACAGCACCACGTTGGCCAGCATCACGAACACGGCGGCCGAGCCCATGTCCTTGGCGCGGCCGGCCAGCTCGTGGTGCTCGGGGCCGTAGCGCTCGATCACCGCTTCGATCGCCGAATTGAGCAGTTCCACCGCCAGCACCAGCAGCAGCGAGCCGATCATCAGCACCTGCTGCACCGGCCCCTGCCCCAGCCACAGCGCCAGCGGCGCCAGGATCAGGAACAGGCACACCTCCAGGCGGAACGAGGACTCGTGCAGCCAGGCCGCGCGCAGCCCCTGCCACGACCAGCGTGCCGCCATCAGCATGCGGCGCGGCCCGCGCGGCAGATGTCCGAACTGATCGGCCACGGCTCAGCCCCGTCCCAGGCAACAGGGACGCGACGACGACGGCCGGAAGGAATCGGTCATGGGCAAGAGCGCAGCGGGATAGGCCGCAATTTTGCCACAAGCCCCGCGGCGGCGCCGGCATCGCCGTGGATTTGCCTGACATGCCGCGCCTGCGGCACCATCGCCGATCCCCCTGCTTCGAGGAGGCGTCATGTCCCGTTCGCCGCTGCGCGCACCGCTGCTCGCCCTGAGTCTGTTCAGTCTGTCCCTGCTGGGCCTGTCGCCGGCACTGGCGCTCACCCCACCCCCGCCGCCCAACGTGCCCGCGCAGGTCTCCAATGCCGCCTGGGAAGAAGACATGGCGCGCTTCGCCAAGGACGATGCCGCGCATCCGGTCAAACCCGGCGGCGTGCTGTTCGTCGGCAGTTCCTCGATCCGCTTCTGGACCTCGCTGGCCACCGATTTCCCCGGTGTGCCGACGCTCAACCGCGGCTTCGGCGGCTCGGAGATCCGCGACAGCACCTGGTACGCCGACCGCATCGTGGTGCCGTACAAGCCGCGCTTGATCGTGTTCTACGCCGGCGACAACGATCTCAACAGCGGTCGCAGCCCGCAGCAGGTGCGCGACGACTTCGTGGCCTTCGTGACCCGCGTGCACCGCGACCTGCCCAAGACCCGCATCGTCTACCTGTCGATCAAGCCCAGCCCTTCGCGCGCGGCGCTGATGCCGAAGATGGCCGAGGCCAATGCGCTGATCCGCAAGGCCGCGGCCGGCCTGAAGCAGGTCCAGTTCGTCGACGTGTACACGCCGATGCTGGGCGCCGACGGACAGCCGCGCGCCGAGCTGTTCGGCCCGGACAAGCTGCACATGAACGCCGCCGGCTACGCGCTGTGGCGCGACACCCTGCGGCCGTACTTGAGCCCCTGATACGACGATGAGCGGCATTGCGCGCCTGCATGAAGGCCGGAGGCGTGCCAGCGCGGCCAGCACGCGTCGGCGGTCGCGCTTCGCCGTCTCCGGCCTGGAGTAAGTCGGGATGCCCAGGGCCCTGGTCATCGAAGACGATGAAGTGACCGCCCGCGACATCGTCGCGGAACTCGGCGCGCACGGCTTCAGCGCCGACTGGATCGCCGACGGACGTGACGGCCTGCAGCGCGCGCTGGCCGATGGCTACGACATCATCACCCTCGACCGCATGCTGCCCGGCATGGACGGCATCGACGTGGTGTCCGAACTGCGCAAGCACGCGGTGCACACGCCGGTGCTGATGATCAGCGCACTCTCCGAGGTGGACGAGCGCGTGCGCGGCCTGCGCGCGGGCGGCGACGATTACCTGACCAAGCCGTTCTCGCCCGACGAACTGGTCGCGCGCGCCGAAGTGCTGGTGCGCCGCCACCGCAGCGCGACCGCGCCGGAAACCCGCCTGCGCGTGGCGGACCTGGAACTCGACCTGGTCCGCCACAACGCCTTGCGCAACGGCCAGCCGCTGACCCTGCTGCCCACCGAGTTCCGCCTGCTCGAATTCCTGATGCGCAGCGCCGGCCAGGTGGTGACGCGACAGATGATCTTCGAGCATGTCTGGGGTTTCCATTTCGATCCGGGCACCAACGTGATCGACGTCCACATCGGCCGCCTTCGCCGCAAGATCGACGGCAACGGCCAGCCGCCGCTCATCCGCACAATGCGCGGCTCGGGGTATGTCCTTGGTCCCGCTGAGTGACGCCTGGCGGTCGGCGACCTCGCGGCTGATCCTGATCTACGGGTCGCTGTTCGCGATCTGGTGCATCGTGCTGCTGGGCATCGTGCAGTGGGAGTCCACCCGCTATCTCTCGCACGTGATCGACCAGATGCTGGTCGCGCGCATCCACTACCTGGAACACACCGACCCCAGGCGCCTGGCCGACACGGTGGGCCAGGCCAACGCCATCGACATCCAGGGCTTCATGTGGGTCGGCCTGTTCGACCCGCAGGGACGCCGCATCGCCGGCAACATCGCCGAAGTGCCCAAGGACATGGCCGCCGATGGCAGCGTCGGCGTGGTCAACGCCAGGCTGATCGGCAGCGGGCGCAGCGGCCAGATCCGGGCGCGCGGCATCGCCCGGCAACTCCCGGACGGCCGTCGCCTGGTCGTGGCGAAGGCCAGTACCGTCATCGACGGACTGACCGCGATCATCTACCGCGGACTGTTGTGGGGACTGTCGTTGACCCTGCTGCCCGGCGTGCTCGGCGGCCTGCTGATCGCGCGTGGCCCGGCCCGACGCATCCGCGCCATCCAGCAGGCCATGCAACCCATCCACCGTGGCGATCTCAGCGTGCGCCTGCCGGTGTCCCGGCGCGGCGACGAGGTGGATCTGCTGGCGGCCACGGTGAACCGGACGCTGGGCGAGGTCGAGCGCCTGCTCGGCGAGGTGAAGGGCGTCACCGACAACATCGCCCACGACTTGCGCACCCCGCTGACGCGCATGCGCACCCGCCTGCACCGGCTGCAGCAGCAGTTCGCCGGCCGCCCGGAAGGCGCGCAGCTGGACGAATGCGTGAGCGAGATCGACACCGTGCTGACCCGCTTCCGCGCGCTTCTGCGCGTGTCGGAACTGGAAGACCGCCAGCGCAGCGCCTGCTTCTCGACGATCGACCTCGCCCCGCTGCTGCACGAGGTCCACGCGTTCTACGCGCCCTTGGCCGAGGACCGCGGCCAGACCTTCGACCTCGCCCTGGAGCCGCTGCCGGCCGTGCACGGTGACCGGCACCTGCTGTTCGAGGCGCTGGCCAACCTGGTCAGCAATGCCATCAAGTTCACGCCCGACGGCGGGACGATCCGCCTGCGCGCAGGCACCGACCAGGATGGCAACGCCCGTGTCGAGATCGCCGACAGCGGGCCCGGCATCGCCCCCGACGAGCGCCAGACGATCTTCCGCCGGTTCTACCGCGTCGACCAAACGCGCGCCAAGCCCGGCTGCGGGCTGGGCTTGGCGATCGTCAGCGCCATCGTGCGCCTGCACGGCTACACCCTGCAGGTGGGCGGCGACGCGCGCGGGGCGGTGTTCTCGCTGCTCTGCCCGCCCGCCGCGGTCGCGCCATCCGCGGGCCGCGCGCCCCGCCCTGCCTGAAACGGGCCAGACCCGGTACGCGGGTCGCACGCATCTCTCCAGGTGCCGCCACGCGCGGCTTGGCGGGGCCGGCCATGCGGCTCGCGGCGTACACCCCGGCCGGCGCACAAGTCGTTGAACCATCGAGCGTTTGCCGCCCCGGGACGGATGTCTAAATAAATCTTAATGCGGCCAGGAAGCGCGCCGCAGGCAGAATCCGCCGCGACGCAACATTCGCGCACGGAACCGCTTCTCCATGATTGGCCTTGTCCGGATCGCACTGACGCGACCGTATACCTTCGTCGTCCTGGCCCTGCTGATCCTGATCGTGGGTCCGCTCGCCGCATTGCGCACGCCCACCGACATCTTCCCGGACATCAAGATCCCGGTGATCGCCGTGGTCTGGCAGTACAACGGCCTGCCGCCCGAGCAGATGGCCGGCCGCGTCAGCTCGCCGTTCGAACGCGTGCTCACCACCACCGTGAACGACGTCGAGCACACCGAGGCCACGTCGATCCAGGGCTTCGGCATCATCAAGATCTTCTTCCAGCCCAACGTCGACATCCGCACCGCCAACGCGCAGGTCACCGCCGTCGCGCAGACCATGCTGCGGCAGCTGCCGCAAGGCACCACGCCGCCGCTGATCCTCAACTACAACGCCTCCACGGTGCCGATCATCCAGTTGGCGTTGTCCGGCAAGGGGCTCACCGAGCAGAACCTGGCCGACCTCGGCCTCAACATCATCCGCCCGCAGCTCACCTCGGTGGCCGGCGCGGCGATCCCGTATCCGTTCGGCGGCAAGACCCGCCAGGTGCAGATCGACATCGATCCGCCGGCGCTGCAGGCACGCGGCCTCTCGGCGCAGGACGTGACCAACGCGCTGGCGGCGCAGAACCTCATCACCCCGGTGGGCACGCAGAAGATCGGCAAGTACGAATACACGCTGCAGCTCAACAACGCGCCGTCGGACATCCAGGAACTGGGCAACCTGCCGGTGAAGACGGTCGACGGCGCCACGGTGTTCATCCGCGACGTGGCGCATGTCCGCGACGGCGCGCCGCCGCAGACCAACATCGTGCACGTCAACGGCGACCGCTCGGTGCTGATGACGGTGATGAAGAACGGCTCGGCCTCGACGCTGGCGATCATCGCCGGCATCAAGGACCGGGTCGCGGCGATGAAGGACGCCCTGCCGCCGGACCTGCGGATCGTTCCCATCGGTGATCAGTCGCTGTTCGTGAGCGGCGCGATCGCCGGCGTGGCGCGCGAAGGCGTGATCGCCGCGGCGCTGACCAGCCTGATGATCCTGCTGTTCCTCGGTAGCTGGCGTTCGACGCTGATCATCGCCATCTCGATCCCGCTGGCGATCCTCGGCTCGATCGCCGCGCTGTCGGCGATCGGCGAGACGCTGAACATCATGACCCTCGGCGGCCTGGCGCTCGCCGTGGGCATCCTGGTGGACGACGCCACGGTGACCATCGAGAACATCAACTGGCACCTGGAGCAGGGCAAGTCGGTGGAGACGGCGATCCTGGACGGCGCCTCGCAGATCGTGACGCCCGCCTTCGTCTCGCTGCTGTGCATCTGCATCGTGTTCGTACCGATGTTCTTCCTGGAAGGCGTGGCGCGCTTCCTGTTCGTGCCGATGGCCGAAGCGGTGATGTTCGCGATGATCGCGTCCTTCCTCCTGTCGCGCACGCTGGTGCCGACCATGGCCAAGTACCTGTTGCGCCCGCATGCGCCGCATACCGACATGCACGGCGACGGCCATGGCCAGCCGACGTCACGCAATCCGCTGGTACGCTTCCAGCGCGGTTTCGAAAAGCGCTTCGAGCGGCTGCGCGCCGGCTACTACGCCCTGCTCGAGACCGCGCTGCTGCGCCGCAGGATGTTCGTGCCCGGCTTCATGCTGTGCGTGGCGCTGTCGTTCCTGCTGCTGCCGATGCTCGGCCGCAACTTCTTCCCGTCAGTGGATTCGGGCCAGATCCTGATGCACGTGCGCGCACCGGTCGGCACCCGCGTCGAGGAGACCGCGCACCTGTTCGCCGACGTGACCGGCGCGGTGCGCAGGCTCATTCCGCCGCACGACCTGGCCGGCGTCGTCGACAACATCGGCCTGTCGTCCTCGGGCATCAACAACGCCTACAACAACACCGGCACCATCGGCTCGCAGGACGGCGACATCCAGATCGCGTTGAGCGAGGGCCACGCGCCCACCGCCGACTACGTGCGCACGCTGCGCCAGACCTTGCCGCGACAGTTCCCGTCGGTGGTGTTCTCGTTCCCGCCGGCCGACATCATCAGCCAGATCCTGAACTTCGGCGCGCCGGCGCCGGTGGACCTGCAGATCCGCGGCCCGAACCTCGCCGCCAACTTCGCCTACGCCAACCGCCTGCTGCGCGAAATCCGCCGCGTCCCGGGCGTGGCGGACGCGCGCATCCAGCAGTCGCAGGCCAGCCCCGGCTTCGCGGTGAACGTGGACCGCAGCCTCGCGCAACAGGTGGGCATCACCGAGCGCGACGTCACCAGCAGCCTGGGCGTGAACCTCGCCGGCTCCAGCCAGATCGCGCCGACGTTCTGGCTGAACCCGCAGAACGGCGTGTCCTATCCGATCGTGATGCAGACGCCGCAGTACAGCCTCGACAGCCTGCCCGACCTGCAGAACGTGCCGATCAGCCCCAGCGCGGGCCAGGGCGGCGCGCAGAGCCTGGGCGGGCTGGCGACGCTGTCGCGGACCGCTAGCAATGCGGTGGTCAGCCAGTACAACATCAATGCGACGGTGGACATCTTCGCCTCCCCGCAGGACCGCGACCTGGGCGCGGTCGCGGCCGACATCCAGAAGATCCTCGACGCCGACCAGAAGTTCCTGCCGAAGGGGTCCAGCACGGTGCTGCTGGGCCAGGTGCAGACGATGAACAAGGCGTTCGCGGGCCTGATCTTCGGCCTGCTCGGCGCGATCGTGCTGATCTATCTGTTGATCGTGGTCAACTTCCAGTCGTGGAGCGATCCGTTCGTGATCGTGACCGCGTTGCCCGCGGCGATCGCCGGTATCGTCTGGATGCTGTTCGCCACGCACACCACCCTGTCGGTCCCCGCGCTGACCGGCGCGATCATGTGCATGGGCGTGGCCACGGCCAACTCGATCCTGGTGGTGAGCTTCTGCCGCGAGCGCCTCGCCGAGCACGGCGACGCGGCGAAGGCGGCGCTGGAAGGCGGCTTCGTGCGCTTCCGCCCGGTGCTGATGACCGCGCTGGCGATGATCATCGGCATGGCGCCGATGGCGCTGGGCCTGGGCGAAGGCGGCGAGCAGAACGCGCCGCTGGGCCGGGCCGTCATCGGCGGCCTGATCTTCGCCACCGTCAGCACGCTGTTCTTCGTGCCGATCGTCTTCAGCCTCATCCACCGCCGTGGTTCCCAGCCGTCCTCGCCGACGGCGCACGCCTCCGGAGCGTCCCCGCATGTCGCCTGATCTGTCGCCCCCTGTTTCGCCGCGCCGTCTCCGCCTGGCCGGCGTCATCGCCTCGATCGTGGTCCTGGCCATCGTCGTCGCCGGCATCGCCACGCGCGCCGGCGACGCGCGCCGGCTGCGCGCCTGGACCGACGAGCAGGCGGTGCCGATGGTCACCGTGGTGACCCCGGACACCGAGCAGGGCGCTGGCGTGCTCAACCTGCCCGGTCGCCTGGAGGCGTATGCCCGCGCGCCGATCTTTGCCCGGACCAGCGGCTACCTGAAATGGTGGAAGGCCGACATCGGCACCAAGGTGAAGGCCGGCGACGTGCTCGCCGAGATCGAGACGCCCGACCTGGACCAGCAGTTGCTCCAGGCCAAGGCCGATCTGGCCAACGCCCGGGTCAACGCCGCCCTGGCCCAGACCACCGCCAAGCGCTGGCAGACCATGGGCCAGACCGAGGTGGTGTCCAAGCAGGCCGTGGACGAGAAGAATGGCGACTACGATGCCAAGCGCGCCCTGGCCCAGTCCGCACAGGCCAACCTCGAGCGCCTCGAAGCGTTGAAGGGTTTCGCCAGACTGGTGGCGCCGTTCGACGGCACCGTCACCGCGCGCGAGACCGATGTCGGCGCGCTGATCAACGCCGGCGGCGGCGGCCAGGAACTGTTCGTCGTGTCGGACACGCACAAGCTGCGCATGTACGTGAACGTGCCGCAGAGCGATGCGCCGTCGGTGCGTGCGGGCAGCAAGGTGACGCTGACCGTGCCGGAATACCCGGGGCAGACTTTCAGCGGCGTCGTCGACAGCGCGTCGGGGGCGGTCAATGCCGCCTCGGGCACCACGCTGGTCCAGGTCGCCGTGGACAATCAGGACGGCAGGCTGATGCCGGGCGGCTACGCCAGCGTGCGCTTCGATCTTCCGGCCGACGCCGCGCTGGTGCGGGTCCCGGCCAGCGCGCTGGTGTTCGACGACAAGGGCCTGCGCGTGGCGGTGGTCGATGCGCACGACACGGTCGCCTTCAAGCCCGTGACCATCGCCCGCGACTTCGGCAAGACCGTGCAGCTCGGCTCGGGCATCGCCGCCGGCGACCGCCTGATCGAAAGCCCGCCGGACGGCCTGGCCGACGGCGACAAGGTGCGCGTCAGTGCGCCGAAGGCGGATGGCGGACACGCCAAGGCGTGAATGAGGCCGGCCGGCGTTCTCCTCGAAGAGCGTCGGCCATTGCGGCGCGCCGCGCCGGCACGGGCCAGCGCCCGGGTGCCGGCCTGCGCCGACACGGACCTGCCGGCGCTCACGCGGGCGGGGCGAACCGCACCGTCGCGAGGATGCCGCCGCCCTCGGCGCTTTCCAGCGCGACCTGCCAGCCGAAGCGCTCGCACAGCCGGCGCACGATCGACAGGCCCAGCCCCGCCCCTTGCGGGCGCTCCGGCTCGGCGCGGAAGAACGGCTCGAAGGCGTGTCGCAAGGCCTCCTCGGACATGCCGATGCCGGTATCGCGGATGCGGATGCGGTCGGCCTCGACCTCGACCTCGACACGCCCGGCATCGGTGTAGCTGCAGGCGTTGCGCAGCAGGTTGCTGACCACCACGTGCAGCACCCGCGGCGGCGCGTGCAGCTTCGCCGAACCCAGCACCCGCACGCTCAGGGTCACCGGCTTGTCCGCCAGCAGTTCGCGCGCGTTCTCGGCCTCGTACTCGACCACGTCGGCGATGTCGAAGAGTTCGCTCTGCGGCACCACGTCCGCCTCGCGCGCCAGGATCAGGAAGGCGTCGATCACCGCCTCCATGTCGCGGCCGGCGCGCTGGATCCGCTGCAGGCTGCGCTGCAGGCGCGGCGGCAGTTCCTGCTCGGTCATCGCGATATCGGTGGCGACCCGGATCACCGTCAGCGGCGTGCGCAGTTCGTGGCTGGCATCGCGGGTGAAGTTGCGCTCGCGGGCGACGTGGTCGGTGACGCGCTGGGCCAGCGCATGCAGGGCGGCGGCCAATTGCCGCGCCTCGCCCTGCACGTCGGCCGGCAGATTTTCCGGCGCCAGCTCGGCGGCGACCGGATGCCGCGGATCCCAGCGCGACACCCGTCGCGCCAGCCAGTTCATCGGCGACAGCAAGCGCCGCGACACCCGCCAGGTCAGCCAGGCCACCACCAGCACCGCGATCAGGGTCAACAGGGTCGGCACCACGCCGAACCAGAACGCCAGCCGCTGCGCCGGCGCGCGCAGGAATACCAGGTACAGGCGACCGGCCGGGTTCTGGTCGACCAGCACGATCTCGCCGCCGGGGCGGTCCTCGTGCAGGCCGGGCGCCAGCGTGCGCAGGTCGATGGGCACCGCCGCATCGGATTGCCCGGCGGGCACCAGATAGCCGCGCAGGCTGTGGGTATTGGGGGGCGGCTGCTGCGGCTGCTGCGCATGCAGGCGCCAGTAGTAGCGCGCCTCCTGCTTCAGGATCGAGCCCACCAGCGAGTGCTGCACGATCGCCACCACCAAATAACTGGCAAGCGTGACCACACAGCCCGCAAACACGATGCGGGCGATCAAGGCGAGGCGAAGTTTGCGCGGCAACCCGTGCGGCATACGGCATCCGTGATCGTTGCCGCGATTATAGGAAGGCCGATCGTGAGCCTTTCGTGCAAGCGGCCCCGTTCACCGGGGCCGCTGCGAGGTCCACGATCGGGCGCCGCCTCAGCTCATCGGCTGGGCGATGTCGGCGATGCGGTAACCGGCGCTCTGCACGGTGTGCAGCAACGGGCGGTCGAACGGCTTGTCGATGATCTTGCGCAGGTTGTACAGATGGCTGCGCAGGGTGTCCGAGTCCGGCAGGCCGTTGCCCCAGATCTCGCGCTCGATTTCCTGGCGGGTGACCACGCGCGGCGATTCGCGCATCAGGATGGTCAGCAGGCGCAGGCCGATCGGCGACAGCTGCAGCTCGGTGCCGGCGCGGGTGGCACGCATGCTCACCGGGTCCAGCACCAGGTCGGCCACCTTCAGCACTTCCGAGCCCACCTGGCGGCGCTCGCGGCGGATCAGCGCGCGCAGCCGCGCTTCCAGTTCCTGGATCGCGAACGGCTTGGTCAGGTAGTCGTCGGCGCCGAAGCCCAGGCCGGTGAGCTTGTCGTCGAGCGTGTCGCGCGCGGTCAGCATCAGCACCGGGGTGGACTTGCGCGCGTCGTTGCGCAGGCGGCGGCACACTTCGATGCCGTCCAGACGCGGCAGCATCAGGTCCAGCACCACCACGTCGTAGCTGTTCTCCGCCGCCAGGCGGTAGCCGTCCAGGCCGTCGCAGGCGTAATCCACTTCGAACCCGCGGCCCTCCAGATACTCGCCGATCATCTCGGAAATGTTGCGGTTGTCCTCCACGACCAGCACGAGCCCGGATGTTTCCTTGGTCTGACGCATAACGCTTCCTCAGTCTTCAGCTTTGTGAAACATGCCGGATGTGCGGTGGTGACGGCGTGAAGGTCGCTTCATCTGCCTGAGCCAGGAAAAAACTACTGCGCGATCAGTGGCTTGAGCTGCGGCCACACGTTGTCCAAGACCTTGGGCTGGGCCGCGGCGGTCGGATGCAGGCCGTCGCCCTGCATCAGTGCCGGGTTCAGCGCCACGCCTTCGAGCAGGAACGGCAGCAGGCCGGTCTGATATTGCTTGGCCAGGTCCGCGTAGACCGCGCGCAGACGCTGCCGATAGCCCGGTCCGTAGTTCGGCGGCACGTCGATGCCCAGCAACAGCACCTTCGCGCCGGCGTCACGGCTGAGCACGATCATCTTCTCCAGATTTCCGCGCAGTTCGGCCGGACTCAGCCCACGCAACGCGTCGTTGCCGCCCAGTTCGATCACCACCACCGACGGCCGGTGCTTCTGCAGCAGCGCCGGCAGGCGGGTCAGTGCGCCGGAGGAGGTCTCGCCGCTGATGCTGGCATTGACCACCGCCGGTGGCGCCCGCATCTGTTGCTGCAGGCGCTTGTCCAGCAAGGCCACCCAGCCGGATTGCAGCGGAATGTTGTGCGCCGCGCTGAGGCTGTCGCCGAGCACCAGCACCGGCCCCGTCGCACCTTTGGCACAGGCGATGGCGGGCAGCAGCACCCACCATGCCAGCAGCAGCCAGACGCGGCGCGTCCAGGCCCGCTTGCTTCTCGTCTCGTCGCCACGCATCCGGAGATTTCCTCATCGACAGTCAGGCCCCCACGCTTCGCGCCGCTATCGCCATCGACGTGCGCGATGTCGGCAAATCCGTCAGCGGACCGGAGGGTACGGTCCACATTCTCGACAAGGTGGGATTGACCATCGGTGAAGGCGACAGCGTCGCCATCGTCGGGGCCTCAGGATCCGGCAAGACCACCCTGCTCGGTTTGCTGGCCGGTCTCGACCTGCCCACGCGCGGCGAGATCGTGCTGGCCGGGCAGTCGCTCAATGCGCTGGACGAGGAAGCGCGCGCCGCGCTGCGCGCACGCGAGGTCGGCTTCGTGTTCCAGAGCTTCCACCTGTTGCCGTCGCTGACCGCAGCGGAAAACATCGCACTGCCGCTGGAACTGTCCGGGCGCGAGGATCCGGCGCGGGTACGCGAGGTGCTGGAGGCGGTCGGGCTGAGCGCGCGGGCGCGGCACTACCCGCGGCAACTGTCCGGCGGCGAGCAGCAGCGCGTGGCGCTGGCACGCGCGTTCGTGGCGCGGCCGCGGATCCTGTTCGCCGACGAGCCCACCGGCAGCCTCGACCAGGCCACCGGGCAACAGATCAGCGATCTGCTGTTCGCGCTCAACGAAGGCAGCGACACCACCCTGGTGCTGGTCACCCACGACATGCGCCTGGCGCAGCGCTGCGAACACCGCTACCGGCTCGACGGCGGCCGCCTGCGCGCCGCCGACGCGGCGGACGCCGCATGAACGTACTGCGCCACGCGGCGCGCGCGCTGCGCCGCGAGCTGTTCGCCGGCGACCTGCTGACCGTGTTCGCCGCGCTGGTGCTGGGCGTGGCGGTGATGACCGCGGTCGGCACCCTGGTCGACCGGGTGACCCTGGCACTGACCGGTAGTGCCGCCGAAGTGATCGGCGGCGACCTCGGCGTCAGCGGGCGCCAGGACATCCCCGCCGCCTTCGCCGAGGAAGCGCAGCGGCGTGGGCTGCGCAGCACGCGCATGGTCAGTTTCCCCAGCGTGCTGTTCCACGGCGACGCCAGCCAGATGGCCAACATCAAGGCGGTGGGCGCGGGCTATCCGCTGCGCGGCGAGTTGCTGGTCGCGCGCGATACCGTCGGCGCCGGCAGCGAACGCGCCGGGCCGCCGCCGCGCGGCGAGGCCTACGCCGATCCGCGCCTGCTAGAGGCCCTGGGCCTGAAGCTCGGCGATGCACTGGAGTTCGGCGCCGGCACGCTGCGCGTGACCCGGGTGCTGCGCGCCGAGCCAGATGCCTCCGGCGAATTGATGCAGTTGTCGCCGCCGCTGCTGGTCAACCGCGCCGACGTCGATGCCGCCGGCTTGCTCGGCCCCGGCAGTCGCGCCTCCTATCGGCTGATGTTCGCCGGCGCACCGGGCGAGATCGCTGCCCTGCGCGAATGGCTGGTGCCACGCGCCAAGGCATACCGCCTGGTCGGCATCGAGGACACCCAGCGTGGCGTGCGCGGCGCCTTCGACCGCGCCGGGCGCTTCCTGGCCCTGGCCGCGTTGCTGGCGGTGCTGCTGGCCGGCGTCGCCACCGCGCTGGCCGCCAACCGCTTCGCCCTGCGCCGCATCGATCAGGTCGCGGTCTTGCGCTGCCTGGGCGCGCGCCAGCGCGACATCCTCGGCGCGCTGGCGATGCAGTTGCTGTTGCTGGCGATCCCGGCCTGCGCGCTCGGCGTGGGCCTGGGCATGCTGGCCCAGGTCGGCCTGGTCGAAGCGTTGGGCAGCCTGATCCCCAACCGCCTGCCGCTGCCGCAGGCGACCCCGGCGCTCGCCGGTGCCGGCATCGGCCTGTTGCTGCTGCTCGGCTTCGGCCTGCCGCCGCTGCTGCGCCTGCGCGACGTGCCGCCGATGCGGGTGCTCAACCGCAGCTTCGCCGCGCTGCCGCCCACCTCGCTGCTGGTCTACGCCGCCGCCCTGGTCGCCACCGTGGTGCTGGCGGTCTACGCCACCGGCGACGGCCTGCTCGCGGCCTGGGTGCTGGGCGGCCTGACCCTGCTGGCGGCGCTGGCTGCCGCGGTCGGCGGCGTGCTGCTGGCGGTGTTGCGGCGGCTGCAGGGACGGTTGCGCGGGCCATGGAAACTGGGCCTGGCGGCGCTGACCCGGCGCCGCGCGCTGAGCGTGGTGCAACTGGTGGGCCTGTCGCTGTCGCTGTGCGCCCTGCTGTTGCTGGCGGTGATCGGCCCCGGCCTGCTCGGGCAGTGGCGCGACCGGCTGCCAGCGGACACGCCGAACTACTTCCTGATGAATATCCAGCCCGACCAGGCCGACCAGGTGCTCGGCACCCTGCGCACGCTCGGCGTCGCCGACGCGGCGGTGGAACCGTTCAGCACCGGCAAGCTCGTCGCGATCAACGGCAAGCCGCCGCAGCGCCGCGAGCAGGGACCGGACGACGATGGCGACGGCAGCGACCGGCCGATCAACTTCTCCTGGCGGCACGAGTTCCCCGCCGCCAATCGGCTGCTGTCCGGGCGCTTCTGGGCCGCCGACAGCACCGCCGCCGAGGCCTCGGTGGAGGAAGCCTGGGCGCAGCGCTACGGGCTCAAGCTCGGCGACCGCATCACCCTGCTGCTCGGCGACCAGCAGCGCAGCTTCACTGTGACCAGCCTGCGCAAGGCCGACTGGGATTCGTTCCGGGTCAACTTCTTCCTGCTGCTCAACGCCGGCGCGGTGCAGGATGCGCCGTACAACCTGATCTCCGCCTTCCACCTGCCGCGCGCCTCGGCCGCGCAGTTGAGCGGTCTCAGCCGCGCCTATCCGAACGTATCGCTGCTGGACATCGACGCGATCCTGCAGCGCGTGCGCGAGGTCATCGACCGCGTCGCCCAGGCGGTGCAACTGGTGATGGGCTTCAGCCTGCTGGCCGGCGCGCTGGTCCTGCTGGCCGCCCTGCAGGCCACCGCCGGCGAGCGCCGCTACGACAGCGCAGTGCTGCGCACGCTGGGCGCGCGGCGCGGGCAGTTGCGCGGCGCGGTGCTGGTAGAGTTCGGCGCGCTCGGCCTGCTCGCGGCGATCCTCGCGGTCGGGGCGGCGGCGATCATCGGCGTGGTGGTGGCCAAGCAGGCCTTCGACCTCGCGCTGTCGCCACCGTGGCCGGCGCTGCTGCTCGGCGGCCTGGGCGGCGTGGCGCTGAGCCTGCTCGCCGGCTGGTCAGGCACGCGCCGCATCCTGCGCACGCCGCCGGCGCTGGCGCTGCGCGAGCCGTGAGTGGAGCCGGGATGACCAGCCATTCGGCTGTGGAAAAACGGAGATTCGGGATTGGGGATTCGAAAGAGCGCCGCAGGCTGCGCGGGCGTGATGCGCTCGGTGGCCGACGACGAAGCGATGCGTGCCGCGCCACGGGTAGAATCGCCATGCATCGAAAGGAGAAACACATGAAATGGATTGTCGCCTGTTGCCTGCTGGCCGTCTCCACTGCGGCTGGCGCCGTGGTGGTCAGGGCGGACGTGGAGGAAACGCGCTATCGGATTCCGGCGGCGGCATTCCCAGCCCTGGTCGACCTGCCCGGCGAAGGGCACGGCGTGCTGATCGCGCCGCAGTGGGTGGTCACCGCCGCGCACGCGGCCCCGATGCAGATGCCGGGCATGGACCAGGACGTGTCCATTGGCGGGGTGGCGTACAGGATCAAGCGCGTGGCTCTCCATCCCGGCTACCGCAAGCCGGCCGATGCGCTGGTGCAGGAGGCACTGACGACGCACGACTTCTCCAGGTTCTATGCGGCGCTCGGCGCCGCCGACGATATCGCGCTGATCGAGCTGGCTGCGCCGGTGTCGGGAGTGGCACCGGTCGCGCTGTACCGCGGCGACGAGGAAGTGGGGATGACCGCCGAGCTGATCGGCAAGGGCGCCACCGGCGACGGCAAGGCCGGCCAGGATCCCCACGGCGCCCATCGCGGCGTGCTGCGCCACGCCTTCAATACGATCGTCGGCGCCGATGCGCGCTACCTTTCCTATCGCTTCGACGCGCCGCCCTCTGCCCTGCCGCTGGAAGGCATCACCGGCAGCGGCGACAGTGGCGGCCCCTTGCTGATTGGCGAGGGCGACGCGCGGCAACTGATCGGACTGGCGTCGTGGGGCAACTATCCGCCGGACCATCCGTTCTGGGCGACCTGGACCGCGGATCGTCCATTCGTGCAGGGTCTTTACGGCCAGATCGTGCACGCCGTGCGCGTGTCGCGCTATCTGCCGTGGATCGAGCAGGTGATGGGTGCCTCCACGGATGACGCGTCGTCGCCGACGACGCCGCCCGCACCCGCGACGACCACACACGCACACGACGCGGCACGCTGATACGCCAGCGCGGCCCCGCGCTGGCGCCGGCCTTGCGTCGCTTTCATGCCGTCAGCGCACACCTGCGGGCGCTCAAGGCGTGAGCCGCAATCTGCGCACCTGCCAGCGCCGAACACCCTCTTCGGCGGCACGACACACGCAAGAAAAAGGGGAAGGCGCCATCCCGGCCGCCTTCCCCACCCTGGCTAGTTACCGGCGCAGTCTCAGCGCGCGGCCGGCGCCGGCGCCGTCCATTGCGCGAACACCGCATCGATCTGCCCATCGCTGACCGGCTTGCCTTGTTGCACAGCCTCGGCCTGGCCGAACAGCGGCACGATGATCGCCATGCCATCGACCTTGGTCTTCAGGTGCACGCCCGGCGGCTTGCCGAGCAGGCCGTCCCAGCGCGCGCGCACCCTGGCCCAGTAGCCCTGGGTCGCGTTCCAGTAGGTGCGGGCCGGAGTGAAGTCGACGGTCGTGGTCCTGACGTAGTCGTTGAAGCCGAACTCGCGGGCGATGGCCTGCTGGCTGCCGTCGGGCTTGCGCAGCACCTTGGTGTTGAACTGCTCGTGGGTCCAGCCGGCCGGCGTCAGCGTGTGCCGATTGATCACCGACAGCGCGTTGTAGTCGCTGCGCTTGGTGTACTCGCGGCGCGGCAACGGACGCCAGCTCAGGTCGCTGGTCCAGGTCGGATGGCCGTCGGCATAGTCCCAGCGCCCGGTGCCGCAGTAGCGCGGCGCGTCGCTGACCTCGTACACGCACTGGGTCCAGGCGCCGCGGGTGGCCGCGGCGTCGAGCGGGCGCACCTGCCAGGTCTGGTCGGCACTGAACTCGAAGCGTTGCGGCGCCTCGTAGATCCAGTCCTGGCGCCAGTGCTTGGTCACGTGGCCGCTCTTGGGCTCCACCAGCAGATGCTGCAGCACCACCTTGCGCGGACTGTCCTCGACCACGATCACCACCTCGTCGCCACCGCTGCGCATTGGCGCGGCGCGCGTGTAACCGGGTTGGAGCAGCACGGTCTCGTCGAAGGCGAACGCCACTGTGTACTCGCCCTGCATCGCCAGGATGCTGGCACGGTCGCGCGCCGGGTCGGCGTTCTCGGCATGGACGGGAAGGCTGCCGGCAAGCAGCAGGATGCAGAACAGGGGCGGAGCTTTCATCATCGAGAGAGGTGTCTTGGGTGATGGGAAACGAGGAAGCGCCAGCGGCCGCTCACAGCCGCAGCAGCGGCCACGGCCGCTCGGGATCGGGACGCGGCGCAGAGCGCCCGGCGCGTGCGCAACAGCAATCGTCGACCAGCACATCGCCTTCGGCCGCCTCCAGGCGCGCGATGCGGCGGGCGATGCTGGCACCGAGCGGCGACACGCCGGCGACGCTGGCCGCCAGCACGCCATCGGCCGCGTGCAGGCGCAGCGCCCGCGCGTGCCAGCCATCGCCGCGCAGGCGGCCGGCGACGCGCCGCCACAGCCGCTCGGCGACGCCGCCGTCGGCGGCATCCTGCGCCGTGGGCAATGCCGACAGCAGCATGTCCCAGGCGACGAAATCGCTGTCGGGCAGCAGGTACAGGCGCCAGCAGCACTGCTGCTGGCGGTCGTAGAAGCGCAGGCTCTCCAGCACGCCATCGCTGTCCACGTCCAGGTGCGCGGCCACGCTGCGGGCGTGGCGCCAGCCGATCAGTTCGGCGCCGGTGCGGACGCGATACAGGCACAGCACGGTGCCCAGCGCGGCCAGTTGCGCTGGGCGCGGCAGCGGCGCAAAAGCGGCCATCCGCTCCTGCTCCGTACGCGCTGGCGACGCGGTGCGCATGCGCCGCTACCAATCCAGCGCCAGGCTGACCGAGACGTTGCGTCCGGCGCCGGTATAGCGGTCGAGCACGCTGCTGCTGGCCAGGGTCGCGCCAGGCAGCATGTTCCAGTCGATGTAGCGGCGGTCGGCCAGGTTGAACACGCCCACGTCGAGCCGCGCGCCTTCGGTGAAGCGCCAGTGCGCGAGCAGGTCCAGCGTCGCGTAGCCGGCCGGCGTGTAGTAGGTCGGCAGTTCCGGCCGGCGCTTCTTCGCCACCGCGGTGGCGACCAGTTGCGTGCCCCAGGTGCTGCGGTCGTAGCCCAGGCCGAGTACGCCGCGCAGCGGATCCACCGAATTGAGCGGCGTGCCGTCGGTGCGGTTGTCGCCGCGTGCATACGCCGCGCTGGCCTGCAGCGACCAGCCGGCCCAGCGCGCATCGAGTGCGCCGAAGTCGATGCCGGCCTTCGCCTCCACGCCACGGATGTTCACCCGGTCGACGTTGCGCGATTGATACAGCATGAGGCCGTCGGCGTTGAAGCCGACGAAGCGATAGGACTCGATGAAGTCGCGGTAGGCGTTGCGGTAGGCGCTCAGGCCGGCGTAGACGGCCGGACCGGCATAGCGCACGCCCAGTTCGGCGCCGCGGCTGGTCTCCGGCTTCAGGTCGGGATTGGCGATCGCGGTGTAGCCGATCAGCAGGTTGGTGAAGCCGATATTGACGTCGTTGTAGGGCGGCGCGCGGAAGCCGTGCGCATAGTTGGCGTACAGCGACCAGGCATCGTCCAGCCGCCAGATCGCGCCGAGCTTGGGCGAGACGTTGCGGTCGCTGATCCTCTTCACCGCAACGCCGGGATTGTCGGTGGCGAAGATCGCATCGACCTGTGGCGACAGCCGGTAGTAGTCGGCGCGCAGCGCCGGAATCAGGCTGAAGCGGCCGTCGGCCAGTGCGATCTCGTCCTGCAGGTAGGCGCCGGCCTTGAGCGTCTCGGTGATCGGGAAATCGCGGACCGGGAAGGTTTCCATGCCCACGGTCTTGCTGATCGCGCCAGCGCGCAGGTTCAGCGTGTGGCCGTCGCGCTTCTCGTGGGTGTCGGTGTGCGACAGATCGATGCCGTAGCTGATGTCGTGGACGGCGCTGCCCTGCTCCACCCGCTTGTGCAGATTCGCCTGCAACCCGTACAGGCGCTGGTCGAAGTCGTGCTCCATGTGCCGCAGCGTGCCGTTGCTGCGGCGTTCGTCGGTGCGCTGCAGGCTCTGGCTGTCCTGGCGGTACAGCTGCCACTGCAGGTCGTCGGCGAGCAGCGTGTCGAGCTGCTCCGCCTCATGCCCCAGCGACACGCGGGCGCGGGTCTGATGGTCGCGGCCACGCTGCGACAGGATGCTGGCGGTGACGTTGCTCAGCGCGTCGATGCGGGAGTAGTCCTCGTTGCCTTCCACGGTCAGCTTCCAGCGCTGGTTGGCGCTGGGCGCGTAGACCAGCTTGCTGAGCAGGCTGCGGCCGTCGCTGCTGAGCGGATTGGGCGCGGTGCGGGCGGCGCCGACACTGCGGTTGTCGCCCTGGGTCTCGCTTTCCTGGCCCTGGCGATGGCTGACCGCGGCCATGCCGCTCCAGCGGTCGCCGCCGAAGGCGACCAGCGCGCCGGCGAACAGCCCCTTCCACTCGCTCTCGTAGCCGAACTTCAGGCCGACGTAGCGGTCCTTGCCCGGCGCCAGGTAGTCGGCCGGATCCTTGGTGACGTAGGCGACCACGCCGCCGAGCGCATCCGAGCCGTACAGCGCGCTGGCCGGGCCGCGCACGATCTCCACGCGCTTGAGCGTGTCCATGTCGACGAAGTTGCGGTTGGCGTTGAGGTAGCTGCCGAAGCTGAAGCCGTCCGAGACCGGGATGCCGTCGGTCTGGATCAGCACGCGGTTGCCGTCCAGGCCGCGAATGCGGATGCCGCCGATGCCGCTGAAGCGGCCGCTGTTGCCGGTGGCGGACACGCCGGGCGTGTAGCGCAGCAGATCCTTCAGGTCATGGACCAACGTGCGGTCCATCTGTTCGCGATCGATCACGTCGACGCTGCCGGGCACGTCGACGATGGCGCGCTGGGTGCGGGTGGCGGTGACCTGCAGGCGATCGAAATCGCGGATGGCGGACGCCGCACTGGCGTCGTCGTCAGCGTCGGAGGCGGAGGTGGGAGCGGCATGTGCGCAGGCGGCCAGGGCCAGCCACAGCGCGCCGGTGAGCGGAGCGGTACGGAACATGGAGAGCATCGGTGGTCGCGGAAGACCCTCGACCGGCACGGCGCGGAGTCCGCGCCTGGCCGAGGGGGAGAGAAGGATCGCGACTGCGAGGCGGCCGCGGCCGGCGCGCAAGGGCGTCGGCCAGGTGGCGGCAGTGTCGAGCGGGAGACCGGCCGCGCGCGGCGGCCGGCGGGCATTACTTGGTCAGGATCAGCTTGTCGTTGCTGGTGTGGCGCAGGCGATAGACGCGGTCGCCGTGCTGGATCAGCACTTCGCGGCGGCCCTTGAGCAGCGCCTGGCTGCTGATGGTTTCTTCGGCCGGCACCGCGCGCGGCACGGTGCGCTCGCGCAGGCTCAGGGTCTCGGGGTGACGCAACAGCACGGGTTGAGCGGTCATGGTCGAACTCCATCCACGGGGTGCATCGAGATGATAATGATTCTCAATACTTAATCAAGACCCATTCTCGCTCGATTCGATTCGCAATCTCGATCGAAATGCCGATCGCGAAAGACCTCAAGGATCGCCACGCAGTGCCGCTCTCGCTGTCGCGCCGCCGCTGCACTGCGACGGCGCTAACGCATTCCGTCCTCAGCGCACCGCCGCGTCGACCCGCTCCCACCACGCCGCGTCGTCGCGCTCGGCCAGTTCCAGCGCGGCCAGGTTCTCCAGCAGCTGCGCGACCCGGCTGGCGCCGAGGATCACCGTGGAGACGTGCGGGTTGCGCAGGCACCAGGCGATCGCCAGCGCCGCCGGCGCCACGCCTTCGGCCGCGGCCAGCGCGGTGAACGCGCGCGCGCGCTCGACCCGGCGCTGCGCCGGCGGCCCGATGACTTCCTGCTGCAGCCAGGCGTTGCGCGTCTGGCCCAGCCGCGAGGCCGGATCGATGCCGTCGTTGTACTTGCCGGTGAGCAGGCCCGAGGCCAGCGGCGACCAGATGGTGGTGCCCAGGCCGAGTTCGACGTACAGCGGCGCGTACTCCTGCTCCACGCGCTGGCGATGCAGCAGGTTGTATTGCGGCTGTTCCATCGACGGCCCGTGCAGGCCCAGCGCGCGCGCCACCTGCGCCGCCTCGCGGATGCGCTCGGCCGGCCACTCGGAGGTGCCCCAGTACAGCACCTTGCCCTGGCGGATCAGCGCGTCCATCGCGCGCACGGTTTCCTCCACCGGCGTGTCCGGATCAGGGCGATGGCAGTAGTACAGATCCAGATACTCCACCCGCAAGCGCTTGAGCGCGGCATGGCAGGCGTCGGTGACGTGCTTGCGCGAGAGCCCGCGCTGGGTCGGGCGCGGCGATTCCACGGCACCGAAGTAGACCTTGCTGGACACGCAGAACCCGTCGCGCGGCAGCCGCAGGTCGGCGATCACGTCGCCCATCACCTGCTCGGCGCGTCCGTGCGCATAGACCTCGGCGTTGTCGAAGAAGTTGATGCCGTGGTCCCAGGCGGCGGCGATCAGGTTGCGCGCTTCATCGCGGCCGGTCTGCCCGCCGAAGTTGATCCAGGCGCCGAACGACAGCGCCGACAGTTGCAGCCCGGTGGCACCGAGGCGACGGTATTGCATGGCAACTCCTCCTGCTGAGCGAACCCGCGGCACGGCCGGCGGGCGGCCGCACAGTGTAGCGGCGGCGCCGCAAGGCCCCGTCGGCGGCAATGGGGCGCCCGCTCTTGCGAATCCCCAATCCCCATTCCCGAATCGCCGACTGAACACCGCTCGCCTTGCCGGCCGTCACCCCCTGCACTAGGCTTCCCGTCTTTGGTCGGGGACCGGGGACGCAGATGGTCGAGGGATTGGGAAGGATCGGCTTCGGCCTGTTCGGGTTGGCGGTGTTGATCGGGATCACCTGGCTGTTCTCCAACAACCGCCGCGCGGTGGACTGGAAGCTGGTCGCGACCGGCCTGGTCCTGCAGATCGGTTTCGCCTCGCTGGTGCTGCTGGTCCCGGGCGGGCGCGAAGTGTTCGACTGGCTCGGCCAGGTGTTCGTGAAGGTGCTGAGCTTCGTCAACGAGGGCTCCAGCTTCATCTTCGGCAGCCTGCTCGACACCAAGACCTACGGCTTCATCTTCGCCTTCCAGGTGCTGCCGACCATCATCTTCTTCTCCGCGCTGATGGGCGTGCTCTACCACTTGGGCGTGATGCAGGCGGTGGTGCGGGTGATGGCCTGGGCGATCACCAAGGTGATGCGCGTGTCCGGCGCCGAAACCACCAGCGTCTGCGCCAGCGTGTTCATCGGCCAGACCGAGGCGCCGCTGACGGTGCGCCCGTACATCCCGCGCATGACCGAATCCGAGCTGCTGACGATGATGATCGGCGGCATGGCGCACATCGCCGGCGGCGTGCTGGCGGCCTACGTGGGCATGCTCGGCGGCGGCGACCCGGCGCAGCAGGCGTTCTATGCCAAGCATCTGCTGGCGGCCAGCATCATGGCCGCGCCGGCGACGCTGGTGGTGGCCAAGCTGCTGATCCCGGAAACCGGCACGCCGCTGACCCGCGGCACGGTCAAGATGGAAGTGGAGAAGACCACCAGCAACGTGATCGACGCCGCCGCCGCCGGTGCCGGCGACGGCCTGCGCCTGGCGCTGAACATCGGCGCCATGCTGCTGGCGTTCATCGCCCTGATCGCGCTGGTCAACGCGCCACTGACCTGGCTCGGCGACGTCACCGGCCTGGCCGGCGCGCTCGGCCGCCCGACCAACCTGTCCACCATCTTCGGCTATGTGCTGGCGCCGGTGGCGTGGGTGATCGGCACGCCGTGGCCGGATGCGACCACGGTCGGTTCGCTGATCGGCCAGAAGGTGGTCATCAACGAGTTCGTCGCGTATACCGAGCTGTCGCGCATCGTCCAGGGCCAGGTGCCGGGCGTGAGCCTGAGTGCGGAAGGCCGCCTGGTCGCCACCTACGCGCTGTGCGGCTTCGCCAACTTCAGCTCGATCGCGATCCAGATCGGCGGCATCGGCGGTCTGGCCCCCGAGCGCCGGCACGACCTGGCACGCTTCGGCCTGCGTGCAGTGCTGGGCGGCTCGATCGCCACCTTCATGACCGCGACCATCGCCGGGGTGCTGTCGCACTTCGCCTGATCCGGCCGTGGCATCCGCCACATCCGTTTTTCTTTTTTTCCAGTTCCAGTCGAGAAGCAGTACATGCCTATGAGTTCGGTCATCGTCGTCGGTTCGTTCAATGTCGACCATGTGTGGCGGTGCGAGAATCTGCCCGCACCGGGGGCGACCATCGCCGGCCGCTACAGCACCGGCCCCGGCGGCAAGGGCTTCAACCAGGCGGTGGCGGCGGCACGTGCCGGCGCGCGCACCAGCTTCGTCTGTGCGCTCGGCGACGATGCCGGCGGCGCGATGGCGCGCGGCCTGGCCGCGCAGGACGGCATCGCCCTGGTGGCCGAGGCCAGCAGCGAGCCGACCGGCACCGGCGGCATCTATGTCGACGGCCATGGCCGCAACACCATCGTCATCGGCGCCGGCGCCAACGCGGCGCTGAGCCTGGACTTCGTGCAGGCGCAGCGTCCGCTGCTGGGCTCGGCGCGGGTGCTGCTGGCGCAGCTGGAGTCGCCGATCGAGACCATCGAGGCCACCCTGGCGCTGGCCCGCGAAGCTGGCCTGACCACCGTGCTCAACGCCGCCCCGGCCAATGCGCAGACCAGCATCGGCCTGCTCAAGCTGGCCGACGTGCTGACCCCCAACGAGACCGAGTTCGCCGCCCTGCTGGCGCGCCATGTCGGCGTGCGCGTGGATGCCGACGACGTCGCCGCCACCGATGGCGGCAGCCTGCACGCGCTGTGTCGCAAGCTGCTGCCGGGCGGCACCGTGGTGGTGACCCTGGGCGCGGTCGGCGCGTTCATCTCGCACCCCGAAGAGCGCCTGCTCGGCGACACCCAACCGTATTACCGGATCGGCGCCGAGACCGCGCATACCGTGGATACCACCGGTGCCGGCGATGCCTTCAACGGCGCCCTGGTCGCCTCGTTGGCGCAGTCGCCGAACGCCGCGTTCGCCACCCACGTCCGCTTCGCCAACCACTATGCGGCGCGTTCCACCGAAGCCGAGGGCGCGGCGGCGTCGATGCCGCGGTTGACTCCCGACGCCGGCTGAGCCTGCGCGCGGCGGGTCGCACCGCCGCGATTGCCGCGTTTCCCTGACGACATACCGCCGGCCGCCGTGCCGGCCGCATCCCGACAAGGCGTTCCCGATGCCCCGCCCTTCCCTGTTGCCGTTCGCCGCGCTGTGCGCGCTGCTGCTCCCGCTGTCCGCTGCCGCGGCACCGCGCTGCGACTGGAACAGCCTGGCCGCCGACGCCGACCGCGCCGCGGTGACCGTGTCCGCCGAGCGCCTGCAACAGGTGATCGCGCCGCACTACGACGATGCCGAGCAGGAAGCAAGCGCGGCGCTGGCGCGCTCCTTGCTGCAGCGCGCACAGACGCCGCAGCAGCCCGGCAAGCTGGAAGGCCGCTGGAAACTGCGCTCGATCCAGCTCGACCGCGCTTCGCCTATGCCTACCCTTACTTCAAGGCCGAGATCCGCCGCGATCCCTGCGGCTATCGCCTGAGCAAGACCAGCGGCTCGCAGCGCCGCAGCGGCACGCTGTATCCGCTGGCCGCCGGCAGCCATGAGCTGGCCTTCCTCGGCGCCAGCACGGTGAACAGCGAGCCTGAAGCGGCCTACGCGCCTGGCCATGCCTCCGACGGCACGCATGGCAACAGCGTCGGCCGCCTGGTCGCGCTGGGCCCGAACAAACTGCTGCTGATCCTGGACGGCAAGGACAACGGCTTCGAGTTGTACCAGTTGATCCGCTGACCACCACCAAGCCGCTGCACCGCCCGGTGGCGCCAGCGGTATCGGATGCCGCAGCGACACTGCGCTGACATCAAACCGTGGCAGCGTGTCACTATCGCCCGCGCTGCCCGCCGCAGCGCGCTGACGTATCCGCACAGGTCGCCGCACGGCGGCGTCTCGCCCGAACAGACGGCCATGCGAAGCGCGCTGCGCATGCGTGCATCCGCGCGCCGCATGCGCCCGGCATCGGCTCGGCCGCCTGGTTATGGACCTCGATGCGTTTCGCGAAGCGTGCGCACTCGCAACCGCGATCGTGCGCCGCATCCAGCGCTGCGCGATCGTGTGGTCGCTCCGTGGTGCAGACCGCAATTGCATCGGCGTGGTCAGACCAAATCGCATCCTGCACCAACGGATATGGCGATGAAAATGCGCTAAAGCGCATTGCATCGGTGCGCATCCGTGTGCGCTTCATGCCATAGACGCCTGTTTCGTTCACGACTCGACAAACAGCGATGCACAATGTGGATCCGTTCGCACACGCGACCGAAGTCGCTTGCTACATTCACCGCCGCTCGGCAATACCCACGCGCTCTTCGCATGTTGCGACTGAGCCAGCGTGGTCAGGCCACATCGTTCCCCCCACCGATGGACCCTTCGATGAAAATGCACAAAGGATTTAATAAGTGCGCGTTGTCGTGTGCGTTGATGAGTGTGCTGTTGAGCTCATGCGGCGGCGATGACGACAGCAGCACGCAGGCTGCCGTGGCCGACATTGCCAAGAGTGTGGCCAGCGCGTGGTCGGTGACCACCCGCGCACCCAGCGCTGCGTCCAGTCCCGGCACGACCGGCAGCAGCAACAGCGGCGACGCGTCCAGCCCCTCGCTGCGCCGTCCGCTGTCGCCGAGCCAGCCGATGTTCCTGATCCATGCCGACACCTGGAATTCGGCCGATCCGCAGAAAATCATCGACCTGATCCCGGCAGATCTGCGCCCCTACACGGTGCTGCTGATTTCCCTGTCGATCAACCACAACGGCGCCACCGGCAACCAGTGCAACTGGCTGCAGGTCGAGAATGGCGTGGAGACGGCGCGCTCCTGGATCAAGACCGCCGCGGCCAACAACATGTGGGCGATGATCCAGCCGTCCAGCGGCGGCTTCACCCATTTTCCGGACTACGCACCGGACGCGGACCTGGAATCGACCGTCTACGGCGAGTTCTTCCGCGACTACCCCAACTTCATCGGCTTCAACTATGCCGAACAGTTCTGGGGGTTCGACCAACCCTGTTCCGGCTCGGTGGCGCAGCGCTGGGAGCACTGGGCCAACCTGCTCAAGCTCACCCACAAATACGGAGGCTATCTGGACGTCAGCTTCACCGGTGGCTTCTGGGGCGCGAACATCAACCCGTTGGCGATGGTCAAGCGCAACGAGCGCCTGCGCACTGCGCTCGGCGCCTATGCCAACAACTTCATTATCGAAGAGAAATTCACCAGTAACTACGGCTACCACGACAACGAGAGCGTGAGCCTGGGCATGTACCTGTCCGGCTTCGCCGGCCACTACGGCATCCGCCCCGACCGTACCGGCTGGTACAGCAGCGACAACAGCGACTACCCGGTCCAGGCCGGCTCGCCGCACGTGATCGAACACCTGACCTTTACCGGCGAGACCGTATTCGACGGCCCCGAGCAGATCATGCGCGACGCGGTGCAGACCCTACCGAACGCGACCACCACCGACGGCTACACCACGCGCCGCTGGGCGTTCTATCCGCATTTCCGCAACATCCAGCTGGACATCTACCGCAAGATCCTGGACGGCACGCTGCGTATCCTCAGCCGCAAGGACGTGATCGACCGCTCCAAGGTTGTGATCGTCAACGACACCACTACCGGCGACGACAGGAACCTGTATTCCTCGCCGGAAAGCCTGTTCTCCGGGCTCTACCTGATCGACGGCGATGGCACCTACCTCAATCAGCACAGCTGGTACAAGAAGACCGGGCGCTACCCGGCCATTCCCACGGTCTGGCAACTGACCGACGCCACCGCCAAGTCGTTCAAGGTGCAGATCCCCAAGACCGGCTACGCGGCACGCTGGCCGACCGTGGAGTCCAAGCTCGCAGAACTCAACACGCTGTTCCCGCAGGAATACAGCGGCGACATCTATGCCGGGCGCCAGGACAACACCTGGGTGACCTACAACCCGTCCAAGTCCAACCAGAGCGCCAGCGGCACCATCCCGCTCAAGTACAACACTTGCGCTGCGGTCAGCGTGACCTACGCGCCCTACACCAGCGCCGTCATCAAGGAGTTCCCCGACACGCTGTCGATCTACCTGACCAACTTCGACTCCCCGGACGGAGCGCTGAAGACCGACACGATCGACATCGACGGCGCCAGCGCCACGCCGACCTTCAGCTTCGCCGATCGCGGGGACCACCAGGCGAGCACGGTGTCCAGCATCGCCACCAACGACGGGCTGACGCTGCGCGTGGCGCACAACGGACCGCTGGACATCACCGTCCACTGCAGCGGCAACGCCAGCGGCGGGCGCCTGAGCGGAGCTCCCCAGGCAACCGTGCAGGCGCCGCCCGCGCCTCCCGTCTACACCGGCGTGCAGCAGTACGAGGCGGAGCACTTCGATTTCCGCAACATCCGCAGCCTGGTCGACAACGGCGTCTCCAGGAAGGTGCGCAACTACCAGGGCCTGGGCTACGTGGACTTTGGCACCGGTCCCACCGCCAGCATCCGCAACGACGTCCGCGTCGCCGCTGCCGGCACCTATCAGTTGCAGACCCGGTACTCGACCGCGGGCGCAAGCGTCGGCAACGTCGACCTCTACGTCAACGGCGTCAAGGTTGGCACACCGGCGTTCGCGCAGACCGCCTCGGCCAGCGACTGGGCGACGCTGCAGCAGCCGATCACGCTCAATGCGGGCAGCAACCGCATCGAGTTCCGTGCCACCACGGCACGGCCGGCTTCGCTGTACCTGGACAACATCCGCATCTCGCGCTAGCGCGAACGTGCCGCTGTCGTACGACAGCGGCACCGGCGCGGGACCGACCGCGGACCACCGTCCGCGGTCGTCGTCTCTGTGGCGGCGGGCTGCCGCGACGGCGGCCGCGCACAAGGACACTCTGCCGCGACGCAGCCACCGGGCAGACGACGCCACGCCAGCGACCACCGGGGACTGCACCGCCAGCAGGCATCGCGGAACCCGCCCCGCTACACTAGCGGCATGCGCATCGGCCCCTACACGATCGAACCGAAGGTGATCCTGGCACCGATGGCCGGGGTCACCGACAAGCCGTTCCGGCTGCTGTGCAAGCGGCTGGGTGCCGGCCTGGCGGTGTCGGAGATGACCATCTCCGACTCGCGCTTCTGGCAGACCCGCAAGTCGCTGCAGCGCATGGACCACGCCGGCGAGCCGGACCCGGTCAGCGTGCAGATCGCCGGCACCGAACCGAAGCAGCTGGCCGAGGCCGCGCGCTACAACGCCGACCACGGCGCGCAACTGATCGACATCAACATGGGCTGCCCGGCGAAGAAGGTGTGCAACGCCTGGGCCGGTTCGGCGCTGATGCGCGACGAGGCGCTGGTGGCGCGCATCCTCAGCGCGGTGGTGAAGGCCTCGCCGGTGCCGGTGACGCTGAAGATTCGCACCGGCTGGGACTGCGACCACCGCAACGGCCCGGTCATCGCGCGCATCGCCGAGGACTGCGGCATCGCCGCGCTGGCGGTGCACGGGCGTACCCGCGACCAGCATTACACCGGCCAGGCCGAGTACGCGACCATCGCCCGGATCAAGGCGATGCTGCGCATCCCGGTGATCGCCAACGGCGACATCGATTCGCCGCAGAAGGCCGCGCAGGTGCTGGCCGCGACCGGCGCCGACGCGGTGATGGTCGGGCGCGCCGCGCAGGGCCGGCCGTGGATCTTCGGCGAGATCGCGCACTACCTGGCCAGCGGCGAACTGCAGCCGGCGCCGTCGCTGACGTTCGTGCGCGACATCCTGCTCGGCCACCTGCAGGCCCTGCACGCTTTCTACGGCGAGGCGCAAGGCGTGCGCATCGCCCGCAAGCACCTGGGCTGGTACGCCAAGGACCGGCCCGAGAACGCCGCGTTCCGCGCCGTGGTCAACCGCGCCGAGAGTGCACAGGCGCAACTGGCGCTGACCGCCGACTACTTCGACGCGCTGATCGCCGGCGTGCCGCCGGCCTTGTCCGCCGCCGCCTGACGCCTTCTTCCTGGAGCACCGCCATGAGCGCATCTGCCGAGACTCCGACCTATCTGCATGGCTATTCCGAGACCGAACAGGCACGCCTTCTGAAACAGGCGCGGCTGCTCGAAGCCACCCTGTTCAACCAGATCGACTACACCGGCGCGCGGCGCCTGCTGGAAGTGGGCAGCGGCGTCGGCGCGCAGACCGAAGTCTTGCTGCGGCGCTTCCCGGAGCTGCACGTCACCGGCATCGACCTGAGCGAGGCGCAGCTGCAGGCCGCGCGCGACAACCTGCAGCGCATGCCGTGGTGCCAGGACCGCTACACGCTGCAGCAGGCCGACGCCGGCGACCTGCCGTTCCAGCCGCGCAGCTTCGATGCGGCGTTCCTGTGCTGGGTGCTGGAGCACGTGCCGTCGCCGGCGCGCGTGCTCAGCGAAGTGCGGCGGGTGCTGGCGCCGGGGTCGCCGGTGTACGTGACCGAGGTGATGAACGCCTCGTTCCTGCTGCACCCGTATTCGCCGAACGTATGGCGCTACTGGATGGCGTTCAACGACTTCCAGTACGACCACGGCGGCGACCCGTTCGTCGGCGCCAAGCTCGGCAACCTGCTGCTGGCCGGCGGCTATCGCGACGTCAGCACCGAGATCAAGACCCTGCACCTGGACAACCGCGAGCCGGCACGGCGCAAGACCATGATCGGGTTCTGGGAGGAACTGCTGCTGTCGGCGGCCGAACGGCTGCTGCAGGCCGGTGCGGTGGACGCGGACACCGTGGCCGGCATGCGCCGGGAAATGGCGCAGGTGCAGAGCGATCCGGATGCGGTGTTCTTCTACTCGTTCGTGCAGGCGCACGCCACGGTGTATTAAGCCGCGCTCATGGCGCGGCTGTTGATGCCTGCGCATCGACCGGCACCCGATACGCGGCCTCCAGGCGCCGCAGGTCGATCGCCTGCCAGCCACTGCCCTGCGCCACGCCATCGCGACGTGACGTGACGTGACGTTGTCGCGCCAGGCTGCTTCGCTGGAGATGCGGAGAAGGCTTGGCTCAGCCACCTCCAGAAGCCCGGATCAATGCGGCGCCTGCACACCAGATAGTGGCGACATGGCCGCGTCCTCTGTCTGATAAAAGGCGTCCCCGTCGGGAACGCCTTCCTTTGTCTGCACCACCTGAAGCAGTCTTAGGGAACGCTAATATTGGTATGCGTAGAGCGGGAAATATCCTTGTGAAGCGAGTGCATGAAAGGCGGCGCGGGAGGTGGCAGCGCCCAACTCGCCGTCACGAAATACGAAGTAACCTACTGCATCGCACGCCGAGACAAACAACCAGCCATTGTTCGGGTCCGGAGACGCGGCTTGTTTCGATGTGGTGCCGGCCGCAAATTTGGACCAGTAGCGCGCGGAGTGTCTGACCACGCTCAGGCCGCCCAGAACCAGCGCGCCATTCTTCGACTTGGGATCGAGCCGCGCGATGCCTTCCCGTTCCAATTCCTCGAATTGCACCGCCGCCGCCTCCAGGCCCCCGGCGTTCTGCACGATCTGGTCCATTCGCACGATGAACGAGAACTCGTAGGCACTGAGCTCTTGGCGTAGCCCGGCCAGGTTTTCGGTCATCGGCCGGAGCGGGTCGATTGCATCCATGGTGGGCTGCCGCGTGGCGATGAAGCGCTCCAGCGGCATGCCGGGGTCGTAGCCGCACTTCTCGACCAGGACCGCGAGGGTCTCGTCGGGTGAGGCGTTGGTCTCCATCAGGCAGCCGAGGTACATGTTGTGCTGGATGCCCGCCTGGTCCATCGGGTTCTCGGCCGCCAGCGCGGGGGCGACACCGAAGGCACTGCCGACCAGGAGGGCGGCGGTCGCGCCAAAAAGCGTTTTGTTCATGAATATTCTCATGCAATGGATGGAGAGAGGATGGCCCCGGTCTCCCGACGTTCCTGCGGGGACCAATGCGAGGCGACCACCGCCACACCGGCATACGGCGCGATGCGACGGTCTCAGGCTAGGCGGGTCGGCGGCGACGCACGAGGGCGAAACCGGGTCGCGACGGGAACGAACCGGGTCGAATTGACGAACCCGCGGGCACCGCCGCCGCATCGCGGAGAGGCAGCCCTGGCTTGCGGCGGACACTCCATAATCGAAGAATCAATACCTTGCGCCGATTCGTTCCCGATCCATCGCCGCGAATGCGCTGGAATCTGGAGCGCCGCTGCAACTAGGCTGATGCGAGCCTTGTGGTTGGGAAATTCACCTGCCCGCCAGCACCGCGTCGTCCATGCCGCCGTCGTCGCGGCCCTCCGAGCTTGCCGTTAGTCGCCCACAGCCACGGCACCCTGCCGCCGGGCTGCTGCCTGAAGCAGGGCCTTAAGCCGGAGGTAGTGATGAAGTTCAATTTCGACGGAGAACAATTGCGGCGATTGGTGGCCAGGTCGGGGAGCCGACCACGAGTAGCCTTACCCGAATGTCCTGGCAACCATCGCCGTCTCGCGACTTGGCGCCGGCGTGAAGGCGCATCGCGCCACGCTCCATTGCGCCGCGCTCAACGCGCCGCGGTCGGCACCTGCGCGCCGACCGGCGCGGGCGACGCCGGCTCGACCCAGATCCGTTGCCACATCCGCGCCAGCGCTGCGCGAATCTGCCCACGTGCCACCGGCGCACGGTACGCGGCCTGTAGCTGCCGCGGCGGAATCGCCGCCCAGCCGTCGCCCTGCTGTCGCGCCACCGCGAAGTTGAAGTTGTAGTCCGGTTCCAGGCCCATGCGCAGGTCGCTGAGCACCAGGTCGCCGTCCTTGACCTGCGCGCGCATGAAGCCACGGTTGAACCAGGTCAGCCGCTGCACCGCCGGCAAATCACGCACCTGCGCCAGCGCCTGGGTATTGGACGGATAGCCCTGGAAGCGCATCGGCCCGCGGTCGGCGATCAGCGAGCGCTCGCCGATCACATAGCCGCTCGGCGTCATCGCCACCACCCGCCACAACAACGTGTTGAACGGCATCGGCACCGAGAAGCGCGGCGCCTGCGCCAGGCCCATCGCCGCCAATGCGCGGTCGGCCTGCCGATCGACCAGGTGCTTGGCCAGCAGCGACCAGCCCAGGTAGGCGCTGCTCAGGATCAGCCCGGCCAGCAGCGCCTGCTGCGCCACGCGCCGCGCGCGCGCCCACCATGCGATGGCGCAGGCCAGGATCAGCCACAGCGTATAGGCGGGATCGATGATGAACACGCTCGACCACATCGTCGGCGGCGGCCGTAGCGGCCACCACAGTTGCGTGCCGTAGACAGTGAACGCATCCAGCAGCGGATGGGTGATCAGCGCCAGTTGGATCGCCCAAAACCAGCGGTGCGGCGCTTCGGCCACGCGCCCGTGGCCTAAGCGGCGGAACAGCCACCAGACCAACCAGCCGAGCAGCGGCAGCACGAACAACGAATGGCTGACGCTGCGATGCACCGTCATCAGCGTCACCGGGTCGCGAGTGAGCGGCAGCAGGACCAGCGAGTCGAGGTCCGGCACGGTGCCGAGCGCGGCGCCGGCGAGCAGCGCCGCGCGCCGGTGCGCGGCTGGCGCGATGGCCGCGGCGATGGCGCCGCCGAGTACGATCTGGGTGAGGGAATCCATTGGCCGATGCTAGCAGCGATGCGAGGATGGATGCGTGGCATTGGCGCAGCGGTAGCTCGGGTTCTGCTGTCGCAGGTGCACAACAGGCGGCACGGGCAGTTCGGCCTGATGTCGATCCTGCCAAGCACTTCCTGCGAAAGCGCCGCTGCGACCGCAAGGGCATCTCCGATGACGACGGAAGGCCTTTTGTAGGAGCGGTGTTAGCCGCGAAGAGGCATCATCGGTAATGCTCGTCGCGGCTAACGCCGCTCCTATGAAGATAACGGCATCCACGCAGAGTCGCAGCAAAGCGAATGACCTGACGTCGCTCCCTCTGTGGGAAGGCGCCCCATCAGGGCGCCTTCCCTACCCAGGCAGCGCCTGGAAGCACCCGGTTCAGACTCCGAAGTCTTCGAAGAACAGGGAGTACGCATCGTCGGAGGACGTAGCCGCCGTGCCGGGATTTTCCGATTCGAAGTAGCTCATTACGTCGACGGCGATGACGCCCAGCCACTTCCAGAATCGTCCCTTCTTCTTCGAGGTCGCCCCCTCTGCCGCGAACTGACCGCTTTCGGCCGCCTGCCTGGACCAGTAACGCGTGGAGTGCCTGGCCACGCTCAACCCTCCCAGGATCAGCGCTCCGTTCTTGGTGGTGGGGTCGAGCTTTGCCATGGCGTCCCGCTCCAGTTCCTCGAACTGTACTGCCGCAGCCTCCAGGTCCTCGGCGTTCTCGACGATCTGGTCGATCCGCACCACGAACGCGAATTCCTCGGCGCTGAATCGCTGGCGCAGCCCTGCCAGGTTTTCCGTCACCGGCCGCGTCGGATCGATCCCATCGATGATCGGCTGCTGCGTGGCGATGAACCGCTCCAGCGACATGCCGGGGTCGTAGCCGCACTTCTTGACCAGCAAGGTCAACGCCTCGTCGTGCGACGGGTTCAGGTCCATCAGGCAGCCGAGGTACATGTTGTGCTGGATACCGGCCTGGTCCACGGGGTTCTCTGCGGCCAGCGCGGGGACGCCAATGGCACCTCCAGCCAAGAGCACAAGGTTTGCGGCAAGGGACTTTTTGTTCATGTGTAGGTTCTCTCAAGGAAAGGCTATGGCGATGTGGTCTTGCTCAGACCGGGTGCAGCACCACGATGACGGTGCGCAATGGGAGGCCGTCCTTCTCGGGGCGATAGGAAATCGCACCGGCTAGAACGCCGCCCAGCGCCATGGCACTGTCCGGATCGGAACTGGACAGTCATCGGGATGGGATCAATCCGCCGGGGTGGGCGTTGTGGTCTCGCCAAGGACGATGTCGTAGACCGTGTTGGAGGTGGCGGCCGCGACGACGGGATTTTCGGTGAGCAGGAAGCCGACCGCGTCCGATCCGATGACCGCCAGCCACCGCCAGAACCGTCCCTTCTTCTTCGCTGCGGTGCCACCCGCCGCGGCCTCGCCACGCTCGGTCACGACCTTGGCCCAGTAGCGGTTGGAGTGCTTGGCCACGCTCAGCCCGCCCAGGATCAGCGCGCCATTCTTCGACTTGGGATCGAGTCGCGCGATGGCCTCTCGCTCCAGTTCCTCGAACTGCACCGCAGCGGCGTCCAGGTCCTCGGCGTTCTCGACGATCTGATCCATGCGCACGATGAACGAGAATTCATAGGCACTGAGCTGCTGGCGCAGCCCGGCCAGGTTCTCGGTCATCGGCCGGGTCGGGTCGACCGCGTCGACGATGGGCTGCTGCGTGGCGACGAACCGTTCCAGCGGCACGCCGGGGGCGTAGCCGCACTTCTTGACCAGCAGGGTCAGCGCGTCGTCGGCTTTGGCATTCAGGTCCATCAGGCACCCGAGGTACATGTTGTGCTGGATGCCGGCCTGATCCATCGGGTTCTCGGCCGCCAACGCAGGGGCGCCGACGACACTGCCCGCCAGCAGCGCGGCTGCGACAAGGAGCTTCTTCTTCATGAGCGTTCTCTCGCTATATGGAAGGGAATTGGAGATGGCTGGGATGCGTGCATCGCCCCCGGGGGAAGGCCACCGCCGCATCGGCACACGGTGCGATCCGGCGATTCCAGGCTAGGCAGGGCGACGGCGCGACACGAGGGCGAAGCCGGGTCGCCACTGGAGCGAATAGGGTCGAATTGGCGGAACTCGGATGCGAGCACCAGCTGCCGCGGGCGCACGACCCTGCATCGTGGCGCGATGTCGCCACCTAATAAATCAATGTGTTAGCCGGATTTATTCCCGGTCTATACCCGTGGATGCGCTGGCATCCATCGCAGCCCCACTCGTAGGCTGCGGGTTCTCCTTCTGCGCATTGCGAGGTTCCGATGCCTGCCTTCCGCTCCGTCTTTCATGCCGCCGTCGTCGCGGTGCTGCTGACCCTGCCCTTGGTCGCCCACGGCCACGACACCCTGCCGCCGGACTGGTGCCTGGAGGAGAGCCATGAACCGGAGGTGGTGGTGAAATTCGATTTCGACGGTGAGCAGTTGCGGCAGACGATGGACAAGTGCGGCGTGGTCGATAGCCATGAGCCGTACACGAATACGCTGAACACCATCGCCGCCTATTGCGAGGTGGTCGCGCCATCGCGGTCGGCCAAGCCCATCGTGCTCGGCCCGACGACCTTCCTGGCCCGGGACCACCACAGCGCCTACCGCATGGAGCAAGGCTTGCAGGGCGCTTGCGTGGTCTGCCCGGCCAAGCGCGGGCGCTGACGACCCGTGCGGGCGCGCCTGCGCCTCAGGGCCAACAATCGTCGGCACGGGTGCCAGGCACGCTCAGCCGAGCGCGTCCCGGCGGGTGTAGGCCAGCACCGTGTCGATCCTGGACTGCAAGGCGGCGCGCGCCTCCGCCGACAGCCCCTCGCAGTGCGCGAGCACGAAATAGGCCGAGCGCAGCACATCCCGCCAGCGCGGGTTGCTAGGCAACTTGGAGACCGCCAGGTAGCGCTCCATCGCCCGCGCGCGCAGTCGACCGTCGTCGATGTTCACGCGCCAGATCCGGCTGCGCTCGGCCAACTCCAGGCGGCCGGTCGCGGTGGCGCGCTCCCAGGTGTCGATGACCGCCAGCATCAGGTCGACCAGCGCGCGCCGGAAGGCATCGCGCAACGCAGGCGCAGCGGCCTGCGCTGGCGCGTGCTCGGCCTGCGCGGTGTCCGACGCCGTGCCACTGTCGCGTTCCTGCAGGGCGAGGACGACCAGGCCATCGCCGCCCTGCCAGGGCGCGAGAGTCGCGGCAAGCGGCCTGCCGTGCCGAGCGACCACCTCAAGGCGCTGCGTGGGGCTATCCTCCATCCGCTCCAGCGCCGCCTGCAACACCGGGCGGTCGCCCTCGGCAACGCAGGCGAACACCGGCTGCCCGAGCGGTTCTGCGTCGTCCGCGCCGCCGAGCAGCAGGCGGCCGGCGCGATTGGTGGCCAGCACCTGGCCTTCGGCATCAAGCAGGCACAGCGCGTCCTCGCGGCTGTCGAGCAGAGTCTGCAGCAGGCTGCGATCCTCGGCCAGCGCATCCGCCTCTCGCCGATAGCGGGCCAGTTGCTCCTCGTGGCGGACCTGCCGTGCGGCTTGCAGCAAACGTTCGCGCTGCCGACGACGCTGCAGCCACAGCCAGAGGCCGAGCGCGGCGGCGACGCCGGACACCAATGCCAGCCACAGCAGCAACGTGCGTTGGCGCAGCTGGACCTGGCGCAGGCGGTTCTCGCTTTGCAGGGCATCGATGATGCGCTGCTTTTCTGCGGTGTCGAAACGGATCCGCAACCAGTCCAGTTGGCGATCGTGCTGCGCGCGCACAAGTGCAGCGGCTTCCGCATTCGCGCGTCGCAGCGTGGCGATGGCCGCCACCGTGTCGCCACTATTCTCCTGCAGCCGCGCCAACTCCTCCAGCAGCGGCACCCGCACCGGATCGCCGCCGGCGGCCGCGGCCAGCGCCTCGCGCAGGCGTGCCGCGGCAGCAGCGGCATGGCCTTCGAGCCGGGCCGTCCGCGCCAGCTGCAACTGCAGCGCGGACGGCAGCGGCAGCGCCCATGCCTCGGCGAGCGCCAACGCACTGGAGCTCCAGCGCTGCGCCTGCGCCACGTCGCCGAGCGCCAATGCCGCGCGGATCAGGCCATCGTGCACACGCAGTTCGTACACCCGGCGGCCCTGCGCGCGGTACACGGCAAGAGCCTCCTGCAACCAGGCCAGCGCCTGCGCCGTGTCGCCTCTGTCGAGCGCCAGCTCGGCCATGGTCTCCTGCACGTGCGCGGCCTCGATGGCGTCGCCCTGCGCGCGGTTGGCGGCCAGCGCATCGCGGTAGTAGCGCATCGCGGTGTCGGACTCGCGCAGTTCCCGATACACGTCGGCGATATTGGTGAGCACGGACGCAGAGACCGCGCCGCGCGCGCGCTGGATGTCCAGGCTCAGCGTCAGGCTGCGAAGGGCGCCGCGGAAATCGCCGAGCCGGCGCAGCGCCGCACCGACGTTGTTCAGATCGCGCGCCTCGCCTGCGCGGTCGCGCAGCGACCGCGACAGCGTGGCCGCGCACTCGAAGCGCGCCAGCGCCTGCGGCAGGCGTTCTCGGCGGAAATCGAGAATGCCGCGGCGGCGGGTGAGTTCGTAGCGCAAGCGCGCGCCGCCGGCATCGCCGAGGTTGGCCTGCGCGCAATCCAGCGCCTGCTCGGCGGCGTCGAAGCGGCCGCCATCGAGTTGCTGCTTGGCACGTGCGAACAATGCCTCGACCCGCGCATCGCCCGCCAAGTGCGACGTCGACACGCCCGCCTGCTGCACGCACAGCAGCGGATCGGGAAGCGGACGCGGCGCCGCGGGCTCTGCGCAGCCATAGATCGTGTTCTGCGCAATCAAGGCTGCGCTCGCCGCGAGCAAGACGCCCAGGCACGTCAATCGCAGGCATGTCCGCGGCCTTATGCCAGACGCGGTGACGTTCGCCTGGACGCGATCGCCAGAACCGGTGGACCAGGCCAAGCCGAACCACGTCCCCATGAATCTGCGCAACCGGCCGCACAACGCCTTCCCTGGTTTCACGGTCTGCACAACTCCAGAACTGATCGGGATGCGACGCACGCGCGCCGCAGCGACATGGATCAGCGTGACACCCGGGCGCGATCGTGGGTTCCTGCCCGGCATGCCGCGCCGACGCATCGCAGTAGACCCGATGGCGCGGAAGCCGGGCAAGCGCGCGCGGTGGTGATGCACACCACATACGGGCCATCGTGGAATAGCGGTCACACCGGGTTCTACGCTTCCGTCCAGTGCAGGGACCGCGGCGCCACGCCGGGGCGATTCGCGACAAGGACAACTGCGGGGCGCGCAGGCGCGGCGGCAGTCGAACGCGCCAACCGCCCATTCACGCGCCAGGCTGTGCAGCGCGGCCTGGCCAATCGCCTGATTCAGGCCGCACGCGGCCAGGCGTTCTCCTGCACCAGCCGCAGGCGCGGCGGCAACTCGCGCAGCACCTCGCCGCGGTGCGAGAGCAGGCGCAGCGTGCCGTCTGCCTCCTCGGCGAGTGCGGTGAGATTCTCGACCCAGTCGCCGTCGTTGGCGTAGACCAGGCCGTCGCGTTCGAACAGCCCGGCGCGATGCACGTGGCCGCAGATCACCCCGTCCAGGCCGCGGCGACGCGCATCGTCCAAACCAGCGGTCACGAAGCGCTCGATGTAACGCTCGGCCGCGCTGCTCTGCCGCTTCAGATAGTCGGCCAGCGACCAGTAGCGCATGCCCAGGCGACGGCGCACGCGGTTGGTCAGCTGGTTGCCGGTGAGGATGCGGTAGTACAGCCAGTCGCCGAACTTCTCCTGCAGGCCGCCGAACTGGGTCACGCTGTCGTAGTCGTCGCCGTGTACCACCAGCAGGCGGCGTCCGTCGGCGGTGGCGTGCACCGCGCGCCGGCGCACCTGCATCGCCGGCAGCGCCAGCCCGCAGAAGCGGCGGATCGGCCGGTCGTGGTTGCCAGGCACGTAGATCAGTTCGGTGCCGCCGCGGGCCAGCGCGTGCAGCGCATCGACCACGCGCTGGTGCGCAGCGCCCCACACCGCGCGGCGCTGCGCCATCCACCAGAAGTCGACGATGTCGCCGACCAGATACAGCTGTTCGCAGCGCAGGCCGCCGAGGAAATCGGCCAGCTCGCGCGCGTGGCAATGCGGCGCGCCCAGGTGCACATCGGAGACGAACACCGCGCGGCGCGGCGACAGGCTGCTGACCGGATTCATGCCACCACCTCTGCTTCGTTGCGGGGACGTTCGAGGTAGCGCGCGCGCTTCTTGCTGCGGATGCGCTGCAGATCCAGCTCGATCAGGCCGTCGACCGCGTCGTTGAACGCGGGGTCCACGCCGAAGGCGAGGAAGCGCGCGCCGCCGGGCTCGCACAGATCGGTGTACTGCTTGTAGAGCATCGGCACCGCCGCGCCCAGCGCGTCGAGGTTGCCCTTGAGCACCTTGAAGGCGGTGTCGGCATCCAGTTCGTCGAACGCCGGCGGCGCTTCCGGATACGGGAACGGCCGCGCCGACGCGGCTTCGCCGCTGGCGTCGCCGTAGTAGCGGGCGTAGTAGGCCACGATCTGCTCGCGCGCCTGCTGCGGCAGCGCCGCGCTGATCGACACCGCGCCGAACAGGTAACGCACCTGCGGATGGTCTTGTAGATAGGCGCCGATGCCCTGCCACAGGTAGTCGATGCTGCGGCTGCCCCAGTAGTCCGGCACCACGAAGCTGCGGCCCAGTTCCATGCCCGCGGCGATGCGCGGCAGCATCGCCTCGCCGTAGCGGAACAGTTCGGCGGTGTAGAAGCCGGCCAGGCCACGCTCGGCCAGCACCGGCGCACCGCGGGCGACCCGGTAGGCGCCGACCACGCGCGTGGCGGCGCCGTCCCACAACACGATGTGCTCGTACCAGGTGTCGTAGTCGTCCAGGTCCAGGCGTCGGCCGGTGCCCTCGCCCACCGCGCGGAAGGTCAGTTCGCGCAGGCGGCCGATCTCGCGCAGCAGCGCCGAGCCGGCGCGCAGCCGGCCGACGCGGATCTGCTTGCCGTCCAGGGTGTGGCCGAGGCTGCGCAGACCGGCCACTTCCATGGCCAGTTGCGCCGGCTCCTCGGCGGCGACCAGGGCTTCCTCGCTCGGCGCGGCCTGCCCGCCGCTGCGGCCGAGCGCATACAGCTCGCTGCGCAGGCGCCGCATCAACTCGGCTTCGGGCAGGTCCTGCGGCAGCGCGCGGGCGCGGCCCAGGCTGAGCGCGATGCGGCGCTCGCGGCGGGCGAACATCTCCCGCGCCAGCAGCGCGGTGCCGGCCGGCTTGAACAGCGCCGAGGCGCCATAGAACAGCGCCGAATTGCGCGCATGGATGCGCACCGGCAGCACCGGCGCAGCGGTGCGCAGGGCGAAACGCAGGAAGCCGCGGCGCCAGCGCCCGTCGGCGACGCCGCCCCAGCCCAGTCGCGAGACTTCACCCGCCGGGAACACGATCACACATTGCTCCTGCGCCAGCGCCTGCTCGATCGCTCGCACGCTGGCCGGCGACGGTGCGCCGCCGAGGATGCGTACCGGCAGCAGCAGGTCGCGCAGCCCTTCCAGCGCCCACAGGAAATCGTTGGCGACGATCTTCACGTCGCGCCGCACCTGGCCCACGCAGTCCAGCAGCGCCAGGGCGTCCAGCGCGCCGGAAGGATGGTTGGCGACGATCAGCAGGCGCCCGCGCGCCGGGATGCACTCGGCTGCGGTCGGTGCGACCACGTAGCGGGCCTGCAGGAAATCCAGTCCGGCCTGGACCAGGGCAAAGCCGCGCAGGTCGCGGTTGGCCTCCAGGAACGCGTCCAGCGCGTCCAGTCCCGACCATTTCTGCAGGCCGCGCAGCAATGGCCGGACCAGCCGCGAGCGGCGTCCGGCAAACCAGTGCGGGTAGCGGTCCTGAAGACGGCGTTCGAGTGCGAGCACGGCAAGCCCCCTTGCTGACTGCGCACAGCTTCGGCCGCCGCGGCGACACCGATCTTGCAATCTGACTACGGCAAGGTGACGGGCACACCGCCGGCGCGGCAACCGGTTAACCTTGGGCAACATTCGCCCCGGGCCGCATGCACGCCGCCCGGTGGCCGTGTATCATTCGCCTCCATCTTTTCATCCGAATACAAGGATATAGCCGCGATGTCCAGCTATCTCTTCACCTCCGAGTCGGTCTCCGAAGGCCACCCGGACAAGATCGCCGATCAGATCTCCGATGCGGTGCTCGACGCGATCCTGACCCAGGACAAGCGCGCGCGCGTGGCCTGCGAAACGCTGGTCAAGACCGGCGTGGCGATCGTCGCCGGCGAGATCACCACCAGCGCCTGGATCGATCTTGAAGCGCTGACCCGCAAGGTGATCCTGGACATCGGCTACAACAGCTCCGACGTCGGCTTCGACGGCGAGACCTGCGGCGTGCTCAACCTGATCGGCAAGCAGTCGCCGGACATCAACCAGGGCGTGGACCGCAAGAAGCCGGAAGAACAGGGCGCCGGCGACCAGGGCCTGATGTTCGGCTACGCCACCCGCGAGACCGACAGCTTCATGCCGGCCGCCATCCACCTGTCGCATCGCCTGGTCGAACAGCAGGCCAAGGTGCGCAAGAAGAAGAACTCGCCGCTGGCGTGGCTGCGCCCGGACGCCAAGAGCCAGGTCACCCTGCGCTACGAAGACGGCGTGGCGACCGCGATCGACGCGGTGGTGCTGTCCACCCAGCACGATCCGGACATCAAGCAGAAGCACCTGGTCGAAGCCGTACGCGAGGAGATCCTCAAGCCGGTGCTGCCGGCCAAGTGGCTGCACAAGGGCACCAAGTTCCACATCAACCCGACCGGCAAGTTCGTGATCGGCGGGCCGGTGGGCGATTGCGGCCTGACCGGGCGCAAGATCATCGTCGACACCTACGGCGGCTGGGCGCGCCACGGCGGCGGCGCGTTCTCCGGCAAGGATCCGTCCAAGGTCGACCGTTCGGCCGCCTACGCGGCGCGCTACGTCGCCAAGAACGTGGTCGCCGCCGGTCTGGCCGACCGTTGCGAAGTGCAGGTCTCCTACGCCATCGGCGTGGCCGAGCCGACCTCGATCTCGGTCACCACCTTCGGTACCGGCAAGATCGCCGACGACAAGATCGAGAAGCTGATCCGCAAGCACTTCGACCTGCGTCCGTTCGGCATCATCCAGATGCTCGACCTGATCCACCCGATGTACCAGCAGACCGCCTCGTACGGCCATTTCGGCCGCACCCCGAAGGCCTTCACCTACACCGACGGCACCGGCGCCCAGCACCAGGCCACCGCGTTCTCGTGGGAGAAGACCGACCGCGCCGAGGCGCTGCGCGCGGACGCGAAGCTGAAGTAAGCCGGCCTGCCGCGCTTGCGACGAAGAACGGGCCGCACTGCGGCCCGTTCTGCGTTTGGGGATGGAATTTGGCCAGGGGCGTATCCGCAGCGGGAACGTCTTCGCGTAGGAGCGGCTTCAGCCGCGACAGCCTTCACTGGAATGCCTGTCGCGGCTGAAGCCGCTCCTACAAAAGCAGGCACGACCTGCTCGCAGAAGCGAATAGCATTGAACACTCGCCGACGGTGCGATGGCGCACATGCTTCCTTGTGGGAGGAACTTCAGTCGCGACAGGCGTTCCCGGCAAAGTCCGGTACGCCTGAAGCCGCTGCAACAGCGGCATCCTTGGATGCATCGGCAAACCAGGGGTCCGATGGCATTCGCGCTGCTCGTCATGGCTTCCAAACTCGCAGCCTGCCGTAGGAGCGGCTTCAGCCGCGACGGGCATTCCTACGAAAGCCTGTCGCGGCTGAAGCCGCTCCTACGACGAGCAGCGAGCGGCAAAGCAAAACGAGCGTCGAACCGGCTCAGCCGCGCTGTTGCAGCGCGGCCTGCAGCAGCGACTGGAACTTCGGCAATGGACACAGCCCGCTCGCGGCGTCCGTGCAACCGGGAATCTGCAGGGTCTGCAGCAGCGGCGGGTGGCGCAGGCTCAGCGGTGTCAGCGCGCGCAATTGGTCCAGCGACTGCGCCTGGTAGCGCACGCGCACGTAGCGCTGGCCATCGCGCGGGTCGCGCACCTGCTCCAGCACCAGCGCGCCGCCCGGGGGCGCGTCGTCGCGACCGAAGCCGGGCAGATGGAAGTGCAGGTCGAGCAGGCCGCTGAGCGCGGCGATGTGGGTATCACTGGCGACCAGCACGCTCAGCCGCGGCGCATCGGCTGCGCCCAGGGTGTCAAGCAGGCGGTGCGCCAACGGCGCGCCCGCGCGCGAGGCCATGTACTGCGGCCGTGCATAGATCTCGAACAGCAAGGCATGCAGTCGCGACACCGCAGCGATGCGCGCCGGGGTCGCGCGGCCCCAGCCGACCTGGTCCAGCGGCATGCCCTCGGCGTATTGCAGGATGAACACCTCCGCCGTGCCCGAGGTCAGGTCCAGCGGTCCGTGCAAAGCCAGGCTGCGCCCGTTCGCACCCGCGGTCAGCGACGAAGGCATGTGCGCGAAATCGCAGGTCTCGCTGCAGCCAAGGATCTCCTGCATGGTGCGCAACTCCCGCGCATACGGCGCCAGCACCGCGCCCGGGCCGCCGGTCTGGCGCTGGATCGAGGCCACCGCCGCGTCGGCATCGAAGTCCACCGCACCGGCTTCCACCGGACGGAACAGCGGGTCGTCGCTGCCCTCGGGCTGGTGGCCGGCCTGCAGATGGCAGCCGGGCGCCAGCGTGTCGGCGAGCAACTGCGCGCTGACGATGGTGCGCTGGTCGGTATTGGCGTAGATGCTGACCGTGCCGTCGGCGGGGCAGCCCTGCGCCGGCAGCACGCCATCGCGCTGCAGCCATTGCCGGGTGTAGTCGCCGCTGCGCTCCACCGCAGTGCGGCCATGCGCGGTGAGCAGGCTCGGTGGCGTGTCCCACACCGGCCAGGGCTGCGGCGCCAGCGCGGCGGCCGCGGCCTCGCCGGGCAGCGGCGCACGCACGCCGTGGCGGAACAACATCCACACCTTTTCCACCTGCAGCGCAGGCGCGGCCTTGGGCGCCGGCCGCGCCTGCGCGCCCAAGGCCGCCGCTACCAGCACGACCCACAGCATCCAGCGCAATTCTGTCTTCATCGTCGTTCCCAAAATGGAAAATCTCACGGTGCGGTCGCACCGCACGCGGCCGTGACCCGGTCGCAGCGCAGGCCCGTGGCAATACCAAGCCAGTAGCCCAGCCGCTGCGGATCCGGCGCGCCAGCGTAGTAATCGGTGCTGATCCATTGCGCGCCGGCCTCCAGTGCCGCCTGCGCGCGGCGGCGGTCGTGCGCGCGCGCCTCGCGGCCGTCGGCGTCGGCACGGGTGCGCACCACGAAGCCCTGCGTCACCAGCGCGCGGATCCGCGGCGCCTGCGCCAGCGGATCCTCGATTGACAGCACCGCGGCCTCCGGCTGGTCCGGCGCGTACCAGCCGAACATCATGCGGCCACGCAGCGATGGATGCTCCTGTCGATACAGCGCCTCGTGCCGCGGATTGCCATCGAGTACGAACAGCAAGCGGCCACGCGCCTGCGCCACGCGCGGCCAGGCATGCGCCAGCACCGCATCGCGCAGGCTCGGCGCATCGCCGCGCACGTCGTCGGGCACGATCAGGCGCGCGCGCCCGACCACCTCGACGATGTCGCGGTCCAGCGCGTCCAGATCGACTGCATCGAAGGCGGAGCGATGCGGCCACACGCGCGGCACCGGATCGAAATCCACCGCATTGACCAGCACCACCAGCGGCGCATGCCGCGGGTGCGCGCGCGACCAGGCGGTGAGGATCGCCAGGCAGTCGCGGAAGCGCAGGCAATGGCTGGCGTAGTCCAGCCCCGGCTGGTGCAGGACCTTGGCGCCCGGCGCGCGCATCCTGGCGCGGGTCGCCGCATCGGCACGCGCATACGGCGCGGCATACAGGCCGCCGTGCGGGTCGGCGGCCACGTCGAGTTCGAGTTGCCGCAGCCCCAGCGCGAGCTGGGCCTGCAGCGAAGGATGGCCATAGGCCAGTGCCGGCCATGCGGCGGCGTCGTGCGCCTGCAGGCGCTGCCGCACCTGCGCGGTCGGCACCGGTCGATAGCTGTTGTGCGAGCCGAGCAGTTGCACCTGGTCCAGGCGCAAGCCGTCGATCGGCACTGTCGCTGGTGCCGCGCTGGCTGCTCCAGGCAGGCCGATCAGCGCCAGCCAGACGCACAGCAGCGCGCGGCCGACAACGCCCCACCCGCCGCGCGGCACGAGGCCATGCGGCGGGTGGCGACGTCCCGCGTGCGCAGGCGCCCGCTTCAGAACGTGTACTTCACGTTCAGCAGCGCGGTGCGGCCGGCATCGACGATGTCGGAGATCGCGGTGCTGTTGTGGCCCACGTGCGCCCAGTAGCTCAGGCGGTTGGTGAGGTTGGCCACCGACAGGTCGGCGCGCAGGTGCTCGTTGAAGGTGTAGCCGACGTGCAGGTCCACGCGCGTGATCGGCTTGACCCACAGGTCGTCCCAGGTGGCGCCGCGGTTGTAGTAGTCGTACACCGAGACGTATTCGCCGGAGTAGTGGTAGGCCAGGTTCACCGACAGCGGACCCTTTTCGTAGAACAGCTCGGCGTTGGCCATCAGGTCCGGCGCGTTCTGGATGCGCTCGTCGTGGAACCCGTCCATGCCCAGGTCCACGCGGGTGGTCTGGCGGGTGAGGTTGGCGCCGATGCCGAAGCCGTCCAGCGGTGCCGGCATGCCCTGCAGGGTCTGCCGCACCGCGGCTTCGAAGCCGAGCACCTTGCCGTCGCCGCCGTTCTGCGGACGCACGTAGCGCACGTTGCCGGCGCCGGCGCTTGTGCCGGCGTTGGCCGGATCCGAGCCGCTCTCGTAGATGTAGTCGGTCAGGCGCTTGTAGTAGCCGGCCAGCATCGCGTGGCCGCCATGGCCGTTGTCCCACTCGCCGGACAGGTCCACGTTGAGCGACTTGATCGGCTTCAGGTCCGGGTTGCCCTCGGTGATGACCGTGGTGCCGTCGCTGGAGACGTCGTAGTTGGCGCCGCCGCCGAGCTGCACCAGCGCCGGCCGGGTGTAGCTGGTCCACACCGAGGCGCGGTACACCGCATTGCCGTCGCCCGGGCGGTAGTTCAGGAACACGCTCGGCAGCGGCACGTCGTAGCTGGTGCGGTTGCTGCTGAAGAAGCCGGGCAGCTCGTTGCCGTTGGCGTCTTCGGGCATGGTCCAGAAGGTGTTGCGGATGCTGGTGTGCTCGAAGCGCACGCCCGGGATCACTTCCAGGTCGCCGGTGCGGAACGTGGCCATCGCATACGCCGAGGTCACCGCTTCGTCGCCGCGCATGGTCGCGCAGTTCTGGTTGTTGATCGCCAGGCTGCCGCAGGTGTCGAAGCTGGCCGCGGTCAGGTGCTGAGCGATCATCGCCTTCAGCCCGCCGTTGCTGAGCTTGACCGTCGGCCACGCGTACTTGCCGGGGTACACCGAGTCGTACTGGCCGACCACCAGGCCGGTGTCGCGCAGCAGGGTGCCGTCGGTGAACTTGCTGTTGGTCCAGTCGCGCGAGGTGAAGTCGCGGGAGCTGTCGACATACTTCACGCCGAACTGGATGTTGCTCAGCGCGCCCTGGTCGAAGTCGTAGCGCACGTCGAACTTGGCGCCGCCCTTGGTCTGGCCGCTGTAGGACTTGGTCAACTGGCCGTAGCGACGCGCATACAGGCTGCCGATGTCGCTGGCCTGGGCCTGGATGGCCGGGGTCAGCAGCGGCTTGGGGAAGCCGTCGCCGTCGTAGCCGGAGAAGGTGTTGGCGCCGCCATAGGGGAACTGGGTGGAGGCGTACTGGTCCACGCGCGCGGAGATTTCCACGTGGTCCGGGCGATCGTTGTCGCCGTAGCTGTAGAACAGGTTCGGCGACAGCGTCCAGTTGCCCAACTGCTTGTCGGCGCCGAACTGGAAGGTGGCCAGGTCCGCCACTTCCGGGTTGGTCTCGTACCAGTAGCGCACCGCCACGCGGTTGATCTGCGGCTGGTACACCCCCGTGGTGCCGATCTGCACCAGGCTCACATTGGCCGGCACCAACTGGGTGTAGCCGGTGTTCTGCTCGGTCTTGGCGTAGGCGTAGGTGGCGCGCGCGTACAGCTGCAGGCTCGGGTCGACGTGCCAGTCGAAGGACACGTTGCCGCCGTAGCGCTTGGTGTCGCCGGCGGAGTAGCCGATGTTGGCGCCGGTGGCCATCAGCAGATCCTGCGGATCGTAGCCGGGCGCCGGCTGGCCGCTGGCGTCGGTGCGCGAGAAGTAGCGCTTGTTCCAGTCGCCGCGCGAGGCAGCAGCATTGGCCACTTCGCTGTTCACGTAGTGGCGCTCGTCGTAGTACGCGCTGGTGTAGACGCCGAACTGGTTGTCGCTGCCGAACTTGGCATGGAACTCGCCGGCTGCGCCCTTGCCCAGGCCATTGTCGCCGTAATCGCGCGCACGGCTTTCCATGCGGCCGCTGGCGGTGACGCTGCCGCCCATCGCCTCGCTGTAGTCGAAGCCGCTGGGGGTGCGATAGTCGATGGTGCCGCCGATCGCGTCGCCGTCCATCGCCGCGGTGGAGGTCTTGTTCAGCACGATGGTCTGCAGGCCCGACGGCGGCAGCAGGCTCAGCTGGACGCTGCGGCTGTAGGGTAGGCCCTGGGCGACGTTGACGCCGTTGATCAGGTTGACGTTGTACTCGGCGTTGAGGCCGCGCACCGAGGCGAACATGCCTTCGCCGCGCGCGGCGCCGTCGACGCCGCCGAAGTACGACTGCCCGGTGTTGACCACGTTGACGCCCGGCAGCAGACCCAGCGCCTCGGCGATGTTGTGCACGGCGGTGTACTTCAGGTCCTCGGCCGACAGCACGTTGGCCGTGTTGGTCGCGGCCATCTGCATGTCCGCGGCATTGTAGCGGGTGACGGCGACGGTGATCTTGTCCAGGGTCTTGGCGCTGGCGTCGGACGCGGTGGTCTGCGTCTCCTGCGCATCCTGCGCCTGGGCCAAGGCCATCGGCGCGACACCGAGCAACGCTGCGGCGATCGCCAGTGACAGGCGTTTTTGAAGATGGATCGAGTGCGACATGAAGAATCCGAACGTAGGCACGGCCAACGGAAACATTCCGCAGGCCGGGCATGGAGGGGAGAGAGGCCGTGATCGCGTTCACGGCGGCGCGCATTGTTCGGGTTGGCGGCTGCAATTTCGTGACAACGATGTCATCGGCAACCATCGGCGGACGATTCGACGCTATTTCTGCGCAATTCGGCACAACCGAATCATTCGCCCTGCCGTCTTGCGGCTGCGGCGCCGATGGCGGCGCGACACCTTGGCCGCTTCCGTGGACGCGGCGGTCAACGCTCCCGCACGCGATGCCTCGGACCCTGGTCGCAGCACGAGGCGACGACGCCCCAGCCGGCGCTCCACGACGAAAGCGCATCGCCGCCGACGCGGGCGGCGTCACCGCGGCGCGGCGGCGTCCACCTGCAATTGCGCATGCAGGATGCGGCGGATCTCCAGGATCGCCTGCGGCGTCTCCTGCACGCTGTGGCCGGAGGTGATCACCAGTTCGGAGACCGCGCCCGGCAGGTGCGCGCTGCGGTACGGCACCAGTCCGTCGTCGGAATCGGCCAGCGGCACCGCCGGATCGCGGCGGGCGATGATGGTGTGGTAGCGCACCGCCGGCGCGATCGGCAACTCCGCCGCCGCGCGCACGAACGGATCGGTGTCGCGCAGGTTGTCGATGCTGTTGGGCACGCGTACCGGCGCGCCATCGGGGCCGTCGATCCCCTGCAGCAAGGTGTTCAAGCGATCGAGCAGCGTCACCGGCAGGCGCACCAGGCGCCCGGCCAGGCGCCCGAGGCGCCCTTCGGCGAAGGTGGTGCCGCGCTGCGGGGCGGCGATGAAGATGGCGCGGTCCACCTCGGGCAACGGCGCGAAGCGCAGCAGCGGCTGCAACTGCGCCAACGCCTGCGGGTCCAGTGGGCGCCGGTCGCCGCGCGCGCCGATCAGATCGTTCCACAGCGTGTCGCCAGCGTCGCTGATCAACAGGCGCCCGATCACCCCGCCCATGCTGTGGCCGATCAGCACCATGTGCTGCGAGGCCGGCGCTTGACCATGCGGATCGAAATGGCGCAGGGTCTGCTGTAGCAGCGTCTGGATCTGCGCGCGGTTCCAGGCGATCGGCATGTTGGTCGGGTAGTAGACCTGCCAGATCTGGTAGTGGCGGCGCAGTTGTTCGTCGCCCAGCAACTCGTTGGCGACGTTGACCCAGGCCTCCGGACTGCTGGCCAGGCCGTGCAGCATCAGGATGATGCGCCGGTCCGGATCGTACGGCTGCATCAGATACAGATGCGGCTGCTCGATGCCATCCTCGCGACCGAGCATGGAGCGCAGCGACTGCCGCGCGAAGCCGGCACGGGCCAGCCACAGGCCATAGGCAGCGGTGAAGTTGGCCGCCAGCGGCAGGCGCTGGCCGTGCACCTCGACCTCGCCGTCGCGGTACGGATCGTAGGGCGCGACCACCACGCTGCGGGTGTCCAGCACCTGCGCCAGGCTGTCGCCATCGAAGCGCAGCAGCACCGTGGTCGGCGCATACGGCATCTCGCTGAATGCCGGCGCGTGCGGGTCCGGCGTGGTCTTGGCGGCCGCCGCCGCGGTCGGGTCGCCGACCTTGGCCGGCGCGATCTCCGCGACCAGCTCGGCGCCGAAGCCGTCGCGGCGGTAGGTGCTGCGCAGGCCATCGAAGCGCAGCGTCGACGCCGGCAGCATCGCGTCCGGCCGCGCCACCCCGCCGGGCAGGCGGAAGCTGCCCATGTCCGCGCGCACCTGCCAGCCAGCCGTGCGCAGCATGTCGTCGTCGTGCAGTTCGCCACTGGCGCTGCCGGCACGCCAGCGCAGGAACAGTTCGCCGACCACCTGCTGCACCGCGTAGTTGTAGTAGTCGCGCACCTGGGTCTGCCGGTCCTCGAAGGCGCGCGCGCTGGCCGGGCGCTGGGTGTAGAACAGGTAGGCATAGGCGTAGCGCGCCGCCTCCAGCCAGGCCTGCAGCGTCGCATCGTCCAGCGCCCTCGCCTGCCGCGGCGTGCGCGCATTGGCCGCATGCACCCACAGCTCCGACAGGGTCGCCAGCCGCCGCTCCTGGTCCAGCGCCTGCAGTGCGCGCAACTGCGTGGCGCAGGCCGCAACGTCTGCCTCACAGGCCTTGGGATCGAGCGCGAGCACGCGCAGCGTCTCCAGGCTGGCGTCGCTGAGCTTGCCGGTGCTGAGCACGTCGCCACGCTGGGTAGCGATGTAGTCGGCAGCGCTGCGCGGCTGCACGCTGACCATGGCGCAGCCGCTGCCCAGCAGCACGACAGCCAGCAGCGCGGCGCCCGCGCACCGCGCAAGACGCAAGTGCCGGGTCATGGCGAGGCGGCGGGATCGTCGCCGGGAATGCCGGCACGGATGCGTGTGGAGAAGTCTGCGCCGGCGCCGGCAGCGCGGGCGCGTTCGCCGATGCGGCCGCGCGCGCGCAGCGTGGCCAGGCTGTAGCCGGGCACGAAGCCGTGCTGCGCGTAGACGTAGGATGGCAGGTAGCCGGACAGCAGCAGCCGAACATCGAGCGGTAGCGCCGGATCGAGCTTGCGCGCCAGCTCGAACACGATGGTGGTGCAGTTGCTGGTGGCGGTGTTGTAGAACCGCGGCGCGCGCTGCAGTTGCTGCGCCCGCGCCACGTAGCCCAGGAACAGTTGGCGCAGTTGCGCGCGAGAGAGGTTGAGCCGGTACAGGTACACGTCCTCGCCGCGTACGTTGCTGCGCACCGCCAGGATGTCACGCTCGTCGGCGGCCACCATCACCTGCTCGAAATTGCGGAAAAACCCGGCCAGCGCCGAGAACGCCTCGTCGCGCTCCTTGCGGATCTCCAGCGAGAACACCAGGCGGCGGCCGTCGTCGAAACCGAACGAGACCAGGGTGTGGGCGATCGCCGGCCCCATCCAATACGACAGCGCCAGGTCGGCCGAGGCCAGCCGGTCCAGGTCGTAACGGCGGGTCTCCCAGCGCGGGGTGTAGTCGTGGTCGCTGCGCCAGGCGAAGTTGCGCACGTTGTGCAGGGTCACCACGTGCCCGTCCACCTGCGGCTGCAACAGTTGCGCGACATCGTCGGCCCAGTCGCGGTTCTGCTGCGGCTGCAGCGCCGACCAGCCCACCGCCATGCCCGCACAGCCGACCGCGAACAGCACCGGCAGCACGCGGTATTCGCGCGGATGGCGAAGGCCCCACAACGCGGCGACGCCCAGCCCGGCCCACAGCAGCGCCGAGCCGTAGCGCACCACCGCGCCGGTATGCGGCAGGTAGGCCAGGAACAGCGCGCCCCACAGGCTGGCGGCGAGCACCGCCAGCATCGCCACGGCGCGCGCCAGCCGCCGCGGCCAGGCGCGTCGGCGTGCGGCGCTGTCGGCGCTCACAACGCCGCCGCCGCTGCGGGCGTTGCCAGGGCGTGGCACAGCAGGCGGCACCCGCGCTGCGCCAGCGCCTTGCGTTCGGTCTCGTCGCTGCCGCGCTGGCAGGCGCCGAGCATGTCCATCGCCAGGGCCAGGTCCTGCTCGCCCAGGTCCGCACGGCACAGGCCGGCGGCGATCGCGCGCTGCAGGAACGGCAGCAGGATCGCCATCGCCCGCGTATGCGCTGCGTCCATCATCGGATGCTCGCGCGGCATCGACCGCCAATAGTCGGCCAGCGGCGCCGACATCGCGATGTGTTCGGCGACGTCGTACATCAGCAGGAACAACCCGTCCGGCCGCGTGCCGATGTCGCGCGCGCAGCCCTCCAGGCCGTCCAGGCCACGTTCCAGCAGGGCGGCCATCAGTTCGGTGCGGTCGGCGAAATGGCGGTACAGGGTGGCGCGGCCGAGTCCGGCGCGCTCCACCACCAGTTCCAGCGGCGCCAGCACGCCATGCGCGCAGAACACCTCGTCGGCGGCATCCAGCAACAGGCGGCGGCGTTGGGCAGTATCGGCTCGCATTTCCATGCGCGGCATTATCGGACAATTTTGTCCGCTCGCAAGCGGATCACGGTCGGCCACCGCCGATCATCGCCGACGGCGCCCTGAAAGGCCGGCCTCAGCCGGTGTTCTGCACGCCCTGGGCGACGCCGTTGACGCAGGCCACCAGCGCCCGCAGCAGTTCCTCGTCCTCGCCGTCGGTGGCGCGCCAGCGCTGCAGCAGGTCCACCTGCAGCACGCTGATCGGGTCGATGTAGGGATTGCGCAGGCGGATCGACAAGGCCAGCCGCGGATCGTGCTGCAGCAGCGAGGCCTGCCCGGTCAGCGCCTTCACCCAGCCCTTGGTCAGCGCCAGCTCGTCGCGGATGCGCGGGAAGAAGCGCTCGTGCAGCGGCCCGGACAGACGCGAGAACATCTCGGCGATGTTGAGGTCGCCCTTGGACAGGACCATGGCGATGTCGTCGAGGAAGGTGCGGAAGAACGGCCAGTCGGCCGCCATCGCGCGCAGCGCGTCCTCGTGGCCGGCGTCCACCGCCGCCTGCAGGCCGCTGCCCACGCCGTACCAGCCCGGGATCACCGCGCGCGCCTGGCTCCAGGCGAACACCCAGGGGATCGCGCGCAGGTTGGACAGCGCCGCATCCTGGCCGAGCCGCCGCGATGGCCGCGAGCCCAGGGTCATGCGTTCGATCACGTCGATCGGCGTGGCCAGGCGGAAATAGCGCATGAACTCGGCGTCGCCGACGAAGCCGCGATATGCCTGGCTGCTGTGCTCGGCGACCAGGTCCATCACCGGCCGCCAGCCGGCCTCGCGCGCGTCGGCCGCACGCGGGCGCAGGCTCGACAGCAGCACCGCGCCGGTCATCTGTTCCAGCGAGCGCAGCGCCAGCGCGCGGATGCCGTACTTGCGGTGGATCACCTCGCCCTGCTCGGTCACCCGCAGGCGCCCGTCGACGCTGCCGCGCGGCGCCGCCTCCAGCGCGCGCGTGGTCTTGCCGCCCCCGCGCACGATCGAGCCGCCGCGGCCGTGGAAGAAGGTCAGGCGGATGCCCAGTTCGGCCGCTGCGTCCAGCAACTCCACCTGCGCGCGCTGCAGGCCCCAGCGCGAGGCGGCGATGCCGCCGTCCTTGCCGCTGTCGGAATAGCCGAGCATGACCATCTGCACGTCGTCGCGCGCGGCCAGGTGGCGGCGGTAGACCGGATCGGCCAGCAGGTCGCGCAGGGTCGCGGTGCCGCCGCGCAGATCGTCCACGGTCTCGAACAGCGGCACGATGTCCAGCGGCACCGCGCCGTCGGCATCGACCAGGCCGCCGCGACGCGCCAGCGCCAGCACGGTCAGCACGTCGGCGCGGTCGTGCGCCATCGAGATGATGTAGCTACCCAGCGCGTCGGCGCCGTGCCGCGCGCGCGCATCGGCGAGCGCGGCGAACACCGCGTCCAGCCGCGCATTGCCTTCGTCGTCGGCCGCCGGCAGGGTCTGTTCGCCACCGGCGTAGGGACCGAGCAGGCGCGCACGCTCCTCCACTGCGCGCACGTCCCAGTCCTGCGTGTCCAGCGCGGCGGCGACCGCGCGCGCGTGCACGCTGGACTCCTGGCGCACGTCCAGCCGCGCCAGGTGGAAACCGAAACTGCGCACCCGCCACAGCAGGCGCCGCACCGCGAACCAGCCGGCGTGCAGGCCCTTGTTGGCCTGCAGGCTGTCCAGGATCAACTGCAGGTCGCTTTCCAGCTCGGCCGGCGCGGCATAGGCACCCGGCGCATCGTCCAGGGTCGCCTGCAGCCGCGCGCGCATCAGATCGTTGAGCAAGCGGTAGGGCATGTCGCCGTGGCGCGGCCGCGAACGCGCCGCGGCCTCCGGCAGCAGTTGCCGGTAACGCTCCAGTTGCTCCAGCAGCGGCGCGCTGACCGCGACCAGGGTGGTCGACTGGCTGAGCAGGCTGGCGAGCTGCCACAGTTCCTTCAGATAGCGCTCCAGCACCGCACGCCGCTGCGCATCGAGGGTGGCGGTGATGGTGGCGGCATCGACGTTGGGGTTGCCGTCCATGTCGCCGCCGACCCAGGTACCGAAGCGCAGCAGACGCGGCAGGGTCAGCGCCTGGCCGTAGGTCTGCTCGATGGCGTGCTCCAGGGTCTCGTACATCACCGGGATCACCCGGTACAACACCTGGGTCAGATAGAAGCCGACGTGCTCGCGCTCGTCCTCCACGGTGGGGCGCACCGGCGAGGAATCGGCGGTCTGCCACGAGGCGGTCAGCGCCATGCGGAAGCGCGCCGCGTCGGTGGCGCGCTCGCCCGGGGTGCGCAGGCCGTCGAGGTTGTCGACCAGGCTGGCCACCATCAACTGTTCCTTCTCCAGCAGCGCACGCCGCACCGCCTCGGTCGGGTGCGCGGTGAACACCGGCTCCACGTCGATGCGCGGCAGCCAGTCGCGCAGTTCCTCGATGCCGACGCCCTGCGCCTTGAGCCGGCGCAAGGCGTCGAGCAGGCCGTCCGGCTGCGGTGTGTCGGCGCTGCTGCGCTGGTAGTCGCGGCGACGGCGGATGCGGTGCACGCGCTCGGCGATGTTGACCACCTGGAAATAGGTGCTGAAGGCGCGCACCAGCGCTTCGGCGTCGCGCGGTGCGCGGCCGGCAAGCTGCTCGCTCAGCGAGGACAGCGGCGCAGCGCGCTCGCGGCGTGCGATCGCGGTGGTACGGATGCGTTCGATCTCGTCCAGGAACTGCGCCGAGACCTGTTCGGCGAGCAGGTCGCCCACCAGGGCGCCGAGGCGGCGCACGTCATCGCGCAAGGGAAGGTCGGGCGTGGCGAAGGCGATGCTGCTGCGGGACTCGTTCATCGGGAAACGCATGGCTCGGCAGTGGGGGCGCCGCAAGCCTAACCGAAAAGGCATCGCGTTCCCGTCGGCCGCGCGACGGTTTCAAAGCGAACCATTTGCACTGCACAGCAGCGCCCTGCGCCACGGCGGCACGCACGTGCGGCCGTGGCGCAGGCGCGGCTCAGCGCGGCGTGGCGCCTGCCGCAGCCGGCGCGGACGTCGGCGTGGGCGCAGGTCCCAGATAGGTGCGCAGCCAACGCTCGCTCTCGGCCAGCATCTGCAGCACGGACTCGCGCGCGCGGTAGGCATGCGCCTCGTTGGGCAGCATCACCAGCCGCGCGGTGCCGCCGTTGCCCTTGATCGCCGCGTACATGCGCTCGCTCTGGATCGGGAAGGTGCCGGAGTTGTTGTCCTCGGCGCCGTGGATCAGCAGCAGCGGATCCTTGATCCGGTCGGCGTAGTTGAACGGCGACATCGCCTGATACACCGGCTGCGCTTGCCAGTAGGTGCGCTCCTCGGACTGGAAGCCGAACGGGGTCAGCGAGCGGTTGTAGGCGCCGCTGCGGGCGATTCCGGCCTTGAACAGGCGCGTGTGCGCGAGCAGGTTGGCGGTCATGAAGGCGCCGTAGGAATGCCCGCCGATGGCGATGCGATCGCGATCGGCGACGCCGCGCCGCACCACCTCGTCCACCGCCGCCTGCGCGTCGGCGACCAGTTGCTCGACATAGGTGTCGTTGGGTTCGCGCGCGCCCTCGCCGACGATCGGCATCGACGGGTCGTTGAGCACCGCATAGCCCAGCGCCAGGAACGCCTGCGGCCCCCAGTAACCGATCGCATTGAAGCGGTACGGCGAGTCGGTGACCTGGCTGGCGGCGTCGGCGGATTTGAACTCGCCCGGGTAGGCCCACATCAGCATCGGCAGCGGGCCGTCGCGCTTGGCGTCGTAGCCCGGCGGCAGCAGCAGGGTCGCGGTCAGCTCCACGCCGTCCTTGCGCCGGTAGCGGATCTGTTCCTTGCGCACGTCGCGCAACTGCGGCGCGGGATGGGGGAAGCGGGTCAACGCCACCGGCTCCGCGTTCGCGCCATCGAGCCGATAGAAATTGCGCGGCTCCTGCGGCGTCTCGCGGGTAATCAGCAGGCGCTGGCCGCTGGCTTCGAGCAAGGCCTGCGGCACCGCGTAGTACGGCGCCTGCGACTGGAACAGGCGGGTGCTTTTCCGCGTGTCCAGATCGTAGCGGTCCAGGAACGGCCGATCGCCCTGCGGCGAGGCGCCTTCGCCGCGCAGGAACAGGCTGTGACCGTCGGCGGCGATCAGCAGGCGCGGGTTGCCGGCCGTATCACGCTCCGTCACCGGCGTCCCCGGATCGGCGTAGCGGTCTTCCTGCGAACGCTGCACCAGCAGCTGCGGTGCCTGTGCGGGCTGGTCCGGCGCCACGCGCCATTGCCTGGTCTGACGCGTCTTCCACCAGAACTCGTCGATCAGCGCCAGGTCGCCGCGGCCCCAGAAAATGCCGGCATAACGCGATTGCAAGCGCGCCAGCGTCACCGGTGGCGCCTTGAACGGCGCCGCCTGCATCAGCACCGCGTCGCGCACCGTCGCCTCGCGCGCCGGGTCGCCGCCGTCCTGGGCCTCGGCCCAGACCAGGGTGGCCGGCGCGTCGCTGCGCCAGTCGATGTCGCGCACGCCGGTGCGTACCGCATCGTTGCCGGTCGGCAGGCCTTCGACCAGCGGCAGCTGCGCCACCGTGTGCACCGGCTTGCCGGCGCGGTCGAGCACTTCGATGGTGCGCGGGAAGCCGCTGGCCGGCACCAGGTAGGAGAACGGCCGCTGCAGGCGCTGCGCCAGCAGGTAGCGGCCGTCCGGCGACGGCGCCAGCGACAGGTACAGGTCCGGGGAGGCGATGCGCTGCTGGCGCCCGTCCACGTCGACCAGCGCCGGCTGCGCACGCAGTTGATAATCGAACTGGCGCGCGTCGGCCTCGTTCTTCAGCAAATCCTGGTAGGTGCGCAAGGCGGTGGCGCCGCCACCGGCGGTCTGCTGCACCGCCGGCCCGGTCGGCACGGCGTCGGCGGGCGGCGACGCGCCTTGTTCCTGCGGCTGCAACAACACCAGCAACTGGCGGCTGTCGGGCATCCACGCATAGCCCTCGCCGGACACCGTGTTGAGCCGCTCGGCGACCCGCCGCGCGCGCAGCGCGGCGATGTCCACCACCCACAGTTCGTTGGCGCCGCTGCGCGCATCGATCCGGTTGAAGGCCAGATGCCGTTGGTCCGGCGCCCAGGCCATGCCGGCGATCGACAGCGGCGACGGCAGGCCGTCGATGCGCAACTCGCTGCCATCGGCGATGCGCAGCAGCCACAGCTTGTCGCCGAAGGCGAAACGGCTCTGCGAGCGGGTGCGCGGATGGATGCGCAACCCAGCGAGCTTGAGCTCCGGCTGCGCGACCTGGGCGATGCCGGGCAGCGCAGGCAACTGCAGCATCGCCGCCAGATCGCGCCGCGGGCTCAGCGACAGCTGCGGCGGCCGCGGCGCATCGACGATGGCCTGCAGCGGCGCCGACGGCAATTGGTAGCCGCTGTCGGCCGCATCGGCGGGCGCGGCAGCCGCCGCAGGTGCCGAGGCGGCGTTCGCAGCGGCGCTGCCGGCCGCGGCCAGGGCCGCGCACAGCAGGCCGCAGACCGGCCTGGCGGCGCGGCGGCGCCCGCGCACTGTGATCTGGTTCATCTCTCCCCTCTCCTTCGCATCGATCGAACCGCCGACGGTAGCAGGGCCGGCGCCCCCCGCCCCCTGTCGATGGTTGGGCCGGGCCTGTCCCGGGACCCGCGTTCAAGCGCCGCACGCGGCAGCCGCTATAATCGGTTCCCCCTTGCGCCGAGGGGCGCTGCGACCGGATCGAGACCGGATTCCCCGTCTCCAGACCCGGCCAGGCTCGGCGCGAGGCTTGAGCGACAACGGCGCCCGGACTTCGCGAGTTTCTCGCCATTGACCGGAGCTTTATCGATGAACGCTGCACTCAAGCGCTTTTCCACCGAGGGCGACTACAAGGTCGCCGACATTTCCCTGGCCGATTGGGGCCGCAAGGAACTGGACATCGCCGAGCATGAAATGCCGGGCCTGATGTCGATTCGCCGCCAGTACGCCACCGCCAAACCGCTGGCCGGCGTGCGCGTCACCGGCTCGCTGCACATGACCATCCAGACCGCGGTGCTGATCGAGACGCTGAAGGACATCGGTGCCGACGTGCGCTGGGCCTCGTGCAACATCTTCTCCACCCAGGACCACGCCGCCGCGGCGATCGCCGCCACCGGCACCCCCGTGTTCGCCTGGAAGGGCGAGACCCTGGAGGAATACTGGGACTGCACCCTCGACGCGCTGACCTTCACCCTGCCCGACGGCACCCAGACCGGGCCGGAACTGGTGGTGGACGATGGCGGTGACGTCACCCTGCTGATCCACAAGGGCTACGAGCTGGAGAACGGCTCCAAGTGGGTCGACGAACCGGCCTCCTCGCACGAGGAGCAGGTGATCAAGAACCTGCTCAAGCGCGTGGCGGTGGAGCGCCCGGGCTACTGGACCCGCGTGGTCAAGGACTGGAAGGGCGTCTCCGAAGAGACCACCACCGGCGTGCACCGCCTGTACCAGCTGGCAGAGGCCGGCACCCTGCTGATCCCGGCGATCAACGTCAACGACTCGGTGACCAAGAGCAAGTTCGACAACCTGTACGGCTGCCGCGAGTCGCTGGCCGACGGCCTCAAGCGCGCGATGGACGTGATGCTGGCCGGCAAGGTCGCGGTGGTGTGCGGCTACGGCGACGTCGGCAAGGGCTCGGCGCACAGCCTGCGCGCCTACGGCGCCCGCGTCATCGTCACCGAGATCGACCCGATCTGCGCACTGCAGGCGGCGATGGAAGGCTTCGAGGTCAACACCGTCGAGGACACCCTCGGCCAGGCCGACATCTACGTCACCACCACCGGCAACAAGGACATCATCCGCATCGAGCACCTGACGCAGATGAAGGACCAGGCCATCGTCTGCAACATCGGCCACTTCGACAACGAGATCCAGGTCGAGGCGCTGTACAAGCTGCCGGGCGTGCAGAAGATCAACATCAAGCCGCAGGTGGACAAGTTCGTGCTGCCCAACGGCAATGCGATCTTCCTGCTGGCCGAAGGCCGCCTGGTCAACCTGGGCTGCGCCACCGGCCACCCCAGCTTCGTGATGTCCAACAGCTTCGCCAACCAGACCCTGGCGCAGATCGACCTTTGGCAGAACAAGGACAGCTACGAGAAGCAGGTGTACCGCCTGCCGAAGAAGCTGGACGAGGAAGTGGCGCGCCTGCACCTGGAGAAGATCGGCGTGAAGCTGACCAAGCTGACCGACGCGCAGGCCGCCTACCTGGGCGTGCCGGTCGACGGCCCGTTCAAGCCGGAACATTACCGCTACTGAAGCAGTGGCAAGACATCGCCATGCAGACAGGAACGGGCGCCGCGAGGCGCCCGTTTTTTGTGCGATCGGCGCTGCGAGCGTGTGGAGACAGGAGGCTGAAAATTCGTACGGAGCGAAAACCGCAGACATCGCCACCTTGCGCGGCCCCTGCTCCAAGCGGCCTTTTCGGGCCAGTTGGCCGACACGGCTGTCCAGCCAGGCCACCTGTACCACACCTGTGCTACATTGATTTCACACCACTCGCCTGGAGCTCCCCCATGAGCACCACCACCATCCGCCTGCCGGACGCGCTCAAGGCCCGCATCGCCAAGGCCGCGGAAGCGGCCGGCACCACGTCGCACAACTTCATCCTGGAAGCCATCGCCGAGAAGGCAGAGCTCGCCGAGCGGCGCGTCGACTTCCATGCAGAGGCCGAGCGCCGTTGGGGCGAATTCCTCAAGACCGGCGAGAGCATTCCCTGGGACGAGATGCGTCGTTATCTGATGGAACGCATCGAGGGCAAGGACACTCCCCCTCCCGTCCCCCGCAAGTTCGCGAAATAGCATGGCGCACGTTGAGTTCCTGCCATCTGTCAACGAGGACCTACGGCGCATCATCGGCCATCTGGAACAACACGAAGCCGAGCATATCCAAGAGCGTCTGAGCGAGATCGTCAGCGCATCGAACGTGCTGACGGACAATCCGCTGATCGGCCGGCTGACGCGCCATGATGTGCGTGAACTGGTCATTGGCCAAGGCGCTCACGGATATATTGCCCTCTACCGATACGTGGTTGCGCTGGATACCGTCTTTGTCCTGGCGATCCGCGCGCAACGCGAGGCAGGCTATGCACGCGATGCATAACATCAAGGCCGGCGCACCAACCTGATCGATGCGATGCTGACAGGGACATGGGCGCGCGAAGGTCCACCCCGACTGATTTGCTACAACTGCCCCCCTCGCGCCTGCTAGCGCGGCACTTCGATGCCGGAAGATGACATGCTGAGTGACTACCGCAGCAAACTGGCGATCGCGAAGCCAGGCGCACCGTGCTTGGTCGTAGCACGGGCGTCGACCAGACCAAGCACGATGCGGTGCGGCTGCAGGCGCGGTTCGCCTATGCCACCAACGGTATCGACCGGTATCGCATCGGCATGGACACGCAGGCCCCAAAGTGACATGGCCCCGCTACTGCCGATCCGCAACCCACACACCGGACATCGCCATCTAGTGCCCAAGACGGCGCTAGTCTTTCAGATCCTGCACTCGCCAGCCGGCACGTATACCGAGATCTGGATGCGACTGCGCGCGTGATACGGCGTGCGCGCCCAATCGCTCCAGCGCGCCTCCAGGCGCAAGCCGGCGATCTGCGCCATCAGGTCCAGTTCGGACGGCCACACGTAGCGGCGGCGCTCGCTGAAGATGCGCGTGCCCGATTCGCCCAGCACCACCACGCGCTGGTCGATGCGCTGTTGCAGCGGATCGGGCTGCGAGCACACCAGCATCACCGCCGCGCCGTCGCCATCGGTGTCCGGCGCATCCAGCACCTGGCTGACCTTGCCGCCGCCGTCGAACACCTCTGCGCCCGGCACTGCAGTCTGGATCAGCAAGCGCCCGTCGGGCGCCAGGCAGCGCGCCGCGTTGACCATGCAACGCAACTGCTCGGCCTGGGTCAGCAGATAACCGAATGCCGCCACCGCATAGATCAGGCCGAACGGCCCGGACACGGGCATGTCGGCGAAATCGGCGCAGACCAGGTGCAGGCGTTCGCTGCCGGGTTTGGCACGCAAGGCCTCGAGCATCGCCGGCGCGTTGTCGATGCCGGTGACCGGCACATCGCAGTGCGCGAGCGGCAAGCCGAGACGGCCGGTGCCGATGCCCAGTTCCAGCGCCGCTCGGCCCGCGGCCAGCTCGGCGAGGACACCGACGCACTGCTCGGTGACGGCAGCGGGCCAGCGATCGTAGAAACGGTCATAGATCGCGGCCAGGCGATCGTACTCATGGGTCACGGGCATCCGCAGCCACTCGTTGCCGAAGTGGCGCGACCATAGCACGCAGCGATGGCGACGCAATGGCCATACGTGCGGTACGACACCCTCCATGGCAGGCGCGGCGATGCGCTGCGATCGCATGCGACACACGCCACGAAACTGCAGATGACACGCACATTGCAGTTGGCCGCGCTTCAGTCTTTCGCTTGCGCCGCCGCATTCAAGCGAGGATGCTTTTTCCCGCGCCTGCCGCGCTGAGGCAGGCGCGACAATCGCAACAGATCCCTCCGCTCAATCAGGAGTATCGCCATGAAACGCCTTTTTGATTCGCTGTCGCGTTGGGTGCAGAGCCTCGGTGGCCGCAAGCTCGGCTACATCTACACCTACTGACCTTCTCGCCACCGTCGTGTGGCGTGCCTGTGCGAGAGGGGGCAATCCGCCCCCTCTCGCGGCGCTTCTCTTCTCGCATTCACGCGTCATGCTCGCCATGCGATACATGCCAGCTTTCGCATCGCAGTGCGCCACCACGCGGATTCTCGCGTGACGGATGCGCACCGACTCCCACCCGGCCCGCGCGGTCATTGGGCGTTCGGTAATCGGCAGGCCTTCGCTGCCGATCCCCTGCAATTCCTGCAACGCTGTGCACGCGAGCATGGTGACGTGGTGCGGATCGCCGAGCGCACCTATCTGCTCGCTGCACCAACCGCGATCGCCACCGTGCTCGGCGACGACGGCAGCCTCTACGCCAAATCCGATCCGGATCCGCGTGCGCGCCGCGCTGCATTCCCGGCATCGGTGATGAACAGCGAGGGCGACGCCTGGCAGCACAAACGCCAGGCACTGCAGCCCGCGTTCCGCGCCAGCCTGGTGCGCGACTACACCCGACAGGCGCTCGCTGCCACCCAGGCGTTACTGCAAGCGCGCAATGACAGCGCCCACGCCCAGGATCTGCGCCTGATGATGACGGCGCTATGTGCGGAGCTGGGCGCCGGCTTCCTGCTCGGCGACGCGGCACACGCGCCCGCGCTGCTGCGGATGCTGCCGATGGTCGATGCGATCCTGCAGCAGACGCGCACACCGTCCGCGGCACCGGCCTGGTGGCCGAGCGCTCGCAAGCGCCGTCTGCGTGCCGCGCGCGGCGCACTGGACGCCGCACTGACACAGATCCTGGCATCGCCGCGTTCGCCAGGCGCAGCCGCCTCGGTGCTGGAACTGCTGCAGCGCGACGATCCGCAGGGCCAGGGCGACTGGTGCCGCGACGAAGCGGCGGCGATGCTGATGTCGGCGCTGGAACCGATGGCGGCCGGCCTGACCTGGACGCTGTTGCTGCTGGCCCAGCATCCGGCGATCGCACAGGCGGTGACGGAGGAAGCCGATGCACTGCCCGGCCTGGACAGCACGCCCGGCACGGCCTGCGACGACGCGCTCGTCGAGCGCCTGCCGCTGGCCCGCGCCTGCGTGAAGGAAGCCATGCGCCTGTATCCGCCTGCATGGATGACCGCGCGCATCGCGCAACGCGACACCACGCTGGACGGCTTTGCAGTGCCGCGCGGTACCCAGCTGATCGTCAGCCAGTGGGTGGTGCAGCGCGATCCGCGCCACTTCGCCGCACCGGACCGCTTCGTGCCGGCACGCTGGCTGGACCCGACGCACGCCCCGGCGCGCTACACCTACTTTCCCTTTGGCGGCGGCCCGCGCAGTTGCATCGGCAGCCAGCTGGCGCTGGTGCAGATGACCATGGTCGTGGCCGGCCTGCTGCGCGAGCGCACGCTGCACCTTGCGGCGGATGCGCAGCCGCGGCCGTATCCGGCGCTGGTGCTGCGTCCGCTCGATGTCCGCATCGCCCTGCGCCCGCGCACGGCCGTCCCGCCCCGAAAGTCGCCGGCCGCGCCAACGCCCCTCTCCCATACACCGGAAGCCCCGCATGGCTGATCCCACTGCCTTCGCCAAGACCCGGGAATATCCCAACCGCTTCTTCGACTCCGCCGCGTGGAACGCACTGGACTTCCGCGACGGCGACATCGTCATCGCCAGCTATGCCAAGGCGGGCACGACGTGGCTGCAGCAGATCGTCGCGCAGCTGCTGTTCGAGGGCGCAGCGAACGTCGACGTGTCGGCAATCTCGCCGTGGCTGGACGGCGTGTACCCGGACCGCGCGAGCAAGCTTGCGCTGCTGCAGGCGCAGACCCACCGGCGCTTCATCAAGACGCATCTCCCGGCCGATGCGCTGGTGGTCAGCGATCGCGCCAAGTACCTGTACATCGGGCGCGACGGCCGCGACATCGCGCTCAGCCTGTACGACCACCAGTGTGCGGTCAGCCAGGATGCACAGGCGCGGCTGGACGCAGGCGCGGCCGAACCGGGCAAGCTGCGCGTGGTGCCGCCGCCGAGCCTGCCGACGGATGCCTACGTGGCGCATTGGCTGGCCCACGACGGCGCGCCGTTCTGGCCATTCTGGGAAGGCGTGCGCAGCTGGTGGCAGCAGCGCGCGCAGCCGAACGTGCTGCTGGTGCACTACGCCGACCTGCTGGAGGATTTGCCCGCACAGATACGGCGCATCGCCGCGTTCCTGGAGATCCCGGTGCGCGAGGCGGCCTGGGAGACGATCCTGGCGCACTGCCAGTTCGACTACATGCGCCAGCACGCCGCGCGCTACGTGCCGCAGGGTGCCGGGCTGTGGCGCGAGGGCGGCAGGGCCTTCTTCAACCAGGGCCGCAGCGGCCGCTGGCGCACGCTGTTGCCGGCCGCCATCGCCGCCGACTACGAGGTGCGCGCACAGGCCGAACTGGGCCGCGAGGCCGCGCAGTGGCTGGCGCAGGGCGCAGGGGCGGCAGCATGAGCTTGCGCGTCATCGGCGCCGGCCTCGGCCGCACCGGCACCCTGTCGCTGAAGCTGGCGCTGGAACATCTGGGCCTGGGCCGCTGCTATCACGCCATGGAGCTGGCCGCGCACCTGCGCCAGGCCTTGCCGCTATGGGACGCGGCGATCGACGGGCAGGCGGACTGGCAGACGCTGTTCGCCGGCTATACCGCCACCGTCGACTATCCCGGCTGCTGCTTCTGGCGCGAGCTGGTCGCGCACTATCCGCACGCCAAGGTGATCCTGACCGTGCGCGATGCCGATGCCTGGTTCGATTCGGTGCGCAGCACCATCTTCGCCAGCGACGGCAGCGTGCCGGCCCTATTCGGCCCCGACGGCCAGCGCCTGAGCCAGTTCCTGCGCCGCGGGTTCGCCACGCGCATCGACGATCGCGGCTTCATGACCGACTATTTCCATCGCTGGAACCAGGCCGTCATCGCCAGCGTGCCGGCGCAGCGCCTGCTCGTGCTCGACACCGACGCGCAGAGCGGCTGGGAACCGCTGTGCACCTTCCTGGGCGTGCCGGTGCCGGCACAGCCGTATCCGCGCGTGCATGCGCGCAGCAGCGGCGGCACGCAAGCGCGCCCGCTGCCCAGCGACCCGGCGCAACGCGAACACCGCCTTCGCGCTTACCTGGACCGGCTCGCCGTGGAGGCGTTCGCGCCGTCCGCCGACGGCTGATCGCCGCCCGGCTATAGCGAGAAATTGCGCTTGATGGTGAACGACCAGGCGCCGTCGATTGGATTGGTGACATGCACCCGGCCGTCGCCATCCGGCACGCCAGTGGTGTAGCGGCGATAGACCCCGGCGCTGTTCCAGGCCCGCGAATAGGTAAGCCCGAACTCGGTGCCACGCCAGGTGCGGCTCAGGCCGACGCGCGCGTCGGTCCAGCCGTAGTCGGCGAAGTTGCGCACGTGCTGGTGGCCGGCATGCACGCTCGCCTGCCAGTCCGAGGCCAGCGGCAGCGTGGCGTCCAGCGCCAGATAGCCGGAGCCGCGCGAGTGCCGACCCTGGCCGACGCCCAGCGTGGCGCTGCTGTAGCCGAAGTAGTCGCGCGTCCAGGTACTGGCGTAGGACAGCTCCAGCGTGCGCCAGTGCCCGGCGACGATGGCCTCGCCGTAGTCGTAGCGGGTACCGCTGGCGCTCATGCGCGCGCCGGGATAGGCGTAGTGGTAGACGCCGGCGCGCCAACCCCAGTCGCCATGGCTGGCCGCATAGCCGGCATACACGTCCCACTCCACGTGCCCGCCTTCGATGAAGTACGGACTCACCCCCGACGCCCAGGTGCCGGCATACCAACCGCTGTCCGCGGCCACGTCCAGCCCACCCTGCAGCACCGGCCGGCCCCAGCTCTGCTCGAAGCCGCGCGAGACGTAGTTCGAGGTCGCCGCCAGATTGGCGCTGGCGGTCCCGGCGCAGACCGGCGCGGCGACGCCCAGCGACAGCAACAGCGCAACAGCGCGCACGGCCCTCACGACACCAGCTCCAGCCGCGCCCGGCCCGCCGTGGCCAGGCCGCCCGACGAAGGTGCCGCGAGCTTGAACAGCGCCACCGCGCGCTGCAGCTCCTCGGCCTGATCCTCCATCGCCCGTGCCGCCGCGGTGGCTTCCTCGACCAGCGCGGCGTTCTGCTGGGTCACTTCGTCCATCTGCACGATGGTCTTGCCGACCTGTTCGATGCCGGCGCTCTGCTCCTGCGAGGCGGCGGCGATCTCGCTCATGATGTCGGTGACCCGGCGCACGCTGGCCACCACCTCGCGCATGGTGTCGCCGGCGCCGTTGACCAGCGCCGTGCCGTTGTCGATCTGGCCGACCGAGGCGTCGATCAGGCCCTTGATCTCGTGCGCCGCGGTCGCCGAGCGCTGCGCCAGCGCACGCACCTCGCTCGCCACCACCGCGAAGCCGCGGCCCTGCTCGCCGGCGCGCGCCGCCTCCACCGCGGCGTTGAGCGCCAGGATGTTGGTCTGGAAGGCGATGCCGTCGATCACGCCGATGATCTCGGCCATCTTCTTCGACGCACCGGCGATGCCGGACATGGTCTCCACCACCTGCTCGACCACCGCGCCGCCGCGCGAGGCCACGCCGGCGGTGTCCTGCGCCAGGCGGTTGGCCTGGTGCGCATGCTCGGCGTTCTGCTTCACCGTGGAGGTCAGTTCTTCCATCGAGGCCGCGGTTTCTTCCAGGTTGGCCGCCTGCTGCTCGGTGCGCCGCGACAGGTCGTCGTTGCCGGCGGCGATCTCGCCGGCGGCGGTATTGATCGCGGTGGTGGCCTGCTGGATGCGGCCGACGATGCCGGTCAGCTGCTCCACGGTGGCGTTGGCGTCGTCGCGCATCTGCGCGAACACGCCATGGAATTCGCCGTGCATGCGCGCGGTGAGGTCGCCCTGCGCTACCGCCCGCAACAGCGCCGACAAGGCCGACAGGTTGCCTTCGGTCAGCTCCATCAGGCGGTTCAGCCCGACCACCATGTTGCGGAAGTCGTGCTGGAAGCGCGCGGCGTCGCCGCGCCGGGAAAAATCGCCGGAGGCCGCGGCCTGCGCCAGTTCGGTGATGGCCTGATTGATCGCCTGCAGGCTGCGCTTGGTGGTGCGCATCGCCTCGGTGATCGCCGCCTTCTCGCCCGGCAGCGGTTCCATGTCCACCTGCATGTTGCCGATCGCGTACTGCGACATCACCTCGACCAGGCGCCGCTGCACGTCCACGTGCGCGGCGACCAGTGCATTGGTGCCGTGGACCATGCGCCCGTACTCGCCGGGGAAGCGCTCGGCGTCCATCCGATAACTCATCTCGCCGGCGTCGTGGCGCTGCGCCATCTCCGCCTGCGCCTGCATCACCGCCTGCAACTGCGTCTGCATGCTGCCCATCGCATCCAGCAACTGACCCAGTTCGTCGTCGCGCCGATGGCGGACCTGGCTGTCCAGGCGCCCGGCGGCGACCGCGGAGGACACGCGCACCGCCTCGGCAAGCGGATCGAGCACCTGCCGGCGTAGCAACAGGTACAGCGCACCGCTCAGCACCAGCGCCGAGAGCAGGCCGACCGCGGCGATGGTCCACAACAGCGCACGCGCCTTGGCCATGACCAACGCATACGGCACCGAGATGCCCAGCGCGAACGCCTGCGGCGCATCGCCGATCTTCAGCGGCACGAACACGTTCAACGCATCCTCGCCGTCGGCGCGGCGATGATCGAACACCACCTGGCCCTTGGCCACACGCGCGAGCATGTCCTTGGACCAGGCATCGTTGCGGGTCTTGCCGACCTGCTGCGGATCGCGGCTGGCCATCACCATGCCCAACGGCGACAGCAGGCTGGCGTGGCCCTCGCCCATCGGCCGCAGCGCGGCGATGCGCTGCTGCAGGGTATCGAGGGTGAAGTCGACGGTGACCACGCCCAGGAAGCGGCCGTTTTCCAGGATCGGCGTGGCCAGCGTCGTCATCAACGTGTCCTTGCCGGCCACCGGGTAGTAGTACGGCTCGATCACCACCGGCTTGTGCGTGTTGCGCGCCAGCAGGTACCAGTCGCCGTCGCCTGGCTTCTCGTAGTCGCGCAGGGCCTCACGCACCAGCTTGCCGTTCTGCCGCGACCACCAGGTCATATAGCGGCCGGTGGCATCGTGGCCCTCGGCACCGACGAAACCCTTGTCGTTGCCGTCGAACGCGTCCGGCTCCCACATGGTGCTGATGCCCAGCCACTGCGGATGCGCATCGAGCTGGCTGCGCAACACCGCCGTGGCGGTGGCGCGCGACAGGCCGCCGGCACCATGCTGCACACGGAAGCTGTTGGCCAACGCCTCGCTGGCGTCGAAGGCCACGCCAATCTCGCGCGACACACGCTGCGCCTCCAGTTGCCCCAGGTTCTCGATGCTGGTGCGCGAGGTCGACAGCAACGCATCGCTGCTGCGCCAGTAGATGATCATCGCGGTCAGGCCGAAGCAGGCCAGCGCGAGCAGGCCGGTACCCAGCATCAGGCGTTTGGCGACGCTGCCGCGACGGCGATGCGGCGACGGAGTGGACATGACGGCTTCCTTGGCAGGGGGAGGGAGTACGGGTGCGGGGAACACGCCACGTCGCAGCCCACCACAGCGCACGGCGCACGCGCGTCGTGTCCGTTGCCAATGACCTGCCCGAGACGCCTTCCCCACCAGGCCACGACGCGCCGCCGGACATCGCGTCCCAGGGCTGCTGCATGGCGGCTTACTCCCTCGCTATCGTCCCGCCGTCCGCAAACTTGATGGTCATCCCGCGCCAGGCCGATGAACGGACTGGGGTTCGCGGACAAAGTCGCCGACAGCGCGTGGTTTCTTCCTGCATGCATGCACCAGTGAACATCTGCGCGCACCAGTGCAGCGCAGCGTTCCGGCATGCGATCTGCGCGGCGTCATGTGGCCAGCGGTACGGGATTGGCCACGTACGGCGCAGTCTGCGAACAGACGACGGAGCCAGGGCGCACGCGCAATCGCCAGGGCGGGCCTGCCTTGCCTTCAACGCAAAGGGGCATCGACAATGGATCCCACGAGGAGAGGCCATGCACACTGCACGCGACACCTGGATGTCCATCTGCGACACGCTTGCTCCGGAAGACCACGGCCTGCGCGACGACGTTGCGCTCGCCATCGAGGCGCCGTCACGCTATCTGCAGCAGTTCGAGGATCCGCTGTTCGAGCGTGGCATCGAGGAACCGCACCAGGTCAGTCCTTGGCTGGCCCTGGTCGACGGGTTGATCTCGCGGGGCTTGTGCGCCGAGGTGGATTGGAAAGTGGACGCCGCCGACCTCGCCCACGCGCTGGGCGAACTGCGGCCCCTGGCGGGCATGCGGAACGTGCTGTCGCCGCTGGCCGCATCGCAGACGCGCAACGAAGAGGCGCTGACGCTGGCGGCGCGCTGCCTGCAAGCGCAGGGCATGGCGCTGCTCCATCTCGACATCGACAGCGACAGCTATCCGCTGCTGGTCGTCCCGGCGAACCGGCGCGAGGCGACGCTGCGGATAGCCGAAGCGTTGGGCGAACACGCTGCCGCCCTGTAACCCGCAACGCACGTATCGCGGTCGCACGCATCTCCAGGCGAGATGGGCAATGAAAGCGCAAGCCGGGCTTATGGCCGCCAGTTGGCGTTGTGCTCCCAGAACGCCACGCTGCGCCGGTAGGCGTCGCGATCCAGCGGCACGCCCGAGCCCCCCTCCTCCACACCCAGCGCATTGCGCAGCATGGTGATCGGCGCCATCGGGATCTCCTGCGGCGCGGCGGTGTACAGGCAACCGACCACGCCCCAGTCGGCCTCGATCGGCGCGCCCTCGTGCGCAAGCTGCTCGCGGCTGTAGAGGATCGGCAGCAGGTAGGCGGCCACCGGCGGCTCGACGCCTTCGAACCAGCGCACCAGCACCGGCAACTCCTCGCGGCTGCGCGCCTCGTAGCCGGAGCGCAGCAGGCGCCGGTTGGCGTCGGTGATCGGCACGGTCAGGCAGCGCGTCGAGGTCCAGTTGCGGTGCACGTGCAACTTGCAGAACGGCGCGTAGCCGTCGAGCACCTGCAGCGGCGCGTTGGCGTTGAGATGCTGCTCGAACTGCTCCGGCGTGCAGTCCTGGATCGCATTGCGGCGGCCGTCGCGCGGGAACAGGCGGGTGCGGGCGAACGGCGTGAGGACGATGGACATGGCGTGCATGGCTAACAGGAGCGGACAAGCGTAACGCGCAGCATGGCGGGTGCGCACCGGTACCGCCAGATCCCAATGCGCCTCTGGCGCATCAGCGGCAGCATGAGCCCCCCCCCCGTAGGAGCGGCTTCAGCCGCGACGGCATTACCGGTAACACCCGTCGCGGCTGAAGCCGCTCCTACAAGATCATGCAGCCACCTTGCGACTACGGATGCGCCAGGGCGTAGTCGATCGCCGCGCACACCGCCGCCACCTGCGCGGCATTGCACTGCTCCGGCGTGGCGCTGGCGCTGTCCGGGTACACCTCGGTGGTGGTGGTGTAGCGCGCGTCGGTGATGCCCGCACACAGGCCCAGCCGCTTCACCGGATAGTTGATGCCCCCCGGCGCCGCCAGCGGCGTGCCGATCAGTTCGCCGGCGGCGTCGGCCGGCGCGATATGGGTGACCTGCGCCACCGCGGCCAGCACCGCCTGCTGGAAGGCCGGCTGTGGGTTCTCGCTGTCGCCGACCAGGTAGAAGCCATCGGGAATGCCGCCCGGCGCGTAGTCGACGCCATCGCGCGCGGCCAGTGCCGGACGGAACTCGGACTCGTCGCTGTCGGTGGTCTCGTGCAGATCGATATGTATGCGCACTTGCTCGCGCAACGGCGCGATCAGGCGCAGCAGCGCAGCCGATTCCTGCGCCGGGCTATCGGCGCGGAACGAACGGTTGGGATCCAGCGCATCGGCGTTCCAGCGGTGGATACGCTCGTACGCCCAGGGGCTCACGCACGGCGCCACCAGCACGTTGGCGCGGCCGGCGTAGTCCCCGGCATGCTGCTGCGCGAACTGCAGGGCGCCATGCACGCCGCTGGTCTCGTAGCCATGCACGCCACCGGTGACCAGCATGCACGGCAGCGCATCGTTCCAATCTCGACTGCGCAGCGCCAGCAGCGGATAGCGCTCCCGTGCATATGCCAGTTCGCCGTACTCGACCACCTCCCACGGCCCGCGCAGGCGCTCGATGGCCGCCACCACCTCGTCCTGGTAGCTGCGCCGACGCGGCTGCCCGGACAGCCAGGCCGCCTTCTCGGCGGCGCCCCAGGGCACGCCAGGGGTTCCGATCGGATAGAAGGCTGCGCTGGTCATGATGCGGCTCCACGTCGACAGGTGAGGGCGGCGACTGTAGCAAAGCGCGCCCGCGGCGATACGCGGCGCCACAACACCGCGTTTGCGGCGCCTGCGCGTGGAAGCGGATGCCGATCCCGCTTTCGCGCGCTGTCGCCATGAATACGTATGTAGCGCACCCATGTTGCGCCGCGATGCGCGCTTAGCATCCTCCCGCCGCACGCCAGCCCCGCGGCGACGTCACGCCCCTGTCCTGCAGGCGCCCCTGCCTGCGCCCACGCAACGAGGAGATCGCACGATGCGCGTCCCATCCGCTGCAAATCGTCTGCTGCGCCTGCACCGCTGGCGCAATCTGCTGGTCGGCCTGCTGCTGCTCCTAGTCACCGCCAGCGCCCAGGCCGATGTCATTCTGCATGCCTTCAACTGGCCCTACGCCACCGTCGAAGCGCGTGCCGCGCAGATCGCCGCCGCCGGCTATCGCAAGGTGCTGGTGGCGCCGGCCTACCGCTCGCAGGGCGATGCCTGGTGGGCGCGTTACCAGCCGCAGGACATGCGCCTGATCGACAACCCGCTCGGCGACACCGACGCCTTCGCCAGCATGGTGCAGGCGCTGAAGGCGGTGGGCGTGGAAACCTATGCAGACGTGGTGCTCAACCACATGGCCAACGAAGCCGCCACGCGCTCGGACCTGAACTACCCGGGCAGCGCGGTACTCGGCCAGTACGCGGCCAATCCGCAGCGCTATGCGTCGCTGCGGCTGTTCGGCGACCTCTCGCAGAATTTCCTCAGCGCCAACGATTTCGGCCCGGCGCAGTGCATCACCAACTACAACGATCCCTACCAGGTGCGCACCTACCGCATCTGCGGCGGCGGCAGCGATCCTGGCCTGCCGGATCTGGTCGGCAACGACTGGGTGGTGCAGCAGCAGCGCAACTACCTGCTGGCGCTGAAGGCGCTGGGCGTGACCGGCTTCCGCATCGACGCGGCCAAGCACATGACCTTCGATCATCTGAACAAGGTGCTCGATGCGCAGGTGCGCTCCGGCGTGATGGTGTTCGGCGAAGTGATCACCGGCGGCGGCAGCGGCAATTCCGACTACGACCAGTTCCTGGCGCCGTATCTGCAGGCCACCCCGCACGCGGCCTACGACTTCCCGCTGTTCAACTCCGTGCGCAACGCCTTCGCCTACGGCGGCAGCATGGATCTGCTGGTCGATCCGGGCGCCTACGGCCAGGCGCTGCCGGGTGCGCGCGCAGTGACCTTCGCCATCACCCACGACATCCCCAACAACGCCGGCTTCCGCTACGCGATCATGGACCCGGTCGACGAGACCCTGGCCTACGCCTATCTGCTCGGCCGCGACGGCGGCGTGCCAATGGTGTACTCGGACAACAACGAGAGCGGCGACAACCGCTGGGTCAACGCCTACCAGCGCGACGACCTCAAGCGCATGGTCGGCTTCCACAACGCCGCGCAGGGCCGCGACATGCAGGTGCTGGCGCACGGCGCCTGCTACCTGCTGTTCCGCCGAGGCGACCTGGGCATCGTCGGCATCAACAAGTGCGGCACCACCGTCACCGCCGCGGTGCCGATGAACGGCAGCGTGCTGCGCTGGAACGTCGACTACACCGATGTGCTGGGCTCGGGCAGCGTGGTGCGTATTTCCAGCGGCAACTACACCTTCAGCCTGCCGCCGCGGCAGGCGCGGATGTGGAAGCGCTGAGCCTGCGAGCGGACGCGGCGCGCCCACCTGCGCGCCGCAAGGGGGCTGCGTCGCCGATCAGGGCGGCGCGGCGGCGGCCGGCCATCACGGCACGGCCGCCACTTCTTGCATATCCATCCGGATGAAGAGATATACTGGCGACACCGCCCGCTGCGTTGCGCCCATGACCGCCATCAGCTTCGAGTTCTATCCGCCCAAGACCGACGAACAGCGCGCGCAGCTCGACCGCACCGCCGCGCGGCTGAAGGCCTACGCCCCGGAGTACGTCTCCTGCACCTTCGGCGCCGGCGGCTCGACCTTGAGCTACACCTCCGAGACCGTGCGCCACCTCAAGCAGCACCACCGCTTCGAGGCTGCGCCGCACCTGTCCTGCGTGGGCGGCAGCCGCGAGGAGATCCGCGAACTGCTCAAGCTGTACCGCGCCATCGGCTGCCGCCGCCTGGTCGCGCTGCGCGGCGACCTGCCGTCCGGCATGGGCCACCCCGGCGACCTGCGCTACGCCGCCGACCTGATCGCCTTCATCCGCGCCGAGCACGGCGACGCCTTCCACCTGGAAGTGGGCGCGTACCCGGAGACGCATCCGCAGGCCAACGACGCGCTCAGCGACCTGCGCCACTTCAAGGCCAAGGTCGACGCCGGCGCCGATGCCGCCATCACCCAGTACTTCTACAACGCCGACGCCTACTTCCACTTCGTCGACGCGGTGCGCAAGCTCGGTGTGCAGATCCCGATCGTGCCCGGCATCATGCCGATCTCCAACTTCAGCCAGCTGCGGCGTTTCTCCGAGCAGTGCGGCGCGGAAATCCCGCGCTGGATCGGCAAGCGCATGCAGGCCTACGGCGACGATGCCGAGGCCATCCGCGACTTCGGTGCCGACGTAGTCGCCACGCTGTGCCAGCGCCTGATCGACGGCGGCGCGCCCGGCCTGCATTTCTACACGCTCAACCTGGCCAAGCCGACGACCAGCGTGCTGGCACGTCTGCGCTCAGCCGTCGCCGCCGGCTGAGCGTCGCGGCCGCTGCGCGGCCGCTCGGGATTGGGGATTCGTAATTCGGGATTGGCAACAGCCGCGCGCGGCCCCGCTTTGGCGAATCCCCAATCCCGACTCCCCAATCCCGAGATTCGCACCCATTCGCTCCGCGGTCACGCCGGCTGCAGCTACGCTGCGCCGATGCGCGCCCTTCCGCCGATCCTGCTGCTCTCGTGCCTGTGCGGGTTCGCCACGCCCGCCGCAGCGCAGCGGGTGAACCGTTGCAGCGGCCCCGACGGCACCACCGTGTTCAGCGATCGCCGCTGCGAGGACATCGGCGCGATCGATCGGCTACCGCCACCGGCCGCGCCAGGCAATGTGAGCGGCCGGGCCGCCGACCTGGCACCACCGCAATGCGTGCGCCGGCTCAGCGTGCTGGCGCAGCAGATCCGCACCGCGGTCGAGACGCGTGACGTCAACCGGCTGTCGGCGCTGTACTGGTGGAACGGCGTCTCCGACGCCGGCGCGCAGCGCGTGCTCGACCGGCTGGAAGCGATCGTGCGCCGTCCGCTGGTGGCGATCGTGCCGGTGTTGCCGGACGACACTGCACAGATCGCCGACACTGCGCCCGCCGCGACTGCGGCAGCATCGATGACGGGCACGCCAGACAGCGACGGCACCGACGGTCCACCGCGCCGGCACGCCACCGGCCTGCGCCTGCAGCAGACCCTGAGCGGCAGCAGCATCACCCCGGCGTCCACCGTGCTGGGACTGCGCCGGCAGTACGACTGTTTCTGGATCAGCTTCTGAAGAGCCGGGATTCGGGAATGGGGATTGGGGAACCGCAACAGCGGCTTCCCCGTACGCACCACCCCACCCTCGCGTAGGAGCGGCGCCAGCCTCGTCGGAGGATCACTGTGGGAGGGACTTCAGTCCCGACGCATTGCGCCATCCGAAAGCACACCGCTTCGCGCATCGCGGCTGCATGACAGTTGACTCCTACGGGACGCGGTTGCTGCCGCCCCACTCACGCCAGATCGGCCGCCGCCGGCCATAGTCCGCGGATCGCGGCGATGCCCTGGCCGCCGTGGCGGCGTGCCTCGGCCACCTGGGTCGGCGCCAGGCCGCCGATCGGGTAGATCGGCAGGGCGACCTGCTCGCGCAGCCGCTCGAACGCCTCCCACCCCAGCGGCGCGGCGCCGGGGTGGCTGGCGGTGGCGGCCAGCGGCCCGACCACCGCGAAATCGCAGCCGATGCGCTGCGCCGCCTGCAATTCTTCGAGACTGTGGCAGGACGCGGCCACGGCCTGCCCGGCCGGCAACGGGCGCGCCTGCCACTGCGGCAATTGCTCCGCGCCCAGGTGCACGCCCACGCCCAGTGCCTGCGCCAACGCCACATCGCGGTTGAGCAGCACCTGCGCGCCACGCGTCGCGCACAGCGCCGCCGCGGTCCGCGCAAGCGGCGCCCACTGCTCGGCCGGCAGGCTGCGCGCGCGCAACTGCACGCGGCGCACGCCGCCATCCAGCGCGCGCTCCAGCGCCGCCAACCAGGCACCGGACTCGGCCGGCTCCGGCGTCACCAGGTAGCACGCGGGCTGACGCAGCATCGCCACCACCGGCTGGTCGGCCGGCGGCATCGCATAGCGGCCCAGCTTGTCGGCACTCACCCAGGTCAGCGCCTGGCCCTCGCGGCCGCGCGGCGTGCCCTTCCACGCCGACACCTGGCGCACTTCCAGGCGCAGGCGCTTGTCCGGATAGCGCTGCGGCACTTCCATCAGCCACTCGCCGACGACCGCCTCGATGCCCAGTTCTTCCTGCAGTTCGCGCACCAGCGCCTGCTCCGAGGTCTCGCCGGGTTCGCGCTTGCCGCCGGGGAATTCCCACAGGCCGGCCAGGTCGCGGCCCTCGGTGCGGCGGGTCAGCAGGATACGGCCGCGCGCATCGGTGATGACGCCGGCGACGACATGGATGGATCTGAGCGGTTCGGACATGGCGCAAGCTTGCCGTTTCCGGCAGCGCCAGCGCAATCAACCGGGCTCACATCGGCGACGATCCGCATCCCCCGGCGGGGCGATCGGCGTCCGCACACGCCGCAAGGACCGCGCAACAACCGGCTCGGACAGCGCGTCGAGCGGGCAAAGGCTCCTCGCCAAGCCCCGGCAATGCGACGCACGAGCCGCTGCCGCGACCATGGCTACATCCGGAGGCGTGATGGGTGGCGTCAGCCGCGGGTGGCGACGTCGTGCGCATTGCGCGCGTCACGTCACCTCCGCGCCATGCGCAGTTGCCAACGGCTCACGCCGCCAGGCCATGCCCGATCCGCCACAGCACGCCGCCGGGATCGTGCAACGTGAAATCGCGCATGCCCCAGGGCCGATCCTCCGGCTCGCCCAGGCGCGCGCCGTAGCGGCCGGCCAGGTCGGCCGCATGCAGCCGCCGCCACCAGGCATCGGCGTCCTCCACCCACAGGTGCAACACGAGGTTGTGCGCCAGGCCCGCGTGGTAGAAATCCTGCAGCAGGAACGCGCAGCGGTCGCCGTGGCGGAAGCAGATCAGGCCGTCGCCGAGCGGCTCGGGCGCGAAGCCCATGTCCGCATAGAACCGCGCCGACAGCGCGAGATCCTGCGCCGGCACGAACACCTTGAGTTCCAGACTGGGCGCAGGCTCCACGGCAGGCCTAACGAGGCAGTGGCGACATCGGCCACCCTACGCGCCGCACACCCGGTACGCCAGGTCGGCAAGCGCATCGCCCCAAGCCACTCCCAAAAAACGGAACGCCCCGCACAAGGCGGGGCTGTTCGCAAAAGCGTGACCGATCCGCGCACCTGCGTCCGTCGCCGCCCTTCAGCGAAGGGACTGCACCGACGGACACTTGGATGTGGAGGCCGGCGCCCCGGCGCCCACAACGTGCGACGTCGACTGCGGAGACGCCGCGCGATTGCACAGCGCTCCGCGCAACGACAGGCTCAGCTCAGCTGGCCGTGGCAGTGCTTGTACTTCTTGCCGCTGCCGCAGGGGCATGGGTCGTTGCGGCCGACCTTCGGCGCTTCGCGGGTCACCTGCGCCACGGTCGGCGCTCCAAGCTCGCCGCGCTGCACCTGCTCGGCTTCCTCGTCGGCACCGTAGCCGCCGGCGTCCTGGTGCTGGAACTGCGCCTGACGCAGCTGCGCCTCCATCTGCTGGCGCTCCTGCGCCTCCAGCGCCGCCACTTCCTCCTCGCTGCGGATGCGCACCCGCGCCAGCAGGGTCACCACTTCGCGCTTGGCGTGCTCCAGCATCTCCGAGAACAGCTCGAAGGCTTCCTTCTTGTATTCCTGCTTGGGCTGCTTCTGCGCATAGCCGCGCAGGTGGATGCCCTGGCGTAGGTAGTCCATGCGCGCCAGGTGCTCCTTCCAGCTCTGGTCGAGCACGGTGAGCATCACGTGCTTCTCCAGCGCACGCATGGTCTCGCCGCCGATCGCCGATTCCTTCTCGCGGAAATGGCGGTCCACTTCCTCGCGCACCTTTTCGACGATGCCGTCCGCGTCCAGTTCCTCGTGGCGCTTGACCAGGTCGCCGATCGACAGCGACAGGCCCAGTTCGCTGGCCAGCGTGGCTTCCAGGCCCGGCAGGTCCCACTGGTCGTCCACCGAGTTCGGCGGCACGAAGCGCGACACGATGTCGTAGATCACGTCGTCGCGGATGCCGTCGACGTTCTCCTTGACCGACTCGGCGTCCAGCAACTCGTCGCGCTGGGCGTAGATCACCTTGCGCTGGTCGTTGTTGACGTCGTCGAAATCGAGCAGGTTCTTGCGGATGTCGAAGTTGTGCGCCTCGACCTTGCGCTGCGCCTTCTCGATCTGCCGGCTGACCAGCTTGTCCTCGATGACGTCGTCTTCCTTCATGCCCATCATGCGCATCGCCTTCTGCACCCAGTCGGAGGCGAAGATACGCATCAGGTTGTCTTCCAGCGACAGGTAGAACCGCGAGGAACCCGGGTCGCCCTGGCGGCCGGAACGGCCGCGCAGCTGGTTGTCGATACGCCGCGACTCGTGGCGCTCGGTGCCGATGATGTGCAGGCCGCCGGCGGCCTTGACCGCATCGTGGCGCTCCTGCCAGGCCGCCTTCAGGCGCGCGCGCGTGGCCTCGTCCGGCTCCTCGCCCAGCGCGTGCAGCTCGGCTTCCAGCGAGCCGCCGAGCACGATGTCGGTACCGCGGCCGGCCATGTTGGTGGCGATGGTCACCGCGCCCGGCTGGCCGGCGTTGGCGACGATCTGCGCTTCGCGCTCGTGCTGCTTGGCGTTGAGCACCTCGTGCTTCACGCCGGCCTTGCGCAGGTGCTCGGACAGCATCTCCGAGGTCTCGATCGAGGTGGTGCCGACCAGCACCGGCTGGCCGCGCTTGGCGCAGTCCTCGATGTCGGCCAGCACTGCGTTGAACTTGCCCTGGCGGTTGAGGAACACCTGATCCGGCCAGTCCTTGCGGATGGTCGGGCGATTGGTCGGGATCACCACCACTTCCAGGCCGTAGATGCTCTGGAATTCGTAGGCTTCGGTATCGGCCGTGCCGGTCATGCCGGACAGCTTCTTGTACATGCGGAACAGGTTCTGGAAGGTGATGCTGGCCAGCGTCTGGTTCTCGCGCTGCACCGGCACGCCTTCCTTCGCCTCCACCGCCTGGTGCAGGCCGTCGGACCAACGGCGGCCCGGCAGGGTGCGGCCGGTGAACTCGTCGACGATCACCACCTCGCCGTCGCGCACGATGTAGTCGACGTCGCGCTGGTAGATCGCGTGCGCACGCAGCGCCGCGTTGAGGTGGTGGACCACGCTCAGGTTCTGCGCGCCGTACAGGCGGTCTTCCTCGTCGGTGAGGATGCCGGCGGCGCGCAGCAGCTCTTCGGCGTGCTCCATGCCCGCTTCGGACAGGTGCACCTGCTTGCCCTTCTCGTCGACCCAGAAGTCGCCCTCGCCCTCTTCGGACTCCTGCTTGACCAGCTGCGGCACGATGCGATTGACGCGGATGTACAGCTCGGGCGATTCGTCGGCCGGGCCGGAGATGATCAGCGGGGTGCGCGCTTCGTCGATCAGGATCGAGTCGACTTCGTCGACGATGGCGTAGTTGAGCCCGCGCTGGAAACGGTCGGCCTTGGACAGCGCCATGTTGTCGCGCAGGTAGTCGAAGCCGAACTCGTTGTTGGTGCCGTAGGTGATGTCGGCGGCGTAGGCGGCATGCTTGTCGCTGTGCGGCATGCCCGGGTACACCACGCCCACGCTCAGGCCCAGCCAGTTGTACAGCTTGCCCATCTGCGCGGCGTCGCGGCGCGCCAGGTAGTCGTTGACGGTGACCACGTGCACGCCCTTGTCTTCCAGCGCGTTGAGGTACACCGGCAGCGTCGCGACCAGGGTCTTGCCCTCGCCGGTGCGCATTTCCGCGATCTTGCCCAGGTGCAGGACCATGCCGCCGATCAACTGCACGTCGTAGTGGCGCATGCCCAGCACGCGTCGGCTGGCCTCGCGGCACACCGCGAACGCTTCCGGCAGCACCTTGTCCAGGGTCTCGCCGCCGGCGATGCGCCCACGCAGTTCCGGGGTCTTGGCCTGCAGCTGCGCGTCGGAGAGCTGCTCCATCTCCGGCTCCAGCGCATTGATCTTGGCGACGATACGGTGGAGCTGGCGCAGTTGGCGCTCGTTGCGGCTACCGAAAACGCGAGTAAGCAGACTGTTGATCATTGAAGGAACCGGTTGGAAAGGAACGCCTAGACGGCCCGATCCCCAGGGAATCGACGGACCGCAAACGAAACAGGGCGCGAGGCGCCCTGTCGATGGCAAAGCACATTGTAGCTTGGGGCGGCGCCCGGCGATTCAAGCGCCGGCACACCGCCCCCTGCCGGACTCAACCGCGGCCGCGGCGGCCCACCGGAATGGCGCCATCGCCGAGGAACTTGGCCGGGTTCACCACCACCCCGTCCTTCCACACCTCGAAATGCACGTGGGCGCCGGTGGAGCGGCCGGTGGAGCCGGCCTTGGCCACTTCCTGGCCGACCCGCACCAGGTCGCCGACCTTCACCGACAGCCGCGAATTGTGCGCGTAGCGGGTGACATAGCCATTGCCGTGGTCGACCTCGACCACGTTGCCGTAGCCGCCGCGCACGCCGGAGTAGCTGACCACGCCGTCGGCCACCGCCAGCACCGGGTCGCCGACGTTGGCGTGGAAGTCGATGCCCTTGTGGTTGCCGGTACCGCGGCCGAACGGATCGGCGCGGCCGCCGAAGGCCGAGGTGATGTAGCTGTTGCGGATCGGCATCCGCGAGGGCACCGCGTTCTGGTCCAACTGGTGGTCGAACAGCAGCGATTCCAGCACCGACAGCTGCTGGCCGGACGTGGCGAACTGCTGCTGCAGCCCGTCCAGTTCCTTGCCGAGCTGCTGCGCGGGCATGTCGTGGCTGGGTTCGTCGTCGCCGCCACCGACGCCGACCGGCTGGTCGAAATCGAACTCGCCGTCCTGCAGCTTGCCCATGCGGGTCAGGCGATCGCCGAGTGCGTTGAGCCGGGTCGCCTGCGCCTGCAGTTCGCCCAGCCGCGCCGCCAGGGCGTTGACCTGGGTCTGCGCGTCGCGGCGCACCTGCGCCAGCTCCTGGTCCTGCCGCTCGAGTTTGGCACGCAGTTGCGCCGAACCACCCCAACCGGCTGCGGCGCTGACGCCGATGCCGAGTACCATGCCGAGGCCGAGCACCGCACCGAGCGCGGCGAGGGGGCGACGATCGGCGAATTCGCGCAATCGCCACGGCAACGTCTTGACCCCCTTTTCACTGGAACGGATTACGATCTTCTTGAACGTCATATGAGTTTTCATGTCTAAGCGAAAGTCCGGCGAAGGCCATACCGCCACGCCGCAGCCGGCGCTGGACGCCGCACTGGCGGACAAGGCGGGCGACCCGTTGCGACGCGCCCTGTGGCTCGACGCGCTGGACCGGCAGTTACGCCCCCATCTGCCGCCGAACCTGGCCTCCCGTTGCCGGTTGGCCAATGTGAACGGCGAACAGCTCGTTTTTCTCGTTGAGTCTCCGGTCTGGCACGCCCGGGTCAGGCTGGCCGAGGCCGACATCCTTGCTGCGGCCCGTTCCCTCGGGCTGAAAGCCACCAAAGTGACCGTCAAGACTGCGACTGCACCCGCGCATTCCCCAATGCAGCAGGCAAGAAGCAAGCCAGCTCAGGTTTCTGCGGCAACGCACAGGGGATTGCGCGAGGCCCTGGCTTCCCTGCAGGACGTCGGCTCCGCGACGCCTGATGCGACCACGGGCTCCGACCGTGGCCGTCGACGTACGTAGACACGCACGCCGCGACCGACGCATCCTAGCGGGCGTCGGGCGTCAGGTCGTTACCGATTCGTTAAATCGGCGTTAAGGGGAGAAGAAGAACCGGCCGATTGCCGATTCCGTGATACCCACCCGGCCGTCACCGGGTTGAACGGGTTCAGGCGTAAGCGGCCGCCCCGTAAGCCACCGGCGCTTGCTGCGCGGCGGATTCGAAGCTGACCCATTCCCACGCCGCCTGTTCGGCGAGCAGGGCGCGGACCAGCTTGTTGTTCAGCGCGTGGCCGGACTTGTAGCCCTCGTACGCGCCGAGGATGGCGCCGCCGGCCAGGTACAGGTCGCCGATCGCATCGAGGATCTTGTGGCGCACGAACTCGTCGGCATAGCGCAGGCCATCGTCGTTGAGCACGCGGAACTCGTCGAGCACGATCGCGTTGTCCATCGAACCGCCCAGGCCGAGGTTGCGCTCGCGCATGTACTCCAGGTCGCGCATGAAGCCGAAGGTGCGCGCGCGGGAGATTTCCTTGATGTAGGCCATCGTCGAGAACTCGATTTCCTGGCGCGACTGCTTGGCCGGGATCATCGGGTGGTCGAACTGGATGGTGAAACCGAGCTTGTAGCCGCCGTCGTAGGGAACGAAGCGGGCGATCTTGTCGCCGTCGCGCACTTCCACTTCGCGCTTGATGCGGATGAAGCGCTTGGCCTTGTCCTGCTCGACGATGCCCGCCGACTGCAGCAGGAACACGAACGGACCGGCCGAGCCGTCCATGATCGGCAACTCGGCCGAGGACAGTTCGACGATGGCGTTGTCCACGCCGAGGCCGGCCATCGCCGACATCAGGTGCTCCACGGTCTGGATCTTGGCCTGGCCGCGGCTCAAGCCCGTGCACAGCGTGGTCTCGGTGACCAGTTCGGCATCGGCCGGCACGTCCACCGCCGGGTCCAGGTCAACGCGTCGGAACACGATGCCGTGGTCGGCCGGTGCGGGGCGCAGGGTCATGTAGACCTTGTCGCCGCTGTGCAGGCCCACGCCGGTGGCGCGGATCGTGTTCTTGAGGGTGCGTTGCTGGGTCATGGCAGACAGTCTGGGAACGTCTGTTCGCACGGGAACTGAACAGACAACGAGAATATCACGCGTTTAGCCAAATTTTAACAAAGCGGTCACAGCGTCCCATGCTTGCAACACTGGCCCGTGCCGGCGTCGCAGTCGCAAAAACCTGCCGGGTCGCGAGGACCCGGCAGCAAGGGACACGGCGCGCCGGCCAGGGAGGCGCTCCTGGACGGCGGTGTTGCGGGCCGGCGCGAACGCCGGCCGATGACGCATCGACCTCAGTCGGCCTGGCGGCGCAAGAACGCCGGGATGTCCAGGTAGTCGCTCGGCAGGTCGGCCGCGGCCGGTGCCGGGGCAGATGCCGAGGCGCTCATCGACTCGCCGCTCGGACGACGCAGGCCCAGGCCCATCGCACCGCCGACCGCCTTGGACACGGCGTCGCCGCCGTGCTCGAAGTCGCCGAACTCCGGCTGGCCGGTGGTGGCGTTGCGCACCAGCTTGATCGGCGCGCGCTGCTCCGGACGCTGCGACTGGCGCGACACCGCGCGGTTCAGGCCGGTGGCGACCACGGTCACGCGCACTTCGTCCTGCATGTCCGGATCCAGCACGGTGCCGACCACCACGGTGGCGTCCTCGGAGGAGAAGCCCTCGATGGTGCGGCCGATCTCGTCGAACTCGGCCATGGTGAAGTCCGGGCCGGCGGTGATGTTGACCAGGATGCCGTTGGCGCCGGCCAGGTTGACGTCGTCCAGCAGCGGGTTCTGGATCGCCGCTTCGGCGGCCGCCTGCGCGCGATCGTCGCCGCGGGCCGAGCCAGTGCCCATCATCGCCAGGCCCATTTCCGACATCACGGTGCGCACGTCGGCGAAGTCGACGTTGATCAGGCCCGGACGCACGATCAGGTCGGCGATGCCCTGCACCGCGCCCTGCAGCACGTCGTTGGCGGCGCGGAACGCCTGGATCATGGTGGCGTTGCGGCCGAGCACGGTGATCAGCTTTTCATTCGGGATGGTGATCAGCGAGTCGCAGTGCTGGCTCAGTTCCTCGATGCCCTTCAGCGCCACCTGCATGCGGCGGCGGCCTTCGAACGGGAACGGCTTGGTGACCACGGCCACGGTCAGGATGCCCATTTCCTTGGCCAGCTGCGCCACCACCGGCGCGGCGCCGGTACCGGTGCCGCCGCCCATGCCGGCGGTGATGAACACCATGTCCGCGCCCTGCAGCGCGTCCATGATGCGCTCACGGTCTTCCAGCGCGGCCTGGCGGCCCACTTCCGGGTTCGCGCCCGCGCCCAGGCCCTTGGTGACGTTGGTGCCGAGCTGCAGCTGCAGCTTGGCGCCGCAGTTCTTGATCGCCTGCGAGTCGGTGTTGGCGGTGATGAACTCCACCCCGTCCACGCTGCTGCTGACCATGTGCGCGACCGCGTTGCCGCCGCCGCCGCCCACGCCAACGACCTTGATCACTGCATTGGGTGCCATCTTTTCAATCAGTTCGAAATGCGCCATGTCCGTTTCCTCTTGAGCCGGGATTGGGGATTGGGGAGTAGGGATTCGGAAATTCCGATCCTTTCTCCCGCCTCTCCGTCCGGCGAGTGTTGTTGTTTGGATGCCGGGATTCGGGATTGGGGATTGGGGATTCGCAAAAGCGACTCTCCAGTCCCGTGCCCTGCTCCGCGGCGGAATCACTGCAAAAAAAACCTATCGCCTACCTACCGCTCTCCACTCTCTCTACCTACCGCTGTTGCTCCCACCAATCCCGAATGTCGAATCCCGAATCCCGGCTCCATCAAAATTCGCCGCGATACCAGTTCTTCAATTTCTTGAACAAGCTGCCGGCGCGACCGGTCGGCAGCGACGGGCGGCGCGGGTGTTCGATCTGGCTGCCCATCAGCAGCAGGCCCACGCCGGTGGCGTGCACCGGATTGCCGACCACCTCGCCCAGGCCGGTGACGTGCTGAGGAATGCCCACGCGTACCGGCATCTGCACCATTTCCTCGGCCAGTTCGACCACGCCTTCCATCTTCGAGGCGCCACCGGTCAGCACCATGCCGGCGCGCACCAGTTCCTCGAACCCGGAGCGGCGCAGTTCCGCCTGCACCATCTCGAAGATCTCCTCGTAGCGCCCCTGCACCGCCTGCGCCAGCGAATGGCGCGGCATGCGCCGCGGCGGACGGTCGCCGACGCTGGGCACCTGGATGCTTTCTTCTGCGGTCGCCAGCTGCGCCAGCGCGCAGGCGTAGCGCACCTTGATCTGCTCGGCTTCTGGCGTGGGCGTGCGCAGCATGTGCGCGATGTCGTTGGTGACGTGGTCGCCGGCGATCGGCAGCGAGGCGGTGTGGCAGATCGCGCCCTGCACGAACACCGCCAGGTCGGTGGTGCCGGCGCCCATGTCCACCAGCACCACGCCCAGCTCGCGCTCGTCGGCGGTCAGCACCGCCACCGAGGACGCCAGCGAGGACAGGATCAGGTCGTCCACCTGCAGGCCGCAGCGCTGCACGCACTTGCTGATGTTGGCCGCGGCCGATTGCGCGCACACCACCAGGTGCGCATGCACCTCCAGGCGCACGCCGGTCATGCCGACCGGGTTGCGGATGCCTTCCTGCGAATCGTCCAGCACGTACTCGCGCGGGATCGCGTGGAGGATGCGCTGGTCGGCCGGGATCGCCACCGCCTTGGCCGCTTCCAGCACGCGGTCCAGATCGTTCCAGGTCACCTCGCCATCGCGGATCGGCACGATGCCCGGCGAGTTCTTGCACTGCACGTGGTTGCCCGAGATCGACGCGTACACCGAGCGGATCTCGCAGCCGGCCATCAGCTCGGCTTCCTCGATCGCGCGCTGGATCGACTGCACGGTGGATTCGATGTCCACCACCACGCCGCGCTTGAGCCCGCGCGACTCGTGCGAACCGATGCCGATCACCTCGATCGGGTTGCCGGGCGAGTATTCGCCGACCAGCGCGACGACCTTGGAGGTGCCGATGTCCAGTCCAACGATGAGGGATTTGTCGCCTTTGCGGTTCATGTGCGGCTACTGCTGAGAGTGAGGAGGGTCGGGACCCGGGACCGGGGACCCGGGCCCCGGAACGGCGCCAACGCGACGCTCCGATTGTTCGTAGGTTTGTCGGTATTCGCTGCGTTCTTCTTCGGCTCTGGCTTCTTCGAGTCCCGGGTCCCGGGTCCCGGGTCCCCGCTCTCCGGCTTCCACGCCACCGTGAACCCATTCGTATAACGCAGATCGGCGCGCGCCAGCGGCGGCTGGCCCGGCTGCAGCAGTTGCGGCAGCACCCGGGCGAAGCGCTCCAGGCGGGCGCGCGCGTCGTCGCGGCCGACCACCACCTGCACGCCATTGCCCAGCGCCAGCGACCAGCTGCCGCGCGCGTCCAGGGCCACGCCCTGCACCGGCAGGCCGACCGGGGCGAACAGCGCGCGCGAGGTGTTGTACAGCGCGACCACGTCGGCGGCCTTGGCGTCCGGGCCGGCCAGGTGCGGCAGCGCCACGTCGCGCAGCTCGTTGGGCAGAGCGAAGATGCGGCCCTGCTCGGACAGCATGCGATCCGCGCCCCAGCGCGCGAACGGACGGTGTTCGACGACGCGCACTTCCAGCACGTCCGGCCAGCGCTTGCGCACGCGCGCGCTCTCCACCCACGGCAGGCGCTCGATCGCGTTCTGCGCATCCTGCAGGCGCACCGCGAAGAAGCCGCGGCGCGCGTACGGCAGCACAACCTGGCGCAACTGCTCGGCGGAGACCCGCTTGAAGTCGCCGCTGACCTGCAGCCGGCTCAGCGGCCAGCGCTCGGCCCCGACCCAGCCGTTGAGCACGGCCACGATCGGCAGCGCGACCAGGGCCAGCGCCAGCAGCCAGGCGAGGATGCGCAGGGAGGCGTTCACTGGCGCGCTCCGCGCGCGGGATTGGGGATTGGGCATTCGGGATTGGCGCAATGCGCGCAGCAGACCGCGCCGGCAGCGCGCAGCGCCGCTCCTGCGAATCCCCAATCCCGAATCCCCAATCCCGGCTTCACAGCGTCTGCTCCAGGATGCGCCAGCACAGGCCGGCGAAATCCACGCCGAGCTGCGCCGCGGCCTTGGGCACCAGCGAATGGCTGGTCATGCCCGGGGCGGTGTTGACCTCGATCAGTTGCAGGCCGCGCACGCGGTCGCGCATCACGTCCACGCGGCCCCAGCCGCTGCATCCGGCCGCGGCGAAGGCCTGCAGCGCAAGCTGGCGGATCCGGGTCTCGTCCTCGCCCTCCATGCCCGGGCACAGGTACTGGGTGTCCTCGGCGATGTACTTGGCGTGGTAGTCGTACCAGTCGCCGGCGGGCACGATGCGGATCGACGGCAGCGCGATGTCGCCGAGGATGCCGACGGTGTATTCCTCGCCCTGCACCATCTGCTCCATCAGCAGTTCGCCGCGGTAGTCGGCGGCGAAGGCGCGCACCGGCGCCAGGTCGGCCTCGGACAGCACGCGGAACACGCCGACGCTGGAGCCCTCGCAGGCCGGCTTGACGAACAGCGGGTAGCCCAGCGCGGCGGCGGCCGCGGCCAGGTCGGCCTGGGCATCGATGCGGGCGAAGCCCGGGGTCGGCAGGCCGGCGGCGATCCACACCTGCTTGGTGCGGATCTTGTCCAGGGTCAGCGCGCTGCCGAGCACGTCGGGGCCGGTGAACGGCACCTGCAGCGCACGCACCAGGCCCTGCAGCACGCCGTTCTCGCCGTCGCCACCATGCAGGATGTTGAACACGCGATCGACCTCGCCGGCGCGGATGCGCTCGAGCAAGGCGGGAATGCCGTCCACCGGCTGCGCGTCGACGCCACGGCTGCGCAACGCTTCGAGCACGTTGGCGCCGGAATTCAGCGACACCTCGCGCTCGCTGGAGCTGCCGCCGAGCAGCACGGCGACGCGGCCGAACGCGGCCGGGTCGGTGACGCGCGGCGGCGGCAGGATCTGCGCGCTCATGCGTCCGCTCCGCCGGCGAAGCCGTGCTGGGCGATGTGCTGGGCGACGTAGCCGATGTCGCCCGCGCCCATCATCAGCAGCAGGTCGCCGTCCTGCAGCACGTCGGGCAGCACGCTGTCGAGTTCGCCGACCTGGCCGACCACCACCGGCTCGCTGCGGCCGCGCGCGCGGATGGCGCGCGCCAGCGAGCGTGCGTCGGCGCCCGGAATCGGCGCCTCGCCGGCCGGGTAGACCTCGCTGAGCACCAGTGCGTCCACTTCAGACAGCACCGCGGCGAAGGCGTCGAACTGGTCGCGGGTGCGGCTGTAGCGATGCGGCTGGAACGCGACCACCAGGCGCTTGTCCGGCCAGCCGCCGCGGGCAGCGGCGAACACCGCGGCCAGCTCGCGCGGATGGTGGCCGTAGTCGTCGACCAGGCGCACGCGCGCGCCGGCGGCGGTGGTCACTTCGCCCAGGTCGTTGAAGCGGCGGCCGATGCCGGCGAAGCTCTGCAGCGCGCTGGCGATCGCCTCCGGGGCCACGCCGAGCTGCCAGCCGATGGCAGCGGCGGCCAGCGCGTTGAGCACGTTGTGGCGGCCCGGCAGCGCCAGAGTCACCGGGATGCTGCTGCCTTCCGGCAGACGCAGGGTGAAGCGCATGCGCGGGCCGTCCTGGACCACGTCCTCGGCGCGCACGTCGGCATTCTCGCTGAGGCCGTAGCTCATCACGTGGCGCGGCGTCTTCGCCGCCAGCGCGGCCACTTCCGGATCGTCGATGCACAGCACCGCCAGGCCGTAGAACGGCAGGCGCTGCAGGAACTCGGCGAACGCGGCCTGGACCCGGGCGAAGTCGTTGCCGTAGTTCTCAAGATGGTCGGCATCGATGTTGGTGATGACCGAAATCAGCGGATTCAGGCGCAGGAAGCTGCCGTCGCTCTCGTCGGCCTCGGCCACCAGCCACTGACCGCCGCCGAGCTTGGCGTTGGCACCGGCGGCGAGCAGTTGCCCGCCGATCACGAAGGTCGGGTCCAGCCCGCCTTCGCTGAGCACCGCCGCGGCCAGGCTGGTGGTGGTGGTCTTGCCGTGGGTGCCGGCCACCGCGATGCCGCGGCGGAAGCGCATCAGTTCGGCCAGCATCGCCGCACGCGGCATGATCGGAATGCGCTGGCTGCGCGCTTCCATCAGTTCCGGGTTGTCCTCGCGGATCGCGCTGGAAACGACCACGCAATCGGTACCGAGCACGTTGGCGGCCGAGTGCCCACGCATCACCCGCGCGCCGAGCTTGACCAGGCGCCGGGTGGCCGCGTTGTCGGCGTTGTCCGAGCCGGAGACCTCGTAGCCCAGGGTCAGCATGACCTCGGCGATGCCGCTCATGCCGGTGCCGCCGATGCCGACGAAGTGCACGCGCGGGAACGCGCGCACCAGATCGCCGGTGTCGTGGAGACGGCGGATCATTGGGCACCTCCTGCGGAGGTGCCGGGACCCGGGACCCGGGACCCGGGGCCCGGGGAAAGCGGGGCGGCGGCGCCGTGCGCCTGCCTGCTGGAATCGTCTGCGTGCATGTCTTTTTGCTCTTGCTGTTGCTTTTCCCGGGTCCCGGGTCCCGGGTCCCGAGTCCCGGCTCCACCCGCTTCTTCCAAAACGATGTCCGCGATGCGCTCGGCCGCATCCGGCTTGGCCAGTTGGCGTGCGGCCTCGGCCATGGCCAGGCGCTGGGCGGGCTGCGCCAGCAGGTCGCGCAGGACGCGCTGCAGGTGCTCGGCCAGGGCGTCGTCCTGCTTCAGCAGCACCGCGGCGCCGCGCTCGACCAGGTATTCGGCGTTGCGGGTCTGGTGGTCGTCGACGGCGGCGGCGAACGGCACCAGCACGCTGCCGATGCCGACCGCGCACAGCTCGGCCAGGGTCGAGGCGCCAGCGCGGCACACCACCAGGTCGGCCCAGGCGTAGGCGTCGGCCATGTCGCCGATGAAGGCTTCGACGCTGGCGGCGACGCCGGCGTCGGCGTAGGCACGCGCGGCTTCCTCGCGCAACGCTTCACCGCACTGGTGGCGCACCTCGACGGCCATGCCGAGCGCGGCCAGCGCCTGCGGCAGCGCCTGGTTGAGCACGCGTGCGCCCTGGCTGCCGCCCAGCACCAGCAACCGCGGCGCGCCGTGGCGCGCGGCCAGGCGCTGCGCCGGCGGCGCAAGCGCGGCGATCTCGGCGCGCACCGGGTTGCCCACCGCTTCCTCGCGCGTGGCGAAGCTGCCGGGGAAGCCGGTCAGCACGCGCCGCGCGACCCGCGCCAGCACTTTATTGGTCAGGCCCGGCGCGCGGTTCTGTTCGTGCACCAGCAGCGGCAGCTTGAGCAGGCGCGCAGCCAGGCCGCCGGGACCGGCCGCGAAACCGCCGAAGCTGATCACCGCACGCGGCGCACGCCGGCGCAGCACGAACCCGGCGGCGCGCACCGCGCGCATCACCCGCACCGGCGCGCCGAACAGGGCCAGCGCGCCCTTGCCGCGCAACCCGCCGATCTCGATGGTGTCCAGCTCGATGCCGTGTTCCGGCACCAGCCGCGTTTCCATGCGCCCGGCCGCGCCCAGCCACACCACCGGCACGCCACGCGCGCGCAGCACCTTGGCCACGGCCAGCGCGGGGAAGATGTGCCCACCGGTGCCGCCGGCGAGGATCATCACCGGACGATCGCCCTGCACCGCGCTCATCCGAGCCTCCCGAACGTCGGCTCGACGCGCGGCTGCATGCGGCTGGTGCCGCGCCCCGGAGCGCCGCCCTGGATCGCCGCGGCGACCGCGCTGGCGCTGGCCTCGCGCGCGGCATGCAGGTCCTCGGCGTTGTCCACGGTCTGCTTGACCGGCATCGCCGCGTCGCTGCGCACCAGCGCCACCTGGCGCTCGGCGCGGTTGAGTTCGTAGGACACGCGCAGCAGCAGGCCCATCGCCACGCAGGTCATCAGCACGCTGGAGCCGCCAGCGGAGATCAGCGGCAGGGTCAGGCCCTTGGTCGGCAGGATGCCCAGGTTCACGCCGACCGAGACGAAGCTCTGCAGGCTGATCCACAGGCCGATGCCGAAGGCGATGTAGCCGGAGAAGTGGCGCTTCATCTCCACGCAGCGCATGCCCAGCCAGAACGCGCGGCCGACCAGCAGCGCATACAGCGAGATGATCAGGCACACGCCGACGAAGCCCAGTTCCTCGGCAATGACCGAGAAGATGAAGTCGGTGTGCGCTTCCGGCAGGTAATTGAGCTTCTGCACCGAGCCGCCCAGGCCGACCCCGAACAGTTCGCCGCGGCCCACCGCCATCAACGCATTGGACAGCTGGTAGCCGGAGCCGAGCTGGTCGGCCCACGGATCGAGGAAGGAGGTGATGCGGCGCAGGCGGTATGGCTCCAGGATCGCGATGAAGGCGAACACCGGCAGGCCGATCACGATCGGCATCGACATGCGCGGCAGGTTCACCCCACCCAGCACCAGCATGCCGGCGGTGATCGCCAGCAGCAGCGTGGAGGACCCGAAGTCCGGCTGCAGCAGCAGCAGGCCGACCAGCGCCACCGCCACGCCCAGCGGCTTGAGCATCGCCGGCCAGGTCGCGTTGACCTCGTCGCGGAAGCGCACCAGGTAGCTGGACAGCCACACGATGTACAACACCTTCACCGCTTCCACGGTCTGGAAGCGCGAGATGCCCAGGTTGATCCAGCGCCGCGCGCCGTTGACCGTGCTGCCCAGGCCGGGCACGAACACCACCAGCAGCAGGCCGAAGCAGGCCAGCAGCAGTAACTGGTTGTACTGCTCGATGTTCTTCAGCTCGGTGCGCATCGCCCAGATCGCCAGGCCGACACCGCCGGCCAGGAACAGCAGGTGGCGGCTCAGGTAGTAGAACGGGCTGGTGGTGAGTTCGATCGAGCTGGAGCCGACCATGACCACGCCCAGCGACGCCAGCGCCACCGCGGCGCCGAGCAGCCACGGGTCGTAGCGGCCACCGATGGCCTCCAGGCGGGTCGCTTGGCGGGCGGCGTCGTTCATCAGCGCACCTTCAACGTGGCCAGGCCGACCAGCACCAGCACCACCGAAATGATCCAGAAGCGCACGATCACCCGCGGCTCCGGCCAGCCCTTCAGTTCGAAGTGGTGGTGGATCGGCGCCATGCGGAACACGCGCTTGCCGGTGAGCTTGAACGAGGCGACCTGGATCATCACCGACAGGGTCTCGATGACGAACACGCCGCCCATGATCACCAGCACCAGCTCCTGGCGCACGATCACCGCGATGGTGCCCAGCACCGCGCCCAGCGCCAGCGCGCCGATGTCGCCCATGAACACCATCGCCGGGTAGGTGTTGAACCACAGAAAGCCCAGGCCCGCGCCGGCGATCGCCGCGCAGATGATGATCAGTTCGCCGGCGCCGGGAATGGTCGGGATCTTCAGGTAGGCCGAGAACACCGCGTTGCCCGAGGCGTAGGCGAACACGCCCAGTGCGCAGGCCACCAGCACCGTCGGCATGATCGCCAGGCCGTCCAGGCCGTCGGTCAGGTTGACCGCGTTGGAGAAGCCGACGATCCAGAAGTAGGCGATGGCGACGAAGCTGATCCCGGCCAGCGGCAGCGCGATCGACTTGAACATCGGGATGTAGAAGGTGATCGCCGCCGGCACGTCGGCGGTGTAGTACAGGAACAGGCCCGCGGCCAGGCCGAAGATCGACTGCAGCAGGTACTTCCAGCGCGACTTCAGCCCGCTCGGGTCGCGGCGCACGATCTTGATCCAGTCGTCGTACCAGCCGATCACGCCGAACGCCAGCATCACCGCCAGCACCAGCCACACGTAGCGGTTGCGCAGGTCGCCCCACAGCAGCACCGACAGCAGCACGGTGAGCAGGATCAGCGAGCCGCCCATGGTCGGGGTGCCGGCCTTGGAGAAGTGGGTCTGCGGGCCGTCCTGGCGGATCGGCTGGCCGCCCTTGAACTGCGCCAGCTTGCGGATCACCGCCGGGCCCAGCCACAGCGACAGGAACAGCGAGGTCAGCGCCGCGAGAATGCCGCGGAAGGTCAGATAGCCGAACAGCCCGAACATGCTTTCGAGCTGCTGCAGCCAGCGGGCGAGTTCAAGCAGCATGCGGCGCCTCCTGTGCCTGGTTCAGCAGCGCGCGCACGACGGTGTCCATGGCGCTGCCGCGCGAGCCCTTGATCAGGAGCGTGGCCGGGACCCGGGACCCGGGACCCGGGACCGGCGGAAGCGCGCCAACGGACGGCGCGCCGGTGTTCTGATGCATCTGCTTCACTTCCTGCTCTTGATTCTGCTGTTCCCGGGCCCCGGGTCCCGGGTCCCGGGTCCCGGCCACGGCGGCCAGATCGCGCTGCAACGCCTCGATCAGCGCCGCATGGCTGTCGAACACCCGGCCGTTCTCGCCGAACGCCTGCGCGGCGTGGGCGCTGAGCGGGCCGAGCGCGTACAGCCGGGTCAGTCCGGCATCGCGCGCGCGGCGCCCACCGCTGGCGTGCAACGCCTCGGCGCCGGCGCCGAGTTCGCGCATGTCGCCCAGCACCAGCCAGCGCTCGCCGCCGGCCGCGGCCAGGGCGTCGATCGCCGCGGCCAGCGAGCCGGGATTCGCGTTGTAGCTGTCGTCGATCAGCACCGCGCCGGTGGGCAGCGTGTGGGTGATCTGCCGGCCCGGCACCGGCTGCACCTGCGCCAGGCCGGCGGCGATGCGCGCCGGCGCCACGCCCAGCGCCAGCGCCAGCGCCGCCGCGGCCAGGGCGTTGAGCAGGTTGTGCCGGCCCGGCAGCGGCAGCGTCGCCTCGACGTCGCCGCGCGGGGTGGTCAGCACGAACTGGGTGCGGTCGGCGGCCATGCGCACCTGCGCGGCACCGACCTCGGCGCCCGGCTGCAGGCCGAAGCGCAGCACCTGCGGCCGCGCCTCGGCCGTCGGCAGGCACTGCTCGAACCACAGGCCGAAGGCGTCGTCGGCATTGATCACCGCGGTGCCGTCGGCCGGCAGCGCGGTGTAGATCGCGCCCTTGGTCTGCGCCACGCCGAGCAGGCTGCCCATGCGTTCCAGGTGCGCGGCGGCGATGTTGTTGACCAGCGACACCTGCGGCGGTGCGATGTCGGTGAGATAGGCGATGTCGCCCGGCTTGCCGGCGCCCATTTCGTAGATCGCGTAGTCGGCGTCGTCCGGCGCCTCGATCACCGCCAGCGGCAGGCCGATCTCGTTGTTGCGGTTGCCGGGGTTGGCGTAGATGCTGCCGCCATCGAGGCGGCAGGCATGCTGCAGGATCGCCAGCAGCAGCGCCTTGACGCTGGTCTTGCCGTTGCTGCCGGTGATCGCGGCCACGCGGGTGGCACGGCCGCGCTGCATGCCGGCGGCGATCCGCGCCAGCGCCAGCTGGGTGTCGGCGGCGACGATCTGCGGCAGTTCGATCTGCGGCTGCACGCGCTCCACCAGCAGCGCGCTGGCGCCACGCGCGGCGGCGTCGGCGACGAAGGCGTGGCCGTCGAAGCGCTCGCCGCGCAGCGCCACGTACAGGCTGCCGGCGGCCAGGCTGCGGGTGTCGTGGCTGATCGCATCGATCGCCACGTCGTCGCCGTGCAGCTCGGCGCCGGCCCAGTGCGCGATCATCGACAACGGCAGGCGCTTCATCGGGCCGCCTCCGCCGCATGCGCGCGCAGGGCCTGCGCGGCGACCTCGGTGTCGTCGAACGCATGCCGCACGCCGGCGATCTCCTGGTAGGGCTCGTGGCCCTTGCCGGCGATCAGCACGATGTCCTCGGCGCCGGCGTCGGCCACTGCCATGGCGATCGCCTGCGCGCGGTCACGCTGCACCTGCACCGCCTGCATGCCGTCGAAGCCGGCCAGGATGTCGGCGACGATGCGGTCGCCGTCCTCGCCACGCGGGTTGTCGTCGGTGACCACCACGCGCTCGGCCAGGCGCTGCGCGATCGCCGCCATCTGCGGACGCTTGCCGGTGTCGCGTTCGCCGCCGCAGCCGAACACGCAGGTGATGCGGCCCTGCGCGTGTGCGCGCAGGCTCTGCAGCGCCTGCTCCAGCGCGTCGGGGGTGTGTGCGTAGTCGACCACCACCAATGGCTGCGCGCCATTGCCGCCGAGCCGGTTCATGCGCCCGCGGATCGGCTGCAGCTGCGCCAGGATGGCGGCGATGCGCACCGGCGCCACGTCCAGCGCATGCAGCGCGCCGGCCACGGCCAGCAGGTTGTCGACGTTGAAACGGCCCAGCAGCGGCGACTGCAGCGGATGCCGCTCCTCGCCGATCGCCAGGGTGAAGCCGATGCCGCGCGCGTCCAGGTGTAGCGCCTCGGCGCGTACATCCGCGCCGTCCTGCCCGCGCGAGCTGACCGCGATGCGGCGCAGCGCCGGATCCAGCGTGTCCAGCAGTTCGCGGCCGAACGCGTCGTCCAGGTTGACCACCGCCGACTTCAGCCCCGGCGTGGCGAACAGGCGCGCCTTGGCCGCGCCATAGCCGGCCATGTCGCCGTGGTAGTCGAGATGGTCGCGGGTGAGATTGGTGAACACCGCCACGTCGAAATGCACCGCGTCCACGCGGCCCTGGTCGAGCGCGTGCGAGCTGACTTCCATCGCCACCGCCTGTGCGCCGGCGTCGCGCAACTGCGCCAGCAGCGCGTGCAGCGGCAGCACCAGCGGCGTGGTGAAGCCGGTCGGCTGCACCTGCCCGTACAGGCCGGCGCCGAGCGTGCCGACGCTGCCGCTGCGCGTGCCCAGCAGGTGCCAGGCCTGCGCCAGCAGTTGCACGGTGGAAGTCTTGCCGTTGGTGCCGGTGACGCCGACCATGGTCATGGTCTGCGACGGGTGCCCGTGGAACTGATCGGCCATCGCGCCCATGCGCGCGCGCAGGCCCGGCACCGCGATCGCGTCGGCCGGCGCCGGCAGCTCGGCCGGGGCCGGCGGGTCGTACAGCACGGCGACCGCGCCATTGGCGCGCGCCTGGTCGACGAAGCCCAGGCCGTGCGCGCCGAACCCGGCGATGGCCACGAAAGCATCGCCCGGGCGCACCGCGCGGCTGTCCATGACCAGCCCGGTCACCTGCACGTCGTGCGCCAGCGCCACGCCCGGCAGCAGTTGCGACAGCGACATCGCGCGGGTCACTGGCGGGTCTCCTGCAGCGGTGCCGGCAACGCGGCCGGCGCCGGCGGCGCCACCGCGCGCGCGCTGGGCAATGCGGCATCGACCTCGGCGGCGGCGTCGGGCACGGTCGCCGGATCCGGCTCCACCGGCGCCGGCGGCGGCGCATGGCCGCTCTTGCCGGCGGCCTGCGCGGCCAACCACGACTGGATGTCGTCCGGCGGCACGTCCATCAGCCGCAGCGCGCCTTCCATCACGTTGTGGAACACCGGCGCCGAGACCAGGCCGCCGTAGTACTTGGCGCCTTGCGGGTCGTTGATCACGATGACCGTGGCGAAGCGCGGGTTGCTCGCCGGCACCAGGCCCGCGAACAGCGCGTTGTAGTGGCCGCGCTCGTAGCCGCCGGGGCCGGCCTTGCGCGCGGTGCCGGTCTTACCGGCGACGTGGTAGCCCAGGATCGCCGCGCCCTTGGCGCCGCCCTGGGTGACCACGGTCTCCATCATCGCCACCACTTCCTTGGAGATGGCCGGATCCAGCACCTGCTTGCTGTCCTCGTGCTGGCCCTTGACGAAGGTCGGGGTCACCAGGCGCCCGCCGTTGCCCAGCGCGCAATAGGCGCGGGCGATCTGCAGCGGCGTCACCGACAGGCCGTAGCCGTAGGACATGGTGGTCTTGGACGAACCGCTCCAGCGCGCCGGCGACGGGAACACGCCGGCCGATTCGCCGGGAAAGCCGCTGTGCGGGGAACTGCCGTAGCCGTAGCTGTGGACCTGGTCGTAGAAGGTCTGGTCCGGCAGCTTGGCCGCGATCTTCGCCGCGCCGATGTTGGAGCTGCGGGTGATCACCCCGGTCACGGTCAGCACGCCGTTGTTGCGCGGCACGTCCTTGATGGTGAAACGGCCCACCGACATGTAGCCGGGGTTGGTGTCGATCAGCGTGTCCTTGGTCACCACCCCGGCCTTGAGCGCGGTGGAGATGGTCAGCGGCTTCATCGTCGAGCCCGGCTCGACCAGGTCGGTGACCGCGCGGTTGCGGCGCACGTCCGGATTGACCCCGTTGACCGCATTGGGGTTGTAGGTCGGCAGGTTGACCATGGCCAGGATCTCGCCGGTGGCCACGTCCATGATCACGATCGAGCCGCCGGCGGCCTTGTTCTCGACCAGCGCATGGCGCAGTTCCTTGTAGGCCAGGAACTGGATGCGGCGGTCGATGCTCAGGGTCAGGTCCTTGCCCGGCTGCGCCGGCTTGACCAGGTCGATGCTCTCGACGATCGCGCCCTTGCGGTCGCGGATCACCCGCTTGGCGCCCGGCTTGCCGCGCAGCCACGAATCGAACGCCAGCTCCAGCCCTTCCTGGCCGCGGTCGTCGATGTTGGTGAAGCCCAGCACGTGCGCCATCGCTTCGCCCTGCGGGTAGAAGCGGCGGAATTCGCGCTGCGAGAACACGCCGGGGATGCCGAGCGCGACCACCGCATGCGCCTTGTCCGGATTGATCCGGCGCTTGAGGTACATGAACTCCTTGTCCGCCTTCTGCGACAGCTTGGCGGTGAGTTCGTCGACCGGCAGTTCCAGCGCCTGCGCCAGCTGCGGGATGCGGTCCGGGCTGCGCAGCAGTTCCTGCGGATTGACCCAGATCGACTCCACCGGCGTGGACACCGCCAGCGGCTCGCCGTTGCGGTCGGTGATCATGCCGCGCGAGGTGGCGATCGGCAGTTCGCGCAGGTAGCGCGCCTCGCCCTGGCGCTGGTAGAAGTCGCTGTTGATGAGCTGCACGTAGGCCGCGCGGCCGATCAGGGTCACCGAGCACAGGCCCAGCGCCGCGCCGACCAGCACCAGGCGGCCACGCAGGTTGAAGTTGCTGCGGGTGCGGTTGCGGCCGCTCTTGCTCACGGGCGCACCACCACGATGTCACCGGTCTCGGGGAACTTCATCCCCAACCGCTCGCGCGCGACCTGGTCGACGCGATTGCTCTCGGCCCAGGTCGCCTGCTCCAGCTGCAGCCGGCCGAACTCGATGTTCAGCTCGTCGCGGTTGTGCTCCAGCCGCGACAGCTCCACGAACAACTGGCGATGGCGGTGGCGCATGTACACCACCCCGATCGCCGAGGCGATGGTGCAGGCGAGCAGCACGACGAGGAGGATGCGGCTCATGGCGCGCTCCTTTGGAGCGCGTCACTCGGGACCCGGGACCCGGGACCCGGGTCCCGGGAAAAGCCAAAGCCAGCCGCTGACGAAGCACTGCTGTTGCTGTTGCCGTTGTTGCTGCTCTTACCGGGTCCCGGGTCCCGGGTCCCGGGTCCCGTGCTTTTCAGGGGGTCCCGGGTCCCGGGTCCCGCCAGCTTCTCCGCCACCCGCAACACCGCGCTGCGCGCGCGCGGGTTCACCGCCAGTTCGTCGGCGTCGGCCTTGATCGCGCCGCCGTGCAGGCGCAGGGTCGGCACGAAGGTCGTGGCCTCCGGCAGGCGACGATTGCTCGGCGGGGCCTTGGCGTGGCGCTGCATGAACTGCTTGACGATGCGGTCTTCCAGCGAGTGGAAGCTGATCACCGCGAGGCGGCCGCCGGGCTTGAGCCGGGCCAGCGCCGCGTCCAGGCCGGTCTCCAGATCGGCCAGTTCGCGGTTGATGTGGATGCGGATCGCCTGGAAGCTGCGCGTGGCCGGGTGGGTCTTGCTGTCGCCGCGCGGCATCACGCCGGCGATCAGTTCGGCCAGTTCGGCGGTGCGGGTCAGCGGCTGCTTCTCGCGGCGGGCGACGATGGCGCGGGCGATGCGCCGGCTCTGCCGCTCTTCGCCGTAGGTCCACAGCACGTCGGCGATCTCGCGCTCGTCGGCGCGCGCCAGCCACTGCGCCGCGCTCTCGCCGGCCTCCGGGTCCATGCGCATGTCCAGCGGGCCGTCCTTGCCGAAGGAGAAGCCGCGTTCGGCCACGTCCAGCTGCGGCGAGGACACGCCCAGGTCGAACAGCACCCCGTCCAGGGCGACGGCAGCGTCCCACTGGCCCAGCGTGGCAAAGCTGCCGCGATGGATGGACACGCGCGCGTCGCCGCCGAACGCATGTTCGGCTTCGGCGATCGCCTCGGGGTCCTTGTCCATCACCAGCAGCCGGCCTCCTGGGCCGAGTTTGTGCAGCACCCCGCGCGCGTGTCCGCCACGCCCGAACGTGCCATCCAGATAGATTCCGTTTTCGATCACCTGCAGCCCGTCCAGGACCTGCGCGAACAACACCGGCACATGCGCCGCCGATGGTTGCGACACCGGGAGGTGACCGGCCTGCGCCTGTCCGCGCATCCGGACACCCCGACTCACAACTTCAGATCGAGCAATCCATCGCCCAGATCCTCGTCAGACAACGTCTGCTGGATCAGTGCGCGATGAGCCTGCTCGCTCCACAGTTCGAACTTGTCGCCCATGCCCAACAGCACGGCGCGCTTTTCAATGCCCACCGCGGCGCGATGGCTCGGCGGAATGGTGATGCGGGCGTTGGCGTCCAGCTCCAGCGCGGCCGACGAACCCACCAGCTTCTGCTGCAGGACCCGCACCACGCGCTGGGTGTTGGGCTTGGCCATGACGTCGTCACGGACCCGCTCCCACTCCTTCTCCGCATACAGCCACAGGCAGCCGGCCTCGAACGGGTTGTAGGTCAGCACCAGCCGATTGCCGCTCACGCGCGCGACGAGGTCGCGGTACGCGGTGGGAACCGCCATACGCCCCTTGTCGTCCACAGTGATTGCGGTCTCGCCCTGAAACACGACGCCTGCACCTTTCCGAATCCGCCTGGGCGGTCATTGAACCACGAAAAACCACAAAAAACCCGGTTTCCCCTCAAGTGCCCACCTTAGCAGTGCGCAACGGGTTGTCAACAACTTTGCGAGCGGCAAATCGCTAGCGGGATCAATGGTTTGCAACGATCTTTAGAGACTTGTTCAAGGCTTATCCACAAGTTACTGTTTCGTCTCAAATTTTGAGATTGAACGGAAATTCAGGCCTGTGTACGGGGCGTTAAGGCAGTCGTCACCGGCCGTCGACATGCGGCATGGGCTCGCGCCGCGTTGCGCAAGCGCGCACACTGCGGCGCATGTGTCTGGTCGTTCTCGCGCACGCTGCGCACCCGCGATGGCGCTTGCTGCTGGTCGGCAACCGCGACGAATTCCACACCCGCCCGACCGCGCCGCTGCAGCGCTGGCCGGCCCCGGCGCAGCGCCTGCTGGCCGGGCGCGACCTGCGCTCCGGCGGCACCTGGGTGGGGCTGGACGCCGCCGGCCGCTGCGCCGTGGTCACCAATGTGCGCGACCCGCTGGCGGCGATGTCCGGCGCCTCGCGCGGCGCCCTGATCGCCGACTACCTGAGCGGCGCCGAGCCGGCCGCGGCCTTCGCCGACGCGCTGGTCGCACGCGCCGACGCCTATCCGCCCTTCAACCTGCTGTTGGCCGATGCCGCCGGCGCCGCCTACGTGGGCAATCACCCGCCTGGCCGCAGCGCCCTGACGCCCGGCGTCCACGGCATGTCCAACGGCGCGCTGGACGCGCCCTGGCCGAAGACCCGGCGCCTGCGCGCTGCCGTGACCGCCTGGATCGCCGCCGGCGACGACGACCTGGCACCGCTGTGGCGGGCGCTGGCCGACGAGACCCTGGCCGAGCCGGCCGACCTGCCCGACACCGGGGTCGGCCCGGAACTGGAGCGGCGGCTGTCGCCGGCCTTCATCCGCGGCCACGACTACGGCACGCGCGCCAGCACCATCGTCGCGGTGGACGCCGCCGGTCACGGCTGGATCCACGAGCGCCGGTTCGGTCCCGACGGGGTGTTCCTGGGAGAGACGCGGCTGGAGAACCGGGGTTCGTGACCCGGGATTCGGGAAGCATGGGATCAGGCTCGAAATCGCTGTCAACGACCTCCCACAAAAAGCGGCGATTTTTGTGGGAGGGACTTCAGTCCCGACAGGCTTTACCGGTAGAGCCCGTCGGGACTGAAGTCCCTCCCACAGTTCAATCGCAACCGCCCCGCACTCGCGGAAAAATCCCGAATCCCGAATCCCGAGTCCCGGCTTAACATGCGACAATGCGCGCGGCGGAGTCGGCCAGACAGTCGCGTCATCCCCTCGCATTTCGGTGCGGTGGGATGCCGAGGAAAGTCCGGGCTCCATAGGGCAAGGTGCCAGGTAACGCCTGGGCGGCGCGAGCCGACGGAAAGTGCAACAGAAAGATACCGCCTACGTCTGCGCAAGCAGGCCGGTAAGGGTGAAATGGTGCGGTAAGAGCGCACCGCGAGTCCGGTAACGGACCGGCACGGCAAACCCCACCTGGAGCAAGACCAAATAGGGACCTCATGGCGCGGCCCGCGTCGGGTCCGGGTAGGTTGCTCGAGCGCACCGGTGACGGTGCGCCTAGAAGAATGACTGTCCACGACAGAACCCGGCTTATCGGCCGGCTCCGCCGCTTTTTCCTCTCGCCCATACCCACCGCCGGCCGGGAGCCGCCACCCGAACCGCCTAGGCGAACCGCGGCTGGGTGAACGACCGATCGCGGTCCACCTTGCCGACGCTTTACACTCAGGCGCCGCTACTGCGCCGCGCCGGTCACCATGGCGATGAACTCGGGGCCGGTCATGCGCTTGGTGGTCTCGGCGAAGGAATAGCTGGCCGGCTTCTCGTCGATGAAAATCTGCGAGGTCAGCGCGAAGCCGGAGGGATCGTCGAAGAGCTGCACGGAAACCGCGTGGTGCGCGCCGTCCTTGGAGCGCCACATGACCGTGCTGCCGCAGACCTTGCAGAAGCACCGCTCGCCCCATTCGGACGAGGCATACACACCCATGTTCTCTGGGTCCTCGACCGCGACGTCATCGCATTCCACGGCCAGGAAGACACCGCCGGACCAACGGCGGCACATCGCACAGTGGCAGGCCCCCATCTCGCGTGCGCCGATCGTCGCCTGCAGGCGCACGGCGCCGCAAAGACAGTGTCCGTCCATTTTCGTCACTGCATCGCTCATCGGCGTCGCCTCTGTCCGAATGACCGGGCACAACCTCGCGCGTTACCGGGCCGGATGCAAGGCCCTCGACGCCGCGGAAGCCCGCTTCCGCGCAACCGCCTCGCCGGGAATGCGTGCCCCTAACGCACCGCGGCGATCCGCCCAGGTCGACCTACGCTGCCGCAGGCGACCAACACCACCCCGTATTCGCGGCGCCCTCAACCGCCGTACAGCGCCTTGCGCGGCGCACCGGTCAGTTCGGCGGCGAGCTTGGCGGCGGTGGACGGCGGCAGGTGTTCGCTGAGCTTGGCGTAGACGCGGCGGCCTTCGGCCAGCTGCGCGTCGGCGTCGTCGCCGGCGCCCTGCACCATCAGCACGAACTCGCCCTTGCGCTGGTTGTCGTCGGCCTCGACCCGGGCGTGCAGGTCGGCGAGGGTGCCGTCGAGCACGGTCTCGAACAGCTTGGTCAGCTCACGCGCGATCACTGCCGGGCGGGCGTCGCCGAAGGCGGCGCGGCAGTCGGCCAGGGACTCGGCGATGCGGTGCGAGGCTTCATAGAACACCAGGGTGCGCGGCTCGCCGGCCAGCCGCAGCAGGCGCTCGCGGCGCGCCGAGGCCTTGGCCGGCAGGAAGCCCTCGAAGGCGAAGCGGTCGCTGGGCAGGCCGGCCACGCTGAGCGCGGCGATCGCCGCGCAGGCGCCCGGCACCGGGCTGACCCGCACCCCGGCCGCGCGCGCCGCGCGCACCAGGCGGTAGCCGGGATCGCTGACCAGCGGGGTGCCGGCGTCGCTGACCAGGGCCAGCGACTGGCCCTCCAGCAGGCGCGCGACGATGCGCTGGGACAACGCCTCCTCGTTGTGTTCGTGCAGTGCCAGCAGCGGCCGCTCGATGCCGAAGTGGGCCAGCAACTGGCCGCTGCGGCGGGTGTCCTCGGCGCAGATCGCCGCCACCGAGCGCAGCGTCTCCTGGGCGCGCGGCGTCAGGTCGGCAAGGTTGCCGATCGGCGTGGCGACGACATGCAGGGTTCCGGGCTGGGCGCTCATCGACGGGCTTTCCATGGTCAAGGGTAGAATCGTAGCGGTTTTCCCCGGCGCGCCCGGCGTGCCCAGCCGAATGGACCAGAAATGAACAAGCGATTCGCAAGGATTTCCGCCCTGTCGCTGCTGGCGTTGCTCATCGCCGGCTGCGCCACCTCCAGCGTGACGCCGAGCGCCTCGCCGGCCCAATCGGCGGCACTGGCGCTGCTGGACCAGGGCAAGCCGCGGGACGCGGCGCAGCAGCTCGAGGCGCAGGCCGCCGGCGCCACCGGCAGCGAGCGCAACCAGTTGCTGGGCGACGCGGCCTTCGCCTGGTACGAGGCCGGCGACGCCGCCCGCGCGCGCAGCCTGCTGGCGCAGGTGCAGCCGCGGCAGTTGCCGCCGCTGAGCAAGGTGCGGGTGGCGCTGGTCGAGGCCGAACTGGCCCTGGCCGACCGCCAGCCGGCCAAGGCGCTGCAGGCGCTGGGCAGTGATCCGCAGGCGGTGCCGCAGAACCTGCGCGCGCGCTGGCACCTGGCCCGCGCACAGGCGCTGGAAGGCACCGGCGACGCCACCGCGGCATTGGACGAGCGCGCGCGTGCCGACAACGGCCTCAACGGCCAGGCGCGCAGCGACAACCAGCGCGCCATCGTGCGCCAGTTGGCCACGCTCAACGACGCCACCCTGCAGGCGCGCGCCGCCGCGCTGCCGGCCGGCGACCCGCTGTACAACTTCGTCGGCCGCGCACTGCTGAGCCGCGGCCTGGCGCTGCCGCGTCCGTTCGACCGCGGCGAGCAGTGGGGCTTCGACACCAGCAAGCGGCCGCCGGCCGAACGCGACGGCTACCGCCCGCCGGCCAAGCTGGCGGTGCTGCTGCCGCTGAGCGGCAGCCTGGCCACCGCGGCGGCGCCGGTGCGCGACGGCCTGCTTGCCGGCTATTACGGCGAGACCCGGCGGCGTCCTGCGATCGACTTCATCGACACCACCGGCACCCCGGCCGGCGCACTGGCCGCCTACCAGAAGGCGGTCGACGGCGGCGCCGATTTCGTGGTCGGCCCGCTCGGCCGCGACGAGGTCACCGCGCTGTTCGGGCGCGACGCGCTGCCGGTACCGGTGCTGGCGCTGAACCGCGGCACCCACGCCCCCCCGGGCGGCAGCGCCGGCTTCTCGCTGGCCCCGGAAGACGACGGCATCGCCGCCGCCGAGTACCTGCTGGCGCACGAGCGCCACAACACCCTGGTGATCGGCAGCAACGACGACAACGGCCGCCGCGCGGTGGCCGCGTTCCGCGACCGCTTCAGCGAGCGCGGCGGCAAGGTCGCCGGCAGCGTCAGCGTGGCCGACACCCCGGGCGACATCGGTGCGCAACTGCGCAACGCCGGCGCCGCCGACTCGGTGCTGCTCGCGGTCAAGGGCAACACCGCCCGCGCGCTGGCGCCGCAGCTGGCGCTGGCCGGCTTCGCCGGCAAGACCCGGGTGGCGACCTCGCAGCTGGTGCTGGGCACCGGCAAGCCCGAGGACGACCTGGTACTGGACGGCATCGTCTACCCGAGCGAGCTGTGGAACGTACGTGGCGTCGGCGGCCTGCCGGCGGCGACCAGCGTGGCCGACATGCTGCCGACCGCGCGCGGCCCGGCCGGGCGCCTGTTCGCGTTCGGCTACGACGCCTGGCAGATCACCGCCTACCTGGAAAAGCTGGCGACCGCCAAGGACAGCGGCCTGCGCGGCGCCACCGGCGTGCTGCACCTGGACGGCTTCGGCAACATCGTGCGTACCCCGGCGTGGTCCACCTTCAGCGGCGGGCGCCCGACCCCGCTGCCCGATGGAAACTGAGCGGCGCCGACGCGGCAACGCGGTGGAAGCAGCGGCGCGCGCCGAACTGGAGCGCGCCGGCCTGCGCCTGATCGCCGCCAACGTCGCCTTCCGCGGCGGCGAGCTGGATCTGGTGATGCAGCAGGCGCAGAGCCTGGTGTTCGTCGAAGTGCGCTACCGGCGCAGCACCGCGTTCGGCGGTGGTGCGGCCTCGGTCGACCTGCGCAAGCGCCGCCGCCTGCTGCTGGCGGCGCAGCTGTTCCTGGCCGCGCATCCGCAGTACGCCAACTGGCCGTGCCGCTTCGACGTCGTCGAGGCCGAAGGCGATCCGCCGCGGCTGACCTGGCTGCGCGACGCGTTCCGCGCCGAGGATTGCTGAGATGCCCAGCGTCTTCACCCACGCCGCGGTGCCGCTGGCGCTGTGGGCCGCCGCCGACCGCGGGCGCATTTCCACGCGCCTGCTCGGCGCCGGCATCGTCGCGTCGATGCTGCCCGACGCCGACGTGCTCGGCTTCGCCCTGCACATCCCCTACGCCGACGCCTTCGGCCATCGCGGCGCCAGCCACTCGCTGCTGTTCGCCGCGGTGCTGGGCGTGCTCGGCACGCTGCTGCACCGACCCTTGCGCGCCGGTGCGTTACAGGCGGCCGTCTGGATGTTCGTCTGCACCGCCTCGCATCCGCTGCTCGACGCGATGACCTCCGGCGGCCTCGGCGTGGCCCTGGCCTGGCCGTGGAGCGACCAGCGCTGGTTCGCGCCGTGGCGACCGATTCGGGTCTCGCCGTTCGCCAACGGTTTCTTCAGCGCGCGCGGCATGGCCACGCTGCTGTCGGAATTGCGCTGGGTGTGGCTGCCGCTGGCGTTGGCGGTGCTCACCTGGAAACTGCTGCAGCCGCCCTCGCCCTCCGCTCCTTCGTCGCCGCCTTCGCCATGACCACAGCCCTGCCCGCCGCGCTCACCGACACCCTTTCCGCCCTGCTCGGCGCCGAGGGCTGGCGCACCGATCCTGACAGCCGCCGCAGCTATGGCGAGGACGATTCGCGGCGCTGGGCGCTGGCCGACGCGGTGGCGCTGCCGCAGACCCGCGAGCAGGTGCAGGCGATCGTGCGCGCCTGCCGCGCGCACCGCGTGCCGCTGGTAGCGCGCGGTGCCGGCACCGGCACCGCCGGCGCCGCGGTGCCGTTCAGCGGCGGCGTGGTGCTGTCGTTCACGCGCATGAACCGCATCGTGCAGTTGCGCCCGGCCGACCGCTGCGCGGTGGTCGAGCCCGGCGTGCTCAACGGCGACCTGCAACAGGCGCTGGCGCCGCACGGCCTGTTCTGGCCGCCGGATCCGTCCAGCGCGGAGATCTGCAGCGTCGGCGGCAACCTCTCCACCAACGCTGGCGGGCCGCGCGCGGTGAAGTACGGCGCCACCCGCGACAACGTGCTCGGCCTGGTCGCGGTGACCGGCACGGGCGAGCTGATCCGCTGCGGCGGCGCCTACACCAAGGACGCCACCGGCTACGACTTGACTCACCTGCTGGTCGGGAGCGAAGGCACCCTGGCGCTGATCGTGGAAGCGACGCTGAAGCTGTCGCCGCGGCCGCTGGCGCAGGCCGGCCTGCGCGCGCTGTATCGCGACGCCGCCGGCGCCGCGGCAGCGGTGTCGCGGTTGATGGCGCAGCCGAGCACGCCGACCATGCTCGAGTTCATGGACCGCAGCGCGATCGCACTGCTGCGCCGCAACGGCAGCGACGTGCCCGAGGCCGGCGCGATGCTGCTGATCGAGGCCGACGGCGACCACGACACCCTGCCCTACGCGTTGCAGGCGCTGGGCGCGGCGGCCGAAGGCGACGGCCTGCTGGCGCTGGACGTGGCTGCCGACGGCAGCGCGCGCGACCGCCTGTGGGCCGCGCGCCGCGCGCTGTCGCCGGCGCTGCGCACGATCCGGCCCGGCAAGATCAACGAAGACGTGGTGGTGCCGGTATCGCGCATCCCCGCGCTGGTCGCCGGCGTGGAAGCCTTGGCCGCCGAGTTCGACCTGCCGATCGTCGCCTTCGGCCATGCCGGCAACGGCAACCTGCACGTCAACATCATGTACGCGCCCGACGACGCCGCCGAAACCGCGCGTGCGCAGGCCGCCCTGCCGCGGCTGTTTTCGCTGGTGCTGTCGCTGGAAGGCACGCTGTCCGGCGAACACGGCATCGGCGTGGCCAAGCGCGACTACATGGACCAGGCCTTCGACGCGGCCACGCTGGACGCGATGCGCGCGATCAAGCGCGCGCTGGACCCGGACGGGATCCTCAATCCGGGGAAGGTGTTGCCGGAGCCTTGAGTGGGATTGGGTAATCGGAACGGCGGGATGATGTCCCGAGCCAAATCGCCGTTAAGCGATTTGATGAAAAAAAGTGGCAATCTTTCAAAAAAAAACAGGCCCTTCCGGAGCCGCGATCCATCAGCCTTTTGTGGGAGGGACTTCAGTCCCGACGGGCTTTACCGGTAGAGCCCGTCGGGACTGAAGTCCCTCCCACAGTGCAATCGCAACCGCTCTGCACTCGCGGAAAATCCCGAGTCCCAAGTTCCAAGTCCCGAGTCCCGAGTCCCGAGTCCCGACGAAACCCGCTCCTGCAAAATCAGGCGGGCGCACGCCGCGTCAGCCATGACACTGCACGCCGATGAAGCGCAATCCCACGCCCGGCTCGGTGGCGATGTAGCGCGGGGCCACCGCGCTGTCACCGAGTTTCTGCCGCAGTTTGCCGACCAGGATGCGCAGGTAGTGCGTGTCGTCCTGGTGGGTGGGACCCCACAGTTCGCGTAGCAGTTGCGGCTGCGTCACCACGCGGCCGCTGTGGCGCAGCAGCAGCGCGAGTAGCGCGTACTCCTTGCGGCTGAGCGGCAGCGCCTCGCCGTCCAGGCGCACCTCGCGCAGGCCCAGGTGGATGTGCAGGTGGCCATCGTCGAACACCGGCTCGGCCTCGCCGGCCACCGGCTGCATGCGCAGCAGCACGCGGATGCGCGCCATCAGCTCCTGCACGCCGAACGGCTTGGTCACGTAGTCGTTGGCGCCGGCATCCAGCGCCTGCACCTTCTCGTCCTCGCCGGCGCGCACGGTCAGCATGATCACCGGCACCGACGACCATTGCCGCAGTTCGCGCAGCACGCTGTGCCCGTCCTGGTCGGGCAGGCCGATGTCCAGCACCACCAGTTCGGCGCCATGCGCGGCCAGTTGCGCCAGGCCGGCGGCGCCGGTGTCCGCCTGCAGCACGCGGTAGCCCTGCGCGCGCAGGCTGATGTCGAGGAACCGGCGGATCTGCGGCTCGTCGTCGATGACCAGCACGCGCGGCGGCGGAATCGGATCGGCGTGGGACTCAGTCGGCATCGGGGCGGGACGGCGGCGCGGCGGGTTCGATGAGCGGCAGGGTAATGCGGATCGTGGTGCCGCGGCCATCGGGGCCGGGCAGCGCCTCGACGCTGCCGCCGTGCGCGCCGATCATGCCCTGGCAGATGGTAAGGCCCAGGCCGGTGCCGTGGCGGCCGCGGTCGCCGCGCTCGACGCTGTAGAACATGTCGAAGATGCGCGCGCGCTCGTCCTCGGGAATGCCCGGGCCGCGGTCGCTGATGTCGATGCGCAGGCGGCCGTCGACCATGCCCGCGGCGACGCGGATCGCCGCGTCCGCCGGCGAGAACTTGGCCGCGTTCTCCAGCACGTTGAAAATCGCCTGCTCGACCAGCGCCGGGTGCACCCACAGCGTCGGCAGTTCCGCAGCCAGGGCGATGTCCAGGCGCACCTGCGGCTGGTAGCGCTGCAGGCGCCGCGCGGCCGAGCCGATCAGCTCGTCCACGCCGATCCAGTCGCGGTTCAAGGTCAGCCCGGTGTGGCCGAGCCGGGTCATGTCCAGCAGGTTCTGGATGTAGCGGTCCAGGCGCTCGCCTTCCAGTTGGATGGTCTCGAGCAGGCTGCGGCGATCGTCCGCGTCCATCGCCTGGCCGTAGCTGGACAGGCTGCTGGCCGCGCCGATCATCGCCGCCAGCGGCGAGCGCAGGTCGTGCGAGACCGAGGACAGCAGGGCCGAGCGCAGCCGCTCGGTCTCGCCGCTGACCCGCGCGCTCTCCAGGTCGGCGACCAGCCGCGTGCGCAGCGCGGCCTGGCCGATGTCCTCGACCATCGCCTCGGCCAGGCGCTGCTGCTCCAGGCCCGGGCGCTGCACGCCGGCGCCGAAGCGCAGGCCGACCACACCGATCGCGCCGCGCTCGTGGCGTACCGGCAGGAACCACCAGCTCGCGCCGGCCAGGGTGTCGGTGAAGCGGCCGGTAGCCTGGCCGTGGCGCTGTGCCCAGTCGGCGGCGCTGCGGTCCACCGCGGCCATCGACGGCGCGTAGTCGTCGGCGCCGTCGTGGGCGCGCTCCAGCGGTTGCAGCCGCAGCCAGGCCTCGGCGTCGAGCGTGCCGGCGAGCGCGCGGCGCCCGGCCTCCAGCACCTGGCCGAGGTCGGCGGCACTGGTAAGCTCGCGGCCCAGCCGCTGCAGTGCGGTGGTCTGCGCGTTGGCCGCGCGCAGCGCCAGCACCTGCATGCGCAGGCGCGAGGCCAGGCGTCCGGCGACCAGCGCCGCGACCAGGAACAGCAGCACCGTGACCAGGCCCTGGCGCGCGCCGATGTGCAGCGTGTAGCGCGGATCGATGAAGAAGAAATCGTAGGCAAGGAAGCTCAGCAGCGCGGCCAGCACCGCCGCGGTCATCCGTGTCTTCGCCGCCACCACCACCACCGCGACGATGAACACCATCGACAGGTCGTCGATGCCGACCCAGCGCTCGGCCAGCCAGCCCACCGCGACCGCGGCCAGGGTGGCGAACGTGGCGAACACCAGGTCGTCGCGCGACAGCCAATGCCCCGGGCTGCGCCAGCGCCGCCGCGCGCGGGCACGCGCTTCCGGCGAACTGATGATCACCAGTTCGTAGTGCGCGCCGCGTTGCAGCAGTTGCTGGGTCAGCGTGCGGTTGATCATGCGCGCCAGCGGGCGCTCGCGGGTGCGGCCCAGCACCAGCGTGGACACGCCGCTACGCGCGGCATGGTCGAGCAAGGTATCGGCGACGTTGGCGCCGTGCAGGAGCGCAGCGTCGCCGCCGAGCCGACGCGCCAGGGCGAAGGCGCGGTCGATCTCCAGTTGCCAGTCGGCATCCGGCTGCGCCTGGGTCTGCACGGTGACCACCGTCCATGGCGCGCCGCGGCGTTCGGCCAGGCGCCGCGCCACCCGCACCAGGTAGTCGGACTGGCCGCGCCCGTCGATCGCCACCATCACCGTGCGCCGCAGCGCGACGCTGGTGCGGCCCTGCGCGGCCTGCACGTCGCGCAGGTCGTTGTCGACGCGGTCGGCGGCGGTCTGCATCGCCAGTTCGCGCAGCGCCGCCAGGTTCGACGGCGAGAAGAACGCCTGCAGCGCCTGCCCGGCCTGCTCGGGCAGGTAGACCTTGCCCTGCTGCAGGCGTTCGATCAGCTCGCGCGGCGGCAGGTCGACCAGGACGATGTCGCGCAGGCGGTCGAAGATCGCATCGGGCACGGTCTCGCTGACGCGCACGCCGGTGATGCGGTGGACCACGTCGTTGAGGCTTTCCAGATGCTGGATGTTGACCGTGCTGTAGACATCGATGCCGGCGTCGAGCAACTCCTGCACGTCCTGCCAGCGCCGCTCGTGGCGGCTGCCGGGCGCGTTGCGATGCGCCAGTTCGTCCACCAGCACCAGCGGCGGGCGCAGCGCCAGCAGCGCATCCAGATCCATCTCGTCGAGGGTGCGGCCGCGGTACTCCAGGCGCCGCCGCGGCTGCACGGTGAGGCCTTCCAGCAGCGCCGCGGTCTCGGCGCGGCCGTGGGTCTCGACCACGCCGACCACCAGGTTGCTGCCCTGCTGCTGCAACTGCCGCGCGCGCGACAGCATCGCGTAGGTCTTGCCGACCCCCGGCGCCGCGCCGAGAAACACGGTCAGGCGCCCGCCGCGCTCGCGCTGCAGTTCGCCGATGAGGGCGTCGGCCTGTTGGGTGCGGGGATCAGACATGAAGGTGGAAGCTGAAGGTTGGCGGGGCGGGACCCGGGACCCGGGAAAGCGTAACAGCGCCGCCCAACGCTACCTGTGCTGCTGTTGAGTTTCTCGGGTCCCGGGTCCCGGGCCACGGGTCCCGGCTTCATCCAATGCCAAATTCAGCGCCAGCACATTCACCCGCGGCTCGCCGAGCACGCCGAACTGGCGCGGCTGGGTCTGCGCGGCGACCAGGGCGGCGACGGTCTGCGGCGGCAGGCCGCGTGCAGCGGCGACGCGCGCCACTTGAATCTGCGCCGCATCGACACTGATGTCCGGGTCCATGCCGCTGCCGGACTGGGTGACCAGGTCGTCCGGCACCTGCGCCGGGTCGATGCCTTCGCGCGCGGCCACCGCCTGGCGGGTGTCGTCCAGGCGCTTGCGCAGGTCGGGATTGCTGCGCGCCTGGTTGCTGCCGGCGGCCGACATCGGATCGTACTTGGCGCCGGACGGACGCGGCTGGAAGTAGCCGGCGGCGGCGAACGGCTGTGCCACCAGCGCCGAGCCGACCACCCGGCCATCGTGGCTGCGCAGGCTGCCGTTGGCCTGCTCGGGGAACAGCGCACCCGCCAGCACGGTGGCCAGCAAGGAGTACAGCGCCGCGGAAGCGAGCACCAGCAGCGGCAGCATCAGCACGGCGCGCCAGCGCATCGGCTCGCGGAGGGAAGCGGAAGACACGGTCATGGGAGCGATTCCGGAAGGAGCGAAAAAAACGGCGCTGGGCGGAGAGTGGCGATCAAAACGTCGCGAGCGGTCGCCAGGTGGGTGCGGACGGCGCGGAGGAACCGCAATGTACGAGTGCGTACATGAGGATTCCGAGCACGTCCACGCCCGCCTGGCGACTGCGCAGCAGTTTTGTTGGCCGCTCTCAGCCCAGCGCCACCAGCAGCAGGTCGATGGCCTTGATCCCGACGAACGGCAGCAGCACGCCGCCCACGCCGTAGATCAGCATGTTCCGGCGCAGCAGCGAGGTCGCCGAGGACGGGGTGAAGCGCACGCCGCGCAGCGCCAGCGGTATCAGCGCCGGGATCACCAGCGCGTTGAAGATCAGCGCCGCGAGCACCGCGTTGGTCGGGCTGGACAGGCGCATGACGTTCAACGCGGCCATCTGCGGGATCGAGGCGGCGAACAGCGCCGGCAGGATCGCGAAGTACTTGGACACGTCGTTGGCCAGCGAGAAGGTGGTCAGCGCGCCGCGGGTGATCAGCTGCTGCTTGCCCACTTCCACCACCGCCAGCAGCTTGGCCGGATCCGAGTCCAGATCGACCATGTTGCCGGCCTCCTTGGCCGCCTGGGTGCCGGAGTTCATCGCCAGGCCGACGTCGGCCTGGGCCAGCGCCGGCGCGTCGTTGGTGCCGTCGCCGACCATCGCCACCAGGCGTCCGCCGGCCTGCTCCTGGCGGATGCGCGCCAGCTTGTCCTCCGGCGTGGCTTCGGCGATGTAGTCATCGACGCCGGCCTCGGCGGCGATGGCCGCGGCGGTGAGCGGGTTGTCGCCGGTGATCATCACCGTCTTGACGCCCATCGCACGCAGCCGCGCGAACTTCTCGCGTACGCCATGCTTGACCACGTCCGACAGTTCGACCACGCCCAGCACGTGCCGGCCCTCGGCCACCACCAGCGGCGTGGCGCCGCTGCGCGCGACCTGCTCGACCCGGCTCTTCAGCTCTGCCGGCACCTGCCCGCCCAATGCGGTGACGTGGCGGATCAGCGCATCGGCTGCGCCCTTGCGGATCGAGCGCAGCGACGCCGTGCCGAATGCCGGCAGGTCGACGCCGGACATGCGCGTCTGCGCGGTGAAGGCGACGAACTCGGCGCCCTCCGGATCCGCCGGCGGCAGGCCCTGCTCGCGCGCCAGGCGCACGATCGACTTGCCTTCCGGGGTCGGGTCGGCCAGCGACGACAGCATCGCCGCCTCGCGCAGTTGCGCCACGTCCACGCCGCTGAGCGCATGGAACACGGTGGCCTGGCGATCGCCGTGGGTGATGGTGCCAGTCTTGTCCAGCAGCAGCACGTCGACGTCGCCGGCCACTTCCACCGCCTTGCCCGACTTGGCCAGCACGTTGGCCGACAGCGCGCGGTTCATGCCGGCGATGCCGATCGCCGGCAACAGTCCGCCGATGGTGGTCGGGATCAGGCACACCAGCAGCGCGATCAACAGCAGCGGATCCACGTGCACGCCGACGAAGCCGGCGATCGCCGGCAGCGAGGCGACCACGATCAGGAAGGTCAGGGTCATCGCCGCCAGCAGCATGGTCAGCGCGATCTCGTTTGGCGTCTTCTGCCGGTTGGCGCCTTCCACCAGCGCGATCATGCGGTCCAGGAAGCTGTGGCCCGGCTCGGCGGTGACCTTCACCAGGATCTCGTCGGACAGCACCTTGGTGCCGCCGATGACGCCGGAGCGATCGGTGCCGGCCTCGCGCAGCACCGGCGCGGATTCGCCGGTGACCGCGGCCTCGTTGATCGTCGCCAGGCCATGCACGATCTCGCCGTCGGCCGGGATCAGCTCGCCGGCCGACACCACCACCAGGTCGCCCGGGCGCAGTTCGGCGGCAGGCACGCTGACCTCGCCTTCCAGCCGCACGCTGGCGACCCGGCGCGCCACCAGGTCCTTGCGTGCGCGCCGCAGCGAGGCGGCCTGACCGCGGCCGCGGGCCTCGGCCACCGCCTCGGCGAAGTTGCCGAACAGCACGGTGACCAGCAGGATCGCGGTCACCGCCCAGCCGAAGCCGGCCGGGCCCTGGCCGGACACGGTGATCAGCGCCGACAGCAGGGTGCCGGCGAAGACCACGGCCATCACCGGGCTGCCCAGCAGGTGCCGCGGCGACAGCTTCAGCACGCTGTCGCGCAAGGCCGCGCGCAGCGCCGCGGCATCGAACAGCCCAGGCCGGCGCGCCGGCGAAGAGGCCATGGAAGGAGAAGGATGCGGGGTGCTCATCGTCGTCGTCTCAGTGCGCGGCCAGGGTCAGGTGATCGGCGATCGGCCCCAACACCAAAGCCGGCGTGAATTGCAGAACGGTCAGGACCGCGATGACCGCGATCAGGGTCAGCGCGAAGGTCGGGGTTTCCACCTGCAGGCTGCCGCCGGTTTCCGGCGCCACCCGCTTGCGCGCCAGTTGCGCGGCCACGATCAGCGGCACGATCAGCGCCGGATAGCGGCCCAGCAGCAGCACCACGGTGCAGCTCAGGTTCCACCACGGAATGCCGTCGCCCAATCCCTCGAAACCGGAGCCGTTGTTGGCGAAGGCCGAGGTGTACTCGTAGAACACCTGGCTGATGCCGTGGAAGCCGGGATTGGAGGTCGCCGAGATCGAGGCCGGCAGGGCCAGGGTGACCGCGGTGAAGCCGAGCAACACCAGCGGCTGCAGCAGGATCAGCAGCGCCAGCAGACGCACTTCCGGCGCCTCGATCTTGCGCCCGAACAACTCCGGGGTACGCCCGGTCATCAGTCCGGCCAGGAACACGCTCAGCAGCAGATACACCAGAAACTGCTGCAGGCCGCAACCGATGCCGCCCCAGATCGCGTTGATCAGCATGTTGACCATCGCCACGCCGCCGGTCAGCGGCGCCAGCGAATCGTGCATGGCGTTGACCGAGCCGTTGGAGGTCTGCGTGGTCAGCGACGACCAGGCAGCCGACGCATCGACGCCGAAGCGCACCTCCTTGCCTTCCATCAGCGCGGCGCTGCCGGGCGCATGGCCCTCGGCCCACAGCGACACCGCGGTGGACGCCAGCGACATCACCAGCATGCTGCCGAACACCAGCGCGGTGAACTTGCGGCGCCCGGTGAACGGACCGACCATGAATGCCACCGCCACCGGGATCAGCACGATCGCCAGCACCTCCAGCAGGTTGGAGAACGGCGTGGGATTCTCCAGCGCCATCGCGCTGTTGGGGCCGTACCAGCCGCCGCCGTTGGTGCCGAGCTGCTTGATCGCCACCATCGCCGCGACCGGGCCGAGCGGGATCTTCTGCGTCGGCTGGCCGGCGCTGGCGTCCAGCGGCGTGGCGACCGGACCGGCGGCCAGCGTCGACGGCACGCCTTGCTGGGTCAGCAGCAGCGTCCACAGCAGGCACAGCGGCAGCAGGAAGCGCAGGGTCGGACGGATCACGTCGGCCCAGTAGTTGCCGAGATCGACGTCCTGCGCCGCTTCGCCCCCATTCGCGGCCGCCTTGCGCGCCGCGCCATTGCCACGCCCACCGAACAGGCCGCGCAGCGTCGCGGCGACCAGCGCCAGGCCCATCATCGGGGTGATGAACTGCAGGCCGACCACGCCCACCGCCTGCGACAGGTACGACAGCTGGGCCTGGCCCGAGTAGTGCTGCTGGTCGGTGTTGGTCAGGAACGAGACCATGGTGTGCAGGGCCACGTCCCAGCGCATGTTGGGCACCGCATCGGGATTGAACGGCAGCCAGGCCTGGGTGACGAACAGCGCGAACACCAGCACGCCCAGCACCAGGTTGCTGGCCAGGAACGCGCCGGCATAGGCACGCCAATGCATGCCGCGCGCCGGGTCGGTACCGAGCAGGCGGTACAGCGGGCGTTCGATCCAGCCGAACAGCGCGTCGCCGCGCATCGGCGCCCCGCGCATCACCTTGGCCAGGTACAGGCCCAGCGGCCATCCCAGCAGCAGCGCGAGCGCATAGACAAGCAATGTATCGATCATGGAAGTGGCACTCGGCTCAGAAATCTTCGGGGCGCAGGATCACGTACAGCAGGTAACCGGCCGCGACGATCACCGCCACGCCGCAAACGAACGAAAGCCAACCGCTCATGGTCTCAACTCCGAAACAAAGGGACGGCCCGCCGCACGGCAGGCCGCAATCGCGTGGGACACCGCCGCGCGCGACGCGCGCACGGCGGCAGAAGGGAAGCGCAACATGGCGACGCACGCCGGGTCGGACAGGCCTCCTGGCCCAGGCCGGCATTATCGAAGCCGGCGCCATAAACTCTCCGTGGCGAAGCCGCGCGGCATGCATAAATTCTGCGTAAAACCGCGCGATGCAGGCGATTGCGTCGCGTCTGCCTGCGCCTCGCCACCGCCTGCACCGGCAGCGCGCGACGACCTCAGTAGTGCAGGATCGCGTCGATCAACGCCGTCGCCTGATGGTTGCGGCGGCCGCCGTCATAGGCAGGGAAATCGTAGGCATGCTCGTAGCGCAGCTCCGGGCGGATCTCCAGATCCTGCGACACCCAGTGGGTCAGGCCGATGGTGTGGCTGGAGTAGCGCGTGGCGAAGCCGGTGCGCTGGCCGTCGTGGTCGTTCACGAACTCGTTGCGGATCGCCAGCATGTCCGAGGCGCCGAGCTGGATGTTGACGTAGTTGACGATGGCGTCGGCGGTGCTGCGCCCCAGCGGGAAGTCCGGCGCCTCGCCCAGCGCGTAGCCTGGGCGTCCGGTCGGCGCGTGCGACTGCGACGGATCGGTGGCCAGCGCTTGGTCGCGCACGTAGAGGTGGTAGGCCTCGGTGAGCATGTGCACCTTCGGCGAGAAGCGGTGCCCCCAGGTCAGCACGAACTCCTGCAGGTTGTTGTAGGTCTGCGCGGCATTGTTGTACGACTCCACGCAGGGATACAGCATGTCGTCGTTGCTCTTGGAGACCCAGCGCAGGCAGGCCTGCGCGCTCAGGCGGCTGGTCGCGTCCCAGATCGCCGAATCGTCGCCGCCATGCACGCCGAGCTGCAGCGTCCACTGGTCGTTGAGCTTGGTGGTGGTGAGGAGGCCCATGTTGGTATAGGCATCGACGGTGTACAGGATCGAATGGGTCAGCAGGTAGTTGTTGGGCGAGAACTGCGCCTCGATGTCCGGCAGCGACAGGTAGCGGCCGACCGTGACCAGCATGCCCTGCGCCACCGATGGCAGGTACAGGTCCACGTGCGCGATCATCGGATCGTTGCCGTAGATCTTGCCGTTGAGCGCACTGCTGGGCTGCGGGTGGTGCAGCAGTTGGTCGCTGGTGACGCCCTTCATCGTGGTGTAGTGGTAGTCGTAGCCGTACAGGTCGTCGAGGTGGAAGCCCCAGTCGACATGATCGGTCTGCACCGTGTCCGGCACGCGCTGCAGGCGGATCAGCGCCTGGTTGAACTCGCCGCGATTGGGCCGCGTGGAGTAGGACAGCGGATAGTTGCTGCGCGAGGACGTGCTGGCATTGAGCGAAGGATTGATCCAGCCATACAGCTCGATGCGGTTGCGCTGCATCCATTGCCCCACGCGCGTGCACGCCAGCGCCTTCTCGACCGGGTACTGCGCATTCTCGTTGGGCACGCCGACCGGATAGTCCACCGCGCCGAGTTGCCATTCGGCCGACGGAAACGGCGGCGAGGAGAACGGCGACGCCAGGCCGCGGCGCGCCGGCGTCGGCGCATCGGGATCGGCCGGTTGCGCGTCTTCGCGATAGGCGGCCGCCAGGCGCGAGAGGAAACCGTTGCTGCAATCGGCGCTGCGCGCCAGCGGCGGTGCGGCGACGTCCTGCGCCGTTGCCGGCATGGCCTCGGAAGCCGGCGCCGCCATGCCAGCGGCCGCGGCGGGGCCGGCACACAGCGCGGCCAGGGACAGGAACAGGGGATGGAGCTTCATGGACATCGTGATCTCGGCTCGCAAGGAGCCGTCCTTCTTTGGGTGGAGGGGAAACGACAACGCGACGCGTCACGCGCACGCGCTATCGCAGGCGATGCGCCTGGTGGCGCATCGCGGTGAGGGAGTTGGAATGCAGCGCCGCGGTGGCGGCGTCAGCCGGTCAATGCGTGTGCAGTGAACGCACGCGGCTGTGTGGTGGCGGATGCTGCAAGGCGCTGCGGCAACCATGGTGGCGTCGCGACGTTTGCGGCGTGCTGCCTTTCCTGGTGCGGAGGCCGGACTGTTGCGCCGTCGTCGGATGCGATACGCCGCACCCGTACGCAACCGTTGCGGGCAGCGACACGCTCAAGATTGCAGCCATCGATTCCACACAAGTATCCCCGTCGTCAGCGCAGAAAGTATAGGAATCGCCGAATATCTTCGTTGCAAAGCGCGCGCCGGTTCGAATAAAGCCTGCGTAAATTCGTGTGCTGTGCTTGCGTGGTGTGCGCGATGCTGTGGCGATGCGTGGTGCCGCACCCTCATCCGCCCCTGCGGGGCGCCTTCTCCCGATGGGAGAAGGGAAAGGCCAAAGCCCCTCTCCCGTCGGGAGAGGGGTTGGGTGAGGGTCCGGCAAGCGAAGCGCCACGCTGATCCAACTGCACGAGGCTTCGCCCGTACCCTCATCCGCCCCTGCGGGATACCTTCCCCCGAAAAGGGGGCCATGGTCCCGAAGGGAGAAGGGAGAAACCGAAGCCCCTCTCCCACCGGGAGAGGGGTTGGGGTGAGGGTCCGGCAAGCGAAGCGCCACGCTGATCCAACTGCACGGGGCTTCGCCCGTACCCTCATCCGCCCCTGCGGGGCACCTTCTCCCGAGGGGAGAAGGAGAAACCGAAGCCCCTCTCCCGTCGGGAGAGGGGTTGGGGTGAGGGTCCGGCGCGCGAAGCGCTGCGCTGATCCAACTGCACGAGGCTTCGCCCGTACCCTCATCCGCCCCTGCGGGGCACCTTCCCCCGAAAAGGGGGCCATGGTCCCGGAGGGGTAACAGCGCTGCCTCAGTGCAACGGCACGCTCAGGAACGACGGCGTCGCCGTCGGCGAGCTGAAGCTCACGGTGCCGCCGAAGCGGCTGGCCGAGGTGTAGCGCGGATCGGTGGTGTCCACCACCAGCACCAGGCGGCGGCCGGCCGGGATTTCCACCGCAGTCGCCTGCAGCGCCAGGTCGAGGGTCACCGGCTTGCCCGGCGTCGCGTTGCGCAGCGTGTACGGCACGTGGCTGAGCAACTGCGCCGAACCCGAGCCATCCATGCTGTAGAGATAGGCGAACAACGACACGTTCGACTGGCTCGGGGTCACCGTCAGCCGCAGCGACGGCGCGCCGGCCAGGCGCTTGTCGCTGGACAGCACCGGGCCGCTCCACACCGCGGCACCGGCGCGGCTGACCAGCGGGATCGAGGTCGTCACCGGCTGGCCGAAGCCCTGCAGCAGGCCGCTCAGCATCACCACGCCGGAATCGGCCAGGGTCGGCACGCCGGTGGCGATGCGGTAGTTCCAGCCGCTGCTGTTGCCGTTGGTCAGCGAGCCGGTCGGCAGCAGCAAGCCGCTGGGCCCGCTCAGGCCGTAGCGGATGGCACCCGCCTGCACGCTGTTCCAGTCGGCATAGCTGAGCCAGGTACCACCCAGGGTCGACAGTTGCACCGGCGCTTCGCGGTCAACGCCGTTGTCGCGGCCCTTGAGGTAGCGGTCGAACCAGCGCGTGGCCTCGGTGTACACCTGGTTCGGCAGGCCCAGCGCGCCCGGCAGTTCGGCGGTGGCGTGGTCGCCCTGGCTGAACATCAGGTGCTTGGGCACGCTCAGCCGGTTGTACAGGTCGATGTACTGGTTCGGCGGGAACAGGCCGTCGTTGAAGGCATTGGCCAGCAGCACCGCCGGGCCGTTGCGGTTGAGCGCCTGCACCTCGTTGATCACCCCGCGCTCGGCGGCCTTGGGCAGGAAGCCCTGCACCGCGCCGTCATAGTCGCCCACCGCCACGCGTGCGGTGATCTGCGCCAGCTCCGGGCCGGGCCGGCCGGTGGCGACCCCGGCGGCGACCAGCAGGCCCACGCCCTGCTGGCTGACCGTGGTGTTGGCGTACAGCGAGGCCTGCAGGTCGGCCCAGCCGCTGAGCGCGGCCACCGCCTTGATCCGCGGGTCGCGCGCGGCGGCGAGCAGACTGGTGCCGGCGCCGTAGGAGATCCCCGACACGCCGATTCTGTTGGCATCGGACGGGGTGTTGGCCAGCGCCCAATCGATCACTGAGCTGACGTCCTCCACCGTCGGCGCGCCGGCGATGTCGATCAGCCCCTGGGAATCCCAGAACCCGCGCGAGGTGTAGCTGACCACCACGTAGCCGTCGTTGGCCAGTTCGCTGGCGCGGCCCACGTACTCCAGGTTCGGCAGCGACCAACTGGCCGGCATCACCACCAGCGGGAACGGTCCGGGGCCCTGCCCCTGCGGCACCAGGACGAGCGCGCCGAGCTTGGTGCCATCGAAACTGGAAATGCTCTGGTACTGCTTGCTGAAGCCGGCCGCGGCCGCGGCGGCGGAGAACACCAGCAGCATCGCGCCAAGGGCGATGCGACGTGACACGGACATGCGCATGGACTGCCTCCCAAGCGGCGCCGGACCGGAATGGCCGGCTGCCGGAACGGTAATGCCAGAACGGTGACAAGCGCTCGACACGGGGCCGGGCAGGCGGACCGTACCACCAGGTACGGGCGATGTTCACGCCGCAGTGCGGCACGGTATGGAAGGACGCGGCCGCGTTGGCGGGCAGCCCGCATGTGCTGGCGCCGCGGCCGTGGCCGGCGCGCGCTAGGCCACGCAGCTCAACTCAGAAAGTGCTGGTAGCCGCTTCGCGGCGGTTGCCACGGCCGGCCATCGGCATCGCGCACCACGATGCCGCGGCCGGCGACGATGCGCCCGATCGGCGTCGCCTTGACCCCGACCGCCTGCAGCGCCTGCACGATCGCCGCGTGCTGGGCCGGGTCGGCGGTGAAGCACAGCTCGTAGTCGTCGCCGCCGCCCAGTTGCCAGGCGTGCACCTGTGCAGGGTCCGCGTCGGCCGGGGCGGCGACTGCCGGCAGCGCGGCCAGGTCCAGTTCGGCGCCGACGCCGCTGCGCGCGCAGATGTGCTCCAGGTCGGCCAGCAGGCCATCGGAGACGTCCACGCAGGCGCGCGCCAGGCCGCGCAGGCGCAAGCCCGCCTGCACCCGCGGCGTCGGCCGCAGCAGGCGCTGGCGCAAGTGTTCGTGCAGGGGATCGGCGGCCGGCGCGGTCACGTCCAGCCGGCCACCCTGCCACAGCGCCAGCGCCGCGGCCGCCTCGCCCGGCTGGCCGGTCACCCAGACCTCGTCGCCCGCCTGCGCGGCATCGCGGCGCAGCGCTGCCGTCGCCGGCACGCTGCCGATCGCGGTCACCGACAACGCCAGCGGCCCGCGCGTGGTGTCACCGCCGGCCAGGCCGATGCCGTGCGCATCGGCCAGGGCGAAGAAGCCCTCGGCGAACGCATCGACCCAGGCCATGTCGACCTGCGGCAGCGATAGCGATAGCGTGCACCAACGCGGCTGCGCGCCCATCGCCGCCAGGTCGGAGAGATTCACCGCCAGCGTCTTCCAGCCGATGTCGGCGGCCGCGGTCTCGGCCGGGAAATGCACCCCCGCATTGAGCGTATCGGTGGTGATCGCCAGCAATTCCCCCGCCGGCGGCAGCAGCAACGCCGCATCGTCGCCGATGCCCAGCGGCAGATCCGCACGCGCCCGACTGCGCGCACGCAGGCGCTCGATCAGATCGAATTCGGGCATTGAAGGGCCGGGAATGGAGATTGGAGATTGGGGATTGGCAAAAGCGCGTCCTCGGACGGGAATGTCGCTCTCGCGAATCCCCAATCCCGAATGCTCAATCCCGCGCCGTCAGGCGCCGCCGCCCCCCGACTCCACCGCGCGCCACTGCAGCGCGGCGCGGTCCAGGACGCCGTTGACGTAGGTGTGGCCGTGTTCGGAGCCGAAGCGCTTGGCGGTCTCGATCGCTTCGTTGATCACCACGCGGTACGGCACGTCCATGCGGTGCAGCAGTTCGTAGGCGGCCAGGCGCAGCACTGCGCGCTCGATCGCGTCCACTTCCTCGACCGTGCGGTCCAGGTAACCGACCAGCGCCTCGTCCAGTTCGGCGCGATGCTTGAGCACGCCTTCGACCAGGTTCTCGAAGTACACCAGGTCGGCGATCTCGTGGGCCTGCTCGTGCGCGAACTGCGCGATCACGTGCTGGGCGTTGCCGCCGGAGATCTGCCAGGCGTAGATCGCCTGCAATGCACGCCGGCGCGCGCGCGAACGCAGGACCGGATCGACGCCGTCGCGGCGCGGGTGATGCTTGTGGCCAGCGGGTTTGTTCACGGCAGCAACTCCAGCAGGTTGACCATCTCCAGCGCGCTCAGCGCCGCTTCCTCGCCCTTGTTGCCATGGCTGCCGCCGGCGCGCGCCTCGGCATCCTCGACCTGCTCCACGGCGAGCACGCCATTGAGCACCGGGATGCGGAAGTCCAGCGACACCCGCAGCAGGCCCTGGGCGCAGCCGTCGGCGACGTGTTCGTAGTGGCGGGTGTCGCCACGGATCACGCAGCCCAGCGCGATGATCGCGGCATGCTTGCCGGCCGCGGCCAGGCGTGCGGCGACCAGCGGCAGTTCCCACGCGCCCGGGACCCGGATCACGTCCACCGCGTCCTCGGCGATGCCGTTGCCGGCCAGGCTCTGCCGCGCGCCGGCGACCAGCACGTCGGTGATGCGGGCGTTCCAGCGGCTGGCGATGATCGCGAAACGCGCCGACTCGGGAGTGCGGAGGTCGCCTTCGTAATGGGACATGGCGGTGGCAGCTTGAGGGGGTGAGAGAGTTTAACAGCCGGGACCCGGGACCCGGGGTCCGGGAGAAGCAAACGAGGTCGCGCGCCGGGATCAGGCTTTTCCGGGCCCCGGGTCCCGGGTCCCGATTCCCGGCTCTACGTGCTCCACCACCTCCAGCCCAAACCCGGCCAGGCCAATCTGCCGGCGCGGGGTGCCGAGCACGCGCAGCTTGCCCAGGCCCAGGTCGGCGAGGATCTGGCTGCCGGCGCCGTTACGCCGCCATTGGCCCACGTCCTTGCCATGCGCCGCCTCCGGCTGCGCGCGCAGCCGCGCCAGCAGCGCCTCGCTGTCGCGCGGCGCCGACAGCACCACCATCACCCCGCGCTCGGCGGCGGCGATCGCGCGCAGCGCATCGCTGGCGGCCACGCCGAAGTCCTCGCGGCGCCAGTGCAGCAGGTCGGCCAGCGGATTCTCCACCTGCACCCGTACCAGGGTCGGGGTGTCCGCATCCGGGGTGCCACGAACCAGCGCGAAGTGCAGGTCGTGGGCGATACGGTCGCGGTAGGTGACCAGGGTGAAACCGCCGAACTCGGTGTCGATGGGTCGCTCGTCGATGCGCTCGACGGTGTGTTCGGTGGCCAGGCGGTAGGCGATCAGGTCGGCGATCGACCCCATCTTCAGGCCATGGGTGCGGGCGAACTCCTCCAGTTGCGGACGCCGCGCCATGCTGCCGTCGGGATTGAGCACTTCCACCAGCACGCCGGCCGGCTCCAGCCCCGCCAGCATCGGCAGGTCGCCGGCGGCCTCGGTGTGGCCGGCGCGGGTCAGCACCCCGCCCGGCTGGGCGATCAGCGGGAAGATGTGGCCCGGCTGGCTGAGGTCGTGCGGCTTGGCATCCGGCTTGACCGCGGTGCGCACGGTGTGTGCCCGGTCGTAGGCGGAGATGCCGGTGGTGACACCTTCGGCGGCCTCGATGCTGACGGTGAAGTTGGTATGGAACTGCGCGGTGTTGCGCTGGACCATCGGCGCCAGGCCCAGCTGCGTGCAGCGCTCGCGGGTCAGCGACAGGCACACCAGGCCGCGCGCATGGGTGACCATGAAGTTGATGTCCGAGGGCTTGACCAGTTCGGCGGCCATGATCAGGTCGCCCTCGTTCTCGCGGTCCTCGTCGTCGACGATGACCACCATGCGGCCGGCGCGCAGTTCTTCCAGCAGCTCGGGGACGGAGGCGAAATTCAGGCTCGGGGTGACGGAAGGCGACATTGTGGGACTCGCGGAAAGACGGAAGGTGCCGCGCGCGCCGCAGGCAGCGGCGCAGCGTGGCGGACAGGCGAAACGGACGCGGCCAGGATCAGTCCTGGCGGCCCTGCAGCAGGCGTTCGACGTAGCGCGCGACCAGGTCGATCTCCAGGTTCACCGCCGCGCCGACGGCGGTCTGCGCGAACGCGGTGTGCGCCACGGTGTGCGGGATCAGCGCGACCTCGAAGCCTTCGGCATCGACCGCGTTGACGGTGAGGCTGACCCCGTCCACGCAGATCGAGCCCTTCTTGGCGATGTAGCGCAGCAGCGCCGCCGGCGCGGCGAAACGCCAGCGCTGCGCGCGCGCGTCGTCGTGGATCGACAGCACCTCACCGAGTCCATCGACGTGGCCGCTGACCAGGTGCCCGCCGAGGCGGTCGCTGGGGCGCATCGCCCGCTCCAGGTTCAGCACCGCGCCCTCGGCCAGGCGGCCGAGCGTGGTCAGCGCCAGGGTCTCGGTGGAGGCGTCGGCCTGGAACGAGGCGGCGTCGAAGGCGATCACGGTCAGGCACACGCCGTTGACCGCGATGCTCTCGCCCAGGCGCACGTCGGCGAACGGCAGGCTGCCGGTGGCGAAGGTGAAACGGATATCGCCGCCCTGCGGCTGGCGTGCGGCGAGATGGCCGACGCCTTCGATGATTCCGGTGAACATAGCTACGTTTCTCGCAATGGGGTGAGCGAAAAACGCCACAAGGCAAACAGGCGCGCGCACAGCCGCAAGGCTGCGCGAAGGCCGTCTTCTTTCATCCGGACTATACCGTCGGCTCCGGCATCGCACCGGATCTGCTGACCTTCCCGATTCGGCGGGTCGCGCCTGCGCCGGGAAGCGCTCGCGGGCTCGTGCGCGAACGCACCTACCGCCGGTGGGGAATCGCACCCCGCCCTGAAGACGTTTGTGGTCGCCGGCGAACCGGCCTGGGCATTCTAGCAGGCGCGGCCGTGGCGGCCGCCCGGTACAGCGCGCCACCGGTGGGACAAAGCGTCGCGAGGCACACGGCAACCTTGCGCGCGGCGGCGCGCATCACCGGCGATCGCTCAGGGCGAGGCCGCATCCGCGCTGGCGCCGGCTGCCGGCCGTAGCAGCAGGCGCAGGTCCTCGCCGAGCTGGCGCACGTTCTGCAACTGCAGCGGTACGCGCTGCGCCATGGTCTCGATGCCCAGCCCGGCCAGCAGCGGGCGGGCGGTATCGCCCAGCAGCAGCGGCGCCATGTACACCAGCACCTCGTCGACCAGGCCGGCGCGCAGCAGGGCGCCGCTCAGCGTCGCGCCGGCCTCGACCTGCACCTCGTTGATGCCGTGTTCGGCGAGCAGGCGCAGCGCCGCGTGCAGGTCGCTGCGGCCGTCGTGCAGCGGCACCGCGGCGAACGCGGCGTGCTCCAGCGCCGGCGGCACGCAGTCCGGCGCGTGCAGGTAGAGGGTCGGCGCGCTGCCGTCGCGGACCTTGGCCTGGGCCAGGCTGCGCAGTTGCGCATCCAGCACCACGCGCAACGGCGGCATCACTTCGGTCGCCGCGTCCAGGCGCACGGTCAACGCGGGATCGTCGGCCAGCACGGTGCCGGCGCCGGTCAGGATGGCGCCGGCGCGGGCGCGCCAGTGCTGCACGTCCTGCCGCGCGGCAGGACCGGTGATCCACTTCGATTCGCCGCTGGCCAGCGCGGTGCGCCCGTCCAGGCTGGCGCCGAGCTTGATCCGCAACCACGGCCGGCCACGCTCCACCCGCGACAGGAAACCGCGGTTGAGTGCGCGCGCCTGCGCTTCCATCAGGCCCGCCTGCACCGCGATGCCGGCGTCGCGCAGCAGCGCGAAGCCGCCGCCATTGACCTGCGGGAACGGATCGGCCATCGCCGCCACCACCCGCGTCACCCCGGCCTCGATCAGCGCCAGCGCGCACGGCGGGGTGCGGCCGTAGTGCGCGCACGGCTCCAGGGTCACGTAGGCGGTGGCGCCGCGGGCGCGTTCGCCGGCGGCGCGCAGCGCGAAGACCTCGGCGTGCGGTCCGCCGGCGCGCTGGTGGAAGCCCTCGCCGACCACCGCACCATCGCGCACGATCACGCAGCCGACCATCGGGTTCGGCCGCGTGGTGTAGGCGCCACGCTCGGCCAGGCGCAGGGCCTGCGCCATCCAGCGATGATCGTCGGCGGAAAAGTTGGAGACGACGTCGGTGCTCATGCGGCAGCAGTGCCGACGTCGCGACGCATCACCACGATCTGCAGCAGCCCTAGCGGCAGGTCGGCGTGACGCTGCCAGCCCAGGCGCTCGTAGAACGGCACCAGCACCGGCTCGCAGTACAGGTACAACCACTGCACACCGAAGCGCGCGGCAGCCTGCGCGCAGTGCGCGACCAAAGCAGCGCCGACGCCGGCACCGCGTGCCTGCGGCCGCACGTACAGCGTGGCCAGCCATGGCGAGAACTGGCGAATGCGCGCATCGTCGTTCTGCAGCAGACTCACCGACCCCAGCCAATCCTCGCCGTCCAGGGCGATCCAGCTGGTGGGGATGCGACGGTCGTCGCGATGACTGCGCAGGTCGGCCTCGGCCTCCACCACGTTCCACTCCGGCAGCAGCGGACCGAACGCCTGCAGATGTTCCTGTGCCAGCGCCGGGATGTGCTGCGCGGCCTCGGCCAGACAGACGATGCGCATGCGCTCAGCGCTTGCCGGTCTTGTCGCCCGGCTTGGCCGCGCGCACCAGGTCCAGCAGCGGCAACTGCTCGCTGCCGACAGGCAACTCGCGCTCGAGCTTCTCGATCTCCTCGCGGAAATCGGCCACGTCCTGGAAGCTGCGGTACACCGAAGCGAACCGCACATAGCCGACGTGGTCGAGCTTGCGCAGCTCGGCCATCACGTACTCGCCGACCCGGATCGAGGGCAGTTCGCGTTCGCCGGACATGCGCAACTGATGCACCACCGCGCGCACCGCCGCCTCGATCTGCTCCTCGGCCACCGGCCGCTTCTGCAGCGCGCGGTCGAAGCTGGTGCGCAGCTTGCGCGCATCGAACGCCTCGCGGCCGCCGTCGCTCTTGATCACCGTCGGCAGCTTGAGCTCGATCGTCTCCAACGTGCTGAAGCGCTCACCGCAGGCCTCGCACTCGCGACGCCGGCGGATCGTCGCGCCGTCCTCGGACACGCGCGAATCGATCACCCGGGTATCGGTGTGCTGGCAGAAAGGGCAGTGCATCAGGAGAGCCGGGACTCGGGACCCGGGACCGGGGACCCGGGGAAAAGCGAAAAGCGCCCGCCACCTGGCCGCAAGGCCAGGCGCACGACCACCGGGACCGCCGCTCTCGCGGGTCCCGGGTTCCGGGTCCCGGGTCCCGGCGTCTTACCCATACACCGGATACTTGCGGCACTGCGCGGTCACCGCGTCGCGCACGCGCGCAAGCACGGTGTCGTCGGCCGGGGCGTCGAGCACGTCGGCGATCCAGTTGGCCAGGTCGACGCAATCCTGTTCCTGGTAGCCGCGGGTGGTGATCGCCGGGGTGCCCAGGCGCAGGCCCGAGGTCACGAACGGCGAGCGCGGGTCGTTGGGCACCGAGTTCTTGTTGACGGTGATGTGGGCCTTGCCCAGCGCGGCCTCGGCGTCCTTGCCGGACACCTCGCGGCCGATCATGTCCACCAGCATCAGGTGGTTCTCGGTGCCACCGGAAACGATCTTGTAGCCGCGCGCGATCAGGGTCTTGGCCATGGCCTGCGCGTTCTTCACCACCTGCTGCTGGTAGCTGGTGAACTCCGGCTCAAGCGCTTCCTTGAACGCCACCGCCTTGGCCGCGATCACGTGCATCAGCGGGCCGCCCTGGATGCCCGGGAACACGATCGACTGCAGCTTCTTGGACAGGTCCTCGAGCTTGTCGCCGGCGCCGGCAGCACTGGCCACGATGATGCCGCCACGCGGGCCGCGCAGGGTCTTGTGGGTGGTGGAAGTGACCACGTGCGCGTGCGGCAGCGGGGTCGGGTACACGCCGGCGGCGACCAGGCCGGCCACGTGCGCCATGTCCACGAAGAAGTAGGCACCGACCTTGTCGGCGATGGCGCGGAAGCGCGCCCAGTCGATCACCTGCGAGTAGGCGGAGAAGCCCGCCACCACCATCTTCGGCTTGTGCTCCACGGCCAGGCGCTCGACTTCGTCGTAGTCGATCAGGCCCTGGTCGTTGACGCCGTACTGCACGGCGTTGAACAACTTGCCGGAGGCGTTGACTTTGGCACCGTGGGTCAGGTGGCCGCCATGCGCCAGCGACATGCCGAGGATGGTGTCGCCCGGCTGCAGCAGCGCGAAGTACACCGCTTGGTTGGCCTGCGAGCCGCTGTGCGGCTGCACGTTGGCGTAGTCGGCGCCGAACAGTTGCTTGACCCGGTCGATGGCCAGCTGCTCGGCGACGTCGACGAATTCGCAACCGCCGTAGTAGCGCTTGCCCGGATAGCCTTCGGCGTACTTGTTGGTCAGCTGGCTGCCTTGCGCTTCCATGACCAGCGGGCTGCAGTAATTCTCGCTGGCGATCAGCTCGACGTGGTCTTCCTGGCGGCCGGCTTCGGCGGCGATGGCGCGGGCCAGGTCGGGATCGTAGGTTTCGATGCGGGCGTCGCGCGGGAACATCGGGTCTCCGGGGGCATGGACAGAAGGCAGACCGCTAGTTTAAGCCCCGCGCAGCGCCCAGGGCGAACCAAAACGCAGACGGCCTCCCGAAGGAGGCCGTCTGGTGGTGCTGCAGCAGGGGTTCAGCGGCCGCTGAGCACCAGGTCGGCGATGATGCCGCTGGCGATGGCGACCAGCAGCAGGTTGCCGGTGTCGTCGCGCACCCAGCGGTAGCCGTGGGGCGGGCGCCGGACCTGGTAGCGGTCGTAGTCGTAGACCACGTAGTTCGGGCCGTAGTAGCGCTGGCCGCGCGCCCAGCGCGGCGGGCCCGGGCGGTAGTAGACGACGTCGGGGCCGTTGCGATAGCCGTCGCGGTAGCCGCGGTCGTAGGCGTGGCGGGCGTCACGGCGGTCGCGCTCGCGGTCGCGCCAGTAGCGCTCGCGATCGGCATCGCGGTAGCCGCGGTCGTACCAGCCATGGTCGCGCGGCCCCGGTCCCGGCGGCGGGGGCGGCGGCCCCGGGGGACCCGGCGGGCCCCAGCCCGGGCCCCAGGCGAATGCGGATGGCGCCATGAAACCCAGCGCCAGCGCGGACGAGAGGGCAATTGTGGCAATGCGTTTCATGTTCATGGCAACTCCGTCACGTTGTGTGGCGGTTGCATTTAGACCCTTGCCGTCTGAACCGCCTCCTGCTGGAATCGGTTACGTATTCAGCTTTGCGGATCGGACTAGGAAAGCGTTCATCCATCGGTACTTGCGGCCTGTGCGTGCAGGCGCAACAGCGCCGCCTGCGCCGTGTCATCGGCTGGCAAATAGACCACCAGGCGGTTGCCGTTGCGCGGCGCCGACCACCAGTTGACCTGCTGCAGGCGCAGCTCGCCTTCCTGCGGATGGCGGAAGCGCTTGAGCTGGTTCTCCACGCCGCGCACCTCGCGCCGCTGCCGCCACAGCGCATCGAACTCGGGCGAGGCAGCACGGTAGCGCGCCAGCAACGCCTCCCATTCCGGCTCGCCCAAGTGCTCGGCCATCGCCGCGCGCAGCAATGCCACCATGTGCTGCAGCACGTCCTGCCGATCGAGCAGTGCGTCACGCCAGCGCGGATTGGTGAAAGCCTGATAGACGCAGTTGCGGTCCGCGTCCGCCAGGTCGGCCAGGGTCACGCCCATCAGCCGCTCGAAAGCCGGGTTGGCGCCGAGGATGTCGAAGCGCGGAGTCTGCAGCATCGCCGGCCACGGCCCGAGCTGGTCCAGCAGCATGCGCGCGGTGCCGGTCAGCCGTTCGCACGGCGGCGCCGCCAGAGCGGTCGTGCCGCCCACACCTGCCAGTGCCAGCACGTGCGCGGTTTCGACCTCCGAACACTGCAGAGCGCGGGCGATGGCGGTCAGCACGCGCGCCGAGGCGCGGACCGGGCGCCCCTGTTCCAGCCACGTGTACCAGGTCACGCCGACATCGGCGAGCAAGGCCACTTCCTCGCGGCGTAGGCCGGGGGTGCGACGCCTGCCGCCGCGCGGCAGCGCCAGGCGCGCCGGGTCCAGGCTCTCGCGGCGGGCACGCAGGAAGGCGCCCAGCGCCCGGGCGCGCTCGCTGGCCAGGGCCGGGCCCGACGCGGCGGGCGCGGCCACGCGCTCCGGTTTGGAGGTGGAAGGGGCGAGGTCCAGTTGCATCGTCTTCTCCGCTTCGCTGTTCGCCAGTGCCGAACGATGCCGTGCGCGTGCACGGCGCTCGCTGCGCCGTCGTGTCCCATCACGCCGCGGGGGATGTCGCCCCGCAACGCGCCGGCCCGAGACGCCAGGGAGGCACCATCAGTACCAGGATAAATGAGTCCTTGTACCAGTTTATCGGCTCACCATACTGCGCGCCATGACCACGCCCGCCTCCCCCGCTTCCGCCATGTCCGCCACCGTCCCCACCCTGAGCCGCCGCGGCCTGGGCATCCTGCTGATCGGGCAGATGCTGCCGCTGATCGATTTCTCCATCCTCAATGTCGCGCTCAGCTCGATCGCGCACACGCTGCATGCGTCGGCGACCCAGTTGGAGCTGATCGTGGCGGTCTACGGCGTCGCCTTCGCGGTGGGCCTGGCGGCGGGCGGCCGGCTCGGCGACAACGTCGGCCGGCGTCGCATGTTCGGCGCCGGCGTGCTGCTGTTCGGCCTGGCCTCGTTGCTGTGCGGGGTGGCCGGTTCGGTCCCGGCCCTGCTGGCCGGCCGCATCCTGCAGGGACTGGGCGCGGCGCTGGCGGTGCCGCAGATCCTCGCCACCATCCACGTCAGCCTGCACGGCAAGGCGCACGCCCGGGCGCTGGCGCTGTACGGCTCGCTGGGCGGCATCGCCTTCGTCATCGGCCAGGTGCTGGGCGGATCGCTGGTCAGCGCCAACATCGCCGGCTCCGGCTGGCGCAGCGTGTTCCTGATCAACCTGCCGTTCTGCCTGCTGGCGATGGCCTGCCTGCGCACCGTGCCGGAGACCCGCGCGGCGCGGCGGATGCCGCCCGACCTGGCCGGCGCCGGGCTGCTGGGGCTGTTCCTGGCCTGCCTGCTGCTGCCGTTGGCGCTGGGCCCTTCCCTGCACTGGCCACCGGCATGCCTGGCGGTGCTGGCCGCGTGCCTGCCGTTGCTGGCGGCACTGACCCGGGTCGAACTGTGGCAGGAACGCCGCGGGCGCACGCCGCTGCTGCCGCCGGCCTTGCTGCGGCTGCCCAGCGTGCGCTTCGCGCTGCTGGTGGGTGGGGTGTTCTTCACCTGCTGGAGCGGCTTCATGTTCGTGCTGGCGCTGACCCTGCAGACCGGCGCCGGCCTGTCGCCGCTGCACTCCGGCAATGCCTTCCTTGTGATGGGCGTGGCCTACTTCGCTTCCGCGCTGGTCAGCGCCCGCGTGGCGGTGCGCTGTGGCCCGGTACCGACGCTGCTGCTGGGCTGCCTGGTGCAGATGCTGGGCCTGCTGGCGCTGGGCTGGACCCTGCACGCGGTGTGGCCGCATCCCGGCGCACTCAACCTGGCCCCGGCGACGGCGCTGATCGGCGCCGGCCAGGCCTGGATCGTGGCCAGCTTCTACCGCATCGGCCTGTCGCAGGTGCCCACCGACCATGCCGGCGCCGGCAGCGCCATGCTCTCCACCATCCTGCAGGCGGCCATGGGCCTGGGCCCGGCGGCACTGGGCGCGATCTATGCCCACGCCCGCGACGGCGGCAGCCTGGCCGCGATGCAGGCGGCGCTGACCAGCGAGTGGCTGGCGATGCTGGTGTTGGTGCTCTGCGCACTGCTCTATCTGCGCCGGCAGGGTCGTGCCGGCGCATCGGCAACGGTACCGAGCGCAGCGCTGCCGCCGATCGCCGAGTAGGCCGCGCGGCAACGCCCACGCCTCTGCTGCCGCCACCGCGCGGCAACGAATGCCGGCGGCCGTCCGGCTATAATCCGCCATCCCTTTCGACGCCCTCCGGCCGCCGGCCGGCGGGCGCCCTGCGCCTTTGGAGCCGCCATGTCGCAATACATCTACACCATGAACCGGGTCAGCAAGACCGTGCCGCCCAAGCGCCAGATCATCAAGGACATCTCGCTGTCGTTCTTCCCCGGCGCCAAGATCGGCCTGCTCGGCCTCAACGGCGCCGGCAAGTCCACCGTGCTGAAGATCATGGCCGGCGTGGACACCGATTTCGAAGGCGAGGCGCGTCCGCAGCCCGGCACCAAGGTCGGCTACCTGGCGCAGGAGCCGGAGCTGGACCCGAACAAGACCGTGCGCGAGTCGGTCGAGGAAGGCGTGGGCGAAGTGCTGCAGGCGCAGGCCGCGCTGGAAGCGGTGTACGCCGCCTATGCCGAGGAAGGCGCCGACTTCGACGCGCTGGCCAAGGAACAGGAGCGCCTGGAGGCCATCCTGGCCGCCGGTGATGCGCACACCCTGGAGAACCAGCTCGACGTGGCCGCCGACGCGCTGCGGCTGCCGCCGTGGGACGCCAAGATCGCCAACCTGTCCGGCGGCGAGAAGCGCCGCGTGGCGCTGTGCCGGCTGCTGCTGCAGAAGCCGGACATGCTGCTGCTCGACGAACCGACCAACCACCTCGACGCCGAGTCGGTGGAGTGGCTGGAGCAGTTCCTGGCGCGCTACACCGGCACCGTGGTGGCGGTCACCCACGATCGCTACTTCCTCGACAACGCCGCCGAGTGGATCCTGGAACTGGACCGCGGCCGCGGCATTCCGTGGAAGGGCAACTACACCGAGTGGCTGATGCAGAAGGACGAGCGCCTGAAGCAGGAAGAGAACCAGGAAAAGGCGCGGCAGAAGGCGATCCAGAAGGAACTGGAGTGGGCCCGGCAGAACGCCAAGGGCGGCCGCTCCAAGGGCAAGGCGCGTCTGGCGCGCCTGGACGAACTGCAGTCGGTGGACTACCAGAAGCGCAACGAGACCAACGAAATCTTCATCCCGCCGGGCGAGCGCCTGGGCAACTCGGTGATGGAGTTCAAGAACGTCTCCAAGAAGTTCGGCGACCGCCTGCTGATCGACAACCTGTCGATGATCATCCCGCCGGGCGCCATCGTCGGCATCATCGGTCCCAACGGCGCCGGCAAGTCGACCCTGTTCAAGATGATCACCGGGCAGGAGAAGCCGGATTCGGGCGAGATCGTGGTCGGCCCGACCGTGCAGCTGTCGTACGTGGACCAGAGCCGCGACAAGCTGGAAGGCAACCACAACGTCTTCCAGGAAATCGCCGGCGGCCTGGACATCCTCAACATCAACGGCATCGAGATCCAGTCGCGCGCCTACATCGGCCGCTTCAACTTCAAGGGCCAGGACCAGCAGAAGATGGTCGGTTCGCTGTCCGGTGGTGAGCGCGGCCGCCTGCACATGGCCAAGACCCTGCTGCAGGGCGGCAACGTGCTGCTGCTCGACGAACCGTCCAACGACCTGGACATCGAAACCCTGCGCGCGCTGGAAGACGCGCTGCTGGAGTTCCCGGGCAACACCTTCGTGATCTCGCACGATCGCTGGTTCCTGGACCGCATCGCCACCCACATCCTCGCCTTCGAGGGCGACTCGCACGTGGAGTTCTTCCAGGGCAACTACCGCGAGTACGAGGAAGACAAGAAGCGTCGCCTGGGCGACGACGCCGGCCCCAAGCGCCTGCGTTTCAAGGCGCTGAAGTAAGCCGCGGTACGTTTTTCTGCAGCACCCGCCACGGCCCGCCTCGCGCGGGCCGTGTGCATTTTGGGTGCCTGCCGGGTAGGAACGCGCTCGGGCTCTGGAAGATCTGTGGGAGCCGACTGTCGTGCAGCGGCGATGCGCGAAGCGGCGCGCTTTCCGATGGCGCCATGCGTCGGGACTGAAGTCCCTCCCACAATGCACCCGGCGAGCTCGCCGCAAGCCCCTGTGGGAGCGACTTCAATCGCGACGGGCTTTACCGGCAGAGCCCGTCGCGACCGAAGTGGCTCCCACAAAGCGCGCTGCATCGCATGCATGCGGCGCGGACGGCCACGCTTGCGTCGGCCACGCCGCGCATCCCCGCGCTACAACTCGTACGACAGCACGTCCTCGAAGCCGAACTTGTCGAAGTCGCGGATGCGCGAGGGATACAGCCGGCCGATCAGGTGGTCGTGCTCGTGCTGGACCACGCGGGCGTGGAAGCCCTCGGCCTCGCGCTGCAGCGGGGTGCCGTCGGGCAGCACGCCGCGGTAGCGGATGTGCCGGTAGCGCGGAATCACCGCGCGCAGCCCGGGAATGGACAGGCAGCCTTCCCAGCCGTCTTCCAGCTCGTCGGACAGCGGTTCGATCACCATGTTGGCCAGGGCGGTGCGCGGCACCGGCGGTGCCTCCGGATAGCGCGCGCTGCGCTCGAAGCCGAACACCATCAACTGCAGATCCACCGCGATCTGCGGCGCGGCCAGGCCGACACCGCGCGCGGCGTCCATGGTCTCGAACATGTCGGCCACCAGCGCGTGCAGTTGCGCGCTGTCGAAGTCGGTGACCGGCGGCGCCTGACGCAGCAGGCGCGGGTCGCCCATGCGGATGATGTCGCGGATCATGGCGGACTCCTGGCAGCGGGGATGGCCGCGATTATCCGCCGTGGCGACGGCGCGTGCAGCGAGGGCGGCGTCCCTGCCCCAACTGCGGTGCAATCCCCGTGTTGCAGCAAAGCTGCTGGCGAAATTCTGCAGGAGCGAACTGTCATGCAGCCGCGACGCGCGACGTGGCGCGCTTCCCCATGGCGCAATGCGTCGGGACTGAAGTCCCTCCCACAGTGCACCCAGCCAGCGTATCGCGCGTTCCGTCACGCGTGGTTCCGCATCGCCGTGGGCCATCAGCCGAGACGGATTCCACACGTGACCCCGCCTGACGTCACTCCCACAGGGACGGGCTGGGCATCCTTGTGAGAGGGACTTCAGTCCCGACGACGGAGGGCGTCAGTCGGCTTTCGGCGTCGCTTGTCGCGGCCGCATGACCGTTGCCTCCTACGCCGGTGTTCGTGCGGCGCGCGCCCTACTCCGGCACGTACGGCGACGCCAGCACCTGCGGGCGGCGGCCGAGGCCGGCGCCGAGCCGGTCGAGCACGAAGCGCACGTAGAGGTTGGTGCTGAACTGGGTGTAGTCGCGGGCGTTGTTGAACAGCAGGCGGCCGCCCAGGAACAGCTGCGGGGCGATCTGCCATTCGGCCGCACCGGCGATGTTGTAGGACATGCCGGTTTTGCTCTGCCCGGCGTAGACCGGCGCGACGTAGCGGTCGGTCAGCCCCAACAGCGCGGCCAACGAGGCGGCGTCGTAGGCGGCCTGCTGCATCTGCGCGCTGGTCGGGAAGTACGGGCTATCGTCGCTGCGGAAGTGCTGCACGCCGACGCTGGCGTCCACGCTCCAGTTGACCGTGCGCCCGGACGTGCGCCCGCTCCAGTGCACCGGGAAGCCCAGGTCCACGTAGTCCTGCGGGCTGAAGTAGCCGCCCTGGCCGTAGGTGTAGCCGCCCAGGTTCTTGTCGTACTGCATCGCGGTCAGGTTGAGGCCGGCGGTCAGCGACTGGTTCTCGGTGTCCAGCGCGTGCACGTACACGCCCAGGTCGACCTGGCGGTGGTCGTTGCTGGCCACGTTGCGGCCGACCAGGCGGTCGGCGCCGACGCTGGCGTAGCCGCCGAGCAAGCCGTTGTCCAGGGTGGCCGACAGGCGCAGGCCGTTGCTGGTCACGCCGCCCCAGCCGAGTCCGGCGCGGCCGTCGTCGACGCCGCCGAAGGACAGCAGGCTGTCGCTGACCGCGCGGCGGAACACCTGGCCGGAATAGGTGAGGTTGTCGCCGGCCTGGCCGCGGTAGCCGACGCCACCGACGATGCGGCGCTCGGGGAAGCCGACCGGGGTGCTGCCCAGGTCGGCGCTGAAGCCGCCGTTCTTGTAGGTCACCGCCATGCCGACGCCGCGCGCGTCCTGGTCCATGCGCCGCGCGCCGTTGCCGTTGGCCGCCATGGTGTACAGCGCCTGGCTGAAGCCGGCCGGGGTCAGCGTCGCGGCAGTGGGGTTGGCGGCGAGGTTGCGGAAGCGGGCGATGTCGGCGGCGCTGAGGTCGGCGCTGCGCGAGGCATCGCCGAGGATGGCGCTGGCCAGCGTGCCGATCGCGGTGTCGGCGGCGGTGTTGCCGAGCAGGAACGCCGACAGCGGCTCGGCGTACAGCGCCTGCAGCGCCGCCGCCTCGCGCTGTGCGTTGGTCAGCGCCGGGTCGGTGTCGTTGAACAGCTTGTTGTACAGCCCGGTGTTGACCGCGTAAGTGCGCAGCGCGTTGCGGGTGGCGTTGCTGTTGCCCTCGGTGAGCAGCAGTTGGTACAGGTCGCTGCCGACCAGGCTGTCGATCGGGGTGCGGTCGGCGGCCAGGGCATCGCCCATCGCCGCGGCCGGGCCGGCGCCGAAACGGCTAGCGGTGGCGTAGCCGGTGCCGAGCGTGCCGGCGTCGAGCAGGGTCGGGGTGACATCGACCTGCAGCTTGCCCTCGCCCACCGCGAACTCGCCATGCAGCGGCACTTCCAGATCGCGCAGCCGGCCCAGGCCGGCTTCGCCGTCGCGGGCGCGATAGCTGGCGCCGGTGGCGAGGCTGTCGCTGTTCTCGGCCTGCACTTCGCGCAGTTCCTCGAGCACGCTGGAACCGCTGGTGGACGCGGCCGGTGCAGCCGGCTGGCGCAGGGACGCGCGCGGCGCGGCGGTCAGCAAGCCATCGTCGGACAGGTCGCGCGGCGCGGTGCGGGTGGTGGTGCTGCGCTGGCCCGGCACCGGCAACGCGGCCAGGGCCACGCCCACGGCGCTGGCGCTGGCCGGCGGCTGCAGGTCGTCGCCGGCGGTCATGGCCGGTGTAGATGCCGGCAACGCAGACGCCGCATAGGCCGGTGCCGGCACGCCGCCGCCAAGGCTGTCGGACACCACCGCGGCGCTGCGCGGCATGCGTCCGTTCATGCCGGCGAAAGGATTGAGCGGGCGTCCGGCGGCGGCGTAGGACGCCGGGCCGTTGGCGGCCGGCAGGCCGTTGTCGTACTGACCCGATTCGCGCGCCTGCGCCGCCAGTGCGGCACGGAAGTAGCTCTCGGCCTTGCGGTTCTTGCCGGCGCTGCGGTACACGCGGCCGGCCGCACCGAGCACCTGCGGCGAATCCGGCGCCTGCGCCAGCGCGCGCTGCAGGTAGTCCTCGGCGCTGTGCAGGTCGCGCAGCGCGGCGGCGGTGTTGGCCGCGGCGATCAGCGTGTCCAGGTCGTTGGGCGATTGCTGCAGTTGCTGCTGGTACAGCACCAGCGCCTGGCGCTGGTCGCCGGCAGCGGCGTACAGCCGCGCCAGCGCGGCCACCGCCTGCGGATCCTGGTTCTGCTGCGCCAGCAGCGGCGCCAGCGCGTCGTAGGCGGCTTCGAGGTTGCCGAGTTCGCGCAGGGCATCGACCTGGCGCAGCACGTAGCCGCTGCGCAACGCCTGGTAGCGGCGCTGCTGCTCGGCGCTCATCTCGCTGTCGCGCAGCTGGCGCAGGGTCGCTGCCAGTTCGGCGTCCTGGTGCGCGCGCAGCAGCACGCCGGCGTACTGCAGGCGCGCCTCGGTGGACGGGTTCTGCGCGACCAGGCGCTGCGCCAGGGTCAATGCACGCTGGTTGCTGCCGATGTCGGCATAGGCGCCGGCCATCGCCGCCAGCAGCGCCGGCTGCTCCAGCGCATCGCCCAGCGCGGCCTCGGTGCGGCCCAGCAGCAACTGCGCTTCGCCGCCACGGCCCTGTTGTTGCAGCAGGCGTGCCTGGGCCGCCTGCTGTTCCACCCAGGCGGTGTTGCGCAGCGCGCTCATCTCGGCGGTGCGCGCGTTGGCCGGGATGCGCTCCAGGCTGGCGTAGGCAGCGGCCCAGTCGCCGCGTTCCTGCGCCAGCAGCGCATTGGCGTACAACGCCTCGGGCATGTCGCCGTGCACCGCGAGCAGGCCGTCCATGACGCTGCGCGCCTGGTCCGGGCGCCCGGCCTGCTGGTACAGGCGCGCCAGGTCCAGGCGCACCCACGGATCGCCCGGGTTGTCGACCATCGCCTTCTCCAGCTCGCTCTGCGCGGTGACGGTGTCGCCGGCCTCCAGCGCCTGCTGCGCGCGGGCGCGCTGCAGGTTGGCTTTCAATGCGGACTCGCCACCGGCCTGCTGGCGCTGCGCCGGGCTGAGCCGGGCGAACAGCGCATTGGCCTCGGTGGCGCGACCCTGGCGGCTGTACAGGGCGATCAGGCCCTGCAGTGCGCCGGTATCGTCGGCATGCAGGCGCAGCGCCTCGCGGTAGCTCTTTTCGGCGGCGGCGGCATCGCTGGCCGACTGCAGGTCGCCCAGCAGCGCGTAGCCGGCGGCCTCCTCGGGCTTGAGCTTGACCGCCTGCTGGGCCAGGCGCAGCGCGGCGTCGTTGTCGCCGCGTGTGCGTGCGGCCTGCGCTTGCTGCAGCTGCAGCCAGTAGCGCGCGCTGTCCAGCGCGCCGCGCCACTTGCCGTTGGCGGCGGCGGCCGGGCGCAGCAGTTCCTGCGCTTCGCCGAAGCGCTGCTGGCGCAGCCGCACCGAACCCAGGCCGCCGAGCGCCTCGGCATCGCGCGGACGCGCGCGCAGCACCTGTGCGAAGCGCTGTTCGGCCAGCGCCAGGTTGCCGGCGTTGAGCGCCTTGAAGCCTTCGCCCAACTGTTCGCCGGCCGGGTCGCCAGCGCCTTGGGCACGGCGCTCCTGCAACTGCGCGGCCTTCTTGGCCACCTCGGCATCGTTGGGATTGGCCGCCAGGAACGCCTGGTACAGCGGCGCATCGGCAGGGCCGGCGTTGAGCCACAGCAGCGCTTGGCGCCAGCCGGCGCGGGCCGGGCCGGCGACATCGGCGCGCTTGCTCAGCGCGGCGAGCTGGGCGATGCCCTCGCGCCGCGACGGCTCGCGATAGGTCTGCACCTGCGCCAGCGCCAGCGCCGCGGCGGTATTGTCCGGCTGTGCGGCGGCCAGGCGGCGCAGGCCGTCGCGCGCGCCTTCCCAGCCCTGCGGGGTGCCGGCCAGCGCCTGGTAGTACTCCAGCGCCAGCGAGTCCGGCGGTGCCTTGCCGTCGAACAGCGCCTGGTAGGCGCGCACCGCGTCCACGTAGCGGCCGGCAGCGGCAGCGCGGCGCGCGTTGCGCAGGTCGACGTTGTCGCCGGTGCCGCCGATCGACATGGCCAAGCGCTGGGTCTGCGGCGCCTGCGGGTGCACCTTCTGCAGTTGCACCAAGCGCTTGCGCGCGTCGGTCTGGCGGCCTTGCGCCAGGTCGATCTGGGCCAGGCCGAGCAGCGCGTCGGGCTGGTTCGGATCGACCTGCAGCAACTTGCGCCAGGTGTCGGCGGCGAGATCGTCGCGGCCTTGGTCGTGCCAGTAGTTGCCCTGGCTGACCAACTGTTGGGTGGCGTCGGCGTTCTGCGCGTGGGCGCTGCCGGCGAGCAGGCACAGGTCGATCATGCCGGCCAGGTACAGGGTCTTGAGATTCATGCGGAGCATTGGGTTCTCCAGGCGGGCTGCAGCGCGCCGTCTGCGGAAAAGCGGTAGCGGTTGTCGAGCCAGGCGCGTCCGAACAGGATCAGCACCCGGTCGTAGTAGGGAAGCCGGGCCGCGGCGGCGTCGCCGGGCGCGGGAATGCGTTGCGCCTGCGCCTTGAGCAGCGCCGGTTCGCGCAGCGCGCTCAGGTATGGCAGCAGGGCGGCAGCGAAGCCGGGCGGCGCCTGGCCGCTGCCGACGCCCTGGCGGGTGTCGATCTTCTCGTCGAGGCGGCCTTGCGCGCGCAGTTGCTGCAGCGGGCCGGACAGATCCTCGAGCAGCGCCTTGCGCAGCGGATCGGCGGCGTCGAGCATGCCGGCCCACAGGTAGACACGGATCGCGTCGTAGCTGCCCAGCGCACCCTTGTCCGGATCGATGCCGAACGCGCGGCCGTCCCAGGCGATCCAGTCCGGCGCGAAGCCGACCGGCGCGCTGTCGCGCAGCATCCGCGCACTGCGCGTGGCCAGGCCCGCCCACGGCCCCTTCGGATCGACCGCGGCGAAGCGCCGCAGCAACTGCAGCGGCAGGTAGCTGGGGTTGAGCGTCCAGCGTTGCGGCCGGACGAAGCCCTTGGCCGCCGGCAACAGCAAGCCGCCGAACCCGGGCAGCTCGGCCAGCTCGGTGCGCCGCACCAGCGCCAGCATCTGCAGGCCGGCCTGGGTGTAGCCAGGCCGTTGCCACAGGCGCCCGGCCTCGAGCAGCACGTAGGCGATCCACAGGTCGGCGTCGCTGGCGCTGTTGCCGTCGAGCACGCGCCAGCTGCCGTCGCTGGCACGGCCCCACAGCCAGGCCGGCAGCACCTGCTGCGGGCGGCCACCGCACAGGTTGTGCCGGGTCCAGCCGAGCACGCGCTCGAACAGCACCTGGTCGTTGGCCACCAGCGCGAAGAACAGCGCATAGGACTGGCCTTCGGAGGTGCTGCGCTGGTCGGCGTGCTGGAAATCGATCACCCGTCCGCTGGCATCGACGTGCTTGGCGACGAACGCGGTCCACTCGCGCCACGGCGCGCAGGCCGGCGCCGACGCAAGCGCGGCGCGCGCCGGCGGCAACAGCGTCGCCGCACTGGCGGCGAGCAGGCCGCCGAGCAGGCGCCGGCGTTGGCCGATGTGGTCGTTCACCGCCCTTCCTGCAGCCGCGCCGCCGAATGCCGGCGCAGCACCACGCGTGCGGCCAGCGCCAGCAACACGCTCAGCAGCACCACCGCCAGGCCCAGCAGCAGCGGGTGCTGCGAGAAGTACCAGCGCGCCCAGGTCGGCAGCGGCAGGTGGCCGACGTAGTAGGTCTGGTTGCCGGCGAGGCTGCGCACCTTGCCCTTCTGCAGCAGCACCACGCTGCCCTGGAAGTCCTTCAGCGTGGCCGGCTCGAGCCAGGCGTCGAAGAAGTCCTCGACGCTGGCCGGGTCCTCGGCCAGCAGCGCGACCACGCTGCGCCCAGCCTTCAGCGGCGACTGGAAGCCCATCAGCACCACGTCGCCGGGCGCCGGCTTCACCGCCACTTCGGCGGTGGTCGGCAGGTCGGTGCGGCGCGCATCGAACGACAGGAAGCCGGGCAGCTTGTCCAGCACCCAGTCGCTCATCGAAAAACGCCGGCCGCTGGCGCCGTCGCCGATCGGCAGCGCCGCGCTCCAGCGCTGGAACAGCGGCTGCGAGCGCAGGCTGCCGAACACCAGCAGGTCGCTGTCGGCGTGCTTGTCGACCTCGGCGGCGTGGATCAGGGTCACCCGCAGCGCCGGGTAGCCGGTGGACCCGCCGAGCCGGCCGAGCAGGGTCAGCAGGTTGGCCATGTCCTGGTCGCCGATCTCGTCCGGCACCACCACCGTGGACTCGGACAGGTCGGCCAGGCGGGTGAACGGGAAGCCGGCATTGCCGAACGCGGCCAGGTTCGGCATCGCCATGTAGTGATGGAACGAGCGCAGGTCCACGCTGGAATCGGCGTCGATCGCGCCGGACACGTCCGGGAAGGTGTTCTTGCACGCTTCCGCCTGCGGGCGGTCGAAGAAGAAGTGGAAACGCAGCTGGCTGTTGGCCGAGAACGGCCCGGTCGGCAGCAGCAGTTTCTGCTCCACCGGCATCGCGCCCTTGGGCGAGAGTTCGTGCCACCAGCGCAGCGGCAACGACTCGGCATAGGCGTGGCCGTTGAGCGGCAGCGTGGTGACGAAGGCGTCGTTGATGCTGACGTTGAGCGCCGACTTGTTCTGCGTCTCCGGCACCGTGTAGCGATAACGCAGGTTGACCGGGATGCCGTCGCGCTGCCACACGAACAGGTCCGGCGGCAGTTGCAGGCCGACGCGGATCAGGTCGGGGTGGTAGCCGCTGACGTTCAACTGCGAGGTCTGCGCGACCAGGTCGCCGAAACGCACCGGCTTGTCGCCGGAGATCCAGTTGGGCGCGTCGTAGGGCTTGCGCGGCTGCGCCTGCTTGAGCTCGCCGATGCGCGCCACCGGGCCGTTGAACGGCGTGCCCAGGCTCAGCGCGGTGGCGGCCTGCTGCAGGTCGTTGTCGTCGCGGCCCAGCACCAGCAGCAGCTTGCCGGTGGCATCGCGCGGGTTGGTGATCATCGCCAGGGTCGGGCCGGCGATCTCGGCCAGGCCGGCCTGGGTCGCCGCCAGTTCCGCCGGCAGGGTCGCGGCGGTGGCGAACAGCACCGCGTTGCCGGTGGCCGGCACGTCGCCGATGGCCACGCCGAACGAGGCACCGCGGTAGCCGGCCTGCGCGCCGAACCAGGAGGCGACGATGCCGGCGCTGCGCAGCGTGGCCAGGTCCGGGCGCTGCGGGAACACGAACGGCAGCTCCAGGCGGCGCGTATCGCGCTTGTCGTAGAACGGCACCGGCAGCAGCGCCAGGTCGTTGCGCAGCACCAGCGGGGTGGCGGTCAGCGACAGCCGCGTGGACGGATCGATGTTGGCCCACAGGCTGGTGTGGTCCGGGTCCTCGCAGTCGCGGGTGTAGTGGCCGATCAGTTGCAGGTTGAGCCGGTTGTAGTCGCTGATCAGGCGCGGATCGATCGGCACGTCGCTCTGCTGCAGCTTGCCGGCGTTCTCGCGGCTGACCGGCAGCGCCGCCACGGTGACGCCGTTGACACTGACCTTCAGGTGCGACAGGTCCGGCAACAGCGCCGGCGAGTAGCTGTAGACCAAGTGCAGGTTCGCCGCCTGCACCACTTCGTCGGTGCGCGTGCTGAAGGGGATGCCGGCGCTGCCCTGGATGCCGCGCAGGGTCATCTCGTAGTCGATGCCGAGTTGCTTGAGCGTGGCCGAGCGTTCGCGTTCGGCCGGGGACGGCAGCGGCGTGGCGCTCGCGGCAGCGGCCGACGCCGGCGCGGTGGCGGGAAGGGTCGGCTCCTGGGCCAGCGCCAGGCCGGACAGGACCGTGAGACAACATGCAGCCAGGGCGGGTAGACGCATCGACGGCAACCGGAAAGAGGTGGAAGAGAGAAAGCAACGGAAGACGGTGGGACGACGACTCACGGCGCGGCCTCCTCGCCGGCGGCGCGGCCGCGCCAGCCGCTGCGCGCGCTGCTGGCGATGTGCTGGCCCAGGCGCTTGAAGCCGCGCATGCTGGCCGCGAACACGCGCCCCAGCGACACCCAGAAGCGGTCGCGGTCGTGGCGGCCCCACTGCGACACCCAGATGTCGGCGCGGGCGAAGGTGCAGGCCACCAGCCAGCGCTCCTGTTCGATCGACATCGGCCGGAACTGGATGCTGATTTCGCCGTCGCGGTCGTGGCGCACCATTGCCGGCAGGCGCTTGGCGCTGCCGCGCTGCGGCAGCGCGATCTCCACCGGAAGGTCCGGCTCCACCGGCACCGGCTCGAGCAGGCGCAGCGCCATGCCGCCAGTGGAGAAGTTGACGGTGCGGCAGACCAGTTCGCGGCCATCGGCCAGGTGCAGGGTGGCCGGGATGTCCAGCGGCACGCGGTGCGAACGGCGCACCTGGCGCATCTCGCTGGCGGTGGCGATGGTGGCGCCGAGCAGCAGTACGTTGTAGGCGGTCCAGGCCAGGTTGAACCAGATGGTCTGCGCCTCGCCGCCGGCCTGCACGCTGAGCAGGCGCATCACGCCCGCGACCACGCCGGCCAGGTTGAGCACCAGCAGGAACAGGTAGGGCTTGGCGATCTGCCCATCGAAGTAGCTGCGCGGCACAAGGCCACCCTTGGGAGTGACGTTGAACTTGCCGAGCTTGGGATTGAACAGCGCCACCAGCGTCGGGCGCAGGATGTACCAGGCCAGCGTGGTCTCGTAGACCTCGTTCCACAGCAGGTGACGGAACTTGCCCTGGGTACGCAGGTTGGTCAGGTTGGCCTGCAGGATGTGCGGCAACGCGTAGGCCAGGATCATCAGCGCCGAAGCGTGGATCACGTGCGCGCCGAAGAACAGGAAGGCCAGCGGCGCGGTGAGGTAGACGATGCGCGGCAGCCCGTAGAAGAAGTGCAGCATCGCGTTGGCGTAGCACAGCCGCTGCGACAGGCGCAGGCCCTTGCCCAGCAGCGGGTTGTCCAGCCGCGCGATCTGCGCCATGCCGCGCGCCCAGCGGATGCGCTGGGCGACGTGGCCGGACAGGCTCTCGGTGGCCAGGCCGGCCGCCTGCGGCACCGCGATGTAGGCGCTGCGGTAGCCGCGGCGGTGCAGCTTCAGCGCGGTGTGCGCGTCCTCGGTGACGGTCTCCACCGCCACCCCGCCCACTTCCTCCAGCGGCTTGCGCTTGATCACCGTGCACGAGCCGCAGAAGAAGGTGGCGTCCCACTGGTCGTTGCCGTCCTGCAGCAGGCCGTAGAACAGTTCGCCCTCGTTGGGCACCTTGCCGTGGTTGCCGAGATTGCGTTCGAACGGATCGGCCGAGAAGAAGTAGTGCGGCATCTGCACCACCGCCAGCTTGGCGTCGCGCAGGAACCAGCCCATCGCCACCTGCAGGAACGAGCGCGTGGGGATGTGGTCGCAGTCGAAGATCGCCACGTACTCGCCGCTGGACTTCTTCAGCGCGGCATTGATGTTGCCGGCCTTGGCGTGCAGGTTGTTGGTGCGGGTGATGTAGTGGATGCCGGCCTGCGCGCAGAACGCGCGGAACTCCTCGCGGCGGCCGTCGTCGAGCAGGTAGATGTTGAGCTTGTCGGCGGGCCAGTCCATCACGCTGGCGGCGAGGATGGTCGAGCGCACCACCGACAGCGGTTCGTTGTAGGTGGGGATGAACAGGTCGACGCTGGGCCATTCGCGCTGGTCGGCCGGCAGCGGCAGCGGCCGCCGGTTGAGCGGCCACAACACCTGGAAGTAGCCCAGCGCCAGGATCACGAACGCGTACAGCTCGGCCAGCAGCAGGCCCAGGCCCAGGCTGAGGTCGACCGGGCTGCTCATGCCCACGGTCTGGGTCAGGCGCCACCAGATGTAGCGCGAGGACACCGCCAGCGACAGCGCCATCATCACCAGGATGGCCAGGCGGCTGCCGCTGCGCCGCAGCAGCATGGCCGCGGCGAACACCACCAGCGAGAACAGCAACTGCTGCGGCACATCCATCGGGATGGCGACGACGAAGACCAGCAACACGGCGCCCAGCAGCCACAGCGACCAGTTGGCCAGGACATGCAGCGGGCGCGCGGCATGCGACGCGGAGGCAGCGCTCATCGGCGGTTCCTAAAGGGGAGGAGGTCGGCGCGGTCTTCCCCACCACGCGGCGACGGCAAACAAGTGCGGCGCCCGCAGGCGCCGCGCGGCATCAACGATTCAGAAAGCGCTTGAGCGGACCGCCCGGCGCCGGCACGGCGGCCTCGCGGCCGACCTCGAGCAGGCGCTGGAACAGCTGCTGCAGCGGCGTGCCGGTGGCAGCGCTGGCTGCGGTGACGGCCGGCACAGCCACGGCCGGTGCGGCAGGTGCCATCGGCAACAGCGCGGCCGGGGACAGCGCGGCCGGCTTGGGCTCGATCGCAGCACGTACCACCGACAGCACCGGCGCCGGCGCGGCAGGCGCCGGCGGCGCGGCGGCCGGCTCCGCGGCGTTGAGCCGCTCGGCGGAGAAATCCTGGTAGGCGGTGGCGCCGCTGCTGCCGAGCTTGGCGAACAGGCTGGAGACGTCATCGCCGGTTTCGGCACCCGTCTGCTTGGACTTCTTGGACATGACTCCCCTCATGACGATCTGAAAAATAGTCGGTCGCTGCCGCCGCGCTCAGCCGGTCCTGGCCAGGACGAAGCGGCGCAGGTCTTCGCTGCCAGACGACAACGCACGCACGCCCAATCCGGCCGACATGCCGACCTGCACGAACCATGCCTGATACACGCCTTCCAAGAAGCCGTCGGCGCCGGAGGCCTGCCCGGCCAGGCCGATATGCAGCGGCGAGCCAGCGTGCAGCAGTTCGACGCGGTCGGCATGCTCCTCGAACCGCGCATAGCCCCATTCCAGCCGGTCCCAGATGCGGTTGGCCGCCTCCTGCAGGTCCTGCAGGGTGGCGCAGGCGCCAACCGGATGTTCGGCGGCGAAGCGGCGGCCGATGCGTGCCATCAGCAGGGCCAGGTCCTCGGCGCCCAGTTCCGCTGCGAACTCCTCGGCCAGCGCGCGCAGGAAGCCACGCCACTGCCGCGAACAGGCATGGGTGCGGTAATGGGTCTGCAAGGCGGGCGCGCTCATCGAGGAAGTCTCTGGGGCAGGGACGGAACGACAACGGCGTAGCGGCTGTAGCGCCTGGCGGCGGCCGTTGTCGACCACCACTATTGCGACACAGTTCTCATTTTATGGCGCAGTGTATCTCACTCCTTCTTCACCGCAAAGCCCCGATGCGCCGAACTGCGACCCCTGCCCGGCCACTGTGGGACCACCGCCTCCACGCACGTCGGCGCGACCGTCGCAGCCGTCAGCGCGGCACCTCGGCCGGTACCTCGAACACCTGGCGCAGGTAGGCCAGATAGGCCGGGTCGTCGCACAGGGTCTTGCCGGGCGAGTCGCTGAGCTTGGCCACCGGCTGGCCGTTGCAGCGGACCATCTTGATCACGATCTGCAGCGGCACCAGGCCCAGATCGTTGGTCAGATGCGTGCCGACGCCGAACGCCAGCATGCAGCGATCGCGGAAATGCGCGTACAGCCGCATCACCTTGTCGATGTCCAAGCCATCGCTGAACACCAGGATCTTGCTGCGCGGATCCACCCGATGCCGCTGCAGGTGCGCCAGTATCCGCTCGCCCCACTCGAACGGATCGCCGGAATCGTGGCGCATGCCGTCGAACAGCTTGCAGAAGTACAGATCGAAATCGCGCAGGAACGCATCCAGGCCGACCACGTCCGACAGCGCGATGCCGAGATCGCCGCGGTACTCGCGCGCCCACGATTCCAGCGCGGCCGCCTGCGAGTCGCGCAAGCGCGGCCCCAGTGCCTGGAACGCCTGCAGGTATTCGTGGGCCATGGTGCCCAGCGGGGTCAGGCCGTAACGGCGGGCGAAGTGCACGTTGCTGGTGCCGACGAACTGCTTGCCCAAGGTCCGCTGCAGCACCGGCAGCAGTTCGCCGTGCCAGGCCCGCGAATAGCGGCGGCGGGTGCCGTAGTCGGCGATGGCGCAGTTGTCGTAGCCCGGGGTATCGCGCAGCAGCGCGATCTTGGTCTGCAGGCGGCGCAGGCCTTCGGCATGGTCGGCACCGCCGGCATTGCGGAACCACACCTCGTTGACGATCGCCAGCAGCGGCACTTCGAACAGGATGGTATGCAGCCACGGCCCGCGGATATGCAGCTCGATCTCGCCGGGCACGCTGGCCGAGGCCTGCAACTGCAGATACTTGCGGTCCAGGTGGAACAGCGCCAGGAAATCGACGAAGTCCGGCTTGATGAAGCGCATCGCGCGCAGGTAATCCAACTCGTCCGCACGGAAGCGCAGCGCACACAGCGCATCGATCTCCGCCGAGATCTGCGGCAGGTACTGCGCCAGATCGATGCCGGGGGTGCGGCACTTGAAGCGGTATTCCACCTGCGCACCGGGATGCTGATGCAGCACTGCCTGCATCATGGTGAACTTGTAGAGGTCGGTATCCAGCAACGAATCGATGATCATCGGCCGATTATGCGCTCAGTGCGTTGCAAGCTCCGTCTTCGTGTTTTTCTGTGGGAGCGTCAGCCGCGACCTGGCGTTTCCGATAAGGTGCGGCCGCGGCTGAAGCCGCACAATTCAGCCATGGTGACAACAAGTGCAAGAGCAAAGCTTTCGCCTTGCGGCGAGTTACTTTGATCAGCCTTCGGCTGCTGAGAAGCGCTTCTTTGCTTGTGCAAAGAAAAGTAACCAAAAGAAGCGCTTTACCACAGCCGAAGGCTGGTCAAGCACACCCTGCCTCGCGCCCTCCGCGCTAACGCGCTCCGGGTCCGCGTCCATCCCGGGGATCCGCGGAAGGGGCATCCTGCCCCTGCCGCGGACGGCGCACATCCCTGTGCGCCGCCCTTCGGGTGTTTCCCCGCGATGGCCGCCGCTTCGGAAGGGAACCCGGTAAGTCAAAAGCAAGGGCAACAGCCAAAGCCAAGCGACTGCGACTCCCAAAAGGACTCGCGGTGATCGGTGTCCGGGCGCGATGCGGGAGGGACTTTCGTCCCCTTTTGTGGGATCAGTCCCGACGGCTTCCGAGGTCCAATCGTCCGCCTACTCCGTTCGTCGTGGTTGCATGACAGTTGACTCCTGCCAGGGGCGAAGCGCGCCCCTGATCCCTGACCCTCACCGCTTGAGCACCGCCTGCGCCGGCTTGTGCTGCACGGTGAAATCGCTGTCGCGGGCGCCGCCGGCGTCCGGATCGGTGTACCAGCACCACAGCGCGATGCCGGCGATGCGCGGCTGCGCATCGAGCACCTCGCGCCACTCGCGCAGCACCTGCGCCTGCAAGGCGGTGTCGACCTCGGCGCTGCGCTGCTCCGGGCTTTCCCAGGGCGCGGCGAGGCTGCCGCGCGCCGAGCGCAGGCCCAGCTCGGCCACCCACACCGGGCGCCCACTGCGTTCGCCCAGCGCCTGCACCCGCGCCGCCGCCGCGCGCATCTGCGCTAGCCGTTGCTCGGGCGCGGCCGCCAGCGCCGGGTACAGGCTGGTACCGACGAAATCGAAACGCGCCCAATAGCCGAAGCGCTCGGCCTGCTCCAGGCCATCGGCGACATAGCCGATCGGGCCGCGATAGACCTGGCGCACCGCCGCCAGCAGCACCGGCCACTGCGGCGCGTCCTGCAACTGGCGCAATTCGGTGCCGACGATCAGCGCGCTGGCGCGCTCGTCGGCGGCGACCTTTGCGAGTTGCAGCAGCGCGCGCTGGTAGGCGGCGAACCAGGCGTCGCGATCGGCCGGCGCGGCCTCGCCGGCCCAGTGTCCGGGAATCCACAGATGCACCTTCAGTACCGGCTGCAGGCCGGCTGCGCGCATCTGCCGCAACCCGGCGCGGATCAGTGCCGGGCTGCTGTCGCTGCCCAGCACCGGCGCCGAGGACTGCGGTGTGGCCTGCCAGACGAAGGCGACCAGCAACGCGCGCGAGGCGCCAGCATCGGCCAGTTGCCGCAGCGACTGCTGCGCCGCCGCGCTGCCCCACGGCGCGTTGGGCGACACCTTGACGTTGGCGCCCATCCACGGCGGCGCCGGCGCCGCACTGCAGCCGCCGGCGCTCAGCGCCAGCAGCAGTGCGGCCAGCAATCTCACGGCAATCGGCGCCATACCCGGTAGATGCCCTGGTGGTAGACCAGACTGTAGCCCGGCAGGCCCTGCTGCCACAGCTGCGGGAAGCGCCGGTTGAGGCTGTCCAGGGCGCCGGTCTGGCTGGCCGGGTCGCTGACCACCACTTGCGCCGGCATCTGCCGCGGATCGACCAGCGCCTGCTTGAAGCGCGGGTCGAACGGCAGGATCAGTTGTTTGGCATCGCCGCGGGCGACGATCACCGGATAGCTGGCGCGGTCGTCGAGCAGGGTCGGCAGCCGTGCCTCGGCCAGCCACGTCCCCAGTTGCGCAGCGTCGGCGTGGCGCGGTGGCGCCGGCGCCTGCAGCGCGGCGATCCAGTCGCGGGTGGTGGAGGTGGCGGTGCGGGCGATCACCCAGCCGCTGGACACCGCCCCGGCCAGCAGCAGCGCCAGGCCCAGCCAGCGCAGGTTGCGGCGCAGGTCGCCCAGCACCAGCGCCACCGGCACCAGCAGCAGGGCCAGGAAGTCCAGCGGCTGCGCAGTGAACCGCGCCCAGGTGGCCAGCGTGCCGGCGCCGATCACCGTGGCGGTGGCGGCCAGCACACTGCGCCAGGTGTCGCTGTCGCGGGTGTGGCGCAGCAGCAGCAACAACGGCGCGCTGGCCACCCCGGCCAGCAGCAGCCACAGCGGCGGCCACCACGGCTGCGCCGCGGCCTGCTGCAGCCACGGCTGCAGCGCGGCCTGCGCATAGATGCCGCGGAAGGCGGAGTTGGCGTCGCGCACGAACAGCAGCGGATCGCCGAAGAACATGTAGTTGAGGTACATCCACGCCGCCACCGCGAACAGGAACGGCAGGTAGCACACCAGGTAGAAGGCCAGCGGCGCCTGCCGCATCAGGCGCGGCGGCGCGATCAGGAACAGCCACGGCGCCAGCGCCACCGCCAGGAAGCAGGCGCGTTCGTCGACGAAGAACAGCAGGCACAGGCTCGCGGCCAGGCGCAGGTAGGCGAAGGCTTCCGGATCGTCGCGGAAGTGGCGCAACGCGCGCGCGGCCACGTAGAACACCAGCAGGCCCAGGCCCTGGTTGTTGCCGGACAGCGTCGGCCACAGGAAGAACGGCTGGATCACCAGCCCGGCGCACAGCGCCCAGGCCCAGCCGCGGCCCAGGCCGGCGGCGATGTCGCGCCACAGCAGGGTCACCAGGGTCGCCCCAGCCAGCACGTCGACCAGGTACGGCAGCAGCGGCGTGGACAGGCCCGGCAGGCCGCCGATCAGCACGCCCAGGTACAGCGAGGCCTGCGCGTACAGGAACCCCAGGTACTCGATGCGGAAGCCGGCCGCATCGCGCAACAGCAGCAGCTTGGCGTACTGCGCCATCGCGTCGTCGCTCATGTAGCCGTGCGCGAGCAGCCGGTGGCACAGCAGCGCCAACAGCGCCGCGGTACACACGAACACCGCCGTGCCGCGCGCGCGCGGCGGCGCGTCAGTCGTCGAGCGCGGCGCGGCGCTCTTCGGCCATGTGCTTGCTGATGCCATGGGTGGTCTTTTCCCAGTAGAACGGGTTGCGGATGAGCTGCCACAGGCCCTTGTAGGCGGCGATGGACTGCAGCAGCCAGTACAGCGGCACGGTCAGCGCGTAGGGCGCCAGGCGGAAGTAGTCGCGCTTGAACGCCGCCACCAGGGTCATGTAGATCAAGAAGCCGTTGCCGAGCAGCAGATTGAGCAGGCTCAGGTACAGCAGCGCCGGCGGGAAGAACGGATCGAAGAACTTCGACCCGACCGCCAGCCACAGCCCGTAGCTCAGCCACATCAGCGGCGCGGCCAGCGCGGTGAAGAAGGTGCCGCCGACGAACAGCTGGAAGCCCCAGAACCCGCGCACGCCGGTGGAGCGGTACAGCTGCACCGGGTTGCGCATGTGCACCAGCCAGGTCTGCATGTAGCCCTTGAGCCAGCGCGAGCGCTGCCGGATCCAGTTGGGGATGCTGACGTTGGCTTCCTCGAACGTAGTCGAATTGACCACGCTGACCCGGTAGCCCTGCTGGGTCAGGCGCACGCCCAGGTCGGCGTCCTCGGTGACGTTGTACGGATCCCAGGCGTGGACCTTGCGCAGGATGTCCAGGCGGAAATGGTTGGACGTGCCGCCGAGCGGAATCGGGATGCGCAGGGTCTCCAGCGCCGGCAGGTAGAAGTCGAACCACAACGTGTATTCCAGCGTGAACATGCGCGTGAGCCAGTTCTCGTCGGCGTTGTAGTAGTTCAGCCGCGCCTGGATGCAGGCCACGTCGGCCGGCGACTTGCGGAACGCGGCGACCACGCGCTTGAGCTGGTCCGGCTCCGGCTTGTCCTCGGCGTCGTAGATGGTGAGCATCTGCCCGCGGGCGAAGCGCAGCGCGTAGTTGCACGCCTTGGGCTTGGTCTTGGGCTGCGACGGCGGCACCCGGATGATCTCGAAGAACGCCTCCAGGCCCAGCGCCTTGGCCGCCTCGATGGTCTCGGTGTCGTCGGCCTCCAGCACCAGCTTCACGTCCAGCTTGGAGGTGGGGTAGTCGAGCCGGCGCAGCGCGTTGGCCAGGATCGGCAGCACGTCCGGTTCCTTGTACATCGGCACCAGCACCGTGTAGACCGGCAGGTCCTCGTCGCCGAGCGCGGCCACTTCCTCGTCGCTGACCTTGATGTCGATGCGCCGCCGCGCGCCGCGCCAGGCCAGCACCAGCTTCAGCCCGAAGGTGGCCAGGAACGCCACCGCGATCAGCGTGTTCAGCGCGATCAGCGTATACAGCGGCCACAGTGCCAGGGCCGCGGCCAGTACCACGGTGAGCGCCACCAGGAACACCGACTGCGCGCGGGTGATCACCTGTCGCGCCGAATGCTCCGGCGCATGTTCGGCCAGCAGGTTCAGCGCGTCGTGGGTGAGCTGCGCGTCGGCGTGTTGCTGCAGGCTCCACACGATGTCGAACTTGGAGGTACCGACGAAGCGCACCTGCTCGCCGTAGGTGGCGCGCGCCCAGGCGAAGATCTCCGGTCCGGGATCGGCCACCGCCAGCACCAGCTGGCCGTCCTCCTGGCGCCACGGCAGCACCAGGCGCTGCGCGTAGTCGGCCAGCCGCTCCGGCTGGAACAGCGCCGGGTCGATCGGCTGCTTGAGCAGATTGACGAAGTGCAGCCCGAAGTGCTGCGCCAGGACCGTGTAGAAGCGCAGCGCCGCGACGCCGCGCTGGGCCAGCACCACGTCGCCCAGCCGCGAGCGCCAGCGCGCCTGCAGGGCCAGCGCGTTCTGCAGTTGCGGCGGGTCGATCACCCCCGCGGCGACCAGTGCCTCGCCGATCGGCGCCTGCAGGCCACCCTCGTTGGGCAGCCGCCCGAGCCGGCCGGGGACGCTCGCCTCGGCGGCGACGCTCTCGTGTTCGCCGGACACGGCTAGAACCGCCACCAGGCGGCGACGAACGGGCCGCCCGCGCCGCCGGTGTTGCGCCCGGCCACCGGCTGCTGGTAGCCGAGCTGCAGTTGCGTGCCGCCGGGCAGCGTGTACAGCACCGAGGCCTGCAGCTTGCTGAAATCGAAGTTGTTGCCGCGGATCGGCGTGTTGTCGCCGGGCGCGTAGATCCGGTTCGGCCCCTTGCCGTTGCCTAGGCTCTGGATCACGTTGAACTCGCCGATCAGCATCCAGCGCGGCGCCAGCGCCACGCCGCTGGACACGTCCAGCCGCGCCTCGTCGGAGGCGTCGCCGCCGCGCAGGCGCACCGCCGTGCCCAGATCGACATAGCCATCGTGCTCGCCCAGGCGATAGCCGCGGCCGACGCTGTAGCGCAGCTCGGCGCCGTAGTCGCCCTGGCCCAGCGCCGGCCGCTCGCCGTCGCGCTGGCGCGCGTAGCCGGGCACCAAGGCCAGCACCTGCAGCGCGCCCTGCCAGGGACCGTCGGCACCGTCCGGGTCGAGCCGGTAGCGCAGGCCGATCTCCTGGTCCGACCAACCGCTGCTGTGACGGTCGCCATAGCCGCTGTCGTTGCGGTAGCCGACCTTGCTGAAATAGAAGTTGCCGACCAGGGTCAGGTCCGAGGTCAGCGCGTATTCGCCGTAGAGATTGAGCTGGTCCTGGCGGCTGCGCCCGGCATCGGGGAAGTTGCCCGACTGGCCATGGCTGTCGAACACCGCGCCGCCATCGGTATGGCTGGCCTTGAGGATCACCAGCCCGTGGCCGGCGTCGTCGACCCAGGCGCTGGCGGCGCAGGGACCGGCCGCCAGCGCGAGCAGCGCCAGCGCCAGCCGCGCGCGGCGCGCAGGTGTGGCGCGGCCGGCAGCGGGCATGGGCACAGCGGACGCGCAGGCGCGCGCGTGGGCGCGCGGACGCACGCCGTCGAAATCATGCATGGATGAGTTCCTGGTGGGGTCCCCCGAACCGGAAAGCAGGCGCGGTCCAGGGGAGATCGGCGGAACACGCCGTTTGTTAAGTGACGTACTTCCCAATATAGCGAATTTATGTTGCCATGCCGCACGCGCGCGCATCGCGCCCGATTCCGTTCAGCCTGGGCGGCGCCAGCACAGCCGGGCGAAGGTGACCCAGGCATGCAGCCAGATCACCGCCCACACCGCCGCCTGCACCGGCCAGGCCCGGGTCGGCGCCTCGAACTTGCGGAAGTAGCGCCACAGCCCGCGGTGCTTGTGCCATTCGACGAACCACGGCCGCTTGCGGCTGGACACCCCGCGCACGTGCAGCACGCGCAGGCGGTTCAGCACCGCCACCGTGGCCCCGGCCTGGCGCACCCGGCGGCACAGGTCCAGGTCCTCGGCGTGCAGCCGGTAGCCGGCGTCCCAGCCGCCGATGCGCACGAACAGCCTGCGCGGCAACAGCATCAGCGCGCCGGACAGCGCCGGCACCGGCTGCAGCGGCTGCGCCGGGTCGGCGGCCAGCGCCAGCCGCGAGCCGGCCAGCGGATGCCGCAGCATCGCCGCGAAGTCGGGATCGCGGCGGCGGACCGCGGCGTCGGCACGGCCGTGTTCGTCGACCTGCTCCACGCCCAGCAGCGCCTCGCCGAGCGCGGCGGCCTGCGCGCGCAGCTGCGCCAGGGTATCGGGCTCGACCATCAGGTCGGGATTGACGAAGGCCAGCCACGGCGCGTCGCTGGCCGCGGCGCCCTGGTTGCAGGCGGTGGCGAAGCCGGGGTTGTCGGGGTTGGCGATGAAGCGCACCCGCGCATCGTCCAGCGCATGCCGCTGCACCACTGCCAGGGTGTCGTCGCGCGAGGCGTTGTCGACCACCCGGATCTGCGCCACCTCGGCCGCCGCGCGCAACCGCTGCAGACAGGCATCGATGGTGCTGCCGCTCTCGTAGGTCACCACCACCACGGCTATCTGCTGTTCGCTCATCCGCCGATTATCCCGTATGTGTCCCGCATGCGCCGCCCGCCACGCGCACGGCAGACACGGTGGGCATGGCGGCGGCGGCGATTGCCGCGCATACTCTGCGCCCCGTGCGTTGCGCGGCCGCTCGCGGCCCCGTGCGTGCGGGAGACGGAGCGATCCGTGTCCTCTCCTTCGCCCAGTGCAGATGCCGGTCAGCGTTGTTTCCTGTCCCAGGCTGCCGCCCCACCCCGCAGACCGCGCGCGCCGCCTGAGCCCGCGCGCATGCCGAGACGCCGGCGGCGCCACCGTCCCCGCTCCCGATCGTGCGACCGGGCCCTGCCCCAGGCCTCCCCGCCCCTGGTCTAGACCAAAACCGCGCGAAAGCCGCGCGGCGCATGGCGCCCCCGGGCGGCGGCCGCCGACATGCCGCGCCGGATCGTGGCTGCCCAGCGAGGCGCGCGCATGAGCGTCCACCACCAGATGCACGGCATGGGCACGCAGACCGTGGCCGCCGACTGGCCGCCCCTGTCCGACGGCGAGGTGGAGGCGGTGCTGCAGCAGTACCCCTTGCCCGGCCGCCTGCGCGCCCTGCGCTGGCACAGCCCGCGCCCGTTCTCCGCGGCGGCAGAGGTCGAGACCGCCGCCGGCACCCTGTTCGTCAAGCGTCACCACCGCCACGTGCGCGACCTGCACGCGCTGGGCGAGGAACACGCCTTCATCGCCCACCTGCGCGCGCACGGCGTGCCGGTGCCGGAAGTGCTGCGCGATGGCGACGGCGCCAGCGCGGTGCGGCGCGGCCACTGGACCTACGAAGTGATGCGCGCCGGCGACGGCGAGGACCGCTACCGCGAGGCGATGTCGTGGACGCCGTTCGCCGATACCGCCCATGCCACCGCCGCCGGCCGCGCGTTGGCGGCGCTGCACCGCGCCGCCGCCGGCTACGCTGCACCGCCGCGCAGCGCCACCGTGCTGGTCGCCAATCTGCGTCTGTTCGCCCAGCCGCAGCCGTTGCAGGCGCTGGAACAGGACCTGGCACGGCGCCCGGCGCTGGCCGCGTGGCTGCAGCAGCGCGATTGGCGGAGCGACCTGCGCGCGCACCTGCTGCGCTGGCACGCGCAGGCCTGGCCGCTGTTGCAGACACCGCCGCCGGCGCTGTGGACGCACGGCGACTGGCACGCGTCCAATCTGCTGTGGCGTGGTCACGGCGCCGCCAGCACGGTCAGCGCGGTGTTCGATTTCGGCCTGGCCGATCGGACCTTCGCCCTGTTCGACCTGGCCACCGCGATCGAACGCAACCTGATCCCGTGGCTGCAGTTGGACGACGGCGGCAGCGCGGCCGCCGATCTCGACCAGCTCGACGCGCTGCTGCACGGCTACGCCACGCTGTTGCCGCTGGACGCAGCGCAACTGCGCCTGCTGAGCGCACTACTGCCACTGGTGCATGCCGATTTCGCGCTCAGCGAGATCGAGTACTTCGCCGGCATCACCGGCTCGGACGCGCACGCCGAGATCGCCTACCGCCGCTACCTGCTCGGCCACGCCGCCTGGTTTGGCGAGGGCGAGGGCCAGCGCCTGCTGCGGCATCTGCAGCGGCATCTGCAGCGGCACGCCGCTGCTGTGCCATGAACCGCCGCATCCACACCGACACGCCCGCAGTCACACCTGCCGTTCGCGCACCGCGCGGCGATGCCGCTTCTTTCTTTCGTTTCGTTTCCCCGAGGTCGTTCCGTATGCTTCCCACCCGCCGCTTCCCCGCCCCGCACGCCCTCGCCCTGGCCCTGTCCATCGCCCTGCCGCTGCCGGCCCTGGCCGCCGACGCTGCGCCGGCGCCCGCCGCGACGCAGACCCCGGTCGAACTGGACGCGGTCAACGTGCAGGGCCGCCAGCCGCAGAACCGCAGCAGCCTGAGCGGCTATGGCGATGCACCGCTGCTGGACACGCCGATGGCGATCGACACCATCGACCGCAGCCAATTGTCCGACCGCCAGGTGCGCGTGCTCAGCGAGGTACTGCGCGCGGACGCCGCGGTGGGCGACAGCTACGCGCCGATCGGCTACTACGAGAACTTCCTGGTGCGCGGCTATTTGCTCGATGCGGCCAACAGCTACCGCATCAACGGCCTGACCATCGCCGGCGAACAGAACGTGGCGCTGGAGAACAAGGAGCAGGTGCAGGTGCTCAAGGGCCTGTCCGGGGTGCTGTCGGGCATCACCACCCCGGCCGGGGTGATCGACTACCAGACCAAGCGCCCACAGCACGTGCGCAGCCTGGTGCTGAGCGGCGATGACGACGGCAGCCGCGGCGCGGCGGTGGACCTGGGCGACTGGTTCGGCAGCGAGCGCCAGTTCGGCCTGCGCGTGAACGCCGCACACGAGACCCTGCGCAGCTATGTCGATCACGCCGACGGCCACCGCAACTTCCTGTCGCTGGCCGCGGACTGGAAGATCGATCCGCAATCGACCCTGCAACTGGACGTGGAATACCAGGACCGCCAGCAGCGCTCGGTGCCGGGCTACCAGCTGCTCGGCGGCACGCAGTTGCCGAGCGGGGTGTCCGTGCATCGCCTGCTCGCCTACCAGCCGTGGTCCAAGCCGGTCGGCATCGAGGCGCTGAACGCGCAGATGCGCTACGAGTACCGCTTCAGCGACGCCTGGAATGTGCATGTGGCCGCGTCGCACAGCCGCGCACTGATCGACGATTACTCCAGCTTCGCCTGGGGCTGCTACGGCGCCGCCAGCTGCGCCGGCGATGCGGTGCCCAACCACTTCAGCCGCGAAGGTGACTACGACATCTACGACTACCGCAGCCCTGCCGACAGCCGCCGCAACGACGAACTGCAGGCGATCACCAGTGGCAGCGCCAGCACCGGCGTGCTGCAGCACCAATTCCAGGTCGGAGTCGACTACCTCCATCGCACCATCGACCGGCACGGCTCGATCAACGAAATGATCGGCAGCGGCAACATCGACGCCGATCCGCCGCTGCTCGCGCCGGCCGACGCCGTGCTCGGCCCCAAGCACCGGCGCCTGGACAGCGAACAGACCTCGCTGCTGGCCAACGACCGCATCGGCATCGGCGATGCCTGGCAGCTGCTGCTGGGCGCACGCCAGGTGCGCTACGACGAACGTACCTGGGACCGCGACGGCACCCTGACCCGGCGCACGCGCCGCTCGGTGTTTCTGCCGCAGGCGGCGCTGCTGTTCAAGCTGCAGCCGTCGCTGTCGCTGTACGCCAGCTTCGCCAAGGGCCTGGCCCCGGGCGGCACCGCGCCGTGGTTCGCCAGCAATGCCGACAACATCCTCGCCCCCACCAGCGCCTACCAGCGCGAGGCCGGCATGAAGTACGAGCGCGATGGCGTGACCCTGGGCGCGGCGGTGTTCGACATGCGCCAGGCGAACCAGTTCGCGCAGCCGCAGGCCGACGGCAGTTTCCTGTTCGTGCAGCAGGGACGCCTGCACAACCGAGGCATCGAACTCTCCGCCGCCGGCACGCTGGGCGCCGGGCTGCACGTGCAGGCCAGCGTCGCCGGCATCCGCGCGCGCGCCGAGGACACCGGCACGCCGGGCGACGAAGGCCACCAGGCACTGAACGTGCCACGGCTGCGCGCCAGCGCCCAGGCCACCTGGGACGTGCCCGGCGTGAGCGGCCTGGCGCTGCTGGGCGGCGCACAGTACAGCGGCGCCAAGTACGCCGACCGCAGCGGCCAGGTCGCCGTCGGCGGCTACAGCGTCTACACCCTGGGCGCCCGCTACGCCACCCGACTGGGCACGGTGCCGACCACGCTGCGGCTGAGCGTGGACAACCTCACCGACAAGCGCTACTGGCGCGACGTCGGCGCCTACGAAGGCGACGACTATCTGTTCCTCGGCGCGCCGCGGACCGCGCGGCTGGCGTTGCAGTTCGATTTTTGAGGAGCTGGGAATGGGGAATCGGGATTCGGGATTGGTAAAAGCCAAAAGCGGAACATGGCGCGTCACCTGTGTAGGAGCGGCTTCAGCCGCGACGCGCTATTGCCGACGGGTTGCGGCTGATTCCCACAGACGAGCGCTGCTCCTTCAAGGAACACTGTCTTCTTCGCTTGCAAAAACGCCTGACCCTGTTCTCCGGACCCACCATGGCTTCATCCACTCGTGCCCCCTCTCGAACACCAGCCGCGCCGATGACCACTGTGGCAATCAACTGTCATGCAGCCGAAACGCGCGAAGTGGCGTGCTTTCCGATGCCGCAATGCGTCGGGACTGAAGTCCCTCCCACAGTGCACCCGGCAGACTCGCCGCGAGCCCCTGTGGGAGCGGCTTCAGCCGCGACGGGCTTTCCCGGTGATGCCTGTCGCGGCTGAAGCCGCTCCTACAAAAAAGCGCGCAATGCTGCGCACTCGCGAACCGTCCCATCCCGAATCCCCACTCCCCAATCCCGGCCTCCCCACCATGTCTCCTCTCGAACTGCTCGCCGTGTTGGTCAACGTCCTGGGTGTGTGGCTGACCGCGCGGCGGGTGCGCTGGTGCTGGCCGGTCAACGTGGTGGCGGTGTTGCTGTACGCGTGGCTGTTCTATCAGTGGAAGCTGTACTCGGACATGCTGCTGCAAGGCCTATACGTGGTCCTGCAGGGCTATGGCTGGTGGCGCTGGAGCAAAGGACTGGGCGACGACGGCAAGGTTCAGGTCGGGCCGCTGCCGTGGGGCGAAGGCGTACGCTCGCTGCTCGCCGGTGCCGCCGGCGCGGTGCTGCTGGGCTGGTGGATGCACCGGCACACCGATGCGGCGTTGCCGTGGCTGGACGCGGCGCTGTCGGCCTTCAGCGTGGTCGCCAGCGTCTGGGCCGCGCGCAAGCGCATCGCCAACTGGGTCCTGTGGATCGTGCTGGACTGCGTCTACGTCGGCGTGTTCGTGTACAAGGGGCTGTACCCCACCGCGGCGCTGTACGCCGGATTCGTGGCGTTGGCGGTGTACGGACTGCGGCTGTGGCAGGCCGACCTGCGCCGTGCGCGATCCGTCAGCTGACATGCCAGTCTCTCTTTGCTGACTGGAGGCGCAGCGCGCCGTCGTCAGCTTGATGCGAACGGCGCGCAGGAGCCGCGCAGACATCACGCGACCATCAGAGACCACGCGTCGTCCGCATGCCTGCCGGCAGCGTAGTCTTGTCAGCCACGCTTCGCCACGCCCTGGACTTCGCATGAGCTTCGCCACCGCCGCCGGCTTCGGCCAACGCATCGCCGATGCGCTGCTGGCACGCATCGCCGCCGGCGAATGGCGCGCCGACCAGCGCCTGCCGGTGGAGCGCGAACTCGCCGCGTTGTTCGGCTGCACCCGCATCACCTTGCGCGAGGCCCTGCAACAACTCGAATCGGACGGGCACATCTACCGCGAGAACCGCCGCGGCTGGTTCGTCAGTGCACCGCGGGTGCGCCACGACCCCAACAGCATCGCCGGCTTCATGCAGTACGTGGCCGCACAGGGCGGCGTGCCGCGCACCGAACTGCTCGCCGCGCAGCGGCAGCCGGCCGGCCCGGCGCTCGCCCGGCACCTGCACCTGGACGATCCGGATGCCGAGGTGTTCGTGCTGCGGCGCCGGCGCTGGATCGGGCGGCGCGCGGTGCTGCTGGAAACCAATGCGATCCTGGCCGCGTGGGCGCCACGCCTGCTCGACCACGACCTGGCCGGCTCGCTGAGCGCCGTGCTGACCCAACGCCTGGGATTGCGACAGGCGCGCAGCCGGCTGTCGATGTATCCAGCCACGCTCGATGCCGAGCAGGCCGTGCTGCTGCAATCCACCGCCGGCACGCCCTGTTTCCGCCTGCAACGCGTCAGCTACGATCCCGATGGACGTGCCGTGGAATTCGACATCGAATCCTGGCGCCACGACGTGCTGGAAGTGTCGGTAGATGTCTACGCGCCACCGGAGTGAGTCTGGCCTTGTTCGCTATCGCGACACGAGGCGGAGACGCAGCGGGCCGCACCCGCTCCTACCCAGGACCCAGCAGCGACGCCGCTGGGTCTGATCGCGATATCAGCCGTGACGGGCTGCCACGCCAGCCGAGGGGTCGGGGAGCAACGCACAAACAACCCTAGAACAGGCGCACGTCGGCAATTTCCGCCTCACCACCAGAACCATAGACGATGGTTGCCTTTGCCGATGGCGTAGTCGCCCCGCCCCTTCGCAATGCCGGCGATGCCTTCCCGCAGCGCCGCAAGCCATCCCGAGCCGATCTCAAGTGCAGCCGGCTCCGCGTCTACGGGAAAAGACCAGTGATCGTCGGTCGTGGACAGCGTGAGGCGCAGCTTCTCCGGCGCCACCCAAGCGGCAAGACCCCGCCGATTGTTCGGCACGCCCAGTTCGGCCTTGCTGGGTGCAGTGATGAGAAGCGTGCGGGAACCGACGCCGTCGGCAGCCAATGCGTCCAGCAACGTCAGCAGTGACTGGCATCCAGCCGAATCTGCGTTGAGATGCCAGCCGGGATAATTGCGCTCGTTCTCCAGATAGCGCCATAGCGAGATGCGGCCGGATTGGGTCCAGCGATGCGCGAGTTGCAGGTCGGGGGACGACGCACTAGGCATCGAACAACGCACGTTGCGGATCCGGTGGCGGCAGCGTGTCGTACAGGCGCTGCAACTCCTCGCGGCAGGCGCGCAGCGGATCGTGCATCAGGAACCCGGCCAGGCGCGCGTGCCAGGCCGGCCAGCGCGTGGCCAGCGCGTCCATGTCGCCGTCGGCGGCGCGGCCTTCGCCGCTGCACGCGACATGCGCGGTCTCGCACAGCACGTTGCGCCAGCCGAGCCCGGCCATGCGTAGCGACAGGTCGGTCAGCGCCGCATACCAGGAGCCGTAGCTGCTGGCATCCAGCCCGCCGGCGCGCTGCCGCGCCACCCCGCGCAGGATCACCGCATGGCACACCGCCGACGGCAGTTCCGGATGCAGCGGCGGCAGCGCCGCGCACGCCCGTGCCAGGCGCTCGGGGTCCTCGGGCAGCGGGTTGATCTCGCCCAGCCGCGGCCACGCGCAGGCTTCGCCGGCATTGCTCCACGGCGTGGCGCTGGCGATGGCCGCATCCCGCGCCAGGCAAGCGCTCAACTGCAGCAACCAGCCCGGCCCGGGCTGCGCATCGGCGGCCAGCACCGCCACGTCGGCGTCGCCGCAGGCACGCAGCATCTCGTCCACATGCGCGACCTCGCCGAGCATGCGCGGCCGCCGCGTGTAGTCGGCCTGCAGGCGCGTGCGCGCCAGCCAGGCCTCGATCACCCGGATGCCGCGCGGGCCGGCCTGTGCATCGTCCGCCAGCCACACGCGGGTGCCGGCCGGGGTGTTCGCTTCCAACGCGCCCAGGCAGGCGTCCAGCGCGACGTCGTCGACGCCGACCGCCAGCAGCACGATGGGCAGGCTCACCCGCTTACTTCTTGCCGCGTGCCGGCAGCGGCTCCATGGCCTTGAACTTCTGCCCGTACTCGTCGGTGAGATTGCGCGCTTCCTGCGGGTTGCGCACGATCGATGGCGTGATCAGCACGATCACTTCCTGCCGGGTCTTGTCCTGGGTCTTCTGCCCGAACAGCGCGCCGACCACCGGCAGCTTGCTCAGGTACGGCACACCGTTGCTGCCGTCGGTGGTGCTGTCGCTGATCAGGCCGGCCAGCATGATCGTGTCGCCGCTCTGCACCGCCGCCTCGGTCTTGACCCGGCGGGTGTTGATCGGCACGTTGCAGGCGGTGCTGGTGCCGGCGTTGGTGCTGCAGTTGGTCGGCGCCGCGCCGGGCGAGCTGACTTCCTGCACGATGTCCAGGAACACCATGCCGTCCTTGGTCACGCGCGGACGCACCTTCAGGATCACGCCGGTATCGATGTAGTTCACCGACGAGTAGGTGGTGCCGGTGCCCAGACCGGTGTCGACGCTGACCGAATTGATCGGGATGCGCGTGCCCACGTTGAGCGTGGCTTCGGCGTTGTTGCGCACGAACACCGACGGCGTCTGCAGCAGCTTGACGTCGGTGACCTTGTCCAGCGCAGTGATCACCGCCGCGGCGTTCCTGCCGAGGAAGGTCCAGCCCAACCCGCTGCTGCCGGTGATGGCACCGGCGATATCGCCCCAGATCTTGCGACCCGCCGCGCTAGGCAAATTGGCGCCACCGCCGCTGAAGCCGATATTGTTGGCAGTGGACGATGCATTCACCGCCTGCTCGAAGTACCAGTTGACGCCGTACTGCAAATCGCCGCTCAGATTGACCTCCGCCACCTGCGCCTCGATATGCACCTGCATCGGCATCACGTCGAGCTTCTCGACCACGTCGCGGATCGAACGCCAGGCCTGCGGGGTGGAGCGCACCAGCAAGGTGTTGGTTTCCTCCACCGCCGACACGCCGACCTTGTCGCCCTGCACTTCCAGGGTCACGCTGCCGTTGCCGGACGTGCGCGGGGACAGTTGCAGGCTGCCATTGCCGAGGCCGCCGCTGCTGCTGCCGGAAGAACTGCTGCCGCCCGACAGGCTGTCGCTGCTGCCCAGGCTGCCACCGGAGCTGCCGCCACCCAGGCTGCTGTCGCTACCGTTGAAGCCGCCCAGGCCGCCACCGTTCAACTGGCTCATCTGCGAGCCCGGCATCAGCGAGGCGTTGGAGTCGCCGCGGTTGCCGCCGCCGGCGCCGAACACTTCGGCCAGACGATCGGCCAGGTCCTTGGCCTTGATGTACTTGAGTTCGTAGGAGAACAGCCGCGCGCCGCCGCCGGCGCTGTCGATGCGGTCCAGCCACTCCTGGATCTGGTCCAGGTAGCGCGCCTGCGGGGTGATCACCAGCACCGCGTTGGCGTTCTCCAGCGGCATGAAGCGGAACATGCCGGCGCTGGGGGTCTTGCTGTTCTCGCCGAACACCTTCTCCAGGTCGGCCGCCACCTGCTCGGCCTTGCCCGACTGGATCGGGAACACGCCCACCGACATGCCCGACAGCCAGTCGACGTCGAAGATCTGCACGGTGCGCAGGTAGTTCTCCAACTCGGCGCGGGTGCCGCCCAGGGTGATGACGTTGCGCGAGCCGTCGATGCCGACGATGGCGTTCGGCCGCGCGTACGGCTCCAGCACCTTCTTCATCTCGCTGGCGGAGATGTACTTCAGCGGCACCACGCGCACTTCGAAGCCGCGCGCGTTGGCCGGCGAGGCGGTGCTCGGCGCCACCGTGCCGGCCAGGGCCTGGTCGGCGGGGACGATGTTGTAGCGGCCGCCGCTGTAGACCATGCGCGCGTTGTTCCAGCCCAGCACCATCTCCAGCAGGTTCAGCGCCTGCGCCGGCGACACCGGCTTGGGCGTGGCCAGGGTGACCGTGCCCTGCACGCCCGGCGCGATCACGTAGTTCTGCCCGAGCATGTCGCCGAGGATGGCCTTGACCACCGCCTGCAGCGATTCGCCCTCGAAGTTGAAGGTGGCGCTGCCGCTACTGGCGTTGCCCAGCGACGGTGCCGGCGCGGCGGCGGCCGCAGAATTGATCATGGTGCCGCTGCCGCGGCGGATCACCGGGGTGGCGCGCTCGGGCAAGGCGTTGGGATCGGCCGGGCCGCCCTGGCCGTCGGTCTGGGTGCTGCCGGCCGCGCCGACCTGGGGATTGATCGCGGCGCCGCGGCGGACGTCCGGCGAGGGCGTGGTGGCGCAGCCGGCCACCAGGCCGATGGCGAGGAACAGGGAAAACAGACGCGGCGTCATGCGATCACTCTTCAAGGGTTCTGACCTGAGGGGTTGTTCTGGCGCTGTTGCTGCAATTGCCGGCGGCGCGCTTCGATCCGCTCGCGGATGGCCTGCAGTTGCTCCGACGACGGGGCCGGCGACGACGGCTGGGGCGCGCTCGGGGTCGGCGCCTGGTTCGGCACCGGGTTGGCGGGCTGGTTCGGCGGGCGCGGCGCGGTGGCGTTGGCCTGGCCGTTGGGCGCGGACGCCGGCGGCGGCATCTGCCCCTGCCCGGCGGCCGCACGCCCGGCCTGGCCGAGCACGGTCGGCGGTTGCCCGCCCTTGCCGTCGAACACCTTCAATTCCAGGGTCTGGGTACCGCCGCTGCCGCTGACCGTGGCCTGGCGCGGCGCCAGCGACAGCAGCCGCCAGCCTTGCACGGCGTCACCGCCTTCCTGCAGGCGCAGCGACTCGCCCTGCTCGGTGGTCAGCGTGGCCATCTTGAAGCCGTCGGTGAGCAGCACGCCGGTCAGGCGCACGTTGGGCGCGGCGGATTGGCCGCTATCGGCGCTGAGGAAGAACGGATGCGGGCGGCGGTCCTCGGCGAACACCGGGCGCGCGGCGATCTCGCCGTACTGCGAGAAATCGCCCAGGCGATGCGCGGTGGCCGCGGGCAGGCTCGGCAACCGCTGCAGCATCGACGGATCGTCGGGCAGCGGCGCCACCCGCTCGCCGAGCCCGCCCAGGCCCAGCGCCCAGATCAGCAGGCCCCACAGCGCCAGCGTGCCCAGCCACACGGTGCGCAGGCCCATCGCTTCAATTCGCATGGCGGCCCTCCACCTGCTGCGGCAGCCCGTTGGGCGCATTCGGCGCCGATGGCGCATCCGCGGCATTGGGCGTGCCCGGCGTCGCGGGCAGGTTCGTCGCGCTGGGCGCCGCAGGCGACGACGGCGTGGAAGCCGGCTCGCTCGGCCCGGCGCCGGCGGACCCGCCGGCGTTCATGACCGGCGTGTCGGAGGGCGCGGGCGTGGCGGCGGGGGGGGCCGTCCCTGCGGACGGGTCGGCCGCGGCGGACGCCGCCGGTGGCGCCGGCATCGCGTTCGGACGCAGGTAGCCGGCCAGTTCGAAGGCCACGTCCAGGCCGTTGCCGCTCTCGCCCGGCGAGAGCTGGTAGCGCTGCGCCATCACGTTGAGGTTGTCGATGAACAACGCCGGCGTGCCGCTTTCCAGCGCATGCAGCACCGCGGCCAGTTCCGGCGTGCCGCAGCGCAGGCGCACCTGCACCGCGACGCGGGTGAAGCGGTCGCTGCGGTTGTCGGCGGCCAGCGGCGAGCGGTTGCTGATCGCGCAACTGCGGTTGCCGGGGCTGGCCGTGGCCACCGCGCTTTCCAGGCGCTGCACCAGGCCGGCCGAGGCCAGCTCGGCCGAGGTCTCGCGCAGGAAACCCGGGCGCGTGGCCAGCTCGCGCTGCGCCTGCTGCAGCCGTTGCGCCACCTGCGGCGCCTGCTGCAACTGCATGCGCACACGCAGTTCGCGCTGCTGCAGTTCCTGGATCTGCGTATCGACCTCGCGCATCGGCACGGTCCACCACGGATGCACCAGCACCAGGTAGCCCAGCGCCAGCGCCGCCAGCAGCAGGCCCAGCGCCAGCCAGCGGTCGCGCTTATCGACCTGCACCGGCATCGGCGGCCTCCTTGCGCTTGGTCCCGGCCAGCTCGGCGGTGAGGGTGAAGCGGTCGCGGTGGCTGCCCGGGTCGGCCTGCAGCACGCCGGTCAGCGACGGCGTGCGCCACAGCGGCGAGCCTTCCAGCCGCCCGACCAGCGACGAGGCTTCGCTGCTGAGGCCGATCAACTGCAACTGATTGCCCTCGATCGAGAACTTCTCCAGATAGGTGCCCTCCGGCAGGCGCTTGCTCAGTTCGTTCCAGACCTCCACCGAGGCCGGGCGCTCGGCACGCAACTGGTCGAAGAACGCGGCGCCTTCGACCAGGTCGACCAGTTGCTGGCGCTGCGCGGCGACCGCGCGCGCGCGCTGCGCGCCGCTGTCCACCTGCGTGCGCAGGTGCTCCAGCGCGTCGCGGCGGTTGTCCAGCAACTGCCAGCCGGCCGCGCACAGCGCCAGCACCGCGGTGGCGGCGAGGATCGCGTTCCAGCGCCGCATCGGGTCGGCACGGCGGTGGCGCTGTTCCTGCGGCAGCAGGTTCACCCCCAGCGGTGCGCCAGTGCTGCCGGCGACGTCGATGCCGGCAAGGGTCGGGCGCAGCGCGCCGGCGCTGGCCTGCAGGTCGTCCAGCACGCGGCGCGGGGCCACCACCAGTTCGGCGTCGAGCTGGGCGTCGTCGCGGCGGCCGTCGACGCGCACGTCGTAGATCACCTGGTCGGCCTGGAATGGGGTCTGCCGGTCGATCTCGAACTTCACCACCTCGCGCAGGTGCTCGGCCGCCGCCGCCGGCAGGCGCAGCCGGCGTTGCAGCGCCGCCTCGGCCGGCAGCAGCCAGACCCGCGGCAGCGCCGCCAGGCGCGGCCCCAGCAGCGCCTCCAGTTCGGCGGGCAGCAGCGGCCACGGCAGCGCCAGCGGCGCGCCCAGTTCGGACTCGACCTGCCGCGCCAGCATCAGCTGCTCGCCCTCGCGCCACAGCAGCAGCCGCGCCTGCGACCAGCCCAACTGCAGCTGCCAGCGCGGCGGCAGCCACGCCATCAGCGAGCGCTGCCACCAGGCCAGCAGCCCGCCCGCACCGGGGGCGATGCGTACGCCAAGTTTGTCCATCGTGTCGCGCCACGCCGTCATCGCACCGTCGTTCCTTCTTGCCAACGCAACACAGTGTAGGCGGAGCCCGGCAGCGCCGACGAGCCTGGGCGCACCACCGCGCGCAACACGCCCTCGCGGCCATTGCCCAGCCGCGCCCGGCTTTCGATGCTATAGGTGCCGCCACCGCCCATGCCGACCATGCCGAGCTGGGTCTGGTCGGTGCGTTCGCGCTGCGCCAGCACCTGCTGTGCGTCCAGGCCGAGCGCGGTCAGCACCGGCCCCGGCGCGAAGTCCGGCGTCGGCCGCGACACGCCGCCGTACAGGGTCAGGTTGGGCAGCAGCTTGGCGTACAGCTCCGGGTCCATCCCCAACACCAGTTGCAGCTCGGCCAGGCTCTCGAACGGCGCATCCTTGGCGCCGTAGGGCAGGCCCGCGGCGGCATAGTCCGGATCCTCGGCGCCGTTGGGCTGGGTCAGGTTGTCCGGGTCGCGCCAGTCCACGATCGCCGCGGCGATGCGCTCGGCGCGCTGCGGATCCTCGCCGACCGCGCGCACCAGCGCCGCCAGCAGCGGCGCGTCGGCCATGTTCAGATCGACCTTGCCGCTCTCGTCGGTGACCCGCAGGTCGACCGTGGCGCCTTCGTACTGCCAGCGGTAGCGGCGCCCGTCGGCACGCCAGCCCGGCTGGGTGGGGGTGCCGGCGAGCCGGGTCAGCGCGTATTCCAGGCCGGCGCGGGCGCGCTCCTGCGCCTCGGCACCGTCGCCCAGCACCTTGCCCTGCAGGTTCTCGGTACGCGCGGTCAGCGCGAAGGCGCCGATCAGCGCAGTCAGCAGCGCGATCAGCCACAGCACCAGCACCAGCGCGGCGCCGCGGTGGCGATACGCCGCGCTCACTGCCGCATCTCCGCGCCGCCGGCCTGGCGCAGCGCCACCACCAGCGGCGGCCACGCCGTGCCATCGCCGCTGCGCAACTCGATCGAGACCAGCAGCGGCAGCGTGTCGGTGCGCTCCCAGCGCTCCTGCCAGGGGCCGATGGTGCCGCGCTCCGGGTCCAGGCCACGGTAGCGGAAGCGCACCTCGCGCAGGTCGCGCGCCAGCGGCTCGGGGGGACGCGGCGGGGTCTCGGCCAGTTGCTTGCCGGCCTGCACCTGCACCAGCGCGATCGCCAGTTGCCGATGGTCGCCCTCGCCGCTGACCCGCAGATCGTGCAGATAGGGGCCACCGCGGCCGAGGTACTCGGGCAGATCGGCGACGAACTGCATGCGCTGCGGTTCGCCGACGAAGCGCACCGGCTGCAAGGTGTGCGTGTCGATGTCCAGCGGCAGCGACTGTGCGCCGCTCAGGCGCCGGCGCAGGAAACCCTCGACCGCGCGCATGCGTTCGCTGCGTCCGGCGATCGCCTCGCCGCGGCCGCTGATCGCCATCGCCGAGCGCAGCGTGGCGAAGGCCAGGGTCAGACCGCCGACCAGCAGCACCGTGGCCAGCAGCACTTCGATCAGGGTGAAGCCGCGCGCGGTGGCGCGGTGCGGCGCACGCGTGTTCATTGCGGCACCCCGTTGCCTTGCGGGGCGACCAGGCGCAGGGTCTTCCACTGCAGCGCCTGCGCCGGCGTATCGCCCCAGCGCACCTGCAGGGTCAATTGCAGCAAGCTCGGCGCACCGGGCGTCACCGCGGCGTCGGGCGGCCGCCGCGGGTCGGCGTAGGGCGCCACGTCCAGGGTCCAGCGGTAGCGGCCCTCGTCCAGCGTGCCCTGGCTGCGTCCCGGCTGCAGCGGTTGCTCCACGCCCTGCGCGGCCAGCAGCGATTGCGCATACAGGGTGGCGCGGCTCAGTTGGTCGGCGCGCTGCACCTGGCGTGCGGCGCCGGACAGCGAGCCCAACAGCAGCGTCAGCGCCAGCGCCAACAGCGCGAACGCCACGATCACCTCGATCAGGGTGTAGCCGCGCTGGCGGTTCATGGGCCCGCCTGGTCCGGCGCACGCCCGACAGTGACCTCGCCGGTCAGCCAGGTCACGTCGATGCGCCAGCGCGCCTGGCGCGCCTGCAGCTCGATGCGCCCGCCGGTGGAGGCGCCGTCCTCGAAGAACTGGATCGCGCCCTCGCCGTCGCGGCGCTGCGCCTGGCGCGCGCCGGTGAAGCGGATCGTCAGCGACGGCGGGATCTCGCCGTGGCGGCCGTTGGGCGCCTGCCAGCGGTGCGCCTGCGGATCGATCAGGAAGCGTTGCGGCTGGCCGCTGGCGATCGCCTGGGTGCGGGTGTAGCGCAGTTGCGAGGCGATCTCCTTGGCCGCCGAGCGCAGGCGCATGCCGTCGATGCCGCCGGTCAGCACCGAGGCCGCCAGCAGCGCGGCGATCGCGATCAGGCCCACCACCAGCAGCATCTCCAGCAGCGACACGCCGCGCATGCGCGCACGCGCCTCCGGCGCGCACGCCGGCGCGCCGAAGCGCAGCGCGCCGGCAGGGGCCCGGATCACGGCGCCGGATCACTCGTACTTGATGTCGGCGTCGTAACTGCTGCCGCCGGGCTGGCCGTCCTTGCCCAGGCTGATCAGGTCGAACGGACGGCCTTCGCCGGGCACCTTGTACTCGATCGGGTGGCCCCAGGGGTCGTTCAGCTCGGCGGGCTTGGCGTACGGACCGAGCCAGCCGCTGACGCCGCCCGGCGCGGTGACCAGGTCGTCGAGCTTGGACGGCAGCTTGCCGGTGTCGAGCTGGTAGTTGTCGATCTTGCCGGCCATGGTCTGGATCTGCGACTTGGCCAGATTGGCCTTGCCGCGGTCGGCGCCGCCGAGCACGCGGCTGCCGACCAGGGTCAGCACCGCACCGATCAGCACGATGACGATGATGATTTCCAGCAGGCTCATGCCCGCCTGGCGTGCGGCGGACGGGGAACGGGTGAGGGAGCGGCGGAGAGTGCGCATTGCATGGATCCTTGCGGTGGAAGACCTATGTAGCCGAACACGGTGACGATGGCAGCCGGTGCCGGACGGCGGTACAGCGGCGCGTCACGCACGCCGTCACACAGGCCGACGGAGGATCCGTGCCGCGCGCACGCACGGCCGCGGCCGGCACGCGCGGCGCCGCAGGCAATGGGACAGGGGCGGCGGCGGAAGGTTCCCGCGCGGGAACGCGCGGCGTCACAGTCCGCGAGGGCCGCCGCCAGCGGCCCGGCCGAGGCCGGGCGTTCGGCGCCACAGGCGCCATGGCGCAGCGCGCGGACGCAGCAAGCAAGGCCGCTGCCGTCCATGGCGTCGCATTGCCGGCTCCGGATGGACCGGCCCGGCCCTCCATGGCCGGGCGTTCGGCCATGCGCGAACCGATGGTTCGCAAGCGCATGGCCTCTTTCGACTCGTTCGTCCGCTGCGCGACGCGCCTGCGCGGCCATCCATGGCGCAGCATCACGAGCGCCGGAACCACCGGCTCGGCCAGCCCTGGCCGGGCGTTCGGCGCCACAGGCGCCATGGCGCACCGCGCGGACGCACCAGGCAAGGCCGCTGCCGTCCATGGCGTCGCATTGCCGGCTCCGGACAGACCGGCCCGGCCATCCATGGCCGGGCGTTCGGCCATGCGCGAACCTGCGGTTCGCACGCGCATGGCCTCTTTCGATTCGTTCGTCCGCTGCGCGACGCGCCTGCGCGGCCATCCATGGCGCAGCATCACGAGCGCCGGAACCACCGGCCCGGCCATCCCTGGCCGGGCGTTCGGCGCCACATGCGCCATGGCGCACCGTGCGGACGCATCAGGCACGGCCGCTGCCGTCCATGGCGTCGCATTGCCGGCTCCGGACAGACCGGCCCGGCCATCCATGGCCGGGCGTTCGGCCATGCGCGAACCTGCGGTTCGCAAGCGCATGGCCTCACCCAATCGCATTGGTGAGGTCGTAGAGCGGGACGAGGACAGAGATGATCACCAGGCCGACCACCGAGGCCAGGACCAGGGTGATCGCCGGCACCATCGCGGCCAGCAGGCGGTCGATGGCCTGGGCGGTCTCCTGTTCGAAGGTGTCGGCGGTCTTCAGCAGCATGATGTCGAGCGCGCCCGATTCCTCGCCGACCTGGATCATCTGCAGCGCCAGGCGCGGAAAGCGCTTGCCCTTGGACAGCGACGCCGACAGGCCGTGGCCGTTCTTGACGTCGTCGGCCGCGGCGGCGACGTCGGCGGTCAGCGCCAGGTTCGACAGCACGTTGCGGGAGATGCCCAGCGCCGCCAGCAACGGCACGCCGTTGCGCAGCAGGGTGCCGAGGGTGCGGGTCAGGCGTGCGGTCTCCAGTCGCGAAATCAGCACGCCAACGAAGCGCTGGCGCAGCAGCCAGGCATCGAAACTGGCGCGGAACGCGGGATCGCGGCGCTTGCGGTCCACCGCCAGGAGGGTCACGCCCGGCACCACCAGCAGCAAGATCCACCAGTCGCGCACGAACAGGCCCACGCTCAGCACCGCCTGGGTGAACCACGGCAGCGCCACATCCAGGCTCTCGTACATCTGCGCGAACTGCGGCACCACGTAGCCGAGCAGGAACAGCAGCGCGCAGCCGACCACGCTGACCAGGATCGCCGGGTAGATCAGCGCGTTGATCACCCGCCCGCGCAGTTCGCGGCTGCGCTCCAGGTACTCGGCCAGGCGCTGCAGCGTGTCGTGCAGGCTGCCGCCGGCCTCGCCGGCGCGCACCATGTTGATGTACAGGCGCGAGAACAGCCCGTGCTGGCGCTCCAGCGCAGTGGACAGCGGCGCGCCGCCGCGCACCGCGTCGCGGATATCGCCGACGGTGCGCTTGGAGCGTTCGTCCTCGGGCAGTTCGAGCAGGATCGACAGCGCGCGGTCCAGCGGCTGGCCGGCGCCGAGCAGGGTCGCCAGCTGCTGGGTGAACTGCACCAGCGCCGCACCGTCGAACGGCTTGGGCCGGAACAACCCGCGCAGCGAGGTGCCACCGCCCTCGGCGGCGAGCTTGGCCTGCATCGGCATGTGCCCCTGCTCCTGCAGGCGCAGCGCCACGTCCGCCTCGCTGGCGGCTTCCATCTGCCCTTCCAGGACCTCGCCGTGCGAGTCCAGGGCTTTGTAGCGATAGAGCGGCATCAGGTGCGGGACCCGGGACCCGGGACTCGGGACCCGGAAAACAACAATGACGCATTGCGTGCGCACAGACGCAAAGCGGCGAGCGAGCGGGTGGGTGCGACGGACCTGCGCGACAACAGCATCAGGTTTCCTCCGTCACGCGCAGGACTTCCTCGATCGTGGTCTGGCCGCTGAGCGCCTTGGCCAGGCCGTCCTCGTACATGGTGCGCATGCCGGCCTCGCGCGCGAGTTGCTCGATCTCGCCCATGCCGGCATGGCGCATCACCGCACGCCGCAGCACGTCGTTCATCACCAGAAATTCCATGATCGTGGTGCGGCCGACGTAGCCGGTCGGCGCGATCGCCGAGGGCCGCGGGCGGTACAGGAAGATCTCGCCTTCCGGCTGCAGCCGGCGCAGTTCGAACTTCTCGATCTCCTCCGGCGAGGCGGCATAGCGCTCGGCGTGGGTCGGCTCCAGCCGCCGCACCAGGCGCTGGGCGAGGATGCCGTTGATGGTGGAGGTCAGCAGGTAGTCCTCCACGCCCATGTCGAGCAGGCGGGTGATGCCGCCGGCGGCGTTGTTGGTGTGCAGGGTGGACAGCACCAGGTGGCCGGTCAGCGCGGACTGGATGGCGATGCGCGCCGTTTCCAGGTCGCGCATTTCGCCGATCATGATGATGTCCGGGTCCTGGCGCACGATGCTGCGCAGCGCGTGCGAGAAATCCAGGCCGATCTGCGGCTTGGCCTGGATCTGGTTGATGCCCTCGATCTGGTATTCCACCGGGTCCTCGACGGTGATGATCTTGACGTCGGCGGTGTTGAGCTGGCTCAGCGCGGTGTACAGCGTGGTGGTCTTGCCCGAGCCGGTGGGGCCGGTGACCAGCAGGATGCCGTGCGGCTGCTCCAGCACCTTGCGGAACTGCGGCAGGAACGCGTCGGTGAAGCCGAGCCGGTGGAAGTCGAACACCACGGTCTCGCGGTCGAGCAGGCGCATCACCACGCTCTCGCCGTGCGCGGTGGGCACGGTGCTCACGCGCAGGTCCAGTTCCTTGCCCTGCACCCGCAGCATGATGCGGCCGTCCTGCGGCAGGCGGCGCTCGGCGATGTTGAGCTTGGCCATGATCTTGACGCGGCTGATCACCGCCGCGGTCAGGTTGGCCGGCGGGCTCTCGCCGTCGATCAGCACGCCGTCGACGCGGTAGCGCACCTTCAGTCGGCTCTCGAACGGCTCGATGTGAATGTCCGAGGCGCGCAGTTCCACCGCGCGCTGGATCACCAGGTTGACCAGGCGGATCACCGGTGCCTCGGAGGCCAGGTCGCGCAGGTGTTCGATGTCGTCGGCGGCGACGCTGTCGCCGTCGGCGGTTTCCACGATCGCGCCCATCGCGCTGCGGCCCTGGCCGAACCAACGCTCGATCAGGTCGTCGATCTCCGAGCGCAGGCCGACCCGCGGCAGCACCTGCAGGCCGGTGGCCAGGCGCACCGCGTCGGCGGCATAGGCGTCGTGCGGATCGGCCATCCACAGTTCCAGCACGCCGTCGCGCTCGCCCAGCGGGCACACATGGAACTGCTTGAGGAAGCGCAGCGACAGCGGTTGCGCCTCGGGCAGGCTCTCCGGCGCGGTGGCCGGCAACTGTTTGGCGTCGAGCAGCGGCAGGCCCAGGACCTCGGCGCTGAGCTCGGCATGGTCGCGCTCGGAGACCAGGCCCAGGCGTGCCAGCAGCGCCAGCAGGCTGCCGCCGGACTCGCGCTGCAACTGCCGCGCGCGCGCAAGGTCGCCGTCCTTGAGCCGGCCCTTGGCCAGCAACGCCGCGATGATGCGGCTTTCGGGCGTCTCCACGACAACGGCAGTGTCCTTCACGAGCGCGTTCACGCTATCCCTCCCAGATGACCGTGCGACTTTAGCAGTTCGGCATGACCCGACGCCGAATCCGGCGCGCGCCCCTGCCGCTGTCTACGGGAGGCAGGGACACCGGCATCGGCATGCCCATGGCGGTCATCGGCCTGACATCCTCGCAGGACATGGTGGACGGTTGCGCCGCGCCCGGTGCCAGCCGCACAGCGGCGACACGGCACCATCCCCCAGACGCAGGAAACCCGGCCGGAGCCGGGGTTCCTGGAACCGCATGGCGCTTCCCTGCGCCGTGTGCGCTTACTGGCGCGCGACCAGGCTGACGCCGTTGTAGGTGCTCTCGCCGACCAGCTTGATGTAGTAGGTGCCGGCCTGCGGCGCGGTGAAGCGCACCGTCTCGTTGTTGCCCGGACGGGTCGACTTGGCGTCGGCGTTGCCGGTGCCCGGCTCCTTGCCGAAGCTGACATACAGCGACACGTTGCCGCTGCCGCCGTAGGTGAGGAAGCTCAGCACTGCACCGGCCTTGGCCTCGAAGCTGTACAGCGCCTCGTTGCCAGCGGCTCCGGCCAGGCCCGCCACCGCCACCTTGTTGGTCAACGCGGTCGCCGGCGGCGCGCACTGTTCGGTGGCCGGATCGCACGGCTCTTCCAGCGCCTTGGCCAGGGCAGCCTTGGCGTCGACGATGCCGGTGCCGATCGGGGTGCTGGACGGGATCGACACCGGGAACGGACGCGCGGTCTGCTTGAGCAGGGTCTCCAGCGCCGCCGGGGTCAGCGGCGCCTTGCCCGCGGCGATCAGCGCGCTCTGCACCAGTGCGGCCACCGCGGCCACGTGCGGCGAAGCCATGGAGGTACCACCCAGGCCGAGGTAGTAGTAGTCGCCGGAGGTCGGCGTGGTCTTGCCGCTGTAGCTGGTCTGCCAGATGTAGCCGCCCGGATTGCCATCGACGCTGCCACCGCCGCCTGGACCGGACAGGTCCACCTTGGCGCCGAAGTTGGAGTAGTAGGTGATGCCACCGGTGATGCGGGTGGCGCCGACCGCGACCACGTTGTCGCAGCTGGCCGGGCTGAAGTTGGCGGCATTGGCGGTGTTGTTGCCGGCGGCCACCACCACGGTGGTGCCACGCGACACCGCACCGTTGATCGCCTCCTGCGTCGCGCTGTCGCAGGCGCCACCGCCGCCCAGGCTCATGTTGATGATCTCGGCCGGGTTCTGGTTGGCTGGCACGCCGGACACGGTGCCGCCCGAGGCCCAGATGATGGCGTCGGCGATGTCGGAGGTGTAGCCGCCGCACTTGCCGAGCACGCGCACCGGCAGCACGGTGGCGTTGGGCGCCACGCCGGCCATGCCGATGCCGTTGTTGGTGGCCTCGGCGACGGTGCCGGCGACGTGGGTGCCGTGCCAGGAACTGTCGTCGGCGAGGGAACCGGCGTAGCACTCGTTGTCGTTCTCGACCCAGTCGCCGTAGTCCAGCGCGCCCGGCACGCGGGCGTCGGTCGGACGCCGCGAGGTCGCCGCGTCGGAGATGAAGTCGTAGCCCTGCAGCAGGTTCACCGCCACGTCCGGGTGGTTCGGCAGGATGCCGGTATCGAGCACCGCGACCACCACACCGTCGCCCTTGGACACGTCCCACGCGGCCGGCGCGTTGATGCCGCCGGTGGCGTTGCTGTAGTGCCACTGGTACTGCGCATACAGCGGGTCGTTGGGCACGAACTGCGGCTGCACCTGCGCCTTGGCCCGCAGCACCTCGACCGGGCGCAGCTTGGCGTCGACCTGCGCGTACTTCACCGTCGGGTCGGCGGCGATCTCCGCCACCACCTTGTCCAGATCGGCCTTGCTCAGCTTGCCGGTCAGGCGGATCAGGTCCGCGCCGATGCCCAGGGTGCGTACGTACTCGGCGCGCACGCTGGCCGCGGCCGCGCGCGAAATGCCGTTGCCACCGCCGAGGCTGGCGCGGCCCACCGCCGACTGCACCGCCGACAGCTTGGCGCTGCGGTCGCTGGCCGCGGCGGTGCCGGCGTTGTAGCGCACCAGGATGCGGTTGGAGGTCACCGCATCGGCCGGCGCGGACCTGCCCGGTTCCTTGACCGGCAGCGGCGCCGAGGCGCTGGCCGCGATCGCGCTCGAGGCTCCCAGCGACATCGCCAGCATGGCGGCGGCGATGGCATTGATACGAAGGTTTTGCTTGTCGATCACGTTGACGTCCTCTTCAAAGTTTCGTGGATCAGGCGACAGTTGCGGCCGTAAAAACTCCCTTTTCCGAATCCGTTGGCCGGCCCAGCCAAGGTCCTGTGGTCTGCCCCCTCAGGCCATTGCGTGGCGGACGGCGGCACGCGCCGCCGTCCGCGATGGATCACCAGCCGAAACCGGCACCGATGCCGATGGAGCTGTCGTCGCTGCTGAAGGCACCGCCGATGGTCACGGTGGCGCGATCGCTGAAGGCACGCTGGTAGCCCACCGACAGCGCCGACTCGCCGTTCTGGAAGCCGATGCCGGCGCCGACCCGGTTCTGGGTGCGGATGCCGGCGGCGCTGGTGGCCATGTTGAGCATGGCTGCGCTCATCGCCCCCTGGCGGTCGATGCGGCGGTCCTGGTCGCGCAACCGCGCATCGACGTCGCCGCGCAGCACCTCGAAGCTGTCGGCCATGGTGCCGAAGCGCGCATCGGTGTACGACTTGGCGGTGGCCACGCCGTTGTCGAGCTGGCTCTTGTTGACCGCATCGGTGGCCTGGGTGCCGGCGGCGACGTTGGCGAGCTGGCGCTCGTTGCCGGCGCTGCCGATCGAGACCGTCTGCGCGCGATCGGCCACCGCGCCCTGCCCCAGTGCGACCGCGCCCTGCGCGGTGGCGCTGGCCCCCTGGCCGAGCGCGGTGCCCGAGGCCGCGCTGACGCTGGCGCCCTCGCCCATCGCCACCGCGTTGGTCGCCACCGCCGCGATGTGGCTGTTGGCGCCCACCGCGGTGCTGCCGTCGGCATTGACCTTGGCGTTGCTGCCGATCGCGGTGTCGTTGGGGCCATGCGCATACGCGCTGCCGCCGATGGCGGTACCGGTGACGTCGTTGGCGCGCGCGGCGGTCCCCACCGCCGTGGCACTGGAGGCCACCGCCACGTTTTCGCCGACCTGCGCAGTGCCGATGCTGCCGGACACCGGCGTCTCCGCCGCCGCGGTTGCAGCCGTGGCGGCCGACGCCGCAGGCGCCGCCTCGGTGGCCTGCGCGGCCACCGCACTGGTGCCGACCATGCGCGCGCTGCGTGCCGCGGTGGCGCTGCCGCCGCCGGTGCGCGCATCCAGTTCGCTGACCTTGCCGTCCAGCGCCGCCAGCGCCGCGCCGACGTTGGTGTAGCTGGCGCCCTGGATCACGTAGGTCGGCGCCACGAACAGGCCCTGCGCGCCGAGTCCGGCACCACCGCCCAGGAACGTGGCCATGTTGCTCAGCGACTGGTACAGCTGGCCGCCGTTGATCGCCTCGGTGCTGCCGGCGGCGACGCTGCCGGCGGTCAGGTTGACGATGCGCCGGGTGGCCGGGCCGCCGCGGCCGTTGCCGCTGCCCAGCGACACGGTGTCGGCCTCGTACACGCGCGAGCCGGCGCCGAGCGCGACCGCGTTGTCCGCCGAGACGCCGGCATTGGCACCGAGCGCGACGCCGTTGCTGCCGCTGTTGCGGACGAAGCTGTTGTAGCCCATCGCCACGCCGTTCTCGCCGATCGCATTGGTCTGCAGGCCGATCGCGGTGCTGCGCGCGCCGGTCGCCGAGCTGCCGGCACCGTTGGCGGTGGCACCGGCGCCGGCGGCGACGCTACCCACGCCCAGCGCGGAACTGCGCAGGCCGCTGGCGGTGGCGCCGGCACCGGCCGCGGTGCTGTCCACGCCGCTGGCGCTGGCCACCGCGGTGCCGGAACTCTGGAAGCGCGCACTGGTGTCGCCAGCGGCCGTGGCCACCGCATCCAGCTGCGCCTTGTTCACCGCATCGTTGGCGTTGACTGCGGCACCCACATTGGTGATGCGGCGCGTGGCCGGTGCAGTGACGCCGTTGCCACCGCCCACCGACACCACGTTGGCTTCGCTGGTGCGCGCGCCCGAGCCCAGGGCGACGCTGCCGGCGCCGCTGGCAGAAGCGTTGATGCCCAGCGCCGTGGCATTGGTGCCGCCGAAGGCGAAGGCGTTCTGGCCGATCGCGGTGCCGCCTTGCGCCGTGGCCCAGGCGAACTGGCCGACCGAGGTCGTCTGCGCCGCCGTGGCCCAGGCCGAGGCACCGAGCGCGGTCGCATCCTCGCCGGTGGCGCGGGCGCTGTAGCCCAGCGCCGCGGCATACGCGCCGGACGCGGTGCTGCCCCAGCCCAGCGCCGAGGCGTAGTTGCCCGCCGCTGCCGCACCGTAGCCGAACGCGCTGGTGCGGGTACCGCTGGCCGCGCTGAAGGCACCGACCGCGGTGCTGTAGTCGCTGCCGGCCGTGGCCTTGTAGCCGTCGGCAGTGGCCTGCAGTCCGCTGGCGATGGCACCGGCGCCGCTGGCGCTGCTGAACGTGCCGCTGGCCTGCGCACCCGCGCCCAGCGCGGTGGCGCCGGCGGCGCTGGCGGTGGTGGTGCCGTCGAGCAGCACGTTGCCGGACGCATCGGTGTAGTACAGCGAGCCGCCGATCGCGGTGCTGGATTCGCCGGTGGCGGTGGCGTTGTAGCCGGACGCGGTGGCGTAGCGAGCACCGGCCAGCGCGCCGCTGCCGAACGCCGAGGCGCCGGTGCCGTAGGCGTTGCTGGCCTCGCCGGCGGCGGTGGCGTAATTGCCTTCCACGTAGCTGCCGACATCGTCGGCCGGATCGCTGCCGCCGCTGGCCTTGAACTGCTTGCCGGTGGCATCGGCGGACTGCTTGACCGCGTCGAGCTGGGCGACGTTGACCGCGTCGGTGGCCTCGGTACCGGCGGCGACACTGGTGATCTGCCGCTCCTTGCCGGCGCTCCCCACCGAGACGGTGTTGTCGCGCGCCGCCTCGGAGTTCGCGCCCAGGGCCACGCTGTTGACGCCGGACGCATAGGCGCCGTAGCCGAAGGCGCTGGCGCTGTCGGCGCTGGCGTAGCTGAGGCTGCCCAACGCGCTGCTGAAGTCCGCGGTGGCGCCGGCGCCGGCACCGAACGCCGCGCTGTTGGCGCCCGAGGCCTCGGCCGGGATCAGGCCGAAGAACGAGGTGCCGCCGACCGCCACGCTCTCCGCGCCCGAGGCCACGCTGTACTCGCCTACCGCCACGCTGCCGCTGCCAGAGGCGGTGGAAGACACGCCGACCGCGGTGCCGTAGCTGCCGGAGGCCAATGCGCCGTAGCCCAGCGCCGAGGACAGGTAGCCGGTGGCCTCGCTGTAGCCGCCGAGCGCAGTGGCGCCGGTGCCCGAGGCGGTGCTGCGGAAGCCGGTCGCCGTGGCCTGGTTGTCCGAGGCCACCGCTTCGTTGCCGGTAGCGGTGGCATAGGTGCCGCTGGCCTGCGCGCCGGCACCGCTGGCGGTGGCGCCGATCTCGCTGGCCTGGGCGTTGCTGCCGATGGCGATGCTGTTCTCGCCCGACGCCTGGCTGGTGTTGCCCAGCGCGACCGCGTCGACGCCACTGGAGACGGCATTGAAGCCGATCGCGGTCGCCCCGGCGGCCACGGCATTGGCGCCGCCGCCGAGCGCGGTGGCGCCGTCGGCGGTGGCGTTGGCGGCTTCGCCAGCGGCCAGCGCGTTGTCGCCGTCGACCAGCGCGCCGGCATCGCTGTCGGTGCTGCCGCTGGCCTGGAAGTACTTGCTGGTGGTCGCCGCCGCCTGCTTCACCGCATCCAGCTGGGCGACGTTGACCGCATCGGTGGCCTCGGTACCGGCGGCGACGTTGGTGATCTGCCGCTCCTGCCCGGCGCTGCCCACCGACACGCTGTAGGCACGGTCGGCAACCGCCCCGGCGCCCAGCGCCACCGCATTGGCGGCGGTGGCCTCGCTGCCGGCACCGAGGCTGATCGCGCTTTCCGCATCGGCCACGGTATTGGTGCCAATGGCGATGGTGTTGACCTGGTTGCCCAGCGCCTGGAAGCCCAGCGCCACGCTGTAGTTGCCGTAGCCGAAGGCGCCGCGGCCGACCGCAGTGGCGCTCAGCCCCGGCGCCCAGCTGTTGAAGCCGATCGAGGTGGCGCCGCTGCCGCTGGCCCACGCACCGGTGCCGAACGCCGAGGCGTTGGCGCCGGTGGCCCAGGCCGAGGTGCCGAACGCCGACGCGCCATCGGCCGTCGCCCAGGCGTAGGCGCCGACCGCACTGGCGTCCTCGCCGCTGGCCCAGGCGTTGTCGCCCTGCGCCAGGCTGTAGTTGCCGGTCGCCCGCGCCTTGTAGCCGCCTGCAGTGCTGTGGTCGCCGGTGGCCTGCGCGCCGTAGCCGGTGGCGGTGGCGACGCTGCCCGTCGCCTGCGCGCCGGCACCGAGCGCGGTGGCGTTCTCGCCGGCATTGGCGCCGACCAGCACCGGCTTGCCGTCGGCATCGACGATCGGCTGGTTGTATTGGTCGTAGGCCTGGCCGCGGCCGCCGATGGCGGTGCCGCCGGTGCCGCTGGCGCTGCTGCCGTTGCCGAGCGCGACCGCGTCATCGCCCATCGCCGCCGCGCCGCTGCCGAACGCCGCCGCGCCGGCGCCGTAGGCATTGGCCGCATCGCCGGCGGCCAGCGCACCGTCGCCGTCGGCATAGGCGCCGACCGTGCCGCCGCTGTGGGCGAAGAACTTGGAGGTGCTCTCGGCGGTGGCACGCACCGCATCCAGCTGCGCGAGGTTGACCGCATCGGTGGACTGCGTGCCCGCGGCGACGTTGACGACCTGCCGCTCGCTGCCGGCATCGCCGACCGAGACCGTGTTGGCGCGGCGCGCCACCGAATTGGCGCCCAGCGCCACGCTGTCGGCCGCGAACGCGGTGCTGTAGTAGCCCAGCGCGGTGCTGTTGGCGCCGCTGGCCCAGGACTGCGCGCCCAGCGCGCTGGCATGGTCGCCCGGCGCATAGGCGAAGTAGCCCAGCGCGGTGCTCTGCAGGCCCGAGGCTTCGGTCATGCTGCCGGTGGCGGTGGAGTCGTCGCCCGAGGCGATCGCGCCGGCGCCGAACGCGGCCGCGTTGGCGCCGCTGGCCTGGGTCTGCACGAACAGGCCCAGGCCCGGGATCAGGTCGGCCGGACCACCGACCGCGACGCTGCTGGTGCCGGTGGCCGCGCTCTGGGTGCCGACCGCGGTGGCGTAGTCGCCGGTGGCGTTGGCCACCGCACCGAAGGCCGACGCCTGCGCGCCGCCGGCGTAGGCACCCACGCCGACCGCCGAGGCGGCGAAACCGCTGGCATCGGCGCTGGCGCCCAGCGCGGTACCGCCGACCCCGGCGCTGGTGGCGCCGGTATCCACCGCTACCCCGCTCTTGGTGATCAGCGGCTCGCCGTTGGCGTCCACCGCCACCCCGCCGACCGCCACCGCCGCCGGCCCGGTGGCCTGCGCGTTGGTACCGAAGGCGGCGCTGTTCTGGCCGGCCGCGACCGCGCCGCTGCCCACCGCGGTGGCCCCGTTGTTGAGCGCGTCGGCGCCGGCACCGAGCGCGGTGCTGCCGTTGCCGATGGCATTGGCCGCCTCGCCGGCGGCCAGCGCATCCTCGCCTTCGACGTAGGCGCCGGCATCGCTGTTGCCGGCGCTGGCCTGCAGGTATTTGCCGGCCTCCTGCAACTGCGCCACGTTGACCGCGTCGGTGGCCTCGGTGCCGGCAGCGACGCTGGTGATCTGCCGGGTCAGGCCATTGGCCACGTCGCCGACCGACACGCTGTTGTCGCGCGCGGCGTAGGAATGCGCGCCAAGCGCGACCGCATTGGTCGGCGCCTGGTCGCGCGCATCGTCGAGCCAGCTGCTGACGCGCGCGCCATAGCCGATCGCGGTGGCGTCGCTGCCATTGGCCTGGCTGTCGGTGCCGAGCGCCGTGCCGTTGCTGTTGAAGGTCGAGGTCACCGCGCGCGCGCCCAGCGCGACGCTGTCGGCGTTCCACGCGGTGGCCTTGTAGCCCAGCGCGATGCCGCCGTCGCCGGAGGCCAGCGCATAACTGCCCAGCGACACCGTGTACGGCGCGAACGAGCCGGCGCTGTGGCCGATCGCCACCGAGTCCGTATTGCCCGGCAGGTTCGGGAACACGTTGGCGTTGTAGCCCAGCGCGATCGCGTAGTCGGACTGGCTTTGCGCGCCGGCGCCCAGGGCGATGCCGCCGACGCCGGTGGCGGCGGCGATGCCCATGCTGTTGCCGGCGCTGGCCGCGGCGGTGCTGACGCCGCCCACGGCGACGCTGTCGGTGCCGCTGGCCAGCGCGTTCATGCCCACCGCCACCGTGCTGGTGGCGGTGGCGCGTGCGCCGATGCCCATCGCGGTGGCGTAGTCGCCGGCGGCGCGGGAGCTGTAGCCCACCGCCGTGCCCAGGTCGCCGGCCACCTCGGACAGGCCGCCGACCGCGGTGGCGCCGTCGTTGAAGGTCTGCGCGTGATAGCCCAGCGCGGTGCTCTGCACGCCGCTGGCCGAGGTGCCGGTGCCGACCGCGGTGGTCAGCGGATCCAGCGCCTGCGCGCCGCCACCGACCGCGGTGGCGGCCACGCCGAGGGCTTGCGTGGTCTGCTCGCGGCTGCCGACGATGAAGCCGTCCGCGTCGTACTCGTACACCGTCGCGGTGCTGCCGATCGCCGTGGCCGAGGTGCCGACCGCGGTGGCATCGGTGCCGACCGCGCTGGCGTGGTCGCCGCTGGCGACCGCACCGCTGCCCAGCGCCGCGGCGCCGAGGCCGGCGGCGGTGCTGGTGGAGCCGACGGCCGTGGTGTAGTCGCCATCGGCCAGCGCATCGGCGCCGGCGGCGGTGGCCTGCTGACCCTGCGCCAGCGCGGCGCCGTCGCCGCTGCCGGCGAACAGCCGCGCGGTGCCGTCGGCCACCTGCTTGACCGCATCGAGCTGATCCAGGTTCACCGCATCGGTACCCTCGGTGCCCGCGGCGACGTTGGCGATCTGCCGCTCCTTGCCGGCGCTGCCCACCGACACCGTTTCGGCGCGATCGGCGACCGATCCCTGGCCCAGCGCGACGCTGCCGCTGGCCGCGGCCTTGGCGCCGTAGCCAAGCGCGGTGGAGTCGTCGGCCTGCGCCCAGGACGCGGCACCGAACGCGGCGCTGGAGGCGCCGTCGGCCGAACTCAGCCAGCCGACCGAGGTGGAGAAGGCGCCGTTGGCCCAGGCACCGGCGCCGAACGCGCTGCCGCCTTCGCCCTGCGCCTCGGTGGTGAACAGGCCGAGCACGCTGCCGCCGACGGCGGTGCTGGACACGCCGCTGGCGAGGCTGGAAAAGCCCACCGCCACGGCATCGCCACCGCTGGCATTGGCGCCGTAGCCGAACGCGGAGGCGAAGTCGCCGCCGGCCTGGCTGAAGCCGCCGGTGGCGGTCGCCGCCAACCCGGTGGCGGCGGCGGAGAAGCCGGTGGCGGTGCTCTGCGTGCCGTCGGCGCGCGCCGCGGTGCCCAGCGCGGTGGAGAACGCGCCATTGGCCTGCGCACCGGCGCCGAATGCGCTGGCGCCCTGCGCGGCGGCGGTGGTGGTGCCTTCCAGCAGCACCTCGCCATTGTCGTCGACGATCGACAGCGCACCGCCGACCGCGGTCGCCGAGGCGCCGACGGCGGTGGCGTTGCTGCCGACCGCAGTGGCATTGCCGCCCAGCGTGGTAGCGCCGCTGCCCAGCGCGCTGGCGCCGTTGCCGATGGCGTTGGCGCCTTCGCCGGCGGCGATCGCATTGGCGCCCTCGACGTAGGCGCCGGCATCGCTGGCGTCGCTGCCGCTGGACTGGAAGTACTTGGCGGTGGTGTCGGCGGTCTGCTTGACCGCGTCGAGCTGCGCCACGTTGACCGCGTCGGTGGCTTCGGTGCCGGCGGCCACGTTGGTGATCTGGCGTTCGTTGCCGGCCTTGCCGACCGAGACGCTGTCGTCGCGGTCGGCCACCGCATCGGCGCCCAGCGCCACGCTGTTGCGGCCCTGCGCGACCGCGCTGTTGCCCACCGCGGTGCTGTTGAAACCACTGGCGCTGGAGAAGCCGCCGACCGCCGTGGCGTACGCGCCGGTCGCGTCGGCCGCCACGCCGACCGCGGCGCTGGCCGCGCCGGAGGCGATGCTCTCGGCGCCGAGCGCGGTCGCGCCATCGCCGCTGGCGGTGCTGTAGTAGCCGAGCGCGCTGGCCTCCACGCCGCTGGCTTCGCTGAGGGTGCCGCTGGCCACGCTGCCGTCGCCGCTGGCGTTGCTGGCCGCGCCGGTCGCGGTGCTCTGCGCGCCGCTGGCGTTGCTCTCGGCACCGACCGCGGTGGCGTAGTCGCCGCTGGCGCTGGCGTTGTCGCCGATCTGCAGGGCCTGCGCCTGGGCGCTGGTGGGAAGGGCGCCGGCGCCCAGCGCCAGGGCGATCGCGCCGGCCAGGGCCAGGCCGTGTGCGCGTGCGGCACGGCGGTCGCGGACGACGGCGCCGCGCGCATCGCCGCTGGCCAGTTCCGATGCCACCACCCACATCCCCAGTGCGTTGTTCCAGACCTTGCGATAAATCCGATTCATCGACGACTGCTCCTCAATTCGGCTGGTTTTTGGTCAAAAAGCCACCCTCGCCCGGCGTTCCGGCCGGCCGACCCCCTGTCGGTTTTTTGGTGCCGCACGTCCCTGCCGGGACGCGAGAGGCTCACGCCTGTCGCTGCTCGGAGCTGTATGAACCGAGGTGGAATGCGGAACTGACTCGAGTGTTAACCCGGCCTCTCGAGTACGTCAAGTTTTTGACTTGATGCGACACAAGCCGTGACAAAGACCGCGAATTCAGCCTCGATTCGTTAAATTTTCGATAAATATCAATGAAAACAACCAAGTCCCGCCAATTTTTCGGCACGCACCTTGCCATCCTTGACATGCCGCCCCGCAGGCGATTTCTTTTCCTGTCAAGGACTTGACGCAAAAGGGTGGTACACGCGCCAAAGCCCGTCAGCAGACGCCCGGCAACCGCTCCAGACGGAGGCGCATGGCGCCGGTTGCGCGAAATGGGGCGAGCGGTCGCGCGGCGGAGCGACCTGAGTGCCCGACAACGGGTGCGTGCTGCCACGATGGGGCCACCGCAGCAGAGAGCGCCACGAGAGGGCACGTGTACCGCTCGCTGGCTTGCGGCGGCGGATGGCGCAGGCACACGCACGCTGCCGCCATGACAGCAGCGCGCAAGGCGCCCACGCACCGTGATTTTCGTAGGAGCGGCTTCAGCCGCGACCGCGCACGGTCAGATCATCCGAAGCCGGGACGCGCCGACGAGAAACCCACTCGACACACAGGAAATCGACGGCATCGGCGGTCAAACCGCCGGCTCGGCCGGCCTGCACGCGGTCCCGCGTCGGGACTGAAGTCCCTCCCACATCGGACACAGCGACGCGCGATCCAGCGCATGCGCCGCGCGACGGATCCCGGGCGCTGTCCGGTATGCATCCCGGACCCCACAGCGCATGGCCGCCACCGTGGCGCCATGGCGCTGCCGACGGCACTCCTGGCCAGCGCCATCGTCAGGCCACGATCAGGGCGCCAAACACGGCACCGTCGATGTCGACCGCGCAGGCGCGCCGCCATCGCGGCGAGCGCGCCGGGGCGACGCCGGGTTCAGCCCACCCACACCCGCGCATTGCGGAACATGCGCAGCCACGGCGACGCGTCCGGCCACTCGGCCGGATGCCAGCTGAGGTTGAGCGAGCGCAGGGTGCGTTCCGGATGCGGCATCAGGATGGTCACCCGACCGTCGTCGCTGGTCAGGCCGGTGATGCCGTCGGGCGAGCCGTTCGGGTTCAGCGGGTACTGCGTCGCGACGGCGCCATGACCATCGACGAAACGCAGCGCCACCCGCGCGGCGGCCTGGTCCACGGCGCTGTCGAATTCGGCGCGGCCTTCGCCGTGCGCCACCGCCACCGGGATCCGCGAGCCGGCCATGCCGCGCAGGAAGATCGATGGCGACTCCACCACTTCCAGCAGGCTGGTGCGCGCCTCGAACTGCTCGCTGCGGTTGCGCAGGAAGCGCGGCCAGTGCTCGGCACCGGGGATGATGTCCTTGAGCTGGCTGAGCATCTGGCAGCCGTTGCACACGCCCAGGGCGAAGGTGTCCGCACGCGCGAAGAACGCGGCGAAGGCATCGCGCAGCGCCGGCCGCTCCAGGATCGAGGTGGCCCAGCCGCGGCCGGCACCCAGCACGTCGCCGTAGCTGAAGCCGCCGCAGGCGGCCAGGCCGACGAAATCGGCCAGGTCCACGCGGCCGGCGATCAGGTCGCTCATGTGCACGTCGAAGGCGCGGAACCCGGCCTGCTCGAACGCATTGGCCATCTCGATCTGGCCGTTGACGCCCTGCTCGCGCAGGATCGCCACCTTCGGCCGCTGGCCGCTGGCGACGAACGGCGCGGCGATGTCCTCGGCCGGGTCGAAGGCCAACTTGGGCCTGAGCCCGGGCGCGGCGAAATCGCGCGCCAGCGCGCGTTCCTCGGCGGCGCTGTCGGGGTTGTCGCGCAGCGTCTGCATGGCGTGGGTCACCGACCACCAGGTATCGAACAGCTCGTCCCAGCGCCACTCGGCCAAAATCTTGCCGCCCAGGCCAACACGCACCGCGGCGGCGGTGCTGGGCCGGGCGATGCGCTGCGCGCACTCGGTCAGCGCATGCCGCTCGACCAGATCGGCGAACGCGGCGCGGTCTTCCCTGGCGACCTGCACCACCGCACCCAGTTCCTCGTTGAACAGGCTGCGGAACGGATCGTCGCCCCAGGCATCGAGAGTGATGTCCAGGCCCTGCCGCGAGGCGAACGCCATCTCGCACAGCGCGGCGAACGCGCCGCCATCGCTGCGGTCGTGATACGCCAGCAGCATGCCGGCCTCGCGCGCATCGCGGATCAGCTCGAAGAACGCGCGCAGCCGCTGCGGATCGTCCAGGTCCGGCACTGCGCCGCCGAAGGCCGGCAGCGCACCGTCGCCATGCACCTGCGCCAGCACCGAACCGCCCAGGCGCTGCTTGCCGCCGCCCAGCCCGATCAGCCACAGCTCGCTCTCGGCCTCGCGCGCCAACAACGGCGTCAGCTGCGCCCGCGCATCGGCGACGGGCGCGAAGGCGGAGACGATGAGCGAGACGGGCGAGACGCTTTTGTGCGTCTCGCTGACGCCGGGAGTGGGGAGTGGAGATTCGGGATTCGCAGAAGCGCTATCCGCGCGCGCGGCGCTCTCCCCAATCCCCAATCCCGACTCCCGAATCCCAGCCACACTCCATTGCGCCTGCATCGACAGCGAGTCCTTGCCCACCGGGATGCTCAGGTCCAGTTGCGGGCACAGTTCCATGCCCACCGCCTTGACCGCGGCGTACAGGCGCGCGTCCTCGCCGTCGTGGTTGGCCGCGGCCATCCAGTTCGCCGAGAGCTTGACCTGGTCCAGCGCCTGCACCGGCGCCGCGCACAGGTTGGTGATCGCTTCGCCCACCGCCATGCGCGCGGCTGCGGCGGCATCCAGCAGGGCCAGCGGGGTGCGCTCGCCGATCGCCATCGCTTCGCCGGCGTGGGTGTCGAAGCCGGCCAGGGTGATCGCGCAATCGGCCAGCGGCAGCTGCCAGGGTCCGATCATCTGCTCGCGCGCGGTCAGGCCGCCGACGCTGCGGTCGCCGATGGTGACCAGGAAGCTCTTCGCCGCCACGGTCGGATGGGCGAGCACCCGCAGCCCCGCCTCGCGTAGGTCCAGCGCCTCGGTGTCCAGCTCCGGCCAACGCGGCGCCGGCGGCTGCCGGGTGTCGCGATGCATCTTCGGCGGCTTGCCGAAGAGGACGTCCATGGGGAGATCGATGGGGTGCTGATCGGGACCCGGGACCCGGGACCCGGGACCCGGAACGGCCAAAGCGGCCGGCTCGTGCTGTTGCGTTTGCTCTTCCCGGGTCCCGGGTCCCGGGTCCCGGGTCCCGAGCGTTCCGTAACCCACGACGAGCCTCTCCTCGGCGGTCGCCACGCCGACAGCGGCGAACGGACAGCGCTCGCGTTCGCAGATCGCGGCGAATTCGGCCAGGCGCGCCTGCGGCACGCCGAGCACGTAGCGCTCCTGCGATTCGTTGCACCACAGCTGCATCGGCGACAGCGACGGGTCGTCGCTGGGTACGCGGTCCAGGTCGATGATCCCGCCCACGCTGGAGTCGTGCAGCAGTTCGGGGATGGCGTTGGACAGGCCGCCGGCGCCGACGTCGTGGAACCAGCGGATCGGGTTGTCCGCGCCCAGCGCCACGCAGCGGTCGATGACCTCCTGCACGCGCCGCTCCATCTCCGGGTTGTCGCGCTGCACGCTGGCGAAATCCAGGTCCTCGGCGCTGTCGCCGGAGGCCACCGAACTGGCCGCGCCGCCGCCCAGGCCGATCAGCATCGCCGGGCCGCCGAGCACGATCACCGCATCGCCGGGCTGCAGCGGGATCTTCTCCACCTGCACGCGGTCGATCGCGCCCAGGCCGCCGGCCAGCATGATCGGCTTGTCGTAGGCGCGGGTCAGCTCCTGGGTCTCCGGCAGTTCGAAGCTGCGGAAATAGCCGAGCAGGTTGGGCCGGCCGAATTCGTTGTTGAACGCGGCGCCGCCGAGCGGGCCGTCCAGCATGATTTCCAGCGCCGGCGCCATGCGCGGGTTGAGCGGACGCGCGCCCTCCCACGGCTGCGGCAGGCCGGGAATGCGCAGGTGCGAAACGCTGAAGCCGGTCAGGCCGGCCTTGGGCTTGCCGCCGCGGCCGGTGGCGCCCTCGTCGCGGATCTCGCCGCCGGCGCCGGTGGAGGCGCCCGGGAACGGCGCGATCGCGGTCGGGTGGTTGTGGGTCTCGACCTTGATGCAGAACGCCGACGGCGTCACCGCCTCGCTGCGGTATTCGCCACTGGCCGGATCCGGGCGATAGCGCGCGGCCGGATGCCCTTCCACCACCGCCGCGTTGTCGCTGTACGCGCTGAGCGTGTGCTGCGGAGTCTGCTGGTGGGTGTGCTTGATCATCCGGAACAGCGAGCGGTCCTGCTCCTTGCCGTCGATGGTCCAGCTGGCGTTGAAGATCTTGTGCCGGCAGTGCTCGGAGTTGGCCTGCGCGAACATCATCAGTTCCACGTCGGCCGGATCGCGGCCGAGCTCGCCGAAGCGCTGGCGCAGGTAATCGATCTCGTCCTGGGCCAGGGCCAGGCCCAGGCGCGCATTGGCCGCTTCCAACGCATCCAGCGGGATGCGCTCGACCTCGCCGCGCGCCGGCGCCTGGAACAGCGCCTGCGCCTGTGCGGCGCCGTCCAGCAGCGACTGCGTCATCGGGTCGTGCAGCAGCCTGGCCAGCGCGGCTTGGTCGGCCGGCGCCTGCGGCCAGCCGACCAGGTCCAGGCGGGTACCGCGTTCGACCCGGCGGATCGCCAGGCCGGCACCGCGGACCAGTTCGGTGGCCTTGCTCGACCACGGCGAGCGCGTGCCCAGCCGCGGCACCACGTAGCGCGAGCAGGTGCCCGCGTCGGCCGGCGCCGGCGCGTCCTGCGCCTGCAGGATGCGGCGGGCCGCGACCAGGTCCAGTTGCCCGGCGTCGTCGCCGTCGAGGAAGTACACGTGCCAGGCGCCGACGATGCGCACGCCGGGAACCAGGGACTGCAGGCGGGTTTCGAGCCGAGCGCGACGGAACGGCGAAAGGGCGGAAGCGCCCTCGAGGACGATCATGTCCGGGGAACCGTGTGAGGAAACGGGCTGGCTATTGTAAGCCGGGATTGGGGATTCGGGATTCGGGATTTGGGATCGGCAAAAGCGGCGTTCCGTGCGGGGACGCCGCTGCGGCAGCGCCTCGGCGAATGCCCAATCCCCAATCCCCAATCCCGAATCCCCGTTCGCCAGCGCTAATGCACGCCCCGGCCTGGGTCGCTGCCGGGATGGGGATTCTGGCTTTGCAGAGCGGCGTCCCGCGCGTGGACGCTCGCCATGGGACGCACTGACGGCGTTTTGATCTCAGTGGATCTGGGGATTCAGGATCTCGGATCCGGACGCGTGGCGCTCCGCATCGGAATCCGCCGCAGCAGCGCTCCAGCGAATCCCCAATCCCGAATGCCCAATCCCCGCGCGCCAGCGCTCAGCGGCCTCCGCCCGCCTTGGTCGCTTCGGCCGCGCGCTTGTCCAGGGCTTCGCGCAGTTTGGCCGGTGGCAGGTAGCCGCCGAGCTGGGTGCCGTCGGGGGCGAAGATCGCCGGGGTGCCGTTGACGCCCAGGCGCTGGCCCAGGTTGTACTGCATGGTCACCGGGTTCTTGCAGTTGGCCGCGCCCGGCACCTTGCCGCTGGCCTTGGCGTCGGTCAGCGCCTTCTTCTTGTCCGCCGCGCACCACACCGCGACCATGTCCTTGTAGTCCTGGCTGCCCAGGCCCATGCGCGGGAACGCCAGGTATTCCACGGCGATGCCCTGCTTGTTGAGCTCGCCGATCTCGCTGTGCAGCTTGCGGCAGTAGCCGCATTCGATGTCGGTGAACACGCTGATGGTGTACTTGGGATTGGCCGGGGCGAACACAATGCGATCGGCACGCGGCGCCGATTCCAGCAGCTTGCGGCGGTAGCTCAGCAGGCCCTCGCTGGAAGCGAACTGCTTTTCCTGGATGTCGAACGGCTGCGCCTGGAACAGATAGCGGCCGTCGTCGGAGACGTACAGCACCTGCCCGCCGACCACCACTTCGCGGAAACCCGGGAACGGCGCGGCGCCGATGTAATCGGGCTTGAAGTTGGGATCCAGCTCCAGCAGCGCCGAGCGCACGCGCTGCTCGCCCGGTGCGCCGCTGGCGGCAGGAGCAGACTTGGCCGCCGCGGCAGCGCCGGCCGGAGGGGTGGTGGACTGTGCGCAGGCGGAGAGCGAAGCCGCGCCCAGCAGCGCGCAAAAAGCAAAACGGAGCATTGGCGATCCATGAGGGCTGCGAATCGCCGGATTGTCGCACACCCCCCGGCACGGTCCATGTAGACAGGCTGAGCGTGCGCCATGCACGTCGCGGCGCCCGCTCAACCGCGTGGATGATGCTTGCGGTGCAGGCTCTGCAGGTGCTCGCGCGCGACCAGGGTGTAGATCTGGGTGGTGGACAGGGAACTGTGACCGAGCAGCATCTGCAGCGCACGCAGGTCGGCGCCGCGGTTGAGCAGATGCGTGGCGAAGCTGTGGCGCAGCCCGTGCGGGCTGATCCTCGCCGGATCGATCCCGGCCACCGCGGCGTAACGCTTGACCAGCACCCAGAACTGCTGGCGGGTCAACGCGCGCCGCGCGGCATCGATGAACAGCGGCACCACGCCGTCGCTGGCCGGCACCGGCTGCCCGGCCGTCAACGCCGGCCGTGCGCTGTCCAGGTAGCGCTGCAGCCAGTGCTGCGATTCCTCGCCCAGCGGCACCAGCCGCTCCTTGCTGCCCTTGCCGGTGACCCGCAGCACGCCCTGGCGCAGATTCACCGCATTGGCCGGCAGGTTGACCAGTTCGCTGACGCGCAGGCCGGCGGCGTACATCAGCTCGAGCATGGCGCGGTCGCGCAGCCCGGCCGGTGCGGTCGCGTCCGGCGCCGCCAGCAGTGCATCGATCTGGCTCTCGGCCAGCGCCTTGGGCAGCGAACGCGGCAGCCGCGGCGGTTCCAGCAGCGCGGTCGGATCGTCGCCGCGCTCGCCACGGCGCACGCGCAGCGCGAAGAACGCGCGCAGCGACGACAGCCAGCGCGCATTGCTGCGCGGCGAATAGCCCAGTTCGGTGCGCCAGGCCAGGTAGTCGAACAGCGCCTGCCGATCGGCACCGGCCAGGCCACCACCGGTGCCGTCGCGCCAGCGCGCGAAGCCCTCCAGGTCGCGGCGGTAGCTGTCCAGGCTCTGCCGCGCCAACCCCTGCTCGGCCCAGGCCGCATCCAGGAACTGCTGGATCGCCACCGTATCGGCCTCGCGCAGCGGCGCGAGCCGTTGCGTCTGCTGGCGGCGTTCGGCGGGGGAATGCAGGGAGGGCATGTGGGGGGAATCGGGAATCGGGAATCGGGAATCGGGAATCGGGAATCGGGAATCGGGAATCGGGAAAGCCTAGCGGCTTTGCAGGGGGGCGCAAGGTCGATGTGGGCGGGACGAGCGCAGGGCTGCGCACGCGCGAGCCGCGCGACACGCGGTCCACCGCAAAGCGCGCGACTGGCTCTAAGCTGTGCCGATGAGCGCACCGCCTCCCGCTTCCACCCCACGTCCACGCGCGCTGCTGTTGTGGCGGCTGCTGGCACTGTTCTACGACGCCTGGCCGGTGCTGGCGCTGTGGTTCGTGGTCTCGGCGCTGTTCACCCTCGGCTACACGCTGGATGGCCATGCGCCGCGCGAGAACATCGCTCCGTTCAGCGCCCTGCAGTGGCTGCTGTGGCTGTGCTGCTGGGTGGTGGCCGGCCTGTATGCGACGCTGAGTTGGCGTCGCGGCGGCCAGACCCTGGGCATGCGTCCGTGGCGGCTACGCCTGCACGGTGCCGACGGCAACGCGCCAGGTTGGGGCGCGCTGTGGCGGCGCTATCTGGTCGGCACGGTGTCGCTGCTGCTGGGCGGGCTGGGGTTCTGGTGGGCGCTGATCGATCGGGAACGGCTGACGTGGCATGACCGGGCCAGCGGCACCTATCTGACACGCCTGCCCAAAGCCAAACCCTGACCGTAACACATGGGCGCGCGGCGGCGCGCCAAACGCTCCTGCCACATCGGGACCACTGCGGTGCGGCACGACCGCGCCAGCGGCACCGGTCTGATCCGCCAGCCCAAAACCAAGCCCTGACCGCAGCACATGGGCGCGCGGCGGCGCGCCAAACACTCCTGCCACATCGGGACCACTGCGGCGCGGCACGACCGCGCCAGCGGCACCGGCCTGATCCGCCAGCCCAAAACCAAGCCCTGACCGCAGCACATGGGCGCGCGACGGCGCGCGATACGCGCCTTTCGCACCAGGATGGATGCGACGCGCTAACTGCTGCGTTTTCGGAACAGCAACCAGGACACGGTGAGCATCACCAGCGGCGGCAAGGCGTAGGCGATGCGGTAGTCGAACTTCAGGGCGCCGGCCATGCGTCCGAAGAACAGCTGCAGCAGCCAGAACACCAGGGCGAACAGGATGCCCAGGAACAGGCGCTTGCCCATGCCGCCGCTGCGCAGCGCGCCGAACGCGAACGGGATCGCGGCGAAGCATAGCGCCAGCACGTTCAGCGGATAGAACCAGCGGCTCCAGTACTGGTCCTCGTAGTCGCGCGCGTCCAGGCCGTTGCGGCGGCGGTACTCGATGCTGGTGTGCAGGTCGCGCGCCGACAGGTTGCGCGGCTTGGCCAGGCCCGAGGCCAGCGCCGCCGCATCCAGCCGCGATTGCCACGGCAGGCTGTCGAACTTCTCGCGTTGTACCGAGCGCTCGGCGAAGGTGTCGCGATAGGCCTGCTTGAGGGTCCAGCCGCTGTGCCGGTGCTCGGCGATGGCGGCATGGGTCAGCGAAGCCAGCCGGCCGCTCTCGTCCAGCGTGTACAGGCGCACGTCGCGCAGCTCCAGCCAGGTGCCGCCGCCGTCCTCCAGGTGCTCTTCGCCAGCCTGCGCGTTGAGGAAGGTATTGCCCTCGCGCGCCCACAGCCCCGAATAGCGGGCCATGCTCATGTCGCCGTTGTACTTGGCGTTGGCCTTGATCGCATCGGCCTGGTTCTGCGCCCACGGCGCCAGGGTCTCGCCATTGACCACCATCGCCACGGTCAGCACCGCCATGGTCGAGGCCGCGGCCAGGCTCAGCCGGCGCCGCGACAGGCCCAGCGCGCGCAGCGCGGTCAGTTCGGACGTGGCGGCGAGCTGGCCCAGGCCCATCAGCACGCCGATCACCGCGCCGGTCGGGAACAGGGTGTAGGCGCGGCGCGGCACCGTATAGGCCACGAAGGCGGCGGCATGGCCCAGGCTGTAGCTGCCGGTGCCGATGACCTTGAACTCGTTGGACAGGGCCATGATCACGTCCAGGCCCAGCAGCACCGCCCAGGTCAGCAGCACCGTGCCGAGCACGGCGCGGCCCACGTACACATCGTGCAGGTTCGGACGCAGCCTCATGCCGGCTGCCTCCGCGGCCGCGACAGCCGGCCATCGCGCAGGTACATCCAGACCGACAACGCCAGCAACGGCAGTGTCAACCACCACAGGCCGAGCGCGCGCGGCAGCTTCTCGGTGCTCAGCCACTGGGTGCCGAGGAACATCAGGTTGGTGCCGACCAGGTAGGCCAGGAACGCCAGCATGATCCGGCCATAGCGCTGCTGCCGCGGCGAACTGCGCGACAACGGCAGGGTCAGCAGGGCAAAGGCCAGCGCCAGCAGCGGCGGCGCCAGGCGCGCATGCAACTGCGCATTGGCCTGCGGGCGCGGATCGCCGATCAACTTGCCGGTGGGCAGCAGTTCGGGGTCGTCGTCCTTGCGCGCGGCGTTGCGGTCGGGCAACGCCACGTCGTTGCTGACGAAACGCATCATGCGGTAGTCCAACCCATCGCCGGCCAGCGGCCCCTCGACCCGGTAGCCGTCCTCCAGGCGCAGGTAGCGATCGGCCTTGCCCTCGAAGAACATCGCGCCGCGCTGCGCGGTGACCACGTCCAGGCGGCCGTCCTTCTGCCGCTGCATGAACACCTTGCTGAGCTTGGTGCCGTCCCCGGACAGGGTGCTGATGTAGACGATGCCGCCATCGGACAGCGGGGTGAAGCGCCCCGCCTCCAGCCCGGCCATCAGCAGGCTGTGGTTGGCCTCGTCGATCAGCCGGTCGGAGGTGCGGTCGGCCCAGGGACCCAGCCACAGCGAGCACATGCCGACCAGGGTCACCACCGGGATCACCAGCATCAGGATCGGCCGCAGCAGGCGCCGCGGGCCCACGCCGATGGCGGTGATCACCGCCATTTCCGAGTCGCGGTACAGGCGCGCCAGCGCCAGCAGCAGGCCCAGCATCAGCGCCAGCGGCAGGATCAGCGGCAGGTACACCACGAACTGCAGGCCGAGCTGTGAAAACAACAACTTGGCCGGGATGCGGCCATCGGCGATGTTGCCCAGGATGTCCACCAGCACACCACCGACGCTGACCACCAGCAGCACGATCAGGGTGGCCGAGAAGCTCTGGACGAAATCGCGCAGCAGGTATCGATCGAGCTTCGGCATGGGGGTGGGTTGATTTAAACTCTCGGATTCGTTCGCGGCTGCCCCAGCCTATCCGACTGGGGGTAAAGAGTCCGCGATTGTACGGATTTGCCAACGGAATCTGATCAATGGCCCTGGAATTCACCCTGAACCACGACGCCCCGGCCACCGCGGCGTTCGACTGCATCGTCGTCGGCGTGTTCGCCGACAAGCGCCTGTCCCCGGCCGCCCAGGCCCTGGACGCGGCCAGCGGCGGACGCCTGACCGCGCTGGCCGAGCGCGGCGACGTCAGCGGCAAGACCGGCGCCACCGCCCTGCTCCACGACCTGCCTGGCGTGAGCGCACCGCGCGTGCTGGCCGTGGGCCTGGGCGACGCCGCCAAGTTCGGCGTGCCGCAGTACCTGAAGGCGGTCGGCGACGCCGCGCGCGCCCTCAAGAGCGGGCCGGCGACCAGTGCGCTGCTGACCCTGAGCGAACTGGAGGTCAAGGGCCGCGATCAGGCCTGGGCGATCCGCCAGGCGGTGATCGCCAGCGACCACGCCTGCTACCGCTACACCGCCACCCTCGGCAAGAAGAAGCCCGACGACAGCGGCCTCGCCCGCCTGGCCGTGCACGGCGACGACGCCACCGCGCTGGCCCAGGGCGAGGCGATCGCCGCCGGCGTGACGTTCGCCCGCGAACTGGGCAACCTGCCGCCGAACCTGTGCACCCCGGCCTACCTGGCCGAGACCGCCGCCGCCTTCGCGCAGGGCGTGGACGGCGCCGAGGCCGAGATCCTCGACGAGACGCAGATGCAGGAGCTGGGCATGGGCTCGCTGCTGGCAGTGGCGCGCGGCTCGGCCAACCGGCCGCGGCTGCTGGTGCTGAAGTGGCATGGTGGCGGCGACGCCCAGCCCTACGTGCTGGTCGGCAAGGGCATCACCTTCGATACCGGCGGCGTCAACCTGAAGACCCAGGGCGGCATCGAGGAGATGAAGTACGACATGTGCGGCGGCGCCAACGTCATCGGCACCTTTGTCGCCGCGGCCACCGCGCGCCTGCCGCTGAACCTGGTGGTGGTGGTGCCGGCGGTGGAGAACGCGATCGACGGCAACGCCTACCGTCCGTCCGACGTGATCACCAGCATGTCCGGCAAGACCATCGAGGTCGGCAACACCGACGCCGAGGGCCGCCTGATCCTGTGCGACGCACTGACCTACGCCGAGCGCTTCAAGCCGGCGGCGCTGATCGACGTGGCCACCCTCACCGGTGCCTGCATGGTCGCCCTCGGCCACCAGACCGCCGGGCTGATGAGCAAGCACGACGACCTGGCGGAAGAACTGCTGGCCGCCGGCGAGTACGTGTTCGACCGCGCCTGGCGCCTGCCGCTGTGGGACGAGTACCAGGGCCTGCTGGATTCCAGCTTCGCCGACGTCTACAACATCGGCGGCCGCTGGGCCGGCGCGATCACCGCCGGCTGCTTCCTGTCGCGCTTCACCGAAGGCCAGCGCTGGGCGCACCTGGACATCGCTGGCGTGGCCAGCGACGAAGGCAAGCGCGGCATGGCCACCGGCCGCCCGGTGGGCCTGCTGTCGCAGTGGTTGCTCGACCGCGCCGCGGGCGGCGCGGCGTGATTGGGGAGTCGGGATTGGGGATTCGTGAAAGGCGCCTCAGCGCTCCCTTTCCGCACCCCTTGCTCCAGCAGGCAGCCGTGATCCGCGGTTGCCAATCCCCAATCCCCACTAACGAATCCCAGCTCTGATGCGCGCCGACTTCTACCTGATCGCCAAGCCGCGGTTCCTCAACGAACCGCTGCGGCTGGTGTGCGAACTGGCGCGCAAGGCCAACGACGCCAACCTGTGGACGCTGGTGCTGGCGCGCGACATGGCCCAGGCCGAGGAACTGGACGAGCTGCTGTGGGCGTTCGATGCCGACGCCTACATCCCGCACCAGATCGCCGACGCCGATGCCGACGAAGAAGAGGCACAGGTGCTGATCGTCCCGCCCGGCGTCGAGGCGCCGCAGCGCCCGCTGGTGATCAACCTGCGCGATGCGCCCTACCTGGGCGCCTGCGACCGCGTGCTGGAAGTGGTACCGGCCGACCCGTCCGCGCGCGACCCGCTGCGCGAGCGCTGGAAGCAGTACAAAGCGCAGGGCTACGCGGTCAGCAAGCACGATATGTGAGGAGCCGGGAGTGGGGATTGGGGATTCGAGATGAATCCCTGCCCCACTCCCTCATCGGCACCGCACGGCAAAAAATCCCGAATCACCAATCCCCAATCCCGGCTTCTCCATGACCACCCTCGCCTCCAGCTACGATCCCACTTCCTTCGAATCGCGCCTGTACGCGCAATGGGAAGCGTCCGGTTACTTCGTGCCGTCCGGGCAGGGCGCGCCGTACACCGTGCTGCTGCCACCGCCGAACGTGACCGGCACGCTGCACATGGGTCACGCCTTCCAGCAGACGCTGATGGACGCGCTGGTGCGCTATCACCGCATGCGCGGCTTCGACACGCTGTGGCAGGTCGGCAGCGACCACGCCGGCATCGCCACCGAGATGGTGGTGTCGCGCAACCTGGCGCTGGAAGGCAAGGGCGAGACCCGCGATTCGCTGGGCCGCGACGGCTTCATCGCCAAGGTGTGGGAGTGGAAGCAGCACTCCGGCGACACCATCGAGCGGCAGATGCGTCGCCTCGGCACCTCGGCCGACTGGTCGCGCAGCACCTTCACCATGGATCCGCAGCCGTCGGCGGCAGTGATCGAGGCGTTCGTGCGCTGGCACGAACAGGGCCTGATCTACCGTGGCCAGCGCCTGGTCAACTGGGACCCGGTGCTGAAGACCGCGATCTCCGACCTGGAAGTGGAGAACGTGGAGGAAGACGGCTTCCTGTGGTCGATCGCCTACCAGCTCGAGGACGGCGCCAGCTACGAGCACGTCGAGCACGACGCCGACGGCAACGAGACCCTGCGCGAGACCCGCGACTACCTGGTGGTCGCCACCACCCGCCCGGAGACCCTGCTCGGCGATACCGCGGTGATGGTGCACCCGGAGGATGCGCGCTACGCGCACCTGATCGGCAAGACGGTGACCCTGCCGCTGACCGGCCGCCGCGTGCCGGTGATCGGCGACGACTACGTGGACCGCGCGTTCGGCACCGGCGTGGTCAAGGTGACGCCGGCGCACGACTTCAACGACTACCAGGTCGGCGTGCGGCATGGGTTGCCGATGATCAACATCCTGACCAAGGACGCAAAGATCATCGGTGCGCCAGACAGCCATGCGGAAATCAGCGACGAGCTGTCGAAAAACGATCCGTCCGATAGCGGCGTGCTCGTCCCCGATGACCTCTTCAGCCCCGAACGTATTCCCGCCAAGTACCGCGGCCTGGACCGCTTCGACGCGCGCAAGGCGGTACTGGCAGATCTGGAAGACCTCGGCATCCTGGTCGAGACAAAGCCGCACAAGCTGCAGGTGCCGCGCGGCGACCGCACCGGCCAGGTGATCGAGCCGTATCTCACCGACCAGTGGTTCGTGAAGATGGATGCGCTGGCCAAGCGCGGCCTGGAGCTGGTCGAGTCCGGGCAGATCCAGTTCGTGCCGCCGAACTGGATCAACACCTATCGCCACTGGATGGAGAACATCCAGGATTGGTGCATCAGCCGCCAGCTGTGGTGGGGCCATCGCATTCCGGCCTGGTTCGACGACGCCGGCAACTGTTACGTCGGCCGCGACGAGGCCGACGCGCGCGCCAAGGCCGGCCTCGGCGCCGACGTCGCCCTGCACCAGGACAGCGACGTGCTGGAAACCTGGTTCTCCTCGCAGCTGTGGCCGTTCGCGACCATGGGCTGGCCGGAGCCGCAGGCTATGGCCGAGCGCGGCTTCGACCGCTACCTGCCGTCGAGCGTGCTGGTCACCGGCTTCGACATCATCTTCTTCTGGGTGGCGCGGATGATCATGGCCACCGACAGCTTCACCGGCAAGGTGCCGTTCCGCGACGTCTACATCACCGGCCTGATCCGCGACGCGCAAGGCCAGAAGATGTCCAAGTCCAAGGGCAACGTGCTCGATCCGCTGGACATCATCGACGGGATCAGCATCGAGGACCTTGTCGCCAAGCGCACCACTGGGCTGATGAAGCCGCAGGACGCCCCCAAGATCGAGAAGGCCACGCGCAAGGAATTCCCGAACGGCATTGCCGCCCACGGCGCCGACGCGCTGCGCTTCACCATCGCCGCGCTGGCCGGTCACGGCCGCGACATCAAGTTCGACCTGGGCCGCGCCGAGGGCTACAAGAACTTCTGCAACAAGCTGTGGAATGCGAGTCGGTTCGTACTGATGAATACGGATGGCCGGGACCCGGGACCCGGGACCCGGGACCCGCAACTGCATCAGCCGGTCACCGATGCCGAGAAGTGGATCCTGCTGCGCCTGCAGGCGGTCACGGCCGAGGCGCAGGCGCAGTTCGCCGCGTACCGCTTCGACCTGCTGGCGCAATGCCTGTACGAATTCGCCTGGAATGCGTTCTGCGACTGGTTCCTGGAACTGGCCAAGCCGGCGCTGAGCGGCGACGACGCGGCCGCCGCCGACAGCACCCGCCACACCCTGCTGCACGTGCTGGAAACCCTGCTGCGCCTGCTGCACCCGCTCACCCCGTTCCTCACCGAGGAACTGTGGCAGCAGGTGGCGCCGCGCCTGGGCATCTCCGCGCCGACCATCTCGCTGCAGCCTTACCCCGACGCGGCGTCGATGGACGTATCCGCCTACGACGGCGCCGCGGCCGACGTCGAATGGCTGAAGGCGATGGTGTCGGCGCTGCGCCGCGTGCGCAGCGAACTGCAGGTGGCACCGTCGCGGCAGGTGCCGCTGTTGCTGCAGGGCGGCCAGGCGCAGGACCGCGCGCGGGTCGAGCGGTTCGCCGCGCAACTGCGCTTCTTGCTCAAGCTCGAGGCCATCCAGTGGCTGGACGACGGCGCACCGGCGCCGGCCGCGGCCACCGCCATCGTCGGCGAACTGAAGCTGCTGGTGCCGCTGGAAGGCCTGGTCGACCTGGATGCCGAGCGCCTGCGCCTGGACAAGGAGATCGCCCGCGTCGCGTCCGAGAAGGACAAGAGCGAGGCCAAGCTGGGCAAGTTCACCGACAAGGTGCCGGCCGCGGTGGTCGAGCAGGAACGCCAGCGCCTGGTCGAATGGAGCGCGCAGCTCGACGGCCTGCGCGCGCAGCGCGCCAAGCTGTAGCGTCACCCTGGTTGTAGGAGCGGCTTCAGCCGCGACCTCCGTCCCTAACGGGTCGCGGCTGAAGCCGCTCCTACAACATGAATTCGAGCTCGCTGCGAGAGTGCCGGCGTCCTGCCCATTGGATCCAGCCGCGACGCCGCATCGTCAGGCATCGCGAACAACGCTCCAATTCTCTTACGCCGTCGACCGGCGAAGCGACGACACTGAGCATGACCACACCACACCGCCGCCCGGCCTTCCAGGCGGCGGCACAGCGACTTCCTCAGAGCTTGCCGGCGCCGGCCTTGGCCTTGACGTCCGCCGCCACCTTGTTCGCCGGCAGCAGCGAATAGGTGTACGGCGGGGTCCAGCCGATGTTGTTGTTCCAGGAACAGGTCAGCGCCTGACCGTTGAGCAGCGAGCCGAAATCGCGGTAGACGCTGCCGCCGTAGTCGGCCGCGATCTTGTCGCAGTTGCTCACGCCGCTGATGTCGAAGACGTTGTTCTCGGAGAAGATCTTCGACTCCTTGCCGACGCCGTGCGCGTAGGAGAACGGATACACCGCATTGCTGGTGCTGCCCACGTGGTAGTTGTTGTACAGGTGCACCTGGCCGAAGCGCACCCGCGGCGCGCGCGCGGAGATGTTCTCGAACAAGGTGTTGTGGATGGTCACCTTGAGCTTGCCGCTGTCGGTGCTGGAAGCGCTGTCGCTAGAGCCGATCAGGTTGTTCTTCTCGTGCGACTTGAATGCCGAGTAGGACACGGTGACGTAGTTGGCGCCCTTCTTGATGTCCAGCGCGCCGTCGTGGTGCTGCTTGGGCCGGCCGTTGGCGGTGCCGTTCTGGTCGTCGGTGCGACGGCCGTCGGTGAAGGTCACATGGTCCACCCACACGTTGCTGGCGCCCTCGATGGTCATGCCGTCGTACTCGGAATTCCAGTTGCCGGCGCTGCCGTCGTTCGGATCCCACACCGGTTGCGGGTCCCATGGATTCTCGATGGTGATGTTGCGCACGATCACGTCGTTGGCCTTGACGTAGAAATAGCCCTCGCGGATCTCGGCGTTGCTGCCGACACCGATCAGCGTGGTCTTGGTGGGCACGTCCAGGCGCGCGCGGCTCTTCATGTCCGCGGTGGTGCTGTAGGGCGTGCCTTCGCTGATGTCGATGATGCCGTTGATCTTGATGATGCGGCCGTTGCTGCCGGCGCTGGCCTTCAGTGCGGCCTTCAATTGCGCCGCGGTGCTGACGCTGTAGACGTCGGCGGCGGCGGCCTTGGAACCGCCCTTGGTGCCGCCGTTCTGCGTCGCCCAGCCGGTGCTGGCGACCTCCAGGCTGGCGTCGGCATGGGCAGCGCCGGCGAGGCCGGCCAGGCACAGGGCCAGGCCGAGCGTGCGCAGCGGCGAACGCGGCGATGAAGCGATGAGGGACTGCGTGGTCATCCTGGAAACCTCGTGAGCATGCGTGGTTTGGACGCAGGCGCACGTGCTCCGCGACAGCGGAATGCACGGCGACGCCTGCGCGGTCGCTGTCCCCTCGGACAACTGCGGGTCATGCCTTCGTGGGAGGCAGGCGCCGAAGAGGCGCGCACTGTAGGGAGCGCGTGGCGCGTGTAAAGAGGCGACGACAGCACCCCACGATCCAGTCACACGATGTGTGATCCATCGCGCACGAATCGCCTGCGCGCGGCAACGCGCCGCCTCGCCATCGCTGCGGGACAACAACGCTGTCCCACCGACAGGAGGCGACATTGCGGGGATCGCGTGCGAGGGCGCGAAAACGCCGGGAAAACCGCAACAGACAGGGGCAGTGAGCGCCAGGCCTTGTCGATCGACACGCAACACACAGGTGCACTCGCCACAGCGAACACCAGGCCGACAACGCCGACTGCCTGCAGCGGGATCGCCTAAATCAGGTTGCGGCGCGCACGCGGTGCAGTGCCATCGCGCCAGCGCGGCACAGGCCAGCGCCATTGCCGGTCGCTTGTGCCGGCAACGTCCGCACACAGGCGGCAGCAGCGCTCAAATGAAACCGCACGTCGCCCGCGGCGAACGCGCAGGGGCCTCAGGACATGCCGTCGAAGAACAGCTCGATCGCCATCACCAGCGCGTCCTCGCGCCCGTTCGCGGCCGGGTAATAGCGCGGGCGCCGGCCGATCTCGTTGAAGCCTTCGCTGTGGTACAGCGCGATCGCGTTGGGATTGGACGGACGCACTTCCAGGAACACCCGGCGCGCGCCGAGGTCGACGCCGTACTTGATCAACGCGCGCAGCAGCAGCCGGCCGTAGCCGCGCGACTGCCGCTCCGGCGCCACGCAGACGTTGAGGATGTGCGCCTCGTCGGCGGCGACGCTGATCACCCCGTAGCCGACGATCGTGCCCTCTTCCACCAGCACCCAGCCCGGGTAACCGGCCTGCAGGCAGTCGCGGAAGATGCCGCGGGTCCAGGGAAACGGATAGGCGCGGCGCTCGATCTCCATCACCGCATCCAGATCGGCCTCGCGCAAGGCGCGCAGCGTGGCCGCTGGCGCGGGTGCCGACCCGAGCGCGCTCATTGCGGCGTCCGCTTGCGCAGCGCGCGCAACTGCGGCCACAGCGCGCGCTTGGCCGCGGCATTGCCGCGCAGTTCGTCCAGCGGCCAGGTCGCCATCAGCGCCTGCGTGGCCGGATCGTTGGGATTGAGGCCGGAGGCGCGCAACAGGGCGATCTGCAGCCGGTCGGGCAGGCGCAGGCCGACCCGGCGCGCGCCCGCCGCAGGCGCCGCACGCACCGCGTCCGGCTGCACCGCCGGAGCCGGTGGCGCCGGCGCGCGCCGCCGTTCCGGCATCTCGGCGGCTGGCAGTTCGGCGGCGTGGCCTCCCCGTAGCGGCGCCGATCCCGGCCCAGACCGCTGCACCGGCGCCACCGGCGCCTCTTGCGGCGGCGGGGCCGGTTCGATCACGGCTGCGGCATCCACGTACACGGTGTGGCCGAGCGCCTGCAGCCAGCCGACCTGCTCGGCCGACCACAACGGCGCATCCATGGATGCGTGCTCGCTCATGTCGCGTCCGGCACCTTGCGCCAGCGCCGCCACAGCCACAGGCAGGGCCCGGACAGCGCGTACAGCACGCCGATCGCCAGCAGCGCCCGCGCCAGGTCGATGACCAGCACCGCCAGCACGATCGGCGCCAGCACCAGCATCAGGAACGGCACCCGGTCGGTGCGCGGGCCCTTCTCGCCGCTGCCCTTGAAGCTCCAGAAGCGGATGCGGCTGACCATCAGCAGCGCTGCGGTCACGGTCAGGCCCAGCGCCACGTAGCGCAGCTGTTCGCCGTCCCAGCCCAGCGAGCCGTCGGCGAAGGACCACACGAAGGCCATCATCAGCCCGGCCGCGGCCGGGCTGGCCAGGCCCACGAACCAGCGCTTGTCGACCGTGCCGACCTGGGTATTGAAACGGGCCAGGCGCAGCGCGGCGCAGGCCGCGTACAGGAACGCCGCCGACCAGCCGACCCGGCCGAGCATGCTGCCGTCGAACTTCAGCGCCGACAGCGACCAGTGGTACATCACCAGCGCCGGCGCCATGCCGAAGCTGACCAGGTCGGCCAGCGAGTCGTACTGCACGCCGAATTCGCTGCTGGTGCCGGTCAGCCGCGCCACGCGCCCATCCAGCCCGTCCATCACCGCGGCCACGAACACCGCCACGCTGGCGTGCACGAACTGGCCGTTGGCGGCGGCGATGATGGCGTAGAAACCGGAGAACAGGCCGGCGGTGGTGAACAGGTTCGGCAGCAGGTAGATGGTGCGCGAACGGGGGGGCGGTTGGGATGAGTCCATCCCGTCAGTCTAATCGACTTGCCAGGCCCGTCGGCGGGTGCTGCAATCGGCGCTCCCGCCGCGCCCTGGAGACCGAGATGCGCGTCCTGCCCCGGCTTTGCTGCCTGCCCCTGCTCGCCGTCAGCGGCATGCTCGGCGCCACCACCCTGTACCAATGGAAGGACGCGCAGGGCGTCACCCACTATGCCGAGACCCCGCCCCCCGGCGGCAAGTACCAGGTGCGCAAGGTCGACACCCGCGGCGACGCCCCGGCCGAGACGCCCGCGGCGGCCCCGGCCGAGAACGGCCAGTGCCTGACCGCACGCAAGAACCTGGACATCCTTAACAAGCCCGGCAAGATCACCACCGACAGCGATGGCGACGGCAAGCCGGACGGGGAACTGGACGAATCCCAGCGCGCCTCGCAAAAGGCCGTGGCCGAGGCCGCGATCAAGGCCTACTGCACCCCGGCCGCCGCGCCCGCCAAGTGACCCCAACGCACGAAGCCGGCCGCGGGCGATGCCCGCAGCGCCGGCAATGACTGGCAAAATGGGCGACCCGCCGTCTGCGAAGCCCCTCGATGCGCCTTTCCCAGTTCCACCTGCACACCACCAAGGAAACCCCGGCCGACGCCGAACTGGTCAGCCATCAGCTGATGCTGCGCGCGGGCATGATCCGCAAGCTCGCCTCCGGCCTGTACACCTGGTCGCCGCTGGGCCTGCGCGTGCTGCGCAAGGTGGAAGCGGTGGTGCGCGAGGAAATGAACCGCGCCGGCGCGGTGGAAGTGCTGTTCCCGACCATCCAGCCGCGCGAACTGTGGGACGCCACCGGGCGCTGGAGCAAGTTCGGCGGGCTGATGCTGCGCATGCAGGACCGCAAGGAGCAGGACTACTGCTACAGCCCGACCGCCGAAGAGGCCGCCGCCGATTTCGCGCGGCAGGAGCTGAGCAGCTACAAGCAGTTGCCGGTCAACTTCTACCAGATCCAGACCAAGTTCCGCGACGAGATCCGCCCGCGCTTCGGGGTGATGCGCGCGCGCGAGTTCCTGATGAAGGACGCCTACTCGTTCCACATCACCGACGAGGACCTGGCACGCGAGTACGAGAACATGAAGGCGGCCTACACCCGCATCTTCACCCGCCTGGGGCTGCAGTTCCGCGCGGTGCAGGCCGATTCCGGCGACATCGGCGGCGACGCCTCGCAGGAGTTCCACGTGCTGGCCGCCTCCGGCGAGGATTCGCTGGCGTTCTCCACCGGCTCGGACTACGCGGCCAATGTCGAAGCCGCCGTCGCCGCGACGCCGTCGCCGCGCGCGGCGGCAGGCGAGGAACTGCGCAAGGTCGCCACGCCCACCCAGAAGACCTGCGAGGCGGTGGCCGAGCTGCTCGGCCTCCCGCTGCAGCGCACGGTCAAGTCGGTGGCGGTGATGGCTGGCGAGACCTTCGTGCTGGCGCTGGTGCGCGGCGATCACACGGTCAACGAGATCAAGCTGGGCAAGGTCGCCGGCCTGGCCGGCTACCGCATGGCCACCGAAGCCGAGATCATCGCCCACCTGGGCAGCGAGCCGGGCTTCCTCGGCCCGCTGGGCCCGCGCCAGCCGATCCGCGTGGTCGCCGACCGCGACGTGGCGGCGCTGGCCGACTTCGTGGTCGGCGCCAACGAGCGCGGCTTCCACCTGGCCGGGGTCAACTGGGGCCGCGACCTGCCGGAGCCGGACGCCGTCGCCGACCTGCGCAACGTGGTCGAGGGCGAGCGCGCCCAGGACGGCGGCGAGATCCGCCTGGCGCGCGGCATCGAGGTCGGCCATGTGTTCCAGCTCGGCCGCCAGTACGCGCAGGCGCTGGATGCCACCGTGGTGGACGAGAACGGCAAGACCGTGACGCTGGCGATGGGCTGCTACGGCATCGGCATTTCCCGCATCGTCGCCGCGGCGATCGAGCAGAACCACGACGACGCCGGCATCCGCTGGCCGCAACCGATGGCGCCGTGGGCGGTGGCGGTGTGCGTGATCAACCCCAAGCGCGATCCGGCGGTCGACGCCGCTGGCGAGGCGTTGCTGGCGGAGCTGCAGCAGGCCGGACTGGATGCGGTGCTGGACGACCGTGGCCTGCGCCCCGGCGCGATGTTCGCCGATATCGAATTGATCGGCGTTCCGCACCGGGTGGTGGTCTCGGAGCGGGGCTTGGCCGCCGGCACGTTCGAATATCGCGCGCGCAGCGGCGGCGATGCCGAACACCTGGACCGCGCCGCCTTGCTGGCGCGCTTGCAGGCATGACGAGGAGGGCCGGGACGATATCCCGGCCCTTCTTCTTTACGCCATCATCACGCCGCATGGGCGAAACCGGCAAGGTATCGTCGCAATTGAATACGCCGGGCATGAATATATAAGGACATATTCCAGGGCATTGCATCCGGAGATATCGGAAGCGAATAAGCCGGATATTTGTCAAGCCGATTCGGCATCATTATGATTCAGCGCTGCCAGGGAATGGCGGAAGGCCACCACCCATTTTCCGGAGTAAAGATGACCATCGATCTCAGCGGCCTGTCGGCCAAGCAATTGGGCGCGCTCATCAAGACCGCCAAGAAGCAGCAGTCCATCGTCGCCAAGCGCACCCCCATCGCCAAGGTCCGCACCCAGCTGACCCGCCTGGCCAAGAGCCACGGCTACAGCATCGAGGAAGTCTTCGGCGGCGCCCCCGCCGCGCGCGGCCGCAAGGCCGGCAAGCCGGGTCCGAAGCCGGGCCGCAAGCTGGGCAAGGTTCCGCCGAAATACCGCAATCCCGCCAATGCCGCCGAAACCTGGACCGGCCGCGGCAAGCAGCCGCGCTGGCTGGCGGATCTGGTCGCCAAGGGCAAGAAGGTCGACGATTTCCTGATCGCCGGCGGCGCTGCCAAATCCGCCGCGCCGGCCAAGAAAACCGCCAAGAAGGCGGTCAAGCGCGTCGCCAAGAAGGCCAGCAAGAGCGCCGCGCCGAAAGCCTGATCCGGCAGCGCCGATCGCAACGGAAAACGCCGGCGCATGCCGGCGTTTTTTATTACCGGATTCAAAGATTCTTGCGCGCCGGGATCAACAGATTGCCGAACAACAAGCCGGCGACCAGCGCCATCACGATATTGGTGACCGTCAGCAGCGCCGATTGCCCGCCGAGCACGTCCTGCTGCTGGACCAGGGTCAACAGCCCGCGCAGGCTGGCACTCCCGGGCACCAGCATGATGATGCCCGGCAACCGCACCAGCGCGCCCGGCCGGTGCACGATGCGGCCGAACAGGTTGCCGGCGGCGGTCAACACCATCGCCGACAGGAAGATGCCGACCGGGCTGCCCCAGGCGTCGCCAGCGAAGCGCGCGACCGCATAACCGGCCACCGATGCCGCCATCACGAACGGATAATCGCGCAGGCTGGCCTTGAACAGCAGCGCGAAGGCATAGGCGGCGACCAGCAGCGAGGCCCATTCCACCCAGCCATGCTGCGGCCGCGACGCCCGCACCATCGGCTCCAGGCCGAGCAGCTGCGCCAGGGTCACCGCGATCACCGCGCCGACGGTCAGCTTGACGACGGTGGTGACCGCGCCGGCGAAGCGCGCCGTGCCCGATACCCAGTGCTGGCTGGTCAGTTCGTTGACTGCATTGGTCAGCGCCATTCCCGGCAGCAGCACCACCAGCGAGGCGATGATCACCGTATTGAGATTGAGCGGCGCCACGAAACTGGCCACCAGGGTCGCGACGAAACCGGCCAGCAGCGCGGCCAGCGCGTCGTTGGCTTCCTTGGTCGCCGGGCGCTTGTCGGTGAGCTGGGTGAGCACGCCGATCAGCAGGCCGATCATGGTGGCGGTGGCGATGTCCAGCCACGGCAGGCGCCACAGCCCGGCCACGCCGGCCGCGGCCAGGCCGAAGCCCAGCACCTGCATCGCCATCCAGCGCCGCCCCGGCGGCTGATCCAGCTGACGCAGCGCGGTGTGGCCCTGGGCCACGCTCATGCGCCCGCTGGCCACATCGTCGGCGATGCGGTCGGCGACGCTGAGCTTGTGCAGGTCGTTGTCGCCCGGCGCCAGCCGCACCACGCGGGTGATGTCGCTGGAGCCGATCGCCTTGGTCGGGTCGCTGAAGCTGAGGATCAGCCCGGTCGGGTTGGACCAGGGTTCGCAATCCAGGTCCAGTTGCTGCGCCAGCGCCACCACCGCCGCCTCCAGCCGCTGCGCGGTGGTGCCGTAGGTGTGCAGTCGCCCGGCGATGTCGGAGACGAAGGCGATGCGCTGCGCGTAGGTCGCGTTGGCGGAGGGGCTGACGGTGGGAGCGGCGGGCATGTCGGCTAGTATGGCGCGAACGCCGCGCCCGGCCACCCCGTCGCGATCACCACATTTGCAACACGGGCGAAACAGGTATGCTCGCGCACCGGACGCCCCCATGATCGAACCGCAACCGCCCAAACTCAGCCAGGACGACCGAGACCCCTCGCGGGTGCGGCTGACCGGCAGTTGGACCCTGGCCACTGCCCTTGCCTCCTCGGAAGTGCTGCGCGGCATGCCGGCCGGTACCACCGGCATCGACGCCAGCGGCATCGGCCAGCTGGATTCGGCCGGGGTGCTGCAACTGATGCGTTACGCCACGCGCAACGGCATCGCCCACGAGGCGCTGGATTTCCGCCAGGACCACCGCGCCCTGGTCTCGACCATCGAGGACGTCGCCGACGACCGCCCCAAGCGCAAGCGCGACTACGGCTTCGCCGCGGCGCTGGAACGCCTGGGCTATGCGGTGCACCGCAATGGCAAGGAAATCGTCGCCCTGGTCGGCTTCCTCGGCGAAACCCTGGTCAAGCTGCTGCGGCTGCTGCACGCGCCGCGCCGGTTCCGCATGACCGCCACCGTGCACCACATGGAGCAGGTCGGCCTGGACGCGGTACCGCTGGTGGCACTGCTGTCCTATCTGGTCGGCGCGGTGATCGCCTTCCTGGGCTCGACGATCCTGCGCGACTTCGGCGCCGAGATCTATGTGGTGGAGCTGGTCTCCATCGCCTTCCTGCGCGAGTTCGCGGTGCTGCTGACCGCGATCGTGCTGGCCGGACGCACCGCCAGCGCGTTCACCGCGCAGATCGGCGCGATGAAGGCGCGCGAGGAGGTCGACGCGATCCAGACCCTGGGCCTGGACCCGATGGACCTGCTGGTGATCCCGCGACTGGTGGCGCTGCTGCTGATGCTGCCGCTGCTGACCTTCGTGGCGATGATCGCCGGCCTGGCCGGCGGCGTCACCGTCGGCGCCTTCGACCTGGGCATCCCGCCGCAGATGTACCTGGCGCGCATGCACGACACCATCCAGATCCGGCACATGCTGGTGGGCCTGTCCAAGGCGCCGATCTTCGCCATCGTGATCGGCCTGATCGGCTGCCTGGAGGGACTGCGCGTAGAAGGCACCGCGCAGTCCGTTGGCGAGCGCACCACCTCCAGCGTGGTGCAGACGATCTCGCTGGTGATCATCATCGACGCGATCGCCGCGCTGTGGTTCATGAACATGGGGTGGTGATGGAGCCGGGATTGGAGATTGGGCATTGGGGATTCGTTGAAGCCGGGCGCTGCGCGCCGGGACGGGAGCGGTTGCGTTGACCAATCCCGAATCTCCACTCCCGAATCCCGAGCAGGAACTGGCCATCTCCGTCCGCGGCCTGGTCAATCGCTTCGGCACCCAGACCGTGCACGAGGACCTGGACCTGGACGTGCGCCGCGGCGAGATCCTCGGCGTGGTCGGCGGGTCGGGCACCGGCAAGTCGGTGCTGATGCGCACCATCCTCGGCCTGCGCGACCCCGATGCCGGCAAGATCCAGGTGCTCGGCGTGGACACCGATTCCGGCCGTCGCGCCGATCGCCTGCACGTGGAGCGCAATACCGGCGTGCTGTTCCAGGACGGCGCGCTGTTCTCCTCGCTGACCGTCGGCGAGAACGTGCAGGTGCCGCTGAAGGAGCATTTCGGCGAACTGCCCGACAGCTGGCACTACGAGCTGGCGCTGCTGAAGGTGAAGCTGGCCGGCCTGCCCGCCGACGCATTGAACAAGCTGCCCTCGCAGCTGTCCGGCGGCATGCGCAAGCGCGCCGGGCTGGCGCGTGCGCTGGCACTGGACCCGCCACTGTTGTTCCTGGACGAGCCCACCGCCGGGCTGGACCCGATCGGCGCGGCCGCCTTCGACCGGCTGATCCGCACCCTGCAGGAAGCGCTGGGCCTGACCGTGTTCCTCATCACCCACGATCTGGACACCTTGTACGCTATCTGCGACCGCGTGGCGGTGCTGGCCGACCGCAAGGTCATCGCCAACGCGCCGTTGGCCGAGATCGAGCAAGTGGACCATCCGTGGATCCAAGAGTATTTCCACGGCCCGCGCGCCCGCGCCGCGCGCGATGCCAAGACCGCCTGGACCGAGACCCCCTGAGCCCATGGAAACCAAAGCCAATTACGTGCTGATCGGCGCCTTCACCATCGTGGTGGGGATCGCGCTGCTGCTGTTCGGACTCTGGGCCGCCAAGTACTCCTCCGACCGCACGTGGCAGGAATACCGCGTGGTGTTCCGCGAGGCGGTGACCGGCCTGTCGGTCGGCAGCCCGGTGCAGTACAACGGCATCGCGGTTGGCTCGATCACCGAGCTGACCCTGGCGCCGAACGACCCGCGCCAGGTGGTGGCGCGGATCCGGGTCAACTCGACCACGCCGATCAAGAGCGACACCCGCGCCAAGCTGGGCATCACCAGCCTGACCGGCCCGTCGATCATCCAGCTTTCCGGCGGCACCCCGGAAGCGCCATCGCTGACCTCGATCGACAACAGCGATGCGCCGATCATCCAGACCACGCCCTCGGCGCTGCAGAACATCACCGACACCGCCAACCGCATCGTCGAGCGCCTGGACGAGGTGCTCAGCGACCGCAACGTCGCCAGCATCACCGCCACCCTGCACAACCTGGAGACCATCAGCGGCGGCCTGGCCGACCGCGACCAGGGCATGCAGTCGCTGATCGTCAGCGCGCGCGACGCCGCGCGCAACCTGGACACCACGCTCAAGACCACCAACGGCACCATCCAGCGCCTGGACCAGAATCTGGTGCAGCAGCTGCCGCCGATCCTGGACAAGCTGGAGGACACGCTGAGCAAGCTGGATTCGGCCGCGGGCAATGCCGACAAGATCCTTGGCGAGAACCGCTCGGCGATCAACAGCTTCGCCAACGACGGCCTCGGCCAGCTCGGCCCGACCCTGACCGAACTGCGCGGCCTGATCCGCGACCTGCGCCGGGTCAGCGACCGCCTGGACAACAACCCCGCGCGCTACCTGCTCGGCCGCGACGCCCCGAAGGAGTTCAAACCCAAATGAAGCCGATGCGCGCCTTCTTCCTGCTCGCCGTGCCGGCCCTGCTGCTGGCCGGCTGTTCGCTGCCCGGCGGCAGCAAGGAGCCGGTGACGATCTACGCGCCGGACGTGCGGGTGACCGCGGACCCGGCCTGGCCGACCGTGAGCTGGCAACTGGCGCTGACCAAGCCCAGCGCCGCGCGCGTGGTCGACAGTTCGCGCATCGCGGTGCGGCCGACGCCCGACGAACTGCAGGTGTACGGCGGCGTCAGCTGGGCGCAGCCTGCCACCGACATGCTCGAGGACATGCTGCTGCGCGCGTTCGAGGATTCCGGACGCATCCCCGGCGTGGCCCGGCTCGGCACCGGCATCCGCGCCGACTACAAGCTGCTGCTGGACCTGCGGCGTTTCGAAGCGGACTACGCCGGGCGCACGGTGCCGTCGGCCACCATCGAACTCAATGCCAAACTGCTGTACAGCGCCGACCAGCGCGTGGTCGCCTCGCGCACCTTCCTGGTGACCCAGCCGGCCGCCGGCACCGCCGAATCGCAGGTGGTCGACGCCTTCGGCCAGGCCATGTCGCAACTCGGCCATGACGTGGTCGGCTGGACCCTGCAGCAGGGCCAGGCCGACGCCGCCACCGCACTGGCGCCGAGCGCACCGTCGCCGGCCAGCCCGAAGCCGCCGCGACGCTGATGGCTCCCTGATTGCCCCCCTCTCCCACCGGGAGAGGGGTCGGGGGTGAGGGTGCGACGGCCGCGGAGCCGTCTTCCCCAGATACCTCCCTAGCCATCCGCCCCTCATCCGCCCCTTCGGGGCACCTTCTCCCGAAGGGAGAAGGAATAGGGCATGCGACGACCTACCGGTGCTGCTCCGCTCCCCTCTCCCACCGGGAGAGGGGCCGGGGGTGAGGGTGCGGCGGCCAGGGGGCCATCTCCCCCAGATGCCTCCCTAGCAACCCGGCCCTCATCCGCCCCTTCGGGGCACCTTCCCGAAAAGGGGGCCATGGTCCCGAAGGGAGAGGGGATCAAGCGCAATGCGGCGGAACGTCAGGTTGATCCGCTCGCCGACCGGCTTGGCGGTGCGCGGTAGGGCGTGCCGGTACAGGCGCTGGGTGTCGCCCGCCATCAGCAGCAGTCCGCCGGAGGTCAGGTCCAGCGCCTGGCGCAGCGCCGGCTGCTGGCGATGGCGCAGCACGAAACGGCGGGTCGCGCCCAGACTCAGCGAGGCGATCACCGGCGCCGGCCCCAGTTCGCGCTCGTCATCGCTGTGCCAGCCCATCGCATCGCGGCCGTCCCGGTAGCGGTTGGCGAGCACGCTGTTGAACGCCACCCCGGTCTCGGCCGCCAGCCGCGCGCGCAGCGGCAGCAGCGCCGCCGGCCACGGATGCGGCGCGAAGCGGGTACCGGAATAGCGGTAGCTGGCATCGGCATCGCCGATCCAGCAGCTCAGCCGCGGCGAATCGACCAGCTTGCCGAACAGGCGGATCCGGTGCACCTCCCACGGCACTTCGTGCAGCAACTGCGCGCACAACGCCGCCGCCGCGGTCGGGTCCAGCCACTCGGGATACCAGCGCAGATCGGCGCCGGGCAGGTCCAGTTCCATCGCGCCACGCTAGCATGCCGGCCGCCACCATACGCCGGCGTGCGGAATTTGCCCCTTCACGCGCAAACCCTGAAAATGCAGGCAGCCAGAACGAGCCAAACGGGAGCGGAGCAGATGACGGGAACCGAGGGCGGCGCCAACGCGCCGGAGCCAGTGGAGCGCGACGTCATGGAGTACGACGTCGTCACCGTCGGCGCGGGCCCGGCCGGGTTGGCGTTCGCGATCCGGCTCAAGCAGCTCAAACCCGACCTCTCGGTCTGCGTGATCGAGAAGGCCAGCACCATCGGGGCGCACATCCTGTCCGGCGCGGTGATCGAACCGGCGCCGCTGGACGCGCTGCTGCCGGGCTGGCGCGACAACCCGCCGCCGATCTGCGTGCCGGCGGCCGAGGACGAGTTCTGGTACCTGAGCAAGGACGGCGGGCACAAGTTCCCGATGGTGCCGCCGGGCATGCGCAACCACGGCAATTTCATCGTCAGCCTCGGCGCGATGTGCGCGTGGCTGGCGCCGCAGGCCGAGGCGCTGGGCGTGGAGATCTACCCCGGCTTCGCCGCCGCCGAGACCCTGCACGCCGAGGACGGCACGGTGCTGGGCGTGCGCATCGGCGACATGGGCGTGGCCAAGGACGGATCGCACAAGCCGGGCTACACCGCCGGCATCGACATCCGGGCCAAGGTCACGGTGCTGGCCGAAGGCGCGCGCGGACACCTGACCAAGCGCCTGATCGCGCGCTTCGCACTCGACGCCGGCCACGATCCGCAGGCGTTCTCGATCGGCATCAAGGAGCTGTGGCAGTTGCCCGAGGGCCGCGTCAGCCCCGGCAAGATCGTGCACACCCTGGGCTGGCCGGCCGACAGCAAGACCTATGGCGGCAGCTTCCTGTACCACCTGGAGAACAACCAGGTGGCGCTGGGCTACGTCAGCGGCCTGGACTACCGCGACCCCGAGTACCGCCCCTGGGAGGCCTTCCAGCAGTGGAAGAACCACCCGATGATGAAGTCGCTGCTCGACGGCGGCACCATCCTCTCGGCCGGCGCGCGCGCCATCGCCAGCGGCGGCTGGCAGTCGCTGCCGAAGGTGGAGATGCCCGGCGCGCTGCTGATCGGCGACACCGCCGGCCTGCTCAACGTGCCCAAGATCAAGGGCACCCACCAGGCGATCCGCAGCGGCATGCTCGCCGCCGAACACCTCGCCGCCGGCGCCGCGCTCGACCCGGCCGGCTTCGACGCGCGCCTGCGCGGCTCGGAGGTAATGGCCGAACTGCGCCAGGTGCGCAACATCAAGCCCGGCTTCAAGAAGGGCCTGTGGTTCGGCCTGCTCAACGGCGCCTGGGAGACCCTGGTCAAGGGCGCCTCGCCGTGGACGCTGAAGGTCGGCGCCGACTGGAAGAGCCTGGACCGGCTGGGCGAGCACGAGCAGCCCAAGCGCGACTACGTGCAACGCGAACTGGCACCGCGCGACCGCCTGCAGGGCGTGTACTTCGCCGCCACCGAGCACGACGAGGACCAGCCGGTGCACCTGCACGTGCTCGATCCGCAGATCTGCGTGACCCGCTGCACCGAGGAATACGGCAACCCCTGCACGCGCTTCTGCCCGGCGGCGGTGTACGAGATCGTCGACGACGCGGCCGGCAAGCGCCTGCAGATCAACGCCGCCAACTGCGTGCACTGCAAGACCTGCGACATCAAGGATCCCTACGCGATCATCGACTGGGTGACGCCGGAAGGCGGCTCCGGGCCGAACTACCAGAACCTGTGAGCGCAGGCCTGCCCGCGCGCCTGAAGACCGCGCTGTTCCTGACGCTGCGCGCGGGCTTCCGCGCCCTGCCGCTGACGCCGGCGCAGCGCGACCGCCTGCGCGCGCGCTTCCTGGAGCGCCATGCGGACCTGGTGCCGCCGCCGCCGCGCGGCCGCGACGCTGCCGGGCTCAGCGAACGCCGGCCACGCGCGCGCGCCGACGAACGCGCGATCGGTCATGTGTCCGCGCAGCAGGCGCCGTTGCCCACGCCGCTGCCGGCCACCGTGGTGGCGTTCTACCTGCCGCAGTTCCACCCGATCCCGGAGAACGACGCCTGGTGGGGCACCGGCTTCACCGAATGGCGCAACGTCAGCCGCGCGCTGCCGCAGTTCGAGGGGCATGTGCAGCCGCGGCTGCCGGCGGACCTTGGCTTCTACGATCTGCGCAACCCGGACAGCATGCGCCAGCAGGTGGCGCTGGCGAAGCAGTACGGCGTCGGCGCGTTCTGCTTCTACTTCTACTGGTTCGGCGGCAAGACCTTGCTGGAGACGCCGCTGCGGCAGTGGCTGGACGATCCCACGCTGGAGCTGCCGTTCTGCCTGTGCTGGGCCAACGAGCAATGGTCGCGGCGCTGGGACGGCCGCGGCGACGATGTGCTGATGGCGCAGGCGCACAGCGCGCAGGACGATCTGGACTTCATCGCGCACGTCGCCGACTACCTGCGCGATGCGCGCTGCCTGCGCGTGGACGGCCGGCCGATGCTGCTGGTGTATCGCCCGCATCTGCTGCCGGATCCGCAGGCCACCGCCACGCGCTGGCGCGACTGGTGCCGGCAGCACGGCATCGGCGAACTGCACCTGGCCTACGTGCAGGGCTTCGAGCGGCCGGACCCGCGCGACATCGGTTTCGACGCGGCGGTCGAGTTCCCGCCGAACATGAGCAATCCGCGCTCGCTGGCCGCCGACCAGCAACTGCTCAATCCCGACTACAGCGGCGCCGTGCTGGATTGGCGCGCCCTGGCCGCAGAGATCGCCGCGCGCCCGCTGCCCGACTACCTGCTGTATCCGGGCGTGAACCCGGGCTGGGACAACGAAGCGCGCCGTCCCGGCGCCGGCCGCGTCTATCTACACGCCTCGCCGCGCGGTTACGAGGACTGGCTGCGCAGCACCATCCACACCCGGCTGCAGGGCCGCCGCGCCGAACAGCGCCTGGTGTTCGTCAACGCCTGGAACGAGTGGGCCGAAGGCGCCGTACTGGAACCGGATGCGCGGTTGGGCCACGCCTATCTCGACGCCACCCGCCGCGCGCTGGCGTCGCTGCCGGCGCGCGACGCGACACCGCATGCGATCGTCCACGCATGGTATCCGGACGTGCTGCCCGAACTGCTGGCGCAGCTCGCCGCGAGCGCCCTGCCGTGGCGTCTGCTGATCACCACCTCGCCCGACCAGGCCGATGCGGTGCGGGCGCATCTACGCGCGTGCGCTTTCCCTTCCGAGCTGATGGTGCTGGAAAACCGCGGCCGCGACATCCTGCCGTTCCTGCACGCGGCCGAACGGCTGCTGCGCGACGGCGTGGACGTGGTGCTGAAGCTGCACACCAAGCGCAGCACCCATCTACGCAACGGCGATGCCTGGCGCAACGAACTGCTGCAACGCCTGGCCGGCACCGACCGCGCCGCGCGCGTGCTGCAGGCCTTCGCCGACGATCCTGCACTCGGCCTGGTTGCGCCCGAAGGCCATCTGCTGCCGTTGGCCGACTTCTGGGGCGGCAACCGCGCCGCCGCCGACTATCTGCTGCGCCGGACCGGCTACAGCGCCGCACCCCTGGAGCAGGCGCAGTTCGTCTCGGGCAGCATGTTCTGGGCACGCTTGAACGCGCTGCGGCCGCTGCTGGACAGCGGCCTGTGCCCGTCGGAGTTCGAGGCGGAGCAGGGTCAGCTCGACGCCACCCTGGCGCATGCGGTGGAACGGCTGGCGGCGCCGCTGGCCGAGCGCGTCGGCTATCGCGTTACCACCGTGGCCGACCTACTCGGCCAGCCACCGCCGGCAGCCACCGACTACGCCTACGCACAGCGCAGCGCCTGAGCGGCGCGGCGCGCCCTTATCCGCGCCGGAACGGCACGCCGGTCTTGGCGACCAGTTCGGCCTCGTCCACGCCCTCTGCGGTCTCGACCAATACCAGTCCGCTGTCGGTGACGTCGAACACCGCCAGGTCGGTGATGATGCGGTCGACCACGCCGACGCCGGTCAGCGGCAGGTCGCAGGCCGGCAGGATCTTGTGGCTGCCGTCCTTGGCCACGTGTTCCATCAGCACGACCACGCGCTTGACCCCGGCCACCAGGTCCATCGCGCCGCCCATGCCCTTGACCATCTTGCCCGGCACCATCCAGTTGGCCAGATCGCCCTTCTCGCTGACCTGCATCGCGCCGAGGATGGCTAGGTCGATATGGCCGCCGCGGATCATCGCGAAGGAATCGTGGCTGCCGAAGTAGCTGGCGCCGGCGCGGGCGGTGACGGTCTGCTTGCCGGCATTGATCAGGTCGGCATCGACCTCGTCCTCGCTGGGGAACGGGCCGATGCCGAGCAGGCCGTTCTCCGACTGCAGCCACACGTCCACGCCCTCGGGAATGTGGTTGGCGACCAGGGTCGGCAGGCCGATGCCCAGGTTCACGTAGGCGCCGTCGGTGAGTTCGCGGGCGGCGCGCTGCGCCATGTCGTCGCGGGTCCAGGCCATGTCAGGCGTCCTTCTGGCGCAGGGTGCGCTGTTCGATGCGTTTTTCGGGATGCGGGTTGTGCACGATGCGGTCGACGTAGATGCCGGGCAGGTGCACCTGGTCCGGATCCAGGTTGCCGATCTCCACCACTTCTTCGACCTCGGCGATGCAGAGCTTGCCGGCCATCGCGCAGGCCGGGTTGAAGTTGCGCGCGGTCTTGCGGAACACCAGGTTGCCGGCGGCATCGGCCTTCCATGCCTTGACCAGGGCCACGTCGGCGCGCAACGCGGTCTCCAGCACGTAGTGCTTGCCGTCGAATTCGCGGGTCTCCTTGCCCTCGGCCACCACCGTGCCGTAGCCGGTGGCGGTGAAGAACGCGGGGATGCCGGCACCGCCGGCGCGCAGGCGCTCGGCCAGGGTGCCCTGCGGGTTGAATTCCAGGTCCAGTTCGCCGGCCAGATACTGGCGTTCGAACTCCTTGTTCTCGCCGACGTAGGAGGAAATCATCTTGCGGATCTGCCGCGTCGCCAGCAGTTGGCCCAGGCCGAAGCCATCGACGCCGGCGTTGTTGGAGATCACCGTGAGTCCGCTGACGCCGCTGTCGCGCAAGGCCGCGATCAAGGCCTCGGGGATGCCGCACAGGCCGAATCCGCCGACCGCCAGGGTCTGCCCGTCCGCCACCACGTCGGCCAGCGCCGTGGCCGCATCGGGGAAACGCTTGCCGCGCCGTCCGCCCACAGGGGTAGAGGTGTCGCCCATTCGCCAGCTCCGCGTTGGAAATAGGCGCGTAGTCTAGCCGTTCGCCGCACCGGACCCCCGCCGCACCGCCGCAACGACCGATTAAGCGCCGTAACGTTACACTCGGGTTTCCCCCAACTAGGACCCTCTTCCATGTCGCTTCCCGCATTCAAGGCCTACGACATCCGCGGTCGCGTACCCGACGAACTGAACGAGGACTTGGCGCGCCGCATCGGCGTGGCGCTGGCGGGGCAATTGGACAGCGGTCCGGTGGTGGTCGGCCATGACGTGCGCCTGGCCAGCCCGGCGCTGCAGGCGGCACTGTCGGCGGGCCTGCGCGCCAGCGGCCGCGAGGTCATCGACATTGGCCTGTGCGGCACCGAGGAAGTGTATTTCCAGACCGACCACCTGCAGGCCGCCGGCGGCGTGATGGTGACCGCCAGCCACAACCCGATGGACTACAACGGCATGAAGCTGGTGCGCGAGAACGCGCGCCCGATCAGCTCCGATACCGGCCTGTTCGCGATCCGCGACACCGTCGCCGCCGACACCGCGCCTGCCGCTGCGCCGACCGCCGCCGAGCATCACCGCCCGGACAAGAGCGCCTACATTGAGCACCTGCTCAGCTACGTGGACCGCGCTACGCTCAAGCCGCTGAAGCTGGTGGTCAACGCCGGCAACGGCGGTGCCGGCGCCATCATCGACCTGCTGGCGCCGCACCTGCCGTTCGAGTTCGTGCGCGTCTTCCACGAACCGGACGGCCACTTCCCCAACGGCATCCCCAACCCGCTGCTGCCGGAGAACCGCGCTGCCACCGCCAACGCAGTCAAGCAGCACGGCGCCGACTTCGGCATCGCCTGGGACGGCGACTTCGACCGTTGCTTCTTCTTCGACGCCGACGGCCGCTTCATCGAGGGCTACTACCTGGTGGGCCTGCTGGCCCAGGCGATCCTGGCCAAGCAGCCGGGCGGCAAGGTCGTGCACGACCCGCGCCTGACCTGGAACACGATCGAGCAGGTCGAGGAAGCCGGCGGCATCCCGGTGCTGTGCAAGAGCGGCCATGCCTTCATCAAGGAGAAGATGCGCAGCGAGAACGCCGTGTACGGCGGCGAGATGAGCGCGCACCACTATTTCCGCGAATTCGCCTACGCCGACTCGGGCATGATCCCGTGGCTGCTGATCGCCGAGCTGGTGTCGCAGTCCGGCCGCTCGCTGGCCGACCTGGTCGAGGCGCGCATGCAGAAGTTCCCGTGCAGCGGCGAGATCAATTTCAAGGTCGCCGACGCCAAGGCCGCGGTGGCGCGGGTGATGGAACACTTCGCCGCGCATGCGCCGACGCTGGACTACACCGACGGCGTCAGCGCCGAATTCGCCGACTGGCGCTTCAATCTGCGCAGTTCCAACACCGAACCGCTGCTGCGCCTGAACGTGGAAACCCGCGGCGATGCGGCCCTGCTGGAACAGCGCACGCAAGAAATTTCCGATCTGCTGAAAGCATGATCGCGTCGTTGCCTTTCTCTTCCCCCTTCAACGGATCCATGGAGTCCTTCCGTTCATGAGCGACATTCTGCCCATCATCCTGTCCGGCGGTTCCGGCACCCGCCTCTGGCCGCTGTCACGCGAAGCGTATCCCAAGCAGTTCCTGCCGCTGGTGGGAGACACCACCATGCTGCAGTCGACCTGGCTGCGCGCTGCGCCGATCGCCGGGCTTCCGCCCATCCTGGTAGCCAATGAAGAACACCGCTTCATTGCCGCGGAACAATTGCAGCAACTCGGCGTCAAGCCGGGGGCGATCCTGCTCGAACCCAAGGGTCGCAACACCGCCCCTGCCATTGCGGTGGCGGCGATGGAGGCGATGCGCGACGGTGCCGATCCGCTGCTGCTCGTCCTGCCATCAGATCACGTGATCCTCGACGAAGCGGCGTTTCAGGCCGCGGTGCAGGCGGCCGCGTCTTCGGCGACAGATGGGAAGCTGGTGACTTTCGGGATCAAGCCGACCGCGCCGGAGACCGGCTACGGCTATATCAAGGCGGCGGCCGGCATCGGCGCGCGTGCGGTCGAGCGCTTCGTCGAGAAGCCCGACCTGTCCACCGCCCAGGGGTATCTGACCTCCGGCGAATACTATTGGAACAGCGGCATGTTCCTGTTCCGCGCCTCGCGCTATCTGGAAGAACTGCGCAAGTTCCAGCCGGCCATCGCAGATGCCTGCAGCACGGCGTGGCAGTCGGCAAAGCGTGATGCCGACTTCACCCGCCTGGACAAGGACGCCTTCGCCGCCAGCCCCTCCGACTCCATCGACTACGCGGTGATGGAGAAGACCGCCGACGCGGTGGTGGTACCGCTGGACGCGAAGTGGAGCGACGTCGGTTCGTGGTCGGCGCTGCTGGACGTGTCGCCGCAGGACGCCAACGGCAACGCCCACCACGGCGACGTGATCGAGATCGATTGCCGCAACACCTACGCCTACGGCTCGCGCCTGATCGCGATGGTGGGCCTGCAGGACGTGGTGGTGGTGGAGACCGACGACGCCGTGCTGGTCGGCCACAAAGAGCGCATCCAGGAAGTGAAGGACGTCGTCGGCAAGATCAAGGCCAACGGCCGTTCCGAGGCCACCTGGCATCGCAAGGTGTACCGCCCGTGGGGCGCCTACGATTCGATCGACAACGGCCAGCGTTTCCAGGTCAAGCGCATCACGGTCAAGCCCGGCGCCACGCTGAGCCTGCAGATGCATCACCACCGTGCCGAGCACTGGATCGTGGTCAGCGGCACCGCCGAGGTCACCCGCGGCGAGGAAGTGCTGCTGCTCACCGAGAACCAGAGCACCTATATCCCACTCGGGGTGACGCATCGTTTGAAGAATCCCGGCAAGCTGCCGCTGGAGCTGATCGAAGTGCAGTCGGGCAGCTATCTGGGCGAGGACGACATCGTGCGCTTCGAGGACACCTACGGGCGTACCTGAATCCGGCGCAGGCCGCAAAAACAAAGAGCCGGGCACTGCCCGGCTCTTTGTTTTTCACCGATGCTGTTTTGCAGTGCGCACCGTATCAGGCGGCCGGCGCTGCCGCGGCCAGCTCGCCGATCACCTTGCGCAGGCCATCGCGCCACTGCGGCAGTTCCAGCGCGAAATCGCGCTGCAGACACGACACATCTAGGCGCGAGTATGCCGGGCGCTTGGCCGGGGTCGGATACTCGGCGGTGGTGATCGGCAGCACCCGCGGCACGCGCGGCAACAGGCCCGCCGCCACCGCCTCGGCGAAGATCGCCTCGGCGAAGCCGTGCCAGGTGGTCTCGCCGGCCGCGGTCAGGTGCCAGGTGCCGGACGGCAGCGTCGCGCGCTGCGCCAGCACCCGCGCGGTGACGTCTGCGATCAGCGCCGCCGGGGTCGGCGTGCCGACCTGGTCGGCGACCACCTTCAATTCGTCACGTTCGGCGCCGACCCGCAGCATGGTGCGCAGGAAATTGTGTCCGTGCGCGGCATACACCCAGGCGGTGCGGAAGATCAGATGCTGCACACCAGACGCGCGGATCGCCTCCTCGCCGGCCAGCTTGGTGGCGCCGTACACGCCCAGCGGCGCGGTCGGTGCATCCTCAAGATAGGGCTGCGTGCCCCGGCCGTCGAACACGTAGTCGGTGGAGTAATGCACCAGCGGCACGCCATGCGCCGCGCACCAGGCGGCGATCGCCGCCGGCGACTCGGCATTCGCGCGGTGCGCGGCCTCGGCATCCTGTTCGGCGCGATCGACCGCGGTGTAGGCCGCAGCGTTGACCACCGCCGTCGGCCGCAGCCGGTCCAGCACCTCGCCCAGCGTCTGCGGCTGGTCGAAATCGGCGCGCTCGCAGGCGCTGCCGTCGGGCAACTGGCCGCTGCGCGTGGTCGCGAGCACCGGCCCCTGCGCCGCCAGCGCCCGCAGCAGCTCCTGCCCGACCTGGCCGTTGCCGCCGAAGACCAGCACGCTCATGGCTGGTAGACCGGCAGGCGATCCTCTGCGATGTCCTTCAAAAATGGCGCCTTTTCGTCCTTGGCCGACAGCAACGGCGCATTGAGCGGCCAGTCCACCGCAATATCGGCGTCATCCCAGCGCACCGAAGCATCCGCTTCCTGGACGTAGACATCGGTGCAGAGATAGCTGAATACCGCGCGCTCCGACAACACCGCGAACCCATGGGCGAAGCCTTCCGGGATCCAGAACTGCTTGTGGTTCTCCGCGCTCAAGATAGCGGCAACCCATCGCCCGAAGTAGGGCGAACCGCGGCGTATGTCCACGGCAACGTCATAGACCTCGCCCTCCAGGACGCTGACCAGCTTGCCCTGCGGCCGCGGCCACTGATAGTGCAAGCCGCGCAATACGCCCTTGGAAGAGACTGACACGTTGCTCTGCAGGAACGCCGCTGGCAAGCCGGCCTGTGCGAACCGCTCGGCGTTCCAGCTCTCGAAGAAATGGCCGCGCGCGTCGCCAAACACCTTGGGTTCGATGACGGCACAGCCGGGTATCGCGGTTTCGATCAGGTTCAAAGAAGCTTTCCTCGTTTCGCCAGGGCCTGCAGATACAGGCCATAGCTGTTCTTGACCATTGGAAGCGCCAAACGTTGCAATTGTTCGGCATCGATCCACCCCTGCAGGAACGCAATTTCCTCCGGACAGCAGACTTGCAGCCCTTGGCGCGCCTGGATGGTCTCGATGAAATTGGACGCTTCGTGCAACGATTGATGCGTACCGGTATCCAGCCACGCGTAGCCGCGCCCCAAGGCTTCCAAGTGCAGTCGCCCTTCCTGGAGATAGCGCCGATTGAGATCGGTGATTTCCAACTCGCCACGGGCGGAAGGCTTCAGCTCTGCGGCATGGCGACTGGCATCGCCATCGTAAAAATACAGGCCCGTCACCGCATAGTTAGACCGCGGCGACGCCGGCTTTTCCTCGATACCGATGACCTTGCCGGACGCGTCGAACTCGGCCACGCCATAGCGCTGTGGATCGTTCACCCAGTAGCCGAACACGGTCGCGCCGTGCGTGCGGGCATCGGCGCGCCGCAAGGTCTCGGTCAACCCATGGCCGTGGAAGATGTTGTCGCCCAACACCAGACAGCTCGGCTTTTCGTCGACGAAATCGCGCCCGATCAGATAAGCCTGCGCCAATCCATCGGGGCTGGGCTGCACCGCGTACTGGATCTCCATGCCCCACTGCGCCCCGTCTCCCAGCAGCCTGCGGAACAGCGCCTGCTCGTGGGGCGTGTTGATCACCAGCACCTGGCGAATGCCCGCGAGCATCAGCACGCTAAGCGGGTAGTAGATCATCGGCTTATCGTAGACAGGCAGCAACTGCTTGCTGACCGCCTGGGTGATCGGATACAGCCTGGTGCCGGATCCTCCGGCGAGGATGATGCCTTTACGTTGCGTCATGGTCAGATTCTGTCGAAACGCTGCTTCGTGCAGCGGACATGAGGATCGAACGGCCACCGCATCATTGCAGCGCGCCCATCCGTTCCAGCCGATAGCGGCCGTCGAGTACGCCCTGCACCCAATCCTGATGGCTCAGGTACCAGTCCACGGTGAGCGCGATGCCCTGTTCGAAGGTGTACTGCGGCTCCCAGCCCAGTTCGTTCTTCAGCTTGGAGGCGTCGATGGCGTAGCGGCGGTCGTGGCCGGGCCGGTCGGCGACGTAGGTGATCTGGCTGGCGCGCGGCTTGCCGTCTTCGCGCGGACGTCGCGCGTCCAGCAGCGCGCAGATCGCCTGCACCACTTCGATGTTCTGCTTCTCCGCATTGCCGCCGACGTTGTAGGTCTCGCCGACCTTGCCCTTGGCCAGCACGGTGCGGATCGCCTCGCAATGGTCGCCGACGAACAGCCAGTCGCGCACCTGCTTGCCGTCGCCGTACACCGGCAGCGGCTCGCCGGCCAGCGCCTTGGCGATCACCAGCGGAATGAGCTTTTCCGGGAAGTGGTACGGGCCGTAGTTGTTGGAACAATTGGTGGTCAGCACCGGCAGGCCGTAGGTGTGGTGAAACGCACGCACCAGGTGATCGGACGCGGCCTTGGACGCCGAGTACGGCGAGTTCGGCGCATACGGGGTGGTTTCGCTGAACTTGCCGGTCTCGCCGAGCGTGCCGTAGACCTCGTCGGTGGACACGTGCAGGAAGCGGAACGCGTCGCGGCGGTCCTCCGGCAGCGCCTTCCAGTGATCGCGCACCGACTCCAACAGGCCGAGGGTGCCGACCACGTTGGTCTGGATGAAGGCACCGGGGCCGTCGATCGAGCGGTCCACGTGGCTTTCGGCGGCGAAATTCACCACCGCGTCGGGCTGGTGCTCGGTCAGCAGACGGCGCACCAAGTCGCGGTCGCCGATATCGCCGTGCACGAACACGTGGTCGGGATTGCCCTCCAGCGACGCCAGTGTGTTCAGGTTTCCGGCGTAGGTCAGTGCGTCCAGGTTGATCACACGGATGCCGCGCGCCACCGCCTCGAGCACGAAATTACCGCCGATGAAACCGGCACCGCCGGTCACGAGCCAAGTCGCCAATGCCTTTCTCCTGTGTCTTGGCCTGGGCCCCAGACAGAATCGCTGGAGCGTAACCGGCAAGCATAGCGCTGGAGGTAGCCCGACGCGCTCACGCCATTAGGCTTGTTCAGTCCACCGCCCGCCCTTGACCATACGCCCTCGCATGGTCCCCCGCGCCCGGTTAGAATCCTCCGACTGCCCCGTGCCAGCCGCCGCGGCCGGGCCTTCCCGCACTGCTGAAGGATCTCGTACACGATGAAAATCCTCGTCGCCTACAAGCGCGTGGTGGACTACAACGTCCGCATCCAGGTCAAGCCGGACGGCTCCGGCGTGGTCACCGAGGGCGTCAAGCTCTCCGCCAACCCGTTCGACGAAATCGCCCTGGAAGAAGCGCTGCGCCTGCGCGACGCCGGCATCGCCAGCGAGGTGGTGGTGGCCACCATCGCCCCGGCCGATGCCGCCGCGCACCTGCGCAACGGCCTGGCGATGGGCGCCAACCGCGCCATCCACGTGGTCGCCGATGCGGCGATCCAGCCGCTGACCGCCGCGCGCACCCTGCTCAAGCTGGTCGAGCAGGAGCAGCCGGACCTGGTGATCCTCGGCAAGCAGGCGATCGACGACGACGCCAACCAGACCGGGCAGATGCTGGCCACGCTGTGGGGCCGGCCGCAGGCGACCTTCGCCGGCAAGCTGGTGGTGGCCGACGGCAAGGCCACGGTGACCCGCGAGGTCGACGCCGGCCTGGAGACCCTGGAAGTGGACCTGCCGGCGGTGGTCACCACCGACCTGCGTCTGAACGAGCCGCGCTTCATCAAGCTGCCGGACATCATGAAGGCCAAGAGCAAGCCGCTGCAGACGCTGGCCTTCGCCGACCTGGGCGTGGAGGCCAACGACAGCCTCACCACCACCCACTACGCCCCGCCGGCCAAGCGCAGCCGCGGCGTGATGGTCAAGGATGCCGCCGAACTGGTGGCCGCACTGAAGAACAAGGGGTTGCTGTAATGGCCAAGATCCTCGTCGTCGCCGAACATCTCAACGGGCAGCTCAACGCCGCCACCGCCAAGTGCGTCAGCGCCGCGCAGGCGTTGTCGCCCGAGGCCATCGACATCGTCGTGCTGGCGTCCGATCCGGCCGCGGTGGCCGCACAGGCCGCGCAACTCGCCGGCGTCTCCCGCGTCCTGACTGTCGCCAATCCCGCCAACGAGCACGCCATCGCGCAGGTGCTGGGCCCGCAGATCGCCGCCCTGGCGACCGGCTACACCCACGTGTTCGGCCCCTCCACCACCTTCGGCAAGGATTTGATGCCGGTGGTGGCCGCCCTGCTCGGCGTGAACCAGATCTCCGACCTGATGGCGGTGGACGGCGAGTACGCGTTCAAGCGCCCGATCTACGCCGGCAACGCCATCATCAGCGTGCAGGCCCCGGCCGACCAGATCGTGGTCGCCACCGTGCGCAGCGCCTCCTGGCCGGAAGCGGCGCAGGGCGGCAGCGCGGCGGTCGAAGCGGCCAGCGTGGACGCGTCGCTGCCGAGCCACACCCGCTTCGTCGGCCTAGCCGCCGGCAAGTCCGACCGTCCCGACCTGCAGAGCGCCAAGCGCGTGGTCTCCGGTGGCCGCGGCGTCGGCTCGGCGGAGAACTTCCAGATCGTCTACCAGCTCGCCGACAAGCTCGGCGCCGCGGTCGGCGCCTCGCGCGCGGCGGTCGACGCCGGCTATGTGCCCAACGAACTGCAGGTAGGCCAGACCGGCAAGATCATCGCCCCGGAGCTGTACGTGGCGATCGGCATTTCCGGCGCCATCCAGCACCTGACCGGCATCAAGGACGCCGGCACCATCGTCGCGATCAACAAGGATCCGGAATCGCCGATCTTCGAGATCGCCGACATCGGCCTGATCGGCGACCTGTTCACGGTGCTGCCGGAGCTGGAAAAGGCGCTGGGCTGAGCCGTCGCGGAGACCCGGGAATGATGCCGCACGGCGCCGACGGCGTGCCCGCGCCGCGCCACCGTGCGGATCATCTGGCGTTGTTCGTCGTGCTGTTGTGCGGCGGCTACCTGGCCGCCCTGTGGTGGATCGACCGCGGCAACGGCACGTTCGCCCGGCTCGGCGCGATCTGGCCGTTGCTGGCGCTGGCGGTGCTGCCGGTCTCGGCCAGCTACCTGTTCCGCTTCTGGCGCTGGCGCTGGCTGCTGCAACGACAAGGCCATGCGGTACCGTTCTGGCTGGGCTGGGCCGCCTACCTGGCCGGCTTCGCATTGACCGCCACCCCCGGCAAGGCTGGGGAGTTGCTGCGCATCCGCTATTTCGCGCGCATGGGCGTGCCGGCGGGGCGGACGCTGGCGGTGTTCGTGTTCGAGCGCGCCTCCGACCTGCTGGTGATCCTGGCGCTGTCGCTGCTGGCCGCACCGGTCTTCCCCACCCTGGGCACGCTCGCCGCGGTGGTGCTGGGCTTCGTCGCCCTGCTGTTCGGCGCCGCCGCCTGGCCGGCCTTGCTGTCGTGGCTGGAGGGCGTGGGCCGGCGTCTGCCCGGCCGCTGGCTGCGGGGGGCGGCGCAATTCGCCGTGTTCGCCGCCATGGAGCTGCGTGCCTGCCTCGGCACCGCGCAGATGGTGCGCAGCCTGATCGCGGGCGCGGGCGCCTGGGGCCTGACCTCGGCGGTCTTCGTCGGCTTGTGCCACGGCCTGGGCCTGCACCTGGACCCGCTGGTCGCGTTCGGCATCTACCCGCTGGCGATGCTGATCGGCGCGCTGTCCTTCGTGCCCGGCGGGGTCGGCACCACTGAACTGGCGATCGTGCTGATGCTGGACCGGATGGGCGTCGCCACCGCCGATGCGATCGCGGTCGCGGTGGCCGCACGGCTGGTGACGCTCTGGTATGCGGTCGCCGTGGGCGCCCTGGCAATGGGCACGACCGAATTCCTGCAGCGGCGCCAAGCCGGCTGAGCGGGGCCAGAGCGTGTCACAGGTATAATCTCGGCCCCACTATGCATCGCCAGGCCGCAGAATGTCCCTTCCCCCCAGCTCCCCCGCCGACCGCCCGGCTGTCTCAGGGCGCGCGCTTTGCGTGGATCTGGACGGCACGCTGCTGAATTCGGACATCCTCTACGAGTCCCTGCTGGCCCTGCTGGCGCGCAACCCGCTGTACGTGTTCCTGCTGCCGCTGTGGCTGCTGCGCGGCAAGGCCGCGCTGAAGCGCGAACTGGCCGCCCGGGTCACCCTCCCGGCCGAGACCCTACCCTACAACGAACACGTCCTGGAGCTGCTGCGCACCACGCCGCAGCGCCCACGCGTGCTGTGCACCGCCTCCGACCAATTGCTGGTGGCGCCGATCGCCGCGCACCTTGGCCTGTTCGAAGAGGTCATCGCCAGCGACGGGCAACGCAACCTGTCCGGCCGCAACAAGGCCGAGGTGCTGGTGCAGCGGTTCGGCGAAGGCAATTTCGACTATGCAGGCAATGGCCGCGTGGACCTGCACGTGTGGGACAAGGCCGGCGGCGCCTGGGTGGTCAACAACGGCAACGGCTTGCGTGCGGCCGCCGCACAGCGCACCACCGTGCATGGGCACTGGCCGGCGCCGCCGCGCGCCCGCGCCTGGCTCAAGGCGCTGCGCTTGCACCAGTGGCTGAAGAACCTGCTGGTGTTCGTGCCGCTGCTGACCTCGCACCGCTTCCTGGAGGGCGAATCGGTGCTGCAGTCGGTGATCGCCATGGTGGCGTTCGGGCTGTGCGCCTCCGGCGTCTACGTCCTCAACGACCTGCTCGACCTCACCCCCGACCGCCAGCATCCGCGCAAGCGCAAGCGGCCATTCGCCGCCGGCCGCCTGCCGCTGCTGCAGGGCCTGTTCGCCGCGCCCGCCCTGACCGTGGCCGGACTGGCCCTATCGCTGGCCTGCAACCTGCAGTTCACCCTGGTGCTGCTGGCCTACTACGTGATGACGCTGGCGTACTCGCTGCGGCTCAAGCGCATCGTGATGATCGACGTGGTGCTGCTGGCCGCGCTGTACACCGTGCGCATCATCGGCGGCGCGGTTGCCATCGACCTGGAACTGTCGTTCTGGCTGCTGGCGTTCTCGATGTTCATCTTCCTCTCGCTGGCGCTGCTCAAGCGCTATACCGAACTGCACGCGATGCTCGGCAGCGGCAAGACCAAGGCCAGCGGGCGGGCCTATTCGGTGGAAGACCTGGTGCTGCTGCAGTCGATGGGCGCGGCGGCCGGCTACATCGCGGTCATGGTCATGGCGCTGTACATCAACAGCCCGGAAAGCGTGCAGTTGTATCGGCATCCGAAGCTGCTGTGGCTGATCTGCCCGGTGCTGCTGTACTGGGTCAGCCGGGTCTGGATCGTCGCGCACCGCGGCGACATGCACGACGATCCGATCGTATTCGCTGCCACCGACCGGGTCAGCCAGGTGGTCGTGGTGCTGTGCGGGCTGTTCGCACTGAGCGCCATCTGATGGCCGATGCCGGGCAGTCCTGGGGACGCTATCCGCACGCGACGCAGACGCTGCTGCCGATCGCCGACCGGGCGGCCACCCTGCCGGCCTTCGCCGGCAACGCGCTGCCACGTGGAAACGGCCGCAGCTACGGCGACAGCTGCCTCAATCCGGACGGCACCCTGCTGTGCGCGCGCAGCCTGGACCGCTTCATCGGCTTCGACCCGGCGTCCGGCCGGCTGCGCTGCGAGGCCGGCGTTACCCTCGCCGAGATCATCGACCTGGCCTTGCCACAGGGCTGGTTCCTGCCGGTGACGCCCGGCACCCGCTACGTCACCGTGGCCGGCGCCATCGCCAACGACGTGCACGGCAAGAACCATCACCGCACCGGCAATTTCGGTCACCACGTGCTCGCCTTCGAGCTGCTGCGCAGCGACGGCAGCCGTCGCCTGTGCACGCCGGACGCCGATGCCGACGGCTGGTTCGCGGCCACGGTCGGCGGACTTGGCCTGACCGGGCTGATCACCTGGGCGGAGATCCAGCTGCGCCGCGTGCCGGGCCCGGCGCTGGAGACGGAGAACATCCGCTTCGGCTCGCTCGACGAGTTCTTCGCGCTGTCCGCCGCCTCCGCCGACAGCCACGAGTACAGCGTCGCCTGGATCGACTGCCTGGCCAGCGGCCGCGCCCGCGGCCGCGGCCACTTCACCCGCGCCGATCACTGCGCCGGCCTGCCAGAGGAACGCCCGGCCTCACCCGGCAAGGGCCTGGCGATGCCGCTGACCCCGCCGGTCTCGCTGGTCAACACGCTGTCGCTGCGCCCGTTCAACACGCTGTACTACTGGCGCCAGCCCGCGCGCAGCAAGCGCCGGCTGAGCCACCTGCTGCCGTTCTTCTATCCGCTGGACGGCATCCGCCACTGGAACCGCATGTACGGCCCGCGCGGCTTCCTGCAGTACCAGTGCGTGCTGCCGCCGGCCACCGCACGCGACGGCGTGGACGCGCTGCTGGCGGAAATCGCCCGTAGCGGCAGCGGCTCCTTCCTGGCCGTGCTGAAGGAGTTCGGCGACCTCCCCGGGCGCGGCATGCTGTCCTTCCCGCGCCCGGGTACCACCCTGGCGCTGGACTTCCCCAACGATGGCGCCGACGTGCTGCGCCTGCTGGAGCGGCTGGACCGCATCGTCGACGCCGCCGGCGGCGCTCTGTACCCTGCCAAGGACGCGCGCATGTCCGCCGCCTCGTTCCAGCGTGCTTATGCCCGCTGGCAGGACTTCAGCCGCTATCTCGATCCCCGCTTTTCTTCCGGCTTCTGGCGCCGGGTCACGGAGTGAACATGCAACGCGTCCTCATCATCGGCGCCACCTCGGCGATCGCCGAGGCCACTGCCCGGCACTACGCCGCGCGCGGCGCGGCCCTCCATCTGCTCGGCCGCCAGGCCGCGCGCCTGGGCGCCATCGCGTCGGATCTGTCGGCGCGCGGCGGCAAGGCCAGTTGCGGCGTGCTCGACGTCAACGACAGCGCCGGCCATGCGGCGGCCTTCGATGCCGCCTGGGCCGCGCTGGGCGGCGTCGACGTGGTGCTGATCGCCCACGGCACGCTGCCCGACCAGGTCGCGTGCGACGCCTCGGTCGACCTGTCGATGCGCGAGTTCGCCACCAACGGCACCTCGACGATCGCCCTGTGTGCCGCGCTGGTGCCGCGCCTGCGCGCGGGGGCGACGCTGGCGGTGATCTCCTCGGTCGCCGGCGACCGCGGCCGCGCCAGCAACTACCTGTACGGCAGCGCCAAGGCCGCAGTCAGCGCGTATTTGAGCGGCCTCGGCCAGCGCCTGCGCCCGGACGGCATCAACGTCCTCACAATCAAGCCGGGCTTCGTCGATACGCCGATGACCGCCGCCTTCAAGAAGGGTGCGCTGTGGGCCAAGCCCGACCAGATCGCCAAGGGCATCCTGCGCGCAGTCGACGGCCGCCGCGCGGTCGCCTACCTGCCCGGTTTCTGGTGGGCGATCATGTTCGTCATCAAATCCATTCCCGAATTCGTTTTCCGCAGGATCAAGCTCTGACATGACCGACAAACACGCCAAGATCGTCATCACCGGCGCCGCGGGCCTGGTCGGCCAGAACCTGATCGTCGAACTGGAGCAGCAGGGCTACACCCAGTTGGTGGCGATCGACAAGCATGCGCACAACCTGCAGATCCTGCGCGAACTGCATCCGGCGGTGCGCGTGGTGGAGGCGGATCTGGCCGAACCCGGCGAGTGGGCACGCGAGTTCGAGGGCGCGGCCTGCGTCGCCCAGTTGCACGCGCAGATCACTGGCAAGACCACCGACCTGTTCACCCGCAACAACCTGACCGCGACCGCGCACGTGCTCGATGCCTGCCGTGCAGCGAAGGTGCCGTACCTGGTGCACATCAGTTCCTCGGTGGTGAATTCGGTGGCCAAGGACGACTACACCAACACCAAGCGCGCTCAGGAAGAAATGGTGGTCGCCAGCGGCCTGCGCCACTGCGTGCTGCGTCCGACCCTGATGTTCGGCTGGTTCGATCCCAAGCACCTGGGCTGGCTGTCGCGCTTCATGGCCAAGACGCCGGTGTTCCCGATCCCGGGCGATGGCCGCTTCATGCGCCAGCCGCTGTACGAGCGCGACTTCTGCCGTTGCATCGCCAAGTGCATCGAACGCGAACCCGACGGCCATGTCTACGACATCGTCGGCGATACGCGCGTGGACTACGTCGACATCATCAAGACGATCAAGCGGGTCAAGAAACTGCACACCCTGATCGTGCATATCCCGATCGGCTTCTTCGCCTTCCTGCTGCGCGTGTATTCGCTCTTCAGTTCCAAGCCGCCGTTCACCGCCGACCAGTTGAAGGCGCTGAGCGCCGGCGACGACTTCAAGGGCGTGGATACCGAAGCGGTGTTCGGCGTGCGCCAGACGCCGTTCGAAGACGCGATCCGCGAAAGCTATACCGACCCGCGCTACAGCCACATCGTGCTCAAGCGCTGAACCGTCATACGAGACCAGAACCATGAGTACATTCGCGATCGTCGGCAGCGGCCCCATGGGCTTGATGGCTGCCATGGAACTGCTGAAGAAGGGCCACCAGGTCGACGTCTACGAACGCGACGACCGCATCGGCGGCATGTCCGCGGACTTCGATTTCGACGGCCTACGCATCGAGCGCTACTACCACTTCATCTGCAAGACCGATTTTCCGCTGTTCAAGCTGCTCGAAGACCTGAAGCTGTCCGACCGCCTGCACTGGACGGACACCAAGATGGGGTACTACTACCAGGGCAAGCTGCACAAGTGGGGAACGCCGTTCGCACTGCTCGGTTTCCCGCACCTGGGGTTGGTCGACAAGATCCGCTACGCCCTGCACGTCATGCACACCAAGGGCATCAGCGACTGGACTGCGCTGGACAAGGAAAACGCGCGCGACTGGATCACCCGCTGGATCGGCCCCAAGGCCTACAAGGTGATGTGGGAGAAGGCCTTCGCGCTGAAGTTCTTCGAGTACCAGAACGACCTGTCCGCGTCGTGGATCGGCACCCGCATCAAGCGCGTGGCACTGTCGCGGCGCAACCTGTTCAATGAAAGCATGGGCTATCTGGAGGGCGGCTCGGCCGTGCTGCTGGAACGCATGGCCGCAGAAGTGACGCGCCTTGGCGGACGCATCCTGCTGTCGCAACCGATCGAGGAAGTCGCCTCGGTCGACGGCAAGGTCACCGGCATCCGCACCCGCGACGGCCATCATGCCTACGACGGCGTGGTGTCGACGGCACCGATCCAGTACGTGCCCGGCATAGTGCCTGGCCTGCCCAAGACCTTCGCCGACCAGGTCGCCGCGATCGAGAACATCCCGGTCGCCTGCGTGATCCTGAAGCTGTCCAAGCCGGTCAGCGAGAACTTCTGGATGAACATCAGCGACGAGCGGATCTCCATCCCCGGCCTGATCGAATACAGCAACCTCAACCCCGGCAAGGGCCCGGGCGAGCACATCGTGTATGCGCCCTACTACATGCCCAAGACCCATCCGAAATGGCAGTGGAGCAACCAGCAGCTGATCGACGAAGTCATCAGCTACTTGCCGATGATCAATCCGGACTTCAAGCCGGAATGGATCCGCGCGACCCATTGCCATCGCTACGAGTACGCGCAGACCATCTGCCCGCCGGGGTTCCAGGACATGCTGCCGCCGATGAAGACGCCGCTGCAGGGCTTCTACATGGCGGATACTGCCTACTATTATCCGGAAGACCGCTCGATCAACGAGAGTATTGCGGTAGGAAGCCAGCTCGCGCGAACGGCACTGTCGCAGATATGATCAGTCGGCAGTTCATCGGCTTTGTGGTCGTGGGAGGCATCGCTGCCGCGGCCAACTTTTCCTCGCGAATCCTTCTGAGCCATTGGCTGGCTTATGTCCCCGCCATCGCGCTGGCCTACCTGATCGGCATGGCGATCGCGTTCGTGCTGAACCGCCAGTTCGTGTTCAAAAAAGCGGGGAACGCGCTACACAAGCAGGCCTTCTGGTTCGTGACCGTGAACATACTCGCCATCTTGCAGACGATCGCGATCAGCCTGCTGCTGGCACGGTGGCTTTTCCCATTGATCGGGTTCGATTTTTATCCCGAAGCCGTTGCACACGCCATCGGTGTGGCCACTCCCATCTTCACGAGCTTTGTCGGGCACAAGCATCTGAGCTTCAAGATCGCCCCACCGCAATGAACGCGTCTCGTTGAATTCGCCCTTCACGGATATCCTAAATACGATGCTCATGAAATATACAAACGCCCTCCTTTTCCCCAAAGGGCCACCCACCAGCAGTTTGGCGAAGCCAGATCTGCGAATGATCTTCTTTACCGCGTTCGTGGCGATCCTATGCACCCAGTTCGTCGGAACATTTCACTTCCTTTTCGGCCCCGCGGTCCTTGAATCCGGTGACTTCGCGGCGAATGGGCTGCAGATTGCCAACGCGGGAGCAATGAAGGAGCTGCTGGGAAATTATTCTCGCTGGCATTTCCATCACCCTGGCCCTGCATTCTTCTACGTCTATGCGCTCGGCGAACTGGTCTTCTTCAAGGTTTCACACCTCGTAAACAGCCCGCATCAAGCCCATGTCTTAGCAGGCATACTCCTGCAGAGCTTTTTTGTGGCGCTCTCGGCCAGCCTCTGCGCGCTCGTGTGCGACTCCAAGAGGGCTGCAAGCACCTTGGTACTGGCTGTCATCATCGTCCTCGGCCTGACGACCTTTGGAAGTCTCTCAAGCATCTGGCCGCCTCACGTTCTGTTCGGACCATTTCTTTTGCTGGTGATTGCGGCAGCCGCTGCCTCAATGGGAAAAGATTCAGGCCTGATCGCGTTGGCGCTTGCCTTCGGATTCTGCATCCACGGGCACATAGCACAAGCGGCCCTTGTCATTCCGGTCGCTGCTTATGGAACAGCCGGCTGGATCCTGAGCACGGGTGGGAATTGGCGACCGCATGTCCGGACGCTGGTCTGGCTGCTTGCGATAGCGTTCGTTTTTGCGCTCCCCATTCTCATCAATGCGATTTTTGTAAGACCATCCAATATCCAGGAAGTTCTTGCCTACCTACACGCCAACCAAGATCCTCGCCCATCTTTTCCTTCTGCCCTGCGCTACATCCTGGGTTTCTGGCTGTTTGACGCGTATCCAGAGGCCGCCGCAAGCAACAATGTCACATTGGCCAGCGCGTGGCCTGCAGCTGCCTTTCTGTGCCTCTCCGCTTTGGCAATCCTCGTTGACCCACTGCGCCAGCGCGCTTACGGGTACAGGAATGTGGCCCTCGCCGCGGTAGTCGCATTGGTCATGTCCATATTTTGGGCCACGCGCATTACCGGCCCTCTCTATGAATTCAACTCGTTCTATGTCTACGCCTTGGTCGCAATCAGCTTCTTCTTGATCATGGAAGGAGCCGCGGCGCTACTGCAGAAGTACGCAAAACCCATCGCTCCCGCGGTGTTTTTGCTGGCTGGCGTGTTCATTATCTTGAGTTATAAACCCCACCCGGCATTCTCCAGCGCGGAAACATATGCGCTTCCGTCTCAGATCATGCCCTCCGCGAAGGGGAAAACCGTGCTCGTTGATGTGACGACGGAGTCATGGCCCATGACGACCGCACTGGTGCTTGAGCTGGTCCGTGAAGGGGCATCGGTCTACGTGAACCGCGACTGGGAGTTCATGTTCGGAAAGAAGCACTCCCTTGATCTTTTATCACTCAATACGGTTTCCAACCCAATGTTCGTCAATCCGCGTCTTGGCGCGAACCCACCGAAGCAATCGCCTCTCAACCTGGATGCATTCTGTGTACCAGCGATGGCACAAAAAATGTACGCAGGAGACCATGCCATCGGCGAGGCCCTCAGGGACTGTTCTCTCGCTTCATTTTCGACAACGGAACCGACAGGTGACTTCGTTTACTCCCTGGGAAGTGGAGCCGCCTTGCAATTCAAGGCGCATCGAGGCAACCGCATGACCTTACAAGTGGCGCCTTTCCTGGGGGGAAACATCAAGGAGCAACAAGTTGAAGTTCTGCTCTCCGGGAAGCGGATCTACTCCGCCATGCTGAAGGGTCCCGCTTCCGTGGAAGCCACACTCGATTGCGACTTGTGCACCCTCGAAATCAGAACGCCAAATGCGTTCAGTCCTATCTCCGCCGGGATCGGCGGGGACGGGCGACAACTTGGCTTCGCACTGCAGCGGCTCGCTATCGCGCCAGTCCACTGACCACCATGACGTCGGCGGCGCCAGCTTTTGCGCTCGCCGCCGACGTTATTTGCCGATGAGCAAAGATGACCTACTCGCCGCCGTGGTACCGGGCCAGGATCCTCTGGGGCTGATGTAGACATGTCCGAGTACGAAACATAGATTTTCCGCTGGCCCAGGACGGCAGCGCACTACCCAACGACGCGCTGCTCGACGCGGTCAATACGCTGGCGCCCGTTAACGCGAAACCGCATGACATCACGTCATGGGCGCATGCTGAAGCACTTCAGCACCTTGCAGAAAGTATGGCGCTCCAGACGCCTTGGTCGATCAGTGCTAGCAGCACGACATCACCCGGATGGAGGAACACCATCGACCGACCTCGCGGCAGCGCGACATTGAGCGCCGCGCTGCCCATCACGTTGCACCCGAGCACGATGTCGAGCGATGCTTCTCGCAGCCATTCCCAAAGGAATGGACTCCCAGCCGATCTGGAGTTCAGAGGAGTTCTCTGTGACGCCTCTAACGCCTACATGCGCCCTAGTACAGTAACTTCTCCATCAATCCACGCGACGATTCGCGCCACGTCAACGTCCGGATGTTGGCCGGCTCCTTCCATCCGTGCGCTACACCACGTTCGATCTCAGCCGCCAGCGCATCTGCATCGCCTACCGGGAAGTAGCTTGCCTCCTCGCCCGCGATTTCCCTGAAAACGGCGAGATCGCTGAGCAAGAGAGGCTTGCCGCGACTACCTGCTTCCACTACCGGGAGGCCAAACCCTTCCGCAACCGATGCCTGGACCAAGACATCCACTCTGTCCATCAGGTGGTGAAGGTCGGTATCCGACATTCCCTGCAACCAGAAAAGTCGCGTGCCCAATTGCGGATGCGCCTGAAGTTTCAGCACAAGCTCTTCGACATTCCATCCATGCTTGCCGACGATGGCCAATGCGACATCACCGCCACGTGCCCACACTTTTTCGAAGGCGGCAAGGACAGTGGCGTAGTCCTTGCGCGGCTCGACCGTGCCAATTGCCAAGACTAACGGTCTGGCCCCTAATCCTTCCAGCAGCGAAGCAATCGTTTCTGAAGCCTGGCCGACGACCTGACCGGACTCCAGATCGCTGCCCAGGTGCATCGCACGCGTCCAAGGTCTTGCCACCGGATGAGCAGGCTGCTCATCCAGGAAGCGCTCAAGATCCTGCCGCGTCGCCTCAGAAATGCAGACAAACCCATCCGCAGTGGCGGCAGCATGCTCAAGCCATCTCCGGAATGCCGGCGGCATGCCTGGATCGCAGGTATGTGGCACCAGCAAAGGGATCAGATCGTAGACCATCCAGACTACCTCGCCGCCTGCAGCCGCCACCTGGGCGTGCAGCGCATCGAATCGTTCCGGACTCCACCACGACGAATCGAGCATCAGCAGCAAATCGTTCGGCTTCACCGCAACTCGCATGCCGGCGTTGACCGTATCGATAGACATACCCAAGTGGCTGGAGGCGTAATCACTTGCGTACAGGATGCCGTGCTCAGTCCAGCAAATAGGCTGGACCTCCACCTGAGCATCGTTAGCTAGCGCATACAGACCTGCGCAATAATTGCGGACAACGCGCTGAATGCCGCTGCGTGCATCCAGTCGCACCACCTCGCTGACATCGACCAGTATTCGGCGTCGACCGCGCGCGGCAGCCGCTGTCAGGCTTCCTTCCAGAGAGCTACCTGCATCGGGCGCAGCGATAAGCAACTCTGACCAGGTATCGATGTCGTCCTGCGTCACTCGCAGGCGGTCAACCTCGTCGACTTTGCCAAACTGAGGCTGCGTCGCCTTAGCCTCACCACCCAGGGCTCGCATCGCTGTGAGCGCGGCGTCAGCGCAGGACTTCCAATCATACGTCCAAGCATGAGCCTTGACGCCGGAAATCAACACCTCACGAAAAGTCCCATCTTCCAAGGCGGCCTCAAGAAGCGATGCAGCCGCGTCGATGTCATGCGGGTTGAACAGGCAACGCGGATCGTGCACGACTTCAGGCAGGCTGCCGGTATCAGCGCTTAGAACAGGCGCGCCAAATGCCATTGCCTCAAGCACAGGCAGACCAAAGCCTTCATAAAAGGACGGGAAATAGAATACTCGACACGCCCGGTACAACGTCGCCAACTCGACATCGTCGACCCGGCCAAGCACGCGCACCCGCGGCGCTATCTGCGAGAAGGCCCCTGCGAGCGCCTCTTTGACATCCGTACCGACTTGGGTGAGTACAAGCAGATACTTCTTCTGGAGGCTACGCGGCAACCGTGCGAACGCCTCGACCGCTCCCATGGTGTTCTTGCGCCAGTCCCCGTTGCCGACCATCAGCACGAAGGGCGCGTCGATACCCCGCCGCGCCAAGATAGTCTCGTCCACAGGTAAATCGGCCTGCGCAATGGCGAGCATGTCCGGATCGAGCCCGGCATTGATTACGTGAATCTTTTCTGGGGAAATACCCAGTTGCTCGATCAAATCGACTCGCGTCGCTTGTGAGATGGACAGAAAACAATCGAATTTACTGAAACTCTCACACTTGCGCGGATACCATTCAGCCAAGAACGGATCCGGCTCAAGATAACGATCGGGGTAAAGCAGCGGTATCACATCGTATGCAATGACGGCCGTTCCAGGCCGTGGATCCGCCGCCCAGTCAATTGCGGTTGTGTAGCTGCCACGCGTTTCAAAGTGGCTGGTATGCAACAGTGCATCCACACCCAACGACTCGAAGAATCTGCCACGAAGACGAGCGGCACTTTGCATCCGCAGCGCATCATGATCGACAAAAGCGTTTGTGGGATAGTGCATCACTGTCGTTGCCGTATGCACACACTGATGGCGCAGGCGCGATCGCGCTTGACGCAGACGCACAGGGTCCGCGCCATCAAGCGCCAATAGGATCTCGTCGTCCTGACGCTGACGCACCATTTCGGCAACTAAGTTGTCAGCGTACCTGCCGATGCCGCGATCTCGCGAATCAGTCAAGCACGCCTGCATGTCGATAGCAAGACGCACCGTACTCCCCCCCTACTCAGTCGTTCAGATCGAGAGTCGACGCATATCCGCGTCCACCATCATTGTGATCAGTTGCTCCAGGGAGGTCTTGGGCTTCCACCCAAGCTTTTCCATTGCCTTGCCCGGATTCCCGAGCAGCACGTCCACCTCGGCCGGGCGGAAAAATTTCTCGTCGATCACCAAGTGGTCGTCCATGTTCAGGCCCACGTGGCCAAAAGCGATCTTGCACATATCGCGCACCGTCGTGGTGAGGCCGGTCGCAACCACATAGTCGCCGCCTTCCGCCTGCTGCGTCATCAGCCACATCGCCTCGACGTAGTCACCGGCAAAGCCCCAGTCACGCTTTGAATCGATGTTACCCAGGCGCAGTTCCCGCTGCTTGCCCAGCTTGATACGAGCCACAGCGTCGGTGACCTTGCGGGTCACGAACTCGATACCGCGCAGCGGAGACTCATGATTGAACAGGATGCCGCTCGAAGCGTGCATTCCGAAGCTCTCGCGATAGTTCACCGTGGCCCAATGCGCCATCAACTTCGCCACGCCGTAGGGACTGCGCGGATAGAAAGGCGTCGACTCGCTCTGCATCTCGGCCTGGATCAAGCCGAACATCTCGCTGGTGGAAGCCTGGTAGAAGTGGGCCTTGTCATTGACGATGCGCACTGCCTCGAGCACGTTGAGCGCGCCAACGCCGTCGACTTGAGCTGTCAGGATGGGCTGCTGCCAAGACGAGCCGACGAAGCTCTGAGCACCAAGGTTGTAAACCTCATCGGCCTTGGACACCTGCATGGCGCGGATGAGCGACGACAGATCAGTCAGATCGCCATCAAGCAGGACAACGTCATCGACAATGCCCAGTTCGCGAAGGCGCCACAGCGTGTCGCTGCTGCGACGGGCAAGGATACCGTGCACTTTGTAGCCTTTGGACAGCAAAAGCCGGGATAGGTAGGCGCCATCTTGGCCGGTGATCCCAGTGATCAGGGCGTTCTTACTCATTGATTTTTCCTTGCATGTTCGAGAATTTCAGACAGCGTTGATTGTATGTCGAAAGCCTGGGCCCAGCCGGTATCGCGCTGGAGTTTTGCGGAACTCGCTACCATACGCCGCTGCTCGGCCGGACGCATCTTGGCGGGATCCTGGCGGACTTCCGCTTCGACGCCGGTGAGCCGGCACATTTCAACGAGCAAGTCACGGACGCGGCGCTCCACGCCAGACGCAACGATATAGGTTTCGCCGGACTTGCCACGCGCCAGCAAAGAGGCATAGGCAGAGACGACATCACGCACGTCACTGAAATCGCGCGTCGTATCGATATCCCCGGCTTCGATCACCGGAGGCTGCCGCCCCTCTGCAATGGCGACCACCTGCCTGGCGAGAGAAGAAAGCACGAAACGATCGTTCTGGCCAGCGCCCACGTGATTGAATGGACGCGCAATCACCACGTCGAGCTTCTCGCTGCGGTGCCACTGCAGGCAGAGCTGCTCGGCGGCCCATTTGCTGACGGCGTACGGGTTGCGAGGCTCCGGCAGAAGCGCCTCGTCGACGGGGAGATCGCACTCAGGCACGCGTCCGTAGATGTCACCGGAACTGACATACAGGAACCGACCGGTAAAGCCTTTTCGAACGAGCACCTGAAGCAGATGCAGTGTACCGATCAAGTTGACCTGCAATGTTTCCTCAGGCTCGTCGAACGACTGCGGTACGAAGCTCTGTGCAGCGAGGTGGATTACCGCATCAGGGCACGCATCACCCAATGCACTTTCGATTGCAGCCATATCGCGCAAGTCGGTTCCGGCCCGCAACGGCACGGCCTCGACATCACCAAAGTATCCATGAGCCACGGCATCCAGCAGATGCTTTCCGACAAACCCGCCAGCACCAGTGACAAGAAGCTTCTTGCGAACATCATTCATGCGGATTTCCCCCACGATGGGCAACGATCGCGTAGTCGGGAGCGACGTGCGTACGTGCGATGAGGCGGTTGACAGAGGGCGACCCAGGCAGCGCTTCGGACAGCAAGGCCGGAGCACTCAACTCACGCGCTTCGCTGAGCCGTTCGATCCTTGCATCCGGATAACCACGCGCCTCGACGAACCAACGCAGCATTTCTGGAGGAAGCGGATTGCGATGGGTTGGGTCCATATAGAAATAGATCGTCGCCACATCCAAATTCTCGGGATTCGGCGTTTCCAGGATCAACACGCCACCTGGCCTCAAAACGTGATGGCATACGTCAATGAATTCCACGACGCGTTCAAACGGCAAATGCTCGACAAGGTGCATCGAAGTGATCGCGCCAACACTGCCTGCAGGCATGGCTCGCAGCACTTCGATCGCATCTCCCTCGATTACATCCATCCCCCGCGCAGCCGCATCGCTGACAAAACGAGAATTGAGGTCGACGCCGCGCGCATGCAGGCCTTCGTCACGCAACAACGCGAGCCATTCGCCACGACCACAGCCGACGTCGATGACAGGAGCCTCCGGTGTCCCCGCCCCGCACTCGCGAACGAACTGCAAGTAGGGACGCGCGCGCGCCTGAATCAGCGACTCGGGTCCGCGGAAGCGGTCTTCGAACAATGAATACAGCGCATCCAACTGCGGCGCTAGAGCGGCACGACGTGTTTCCTGCTCGACCAATCGGTCTTCGCGCGCCTCAAGACGCGAAAGGATTGCCTGATCGCGCTCCAGGCGCGCGGGCAGCTCTCGCGCAAAACTTGCAATCTCGAGAAGCGAGGAAACATTGGATTGCACCAGAGTCTCAAGCGCATTGCGAGCTTCACGCAATGCAGAGAGTTCATGCTCGATTGCCTCAAGCCGGCCACCCGCCTCCAGGACGACATGATTGACATGCCGCCCCAATCGATGGACCTCGCGCGCACCACGCACCTCTATCCACTCCACTTGCGCCCCGCGCCGCGCTAGGCGGAGCAGCTCATGGGCCCAAGAGAGCATGGGACCCACTAGGCGCTTACGCTTCCAGCGATGCAATAGCCACGCGAGGCGCAACCCACGCACTGGCACACCGGCAGCCATACCTTCGGGCGAAAAACGCATCGAGGCGATGATGTCCAACTTGGTTTGCGCACCTCGACGTAACGCTTCAACATTCTCGAGGAACCCGACAGAGTCAGGTGCACGCCGCAGTAGCACCCGATATGCGTTGCCGATGAAGTCGGCGTCGTCCTGCGAAAGCAAATCGACCAAGTCATAGACTTCTCGCGACGGCGTTGCGGGCGCGGCAGCAGTCCATATCTCGAAGTTCTCCGGCCAGAACAGGGAATCGACGCCAGTTACGCCAGTCGCCGTTCTCCTGAGCACAGCCGCGTTGATCTTCCGCAAGATCTCGCCGACACTCATTTCCATCAGCGTCGACGAGGAGGTGACAACGAGTTTCGGCTGCGACGTCACGGCGTACGGTCTCCACGCGGGACTTCGATCGACAGGACTGGCGGAATCCAGGCCGTACCAACGAAGGTGTCGTGACGGATATTGGCAACATTGAAAACCAAGGCCAAGTCGCGCCAATGGTAGTTCCTGACCAAATGGGTTTCGGCACTAGCCAATGCCACAGAGACCGAGTAAGTCCCAGGACCGAGATTCATCGGGAAGCGCGCCTCGGCAATCAATTGATCCCCTGCCTCCAGTCGTTCTTGAGCCTGACCAGTATGGTGGGTATTCGTACCAAAAACCGGCTGACCCAGCCGATCCTTGATCATGTAGCCAAGCACGAGCCGGTCGATAGGCTCGTGAACACGAATTTTGTAGCGCAAAGTCACCTCATCGCCTACGCCGACATACTCAACTGGACTACCGGTCTCGTCGAGAAGTTGAATCGACTCAAACACCGCCTCGCCAGTACCGGATTCGGTCGCCGTACGACCGTCTTCGGCACTTGCAGTCCTGACGCTCGAATTTTCCTTCTCCGCAATCAAGGCGTTGTAGTAATCCATGACTTCCTGCGGATCGCCATCTTTGATCAGCCGCCCCCCCTCGATCAACAGCGCGCGATCGCACAACGCCTGAATGGCTCCAGGATCATGGGAAACAATCAGTAACGTCGTGCCGGCCTCACGAAACTCACGTATCCGCTTGAAGCACTTGTGTACGAAGTACGAGTCTCCGACCGATAACGCCTCGTCGACAATCAGGGTCTCCGGCCGCACGGCAGTCGCTACACTGAAGGCCACGCGCATTTGCATGCCGCTCGAGTAGGCACGGATCGGCTGGTCGAAGTACTCACCAACCTCGGCAAACTCTTCGATCGATTCGAGCATCGATTCAATCTCATGGCTCGATGTCCCCATCAGGCCGAGAGCATGGCGAGCGTTCTCACGCCCGGTTAGCTCTGCATTGAAGCCCAGCCCAAGCTCCAGAAGCGCCGAGATACGCCCAGTGGCCATCACCGAACCTTCGTTTGGGCGAACAGTCCCAGTGATGATCTTGAGCAACGTGCTCTTGCCGGCTCCGTTCTGCCCGACCAGGCCGACGGCTTCGCCGCGTCCGATCCGGAAGGAGATATTCCGCAGCACCCAATGCTCTGACTGCGGCTTGACGGGAATGCCGAACCAACTGGCGAAGCGCTGCAACTCACTCCCGTAACTTCGGTAGCACTTGCCCACTCCGTCGACGACCAGCACCGAATTGCTCATAGCGCATCCACCATCTCGGCCGAAGCGCGCCGAAAAACGAAGAACGAAAGGGCCAGTGCCACCAACGCGCAGACGGCCGGATAGACGAGCGAGTTCTGCGGCGCACGACCGTAAAGGAAGATGTCGTGGTACCCCGTCGCCAGCGCGGCGACGGGATTCAGTCGCAGGATCGCCTGGAATCTTTCAGGAACGACCTGTGCGGGATACGCAATTGGCGTCATCCAGAACCAGAACTGCATCACCACCGCCATGATCTGGCCGATGTCGCGTGCGAACACGTTGAGCGTACCGAGGAGCAGGCCGACTCCGGTCGCCAATGCGACGTTAATCAGCAGCAACAAGGGCAACCAGACCAGCGCCGGTGTCAGTGAGACGCCCAAAATCGGCACCAGCACCAAGATGACCGCGAGCAAGGCGACATTGGTGACCAGTGCCGAACCGACCGCGACCAGCGGCAGACTGATCCGCGGGAATTGCATCTTTTTCAGTAGCGAACCGTTGTCGATGAAAACGGTGAGGCAACGCTGCACGATCTCGGCGAAAGCGGACCAGCACAATAGACCGGAAAGCAGATACACCGCGAAAGCGAAGTGGTTGTCGACGCCCGGCAGCTTGGCCGCCAGGACATTCGACAGCACGACCGCGAAAATCAGTGCCTGGGCCAATGGCTGCAGAACGATCCAAAGCGTGCCGAGCTTGCTGCGTGCGAGCCTGGAGCGGAAATCGTTGGCGATCGACGAGGCGATGAAGCCCCTATAGCGCCATGCTGCCGCAATCAATGATGACATGAGGTATCCGTATCGTAGTAAGAGTGTATTGCCGGGCTGGCGGCAAGCTCGCGCAAGCGCGTATCGATGGCATGGGCGGCGCGCTGCGGCGAAAGGAGCGCACCAACGGACTGCGCTGCACGTTGTCCGATCTCCTGTGCTTCGTTCGGATTGTCGGCAAGCTTTTGCATGAATGCAGCCGCCTCCTCCACGCGGGGTTCGGCCCAGACATCGCCAGGCTCGTGTGGGTACTCGCCCTCGCGCACAGGCACCAGCCTATATCCCACAAGCATCGCGTTGCCCGTCTCCATGAAGTCCAGGTTGCCCGACCAGGCTGTCGCAATGACGGGTTTACCCATTGCCATGCATTCCGCCAACCCCAAACCGAAGCCTTCTGCCCGATGCAGCGACACATACGCATCGCAGCAGCGCTGCAAGGCGTAAACATGAGCACGATCAATCACTTCGTCGCGCACGATGATACGCGGATCGGTCGCTGCCTCGTTGAGCAGGCGCCGGAACCAATCCTGGTAGCGATAGCCATTGCTGGACTTCACCAGTAGGCGCACATCATCGCGTCCCTTTGGAAACGCATGCTTGAACGCCGCAATCGCGGCATAGGGGTTCTTGCGCTCAACCCAGGAATTAAAGTCGAAGGTCGTCAGAAAGATAAATTTACCTTCTTCAAGCCCAAAATCTGCGCGCCGCAGACCGCTGTCGCCAATAGCCGACAATGGCTGCGGTGCGCGCAAGATCGGCTTGTCAGTGACCTTGGAGAATGCTTCTTCAATGAAGCGGCTGGCGACCATGATTTCGTCGACCATGCCAATCGCGGGAAGCCAAGCATTGGGGACGCGCTCGAGCTCCCAGAACCAGCAGGCGATCAAATGTTTTCCTGAGAGACGTTGGGCACCCACGAACTGGAGTGCTCGCTCCAGATAATCCGGATTGACAAACATAATACTGACTGGATAGGGCAGATCATCGCCAATCCATGCATCCAAACTGTGGTCATCCCAGCCATGCGGCAGACCAAGGTCGATATCAAACAATCGCACCGGTACCCCAGCCTCGATCAGCGCACGCGCATACATGCGCAGACTCTCGCCCAGGCCGAACTGCCCACGGACATAGCCAAGGATGTTGACGCCCGGGCCAGTAGCCACCTGCATCGGCGCGAGTGGGCCGGCGACAGCAGATGGTAACGGGATATCCCATGCCGGCGTCCGCGCGAACCGCACGCTCTCGGCAGACGGCGCCGACAGCAGCCGGGCGGCGCCCACGCGCCAGGAAAGCGGCAACTTCCGATACAGCACGCCCAACCCGCTACGCTGCCTGATCCAGGCAGACAGATTGAGCAAAAGCAGGCCTTTCGGCCCGCGCCGGCGAAGGTCGTTCACCGGAGGGGCTCCAACCGCCGCGCGCTCATGTCAGCGCGCGCTCCAGGTCTTGTTGCAGATCCCCCACATCCTCCACCCCCACGCTCAGCCGCACCAGCGCATCGCTGATGCCGAGCTGCTCGCGCCGCGCGACCGGCACCGAAGCATGGGTCATCACCGCCGGGTGGTTGACCAGGCTCTCGACGCCGCCGAGAGATTCGGCCAGGGTGAACAGGCGGGTGCGTTCGCAGAAGCGCTTGGCCGCGTCGAAGCCCCCCTTGAGCACGATCGAGACGATGCCGCCGTAGCCGCTCATCTGCCGGCCGGCCAGGGCGTGCTGCGGGTGCGAGGGCAGGCCCGGGTAGATCACCTTCTCCACCGCCGGGTGCGTCTCCAGCCACTGCGCCAGCGCCAGGGCGTTGTCGCAGTGCGCGCGCATGCGCAGCGGCAGGGTCTTCAGGCCGCGCAGCGCCAGGAAGCTGTCGAACGGACCCTGCACGCCGCCCACCGAGTTCTGCAGGAAGGCCAGTTGTTCGGCCAGTTCGGCGTTGTCGCCGACCACGGCCATGCCGCCGACCATGTCCGAGTGGCCGTTGAGGTACTTGGTCGCCGAATGCACCACGATGTCCGCGCCCAGCGCGAGCGGCCGCTGCAGCATGGGCGAGGCAAAGGTATTGTCGACCACCACCAGCAGGCCGTGCTTGCGCGCGATCGCGGCGATCGCCGCAATATCGACGATCTTCAGCATCGGATTGGTCGGGGTCTCGATCCACACTATCTTGGTGGTCGGGCGGATCGCGGCCTCGAATGCCGCCGGGTCGGTCAGGTCGACGAAGCCAAATTCCAGCGCGGCGGTGCGCTTGCGCACGCGCTCGAACAGGCGGTAGCTGCCGCCGTACAGGTCGTCCATGGCGATCACGTGGCTGCCGCTGTCCAGCAGCTCGATCACCGTGGCCGTCGCCGCCATGCCCGAGGCGAAGGCGAAGCCGCGGCTGCCGCCTTCCAGAGCCGCCACGCAGCGCTCGTAGGCGAAGCGGGTCGGGTTGTGGGTGCGCGAGTACTCAAAGCCCTGGTGCTCGCCGGGGCTGGACTGGGCGTAGGTGGAGGTCGCGTAGATCGGCGGCATCACCGCGCCAGTGGACGGGTCCGGGTGCTGTCCGCCATGGATGGCCAGGGTCGCCAAAGCCAGCGCAGGGCCGTCGCCATGGGGGTTAGACGTGTTGTCCGTCATGTGGGGGTACCGGAAAAGGGGCGTGATTCTAGCAGCGCGGTCTGAATGGCCCCATGCAGCGGGGGCCGGCCAGCCACAGGGAGTGTTACTGCACCCGGCGGCGCAGGTAGTTAAGTAGGTCGATGCGGGTGATCAGGCCGAGGAAGGCGCCCTCGTTCATCACGATGGCGACCTGACCACGATCGAACACCGGCAGCAGGGCCTCGATCGGCGATTTGACGTCCAGCCGGTCGAGCTTGCTGACCATGGCCGTGGCCACAGGGTCGCGGAACCGCGCTTCGTCGCCGTACACGTGCAACAAGACGTCGCTTTCGTCAACGATGCCGACCAGTTGATCGCCTTCCATCACCGGCAGCTGCGACACGTCGTACAGCTTCATGCGCTGGTAGGCGGTGGTCAGCAGGTCCTTGGGGCCGACCACCACGGTGTCGCGCTGGCTGTACGGGCGCAGGATCAGGTCGCGCAGGTCGCCGTGCTGCGGGCGCTCCAGGAAGCCGTTGTCCAGCATCCAGTAGTCGTTGTACATCTTCGACAGGTACTTGTTGCCGGTGTCGCAGACGAACACCAGCACGCGCTTGGGCTCGGTCTGTTCGCGGCAGTACTTCAGCGCCGCCGCCAGCAGGGTGCCGGTGGAGGAACCACCGAGGATGCCCTCCTTGGCCAGCAGCTCGCGTGCGGTGTGGAAGCTCTCGGCGTCGCTGATCGAATAGGCCTTCCTGACCCGGCTGAAATCGGAGATCGCTGGCAGGAAGTCCTCGCCGATGCCCTCCACCAGCCAGCTGCCGGACTTCTCGCTGACCGTACCCTGCTCGATGTACTCGGTCAGGATCGAGCCGACCGGGTCGGCCAGCACCAGCTCGGTCTGCGGCGAGGCGGCGGCGAAGGCACGCGACAGGCCGGTCATGGTGCCGGAGCTGCCGCAACCGAACACGATCGCGTCCAGCCGGCCGTCCATCTGCCGCAGGATCTCCGGGCCGGTGCCGAACTCGTGCGCGGCCGGGTTGTCGGGGTTGCCGAACTGGTTGATGAAGTAGGCGCCGGGGGTCTCGGCGGCGATGCGCGCGGCGAGGTCCTGGTAGTACTCGGGATGGCCCTTGGCCACGTCGGAGCGGGTCAGCACCACCTCGGCGCCCATCGCCTTGAGGTTGAAGATCTTCTCCCGGCTCATCTTGTCCGGGACCACCAGGATCAGCTTGTAGCCCTTCTGCTGGGCGACCAGGGCCAGGCCGATGCCGGTGTTGCCGGCGGTGCCCTCGACCAGCACCGCGCCGGGCTTGAGGTCGCCGCGGCGCTCGGCCGCCTCGATCATCGACAGGCCGATGCGGTCCTTGATCGAGCCACCGGGATTGGCGCTCTCCAGCTTCAGGTACAGCTCGCACACCCCGGTGTCGAGCTTGCTGGCCTTGACGATGGGGGTGTCGCCGATCAGGTCGAGGACGGAGGCATGAATGGTCATCGGGTCCGAATGCGTCGCGCCGCGGCAGCGGCTGGACCGGGCATTATCCGCGCTCGGGGGTGGAAAGTCAGAGAATGCGCCCGACCCAGACGAAAAAAGCCGCGAACGCGGCTTTTGGAGGGGATGACGCGGACGGTGGCAAGCCGACGAGGAGGCCAGCCACCGCCCGCGACAAGGGGAAACGGGACGTCAGTGCGGCTTCTGCTCGTAAAGGCGCAGCAGTTTTTCCTTGGCGGCGAGCTTTTCGCGCTTCATCTGCGCCAGGGTGACATCGTCGATCGGCAGCACGCCGAGCTCGGCGTCCATGCACTTCTTGTCCAAGGTCTTGTGGCGCTGGTAGAGCTGCTTGAACTCCGGATCGGACTTGATCAACGCGTCGATTTCGGTCTGCGGTTGCCCTTCGAACATAGGAATAGCCTCCTTCAGCTGGAAACAAGAACGCCCCGGCCGCTGCGGCACGGGGCGTTGCCTGGGAGCGGAAGCGCGCGAGCCGCCGGCTGCACCGCTGCAACGCCTGGAACCACGGTTCCTGCGACGTCGGACTGCGGTGCGCGCCACTGCGTCATCGGCTCGAACTCCTCCGTTGGCACCAGGCGGCGGGAGTGCCACCTGGAATACCGACCCTACGCTTCCCCACCGCCACGGACAAGAGAAGCAGGCCCGCTTTGCCGCATTCAGTTGCTCGGCGCTCAGGCCCAGGGAAAAACCCCGTTAAACCGCCTGCGCAGGGCACCGCAGACCTTAGGGCGCGATCACAACTTCGGCCGAACGCGCCTTGGTCGAGGGCCCCTTCTTGCCGACCGCCTGCACCCGGTTGGCAGGCACGCCGCCGCTGACCAGGGCCGCGCGCAGGGCGTCGGCGCGTTTCTGCGCCACGCCGGCATCGGTGTCATAGGCCTCGATCCGCACCTTGCCCTTGCTGATCTGCAGGTACTGCGACAGGGCCTTGGTCTGGTTGGTGGCGTCGCCCGACAGCGCGGCCTTGCCCGCACCGAAGGCCGCGCCGGAGAAGGTGAAGACCTCCCCACGCGTGTCGAAACGCGAGGCCGGCAGCTTGGTACCGGCCACCAGCTCGGCCTCCTCGCGCGCCAGCTTGGCCGACTTCTGCTGCGCGGCACTGAGCTTGGCGGTCTGCTGCCCGGCGACGCTGGCCAGGGCCGCATCGGCGTCCGCGCGCGCGGCCTGCTCGGCTTCGGCGGCCTGGCGCAGGCTCTCGGCCTCCTCGGCCTGGATCTGCGCCTGCACGCGCAAGCGCTCGGCCTCCTGGCGGGCGCGTGCGGCCTCGCGGCGGCTGGCCTCGATCAGCAGGTCGCTGCGGGTCTTTTCCAACTGGTCGACCTGGCGCCGGGCGATTTCCGCGCGGGCCATGGTCTCGGCGATCTCGACCCGGCGCTCGGCCAGGTAGCGCGCCTCGTCGCGCTCCTTGCGCTTGGCGTTGGCGAAGTTGGCCACCGCCTGCTGCGCCTGCAGGCGCTCGTAGGCGGCGACATCGGCATTGAGCGGATCGGCCTGCAGCGCCACCAGGCGCTGGTTGAGCACGGCCAGTTCCGGGTCGTCGGCCGCGATCGCGCCCAACGGCGCCAGCAGCAACGCCAGCAGGGCCAGGCGGCGCATTGCGCGCAGGGTGCGGCTCATGGACGGCCCTCCCCGGTGCCAAGGGTCTGCTGCAGCTGGGCCACCTCGGCCTGGCGCTGCTTCAGTTGCGCATTGGCCACCGCCTCCTCGCTGCGGGCGCGCGCCAGGTCGGCATCGGCGGCCACGCGCAGCGCCAGCTGCGGCGCGGTCTTGCGGGCGCGGCGGTCGAGCGCGGCCTGCTGCGCCTGCTCCAGGCCCTGGCGGGCGCTGGCCAGCAGGTCCGGCGCGTACTGGTCGGCATCGGCCTGGATCGCACGCTGCACCGCCTGCTGCGCGGACAACAGTTCAGGCGGGGCCACCTGGGCGAACGCGGCCGGCGCGGCGAACATCGCCAATGCGCAGGCCATCACATACTGCTGACAACGGAAGTGTGCGAAGCTAGTTTTCATCTAGGGGGGCCGTGGACGGAGACGTCGGTCACGGCCATTGTCGGAAGCCTGTGGCGCGCTTGCAACGGGCGATTGCGGATCGTTGGGGAACCATTGCGCATGGATATCGGCTATTTCCTGAAGCTGATGACCGAAAAGAACGCCTCGGACATGTTCCTGACCACGGGAGCACCGGTCTATATCAAGATCGAAGGCAAGCTGTACCCGCTCGGCGCCACCGGCCTGCCGCCGGGCATGGTCAAGAAGATCGCCTACTCGCTGATGGACGAAGGCCAGGTGCCGCAGTTCGAGCGGGACCTGGAATTGAACATGGCCATCGCCCTGCAGGACGCCGGACGCTTCCGCGTCAACGTGTTCAAGCAGCGCGGCGAGGTCGGCATGGTGATCCGCGCCATCCGCAGCAAGATCCCCAGCATCGAGGAACTGCACCTGCCGCAGGTGCTCAAGGACGTGATCATGACCCCGCGCGGGCTGGTCCTGGTGGTCGGCTCGACCGGCTCGGGCAAGTCCACTTCGCTGGCGTCGATGATCGACTACCGCAACAGCACCACCACCGGGCACATCCTCACCATCGAAGACCCGATCGAGTACCTGCACAAGCACAAGCTGTCCATCGTCAACCAGCGCGAGGTCGGCCTGGACACCCACGCCTTCCACAACGCACTGAAGAACGCGATGCGCGAGGCACCGGACGTGATCCTGATCGGCGAGATCCTGGACGCGGAGACCATGGAGGCGGCGATCGCCTTCGCCGAGACCGGGCACCTGTGCCTGGCCACCCTGCACTCCAACAACGCCGACCAGACCATCGAGCGCATCCTGAACTTCTTCCCCGAGAATGCGCACAAGAACGTGCTGATGAACCTGTCGCTGAACCTGCGTGCGGTGATTTCGCAGCGCCTGGTCAAGGACAGCAGCGGCCGCCGCCGGCCGGCCTCGGAAGTACTACTGAACACGCCGATGATCCGCGACCTGCTGCGCCGCGGCCAGGTCCACGAGATCAAGCAGGCGATGGAGGAGTCGCTGGAGGAAGGCATGGAGACCTTCGACCAGTGTCTGTTCCGGATGGTCAAGCAGGGCCAGATCGAGCAAGAGGAAGCGCTGCGCGCGGCCGATTCGCGCGACGGCCTGGCCCTGAAGTTCCGCCTGTCCGAAGGCGGCAGCGGCGAGCACGACCCCTACGCCGACTACGACAGCCCCGGCGCCGCGCCGCGGATCACCCACGGGTTCGTCTGAGGCGTCCCGTTTTGTCGTAGGAGCGGCTTCAGCGGCGACCAAGCGTTCGCAGACGCCTGGTCGCACTGGTCCCGCAGCAACGGCGGCAACAGCGGACCGGAGGCCCAGCGGCGGTCGCCGTAGGGTCGCCCTTGCGAGGGCAAACGCCACTCCACACACCCCGCGTCGGGACTGAAGCCCCTCCCACAGTCCACCCAGCGAGTGCGCCGCAAGCGCGTGTGGGAGCGACTGCAGTCGCGACGCATGGAGGCCGAAGTGTCCGTAAAACTGCAGTCGGGACTGAAGTCCCCCCACATCCTAATGCTCACCGATGCAGCAGGGATGGCGGCAGCTTCGGCCGATCGGGCATCACCGGCGCATCGGTCGCGGCTGAAGCCGCTCCTGCGACGATATTCCCAGCTCACTGCGCGTCCGGCTGGTTCTCCGGGCGCGCCGCCTCGAACGCCGGCAGCGCCAGGCAGGCGCGCTCGATCCGCTCCAGGGTCGGGTAGACCTGCAGGTCCACGCCGAAGCGGCGCGCGTTGTACAACTGCGGCACCAGGCAGCAATCGGCCAGGCCCGGCTGCTCGCCATGGCAGAAACTGCCGGTATCCGGGGACTCGGCGAGCAGCTGCTCCAGCGCATCGAAGCCGGTCTGCATCCAGTGCCGCATCCATTCCTCACGCTCGGGCTGCGGCACGTTCCAGGCGCTCTCGAAGAACTGCGCCACGCGCAGGTTGTTGAGCGGGTGGATGTCGCAGGCGATCAGTTGCGCCAAGCCGCGCACGCGGGCGCGGTCGATCGGCGCGTCCGGCAGCAGCGGCGGCTCCGGCCAGCGTTCGTCCAGGTACTCCAGGATCGCCAGCGACTGGCGGATCGGCTGTCCGTCGTGGCACAGGGTCGGCACCAGCTCCTGCGGGTTCAGCCGCGCATATTCCGGCGAATGCTGCTGCCCGCCGTCGCGCACCAGATGCACCGGCAACGACTGGTAGGCCAGGCGCTTGAGCTCCAGCCCGATGCGCACCCGGTACGCGGCGCTGGAGCGCCAGTAGGTGTAAAGCTGCAGTGCCTCGTCCATGCCCGCCTCCGTCTGCGCAGTCGACAACGATACCGGTGGACACCGGCGGCGCGGCGCCGCCGGTCGCCCCGCTAGCGCCGCCGGCCGGGTCAGGGCAGCGGCGCCTGCTCGATGCGCTGCTCGATCGCGCCGAAGATGCTCACTCCGTCACGGTCCAGCATCTCAATCCGCACCACGTCGCCGAAGGACATGTACGGCGTGCTCGGCTTGCCGTCGCGCAGGGTTTCCACGGTGCGCTGCTCGGCGAAGCAGGAGGCGCCGCGCGTGGTGTCCTGGTTGGCGATGGTGCCCGAGCCGACCACCGCGCCGGCCGCCAGTGGCCGGGTCTTGGCCGCGTGCGCGACCAGCTGTGCGAAATCGAACTGCATGTCCTCGCCGGCTTCCGGCGCGCCGAACCAGGCGCCGTTGATGTGGGTCAGCAGCGGCAGGTGCACCTTGTTGCCCTGCCAGGCCCCGCCCAGTTCGTCGGGGGTGACGAACACCGGCGACAGCGCCGAACGCGGCTTGGACTGCACGAAGCCGAAGCCCTTGGCCAGTTCCGGCGGAATCAGGTTGCGCAGCGACACGTCGTTGACCAGGCCGATCAGCTGGATGTGCGCGGCGGCCTGATCGGGGCTGACCGCCATCGGCACGTCGTCGGTGACCACCACGATCTCGGCTTCCAGATCGATGCCGTAGTCCTCGCTGACCACCTTGACCGCATCGCGCGGGCCGTAGAAGCCGGCGCTGACTGCCTGGTACATCAGCGGATCGGTGTAGAAGCTCTCCGGCACCTCGGCGCCGCGCGCACGGCGCACCCGCTCGACGTGCGGCAGGTAGGCGCTGCCGTCAAGGAACTCGTAGGCACGCGGCAGCGGTGCTGCCAGGGCCCCCATGTCCAGGTCGAACTGGCCGTCGGCGCTGCCGTCGTTGAGCGACTCGGACAGCGCGTTCAGGCGCGGGGCGAGATTGCTCCAGTCCTCCAGCGCGCGCTGCAGGGTCGGCGCGATGCCGGTGGCGCGCACCGCGCGGGTCAGGTCGCGGGACACGACGATCAGGGTGCCGTCGCGACCGCCTTCCTTCAGGGAACCTAGCTTCATGTCCGTCCAGTGCTGGGGCTGAGCCGGCGATTGTACGGCCAGACGGCGGCTTGGTTTCAACTGAAACGGACCCGCATTTTGTGCAGCGCGCCAATTCAGGTACACTGCGCCGGTCTGCATGCGGCCGTCCGTTTCCCTCAGGGACCGCCGGCGAGGCCAGGATCGCAACGATCCGACTCGCCCGCCCCGCCCGACGCCTTTCGTGGTGCCGACGAACCCCAGCCTCGCGCTGCGGGTTGATCCACCCTCTCGCAGCGCGGTTCACGGGAACGCTCCGAGCCTCACCTACTTGCGCCTGCGCGCCGGGTCCGTCCCGGCGTCGGCGCGTTATCCGGAGCATTCTCATGTCGTTCGAATCCCTGGGCCTTGCGCCCTTCCTGCTGCGCGCGTTGGCCGAGCAGGGCTATGAAACCCCCACCCCGATCCAGGCGCAGGCCATTCCCGTCGCCCTGGAAGGCCATGACCTGATGGCCGGCGCGCAGACCGGCACCGGCAAGACCGCCGCGTTCGGCCTGCCGCTGCTGCAGCACCTGGGCACCTCGCCGCAATCGGTGGGCGCCGGTCCGCGCAAGCCGCGCGCACTGATCCTGACCCCGACCCGCGAACTGGCCACCCAGGTCCACGACAGCCTGCGCGGCTACAGCAAGTACCTGCGCATTCCCAGCACCACCATCTACGGTGGCGTGGGCATGGGCAACCAGCTCGACGCGCTGCGCCGCGGCGTGGACCTGCTGATCGCCTGCCCGGGCCGCCTGCTCGACCACCTCGAGCGTCGCAGCGTGGACCTGTCGGGCATCGAGATCCTGGTGCTGGACGAGGCCGACCGCATGCTCGACATGGGCTTCCTGCCGTCGATCAAGCGCATCCTCGCCAAGCTGCCCAAGCAGAACCGGCAGACCCTGCTGTTCTCGGCCACCTTCGAGGAAGGCATCAAGCAGCTGGCCCGCGAGTTCATGCACGACCCACAGGAGATCCAGGCCACCCCGAGCAACACCGTGGCCGACACCATCACCCACCGCGTGCATCCGGTGGACGGTGCGCGCAAGCGCGAACTGCTGCTGCACCTGCTGGCCGCCGACTCGCGCAAGCAGACCCTGGTGTTCGCCCGCACCAAGCACGGTGCCGACAAGCTCACCATGTTCCTGGACAAGTCCGGGCTGAAGACCGCGGCGATCCACGGCAACAAGAGCCAGGGCCAGCGCCTGCGCGCGCTGAGCGACTTCAAGGCCGGCCGCATCACCGTGCTGGTGGCCACCGACATCGCCGCGCGCGGCATCGACATCGACCAGTTGCCGAAGGTCATCAACTACGACCTGCCGATGGTCGCCGAGGACTACGTGCACCGCATCGGCCGCACCGGCCGCAACGGCTCGACCGGCGAGGCGATCTCGCTGGTGGCGCAGGACGAGGCCAAGCTGCTGCGCGCGATCGCGCGCATGCTCAAGCGCGAGATGGACATTCGCGACGTGCCGGGCTTCGAGCCGGTCACGCCGATCCGCTGGGGCAACAACAACCCGCCGGACGAGCGTCCGGGCGGCCAGCGTCCGCCGCGTCGCGGCAGCCACGCCCGTCGCGGCCATGGCGATGCGCCGGCGCACGCGCACGCCGGCAGCAAGAAGCCCGGCGGCAGCCACGCCGATGGTGCCCGCCGCCAGGGCCAGGGCCGACGCCACGGCAACGGCGGCGGCAACCGTCCTGCCGCGCCGCGCTGAGCCATCCGCGGCCACGCGCTTCGCACGCACCCAGGCCGCCCTTCGGGGCGGCCTTTTTTGTCCGCACCACCGGCATCGCGTGCGCGTCGCACGCCCTGCAGCACGACGGCACCGCCGTCGTTGCGCGCGTCCAGTACCGCGCCATGCCACTCCGCCCCTGACCGTACAATGCCTCTCATGGATATCTTCAAAGTCTTCACCCTCGAGGCGGCGCACCGCCTGCCCAATGTGCCGCCCGGCCACAAGTGCGCGCGCCTGCACGGGCATTCGTTCCGCATCGAGTTGCACGTCAGCGGCGAACCAGGCGCCGAGAGCGGCTGGGTCATGGATTTCGGCGACATCAAGGCGGCCTTCCGCCCGCTCTACGACCAGCTCGACCACCACTACCTCAACGACATCGAAGGGCTGGACAACCCCACCAGCGAGCGCCTGGCGGTGTGGATCTGGGACCGACTCAAGCCGGCGCTGCCGCTGCTGAGCGAAGTGGTGGTGCACGAGACCTGCACCTCCGGCTGCCGTTATCGCGGCGCGGGCTGAAGTAAAGCTGGGAATGGGGGATGGGGATTGGGGAATCGCAAGGGCGGCATCGCGACCACCGAGGGCCTTCCGTGCAGGCCCGCCTGTGCGTCGTAGCGCGCAGTTGGCGCTTGCCAGAGACGCAGAGGCGCCCAGTGAGCGCGGGAGAAAATTGCGCCAAACCATTGATCCGAAAGGCAGCTTGAACGAACCCTGAGCGGCTTCAGAAAATTTTGTTGCATCGCAGCAGAATGGGCGTATGTTGCACTGCAACAGCAGTCGGCATTCCAACGGAGTTGCATGATGTCCGCTCAATTCAACGATCAGTTCAGCAGCTACACCCAGCAGTTCGCCGCCGCCGCGGCGCGTGCCAATCGCCTGGCGCTGGAAAGCGCCGAGAGCGTGTTCGGCGTGCAGTTGAAGACCTTCGAGAAGAACGTGTCGGCCACCACCGGCTTCCTCGGTGAGCTGACCGAAGCGCGCGACCTGGGCACCGTGCAGGCGCTGTGGCCGAAGGGCCTGCAGATCGCCCGCGACAACTTCGAGCGGCTGGCCACGGCCAACCAGGAAGTGTTCGGCCTGGGCCTGAAGACCTCCGAGGCCATCGGCCAGCTCGCCAAGCACCAGTTCGAAGCGGCGACCGAACAGGCCACGCCGAAGGCCAAGCCCGCCGCCAAGTAACACCCGATTCGACGTCGCTGCGGTCCGCCGCCCGACGCACCCTCGGTCTGCATGGGTCCCTCCCCCCGTGCAACCCCAGGCCCGGTAGATCCCTCCCTCTACCGGGCCTTTTTTGTGGGCGGGATTTGGGAGTGGGGATTGGGGATTTGCCGATTTCGCGCGCTGCTGGCTTTCCTTGTGGGAGAGGCTTCATCCCCCCGATGCTTCGTCAGAAACCGGCAGATCTCCTTCTTCTATCGGGCTTATCCATGCGCGTGCACCGAGCGTGGAACCGGGTAGTCGGATTAGCCCGTCGCGCAGTGCCGGGACGTCTTGTGTTTGTGGGAGGGGCTTCAGCCCCGACGCCTCAGCAAAGACGCGTCGGGACTGAAGTCCCTCCCACAAAAGGCGGTAGTGCGGCGCGCGCCCCAGCGATCGATCAGCCGGGCGACATTCCCGCCCACGGTTGCAGCTCCGCGGCCAACTGCGCGGCCTGCGGTTGCGGCCGGTACGGCAACCGTCCCCAGCACGGTATCGGCAACCGCGCGCGCAGCATCGCCATGTTGTCGTCGATGCGCTCCATCGCCGGGTCGATCTCGTTGCCGATCCAGCCGATGCACTGCAGGCCGTCGGCGGCGATCGCCGCGGCGCTGAGCCGGGCGTGGTTGAGGCAGCCCAGACGCAGGCCGACCACCAGCACCACCGGCAGCCGCAGCGCGCGCGCCAGATCGGCCTGATCCAGCGTCGCCGACAGCGGCGCCGCCCAGCCGCCTACGCCTTCCACCACCACCACGTCGGCCTGCGCGCGCAGGCGCGCGAAGGCAGCCACGATCGGTGCCAGTTCGAGTTGCACACCGGCATCGGCGGCGGCCAGTTCCGGCGCCAGCGGCAGCGGCAGCGCGTACGGGTTGAGATCGTCATAGTGCGGGCGCGGTGCGCTGGCCTCCTGCAGCGCCAGTGCGTCCTCGTTGCGCCAGCCGTCGGCCTCGCGCGTGCAGCCACTGGCCACCGGCTTCATGCCCACCGCGCGCTGGCCGCGCGCGCGCAAGGCATGCAGCAGCGCGGTGCTGGCGATGGTCTTGCCGATGCCGGTATCGGTGCCGGTGACGTAGAAGGCGGGAACAGCCATGCGAAACCCTGTCGGTTGGCCGGCGGGACGCGCGGCGGCGCGCAGGATAGCCGGGCGCGCCGCGCGCGTCAGCCGCCGCGGTGCCGACGGACGCAGCGCGCTGCTAGACTCGCGCGATGTTCGCCTCGTCCTCGCTCACCGGCAGCAAGCCGGAACAGTACGCCCAGTTGCTCGACCAGGCCCGTGCCCTGGTCGCCGGGGAGCCCGACCGCATCGCCAATGCCGCCAATCTGGCGGCGCTGGTGTACCACGCGCTGCCGCGGCTGAACTGGGTCGGTTTTTACTTCCACGACGGCAAGGAACTGGTGGTGGGGCCGTTCCAGGGCCTGCCCGCCTGCGTGCGCATTCCGCTGCACAAGGGCGTCTGTGGCGCGGCCGCGAGCAGCGGCCAGACCCAGCGCATCGACGACGTGGAGGCGTTCCCCGGGCACATCGCCTGCGATGCGGCCTCGCGGTCGGAACTGGTGGTGCCGCTGCTGCGCGACGGCGCGCTGGTGGGCGTGTTCGACCTGGACAGCCCCGACCTGGCCCGCTTCGACGCCGACGACCAGCACGGCCTGGAAGCGATCGCCCAGGTCTTCGTCGACAGCCTGCAATGAGCACGACCAAGCTGCGCAACATCGGCCCAAAGAGCGCGGCCTGGCTGCGCCAGGTCGGCGTGCGCACGCAGCAGGACCTGGAGGCGGCCGGCGCGGTCGGCGCCTTCGTCAAGGTCAAGCGCGCCGGCTTCAAGCCCAGCCTCAACCTGCTGTACTCGCTGGAAGGCGCGCTCAGCGGCTGCCACTGGCAGGACCTGTCCGAGGCGCGGCGCGCGCAGTTGCTGGGCGAGCTGGAGACCGCGACGGCGGCGCTGCCGGCGCAGCGCGGCCTGCAGGTCGCCGGGCCGGTGGCGACGACGCATTTCGACCGCGACGACACGCGTGACGACGATGACGCTGGCGGCGCCTACGCGTCCGACACGCACGACACGCCGGTGGGCGACCACCACGGCGACGACGACGGCCACGGCGCGCACGCCGACTGAGCCGCGCGGGCAGCGGCGATCGCGTACAATCGCGCCGCTTCAAGGTGACCCGCCGGCTCCGGCCAGCGGGTTGAAACGGGAAGCCGGTGCGTCTTGCGACAAGGCCGGCGCTGCCCCCGCAACGGTAAGCGATCCGCGCTGACGACCTGCGCCACTGTGCCTGGGCATGGGAAGGCGTCGCAGCCGGGAGGTCCGCCTCCCCGATCGCCAGCCCGGAGACCGGCCTTGCAGTTCACTGGTTGCGATGCGGAGGGCGTCGCGGCGTGCCGCGCCGCGTCCGGCGCCGTCCGCTTGCACCTTCCGTTCGCGACTCCCTTGCCGTCACAGCGCGCAGCCGCGCGCCGGAGTTGCCACCCATGTCGTCCCGCCTGCTTTCGGTCGCGATCGCGACCGCCCTGTCCCTGCCCGCGCTGGCCCACGCCGCCGACGCCGCCACCGACCTCGACCAGGTCCTGGTCACCGCCACCCGCACCCAGATCTCGGTGGAGGACAGCGTGGTGCCGGCGCAGGTCATCGACCGCGCGGAGATCGAGCGCAGCCAGGCCACGTCGCTGGCGCAGCTGCTGCAGGGCCGCGCCGGCATCGGCGTCTCCAACCAGGGCGGTCTGGGCAAGCTGACCACGCTGAACCTGCGCGGCAGCGAATCGGACCACGTGCTGGTGCTGGTGGACGGCGTGCGCATCGGCTCGGCCAGCGCCGGCCTGGCCGCGTTCCAGGACCTGCCGCTGAGCCAGATCGAGCGCATCGAGATCGTGCGCGGCCCGCGTTCGAGCCTGTATGGCTCCGACGCGATCGGCGGCGTCATCCAGATCTTCACCCGCCGCGGCGGCCAGGGCTTCCAGCAGAACCTGAGCCTGGGCGGCGGCAGCCACGGCCTGCGCGAGGCCGGTGCCGGCTTCAGCAACCGCGGTGAGCGCGGCTGGCTGGCCGTGCAGGGCGGCTACCAGAAGACCGACGGCATCAATGCCTGCAACGGCTCGGCCACGCTGTTCGCGGGCTGCTTCGTCGACCAGCCCGACCGCGACGGCTACCGCAACGTCTCGCTGAGCGCGCGCGGCGGCTACGCGTTGACCGACACGCTGCGCATCGAAGGCCAGGCGCTGAACATCGACAGCCGCAACGAATACGACGGCGACGCGCTGTTCGCCGGCAACGAGGCCGACAACACCCAGCAGGTGTTCAGCGGCAAGCTCGACTGGACCCCGTCCGATCGCCTGCACCTGGCCGCGCAGCTCGGCCGCAACGTCGACGACGCCGACAGCTACTACCGTGCGCCGGGCGCACGCACCCGCAGCTTCGTCAGCACCTTCGACAGCCGCCGCGACACCGCCGCGCTGCAGGGCGACGTCACCCTGGCCGAAGGCCACCTGCTCAGCGTCGGCAGCGACTGGCAGCGCGAGCACGTCACCAGCACCACCGCCTTCGACGTCGACAGCCGCGACAACACCGGCGTGTTCGCCGAGTACCAGGGCCGCTTCGGCGCGCAGCAGGTGCAGGCCAGCGTGCGCAGCGACGACAACGAGCAATTCGGCGAGCACACCACTGGCAGCCTCGGCTGGGGCCTGGCACTGGCACATGGCCTCAAGCTCACCGCCAGCGTCGGCACCGGCTTCAAGGCGCCGACCTTCAACGACCTGTACTACCCGTTCGCCGGCAATCCGGAACTGAAGCCGGAGCGCTCCAAGAGCGGCAACCTCGGCATTGCGCAGTACGCCGACAGCTGGAACTGGACCTTCAACGCCTACGAGACCCGGGTCAAGGACCTGATCTCCTACGATGCGGTCAGCTTCCTGCCGGTCAACGTGGACGAGGCGCGGATCCGCGGCGCCGAACTGACCGGCTATGCACTGCTGGCCGGCTGGGAGTTGTCGGCGCAACTGAGCCACACCGATCCGCGCAACCGCAGCGACAGTGGCAATCGCGACAACTGGCTGGCGCGCCGCGCGCAGAACACCGCGCGCCTGGACGTGGACCGCGGCATCGGCCCGGTCAAGCTCGGCGTCACCGTCTTCGGCAGTGGCCACCGCTTCGACGACGCGGCCAACCGCGTGCGCCTGGCCGGCTACGGCACCGTCGACCTGCGCGCGGAATACGCGTTCACCCCAGACTGGACGCTGCAGGCAAAGGCCAGCAACGTGTTCGACCGCGACTACCAGACGGTGAACTGGTACAACCAGCCGGGTCGTGAGTACGCGCTGACCCTGCGCTACGCGCCGGCAGCGCGCTGAGTCGGTGTCCCGCGCTGCGCCGGCGGGCGTGGCGCGGGGCAACAGCGCGGAAAACACGCGCGTCTTTTTTGTAGGAGCGGCTTCAGCCGCGACGGGCTTTCCCGGGGAAGCCCGTCGCGGCTGAAGCCGCTCCTACGAAAGGCGGCGGTATGTGCGAACACGCCGGATGTAGATGCGTGCATTTTCAAGCGCGCGCATGCGCGATGCATCGCGCAGTTGGTCGCCCGCGATACGGGCCGCTGGCTGCCGAACGCAAACACCCGCCCTCGTACTCATGCATCGCGACGCAAACCTGACAGTTCGGCGCGCGCTACGCGCCCGGACCCTCACCCCAACCCCTCTCCCGGGGGGAGAGGGGCGTACTGCGTCATCGACTGCAGGAGCGGCGTCAGCCGCGATGGGCGTTCCCGGGAAAGCCCGTCGCGGCTAAGCCGCTCCTACGACACAGCTGGATCTTCGCGCTGCGCCGGGGCGCTGCGCAGCCATCGTGTCAGCGCAGTCGCAGCAGCTCGCGCAAATCATCCATCAGCAACACCACGTCGGCCGTTGCCAGATCCAGATCGCGCGGATAGCCGTAGCGCACCAGCGCCACCGGCATGCCGGCGGCGTGGCCGGCCTGGAGGTCGGTTCCCGAATCGCCAACCATCAAACAGCGCGCCGGCGGTTGCGCGAACTGCTGCGCCAGGTGCAGCAGCGGCGCCGGGCTGGGCTTGCGCTCGGGCAGGCTGTCGCCGCCCAGCACGGCAGAAAACAGATCGGCCACACCCAGATGGCGCAGCAGCGGTGGCACCATCGCCGACGGCTTGTTGGTGCACAGTGCCAGCGTCACCCCAGCCGCATGCAACTGCGTCAGCGCCTCGGCCGCGCCGGGATACAGCCGCGGACTGCGCAACAGGCATTCGGCATAGTGGCGCATGAAGGTCGGCATGACCGTCTCGATCGGCGTGGCGTCACCGGCATGCCGCCACGCGATCTCGACCAGCTTGCGCACGCCCTCGCCGATCCAGCCGAGCACGGTCGCCTCCGGCACCCGCGGCAAGCCGAAGTCGGCCAGCGTGCGGTTCAGCGCCTCGGCAATGTCGGCGCCGCTGTCGACCAGGGTGCCGTCCAGGTCGAACACCACCAATGCATACGGAAACGTCATGTCGTACCAATGCGGGAGAAGAAGTCCGCATTGTAGGTGGCGCAGAGCCGCTATGCGGTCGCGGCAAACAAGCACAGGCGACGCGCGTTTCCGGCCCTGGCTTACCACGCGCGCGAGCGCATGACGCCACGCGCACATCACCAATGACGCCCCCCATGTCGCAAGCCAAGCGTCCCTGAGCGCGCGACAAGGTCGGCCAGCATGACCACAGGATCGGGCAACTGCTCCAATCCGTACAGCATGCCCATGTGGGAGGGACTTTAGTCCCGACACGGGAGGGGATGAGGACCGCGTTCCTGGTTCGCACGCGTCGCCTTGGTTGCTTCAACCGATGCGCCGGTGACGGTGCGACCGTCGTGGTGCCGCCTGGCCAACGGACGAAACAATCCACACACCGGGCAAAACACGGTACGGCCTCCGCGCGCGACCGCCTCACCCGAACAAGCGCCCCTGCGCCTGCCCCGGCTCACGCTCGTGAAAGCCGGACAGGCCCACACCGACCAGGCGGTAGCGGGTGGACGTTGGCAGGTCCACGCGCTCGCGCAGCGCTAGGGCGATGTCGATCAAGGCCTGCAGCGAATCCGGCGGCTGCTCCGGGGTGAAGCTGCGGGTGAGGATGCGGAACTGCGCGGTCTTCAGCTTCAGCACCACGGTGCGCGCGATGCGCTCGGTGCGGCGGGTGGCGTTCCAGGTCTTCTCCGCCAGTTGCCGGATCGCCGGCTCCAGTGCGTCCAGCGCCAGGTCCTCGGCGAAGGTGTCCTCGGAGGAAATCGATTGCACCGGCTGGTCCGATTCCACCGGGCGCTCGTCGATGCCGCGCGCGCGTTGGTACAGGCGCAGGCCGAAGCTGCCGAAGCGGGCTTCCAGTTCTGCCTCGCTGCGTGCACGCAGGTCGCCGACGGTGACGATGCCCAGTTCCGACAGCTTGCCTTCCATCACCTTGCCCACGCCGGGCACCTTGTTCACCGGCAAGGGGGTCAGGAACGCCTCCACGCGATGCGGACGGATCACGAACTGGCCGTCGGGCTTGCGCCAGTCCGAGGCGATCTTGGCCAGGAACTTGTTCGGCGCGATCCCGGCCGAGGCGGTCAGCGCGGTTTCCTCGCGGATCTGCGCGCGGATGGTCTGGGCGATCTCGGTAGCGGTGCGCAACTCGCCCTTGGGCGAGGTGACGTCCAGGTAGGCTTCGTCCAGCGACAGCGGCTCGATCATGTCGGTGTGGCGCTGGAAGATCTCGCGCACCTGCCTCGACACCGCCTTGTAGCGGGCGAAATCCGGCGGCACGAAGATCGCGTCCGGGCACAGCCGCTCGGCGCGCAGCGCCGGCATCGCCGAGCGCACGCCGAACACCCGCGCCTCGTACGAGGCGGCGCACACCACCGAGCGCATGCCGCGCCAGGCAACCACCACCGGCTTGCCGCGCAGCGCCGGATCGTCACGCTGCTCCACGGACGCGTAGAACGCATCCATGTCGACGTGGATGATCTTGCGCATCGACCCCATACCCTACGCCTGCGAACGGTGTGCGCATGATAAGCCCCGCGCTGCGCACGGGCTGAGAATGCGCGCCTTGATCCGGCGCAGTGCGCGCGCCTTCGCCGGTGCCGACACTACGCGTGCGTACGGATAAAACGTTTGATTGAACGCGCGAAGCTCATGCACTCTTGCGCGCCTCGACTGTCTCGCCTGGGAATGTTCCGCTCATGAGTCGTCTGTCCTCCTATTCGCGCGAGCAATTGCTCGCCAGCGCACGCGGCGAGTTGTTCGGCGCCGACGCCGGGCGCCTGCCCAACGACCCGATGCTGATGTTCGACCGCATCGTCGCCATCGACGAGACCGGCGGCGCGCACGGCAAGGGCGTGATCCGCGCCGAACTGGATATCCGCCCGGACCTGTGGTTCTTCGGCTGCCACTTCATCGGCGACCCGGTGATGCCCGGCTGCCTGGGCCTGGACGCGATGTGGCAGCTGACCGGCTTCTTCCTGACCTGGCTGGGCGCACCCGGCCGTGGCCGTGCGCTGGGCGTGGGCGAAGTGAAGTTCACCGGGCAGGTGCTGCCCAGCGCCAAACAGGTGGTCTACGAGATCGACGTCAGCCGGGTCATCAACCGCAAGCTGGTGATGGCGGTGGCCGACGGCCGCATGTCGGTGGACGGGCGCGAGATCTATACCGCCAAGGACATGCGCGTGGGCCTGTTCACTTCGACGGAGGCATTCTGATGCGGCGCGTGGTCATTACCGGAATGGGCATCACCTCGTGCCTGGGCAACGATCTGGACAGCGTGTCGCGCGCATTGCGCGAAGGCCGCGCCGGCATCCGCCACAATCCGCAGGCGGTGGAAGCCGGCCTGCGCAGCCAGATCGGCGGCGATGTGCAACTGGACCTGGACGCGGCGATCGACCGCAAGCTCAAGCGCTTCATGGGCGATGCCTCGGCCTACGCCTACCTGGCGCTGCGCGACGCGCTGGCCGATGCCGGCCTGGACGAGGCGGCGATCAGCGACCCGCGGATCGGCCTGATCGCCGGCTCCGGCGGCGGCTCCAGCCACTGGCAGGTGGAAGCGGCGGACCTGCTGCGCAACCGTGGCGTGCGCAAGGTCGGCCCGTACATGGTGCCGCGCACGATGTGTTCGGCGGTGTCGGCCAGCTTGGCCACCGCGTTCAAGATCAAGGGCGTGAGCTACTCGCTGTCGGCGGCGTGCGCGACCTCGGCGCACTGCATCGGCGCAGCGGCGGACCTGATCCGGTACGGCCAGCAGGACGTGATGTTCGCCGGCGGCGGCGAAGAGCTGGACTGGACCATGAGCCTGATGTTCGACGCGATGGGCGCGTTGTCCACCGGCTTCAACGACACGCCGGCGGTAGCGTCACGGCCCTACGACGCCGCGCGCGACGGTTTCGTCATCGCCGGCGGCGGCGGCATGCTGGTGCTGGAGGACTACGAGCGTGCGGTGGCGCGTGGCGCGCGCATCCATGCCGAGCTGGTCGGCTACGGCGTGACCTCCGACGGCGCCGACATGGTCGCCCCCTCCGGCGAAGGCGCGGTGCGCTGCATGCGCATGGCGCTGCAGGGCGTGGACGCGCCGATCGACTACCTCAACACCCATGGCACCTCGACGCCGCTCGGCGACGTCACCGAGCTGGATGCGGTGCGCGCGGTGTTCGGCGATGCGGTGCCGCCGCTGTCCTCGACCAAGGCGCTGTCCGGGCATTCGCTGGGCGCGGCCAGCGTGCACGAGGCGATCTACTGCCTGCTGATGCTGCGCGACGGCTTCATCGCCGGCTCGGCCAACATCGACACGCTGGATCCGCGCGCCGAGGGTTTCCCGATCGTGCGCGAGAGCCGCGACGCGACGTTGCGCACGGTGATGTCCAACAGCTTCGGCTTCGGCGGCACCAACGCCGCGCTGGTCTTCGCCAAGGCCTGAGCCTGGCCACACGCGCACGCTGCCGGCAGCGGCAGCGTGTCGCGCGTCAACGCTCCAGTTGCCTGGCGTCGCGACGCCCGGCGTTGTCGTCCTTGTGCGCGTCCGGCTTGGATGCTGGCGCTGAAGGCGGAGGTGGTGGCGGTGTGGTTGGTGGCGGTGGAGGTGGAGGTGGAGGCGGCGGTGGAGGCGAACTCGGCTTCGGCGGATGCTGCTCGACCCATTGGATCGTCGCCGGCGTGGGCGGCCACGACGGCGATGCCGACGGCGCGGACGCAGGCGGCGGCACCGGCTGCAGCCCCATCGATTCGCGCTGGCGGCGGTCGTCGTCCTGGCGTTGCAACTCCTTCGCCAGTTCCTTGTTGTAGCGGGGATTGAGCGCGTCCGGCGGTGGGATCTGATGCATCCGCTCGCCAGGCGGCGTCCATGACGGCGTGGCGCTCACGGCCTCGGACGCGGATGCAGGAGGCGGTGGCGGCGCCCGCCATTGCGGCGCCAGCTGACGCTGCAGCGGCGCCGGGATCTGCGCTGGGCCGGCCGCGGTCGACGCGCTTTCCAGCGGGCGGTAGCGCGCGCGTTCGCGCGCCCACGGCTGACCGCGATAGTGCGTGTCCCAGTAGCGGTCCAGCGCAAAGCCGACGGTCGGCACGGCGGGCGCGACGCCCTCGCCTTGCGTGCCGAAGTCGATCGCCCCACCCGGCAGCCAGCCGCGTTTCTCGCGCCAACTGACGTCGCACCAGGCCCAGTCGCGGGTGCAGCCATGCACCCGCAGCGCCTCGTCGGTGACCGGAGTGGCCACGCGCGGATACTCCGGTGCCGGGCCGGCACGCAGGCTGGCGCCGATGCGCACCGTGCCGCTGCCGTCCTGCGCCAGCACAGGCGCGGCCATGCTCAACAGCAACGACGTCCACCACTGTGCGCGCTTCATGCGGTCCTCCTTGTGCCGTGCGGCAGTGTCCTGTGCCGCGATCGCGGCGGCGAAGATCGCCTGCCGCTGTGCTTTGTTCTAGCACAGAGGAGCTGGGATTGGGGATTGGGGATTGGGGATTGGGGATTGGGGATTGGGGATTGGGGATTCGAGAACGGGAACGGGAACGGGAACGGTGTCGTCCTGCACGGAACAACTCGCCATCAAGCGATCTGACGAACGTGGCTGCCTTCCGATGAAAAAGATCGCCGCTTTTTTTGTGGGAGGGGCTTCAGCCCCGACGGGCTTTCCCGGGAAAGCCCGTCGGGGCTGAAGCCCCTCCCACAACATCCCTTGCAACTGCCAGAAACCCGCGAAAAATCCCGATTTCCTAATCCCGAATCCCGGCTTTCAACAGCCGCAGGCTGGTTATCCCGAATCACGAATCACGGCCCCCCGCCTACCCCGCCATGCCGCTGTGCCGCAGCAGCGCCTCCAGCTCCGGCGCGCGACCGCGGAAAGCGGTGAAGTTCTCCAGCGCCGGGCGGCTGCCGCCGCGCGAGAGGATCTCGCGCAGGAAGCGCGCGCCGGTGGCGGACAACTGGCCGGGCGCTTCCTCGAATGCCGCGTAGGCGTCGGCGCTGAGCACCTCGGCCCACTTGTAGCTGTAGTAGCCGGCCGCATAGCCGCCAGCGAAGATATGGCTGAACTGGTGCGGGAAACGGTTCCACGCCGGCGGCCGGTTCACCGCGACCTCATCGCGCACGCGCTCGAGCAACTGCAGCACGCTGTCGGCCTGCGCATCGAAGCTGTGATGCAACTGCATGTCGAACAGCGCGAACTCGAGCTGGCGCACGGTGAACATGCCGCTCTGGTAGTTCTTCGCCGCCAGCATCTTGTCGAACAGCGCGCGCGGCAACGGTTCGCCGCTGTCCACGTGCGCAGTCATCGCCTGCAGCCGCGGCCACTCCCAGCAGAAGTTCTCCATGAACTGGCTGGGCAGCTCCACCGCGTCCCATTCCACGCCATTGATGCCGGCCACGCCCAGTTCGCCGACCTGGGTCAGCAACTGGTGCAGGCCGTGGCCCATCTCATGGAACAGGGTGGTGACCTCGTTGTGGGTGAAGGTGGCCGGCTTGCCGTCGCTGCCACGGCCGAAGTTGCACACCAGGTACACCAGCGGGGTCTGCACGCCATCGGCGCGTTCGCGGCGGTTGCGGCAGTCGTCCATCCAGGCGCCGCCGCGCTTGCCTTCGCGTGCGTACAGGTCCAGATAGAACTGCCCGACCAGGCGCCCCTGCGCGTCGCTGAGGCGGAAGAAGCGCACGTCCGGATGCCACACCGGCGCACTGTCGGCCTCCACGCGCAAGCCGTACAGGTCGTGGATCAGGCCGAACAGGCCGTCCAGCACCTTGGGTTCGGTGAAGTAACGCTTCACGTCCTGCTCGGAGAAGCTGTAGCGCGCCTGCTTGAGCTGCTCGCCGGCGTAGGCCAGGTCCCAGGCTTCCAGGGTGTCCAGGCCCAGGTGCTCGCGCGCGAATGCCTCCAGTTCGGCGCGGTCGCGCTGCGCGTAGGGCTTGGCGCGGGCGGCCAGATCGTGCAGGAAGTCGAGCACCTGTGCGGGATCCTGCGCCATCTTCGTCGCCAGCGAATACTCGGCGTAGCTGGCGAAGCCGAGCAAGGCGGCCAGTTCTCCACGCAAGGCGAGGATGCGGCCGATCGCCGCGCTGTTGTCCAGCGCCGCATCGCCGAACTCCGAGGCGCGGATCGCGTTGGCGCGGTACAGCGTCTCGCGCAGCGCGCGGTCCTCGGCGTACATCTGCACCGGCAGGTAGCACGGCATCTGCAGGGTCAGCTTCCAGCCCGCCTGGCCATCGCGTTCGGCCGCCGCACGCGCGGCGGCGATGCTGTCCTCGGGCAGGCCGGCCAGGCGCGCCGGATCGTCGATCAACAGCGACCACGCGTCGGTGGCATCGAGCACGTTCTGCGAGAACTTGGCCGACAGCGCCGACAGTTCTTCCTGGATCGCGGCGAAGCGCTGCTTGTCGGCCTCGCCCAGTTCGGCGCCGCCCAGGCGGAAATCGCGCAGCGCGTTGTCCAGCACCTTGCGCTGCGCCGGGCCGAGCGTGGCCGCCTCCGGCGAGTGCGCCAGCGTGCGGTACTGCGCGAACAGCGCCAGGTTCTGCCCCAGCGCGCTGGAGAAGCGCGTCACCTTGGGCAGGTTGGCATTGTAGGCCTCGCGCAGCGCCGGCGTGTTGACCACCGCCTGCAGGTGGCTCACCTGGCCCCAGGCGCGCCACAGCCGCTCGGTGGCATCGTCCAGCGGCGCCACGAAGTTGTCCCAGCGCACCGGCGCCACGGTCTCGGCGGCGGCCACGGCGGCCTCGGCCTGCGCCAGCAGCGCGTCGATCGCCGGGCCGATGTGCTCGGGCTGGATCGCATCGAAGCGCGGCAGGCCGGAAAAATCGAGCAGGGGATTGGTCATCGCGGAAGTCTCGGTCACGGAAGGAAGGCCGGCGGCGCCGGCCATGGCAGTGAGATGGCGGTCAGTCCAGCGCCGCACAAGGCAGCGGCGGCAGGCCGGCGCCGGCCACCGCCGCGGCCAGTTGCGCATCGGCCTGCTCCACGTCGATGCCGTGCTCGGCGTACCACTGCGGCCGGTAGTAGCTGTGTATGTAGCGCTCGCCGCTGTCGCACAGGATGGTGACGATGGCACCGCTGCGGCCCTGCTCGCGCATGCGCGTGGCCGCCTGCAGCACGCCGACGAAGTTGGTGCCGGTGGAGCCGCCCACACGCCGGCCCAGGCGCGCGCTGACGTAGCGCATCGCCGCCAGGCTCAGCGCGTCGGGCACCTTGACCATCGCATCCACGCAGCTGGGGATGAAGCTCGGCTCCACCCGCGGCCGGCCGATGCCTTCGATGCGCGAGCCGCCGGTGCTTTCCAGGCCGGCGTAGTCGCGCCCGGCCAGCGCCTCGCGGTAGCCGTCGAAGAACAGCGACACCTCCGGGTCCGCGCACAGGATGCGGGTGGGATGGCGCCGGTAGCGCACGTAGCGACCGAGCGTGGCCGCGGTGCCGCCGGTGCCGGGGCTGCACACGATCCAGTCCGGGATCGGATGCGGCTCCTCCTGCATCTGCCGGAAGATCGATTCGGCGATGTTGTTGTTGGCGCGCCAGTCGGTGGCGCGTTCGGCGTACAGGAACTGGTCCATGAAGTGGCCGCCGGTCTCGCGCGCCAGCTGCACCGAATCGGCATGCAGGTCGCAGGCGCGCCCGACCAGGTGGCAGCGCCCGCCCTGGAACTCGATCGCGGCGATCTTTTCCGGCGAGGTCGTCGCCGGCATCACCGCGATGAACGGCAGCCCCAGCAGGCGCGCGAAATACGCCTCGGACACCGCGGTGGAGCCGCTGGAGGCCTCGATCACCGGCCGCCCCTCGCGCAGCCAGCCGTTGGCAAGCGCGTACAGGAACAGCGAGCGCGCCAGGCGGTGCTTGAGGCTGCCGGTGGGATGGCTGGACTCGTCCTTGAAATACAGGTCGATGCCGGGGAAACCGGGCAGGTCCAGCGGGATCAGGTGGGTGTCGGCCGAGCGGTTGAAGTCGGCTTCGATCTTCTGGATGGCGGCGGCCACCCAAGCGCGATGGGTCATGGCGGTGCGGGAGCGGAGAAACCGCGCCCACGATACACGCCCGGCCGCGCGCCCGGACCATGCGCGGCCGCGGTCGCCACGCCAGCGTTCACCCGACGCGGCGCGGCGCCGGGACGGCGCTCAGCCGGCGGCCACGCTGAAGCCGGCGTCGGCGATCGCCTGCTCCAGGGCGGACACGTCGATGCGCGCGGGGTCGTAGTCGACGCCCACGCGCCCGCCCTCCAGCACCACCGTGCTGGCGGTCACGCCCGGGCAGGCGTCCAGCACCCGCTGCAGCCGCGCGCTGCAGCCGCCGCAACTCATGCCGTGGACGACGAGATCGAGATGTTGCATGTCAGGCTCCAAGGTGAAGAAATCGGACCCGCGCTCACTGCGCGCGCCAGCGATTCAGCAGCAGCGCGTTGCCCAGCACCGAGACCGAACTCAGCGCCATCGCCGCGCCGGCGATCACCGGGTTGAGCAAGCCGAACGCGGCCAGCGGGATGCCCAGGCCGTTGAAGACGAAGGCGAAGAACAGGTTCTGGCGGATCTTGCGCACGGTCGCCGCGGACAGGTCGATGGCGGCGGCGACGCCGGCCAGGTCGCCGTGCATCAGCACCACGTCGGCCGCCTCGATGGCGATGTCCGAGCCGCTGCCGATGGCGAAACTGACGTCAGCCGCGGCCAGCGCCGGGGCGTCGTTGATGCCGTCGCCGACCATGCCCACGTGTGCGCCCGGCACGGCCTGCAGCCGGCGCACGTGCGCGGCCTTGTCCTGCGGCAGCACCTCGGCCTGCACCTGCGAGATGCCGAGCCGCGCGGCCACCGCCTGCGCCGCGTGGCGGTTGTCGCCGCTGAGCATGGTCACCGCGATGCCGCGCGCCTGCAGCAGTGCCACCGCCTCGGCGGCGTCTTCGCGCAGCGGATCGGCGATGGCGATGTAGCCGGCCACGGCGCCCTCCACCGCCACCCCGACCACGCTCTGGCCCTGCGCCTGCGCTGTCTCGGCCTGGCGGCGCAGCGTCGGGTCCGCCGGCACGGCGACCAGGCCGTCGAGCCACGCCAGCGCGCCCAGCGCGACCTCGCGCCCGTCCACGCGGCCGCGCACGCCCTGCCCCGGCAGCGTCTGCACCGCCTCGGCCAATGGCGCCGGCACCGCGGCGCGCACGCCCAGGTCGGCGGCGCGCTGCACGATGGCGCGCGCCAGCGGATGCGCCGAGCCGGTCTCCAGGGCCGCGGCCAGGCGCAACAGCGGTGCGGCCTCGGCCTCGTCGGCGACCAGTACCGCGGTCACCTGCGGCTGGCCCAGGGTCAGGGTGCCGGTCTTGTCGACCACCAGCGCGGTCAGCGCGCGGGCGCGTTCCAGCACCTCGGCGTCGCGGATCAGGATGCCGGCGCGCGCGCCGACGCCGGTGCCGACCATGATCGCGGTCGGCGTGGCCAGGCCCAGCGCGCATGGGCAGGCGATCACCAGCACCGCCACCGCGTGCACCAGCGCGTCGGCGAAGCTGCCGCCCAGCGCCCAGGTCGCGCCCAGGGTGATCGCGGCGATGGCCAGCACCGCCGGCACGAACACCGCGGCGATGCGGTCGACGAGGCGCTGGATCGGCGCGCGCGAGCCTTGCGCGGCGTCGACCATGCGCACGATCTGCGCCAGCAGGGTGTCCGCGCCGACGCCGGTGGCGCGCGCGCGCAACAGGCCAAGCTGGTTGACCGTGGCCGCGTGCAGGCGGCTGCCCGGCGCCTTGGCCACCGGCAGCGCCTCGCCGGAGAGCATCGCCTCGTCCACGCTGGAGTGGCCGTCGAGCACCTCGCCGTCCACCGGCACGCGCTCGCCGGCGGCGACCACGAACACGTCGCCGACCGCCAGTTCCGCCGCATCCACTTCCACGATGACGCCGTCGCGCTCGACCCGCGCGGTGGTCGGCGCCAGGTCGAGCAGCGCGCGCACCGCCGCGGTGGTGCGGCGCTTGGCGCGGGCCTCGAGCAGGCGACCGAGCAGCACCAGGGTGATGACGCTGGTGCTGGCCTCGAAGTACACGTGCTGGCCGTGCAGGCCGGCCACGGTGACCACGGCGCTGTACAGATAGGCCATGCCGGTGCCCAGCGCGACCAGCACGTCCATGTTGGCGCTGCCGTTGCGCAGCGCGCGATAGCCGGCGCGATAGAAGCGCGCGCCGATCCAGCACTGCACCGGCGTGGCCAGCAGCCACTGCAGCCAACGCGGCAGCGGCTCGACGTGCGCACCGCGCAAGGCGTCGCCATCCAGCATGCCGAGCATCTGCCCCCAGAACGGCAGGGTCAGCAGCACCGCTGCGGCGAACATTCCCAGTTCGCGCTGCCAGGCACGCTTTTCGCTGCGTTCGCGCTCGGCCAGCTGCTCGGGGTCCATGGCCTGCGCAACGCGTGCGCCGAACCCCGCACGGGCGATCCGCGCGATCAGCTCCGCCGGCGCGACCGCGCCGGGCACGATCTCCACCCGCGCCTTGGCCGAGGCCAGGTTGGCATGGCCGGCGAGCACGCCCGGGGTCTTCGCCAGCACCGCATCGATCGCCGCCACGCAGGAGGCGCAGTGCAGGCCGCTGAGCTCCAGGGTCAGGGTCTCGGTGGGCACGCTGTAGCCGGCCTGCTGGATGCGCTGCAGCAGCGTCGGCAGGTCCACCTGCTGCGGGTCGTAGTCGACCTGCACGCGCGCGCCGGCATAGCTGGCTTGCGCCACCACCCCAGGCAGGCGCTGCAGCGCCTTCTCGACGCCAGCCGCGCAGGCGGCGCAGGTCATGCCCTGCACCGGCAGGGTCAACGAGGCGGTGGCTCGCTCCGTGCTCATCGCGGCGGATCGCCGGCGGCATCGCCGCGGATGTCGCCCAGGATCGGGCAGGCGTCCGGCGCGCCGCGGCCGGGGCACTCCTCGACCAGGGCGGCCAGGGTGTCGCGCATCTCGGTCAGCTCGGCGATGCGCCGGTCCAGCGCCTGCAGGCGTGCGCTGGCACGCTGCTTGACGCCCTCCACGCCGTGCACGCGATCGTCCTGCAGCGCCAGCAGTTCGCCGATCTCCTCCAGCGAGAAGCCCAGCTCCTTGGCGCGGCGGATGAAGCGCACCCGCTGCACCGCCGCGGCGTCGTACTCGCGGTAGCCGGAGGCGCGGCGCGGCGCAGGCGGCAGCAGGCCCTGGCGCTCGTAGTAGCGCACGGTATCGATGGCGACATCGGCCTGGCGGGCGAGCGCGCCGATGGTGAAGCGGGCGGTGGCGGGGTCGGATCGCATGCGCACACCCTACTCCCTGGAGTCGGGTCCAGAGTCAAGCCTTGCCGCGCGGCGGTCGCTTGCCGCCCACGCCGGCTTCGGTATGCTCTGTTGCTCCCCGCCGCCACGCTGCCGCCTGTCCGTGCCGACCCTTTCCGCCCTGCTGCGCCTGCTGCTGTGCCTGAGCGTGCTGCTCAACGGCACCGCGGCCGCCATGGCGATGCCGGGCATGGCGACGCACGGTACCGCGACGCACGACACGGCTGCCACGGTCGCCAGCGCGGCGCCGGCGCATGCGGCGATGCCCTGCCACGACGCGCCGCCACCGCCGCCGGCGGATCACGACGGCCACTGCCACGACCATGCCGGCAAGCACGGCGGCTGCGGCGGCATGGCCGGCTGCCAATGCCCGCATGCGCAGCCGCTGCCTGCGCTGCTGGCGATGCCCATGGCATTGCCGCGCCTGCCTCGCACCTTGATCTCCGCCGATCCCCAGGCCGCGCACGGTGCGCCCGGCCTGCCACGACTGGAACGTCCTCCCAGCGCCTGAGCGCGCGCGGCCGCCCATTGGGCGGTCTCCTGGCGGCGGCGCACACGCGCTGCCGCGTCCGTGCCTGCAGCGCCCGTCGGCGCTGCGCGGCGCATCGCATCCGCTTACGGACATCGCACATGAACCCATCTTCTTCCGGCCTGCCGGCGTTGCCGTCGCGGCGCCGCTTCGTCACCGGGCTGGCGCTGGGCGCCGCCGCCGGCCTCACCGGGCTGCCGCTGCGCCACGCCCAGGCCAGCGCGCTGGCGCGCAACGGCGCCGCGCCCTACGTACTGCACGGCACCGACCTGGACCTGAGCATCGGCAGCACCCGGGTCAACTTCACCGGGCGCGAGCGCCCCGCCATCGCCGTCAACGGCAGCGTGCCCGCACCGATCCTGCGCTGGCGCGAGGGCGACACCGTGACCATCCGCGTGGCCAATCGCCTGCCCGGCCACACCCAGACCTCAGTGCACTGGCACGGCCTGCTGCTGCCGGCGAACATGGACGGCGTGCCGGGCATGAGCTTCGACGGCATCTACCCGGGCGAGACCTACCAGTACCGCTTCGCCCTGCGCCAGTCCGGCACCTACTGGTACCACAGCCATTCGCTGCACCAGGAGCAGGCCGGGCTGTACGGCGCCATCGTGATCGACCCGCGCGAGCCGCCGCCGTACCGCTACGACCGCGAGCACGTACTGCTGCTGTCGGACTGGACCGATCTGGATCCTGCCGCGCTGTTCCGGCGGCTGAAGCAGATGCCGTCCTACGACAACCTGTACCAGCGCACCGTCGGCGATTTCCTGCGCGATGCGCGGCAGGACGGGCTGCGCGCCACCCTCGCCGACCGCGGCATGTGGGGACGCATGCGCATGACGCCGAGCGACCTGTCCGACGTCAACGGCAACACCTACACCTACCTGCTCAACGGCATGACCCCGGCCGGCAACTGGACCGGACTGTTCCGCCCCGGCGAGAAGGTGCTGCTGCGCTTCATCAACGCCTCCAGCATGAGCTACTTCGACGTGCGCATCCCCGGCCTGAAAATGACCGTGGTCGCCGCAGACGGCCAATACGTGCATCCGGTGAGCGTGGACGAGTTCCGCATCGCCGCGGCCGAAACCTTTGATGTGCTGGTCGAACCCAGCGGCCAGGACGCCTACACGGTGTTCGCCCAGGACATGGGCCGCACCGGCCACGCACGCGGCACCCTGGCCGTGCGCGAGGGCCTGCAGGCGCCGGTGCCGGCCAACGATCCGCGCCCGCTGCTGCGCATGCAGGACATGGGCCACGCGATGGCAGGACACGCCGGCATGGAGCACGCCGCGGGCACGGCCATGCACGGCATGGAGGGCGGCTGCGGGGCGAGCATGCACATGGCCGGCATGCCGGGCATGGAGCACGCCGCGCACGCGGCTGCAGGCACTGCCGCCGCACCCGTGCATCCCCGCAGCGAACGCGGCAATCCGCTGGTGGACATGCAGTCCTCCGCCACCGCGCCGCGACTGGACGACCCGGGCATCGGCCTGCGCGACAACGGCCGCCGCGTGCTGACCTATGCCGACCTGCACAGCCTGTTCGAGGACCCGGACGGACGCGAGCCGGGACGCGAGATCCAGCTGCACCTCACTGGCAACATGGAGAAGTTCGCCTGGTCCTTCGACGGCATTCCCTTCGCCAGCGCCGAACCACTGCGGCTCAACTATGGCGAGCGCCTGCGCATCGTGCTGGTCAACGACACGATGATGCAGCACCCGATCCACCTGCACGGCATGTGGAGCGACGTGGAGAACGCCGCCGGCCGCTTCCAGGTGCGCAAGCACACCGTGGACATGCCGCCGGGCACGCGCCGCAGCTACCGCGTGCGCGCCGATGCGCTGGGGCGCTGGGCCTACCACTGCCACCTGCTCTACCACATGGACGGCGGCATGATGCGCGAAGTGCGGGTGGACGCATGAGCATGCGCCACTCCCGCCTCGCTCCACTCGCCCACGCCACCGGCCTGGCGTTGCTGTTGGCGCATGCCGCCGCGCAGGCGCAGCATGTCCATGCTGCCGACACTGGTGCCGACGCGCCTGCCGCACGCTGCGCCTGCCCGGCGTCCGTTGCCGCCATACCCATGGCGGGCGCAGCGGCGATTGCGGCGCAGCCCGACACGGGATTGCATGGCGCCATGGACCACGCTGCGATGGGCCATGCCGCGCACGCGCCGGCCATGCAAGGCGCGCCTGCCGCGCAGACCACGGCAGAGGCCGACGTCATGGCGCACGAGCCCATGGACCACGCCACGATGGACCACGCAGCCACGCCGACATCGCAGGCCGATCACAGCGAACACGTGCATCACCCACACGACGGCATGGATCACGAGGGCATGGACCATGCGATGCCCTCGGCGCCGACATCGACCGCGACCGCATGCCAGTGCCCCGCGAACGCCGACACGCCGCTGCCGCGCGAGCCGATCCCACCGATCACCGCGGCCGATCGCGCGGCCGCGTTCCCGGTGCTGCGCGACCACGGCATGGCGCACGGCGCGTCGCGGACCGGCTACCTGCTGGTCGATCGCCTGGAGGGCTGGGACAACGCCCACGGCAGCGGCCAAGCCTGGGAGGCGCGCGGCTGGTACGGCGGCGACATCGACCGGCTATGGCTGCGCAGCGATGGCGAGCGCGAGGGCGGCCGCACCACGGCATCCTCGCTGGAACTGGCCTACGGCCGCGCGATCTCGCCGTGGTGGGACGTGCTGATCGGCGCCAGGCAGGCGTTCGCGCCGGGCCGCGCACGGACCTCGGCGGCATTCGGCGTGCAGGGCATGGCGCCGTACAAGTTCGAGGTCTCGGCCATGCTCTACGTCGGCGAAGGCGGCCATGCCAGCCTGCACCTGGAAGGCGAATACGACCTGCTGCTGACCAATCGCCTGATCCTGCAGCCACGGCTTGAGGCGGAACTGGCCGCGCGCAACGATCCGGCGCATCGCATCGGCAGCGGTCTGACCAGCGTGGAGGGCGGGTTGCGCCTGCGCTACGAGCTCACGCGCCGGTTCGCGCCGTATGTCGGCGTGGAGCACGTGCGCAGCTTCGGCGACACGGCCGACCTGCGCCGCGCCGATGGCGAGGCCGCGCGCGAGACACGCTGGGTCGCCGGCCTGCGCTTCTGGTTCTGAGCCGCGGCGCGCGGTACGGAACATGGCAAACGGCGGCGCGGCGCGCGCGCCGCCGTAGCAGGACACGGCGCTGCCGCTGACCGGCGTTCGCGATGTGCCAGGCATGTGTGCATCCAGCCACCTGCATGCGCCGCGAGCGGACACGGTCATTTGTAGGAGCGGCTTCAGCCGCGACGGGCGTTACCGTAACGCCCGTCGCGGCTGAAGCCGCTCCTACGAAACGCGGCACCGGGCTGCGACGAAAGGACATACGACGCGCCTCGCCAGCCCTCACGCGTGCAGCGCCGCCTGCAGCGCCTCCACCGCGTGCCGTGGCGGGCGCAGCGCACCCAGCGTACGCACCAACTCTCGATAGCTGTGTGCGAGTTGCGCGAACAGGCTGGCATCGCTGGCGCGTGTCTCGGCGACTTCGGCATAGGCGCCGCGGCCGAGATCGATGAAGTAGTCCACGCTGACCCGGCGCCGCGCCGCCACGCCGGGAAAAAGCCCCGCGATCAGCAGGCAACCGTCGCCGACCTCGCGCAAGGCATCGGCGCGGGCGCGCCCGACCTGCTCCTGCGCATGCAGCCAGGCCAGTGCCTGGATGCGCGCCAGCAACTGCGCATCGCGCTGGTAGCGCAGCAGCACGAACACCAGATAGTGCTCGCGCGATTCGTCCAGCGGCCGGCCCAGGCGCTGCCCGGCCTCGTGCACCAGCGCCTGCCACAGCTCGGCCGGCGCCCCCTGTCTGAAAGACTCGTACATGCGTCCTCCTGCGTGGTGGGAACCCTCGCCTGAAGCTTATGCATAACCCGGGCCACACTGCTGGCAATGTCCGTGCACAAGTGCCAGCGTTTGCGGCGTGGCCGGCGCCGCCATGCAGCGCTCGCGCATGTGCGCTGTGTGCCACCTCGCACAGCGCTCGGTACCCGGATCGCTCAGGACCTGCGGCGCTTGCGGACGTCGCCGGCCGTGGACGCAGCGCTCTGCGCGACGATGCCGGCCAGGATCAGGTCGATCCCGGCGATGAAGTCCGTGCGGTCGTCGTGCGTCTGTAGTGCGCCGGCCATGCTGCGCACGAACGGATACGCGACCGGATCGAGCTGCGACCACGTGCTCGCCATTGCGGCCAGGGTCTCGTCGCGGACAAGGCCTTGGGTGAGCGCCAGCTGCGTATTGGCCGCGTTCTGCCCGCTCACGCCAAGCATGTAGTTGAGCAGGGCGGACACCGCCGCCCACTGCGCCGTGTCGGCCACACCGAGTGCACGCAGCGGCTGGCCAAGGCCTTCGATGATGCGCACGATCGGCAACTGTCCCGGCGCCTGCCACAGCGCCGAGCCGATCCAGGGATGCGCATCGATCGTGTCGAACATGGCCAGGGCCAACGAGTGGATCGCGGCCTGCGGCGTGGCGCCCGCCATTGGCGCCGGCAGGCTGCGCGCGATGACGGCATCGCAGGCAGCCGTCAGCAGATCGCGCTTGTCGGCGATGTGCCCGTACAGGGCGCCAGGCCCGGTGGCGAGCCGTTCGGACAAGGCACGGAAGGTCAGGCCGGCTTCGCCGTCGCGATCGAGCAGGACGATCGCCGCGTCCACGATCTGCTCGCGCGACAGCGCGGCGTCACGGCGTTGTGGGCTGTTGCGTTGTTTGGCCATGGCCGATCTTGACACGAATGGAACGTCATTCCAAGATGATGGAACGACATTCCATCCAGCTAGTGCAGCAGGTTCGCTGCCCACGTCATCGAGGCACCATGCACACTCCCATCGCAATCATCGGTGCCGGACTCGGCGGACTGGCCCTCGCCCGCGTGCTGCACCTCCACGGCATCGTCGCACCCCTCTACGAAGCCGAGGCGTCCGCCGATGCGCGTCCGCAGGGCGGGCTGCTCGACATCCACGACTACAACGGCCAACTGGCGCTCAAGGAGGCCGGGCTCTACCCGCAGTTCCGCGCGTTGGTGCTTCCCGGCGCGGACGCGAAACGGGTCGTCGACCGCGATGGCACCCTCCTGATCGAGCGGCCGGACCTCGGCACCGGCAACCGGCCGGAGGTGGATCGCGGGCAGTTGCGCCAACTGCTGCTCGACGCACTGCCTGCGGGCGCGGTGCGCTGGGGCTGCAAGCTCGCCGGCGTATCGCCGCTCGCCGATGGGCGGCATCTGCTGCGCTTCGGCGACGGCACCACGGTCACCACGGACCTGCTGGTGGGCGCGGACGGCGCCTGGTCGAAGGTGCGGCCCTTGCTGTCCGCTGCGGTGCCCGCCTACAGCGGCACCACCTTCATCGAAACGCGCCTGTTCGATGCCGATATCCGACACCCGGCCAGCGCGCAACTGGTCGGCCACGGGACGCTGATGGCCGTCGCACCGGGCAAGGGCCTGTTCGTGCACCGCTATGCCGACGGCACGCTGCATGCCTATGTGTCGCTGGTCAGGCCGGAAGCGTGGTTCGACGGCATCGACATCGCCGTGCCGGCCAGCGCGATGGCGTGCATCGCCGCGGAGTTCGCCGGTTGGGCGCCGGCGCTGACGGCGTTGATCACCGCCAGCGACACGCCGCCGGTGCTGCGTCCGATCCATGCCTTGCCGGTCGAACACCGCTGGGAACGCGTCCCCGGCGTGACCCTGCTCGGCGACGCGGCGCACCTGATGTCGCCGTTCGCCGGCGAAGGCGCCAACCTCGCGCTCTACGACGGTGCCGAGCTGGGCAAGGCCATCGCCGCGCATCCCGGCGCGATCGAGACCGCGCTGGCCACGTACGAAACCCAACTGTTCGCCCGCAGCGCGCCGTTCGCGCGCGAATCGCAGCGCAACCTCGCCCTGTTCTTCGACGCCGCCGCGCCGCAGAGCCTGGTGGATTTCTTCAACGGCATCGGCGCCTAGCTGTCGGCGCCCCTCGCCAGTGGCGTGCCCGCGGAACGTCGCTGCGCACGACACCGGCATCGCGACGCCGGCGACCGCCATCGCTGGCGCGCCGAACGCGCCTGGGCCCGCTTACTCCACCGTCACCGACTTGGCCAGGTTGCGCGGCTTGTCCACATCGGTGCCGCGCGCCAACGCGGTGTGGTAGGCCAGCAACTGCACCGGCACGGTGTGCAGCACCGGGCTGAGCACGCCGGCGTGGCGCGGCGTGCGGATCACGTGTACGCCCTCGGACTCGTTGAAGTTGCTGTCCTGGTCGGCGAACACGAACAGTTCGCCGCCGCGCGCGCGCACTTCCTGCATGTTCGACTTCACCTTCTCCAGCAGGGTGTCGTTGGGCGCGATCACCACCACCGGCATGTTGGCGTCGACCAGCGCCAGCGGGCCGTGCTTGAGCTCGCCGGCCGGGTAGCCCTCGGCGTGGATATAGGTGATCTCCTTGAGCTTGAGCGCACCTTCCAGGGCGATCGGGTAATGCAGGCCGCGGCCGAGGAACAGCGCGTTGTGCTTGTCGGCGAAACGCTCGGCCCACACCGCGATCTGCGGTTCCAGGTTGAGCACGTGCTGCACGCTGCCGGGCAGGTAGCGCAGTTGCTCCAGGTAGTCGGCCTCCTGCTCGGCGCTCAGCCGCCCGCGGCGCTTGGCCAGCACGCAGGTGAGCTGGAACAGCGCCGCCAGCTGGGTGGTGAAGGCCTTGGTCGAGGCCACCCCGACCTCGGCGCCGGCGCGGGTGTACAGCACCATCGCACTGGCGCGCGGGATCGCGCTCTCGGGCACGTTGCAGATCGACAGGGTCTTGGCATGGCCCAGCGCCTTGGCGTACTTGAGCGCCTCCATCGTGTCCAGGGTCTCGCCGGACTGGGAGATGGTCACGATCAGCTGCCGCGGATTGGCGCAGGCGTCGCGGTAGCGGTACTCGCTGGCGATCTCCACGCTGCATGGCAGCCCGGCGATGCCCTCGATCCAGTAGCGCGCGGTCAAGCCGGCGTAGTAGCTGGTGCCGCAGGCCAGGATCTGTACGGCGTCCACATCGGCCAGCAGCGCCTCGGCCTTGCTGCCGAACAGCGTGGTGTCGAACCCGCCGGCGTCGAACAGCGCCTCCAGCGTATCGGCCAGCGCGCGCGGCTGCTCGTGGATCTCCTTCTGCATGAAGTGGCGGTATGGCCCCAGTTCCAGCGAGGCCAGCGACACGTCGGACACGTGCGGCTCGCGTTGCACCGGCTGGTCCTGCGCGTCGTACACCTGTACGCCGTCGCAGCGCAGCTCGGCGGTATCGCCTTCCTCCAGGAAGATCACCCGGCGCGTGGCCTGGATCACCGCCGAGACATCGGAGGCGATGAAGTTCTCGCCCTCGCCCAGGCCGATCAGCAGCGGGCAGCCCATCCGCGCGCACACCAGCAGGTCCGGGCGCGACTTGCTCACCGCGGCCACGGCATAGGCGCCGGTCAGCTCCTTCACCGCCGCCTGCAGCGCGCCGAGCAGGTCGCGGCCCTGGTCGATGTAGTGATGGATCAAATGGGCGATGACCTCGGTGTCGGTCTGCGACTCGAACACGTAGCCCAGCGCGGTCAGGCGCTCGCGTTGCTGCTCGTGGTTCTCGATGATGCCGTTGTGGACCAGGGCCAGATCGCCGTGGCTGACGTGCGGATGCGCATTGGCCTCGGTGACGCCGCCATGGGTGGCCCAGCGGGTGTGGCCGATGCCCAGCGGTGCATGCAGGCCCTCGGCCAGCGCGGCGCTTTCGGTCTCGGACACGCGGCCGGTGCGGCGCACGCGGCGCACCTGCCCGTCGGTGACGGCGGCGATGCCGGCCGAGTCGTAGCCCCGGTACTCCAGTCGCTTGAGCCCCTCGATCAGGACCGGAACCACATCGCGATCCGCGATCGCACCGACGATACCGCACATAGCCACGCCCTTCGCCGAAAAGTCCGCCATTCTAGCCAAGTCCGCTGAATGTCTCGCCGCTGTCCGCGGCCGGACACGGTGTCCGCGAACGTGTCCGCGGACACTCGGACACCTGTCCGCGTCGCGCACATCCATGCAATTCAATGGTTTGCAGTTGGCACGCATCGTGCTGTGAAGTCCCCATCCTCACCGCTGCGACCGTCCGATGATCCGTGACACCTCCGCCCAGGACCAGGTTCTCGCCCGCCCCCGCTCCGCCACCTGGCGCCGCTGGCTGTGGCCCGGGGCGATCGCCGCGCTGGTGTTGCTGGGCATCGCCTTCGCCGCGCGCGGCTGGATCGCCGGCAGCCGCTCGTTCGACGCGCAGCGCGTGCGCATCGCCACGGTGACCCGCGGCGACCTGGTCCGCGACATCTCCGCCGACGGCCGCCTGATCGCCGCCAACAGCCCCACCCTGTACGCCATCTCCGGCGGTACCGTGACCCTGAAGGTGGTCGCCGGCGACGTGGTCAAGCAGGGCCAGGAACTGGCCGAGATCGACAGCCCGGAACTGCGCAGCAAGCTGGCCCAGGAAGAGGCCACCCTGGCCGGCCTGGAAGCCGAGGCCGGCCGTGCCGACCTGGACGCGACCCTGGCCCGCGCCAACGCCAGCAAGCTGGTCGACCAGGCGCAGATCGAGCGGCAGGCCGCCAGCCGCGACCTGGAGCGCTACCAGCGCGGCTTCGAGGGCGGTGCGGTGCCGCAGGTGGAACTGGCCAAGGCCCAGGACACGCTGAAGAAGGCCGACATCGCGATGAGCCACGCGCAGAAGGATTCGGGCCTGCAGGCGCAGGGCGCGTCGCTGGACGCGCGCAACAAGCGCCTGCTCGCCGAGCGCCAGCGCGCGGTGGTGGCCGAGGTGCAGCGCCAGGTCGACCTGCTGACCCTGCGCTCGCCGTTCGACGGCCAGGTCGGCCAGGTGCAGGTCTCGCAGCACACCAACGTCGCCGCCAACGCACCGGTGCTGAGCGTGGTCGACCTGTCCAAGTTCGAACTTGAGATCAAGGTGCCGGAAAGCTTCGCCCGCGACCTGGCGATCGGCATGCCGGCGCAGTTGACCAGCGGTGCCGGCGAACCGTTCGCCGGCGCGATCTCGGCGGTGTCGCCGGAAGTGGTCAACGGCGAGGTCAACGCACGCATCCGTTTCACCGACAAGCAGCCGCCGGGCCTGCGCCAGAGCCAGCGCATGAGCGCGCGGGTGCTGCTGGATACCCGCAAGAACGTGCTCAAGCTCGAGCGCGGCCCGTTCGTCGAACAGTCCGGCGGCCGCTACGCCTACGTCATGGACGGCGACTCGGCGGTGCGCCGCCCGGTCGAACTGGGCGTCACCAGCCTGGGCGAAGTGGAAGTGCGCTCGGGCCTGCAGCCGGGCGACCGGGTCGTGGTCTCCGGCAGCGACCTGTTCGGCGACGCGCCGCAGGTGACGGTGCATTGAAGGCCGGGGCCCGGGACCCGGGACCCGGAACCCGGAAAAGCCAACACCTTCGCTTTTGCCTTTTTTATTGATTTACCGGGTCCCGGGTCCCGAGTCCCGAGTCCCGGCTCCACCACCACCCACCACAGGAACTTCCGCCATGCTCGAAATGCGCTCCGTCTCCAAGGTCTTCCGCACCGAACAGGTCGAGACGCATGCGTTGCGCTCGCTGGACCTGCATGTCCGCGAGGGCGAGTTCGTCGCCGTCACCGGACCGTCGGGCTCGGGCAAGACCACCTTCCTCAACATCGCCGGCTTGCTGGAAACCTTCACCAGCGGCCAGTACCTGCTCGATGGCCAGGACGTCAGCAACCTCAACGACGATGCGCGCTCGCGCATGCGCAACCAGAAGATCGGTTTCATCTTCCAGGGCTTCAACCTGATCCCCGATCTCAACCTGTTCGACAACGTCGACGTGCCGCTGCGCTACCGCGGCATGGGCGCGGCCGAGCGCAAGCAGCGCATCGAGGAGGCGCTGAGCCGGGTCGGGCTGGGTTCGCGCATGAAGCACTATCCGTCCGAACTGTCCGGCGGCCAGCAGCAGCGCGCGGCGATCGCCCGCGCCCTGGCCGGCAGCCCGCGCCTGCTGCTGGCGGACGAACCGACCGGCAACCTCGACTCGCAGATGGCGCGCGGGGTGATGGAGCTGCTGGAGGAGATCAACGCGCAGGGTTCGACCATCGTCATGGTCACCCACGATCCGGAACTGGCCGCGCGCGCGCAGCGCAACGTGCACATCGTCGACGGCCAGGCCACCGATCTGCAGCGCGAACCGGTGCTGGGGCACGGCGGCAACGACGCCGCAGCGGCGCGCTGACCCGAACGGCGACGGCGCGGAGACCGGCATGCTCGGCTACTACTTCCAGCAAGCGTGGCGCAGCCTGCGCCGCAGCCCGGTGCTCACCGCGCTGATGGTGCTGTCCATCGCCGTGGGCATCGGCGCGGCGATGACCACGCTGACGGTGATGCGGCTGCTGTCCGGCGATCCCTTGCCCGGACGCAGCCAGCAGATCTTCTTCGCGCAGCTCGATCCGCGCCCCGGCAACGGCGCCAACCAGAAGCCGTACGACAAGCTCGACTACCCCTCGGCCATGGACCTGTGGAAGAGCGGGCGCGCCGATCGCCAGGCCATGGTCGCCGAGAGCGAGATCAAGGTGCACGCGGCGGACAGCGCCACCCCGCCCTTCATGACCCAGTTGCTGATGACCCAGGCCGACTTCTTCCCGATGTTCCAGGTGCCGTTCGCCTACGGCAGCGGCTGGCGGGCGCGCGACGACCAGGACCGGGCACGGGTGGCGGTGATCTCGGCCGATCTCAACGCCAAGCTGTTCGGCGGCCGCAACAGCGTCGGCCGCAGCCTGCTGGTGCGCGGCACCGCGGTACGCATCGTCGGCGTGCTGGCGCCGTGGCGGCCGTCGCCGCTGTTCTACACACTGGCCGGCGGCAGCTTCGCCCATGGCGATACCGCCAGTTTCTATGGACGGCCGCAGGACGTGTTCATGCCGCTGTCCAGCAGCCTGGAGGTCAACGACGGCCATATCCAGCCGTGGACCTGCTTCAGCAAGCCCGAGGCCAACCTGGACCTGCGCAGCGCCCCGTGCGTGTGGCTGCAGTTGTGGGTGCAGCTGGACACGCCGGCGAAGGTCGCCGACTACCGCCGGCTGCTGGCCGACTACGCCGCGCAGCAGCACGCCGCCGGGCGTATCGGCCGCGCCGACACCGCGCGCCTGCTGTCGTTGCCGCAGTGGCTGGACCACAACCGCGTGGTGCCGGGCGACGTGCGCCTGCAGAGCTGGCTGGCGCTGGCGTTCCTGGGGCTGTGCCTGTTCAACAGCATCGGCCTGCTGCTGGCCAAGTTCCTGCGCCGCGGCGGCGAGATCGGCGTGCGCCGCGCGCTGGGCGCCTCGCGCCGCGCGATCTTCGCGCAGTGCCTGACCGAGGCTGGCGTGATCGGCCTGATCGGCGGCGCCGGCGGCTGGCTGCTGACCCTGCTGGGGTTGTGGAGCGTGCGCCAGCAGCCCACCGCCTACGCCGACCTGGCGCATCTGGATCCGACGACGTTCGCCGGCACCTTCGCCCTGGCGATCGCCTGCAGCCTCGCCGCCGGCCTGTTCCCCGCCCTGCGCGCCAGCGGTATCGCGCCGGCCATGCAACTCAAGAGTCTGTAACCGGGGCCCGCGACGATGCAGATCACTCCCATCCTGAGCGCGCTGTCGCGCCATCGCATTGCCGCCGCGCTGATCACGCTGGAAGTGGCGCTGGCCTGCGCGGTGCTGTGCAACGCCTTCTTCCTGATCGGCAACCGCCTGGAACTGGTGCACCTGCGCAGCGGCATCGACGAGGCCACGCTGGGGCTGGTGTCGCTGTCCGGCTGCGACGGCTGCAATGCAGCCGACGTCAACGCCCGCGCGCTGGATGCGGTGCGCCGCACGCCCGGCGTGCGTGCGGCCGGCGCCATCAACACCGTCCCGTTCGCGCCGCCGGTGTTCAACAACGGGCTGTGCCTGGACCAGGACTGCACCCAGGTCGGCGGCGTACCGCACTTCTACATGGTCAGCCCGGGCGCGGTCGCGGCACTGGCGCTGAAACCGGACAGCGGCCGCACGTTCGGCGACGCGGACTACCAGCCGCTGGACAACGGCATCCCGACCGCGGCAGGCGTGTGGATCACGCGGGCACTGGCCGCGCACCTGTGGCCGGGCCAGGATCCGCTGGGCAAGGAATTCTGGTCCGGCGGTCACTTCCGCGTGATCGGTACGCTGGAGCACCTGGCGCGCCCCGATCCTGGCCGCAGCGAGGACGGCGTCATCGGCAGCGACTGGTCGGTGGTGATCCCGGTGCGTGAGGCTGCGCAGTCCGGCACCTATGTGCTGCGCGCCGATCCGCGCGAACTGCCGCGGGTGTTGGCGCAGGCGCGCGCCGCGGTGGCACGGGCGGTGCCCGAGGCGGTGCTGGACAACGCCAACAGCAAGCCCCTGGACGCGCTGCGCCAGACGTATTTCCAGAGCGACCGCGCGATGACCGGGCTACTGGTCGCGATCATCGTCGCGATGCTGCTGGTGACCGCGCTGGGCATCGTCGGCCTGGCCAGTTTCTGGGTGCAGCAGCGCACCAAGCAGATCGGCATCCGCCGCGCGCTCGGCGCGACCCGTCGCGACATCCTGGGTTACTTCCAGACGGAGAACCTGCTGCTGGTCGGCGCCGGCGTGGCGCTTGGCATGTTGCTGGCCTACGGCGGCAACGTGCTGCTGATGCAGGTGTTCGAACTGGAACGGCTGCCGGCCAGCTATCTGCCGGTCGGCGCGCTGCTGCTGTGCGCGCTGGGCCAGCTCGCCGTGCTCGGCCCGGCCCTGCGCGCCGCCGCCGTCGCCCCCGCCATCGCCACCCGCAGCGCCTGACCCGGAACCCGCATGTTCGCTTACTACTTCCACCTGGCGCTGCGCAGCTTCGGCCGCAACCGCATCCTCACCGCGCTGATGGTGCTGGCCGTGGCGCTGGGCATCGGCGCATCGATGACCATGCTGACGGTGCTGCATACGCTGTCCGGCGATCCGCTGCCCGGACGCAGCGCCACGCTGTTCCATCCGCAACTGGATCCGCGTCCGCGCAACCTGCCCAGCGCCGACCCCGAGCCGCCGGACGAACTGACCTGGCAGGACGCGACCGCGCTGTATCGGGCGAAGGCGGCGCCGGCGCAGACCATGACCAGCGCGAACTGGTTGCCGGTGCGCCAGGCCGTGCCCAACAGCCCCCTGCGCATGCTCACCACCCGCGCCGCGACCGCCGACCTGTTCGGCATGTTCGGCATGCGCTTCCTCTACGGCAGCGGCTGGAGCCAGCGCGACGACAGCCAGCGCGCGCCGGTGGTGGTGCTGAGCCGCCAACTCAACGACGCGCTGTTCGGCGGCGCGGACAGCGTCGGCAAGACCCTGACCATCGCCACCCGCCCATTCCGCGTGATCGGGGTGATCGACGCCTGGGATGCGCAGCCGCGCTTCTACGATCTCAACTCCGGCGCGTACACGCTGCCAGAAGCGCTGTACATGCCGTTCGAGACCTGGCTGGACCTGCCGCAGGACTACGGCTACGGGCCGATGCAGTGCTGGGGCAAGGATGGCGAAGCCGGCCTGCACGATCCCAAGGCCGCGCAATGCACCTGGGTGCAGTACTGGGTGCGGCTGGACACGCCCGAGCAGGTGCGGCGTTACCGCGCAGCGCTGGACGCCTATAGCGCGCAGCAGCGCCAGCTCGGCCGCTTCGAACGCGCCCCCAACACCCGCCTGCGCAGCCTGGTCGACTGGCTGGACTACAAGCGGGTGGTGCCGGCCACGGTGCGCATGCAGACCTGGATCGCCTTCGGCGTGCTGCTGGTGTGCCTGCTCAATGCGGTCGGCCTGCTGGTCGCCAAGTTCATGCGCAAGGCCGGCGAGATCGGCGTGCGCCGCGCGCTTGGTGCCAGCCGCCGCGCGGTGTTCGCGCAATGCCTTGCCGAATCGGCGCTGATCGGCTGCCTGGGCGGACTGATCGGCATTCCACTGACCTGGATCGGTCTGTGGCTGGTGCGCCAGCAACCGGTGGCCTACGCGCAACAGGCGCATGCCGATCCCGCGATCCTGGGCATCGCCCTGGCCGTGGCCACGCTCTCGGCACTGGCCGCCGGCCTGTGGCCGGCCTGGCGCGCCTCGCGCATCGCCCCCGCCCTGCAGGTGAAATCGCTATGACCGCGCTGCCTCCCGTGCGCCCCATCCTGTCCGCGCTGGGCAGCCATCGCGCCGCGGTGGTGCTGATGGCGCTGCAGATCGCCCTGACCCTGGCGGTGCTGTGCAACCTGGTGTTCATCATCGCCCGCACCTACCAGCGCGTGCAGACCCCGACCGGGGTGATGGAACAGGACATCGGCCTGATCCAGAGCATCAGCGTGATCGGCGAGCCGGGCAGCGTCAGCAGCGTCGGCCGCAGCCTGGACATCCTGCAGGCGGTACCCGGCGTGGAAGCGGCGGCCTTCGGCACGCCGCCGCTGTGGGGCCCGACGCAGGCGCAACTGTTCCTGCAGCCGCAGGCCACGCAACCGGTTGCCCGTGCCCGCCTGTTCCTCGGCAGCCAGGGCCTGAACCGCACGTTGGGCATCCGCATCGTCGCCGGCCGCGACCTGCGCGACGCGGAGCTGACCGGTGCCTCGGACCTGTTCGGTGCGCCCCCGGAGATCGAGCGGCGCCTGCCGGCGCTGATCACGCCCTCGCTGGCCGCCAAACTGTTTCCCGGCGCTTCGCCGCTGGGGCGCACGCTCTACACCAGCACCTTCAACCAGCCGGTGCGCCTGGACATCGTCGGAGTGATGGCGCCGGTACGCGGTGAGATCACCGGTCACGACGACGATGCCGATGCGCTGCTGGCCGAGATCCGCATCGGCAGCGAAGGCTGGGGTGGCGGTTACGTGATCCGCAGCAAGCCGGGGCAACTGGCGCAGGCACTGCCACGCGCAGCGGCGGCGATGCAGCGCGCCAACCCCACCTATGTGCAGCAGCAGGTCGCCACCATGCAGGAGCTGCGGACCGAGTACTTCAAGAGCGACAGCGCGGTGGCGCGGATGCTGCTGGCGATCATCCTGATCCTGCTCACCGTGACCGCGCTGGGCATCGGCGGGCTGGCCAGCTTCTGGGTGCAGCAGCGCACCCGGCAGATCGGCATCCGCCGCGCGCTCGGCGCCACCCGCGGCGACATCCTGCGCTACTTCCAGGCCGAGAATCTGCTCATCGTCGGCGCCGGCGCGCTACTCGGCGCGGTGCTCGCCTACGTCATGAACCAGTGGCTGATGCAGCGTTTCGAACTGGAGCGCCTGTCCTCGCCCACCGTCCTGACCGGCATCGTCGCGGTGTGGCTGCTCGGCCAGTTCGCCGTGCTCGGCCCGGCCCTGCGCGCCGCCGCCGTCCCCCCTGCCACTGCCACCCGCAGCGCCTGATCCACGGAGCTCCCATGTTCGGTTACTACGTCCGCCTCGCCTTGCGCAGCTTCCGCCGCAACACCGTCCTCACCGCGCTGATGGTGCTGGCCATCGCTCTGGGCATCGGCGCCAGCATGACCACGCTGACCGTGTTCTACGTGCTCTCCGGCGACCCCATTCCGCAGAAGAGCGACCGCCTGTTCTACGTGCAGGTGGATGCGCAGCCCAAGTCCGGCTACCAGCCGGGCGAGGAACCGGATTCGCAGAACACCCGCTTCGATGCCGAGGCGCTGCTGCGCGAGAAGCGCGCCAAGCACCAGGCGCTGATGACCGGCGGCAGCGTCGCGATCGAACCGACCAAGAGCGGCTTGAAACCGTTCAAGTCGGAAGTGCGCTTCACCTCGGCGGACTTCTTCCCGATGTTCGACACGCCGTTCCTGTACGGCCACGGCTGGACCGGCACCGAAGACGAGCGCCATGACCGCGTGGTCGTCATCAGCAAGAAGCTCAACGAGAAACTGTTCGATGGCGCCGACAGCGTCGGCCGCGAATTGCGCATGGACCAGAACACCTTCCGCATCGTCGGCGTGCTCGACACCTGGGAGGTCAAGCCGCGCTTCTACGACGTCACCAACACCTACGGGTCGGACGAGCAGGCCTATCTGCCGTTCTCGGTGGCGATGGACCTGAAGATGGACCGCAACGGCAGCATGAACTGCTTCGGCGACAGCAACGGCGACCAGACCGCGCTCAACGCGCCCTGCACCTGGGTGCAATACTGGGTGGAACTGGAGAGCCCGGCGCAGGCCGCCGACTACAAGGCCTATCTGGAGAACTATTCCTCCCAGCAGCGCGCCGCCGGCCGCTTCCAGCGCCCCAACAACGTGCGCCTGCGCAACGTCATGCAGTGGCTGGACCACAACGAGGTGGTGCCCGGCGACGTGCGCCTGCAGCTGTGGCTGGCGATGGGCTTCCTGCTGGTGTGCCTGCTCAACACCGTCGGCCTGCTGCTGGCCAAGTTCCTGCGCCGCAGCGGCGAGATCGGCGTGCGCCGCGCGCTGGGCGCCTCGCGCGGCGCGATCTTCGCGCAATGCCTGGTGGAAGCCGGCGCCATCGGTCTGGCCGGCGGCGTGGCCGGCCTCGGATTGGCCACGCTCGGCCTGTGGGCGGTCCGCCAGCAGCCGGCCAGCTACGCCAAGCTGGCGCACCTGGATCCCAGCATGCTGGCGCTGACCTTCGCCATGGCGGTGGGGGCCAGCCTGCTCGCCGGTCTGTTGCCGTCGTGGCGCGCCATCCAGGTGGCGCCCGCCCTGCAGCTCAAGTCCTGATCCTGCGCGCCCTGCGCCTTCCACGCATTCTCACAAGGTCATCGCCATGGATATCCGCCCCATCCTGTCCACCCTGCGCCGGCACAAGACCGCCGCCGCGCTGATCGTGCTGGAGATCGCCCTGGCCTGCGCGATCGTCTGCAACGCGCTGTTCCTGATCGGCAACCGCATCGAGACCCTGCACCGGCCCAGCGGCATCGCCGAGTCGGAGCTGGTGACGATCTCGCTGGGCGGCATCGGCCAGCAGGTCAACGCCGCCGCGCGCACCCGCGAGGACCTGGCCGCGCTGCGTGCGCTGCCCGGCGTGCGCAGCGCCACGCTGCTCAACCAGGTGCCGTTCGTGCACTACTCCTGGAACACCAGCCTGTCGCTGACCCCGGACCAGGAACGACCCACCCTCAACGCGGCGCAGTACATGGCCGAAGAGGGCACGCTGAAGACCCTGGGCCTGCAGCTGGTGGCCGGACGCGATTTCGCGCCCGACGAATACATGGACATGGATGCGGCACAGACGGACCGCAGCATCAAGGAAAAGGGCACCGCCATCATCCTCAACCGGGCCACCGCGGAAAAGATGTTCCCGGGGCAGAACGCGCTGGGCAAGACCGTGTACACCGGGCCGGTGGCAGCCCGCGTGGTCGGCATCGTCGAGACCCTGGCGCGTCCGACCGCCGCCAGCGGCCTGGCCGAGATCGAGTACGCGATGCTGCTGCCGCTGCGCCTGACGTACCCCGACGGGCTGTACGTGCTGCGGGTCACCGATCCGGCGCGGCGCCAGGAAGTGCTGAACGCGGCGACGGCGGCCTTGATGAAGGTCGACAGCAGCCGCCTGGTGCTCAAGCAGCAGACCTACAGCGAGATCCGCGACGCCTACTTCCAGGGCGACCGCGCGATGGTGTGGCTACTCGGCGCGGTGTGCGTGGCGTTGCTGGTGGTCACCGCGCTGGGCATCGTCGGCCTGGCCAGCTTCTGGGTCCAGCAGCGCACCAAGCAGATCGGCATCCGCCGCGCGCTCGGCGCCACCCGCGGGCAGATCCTGCGCTACTTCCAGACCGAGAACTTCCTGCTGGCCAGCACCGGCATCGTGCTCGGCATGCTGCTGGCCTACGCCATCAACCAGTGGCTGATGGGCAAGTACGAGTTGCCGCGACTGCCGCTGTCCTACCTGCCGATCGGCGCGGTGGCGCTGTGGCTGCTCGGCCAGTTGGCGGTGTTCGCGCCGGCGCGCCGGGCTGCCGACGTGCCGCCGGCCGTCGCCACCCGCAGCACCTGACCCATCCCCTTGGCCGGCTCCGGCCGGCCTTTTTTATCGAGCGCGCCATGCCCAGCGACCATCGTCCCCTGCCGCCGTCCGGTCTGCCACGCCAGTCGCTTGCGCGGCCGCGTCCGTGCCCGGCCGGCCGGGTGGCGTCGGCACGGCGCGGCGCCTGAGCGACGCCGCCATGGCACTTGGCCCGATGCTCTCGACGCTGTCCCGGCACCGCACCGCGGCGACGCTGATCGTGCTCGAGATCGCGCTGGCCTGCGCGATCGTCTGCAACGCGCTGTTCCTGATCGGCAACCGCATCGCGGCCCTGCGCAGCGCCAGCGGCGTCGCCGAAGCGGAACTGGTGACGATCGCCCTCGGCGGCATCGGCCGGCAGGTCGACGCGGCGGCACGCACCCGCGAAGACCTCGCCGCGCTGCGCGCGCTGCCCGGCGTGCGCAGCGCCACCGTCATCAACCAGATCCCGTTCGGCGACGCGGCCTGGAACGTCGGCCTGAATCTGACCCCGGACCAGGAATGGCCCACGCTCAATGCCGCGCAATACAAGGCCGAGGACGCCACGCTGCGCACCCTGGGCCTACGCCTGGTCGCCGGGCGCGATTTCCACGCCGACGAGTACCTGGACCAGGACGCCCTGCGCAATGACGCGCGCCTGCGCAACGCTGGCGGTGCGGTCATCCTCAATCGTGCCGCGGCGGAGACGATGTTCCCCGGACAGAACGCGCTGGGCAGGACCGTCTACCGCGGCACCGTGCCGGCGCAGGTGGTCGGCATCGTCGACGCCCTGGCCCGTCCCAACCCGGACGTGGTCGGCCCGGCGCAGGCGCCGTACGCGCTGCTGATTCCGCTGCGCATGCCCTATACCGACGGGCTGTACGTGCTACGCGTGCGCGACCCGGCGCAACGCCAGGCCGTGCTCGCCGCGGCGACCGTGGCGCTGCTGCAGGTCGACCGCAGCCGGCTGGTGCTCGAGCAGCAGACCTACAGCGAGATCCGCGACGCCTACTTCCAGGGCGACCGCACCATGGTGTGGTTGCTCGGCGCGGTGTGCGTGGCGTTGCTGGTGGTCACCGCGCTGGGCATCGTCGGCCTGGCCAGTTTCTGGGTCCAGCAGCGCACCCGGCAGATCGGCATCCGCCGCGCGCTCGGCGCCACGCGCAGGCAGATCCTGCGCTACTTCCAGGCCGAGAATTTCCTGCTGACCAGCGCCGGCATCGCGCTGGGCATGCTGTTGGCGTACGCGATCAACCAGTGGCTGATGGGCCGCTACGAGTTGCCGCGGCTGCCGCTGTCCTACCTGCCGATCGGCGCGGCGACGCTGTGGCTGCTCGGCCAGTGCGCGGTGCTCGCGCCGGCGCGGCGCGCGGCAGCAGTGCCGCCGGCCGTGGCCACCCGCAGCCTCTGATCCCGTCTTTCCCCGCCCGCCACCGCCCCGTCCAGGACCCACGATGTTCGGCTACTACTGCAAACTGGCGCTGCACAGCTTCGGCCGCAACCGCCTGCTCACCGCGCTGATGGTGCTGGCGATGGCGGTGGGCATCGGTGCGTCGATGACCACGCTGACCGTGTTCCACGTGCTGGCGGCCGATCCGATTCCCGGCAAGAGCGCGCAACTGTTCAACGTCGAATTCAACGTCGAGCCAGACGATCATTACGATCCGAACGACACAGACCCGCAGCAACTGACCCGTCGCGATGCCGAAGCGCTGCTGCGCGACAGGCGCGGCGACCGCCAGGCGATGATGTCGGCCGGCAGCGTGACGGTGGTGCCGGCGCAGCCGCAACTGACGCCGTTCGGCGCCGAAGCGCGCTACACCAGCGCCGACTTCTTTCCGATGTTCGCGGTGCCGATGCGCTACGGCCACGCCTGGACCGCGGACGACGATGCGCGGCGCGCGCGCGTGGCGGTGATATCGCGGCGGCTCAACACGCAGCTGTTTGGCGACGTGAAGAGTGTCGGCCGCCAACTCCAGCTCGGTGACGCGGTACTGCGCGTGGTCGGGGTGATCGACGTCTGGGACATGAACCCGCGCTTCTACGACCTGACCAACAACGAGTACGGCGACAGCGAGGACGTGTTCGTGCCGTTCTCCACCGCACGCGACCTGGGCCTGGACGTCAGCGGCTCGATGTCCTGCTGGGGCGACAGCGGTGGCGACAAGACCAGCGAAAGCGCGTCCTGTGCCTGGATCCAGTACTGGGTGGAGCTGCGGAGCCCCGGCAAGCGCGCCGCCTACCTGGACGCGCTGCAGGCCTATGCGCAGCAGCAGCGCGACGCCGGCCGCTTCAGCCATCCGCCGGACATCCGCCTCAGCGACGTGATGACCTGGCTGGACCGCAACCACGCGGTCCCCTCCGACGTGCGCCTGCAGGTGTGGCTGGCGCTGGCGTTCCTGGGCATCTGCCTGCTCAACACCGCCGGGCTGATGCTGGCCAAGTTCCTGCGCCACAGCGGCGAGATCGGCGTGCGCCGCGCGCTGGGCGCCTCGCGCCGGGCGATCTTCGCCCAGCATCTGGTCGAGGTGGCGGCGATCGGCGTGGTCGGCGGCAGCGGCGGCCTGCTGCTGGCGTGGATCGGCACCTGGCTGGTGCGGCAGCAGCCGTCCACCTACGCCGCGCTGGCGCACCTGGATGGCCGCATGCTGCTGCTCGCGCTGGCGCTGAGCCTGGGCAGCGCGCTGCTCGCCGGCCTGCTGCCTGCCTGGCAGGCGATGCGCGTGCCCACCGCCCTGCAGCTCAAGTCGCAATGACGCGCCGCGCGCGCCCCTTTCCGCCAGGAACTTCCGCCGTGTCCCTCCATCCCATTCTCTCCAGTCTGCGCAAGCACCGCGTCGCCGCCTGCCTGATCGTGCTGGAGATCGCCTTCAGTTGCGCCGTGGTCTGCAACGCGCTGTTCCTGATCGATCAGCGGCTCGAGCGCATGCACCGGCCCAGCGGCGCCGCCGAACAGGAACTGGTGCAGTTGCGCAGCCGCAGCGTGGTCAGCGACGGCAACGGCGCCGCGCAGACCCGCGCCGACCTGGACGCACTGCGACGCATTCCCGGTGTGCGCGACGCCAGCATCATCAACCAGGCGCTGTTCGGCGATTCGCTCGGCTACAGCGGCGTGTCGCTCAGCCCGGACCAGGAACGCAGCACCCTGCATGCCGTGCAGTACTTCGGCGACGCACGGCTGCTCGACACCCTGGGGTTGCACCTGGTCGCAGGGCGCCGCTTCGTGGACGACGAGTTCATCGACTACGCGCAGTTGCGCGATCCGGTCGCCAAGCGCATCCCGCCCTCGGTCATCGTCAGCCAGTCGCTGGCGCAACGCCTGTTCCCCGGCCAGAACGCGGTGGGCCGCACCATCTACGTCTACGGCGAACACCGCATCGTCGGCGTGGTGCAGCGCCTGGTGCAACCCCGCGAAGGCGGAAGCACCGGCCACTACGAAGACACGATGCTGTTCCCGGTGAACGTTCCCTACGATCACGGCACCTACCTGCTGCGCGTAAGCGACCCGGCGCAGCGCGAGGCGGTATTGCGGCAAGCCAAGGCGACGCTGTCGCAACACGGTCCGCGGCGCATGGTGAACGGCGCCAAGACCTTGCAGCAGGCGCGCGCGGCCTATTACCGCGACGACCAGGCGATGGCCTGGCTGCTGGTCGGCGTGAGCGTGGCGCTGCTGCTGGTCACCGCCCTGGGCATCGTCGGCCTGACCAGTTTCTGGGTGCAGCAACGCACCAAGCAGATCGGCATCCGCCGCGCGCTCGGCGCCACCTGCAGGCAGATCCTGCGGCATTTCCAGCTGGAGAACTTCCTGCTGGCCAGCACCGGCATCGTGCTCGGCATGCTGCTGGCCTACGCCGCCAACCTGTACCTGATGAGCGCCTACGAGCTGCCGCGGCTACCGCTGTGGTACCTGCCGGTCGGCGCGGTGGTGCTGTGGCTGCTCGGCCAGCTGGCGGTGCTGCCGCCCGCGCGTCGCGCCGCCGCGGTGCCGCCGGCGGTGGCCACGCGCAGTGTCTGAGGCGCCGATGCGCGCAGGCACGACAAGCCGCGCGCGGGCTGCGATGATGCCACCTGTCCCATTTTTCTGCGCCGGCGCGCCCCGCCGCGCCCAAGGTGCACGATGCCCTGCCTGCTGATCATCGACGACAACCCCGCGGTCGCCACCGCCCTGGAAGTGCTGTTCTCCCTGCACGACATCGACACCGTCTACGCCGACAGCCCGCAGGCTGGCCTGCAGCGCCTGGGCGAAGGCGATATCGACCTGGTCCTGCAGGACATGAACTTCACCGCCGACACCACCTCCGGCGAGGAAGGCGTGGCCCTGTTCGAGGCGATCCGCACGCGCCATCCGGACCTGCCGGTGATCCTGCTGACCGCCTGGACCCAGCTCAGCAGCGCGGTGGAACTGGTCAAGGCCGGCGCCGCCGACTACCTGGCCAAGCCCTGGGACGACCGCAAGCTGCTGACCACAGTCAACAACCTGCTGGAACTGTCCGAGACGCGCCGCGAACTGGAGCGCCGCCGCGACGGCGAGCGCCGCCATCGCCAGCAACTGGCGCAGCGCTACGACCTGTGCGGCGCGGTGTTCGCCGACCCCGCCAGCGAGCGCGCCATCGCCCTGGCCTGCCAGGTCGCGCGCTCCGAGCTGCCGGTGCTGATCACCGGCCCCAACGGCAGCGGCAAGGAGAAGATCGCGCAGATCATCCAGGCCAACTCCTCGGTGCGGCGCGGCCCGTTCGTGGCGCTGAACTGCGGCGCGATCCCGGCCGAACTGATCGAGGCCGAACTGTTCGGTGCCGAGGCCGGCGCCTACACCGGCGCCAACAAGGTGCGCGAGGGCAAGTTCGAGGCCGCCGACGGCGGCACCCTGTTCCTGGACGAGATCGGCAACCTGTCGCTGGCCGGGCAGATGAAGCTGCTGCGGGTGCTGGAGACCGGCCGCTTCGAGCGGCTCGGCTCCAACCGCGAGCGCCAGGTCAAGGTGCGGGTGATCAGCGCCACCAATGCCGACCTCACCGGAATGATCCGCGACGGCAGCTTCCGCGAGGACCTGTACTACCGGCTCAACGCGGTGGAACTGTCCTTGCCGGCGCTGGCCGAGCGCCCCGGCGACATCGTGCCGCTGGCCGAGCACTTTCTGTCCGGCGACAAGCCGCTGTCGGCCGGCGCCTGCCAGGCGCTGCAGCGCCACGCCTGGCCCGGCAACGTGCGCGAACTGCGCAACGTGGTGCAGCGCGCCGAACTGCTGGCCAGCGGCGCGCAGATCGAGGCGGCCGACCTCAACCTGCCGAAACCGGCCGCGCCGCGCATGGCGGCCGCCGCCGAACCCGACCGCGAGCGCATCGTGGCCGAACTCGGCCGCGCCCACGGCGTCATCGCCCAGGCCGCCGCCGAACTGGGCATGAGCCGGCAGGCGCTGTACCGGCGCATGGACCGCTACGGCATCCCACGCGAATGAAACTGCGCCGCTCCTTCACCGTCATGCTGTTCCTGCGCCTGCTGCCGGTGCTGGCGCTGGCCGCGGCCTTGCCGTGGCTGCTGGCCTACTGGATGGACCGCGGCTGGGAAGTGGTGACGGCCTCGGCGCTGGCCCTGCTGCTGCTGATGTGGTGGACCCTGCGCCGCGCCACCGCGCCGATGCGCTCGCTGTTCCGCGCCCTGGCCGGCACCGTCAGCAGCTACCGCGATGGCGAATACAACTTCGGCGTGCACTGGCGCGGCGACGACGAACTGGGCGAGATGGTCGTCGCGCACGCGCACCTGGGCGAGATCCTGCGCGAGCAGCGCCAGGGCCTGGCACAACGCGAACTGATGCTCGACACCATGGTGCAGAACACCCCGGTGGCGATGCTGCTCACCTCCAAGGGCGGCGATGGCCTGCGCCGGGTGGTGTTCTCCAATCTGGCCGCGCGCAAGCTGCTGCACAGCGGCTGGAAGCTGGAAGGGCAGCGCCTGGACGACCTGCTGCTGGGCGTGCCGGCGCCGCTGCGCGAGGCGATCTCGCGCGGCGGCGACAGCCTGTTCGCCATCGAGGGCGGCGCGGAGGATCCGGACGAGGAGCAGATCTACCACCTGTCGCAGCGCCGCTTCCATCTCAACGGCCGCCCGCACGAACTGCTGCTGATCCGCCTGCTCACCGCCGAACTGCGCCGCCAGGAAGTGCATACCTGGAAGAAGGTGATCCGGGTCATCAGCCACGAACTCAACAACTCGCTGGCGCCGATCGCCTCGCTGGCGCACTCCGGCGCCGAGCTGGTGCGGCGGCAGAAGGTGGAGCGGCTGGAGGAGGTGTTCGGCACCATCGAGGAGCGCGCACGACACCTGGAAGGCTTCATCCGCGGCTACGCGCGCTTCGCCAAGCTGCCGCAGCCGCAGTTGCAGACCGTGCACTGGGCGCAGTTCCTGGCCGGGCTGCAGCAACACATTCCCTTCGCACTCGAACTGGAGTCGCCGGACCTGCACAGCCGGGTCGATCCGGCGCAACTGCAGCAGGCCCTGCTCAACCTGGTCAAGAACGCACACGAATCCCTGCCCGAGGGCCAGACGCCCGCCGACGGCGTGCGCGTGCGCGTGTCCACCCGCCCGGACTGGCTGCGTCTGGAAGTGCTGGACCGCGGCAGCGGCATGAACGAGGCGGTGCTGCACAACGCGCTGATGCCGTTCTATTCGACCAAGCGCAACGGCACCGGCCTGGGCCTTGCCCTGACCCGCGAGATCGTCGAAGCCCACGGCGGCCGCCTGTCGCTGCACAACCGCGACGAAGGCGGACTGTGCGTGACGGTACAGTTGCCGCAGGGGGAGCGGGGCTGATTGTTTTTGAGCCGGGATTGGGGATTGGGGATTGGGGATTGAGCGCCGGGACCCGGGACCCGGGACCCGGGACCCGAAGAGCATGAGCGCAGCTAGCCAAGCCCTGACCGCCGCACTACGTTCCGCTCAAGCAAAAGCGCTTCGGTTCAGCCGCGCGCACCCAAGACACGTCGGGCGCAGTGGCTCAATAGATCGCCATGTGGTCGATCACGGCGCGATCGACGTCGGCGCAGCCCTTGACCACGATCTCGACATTGGCCTTGCTGGTGAACGCAGCCAGGGCGAGCGAGTACAGTTCCTTGAAGTGCGGCGTCGCTTCGTCGCGGTAGACCTCATAGAACACACCGCCGCATTGCTGCGGAATGTCGCTATCGGCGACGACGAGAGTGAATCGATTGGATTCCGAATATAACTTGCTGACCTTTGCATGCACGCGATCAAACGCCGGTGCCTGAAAACTCAGCAGCGTTAACACTGACGCCACGACAAGTCGCTTCATGATCCCCCCCAGGATTGGACCGTCGCGGCACCATTGCCGCGCTTCCAGCTGTATACAGTATCAGCGCTGCCCCGGCAGCATCGACGACCCAGCCGCGAGGCTCAGCGCGATGGCAGCGGACAACGCATCGCCATCCGCAGGTGCATCGGGAAACCGAGCGCGGCTTCCTGTTGCCAGATCGCGCGCAGCTGTGGCCCCCATTGCGCAGGCGGCAACTCGACGAAGCCTTCGCTGGCGTAGAACGGCGCATTCCACGGCACGTCGCGCAAGGTGGTCAGCAGCGCGCATTGGAAACCAGCAGCTGCCGCGGCGGCGCACGCATGCCGCAGCAACGCACGGCCGTGGCCCCGGCGCCCGGCATCGGGAGCCACATCCATCTGTTGCAAATGGAAACCGTCGTCCAGGCGCCCGCCGAGCAGATAGCCCACGCACTGGTCCTCCTCGCCCAGCGCCACCCACAGCTGTCCGCACGCCAACCCGGCACGCAGCGCTTCCGCATCCAGTGCATGCCGCGCGAACACGGCCTGCGCTGCATGGCCCAGCAGCAGGGCGCCGGCGCGCCGCTCGATCTCCGGCAAACGCGCCAACTCCTGCTCGCGCGCCAGACGGATGCGCCCGGCCATGCCTCAGTCGCGCTTGCCCGGGCGTTTCCAGCCTTCGACGGTTTCCTGGCGTACTCGCGCCACGCTCAACTTGCCGGCTGGCGCGCTGCGGGTGATCACCGAGCCGGCGCCGATGGTGGCGCCGTCGCCGATCTCCAGCGGCGCCACCAGGGCGCTGTTGGAGCCGACGAACACACCATCGCCGATCACCGTCTGCGACTTGTTGACGCCGTCGTAGTTGCAGGTGATCACCCCGGCGCCGACGTTGACGCCGCTGCCGATGGTCGCATCGCCGAGGTAGGTCAGGTGATTGGCCTTGCTGCCGACGCCGAGCACCGCCTTCTTGGTTTCGACGAAATTGCCGATGTGCACGCCGTCGGCCAGCACCGTGCCCGGGCGCAGCCGTGCGAACGGGCCGATCTGCACCGCCCCCTCGGCGACCACGCCTTCCAGGTCGCAATGCGCACGCACCTCCGTGCCCGGCCCCAGCACCACGTCCTTCAGCCGCACGAACGGGCCGATGCTGACGCCGTCGCCCAGTTCCACCTCGCCTTCCAGGATCACGTTGGCGTCGATGCATACGTCGTGGCCGACACGCACGCGGCCGCGCTGGTCGAGGCGGTTCGGGTCGATCAGCTGCACGCCTTGCTCGCACAGCGCACGCGCCGCACGTAGCTGCCAGGCGCGTTCCAGTTGCGCCAGTTGCCACGGATCGTTGGCGCCCTCGGCCTCGATCGGATCGGCCACCAACACCATCTCCGCCGGGGTGAACTCGGCGGCCGCGGCGGCGAACACGTCGGTCAGGTAGTACTCGCGCTGCGCATTGTCATTGCGCAGCTGCGCCAGCCAGCGCTTGAGCGCGGTGGACTCGGCGGTGACGATCCCGGTGTTGATGGCGCGGATGCGCCGCTGCTCGTCGTCGGCATCCTTCTGCTCGACGATCGCCGCGACCTTGCCGGCGGCGTCGCGCACGATGCGGCCGTAGCCCGTGGGATCCTCCGGTTCGGCGACCAGCACCGCGACGCGGCCGGGCGCATGCAGCAGGCGGGTCAGGGTTTCGGCACGGATCAGCGGCACGTCGCCGTACAGCACCAGCACCGTGGCCGCGTCGGGCACGGCCGCCATCGCCTGTTGCACCGCGTGGCCGGTGCCCAGCTGTTGCGCCTGCTCGGCCCACAGCAGGTCCGACTGGTCGGCGAACGCCGCCAGCACCGCGTCACCGCCGTGGCCATGCACGATGTGGATCGCGTCCGGCTGCAATTGGCGCGCGGTCTCGATCACATGCGCGAGCATCGGCCGGCCAGCGATCGGCTGCAGTACCTTGGGCTTGACCGACTTCATCCGCTTGCCCGCGCCGGCGGCGAGGATCACGACGTGCAGGGGCAGGCTCATGGACGGTTCCGGTGCGGGTGGACGACGAATTCTAGTGGGTGCCGGCCGCATCTGCCGTCACGGCCGCAGCACGCGCGGCGGGCTGTACATCGACGCGGCAGGCGCTAGCATGCGCGATCGTCTTCTCCTGCGGATGTTCATGGGTCTCCTGCGCCAGGGCAGCCAGTTCCTGCTGATCGGCCTGCTGCAATTGCTGGTCGACTGGAGCGTGTTCGTCGCCGCCACCGCAGCCGGCATGCCCACGGTGCCGGGCAACGTGCTGGGCCGCGTCTGCGGCGCCCTGCTCGGCTTCTGGCTCAACGGCCGCATCACCTTCGCCAACGGCGACGCCGCGCGCCTGGGCTGGCGGCGCTTCGGCCGCTTCATGGCCATGTGGCTGGTGCTCACCGCGCTCAGCACCTGGCTGGTGGCGCTGTGCGCGCACGGGTTGGGCCTGCGCCTGGCCTGGCTGGCCAAGCCGCTGGTCGAAGGCATGCTGGCGGTGGTGTCGTTCTTCCTCGGACGACAGTTGGTGTATCGCTAGCGCTGGCATGCACGGCGGGCATAAGGACGGCATCGCTGCGCGCGATCGGCATCGATGGCTGTCGGGGCTGAAGCCCCTCCCACAAGAGCAAGCGAATGCCTGGAGCATCCCTGTGGGAGCGACTTCAGGGGACCTCGAATCACCACGGAGTCCCGTTGTAGGAGCGGTTTCAGCCGCGACAAGCTCTACCGGGAACGCCCGTCGCGGCTGAAGCCGCTCCTACGAGGATAACGACGTGTCCGGCTGCGCCGCGGCAACGCGCGTTACTAGCGATACCCTTCGATCGCGGCGATCGAAGCCCGAACGACGGGCCCGCATCAGGGGCGCTGATCGCCAGAGCGACCTCGCCTCCCTCCGACGCAGGCCATACGGCGCCGGCCCGCCACCAAAAACTCAGCGGCAGAAATCGCCCAGGCTGCGCACCAGCGCCGTGCGATGCAGTTGGTCCAGTTGCCAGCGCAGCGCATAGGCCTCGGCTGCGCGCGCGGTCGTGGCCGGGCAATCCGGGGCCTGGCGCACCGTGGCGCTGGCCTGCAGCGCATCCAGCATCTCGCCCTGCAGCTGGTCCAGGCGCGCGCGCAGCGCGGTCAGGTCCGGGCGCGGACTGTTGGGCGCGCGGCCGCGCAGGTGCCAGCGCGACAGCAGTTCGTACTGCACCAGCTTGTTGGATTCGATCTGCATGCCGAAGAAGCGCGCGGCATCGTCCGGATCCACGCCATGGGCCGGCGCCTGTTCGCGCACGCTCGCCAGCACCGCGGCCTCGCGCGTGGCATCCAGCACCGGCTTGCCGCTGTCCCATTTGCTCAACGCGACCTGGTCGCCGATCGCATTGCGCTCGACGATGCGATCCAGCAGGGGTTCCAGCGGGGTGGCGCTACGTGCGGGCAAGGCGCATCCCATCAGCATGGCGCCGGCCAGCACGGCGGTCAGCGCATGCACGCAAGGACGAGGAACGGAAGCGGACAGGGGCATCTCGGTTCTCCGGTAACCGTCTGCGGGTGGGGGATGGACCGCAGATCGGGCGGCCATCTTGCCGCAGTCCACGGACCGGACGATGACCGCACGCGCGTCTTGTCGCATGGAGACACCACCGAGTCAGCGACCAGCAAGCCAGCGCCGTGCGCTGTGTCGCATTCCGCGTCAATCACGGGCTGCGCCGCAGGAATGCGATCTTCGCGGCGATCCAATGCGCTGCGCGTCAGCAGCGTGCGGCAAGCCGGGTCGCAAGGTGATCCCCTACATGCCCGCGGAGCCAGCGTACGAAGGAGACCAACCGCTCTCCCAGAAACGACAACGCCGGCAAACGCCGGCGTTGTCGTCGCATGCGGCCATGAGGCAGCGTCGCGGTGAACTCAGTGTTTGAGGTTCTTGCGCAGGCGCTCCAGCGCCTGCAGCTGTGCGGTGACCTCGGCCAGCTTGGCCTGCGCTTCGGCCACGTCCATGCCTTCGCCGCGGTTGGCGAGCAGGCGCTCGGCTTCTTCCTTGGCCTTGCGCACCGACGCCTCGTCGATGTCCTGCGCGCGGATCGCGGTGTCGGCCAGGATCGTCACCACCTGCGGCTGCACCTCGAGGATGCCGCCGGAAATGGCGAAGTCCAGCTGCTCGCCGCTCGGGGTGGTCACCACCACCTTGCCGGGCTTAAGCCGGGTGATCAACGGCGCGTGCTTGGGCGCGATGCCCAGCTCGCCCAACTCGCCGGTCGCGACCACCAGGGTGGCGTCGCCGTGGTAGATCTCATGCTCGGCGCTGACGATGTCGCAACGGATGGTGCTCATGGTTACCTCGCTGGCGCGAGGCGGGAGTGGGGAGTCGGGATTGGGGATTGGCCAAAGCGGCCGCGCCGCTTCGTCTTCACTCCCACTCCCTTGTCCTCGATGCCGCCTTGCGAATCCCTAATCCCGAATGCCGAATCCCGGCGCTTACGCCTTCTCGGCCATCTTCTTGGCCTTCTCGACCGCTTCCTCGATGCCGCCGACCATGTAGAAGGCCTGCTCCGGCAGGTGGTCGTACTCGCCGTCGACGATGGCCTTGAAGCCGCGGATGGTGTCCTTCAGCGACACGTACTTGCCCGGCGAACCGGTGAACACTTCGGCCACGTGGAACGGCTGGCTGAAGAAGCGCTCGATCTTGCGCGCGCGCGACACGGCCTGCTTGTCCTCTTCGGACAGTTCATCCATGCCCAGGATCGCGATGATGTCCTTCAGTTCCTTGTACTTCTGCAAGGTGGACTGCACGCGGCGGGCGGTGTCGTAGTGCTCGTGGCCGATCACGTTCGGGTCCAGCTGGCGGCTGGTCGAGTCGAGCGGATCCACCGCCGGGTAGATACCCAGCGAGGCGATGTTGCGCGACAGCACGACGGTGGCGTCGAGGTGGGCGAAGGTGGTCGCCGGCGACGGGTCGGTCAGGTCGTCCGCGGGCACGTACACGGCCTGGATCGAGGTGATCGAGCCGGACTTGGTCGAGGTGATGCGCTCCTGCAGCACGCCCATTTCCTCGGCCAGGGTCGGCTGGTAGCCCACCGCCGACGGCATGCGGCCCAGCAGCGCCGACACTTCGGTACCGGCCAGGGTGTAGCGGTAGATATTGTCGACGAACAGCAGCACGTCCTTGCCCTTGCCCGAGGCGTCCTTCTCGTCGCGGAAGTACTCGGCCATGGTCAGGCCGGTCAGCGCGACGCGCAGACGGTTGCCCGGCGGCTCGTTCATCTGGCCGTACACCATCGCCACCTTGTCCAGGACGTTGGAGTCCTTCATCTCGTGGTAGAAGTCGTTGCCCTCGCGGGTACGCTCGCCCACGCCGGCGAACACGGACAGACCCGAGTGCGCCTTGGCGATGTTGTTGATCAGTTCCATCATGTTGACGGTCTTGCCGACGCCAGCGCCGCCGAACAGGCCGACCTTGCCGCCCTTGGCGAACGGGCACATCAGGTCGATGACCTTGATGCCGGTTTCCAGCAGCTCGGTGGCCGAGGACTGGTCTTCGTAGGTCGGTGCCGCGCGGTGGATTTCCCAGTGGTCGCTGGCCTGCACGTCGCCGGCTTCGTCGATCGGACGGCCCAGCACGTCCATGATGCGGCCCAGCGTGCCGGCGCCGACCGGCACCGAGATCGCGCGGCCGGTGTTGGTGGCGACCAGGTTGCGCTTGAGGCCGTCGGTGGAACCGAGGGCGATGGTGCGCACGATGCCGTCGCCCAGCTGCTGCTGCACTTCCAGCGTGATGGCGGTGTTCTCGACCTTCAGTGCGTCGTAAATCTTCGGCACATCGGCACGCGCGAATTCGACGTCGACGACCGCGCCGATGATCTGAACGATCTTGCCCTGACTCATTTTGCTGCTCCGGTTAGCTTTAGTTCTGTCCGGATGGCCTGCGCCATCCCATGGATTTCGTGATTGGGGATTCGCGATTCGGGGGTGGTAAAAGCGCGCTGCGCTGCTCTGCCAATCCCGACTCTCCAATCCCGAATCCCGGCACTACACGGCCGCTGCGCCGCCGACGATTTCGGAAATTTCCTGGGTGATCGCGGCCTGACGCGCCTTGTTGTAGACCAACTGCAAGGTGCTGATCAGCTTGCTGGCGTTGTCGCTGGCCGCCTTCATCGCGACCATGCGCGCCGCATGCTCGGACGCCACGTTCTCCAGCACCGCCTGGTACACCAGCGACTCGATGTAGCGCGTCATCACGTGCTCGAGCACGGTCGCGGCATCGGGCTCGTACAGGTAGTCCCAGTCGTGGTGCGCGACCTGGCTCTCGGCCGCCGGCAGCGGCAGCAGCTGGTCGAAGCTGGCCTTCTGCGTCATCGTGTTGACGAAGCGGTTGTAGACCAGATAGACGCGGTCCAGCTTGCCTTCGGTGAACGCGTCCAGCATCACCTTGATCACGCCGATCAGCTGCTCCACGCGCGGCAGGTCGCCCAGGTGGCTGACGCTGCCCACCATGTCCACCTTGAGCCGGCGGAAGAACACCGAGGCCTTCTGGCCGATGGTGACCACGTCCACGCCCGCGCCCTGGTCTTGCCACTGGCGCACTTCGCCCAGCATCTTGCGGAACAGGTTGTTGTTCAGGCCGCCGGCCAGCCCGCGATCGGAGGAGATCACGATGTAGCCGACGCGCTTGACCGACTCGCGCTGCACCAGGAACGGATGCGTGTAGTCGGTGCTGGCCTGCGCCAGATGCCCGATTACCTGCTTCATCGCCTGCGCGTACGGACGCGAGGTCTTCATCCGATCCTGCGCCTTGCGGATCTTGGAGGCCGAGACCATCTCGAGCGCGCGCGTCACCTTGCGGGTGTTCTGCACGCTCTTGATCTTGGATTTGATTTCGCGTCCGCCTGCCATTACTCGCTCGCTCCGCTCGTGGGATTCGGGATTGGGGAGTGGGGATTCGCTAAAGCCCCCAAACCCACCTCACCTACCACCCATTACCTGAATCTGGAGATCCGGAACGGTGATCGGGGATCGGCAGATCCCCTGTACCACCGCTCTTGCGAATCCCGAATGCCCAATCCCGAATCCCGGCGCCTTACCAGCTACCCGTGGTCTTGAACTCGCCGATGCCCTTCTTGAACGCCGCCTCGATGTCGCCGTTCCAGTCGCCGGTGTCGTTGACCTTGGCGATCAGCTCGCCCTGGGTATTGGCGAAGTGGGCGTGCAGGCCCTCTTCGAACGCCAGCAGCTTGTTGACCGGCACGTCGTCGAGGTAGCCCTCGTTGACGGCGTAGATCGACAGCGCCTGGTTGGCGATGGACATCGGCAGGTACTGCTTCTGCTTCATCAGCTCGGTGACGCGCTGGCCGCGCTCGAGCTGCTTGCGGGTGGCTTCGTCCAGGTCCGAGGCGAACTGCGCGAACGCCGCCAGCTCGCGGTACTGCGCCAGCGAGATGCGGATGCCGCCGGAGAGCTTCTTGATGATCTTGGTCTGCGCAGCACCGCCGACGCGCGACACCGAGATGCCGGCGTTCACCGCCGGGCGGATGCCGGCGTTAAACAGGTCGGTTTCCAGGAAGATTTGGCCGTCGGTGATCGAGATCACGTTGGTCGGCACGAACGCGGACACGTCGCCGGCCTGGGTCTCGATGATCGGCAGCGCGGTCAGCGAACCGGTCTTGCCCTTGACCTCGCCCTTGGTGAACTGCTCCACGTAGTCCTCGGACACGCGCGCGGCGCGCTCCAGCAGGCGGCTGTGCAGGTAGAACACGTCGCCCGGGTAGGCTTCGCGGCCCGGCGGGCGCTTCAGCAGCAGCGAGATCTGGCGGTAGGCCACGGCCTGCTTGGACAGATCGTCGTACACGATCAGCGCGTCTTCGCCGCGGTCCATGAAGTACTCGCCCATGGTGCAGCCGGCGTAGGCGCTGATGTACTGCATCGCCGCCGATTCGGAAGCGGTCGCGGCGACCACGATGGTATGCGCCAGCGCGCCGTTCTCTTCCAGCTTGCGCACGATGTTGGCGACGGTCGAGGCCTTCTGCCCGATTGCCACGTACACGCACTTGATGCCGGTGTTCTTCTGGTTGATCACCGCGTCGATGGCCAGCGCGGTCTTGCCGGTCTGGCGGTCGCCGATGACCAGCTCGCGCTGGCCGCGGCCGATCGGGATCATCGCGTCGACCGACTTGTAGCCGGTCTGCACCGGCTGGTCGACCGACTTGCGCCAGATCACGCCCGGCGCCACGCGCTCCACCGGCGCGGTCTGGCTGGTGCCCAGCGGGCCCTTGCCGTCGATCGGCTCGCCCAGCGCGTTGACCACGCGGCCCAGCAGTTCCTTGCCGACCGGCACTTCCAGGATGCGGCCGGTGGTCTTGGCCACGTCGCCTTCGCGCAGGTTCTCGTAGTCGCCGAGCACCACGGCGCCGACCGAGTCGCGCTCCAGGTTCAGCGCCAGGGCGTAGGTGTCGTTCGGCAGTTCGATCATTTCGCCCTGCATCACGTCGGCCAGGCCGAAGATGCGCACGATGCCGTCGGACACGCTGGTGACCGTACCTTCGTTGCGCGACTCCGCGGCCAGCTTGACCTGCTCGATGCGGTTCTTGATCAGTTCGCTGATTTCGGAGGGGTTGAGCGTGGTTGCCATCTTGGTTTCCTTCGGATCGTCCATCGCGCAGCGGCGGATGGCGACGTGTGGTTAGCTTCTTTGAGAATCGGGAATGGGGAATCGGGAATCGCGGGTGGCGTCGCCGCCGGGCCGGGTTCTCTCCTCTCTATTCGCCATTCCCGTTTCTTAGTGGGCCAGTGCGGATTGCAGACGCGACAGCTTGCCTTTCAACGAACCGTCGATGACCACGTCGCCGGCGTCGATCACCGCGCCGCCGATCAGCGAAGCGTCCACCGCCGTGGTGATCTCGACCTCGCGGCCGAAGCGCTGCTTCAGCGCCACCTTCAGCGAAGCCACCTCGGCATCGCTCAGCGCCGTCGCGGAGGTCACGTTGGCCTGCACCACGCGCTCGGCCTCGGCCCGCAGCTGGTCGTACAGCCCGGCGATCTCCGGCAGCAGCGGCAGCCGCTGGCCTTCGGCCAGCAGGCTCAGGAAGCGCTGGTACTGCTCGTCGGCCGCTTCCGGCGCCAACAGCGACACCGCCTGCTCCCGCTGCAGCAGCGGGTTGTGCAGCAGCGCGGCCACGCGCGGGTCGGCCGCGACCTGGGCGGAGAACGTCAGCGCCTGCGACCAGGGCGCGAGCTTGCCGGCATCGCTGGCCGCGGCGAACGCGGCGCGAGCGTAGGGACGCGCCAGTGTGAGGGCCTGGCTCATCTCAGATCTCCGCCGCCAGCTCGTCGAGCAGCGCCTTGTGGGCGTTGGCGTCGATTTCGCGCTTGAGCAGCTTCTCGGCGCCGCTCACCGCCAGCAGCGACACCTGGCGACGCAGGTCTTCGCGCGCGCGGTTGGCCGCGGCGTCGATCTCGGCCTGGGCCAGTTCCTTCTGCCGGTTGGCTTCGACGATCGCCTCGTGCTTGGCCGCCTCGACGATCTGGTTGGCGCGCGCATGGGCCTGGTCGATGATCTCGTTGGCCTTGATGCGGGCGTCCTTCAACGCTTCGTTGACCTTTTCCTGCGCCTGCGCCAGATCCTTCTGGCTGCGATCGGCCGCGGCCAGGCCTTCGGCGATCTTCTGTTGGCGCTCTTCGATGGCCTGCATCAGCGGCGGCCAGATCTTGGTCGCGACGATCCAGATCAGACCGGCGAACGCCAGCGCCTGGGCAAAGAGGGTGAGACCGATATTCATGGGGTACGCTCAGCCAATGGTGACGGGGTGGACGCGCCGCCAGCGCGGCAGCGCGTCCGAACCTTCATCCGTAGCGGCGGCCGCCGATGGCGACCGCACGCCGGTACGACGGGATCAACCGCCCTGCGGCAGACGCGCGACGAACTCGCCGATCATCGGGTTGGCGAACGCGAACAGCAGGCCGACCGCGACGCTGATGATGAACGCGGCGTCGATCAGGCCGGCGGTGATGAACATGCGGACCTGCAGCACCGGGATCAGTTCCGGCTGGCGCGCGGCCGATTCCAGGAACTTGCCGGCCATGATGGCCAGACCGAGGCCGGCGCCCAGCGCGGCCAGGCCGATCATGATGCCGACGGCGAGGACGGTGGAGCTCTGGACTTGGGCGAGGTTGGTCAGGACGGCGAAGTACATGGTTTTCTCCAGGAACAAAGTTGCTTGAGGATGGTGAATCGAACGAAGGGTTGCTTAGAACGCGTGAAACAGAAACGTCAGTGGCTGTCTTCCGCCAGGCTCAGGTACACGATCGACAGCATCATGAAAATGAACGCCTGCAGCGGAATCACCAGCAGGTGGAACAGCATCCAGCCGAAGCCGAACGCGCCGCCGGCCAGCGCACCGAAGATGCCGGCACCGCCGAGCACCCAGATCAGCAGGAACACGATCTCGCCGCCGAACATGTTGCCGAACAGTCGCATCGCCAGCGACACCGGCTTGCTCAGCCATTCGACGATATTGAGGATCAGGTTGAACGGCAGCATCCACTTGCCGAACGGCGCGGTGAGGAATTCCTTGGTCATCCCGCCCACGCCCTTGGAACGCAGCGAGAAGAAGATCATCAGGAAGAACACGCTGATCGACATGCCCAGGGTGGCATTGACGTCGGCGGTCGGCACCGGCTTCCAGTAGTGCACGCCGGCCCAGCTCAGCGGAATCGCCAGGAAGTCCGCCGGGATCATCTTGATGAGGTTCATCATCAGGATCCAGAAGAACAGGGTGATCGCGATCGGGGTCACCAGCTTGCTGGTGCCGTGGTAGGTGTCCTTGGCCTGGCGGTCGACGAACTCCAGCATGATTTCCACGAATGCCTGCCACTTGCCCGGCACGCCGGCGGTGGCCTTGCGCGTGGCCAGCCAGAAGCCGAACACCATCAGCAGGCCGGACAGCACCGACATGATCATGGTATCGACGTGCACCTGCCAGAACCCGCCTTCCTGCACCTGGAAGGTGAGGTTGTGCAGATGGTGCTGGATGTAGGAGGTAGGAGTTTCTGCCTCGCCCGCCATGAGTCCTGAGCCTTTTCTTGATTCGATCAACGCCTGGCCAGAGCCAGAACCTGGAACATCAGCCCGACGGCGATACCCGCCAACAGGGCCAGAGGAGGCAACCGCCACCAGGCAAAGCCCAGCGCCAGCACCGCGAACACCAACACCCACTTCAGCACCATGGCCACGATCAACCGTGCCAATGCCGACCCTGCCGCCTGCACGCCGCCATCGAGCGCGGTGCGTGCCGCCAGCCATCCCCCTGCCACGGTCGCCAGCCCGGTCGCGGCGGCGCCCATCGCGTATTTCGGCCCCAGCAAGAGGAACAGCAGGGACACCACGGCCACCGCCACCAGCGGGTAAATCGCTGCGCGCAGCATCAGCCGCCGACCCGCATCAACGGAGTTCAGCACAGAAAATCCTGCAATTGGTGGTGGATTGAGGACGTCTTCGCGTCCGTCGAGCCGCGGAATTATAGCAATGGGACAATTTGCGAGACAACCGCCAGGGGTCCTGACCGCGTCCGAATGCCCCTCCGCCCGTAGACGATAGCACGGTCACCACCCGTGGCCGGCGCCGGATGCGGCATTGCAGCACGTCTTTGCGGGGAACTTTCTGTCCACTACCCTGTCTGATCGGACAGGGACTGCGCCCATCCTCGTCGGCCCACAGCGCAGACCCACCGAGCCCCGGTCCTCCCGGGGCTCTTTTCGTTGCGTGTTCTGGGACAGGCGTGGCGGCGTGAGCCACCATACTTTCACGAATGGTGGACGCGGATTTAAGGATAGTGACGGCACGCGATGGCGCTGCCATCGACGCCTCATCCAAAAAATCCCAAGACGACGGAGCTTGTCCCCCATGAAACACTTGCTTGCCCTGGCGCTGCCGTGCGCGCTCGCCGCCGCTTACGCGCTGCCCGCTCACGCCGAAGACGGCGACGACCGCTTCACCCTGCGCGTCGGCGCGATGAACGTGGACAACGACAACACCCTGCGCGGCAATGCCGTGATCAACGGCAACGCCATTTCCGGCTCGCAGGACTTCAACTTCGGCGGCAAGGAATGGGAGCCGCGCGTGGACGGCGTGTTCCGCCTCAGCACCCGTCAGCGCCTGATCTTCGACTACTTCAAGTTCGACAAGGACCGCCGCGAAGAGCTGGGCCAGGACGTCAGCCTGGGCGGCGTGACCGTGCCGTCGGGCAGCTTCGTCAAGGGCGAGCTGAAGTACCAGGTGGCCAGCCTGGTGTACGACTACTCGGTGATCGACAACCCGCAGTTCAGCATGGGCCTGCAGATCGGTGCCGAGTGGGCCAAGGTGCAGTCCAATGCCTACGCCGACCTGGGTCCGGTCTACACCGGCACCTTCCTGGACGAGAGCGAGGACGGCGCTGCGCCGGTGGTCGGCGTGCGCTTCACCGCGCACCCGAGCGAGCACTGGCTGTTCAACATCCAGGGCCAGTACCTCAACACCAAGTGGGGCGACTTCGGCGACTACGACGGCGACCTGAGCCGCGCCAACGCCATCGTCGAGTACCGCTTCACCCGCAACTTCGGCATCTTCGCCGGCTACGACTGGTTCAAGCTGGACGTGGACCGCAAGCGCGACAACGCCAGCGTCGGCCTGAAGCAGGAGTTCAAGGGCCCGGTCGCGGGCGTGACCTTCGCGTTCTGATTGTTTCGGGACCCGGGACCCGGGCCCCGCAAGCAGCCTCATGCAGAACCCCGCAGCGATGCGGGGTTCTGTCGTTTGACGGGTGCGCGGAAGAGGGCCGGCGCGGCGACAGCTGCGCACGCTCAGGGCGGCTTGGTCGCACCGGCCACCAGCAGATGCCGGTGCGTCGTGCAGTAGCACTCGTCGTGCCAGCCGTAGTGCGGATCGGTGCAGATCGCGTGCTGCACCGTCGCCGGCAGCGAGGCCACGTCGCTGCGCAAGTCGCGCTTCAACGACACGAAGACCGAGCCCGGATGCGGCCAGTCGGTCCGGCGTGGCGGCTCGGCGATACGGTTGCCACTGGCCAGTTCGCGCTGCAGCAACGCCTGCAGTTCGGGACATAGATTGCCCTGCCCCACGGCGACCTCCATGCGTCCTATCGACACCGCAGCGACCGCACCGCACGCAGCGGTACGGTCGCGCGGGCGTCACTTCTTCTTCGGGATGTACAGGTCGGTGATGGTGCCGTCGTAGACCTCGGCGCTCATGCCGACCGACTCGCTCAGGGTCGGATGCGCGTGGATGGTGTGGCCGATGTCCTCGGCCTCGGCGCCCATCTCGATCGCCAGGCCGATCTCGGCCAGCAGGTCGCCAGCGTGCACGCCGACGATGGCGCCACCGATGATGCGGTGCGTTTCCTCGTCGAAGATCAGCTTGGTGAAGCCCTCGGTGCGGCCGATGCCGATGGCGCGGCCGCTGGCCGCCCACGGGAACTTGGCCACGCCGACCTTCAGCCCCTTGGCCTTGGCCTCGGTCTCGGTGACGCCGACCCAGGCGATTTCCGGATTGGTGTAGGCCACCGACGGGATCACCCGCGCCACCCACTCCTTTTTCTCGCCGGCGGCCACTTCCGCGGCCAGCTTGCCTTCGTGGGTGGCCTTGTGCGCCAGCATCGGGTTACCGACGATGTCGCCGATGGCGAAGATGTGCGGCACGTTGGTGCGCATCTGCCGGTCGACCGGAATGAAGCCGCGCTCGGTGACGTTGATGCCGGCCTTGTCGGCGCCGATCTTCTTGCCATTGGGCGCGCGACCCACCGCGACCAGCACACGGTCGTAGGTGGTGGCGGCCAGCGCCGGGGTTTCGCCCGCGGTCGCCGCTTCGAAGGTCACGGTGATGCCCTTCTTGTCGGCCTTGACCTCGGCCGCCTTGGTCTTGAGATGGACCTCCACGCCCTGCTTCTTCAAGCGGTCGGCCAGCGGCTTGACCAGGTCCTTGTCGGCACCCGGCATCAGCTGGTCCATGAACTCGACCACGGTGACCTTGCTGCCCAGCGCGCTGTACACGGTGGCCATTTCCAGGCCGATGATGCCGCCGCCGACCACCAGCAGGGTCTTGGGGATCTCCTGCAGTTCCAGCGCATCGGTGGAGTCCATCACCCGCTTGTCGTCCCACGGGAAATTCGGCAGCTTCACCGCCTGCGAGCCGGCGGCGACAATGCAGTGCTCGAAGCGCAGCAACTGGGTCTTGCCGTCGGCGCCGACGATCTCCAGTTCGTTCGGCGACACGAACGACGCCACACCGGTGACGGTGCGCACCTTGCGCTGCTTGGCCATGCTGGCCAGGCCGCCGGTGAGCTTGCCGACCACCTTTTCCTTGTACTCGCGCAGCTTGTCCAGGGTGATCTTGGGCTTGCCGAAGTCCACGCCGAAATCGCCGGCATGGGCGACCTCGTCGATCACCGCGGCTGCGTGCAGCAGCGCCTTGGATGGAATGCAGCCGACGTTGAGGCAGACGCCGCCGAGGCTGGCGTAGCGCTCGATCAGCACCGTGTCCAGGCCCAGGTCAGCAGCGCGGAACGCGGCGGTGTAGCCGCCGGGGCCGGCGCCGAGCACCACCATCTTGCATTCGATGTCGGCGGGCTTGCCGCTGGCCAGCGCCGGCTTGGGCGCCGGCGGCTCGGCCGGCGCGCGGTGCGACGGCGCCACCGGCGGCTTGCTGGCCGGCACCTCGGCCGGGGCCGCGGCGGGCGCCGCAGCGGCGCCGTCGGCGGTCTCCAGCAGCGCGATCACCGCGCCCTCGGACAGGGTGTCGCCGAGCTTGACCTTCAGCTCCTTGATCACGCCGGCGGCCGCGGACGGCACTTCCAGCGTGGCCTTGTCCGACTCCAGCGTCACCAGGCCCTGGTCCTTCTTCACCGTGTCGCCGACGGCGACCAGCACCTCGATGACCGGAACGTCGCTGTAGTCGCCGATATCCGGGACCTTGACCTCAATGACCGCCATGCAGCTTCTCCTGTGGCCCCTCGCCGTGGCGAAGGGCGTTTGCAGTTCGTCGGCGCGACCGCGCAAACACGCGGCGCGCGCAAGTGGGGGAAAACCGGCACCGCGACGGACGCGGCGCCGTGACGACAGGGCTTACAGCAGCACGCGGCGCATGTCCGCCAGCACCTGGCTCAGGTAGGTGGTGAAGCGCGCCGCGGCGGCGCCGTCGATGACGCGGTGGTCGTAGCTCAGCGACAGCGGCAGCAGCAGCTTGGGGGCGAACTCCTTGCCGTTCCACACCGGCTGGATCGCCGACTTGGACACGCCCAGGATCGCCACTTCCGGCGCGTTGACGATCGGCGTGAACGCGGTGCCGCCGATGCCGCCGAGCGAACTGATCGAGAAGCAGCCGCCGCTCATCTCGGCCGGGCCGAGCTTGCCGTCGCGCGCCTTCTTGGCCAGCTCGCCGCTCTCGCGCGCCAGCTCGACCACGCCCTTCTTGTCCACGTCGCGGATCACCGGCACCACCAGCCCGTTCGGGGTGTCGGCGGCGAAGCCGATGTGGAAGTACTTCTTCAGGGTCAGGTTCTCGCCGCTGGCATCGAGCGAGGCGTTGAAGTCGGGGAACTGCTTCAGCGCCGCGGCGCTGGCCTTGAGCAGGAAGGCGAGCATGGTCAGCTTGATGCCGGCCTTCTCGTTCTCCTTGTTCAGCGCCACGCGCAAGGCTTCCAGGTCGGTGATGTCGGCCTGCTCGAACTGGGTGACGTGCGGGATCATCGCCCAGTTGCGCGCCAGGTTGGCGCCGGAGATCTTCTTGATCCGCGACAGCGGCTTGACCTCGACCTCGCCGAACTTGGCGAAGTCCACCTTCGGCCACGGCAGCAGGTTCAGGCCGTTGCCGCCGGCGGCAGGCGCGGCACCCGCAGCGGCCGGTGCGGCGCCGGACAGCGCCGCCTTGACGTAGCGCTGCACGTCGTCCTTGCTGATGCGGCCGCCCTGTTCCGAGCCGCTGACCTGGAACAGGTCCACGCCCAGCTCGCGGGCGAACACGCGCACCGCCGGACTTGCATAGGGCACCTTCTGCGGCAGCACGCTGTCGGCGTCGAACGCCACCGGCGGGCTGCTCTGGGTGGCGGACGGCGCGGCGGCCTTGGCCGGCGCCGTGGCCTGGACCTGGGCGATCTCGCGCTGGGCCAGCTTGTCCGGCGCGGACGAGGTCGGCACCGGCTCCACGCCGCCGCCGGTCTCGGCGCTGGGCTGAATCGCGGACGCGGACGGCGCGTCGGCATCGCTGCCGGCCACTTCGATCAGCGCCACCACCTTGCCCTCGGACAGGCTGTCGCCGACCTTCACCTTGATTTCCTTGACCACGCCGGCCACCGACGAGGGCACTTCCATCGTCGCCTTGTCCGACTCCAGGGTGACCAGGCTCTGGTCCTTCTTCACCGTGTCGCCGACCGCGACCAGCACCTCGATCACCGGCACGTCGCTGTAGTCGCCGATGTCCGGCACCCGCGCTTCGACCACACCGGTGGCCGCCGCTGCGGCCGGGGCCGGCTTGACCGCATTCTGCGCGGGCGCGGCGGCCGGGGCGGCGGTCTGCTGGGCCGGCGCGGGCGTGGCCTTGGCGGGCGCAGGCGCGGCGGGTGCGGCACTGGCGCCACCCTCGGCCACCTCGATCAGCGCCACCACCTTGCCCTCGGACAGGCTGTCGCCGACCTTGACCTTGATCTCCTTGACCACGCCGGCGAACGGCGACGGCACTTCCATCGTCGCCTTGTCCGACTCCAGGGTGACCAGGCTCTGGTCCTTCTTCACCGTGTCGCCGACGGCCACCAGCACTTCGATTACCGGGACGTCGCTGTAGTCACCGATATCGGGGACAAGTGCTTCCTTGATTTCGGCCATGCGGGCAACTCCGGCAACTAATGAGGGGGAAACCCCTATTGTGGCGGCCCGCAGCCGCAGCGCCAACCTTTGGCAGGCAAAAAAGCCCGATCGTCTGTGCGGCGTGGCGCTGTCGGCGGACAGTACGCCAGCGCATGTTGCATGCCCGCGGCGCGCGCGGCCGGTGCGCCGCCTTCACGGCGCCGCGGCTAGGCTCGCCGCAGATTTCTGGAGGGCAGGCATGCGGATCCTGGTGCTGTTGATGGCGTTGGCGATGCCGCTTGTCGCCTGGTTCTCGCAACGTGGTGCGTTCGGCCCGACCAATGGCGCCATCTCCGACCGCTACCCGACCCTGATCGTCGCCGCCGGCTACGCCTTCGCGATCTGGGGCGTGATCTTCCTGCTCGACCTGGCCTTCGGCCTCTGGCAATCCAGCGCGCGGCGCCGCCGCGGCAGCGCGCTGGCGCAGGTGCGGGCACCGGCGGCGCTGGGCTTCGCGCTGACCGCGGCGTGGATGCCGGTGTTCTCCCAGCAGCACTTCCTGTTGGCGCTGGCGGTGATCTGGACCGCGCTGGCGGCGATGCTGCTGGCCGCGCTGCGACTGTCGCGCGATCGGGCGGCCGAACCGGGCCAGACCCTGTGGGCCTGGCTGCCGCTGTCGCTGCATGCCGGCTGGCTGTCGCTGGCGGCATTCCTGAACACCGCGCAGGTGATCGTGGCCTACCGCTGGCTCTCGACCGAGCGGATGCTGCCGTGGAGCCTGGTGCTGTTCGCGCTGGCGGCGGTACTGCTGCTGGGCATGAACCGAGCGATGCGCGGCAACCTCGCCTATGCGGCGGCGGCGCTGTGGGCGCTGGCAGCGGTCTACGTCAAACAGGCCGGCAGCACGCTCGCCGGTGCGCAGACCGCGGCATGGGTGGCGCTGCTGCTGGCCGCCGCGCTGGCGCTGCAGACGGTGTGGCTGCGCTTGCGCGCGCGGCGCTGATCCATCGACGCAACGTCAGGGCAACCTCCAATCACCCGTTTTTGCCATACATCGCGCTCCCTCTCGTAGGAGCGGCTTCAGCCGCGACAGCCTTGTCGGTAAAGCCTCGTCGCGGCTGAAGCCGCTCCTACGCGTGTGCGCCTGGTGTGATGAGAGGTAGCCTTCAATCGCCAGCCATCGGCACTCGCAGCCATTGCTGCAGCGGCGACCACGCCTGCAGCAGCCGTGGCCAGGCGAACGCGGCATTGGCCGGACTGCTGGAAGGCAGCGCCAGCAGCACCAGCGGCGGATCGCGCTCAGATAACTGCGGCTGCACGAAGCGCGCGAACGCCTGTGCCGCCGCCGCGCCGTTGCAGGCGATGGCGCGCAACTGCGGCAACTGCGCGATGCGTTCGGGCAAGGCATTGGGGATCTCGCTGCCGCGCACGATCGCCGCGTCCAGGCTGCCACGGCGTCGGCACTGGCCGATCACGTCCCACAGGCCCACGCCGGCCGCGTGCAGCGCCTGCATTCGCGCTTCGGCGTCCAATGCCGCATCGAAGCCACAGAGCGCCGCCATCAGCGGCCAGAACCGATTACGCGGATGTGCGTAATAGCGCGCCTGCTGCAACGACGCCGCACCGGGCATGGAGCCGAGCACCAGCACCCGGCAATCGTCCCGTATCTGCGCGGGCAGCCCTTGCAACAACGACTGCGTCGTCACGTCGCACGCACCTGGATGAACGGCCAAAAGTCTTAAAACCTCGTTATTTCAAGCGTCGAGCGCAAGTGCCTGAACGTCGCCTGCATTCGTCCGGCGAGGGTCGGCGACGATTCATCTTCTCATCGATACGGTGTGCGCGCCCACTCCCGTGGCCCCACAAGAAAAAGATGAGGAGATATCCCATGCGGTCCATTCAGATCCTGAGCCTGGCTGTCGTGTCCGCCCTTGCGTTTGCGCCCGCCGCATTCGCACAGGATGCCGATACCGCGTCCGGCAAGCATTTCTCCGTCGTCGGCAGCGCGACCCTGCTCGACCCGCACTCCAAGCCGGCGGCCGGCCTCGACGTCGATGGCGGCCCGGCGCCGACCATCAGCGCCAGCTGGCTGATCGACGACAACTGGGCAGTCGAGCTGTGGGGCGCTGCCGACAAGTTCAACCACCGCGTCAAGGCGGACGGCGTTGGCAAGGTCGGCACCGTCGAACAGCAGCCGATCGCGCTGAGCGGCCAGTACCACTTCGGCCAGGCGGACAACGTGTTCCGTCCGTTCGTCGGCGTCGGTTACTACGAGTCCAACTTCAGCAACGAGAAGATCGACGCGCTTGCCGGTACCGGCCAGCACGTGAGCCTGGACACCGCCAAGGGCGCCATCGGCACCGTCGGCGTGGACATGAACATCAACTCCACCTGGTTCGCCCGTGCCGATGCGCGCTACATGCATTCGCGTCCGGAAGTGAAGGTGGCCGGCGAAGGCACCGGCGAAGACCTGAAGCTGGATCCGTGGCTGTTCAGCTTCGGCGTCGGCGCGCGCTTCTAAGCGTTCCGCCTCCAGTCGTACTGCAAACGGGCCCGCAAGGGCCCGTTTGTTTTTGTGCATGCGCTGGATCGAGCGCGCGCGACCAGCAAGACAGCATTGCGCGTGCACGCAGACGCGGGCGCCTTCAGCGCGGCGAGCGATCGAAACCGCGGTAGCGGTCGAAACGGCGCAGGCGCCGCCGCAACAGCCAGGCATAGGCGCAGGCATAACCGAGCAGCAAGGCCGCGGCGGCCAGCAGGCTGGCGTGACTCATCCAGCCCTGGGTCGGCCACGCCGCGCCATCGACCAGGCTGCGCCAGCCCTGCCACAGCCCGGCTCCGATGCGCACCGCCACCAACGCGGTCAGGCCCAACACCAACCACAGGTTCGGCGTGTAGTGCAGCCCATGCGGCAGCGGCTCGAAGCGGGTGGCGAGGATGCCGAGCGCGCCCAGCAACACGCCGATGCCCCAGCCGGCCAACGCCTGCATCGCCGCACCGGGCCACCAGTGCGCGGCGATCAGCGCGAAGACCAGCAACACCGCGCTCGACAGCAGCGCCGACCACAGTTGCACCACGACCAGCCAACCGCGCGCCTGGCGCCGCGCCGTGCCCACGCGGAACCGCTGCAGCAGCGATAGCGGCAACAGCACCGCGGTCGCCGCCAGCGCGATCACGATCGCCAGCGGAATGGCCAGCAGCAGCGGCATGCGCGTGGCCCGATCAGAACGCCGGCAGCACCGCGCCCTGGTACTTGCGCTGGATGAAGGCCTTCACTTCCGGACTGGTCAGCGCCTTGGCCAGTTTCTGCACGCGCGGATCGTCCTTGTTGTCGGGACGCGCGACCAGGAAGTTCACGTAGGGCGAGTCCTTGCTCTCGATCGCCAACGCATCGCGGGTCGGATTGAGCCCGGCATCGAGCGCGTAGTTGGTGTTGATCAGCGCCAGGTCGACCTGGTCCAGCACCCGCGGCAGCATCGCCGAATCCAGCTCGCGGAACTTCAGCTGCTTGGGATTGGCGACGATGTCGCGCTGGGTGGACAGCGCGTTGCTCGGATCCTTGAGCTTGATGACCCCGGCCTTGTCCAGCAGGATCAGCGCGCGGCTGTTGTTGCTGGGGTCGTTGGGAATCACCACGTCGGCGCCCTGCGGCAGCGCGTCCAGCGACTTGTAGCGGCGCGAGTAGGCGCCGAACGGTTCGATGTGCACGCCGACCACGGTCACCAGGTTGCTCTTGCGGTCGCGGTTGTAGGCCTGCAGGTAGGGCTCGGTCTGGAAGTAGTTCACGTCGATCTGCTTCTGCACTACCTGGTCGTTGGGCTGCACGTAGTCGTTGAACACGCGCACGTCCAGGGTCACGCCCTGCTGCTCCAGCATCGGCTTGACCACCTCCAGGATCTCGGCGTGCGGCACCGCGGTGGCGGCGACGCTGAGGTGGTCGCTGGCGGCGCCGGCATCGGGCTTGCCGCAGCCGCCGAGGGCGAGCACGGCGCTGGCGAGCAGGAGGCGGAACGGGAATCGGGTCATGGCAGGTATCCGGGGAAACGGGGGAGGAGAAGGGCAGCGGCCGAGGCTGTCAGCACGCTAGCAGACCTAGCCTCGGTCTGCGGCGAAAGGCGTGGGATTGCGTCTTGTTGCAGGCGCGGCGCTCGCCCCGTCGTATGCGATCCGGCACCGCGGCCGCTCTACCGCCAGCGGTCGCGGCTGAAGCCGCCCCTATCGCAGCACGCAGGGCCTCAACGCCGGCTGTAATGCGCGACCAGGCGGTCGCCGAGCATCTGCAGCGCCTGCACCAGCAGCAACAGGATCACCACGGTCACCAGGGCCACGTCGGCATGCGAGCGCTGGTAGCCGTCGCGGTAGGCCAGGTCGCCGAGACCGCCGGACCCGATCGCGCCGCCCATCGCGGTGAAGCCGATGAGCGCGATGGTGGTCACCGTGGCACCGGCGATCAGGCCGGGCCGCGCTTCCGGCAGCAGCACCCGCGTCACCAGTTGCCAGGTGGTCGCGCCCATCGCCAGGCTGGCCTCGACCACGCCGCGGTCCACTTCGCGCAGCGCGGTTTCCACCAGCCGTGCGTAGAACGGCGCCGCGCCCACCACCAGCGGCAGGATCGCGCCGCGCACGCCCAGCGAGGTGCCCATCGCCCACAGCGTCAGCGGGATCATCGCGATCATCAGGATGATGAAGGGCACCGAGCGCAGCACGTTGATCACCAGCGCCAGGCCGCCGTACAGCAGCGGCTTCTGGTGGGTCTGGCGCGGGCCGGTGAGGAACAGCAGCACGCCCAACGGCAGGCCGATCAGCAGGGTCAGCGGCAACGAGCCGCCGAGCATCAGCAGGGTGTCGACGGTGGCGCGGCCGATCTCGCTCCACTTGCCGGCATCGAGATTGCGGAAGAAGCCGGCGGCGGCGGTGGCGAACGGACTCATCGGCGCAGCTCCTGCACATGCACGCCGGCGGCGACGAAGGCGGCCTGCGCCGCATCCATGTCGCCACCGACCAGGGCCACGGTCAGTTGGCCGTAAGGGGTGTCCTTGATCCGGTCGATGCGCCCGGACAGGATGTTGTAGTCCACCGCGGTGGCGCGGGCGATGCGCCCTAGCAGCGGCGCGTAGGTGTCGGTGCCGAGGAAGGTCAGGCGCAGGATGCGCCCATCCACCGCGGTGAAATCGCGATACAGCTCGGCCTCGTCGACATGCTCGGCCTCGGAGACGAAGCGCTTGGTGGTCGGATGTTGCGGATGCAGGAACACCTCGGTGACCGGCCCGCTCTCGACCAGATGCCCGGCATCGAGCACCGCCACGCGATCGCAGACGCGACGGATCACTTCCATCTCGTGGGTGATCAGCACGATGGTCAGGCCCAGCTCGCGGTTGATCTGCGCCAGCAGCGCCAGCACCGAGGCGGTGGTCTGCGGGTCCAGCGCGCTGGTGGCCTCGTCGCACAGCAGGATGCGCGGGCGCGTGGCCAGGGCGCGGGCGATGCCGACGCGCTGCTTCTGCCCGCCCGACAGCTGCGCCGGATACTTGCCGGCATGCGCGGCCAGCCCCACCCGCTCCAGCAGTTCGGCCACCCGCGCGTCGATCTCCGCACGCGCCGTGCCGGCCAGTTCCAGTGGGAACGCGACGTTGCCGGCGACCGTGCGCGAGGACAGCAGGTTGAAGTGCTGGAAGATCATGCCCACGCGCTGGCGCAGCGTGCGCAGCCCGGCGCGATCCAGCGCGGTGACGTCTTCGCCGTCGACGATCAGGCGCCCGCCGCTGGGCTCCTCGAGCCGGTTGATCAGCCGGATCAGGGTCGACTTGCCGGCGCCGGAATGGCCGATGATGCCGAACACCTCGCCGGCCTCGATGCGCAAGTCGAGCGGATGCAGCGCCACGACCGGCTGGCCGGCGACGGAATAGGACTTGTGCAGGCGCTCGAACTGGATCAACGCGCGGGACCGGCAGCGACGGGGGGCGCAAAGCCTAGCAGGCCAGGATGGCGTGCGTTATTCCATTCGATTCTAACGTAGGCGCGCATTGCAGGGCCTAGGGGTGCGCCTGCGGCGGTGGATGCGCCACCGCGCGGATCCGCTCGCGGTGCAGCAGGTACAGGCCGCTGGCGACGATGATCGCCCCGCCCACCCAGGTCCAGGCGTCGGGCAGCTTGCGCCACAGCAGCCAATCCCAGGGGATCACCCACAGCAGGCCGCTGTACTCCAGCGGCGCGACCAGCGAGGCGTCGCCGCGGCGGAACGCCTGGGTCAGCGCCACCTGGCCCAGCGCCCCGGCCAGGCCCATGCCGGCGATCCAGCCGCTGTCGGCCTGACGCAGCGGGGTCCAGTCCGGCAGCGCCAGCGCGCCGGCGCCCAACGCCATGATCAGCAGGAACCACACCACCAGCGACTGCGACGTGTCGGTGCGCGCCAGCAGGCTGACCAGCACCGAGGCCACCGCATACGCGACGGCCGCCAGCAGCACCATCAACCCGGGCAGCGAGACGAACCCGTCCATGCCCGGGCGCAGCACCACCAGCACGCCGACCAGGCCGAGGCCGATCGCCGCCCAGCGCCGCGGGCCCACGTATTCGCCGAGCAGCGGCACCGACAGCGCCGCCACCAGCAGCGGCGCGACGAAGTAGATGGTGTAGGCGGTGGACAGCGGCAGGCTGCGCAGGGCCCAGGCGAAGCAGCCGATCATGGCGATGCCGAGCACCCCGCGCAGCAGGTGCAAGCCCCAGCGCACCGGCCAGATCGCGCGCGGCCCAGCACTGGCCAGCACCCACACCAGCACGAACGGCAGCGAGGCGCCGCCACGCAGCGCCGCCACCTGCAGCGCCGGATAATGCGTGCTGAGCTGCTTCATGGACGCATCCATCAGCGAAAAGAACGCGACCGCGGCGATCATCCACGCAGCGGCGGCGGCATTGGAATGGGATGTGGGCATCGGTGCATTATCGCCGCGATCGGCGCTGCGCGTGGTGCCGGAGACCATCGCGTCGGGACTGAAGTCCCTCCCACATGACTCCAGCCGGCGTGCCGGCCAGTGCTGCCTGCTGTAGGAGCGGCCTCAGGGCACTTCTAATAGCGCGTTATTGCCGCGGCTCGGCATGATGTATCGCCGCGATTGTAGGAGCGGCTTCAGCCGCGACGGGCATTGCCGGTAACGTCTGTCGCGGCTGAAGCCGCTCCTACAAACGGCCTTTCGTCGTTGGTAGAGCTGCCCTTCCGTCGCGACGCGCGGCGCCACCCAACGCAGGGCACTGCGCACATGCACGTCCCCACGCACCGCCCGCACGTTCTACGATAGGCATCTTTGCCGAGGACCCGCCCATGCCTTCCTTCGATATCGTTTCCGAAGTCGACAAGCACGAACTGACCAATGCCGTCGACCAGGCCAACCGCGAACTGTCGACGCGCTTCGACTTCAAGGGCGTGGAGGCCAAGTTCGAACTGGACGACCAGGTCATCACGCAGTCCGCGCCCAGCGACTTCCAGGTCAAGCAGATGACCGACATCCTGCGCGCACGCCTGCTGGCGCGCGGCATCGACGTGCGCTGCCTGGAGTTCGGCGACGTGGAGACCAACCTCGCCGGTGCGCGGCAGAAGATCACGGTCAAGCAGGGCATCGAGCAGAAGCTGGGCAAGAAGATCGTCGCCACGCTCAAGGAGGCCAAGCTCAAGGTGGAAGCGCAGATCAACGGCGACAAGCTGCGCGTCAGCGGCAAGAAGCGCGACGACCTGCAGGACGCGATCGCGCTGCTGAAGAAGAGCGATTTCGAGCTGCCGCTGCAGTTCGACAACTTCCGCGACTGAGGCCGCTGCGCAAAAGCTTCGCGCACCACGCCTTTGCAAGGGTGCAAGACGACCACCGCTTGGCGACGGGTCGTCTTGCCTCAACCGCACGATGTCTTCGCCGGTGATGCGTGAGTGCACTCGGCTGCGTATCACCTCGCCTTCGAGGGCTGCGCGCCACAGCAACGTGCAATCACGTCGCGACCTGCGCACGCCATCCGGTCCGCGCGGACGCAGCTGTTCCGGCATGGCCGTTGCAATGCATGAAAGCGATGCGTTCGCGCCGTCTTCCGCACCCTCCTCCGGGTACGGAGGGCGACGCGACCGCATACGGCACATCGCAACGAGACGGCACAGCACAGCCGAACCACCGTCTCCGCACCGCGTGCGCCCGAAGCCGCGCGCCGTAGTCCGGGTCTAACCGCCCGCGGTGACGCCCGCGGCCAGCATCCGCCGTCCCTGCGCCACCTCGGCCTCCAGGTCGTGCGTCCAGATCCAGTCGAAGCGCTGCGCCAGCGTCTGCGCCAGCCGCGCATCGTCGGCACCGGCCTGCGCATCGCGCAGCTCGTACAGTTCGCCGGCCTCGCGCGAGGTGCGCTGCACGCGGCAGGCGCGCGGCAGGCGCAGGCGCTCGTAGACCTGCAGCAGTGCCGGCAGGTCACCGCTGGTCAGGCCCGGCGTGGCCAACAGCTGCGCCAGCAGATAGGCATCCTCCAGCCCCTGCCCGGCGCCAGCGCCCTGGTGCGGCAACATCGCGTGCGCGGCGTCGCCGATCAGCGCCAGCCGTCCGTGCACATAGCCGGGCAACTCGGCCAAGTCATGCAGCGCCCAGTGCGTCGGCGTATCGATGCATTCCAGCAGCGTGCGCGCGGCCTCACCCCAGTGCGCGAACGCCTCCAGCATCTCGCGGCGACTGGCCTCGCGCACCCAGGCCTGGCCGGCGCGCCATTGCGGCGCCGGGTCGCTGCGGTCGGAGACGAAGGCGACCACGTTGATCAACCGGCCCTGCTTCACCGGGAAGGTGAGGATGTGCGCGTCCAGGCCCAGCAACATCTGCGGCACGTCGACCAGGTGCGCGTCCACGCCGCGCGCGGCGAAGGCGGCGCGCAGCCGCGCCGCGTCGATCAGGCCGCGGTAGGCGCAGGTGCCGGTGAAGCGCGGCTCTGCCGGTGCGTGGCCAAGCGCACGCAGCACCTCGCCACGCAAGGCGGACTTGATGCCATCGGCGGCGATCAGCACGTCGCCCTCGTACTGGCTACCGTCGGCGAAGCGCACGCGCGCCACGTCGGCATCCTGCTCCACGGCGATCGCGCGCTTGCCGAACTTGGCCAGCCCGAACGGCAGGCGCGTGGCCAACGCGTCGAGGAAGTCGGCGCGGTGCACCGACGACTGGCCGACGCCGGGCGCCAGGGTCTGGCCCAGTAGCCGCGCGTCCTCGCCGCGGCGCCATTCGAACCACACGTCCTGCCATGGTGCGGGGGTACGGTCGGCGAGTTCGGCATAGGGCTCGCCCATGCCCAGGCCGGCCAGCGCGCGCACCGCGTTGGGGCCGAACGAGACGCCGGCACCGATTTCGCCGAAGGCCGGCGCCGATTCGAACAGGTGCACGTCGAGATGGCGGTGCCGGCACAGGCCCAGGGCCAAGCCGACGCCGGCGATGCCGCCGCCGACGATGCCGATGCGCAGGGGGGATGCAGGATTCATCTGGAGTCTCCGGTGGGGAACGTCAGTCGCGGCCGGCCAGCAGGATCTTCTCGGCCAGCCGCGCGGGCGCGCTGAAACACACTTCGTGGCTGCCCGGCAGGCTGACCAGGCGGTAGCCGCCCAGGCGCGCACTCAGCCGCGGGTGCCAGCCGTACTCGCCGGGCGGCAGGGCCACGTCGTCGGTGGCGTAGAGCCAGCTGCGCGGGATCTGCAGTTCGTGGAAGCGCTTGAGCGGCACCGCGTCGAAATGGCTGCGTGCCGGGGTCGGGCTCAGTTGCGCGTAAGCCTGCTGCGCCTGCGCCAGGTCGGCGTCGCCGATGAAACCATCGCGCCAGATCGGGAACGGCAGCATGATGCCGCCATCGGCATCGACCGCGTTCTTCCACAGCGCCTGGTAGTGCGGCGGCAGCAGGTCGAACAGCGCCTCGCCGTCGCGCAGCACGAAGGCGTTGTGGAAGATCAGCCGCTTGCAGCGCTCGGGCGCTTCCTCGGCCAGGCGCTGCACGATGCTGCCGCCCCAGCTGTGGCCGAGTACGACCAGATCGCGCAGATCGTGGTGGCGCACGTAATCCACCACCGAGGCCACGCAGTCGGCGTGCGAGACGCGCTTGTCGGCGCCGGCACCGTGCCCGGCGATGGTCGGCGCATGCACCTGCACGCCATGCGCGCGCAGATGCTCGGCGACGCCGTCCCAGGCGTGGCCGTCGTGCCAGGAACCGTGCAGCAACAGATAGGTTTGCATGGGATCGTCTCCGTGTGGCTCAGCGGAAGGTCCAGCCGATGCCGAGATTGAAGTAGGTGAGATCGCGGGTTCCGGCCTGCACGCCGCCGCTGGCGACCGAGCCGCCCGGCGCGTGGGTGACGCTGCCGGTCAGCGACAGTTGCGGCGACAGCCGCCAGGTCGCGCCCAGCGCGTAGTGGCGGTACTGCGCCAGCGGTGCGAGTACGGCCAGTTGCGCCTGGCTGTCGGGGATCAGGCGGCTGGCGCGGGAGTAGCCCAGCCGCAGCGACCACGCATCGTCGAGGCGGTAGTCGGCGCCAAGCCGGAACACGCGCTGGCTGCGCCAGCCGAAACCGGGGCCATCCGGATCGCCGAGCGCCCCGCCCTGGTCGATGCGATTGCCGTAGGCGCGCTCGTCGGACCAGTCGATCCACAGCCAGTCGGCGGCCAGGGTCAACGCCGCATTGGGCTGCCAGGCCAGGCCGGCACCGGCCTGCTGCGGCAGGTCCAGGCGGCCGTCCGGCAGCAATCCGCGGTAACGCTGCAGTTGGCCGAAGCGGATGCGGCTGGACCAGGTGAGGCCGGCGTTCAAGCCCGGCGCCAGTTGGCCGTACCAACCCAGCGCGACGCCATAGCCGTACGCGGCGTCGGCACCCGCCGACTGGAAGCCGATGCCTTCCAGGCCGGCGATGTGCAGGCGCTGGTAGGCCAGCCGTGGCGAGACGCCCAGATATTGGTGCTCGCCCACGCGCCAGGCCAGGGTCGGCGCCAGCACCACCTGCTGCAGCTTGGACAGGGTGTCGTGGCTGCCGTAGACCGGGGTGCCGTAGTCGAGCGCCACACCATGGCCGAACACCGACACGCCCAGGCTCAGGTCGTCGTTGAGCTGGCGGTTGTAGCCGGCGGTCGGCACCGGGATCAGCGCATCGTCCTTGTAGCGGGCATTGCCGACCTGGCTGCGCACCGGCGCCGAGATCAGGGTGAGGTCGGCATCGAAACGATCGCCGACCGCGCCCATGCCGGCCGGGTTGTTGGCCGACGCCGCCGCATCCAGCGGCAAGGCGATCGAGGTGCCGGCCAGGCCCTGGGTCTGCGCGCCGTAGCCGGGCAAGGCCACGCCGTTGTTGGCGGCCGCGCCGCCGGAGACCGCCGCCATGGTCAACAACAGCGGCGTCCAGCGCGGCTGACCCTGTCGTTGCGCGGTGCGGCGCATTGGATGTGGAAACTGCTGCATGATCGGGCCCTCCCTCCGAGCCGATGCGTGGATGCGTACCGCCGGCCGGCGGCGCGCAGGGGTCCGTACCGCCACCGGAGACGGCGGCGGCAGCGGGTGCCAGGAACTCAAGACGGCGTTGGGTGCTGCACCGCGGCCGAAAATTGGCCGCGGTGCGGGATCGGCTAAGCAGCCACGCGGCGACGCGCCGGATTGGCCTGGTTGTCGACGCCGTCGACCAGCGGGGTGAGGTGGAAATCGAACGCGATCTCGGCGAACGGGCCGTCCACGCCGTTGGCGGCGATGCTGGCCGGGTCGCTGTGCTCCACGATCGCCGGCACCAGGCCGTCGCGGGTGGCGTAGGCGAAATCGTCGTCGACCAGCGGGTCGCCGGCGATGTTGATCTGTGTGGTCAGCTTGCGGTGGCCGTCGGCGCCGATGAAGAAGTGGATGTGCGCCGGCCGCTGGCCATGCCGGCCGAGCGCGAACAGCAGGCGCTCGGTGGGACTGCCCGGCGGCACGCCGTAGCCCTTGGGCACGATGCTGCGGAAGCGGTACTGGCCGTTGCCGTCGGCGATGATGGTGCGGCGCATGTTGAACGGCGCCTGCTTGCCGGTGGGGTCGAAGTGCGAATAGAAACCGCGCGTGTCGCAGTGCCAGACCTCGACGCTGGCCCCGGGCAGCGGGCGGCCGTCGGCACCGTACACGGTGCCGTGCATGACCAGGGTGTGGCCGTTTTCGTCGCTGCCGTCGTCGAGCCGGGCGAAACCGTGCGCCACCGGCGCACCGGCCACGTACAGCGGGCCCTCGATGGTGCGCGGGGTGGGATTGTCGATGCCCAGCTCGGCGTCGATGGCGTCCAGGCGCAGATCCAGGAAATGATCCAGGCCCAGCCCGGGCGAGATCAGGCCGGCCTGTCCGGCCGCGCCCAGGTCGTTGAGCCAGGCGATCGCCGCCCAGTACTCGTCGGGGGTGATGTCCAACTCGTCGATGCTGCGGAACAGATCAGAGAGCACGCGGTGCACGATCTGCTTCACCCGCGGCGCGCCGCCCGGCATGTCCAGCCCGCTGACCTGGCGCAGGAACGCCTGCACATCGGGGGTGGCGAAGATCTTGACGCTCATGATGATGCCCTTCCTTTCTCGTGGTGGCGATGGCGGCCGAGACACGTCCCCTCCCGAGGGAGCGTCCGCAGCGGAACTAGCGATCGTCCTCGTACAGCGACGAGGGATGGCGGCACAGCGGGGTGACCGCGATGCGCATGTAGGGGAACAGCGGCAGCGACAGCAGCAGCGCGTGCAGTTCGGCGTTGTCGGCCACGTCGAAGACGCTGACGTTGGCGTACTGCCCGACCACCCGCCAGATGTGTCGCCAGCGGCCCTCGCGCTGCAGTTCCTGGAAGCGCACCTTCTCGTCGCGCTTGAGCTGCTCGGCACGCTCCGGCGGCATGTCGGCGGGCAGTTGTACGTCCATGGTCACGTGGAACAGCATGATCAGTCCTCCACGGTGGCGCTCATCGCCACCACGCTGCGGCCGCGATCGCGGCGGAAGGCCTGCACCTGCGCCTCGTCCAGCACGATGCCCAGGCCGGGGCCGGCGGGCAGGTGCAGGTGGAAGTCGGCGTAGCGCAGCGGCTCGGTCAGCAATGGCTCGGTCAGCAGCAACGGACCGAACAGTTCGGTGCCCCACTGCAGCTGCGGGAAGGTGGCGAACACCTGCGCCGAGGCGATGGTGCCGATCGGCCCCTCCAGCATGGTGCCGCCGTACAGGCCGATACCGGCCGCCTCGGCGATGGCGGCGACCTTCTGCGCGGCGATCGGCCCGCCGGACGGCTCGATCTTCACCGCGAACACGTCGGCCGCCTGCGCGCGCGCGGCCAGGAACGCGCTCTCCGGCCCGGCCAGGATCTCGTCGGCCATCAACGCCAGCGGGAAGCGCTGCATCAGCCGCTGCATCGCCTCGCGCGAGGCCACCGGCTGCTCGACCAGCTCGCAGCCGGCATCGGCCAGCGCCGGCAGCGCACGCACCGCCTCGGCCTCGCTCCAGGCCATGTTGACGTCGACCCGCACCGCGCCACGTGCGCCCAGCGCACGCTTGATCGCCGCCACGTGGGCGATGTCCTCGGCCGGCGGCCGCGCGCCGATCTTCAGCTTGAACACCTGGTGCCGGCGCAGGTCCAGCATCTGCTCGGCCTCGGCGATGTCGCGCGCGGTGTCGCCCGAAGCCAGGGTCCAGGCCACCGGCAGGCGCTCGCGCAGGCGCCCGCCCAGCAGCTCGGACAGCGGCAGCCCGACGCGCTTGCCCTGCGCATCCAGCAGCGCCGTCTCCACCGCGCACTTGGCGAAATGATTGCCCTTGACCTGCTTGCCGATGCGCTGCATCAGCGCCTGCACGCCGGTGGCGTCGGCGCCGGCCAGCAGCGGCGCCAGGTAGCGGTCGATCGCCAGCTTCATGCCTTCCGGGCTCTCCGCGCCGTAGGCCAGGCCGCCGATGGTGGTGCCTTCGCCCAGGCCGACCACGCCGTCGGAGCAATGCAGGCGCACCAGCATCAGGGTCTGGCCCTGCATGGTCGCCACCGACAGGCGGTGCGGGCGGATCGTCGGCAGGTCGAGCAACAGGGTCTCGACGCGCTCGATGGTTGGGGCGGTACGGCGGGTGGGGGTCGGTAGCGGGTCCATGCGGGCCACACTGCGCCGGCCGCGCGGCCAGGTCCAAGACTCTGTCGGTCTCGCTCCATACCTTTTTGGTATTTTGTCCGTGCGATCCGTGTCCTTTCTGCCTTTATTGCAGCGCAACATACTTCAAACGAGCATGGACTCCCGATGGATCTGCGCCAACTCCGCTACTTCGTCGCCGTCGCCCGCGAGCGCAACTTCACCCGCGCCGCCGAACTGCTGCACATCGCGCAGCCGCCGCTGAGCCGGCAGATCCAGCAACTGGAGGAACACCTGGGCACGCGGCTGATCGTGCGCAGCAGCCGCCCGCTGCGGCTGACCGACGCCGGCAAGCTGTTCTACGAGGAAGCGCTGCAGGTGCTGGGCCGGGTCGAGCAGATGCAGGACGCCGCGCGCCGGCTCGGCCGCAGCGAGCAGCGCGTGTTCGCGATCGGCTTCGTTGCCTCCGCGCTGTACGGCGGCCTGCCGATGCTGGTGCGGCGGCTGCGCCAGCAGCGCCCGGAGCTGGACATCCGCCTGCTGGAACTGATGTCCGGCGAACAGATCGAGGCGCTGAAGACCGGCCGCATCGACCTGGGCATCGGCCGCATTCGCCACGACGACGACACGGTGGAGCGGTTCGTGCTGCGCGAGGAACGCCTGGTGGTCGCGCTGCCGATGGAGCATCCGCTGGCCGCGGACGACGCCCCGCTGGCGCCGGACGCACTCACCGCGCAGCGGTTGATCGTCTACCCCAGCCAGCCGCGGCCGAGCTTCGCCGACCAGGTGCTGTCGCTGCTGCGCGACCGCGGCGTCCGTCCGCTGGCGGTGCAGGAAGTGCGCGAACTGCAGACCGCGCTGGGCCTGGTCGCCGCGGAAATGGGCCTGTGCGTCATCCCGGCCTCGGTACGGGTGCTGCGCCGCGACCTGCATTACCGCCTGCTCGACGACGCGCACGCCACCTCGCCGATCATCCTCAGCCATCGCCGCAACGACAGTTCCGAGCTGCTGCCGCTGATCAAGCACCTGATCCGCGAGATGTACACGGAAACGCCGGCGTGGCTGGACAGCGCCTACAATCGCCTGCACCTCCCCTAGGCCATTACTGCGACCGATGCACGACGAGATCCCTGGCGACGCGCCCGATTACCTGGGCGACACCCGCCGCTGGCTGGAACGCGCGGTGATCGGCCTGAACCTGTGCCCGTTCGCCAAGGCGGTGCACGTCAAGCAGCAGATCCGCTACGTGCTCAGCGACGCGAGTACGCCCGAGGCGCTGCTCGAGCAGTTGGCCGAGGAACTGGTGCTGCTGCGCGACACCCCGGCCGAACAGATCGACACCACGCTGATCGTGCACCCGGACGTGCTGCAGGACTTCCTCGACTACAACGACTTCCTCGACAACGCCGACGCCGCGGTCGAGGCGCTGGACCTGCAGGGCATCCTGCAGGTCGCCAGTTTCCATCCGCAGTACCAGTTCGCCGGCACCGCGCCAGACGACATCGGCAACTACACCAACCGCGCGCCCTACCCCACCCTGCACCTGCTGCGCGAGGACAGCGTGGAACGCGCGGTGGCCGCGTTCCCGGACGCCGGCGTGATCGTCGAGCGCAATCTCCAGACCTTGGAGAAGCTGGGGCTGGAGGGGTGGAAGCGGGCGCTTGAGGGTCGGGATTCGTAATTGGGGATTGGGGATTTGCAAAGGCAGGACGCGTGGTCGTTGCCTTTGCCAATCCGCATCCCACACATCCCACGTAGGAGCGGCTTCAGCCGCGACCGGGCGTTACCGGTAAGCCTGGTCGCGGCTGAAGCCGCTCCTACGAGAGTTGCGCTCCGCGCTTCGTTGAAGCGGCCCATGCACGCGGTTCAAGACGCGACCGTCCAGCGCAATCCGTCAACCTGGCAGACGTTGGGATCGAACCGGACATCGGCAAAGGCACGGCGTCGCAACGCCACGCGCCTTTGCCAATCCCGAATCCCCAATCCTTACTCCCCGCCCTCGAACAAGCGCACCACGTCCGCCGCCTCCAGCACCCGCCACTGCCCCGACGGCAGATCGTCCAGGCCGAAGCCGCCGATGCGGCTGCGGTGCAGCGCGGCCACGTGGTTGCCGACGGCGGCGAACATGCGACGCACCTGATGGTAGCGGCCTTCGTGTAGTGCGAGGCGCACCTGGCCCGGCGCCAGCGCTTCCATCTCCACCGGCAGCAGCGGCGTGGTCTCGCCATCGAGCAGCAGCGTGCCGCTGGCGAACAGCGCGGCCTCATCGCCGCGCAGATCCTCGGCCAAGGTGGCCTCGTAGACCTTGGCCAGGCGCGCTTTCGGCGAGACGATACGGTGCAGCAGCGCGCCGTCGTCGGTCATCAGCAGCAGGCCGCTGGTGTCGCGGTCCAGCCGCCCGACCGTGGACAGCAGCGGCGAGCGCTGGCGGAAGCGCGGCGGCAGCAGGTCGTAGACGATGCGCCCTGGATCCTTGGTCGAGCAGGTGTAGCCGACCGGCTTGTGCAGCGCCAGGATCAGCCCGGGCGGCGGATCCAGCGGCTCGCCGTCGACCCGGATCGCGTCGTGCGGCATCTGATCGTCGGCGTACAGCACCTCGCCCTCGGCATCGGTGATGCGGCCTTCGCGGAACATCAGCGCCACCTGCTTGCGGCTGCCGTAGCCCAGATTGGCCAGATGCTTGACCAGTTTCATCGGCGCGCTCCGGCGCGGCTGCGCACCGCGTGGATCAGCTTGAAGCCGTCGCGGGTGGCGAGCACCTCGGTTTCGCCGAAGCTGGCATCGAGCACCGCCTCGTAGGGCAGATGGCGGTTGGCGACCAGGAACAGACGCCCGCCCGGCGCCAGCGCCTGCGCCGCCACCGCGATGAAGCGCCGGCCGATGTCCGGCCGTTCCAGCCGCCCCGGCGCATGGAACGGCGGGTTGCTGACGATGACGTCGTACTGCCCGGGCAGTCCGGTGGTCACGTCGTGCCAGTGGAAGCCCAGCGTCGTCCCGGCCGGTGCCTGCGCCAGATTCGCGCGCGCCAGCGCCAGCGCGCGTGCGTCGGCCTCGAACAGGTCCAGCGCGGTCAACTGCGGGCAGCGCGCCAGCAGTTCCGCCGACAGGTAGCCGTAGCCGGCACCGAGATCGGCGGCACGGCCGCGCAGGCCGGCAGGCAGGTGTTCGGCCAGCAGCGCCGAGGCCGGATCGATGCGGTCCCAGGCGAACACGCCCGGGCGGCTGCGGAAGCGCCCATCCAGGATCGGCCGCACCGCGTCCAGTTTCGCCCAGCGCTGCTGCAGCGCGGCGTCGTGAGCGCCCTGCAGCGGCGCGGTCCAGTACACCCGGCAGTGGTGCTTGGTCAGCTTGCCGCCGAGGCCGGCCAGCTGCTGCAGATCGTCCTCGCCGGAACGCGCGCCCTCGTTGTTGGCCTGGCAGGCCACCACCACGCCACCCGGCGCGGCCAGCGCCACGGCGCGCGCCAGCAGCGCCCGCGCTTCCTCGCGCTGGCGCGGCGGCAGCACCAGCACCAGCGCGTAGCCGCCGGCATCGCCCTCGCCGTCCTGCTCGGCACGCACCGTCCAGCCGCCCTGCTGCAGCGCGCTGGCGAACGGCCGGTAGTCCTGCTCGCAGACCAGTTGCGCCGGCTGCGCGTGCTGGCGCAGCGCCCAGCCGTCGCGGGCGCGCAGGAACAGCACCTTGCCGGCGGGCCAGCGCAGCACGCCCTGGGCGAACGGCAGGAACAGGGTATCGAGGGGAGCGTCTTGCGCGGCCGGCATCGGGCATGGTCGTCGGAACAGGGACGCGCATTCTACCGGCAGCGGGCGGCGAGCCCGGTTTTGCGCGAATCCAACGCATCATTGATGTTCCGGCAACATCGCCACGCCTAGGCTGCAAGGCACCCAATGACTGGAGAGGCAGCATGCGCGCAGTGTTCATCGGTGGCGTCGTCGACAACAGCGAAGTGGACCTGGATGGCAGCCAGCCGCCGTTGCACTACCCGGAGAACACCGGCACCGGACGCCCTCGCTACCGCCTGCACCAGCGTGGCGCGCGCGACGACGGCAGCGTGGTCTACGCCGTCTACGCCGCCCCGGAACTGGGCGACACCGAAGTGGAGCGCGTGTTCAACGAACGCGGCTACGCCCGTCGTTTCGGCGTGGAGCCGGCGCCGGTGGAGCATTGACGTGTAGAAGCGGCTCCAGCCGCGACCAGGCGTCCCTGTGACGCTTGTCGCGGCTGAAGCCGCTCCTACGAGTGCATGCACATCCTGTTTTTGCGATGCGGAGTTCTGGCCACCTGCGCCACACCACATCGTCAGTGGCAATGTTGGTGGCTTTCGTAGGAGCGGCTTCAGCCGCGACCGAGCTTCACCATGAACCCGCGTCGCGGCCGAAGCCGTTCTACGATCGATGCGGAAAGACGCGGCTCACCAAGCCGCTCACTTGCCCGACTTGGGCGTCACCCGCCACACCACGTTGCCGACGTCGTCGGCGACCAGCAGCGCGCCGGGCTTGTCCACCGCCACGCCGACCGGGCGGCCCTGCGCACGCCCCTCGGCGTCGAGGAAGCCGGTCAGCACGTCCTGCGGCTTGCCGCTGGGCTTGCCGTTGGCGAAGGGCACGTAGATCACCTTGTAGCCCGACGGCGGGTCGCGGTTCCAGGAGCCGTGCTGGCCGATGAAGGCGCCGCCCTGATAGGTCTGCGGCAGCAGCGCGCCCTCGTAGAAGGCCAGGCCCAGCGAGGCGGTATGCGCGCCCAGCGCGTAATCCGGCTTGATCGCGCTGGCGACCATCTCCGGATTCTGCGGCTGCACGCGCTCGTCCACGTGCTGCCCGTAGTAGCTGTAGGGCCAGCCGTAGAAGCCGCCCTCGCGCACCGAGGTCAGGTAGTCGGGCACCAGGTCGCTGCCGAGCTCGTCGCGTTCGTTGACCACGGTCCACAGCGTGTCGGTACCGGGCTGCCAGGCCAGGCCGACCGGGTTGCGCAGACCGCTGGCGAACACGCGCGTGGCGCCGCTGGCCGCGTCCACTTCCAGGATCGCGGCGCGGTTGAGCTCCTGCTCCATGCCGTTCTCGGCGACGTTGCTGTTGGAGCCGACGCCCACGTACAGCTTCTTGCCGTCGCGGCTGGCCAGCAGGCTCTTGGTCCAGTGGTGGTTGATGCCGCCGGGCAGGTTGGCGACGAAGCTGGGCGCGGCGGTGATCTGGGTGTCGCCGTCCTTGTACGGGAAGCTGACCAGCGCATCGGCATTGGCGATGTACAGGCGGTCGCCGACCAGGGCCATGCCGAACGGCGAATACAGCCCCTTGAGGAACTGCGTGCGCACCTCGGCGACGCCGTCGCCGTCGGCATCGCGCAGCAGGGTGATGCGGTTGGCGCTGGGCACGGTGGCGCCGGCCTTGGCCATCATCGCGCCCTGGATCTTGTCGCGCAGGCCGCTGCTCTCCTTTTCCGGCGCCGGCGGCTCGGCGGTCTCGGCGACCAGCACGTCGCCGTTGGGCAGCACGTACAACCACCGCGGGTGGTCGAGGTCGCGGGCGAAGGCCTGCACCGCCAGGTCGGCGGCCGGCACCGGCGCGGCGCCATCGGCCCAGCGTTTGACCTCGGCGACCTTGACCGTGGGAATCATGCGCTTGACCGGATCGGGCAGTACCGGATCCGGCCCCATGCCGTCCTCGATGGAGTGCTTGGCGGTGTCGCCGCAGGCGGCGAGCAGGGCGGCACTGAGCGCGCACAACACCCAACGGGCACGAATCGGCGAAGACATGGCCATGCGTCTTGGATATCCGGGAACACGGGGGAACCCGATGATGCACAGCCCTGACGCGGGAAAAGTGAAAGATGCGTCAAGAGGCGTCGCCGCGCGGATCGATGTCCCAAGGCCGCGCCGGCAGTTGGCGCACGCTGCGGATTTCGTCCAGCCACAGGTAGTGATGCTCGTCGGGATCGTCCAGGCCGTCGATGCGGACCTGCGCGTTGCTGCCCTCCTGCTCGTTGGCGTCGCGGAACAACTGGATGCTGGGCCGGATGGTGACCGTGCCCAGGAAGCTGCTGCCGTCCTCGAGCTCGATGCGCACGTTGGACTGCTCGGGCAGTTGCTTGGCCAGCTCTTCCAATGCCTGGATCTGCGCCTGGTCGGTGTGGACACGCTTGGCGTACTTGGTCATCGGTGGACTCCGTGCGAGGGACGTCCCACCGTAGCGCCGCCGGCGTGAGCCGGCGGACAAGAGCGCAGGTGCCCTAGCGCTGCCGCGCGAAGCGTACCGCCGAGACCAGCTGCGCCACGCTGTACGGCTTGGCCAGGTGTTCCTGGAAGCCGGACTGCAGCGCGCGCTGGCGATCGTCGGCGCGCGCCAGCGCGGTCACCGCCACCGCCGGCAGGTCGTCCGCGCCCAGGCCCATGTTCTCGCGCACGGTGCGGATCAGGCCGTAGCCGTCCATGCCCGGCATGCCGATGTCGGTGACCATCACGTCGATCGCGGCATGGCCGCCGCCGTCGAGCACCCCCAGCGCCTCGCTGGCCGAGCCCACCGCGATCACCTCGGCGCCCTGCTCCTCGAGCAGGCGTCGCAGGTAGTCGAGCATGTCCGGCTGATCCTCCACCGCCAGCAGGCGTACGCCCTTGAGCGAATGCGCCTCGACCACTTGTTCGGCCATGGCGAAGGCACGCACTTCGCGCAGCGGGCGCGAGCCCGGCGCGTCGCGGTGCAGCGGCAGGCGCACGGTGAACACCGAACCGCAGCCGCGGCCTTCGCTGGCCGCGCTGATCTGGCCGCCATGCATCTCCACCAATTGCTGCACGATCGCCAGGCCCAGGCCGAGGCCGCCGTGCAGGCGGGTGGTGGTGCTGTCGGCCTGGCGGAAGCGGCCGAACAGATGCGGCAGGAACTCCGGCGGGATGCCGTCACCGGAATCGCGCACGGCGACACTGACATGCTCGCCATCGGCATCGAGCTCGATCGCCAGGGCGATGCGCCCGTGCGCAGGCGTGAACTTGATCGCATTGGACAGCAGGTTCCAGAACACCTGCTGCAGGCGCGTGGCATCGCCCAGCACCATGCACGGCTGCGCCGGCGCCTGCAGGGTCAGCGCCTGGTCCTTGCCTTCGGCCACCGGCTCCTGCGCACGCATCGCCTCGCGCACCTGCTCGGCCAGGTCCAGCGCCTCCACTTCCAGCTGCACCTTGCCCAGCAGCATGCTGCTGAGATCGAGCATGTCGGAAATCAGCCGCTGCTGCGCACGCGCGCTGCTGGCGATCACCGCCCCCTTGCTGCTCGGATCGCCCGGTGGCAGCCGCTGCAGCAGCAGATCGCTCCAGCCGAGGATGGTGGTCAGCGGCGTGCGCAGCTCGTGCGACAGCGTCGCCAGGAACTCGTCCTTCAGCCGCGCCATGCTCTCGGCGGCGTTGCGCGCGCTGCGCTCGGATTCCAGCAACTGCTCGCGCGCCAGCTCGATGTCGCGGCGCTCGGTGACGTCCGGGCTGCTGCCGGCCAGGCCGATGAACTGGCCCTCGGCGGAATAGCGCGGCACCGCGGTCATCTCCACCCAGCGCCATTCGCCGTCGTGGCGGCGCGCGCGCACCAGTGCGCGCAGGTTGCGCTGGTCGTGCAGCGCGTTGCGCAGTTCGTAGGCGAACACGCCCACGTCCTCCGGATGCAGCACGTCGCCCCAGCCTGGTCGTGCATCGTCGCTCTGCGGGTCGATCCCGAAGAATTCGGCGTAGGCGGTGTTGGTGAAGCGCAATTCGCCCTGGGCGTCCAGGACCCACACCGGCATCGGCAGGCCCTCGGCCAGCGCGCTGAAGCGCGCCTCGCTCTCGGCCAGATCGCGCTCCACCCGCTTGCGTTCGGTGATGTCGAGGAAATGGATGGCGACCTGGTGCAGCTCCGGCGCACCGACGCGGAACGCATCCACGGTCCACCAACGCCCAAGTGCCGCGGCAAAATTCTCGAACTTGACCGAGCGGCCGCTCAGCGCCACTTCGGCGTAACGCTGGAACCAGTGCTCCTCCAGTGTCGGCAACACGTCGCGGACGCGTCGCCCGACCACGTCGCGCAAGCCAGTCTCGCGCTCGAAGGCCGGGTTGACCTGCAGGAACACATAGTCGATCGCGCACTCCCCCTCGAACAACACCTGGATCACGCAGAAGCCGGAATCGCTCTTGTCGAAGATCTCGCGGTACTGCAGGTCCGTCGCCTGCGCGAGCGAAGAGGACGTGGATTCTGGGCTGGCATGCATGACGGAGTAGCTCTGGAAGCGGCCTACGGCAACAAATGAAGACGGTGCCCGGCATCCGCGGCGCAACAACGGCGCGCTAGGAACGGCGAGGCGGAACCCTCATCTTGTTAAGCCACTCCGCCGCCGTCAAGCCGCGACGTCCACGGCACCTGCTGCAACCGGGTCACCAGAAGAAGGCGATGACCAGCACGATGCCCAGCAGCGACAGGCCGATGCCGGCCAAGACCATCCACTGGGTCAGGCGCGCACTGCGCAAGGCCTGCTCTTCCAGCCAGCGCTCGGCTTCCTCGCGCCACGGCGGCGGCGGCGAGGATTCCAGCAACTGCTGCACGCGTGCCGGCCCCAGCTGCCGACATTGCCGACGGCATTCTTCGGGGACCACGGGGCGCTCGGGCGCGCTGACGACGGACATGACAAATTTCCTGAACCGCTCAGCCGAGCGTGAAACGCGGCGCGTCGCTGGCGAGCTCGTGCTCCACCGCCATCCGTGCCAAGCGCGTGTAGTTGGCGCGCGGGCCGGCACCGCGACCCACGATCAGGCCCAGGTACTCCAGGCCGGTCCACACCCGCGCCTTCCACTCCACGCCGTCCTCGGCCAGCACCAGGGTCAGCGTGTAGCGGAAGCTCTGCCCCTGCGGGCTGCGGTAGTGGTAGCTGGGCGGGAACTGCACGGCCACGTCCCGCGCCTCGCCGAGCGAGACCAGGTAGCGCCGCAGCAGGTGACGCACGTCGTCGCCAGGATTCAGCCGCAGCTGGCGCGCCGCCTCGTCCAGGTTGGCCTGGTGCTCGACGAACGCCGCCGCGCCGCTGGCCGGGCTGTGCCCGTGGCGCTTGGCCCAGTCGATGAACTGCAGGCGCACATCGCTGCCCGTGTGGGCCTGGTGGAACAACGGCGTCTTCATGCGATCCCCGTAGCACTCGAGTGGCATCCATGCTCGCGCGCGCACCGTGAAGCAGGCGGCGAGGCGATGTGAGCCGCCCGTCATGCCGGACGGATGAATCCACGGCCAACGATCGCCGCCGCGCGCCGCGCCGCGATTGCAGGCATGCCGGCACAGGCACACACTGGGCGTACGCCTCCTGGAGATCCGCCATGAAGATCCGCTATGCCTGGACGGCGCTGGCTGTTGCCTGCCTGTGGGCGGGCGGCGCCTCCGCCGAGATCCGCAACGTCACCGACCCGCAGGCCCCGCGCAGCCTCGCCAGCGACGGCCCGGTACAGGTCAGTTGGGCCGATCCGGCCACCTTCAGCGAACTGCGGCAGAGCCGCAACCGCTGGGAAGCCGAACGCGGCGACTGGGTACAGGACCTGGCCGCCTACCTGCAGAAGCAGGCCGCCAAGCAACTGCAGCCCGGCCAGCGCCTGAACATCACGCTGACCGACATCAAGCGCGCCGGCGACTTCGAACCGTGGCACGGCCCGAACTGGAACGACGTGCGGGTGATGCGCGACCTGTACCCGCCGCGGATCAGCCTCGACTTCACCCTGTACGGCGCCGATGGCCAGGTGCTGGCGCAGGGCCAGCCGAAGCTGATGGATCCGAGCTATCTGTACAACAGCTCGGTCGGCCTGAGCACCGATCCGCTGCGCTACGAAAAACGCATGCTCGACGACTGGCTGCGCCGCCAGTTCCGCAACAAGGACAGCACCGTCGCCGAACGCTGAGGCGGCCAGCGCGGCGCCGGCATCGCGCCAGCGCCGTCAGGCACGGGTCAAGCGCCGAGATAGGTGCGCGGCGCGCGCTTGAGGCCGCACAGCAACCGGTAGGCGCTGGAACTGCAGCGCCCGGCCAGTGCGTCGATGCGCGGCTGCGCGCCCCACAACTGCACCTCGCTGCCGAGTCCGGCCTGCGGGTGGTCGGTCAGGTCCACGGTCAGCATGTCCATCGACACGCGCCCGATCAGTGCGCCGGGCGCCCCGTCGATCAGCACCGGCGTGCCGTTGGGCGCGAACTGCGGATAGCCGTCGGCATAGCCGATCGCCACCACCCCGACCCGGGTCGGCCGCGCCGCGACGAAGCGCGCGCCGTAGCCGACCGGCTCGCCGGGCGCCAGGTCGCGCACCGAGATGATCCTGGACTGCAAGGTCATCACCGGGCGCAGTTCGCCGGGCAGGGCCGCCGTCGCGGCGAACGGATCGGCGCCGTACAGCATCAGCCCCGGCCGCCCCCAGTCATTGTGCAGTTCCGGCCAGCCGAGCAGCGCCGGCGAGTTGCACAGGCTGGTCTCGCCGGCCAGGCCGGCGGTGGCCTCGCGGAAGACTTCCACCTGCTCGCGCGTGCGCGCGCTGTCCAGCTCGTCGGCGCGGGCGAAGTGGCTCATCAGCACCAGCCGCTCGACCTGCGGCAAGGCGCTCAGGCGCGCGTGCGCGGCGCGGAATTCGGCCGGCGCCAGGCCCAGCCGGTGCATGCCGCTGTCCAGCTTCAGCCACAGGCACAGCGGCTGCGGCGCGGCGAAGGCGGCGATCGCCTCCACCTGCCAGGGCGAGGCCACCGCGCACCACAGCCGGTGTTCGGCGACCAGCGGCAGCTCGTCGGCATCGAAGATGCCTTCCAGCAGCAGGATCGGCGCGGCGATGCCGGCCTGGCGCAGTTCCAGCGCCTCCTCGATGCAGGCCACGGCGAAGCCGTCGGCCTCGCCGTCCAGCGCGCGCGCGCAGGCCACCGCGCCGTGCCCGTAGGCATCGGCCTTGACCACCGCCAGCGCCTTGCCGCCGCTCAGCCGGCGGGCCAGGCGGTAGTTGTGGCGCAGCGCGTCGAGGTCGATCAATGCACGGGCTGGGCGCACGCGACGGCCTCGGCAACGGATGCGGCGGAACCGCGGGAATAACGGAAGATGTCCAGGCCCTCACCGCTGATCTGCGGCTGCCGCGAGACCATCAGGTCGGCCAGGTAGCGGCCGGAGCCGCAGGCCATGGTCCAGCCCAGCGTGCCGTGACCGGTGTTGAGGAACAGGTTGCGGTAGCCGGTGGCGCCGACCACCGGCGTGCCGTCCGGGGTGGCCGGGCGCAGCCCGGTCCAGAACTCGGCCGCAGCCAGGTCGCCGCCGCGCGGATACAGATCGTTGACCACCTTCTCCAGGGTGGCGCGGCGCCGCGCCGGCCGCGACAGGTCGAAGCCGGCCAGTTCGGCCATGCCGCCGACGCGGATGCGTTCGTCGAAGCGGGTGATCGCCACCTTGTAGCTCTCGTCGAGGATGGTGGAGGTCGGCGCCAGCGCCGCGTCGCGGATCGGCAGGGTCAGCGAATAGCCCTTCAGCGGATACACCGGCAGGCGGATGCCCAGCGGCGCCAGCAGGCCGGGCGAATAGCTGCCCAGCGCGACCACGTAGCGGTCGGCGCGCTCCAGCCGGCCGCCGATGCGCACGCCGTCGATACGGTCGCCATCGGCCTGCAGCGCCTCGATGGTCTCGCCCTGGCGGAACTGCACGCCGGCTTCGGCGGCCATCGCGGCCAGGCGCTGGGTGAACAGGCGGCAGTCGCCGGTCTGGTCGTTGGGCAGGCGTAGCGCGCCGACCAGGGTCGCCGGCGCACTGGCCAGGGCCGGCTCGACCCGGGCGATGCCGGCGCGATCCAGCAGTTCGTAGGGCACACCGTATTCGCGCAGCACCTCGATGTCCTTGGCCGCGCCGTCCAGTTGCTGCTGGGTGCGGAACAACTGGGTGGTGCCGAGCTGGCGGCCTTCGTAGGCGATGCCGGTCTCGGCGCGCAACTGGTCCAGGCAGTCGCGGCTGTACTCGGACAGGCGCACCATCCGCGCCTTGTTGATCGCATAGCGCTCGGCAGTGCAGTTGCGCAGCATCTGCGCCAGCCACAGGTACTGCTGCAGGTCGGCGGTCGGCGTGATCGCCAGCGGCGCATGGCGCTGGAACAGCCATTTCAGCGCCTTCAGCGGCACCCCCGGCGCCGCCCAGGGCGACGCGTAGCCGGGCGAGACCTGGCCGGCATTGGCGTAGCTGGTCTCCAGCCCGGCCGCCGGCTGGCGGTCGACCACCGTCACCTCGCAGCCGCTGCGGGCCAGATACCACGCCGTGGCCGTGCCGATCACACCGCTGCCGAGAACCAGAACCCGCATGCGCCTACTCCGTTCGGATCAATTCCCTGGCTGGATGGCGCCAGGGCAGAAGTTCGGTGCAGTATAGGCAGCACAACCCAGGATTTTCCCCTGACTTCGACCGGCCTGACAGGCCAAACCCCTGAGACCCGCCCGCATGGCCGCACGCCTCCGCGAACTGGACAAGATCGACCGCAAGATCCTGCGCATCCTGCAGCAGGAAGGGCGCATTTCCTTCACCGAACTGGGCGAGCGGGTGGGCCTGTCGACCACGCCGTGCACCGAGCGGGTGCGCCGGCTGGAACGAGACGGCGCCATCACCGGCTACTACGCGCGGCTGGACCCGCACTACCTCAAGGCCAGCCTGCTGGTGTTCGTGGAGATCAGCCTGGCCTACAAGTCCGGCGACATCTTCGAGGAGTTCCGCCGCGCCGCGCTGAAGCTGCCGAACGTGCTCGAGTGCCACCTGGTCTCGGGCGACTTCGACTACCTGCTCAAGGCGCGCATCAGCGAGATGGCCTCCTACCGCAAGCTGCTGGGCAGCACCCTGCTGACCCTGCCGCACGTGCGCGAGTCCAAGAGCTACATCGTGATGGAAGAGGTGAAGGAAACGCTCAGCCTGCCGATCGCCGACTGAGCGTTGCGGGCGAATGCGTGCGGGTCAGGAGACCAGCAGCTTCTCCAGGTCGTCGCGCGAGGAATTGGCGTGGTTCTTGGCCAGTTCGGCCACCACCCGCTTCTGGACTTCCTTGTGCAGCAGCGGCCGCAACTGCCCCAGCGTGTGCGGGTCGGCGACCAGCATCAGATGCTCGACCTGCCCGCGCAGCGCATCCTGGTACAGCCGCTCGGCCACCTGACGCACGAACCCGGCCTCATCCATGGTCATCGGCCGGTCGCCGTCCTCCACGCCCTCGATCGGCGTCGGGTTCAGCACTTCGGTCTGCTCCAGCAGCACGGTCTCGCCCGCCAGGTTGACCCGGAACAGGCGCGCACTGGTGCGGTCGGCGACGACGATCAGGGTGTTGTCGGGAAGCTTGCTCATCGGTTCTCCTGCGAAACATGGCGCCGCGGCAATCGCGGCCGGTCCGCCAGTCTAGGAACCGATTTGTGAGGATGGCGGCCACGCGACGTTCGCCGCGCGTTCGTCGCCCGGGTGCAAGCACATCACTCCTGGATGCGCACCCCGTCGCCGCTGGGCACGGTGTCGTAGTAGCGGCCGGTGCGGGTGTCCAGCGCGCGGTTCGGCCCCACTTGCATCGCGCCTGGGATCACCTGGCCGCTGCGGTCGTAGAGGCGTACCGGGCGGCGGGCGGACGGGTCGGCGACGCCGCCCGGCAGGGCAGGATGGGCGCGCTGGTCCTGCGCCGGGGCCTGCGGCCGGTCGCCCAGATTGGACGGGATCGGCCCGGTCCTCGGCGTCGGAATGGGCGCGGCTTGCGGGCGCTGATCCAGACCCGACGGCACCGGCGTCGCGCGTGGCGGCGGCGGGGCGCGCAGTGCGTTGGCGTCGCGGTTGCTCGGAGGCGTGCCCGGCACCGGCTGCAAGCCTTGTGCGGCGGCCATCACCGGCGCAAGCAGGGCGATGGCGGCGACACGGATGAAGAGGCGGGACATGGGGCGATCTCGCATGGCCGGGGGTCTCTCACGCTACTCCAGCGTCCGGGCGGCGTCGATGCGACCGGCGGCATGCTTGATCCCGTGCCTGAAGCCCTCATGTTGTTTCCACTCTTCCAGCCAAGGGCCCTGCCATGAGCCGCTTCGACCTCACGCCTCCCACCGCTGCCGAGCGCGAGCGCCTGATCGGCGACCTGAACGCGGAGGAGCGCCGGGTGCTGCTGCAACACGGCACCGAAGCGCCGTTCTGCGGGGTGTTCCTGGACAACAAGCTGGAGGGCGTCTACACCTGCCGGCTATGCGGACTACCGCTGTTCCGCTCCAGCGCCAAGTTCGATTCCGGCACCGGTTGGCCGAGCTTCTTCGCGCCCTACCACCCCGACCACGTGCGCGAACTGCGCGACACCAGCCACGGCATGATCCGCACCGAGATCGTCTGCGCCCGCTGCGACAGCCATCTCGGCCACGTGTTCCCGGACGGCCCGCCGCCGAGCGGCGAGCGCCACTGCCTGAACTCGGTCTCGCTGCAGTTCACCGAACAGGGCCAGGCGTTGCCCAACCCGCTGCACCGCGGCGGCGGCGAGACCGAACCGGCCTGATTCCGGCGCCACCGCGCCGCCACAGGGAGACCACCGGCATGCGTACCCCGTTGCTTCCCCTCCTGCTCCTGCCACTGGCCCTGGGCGCCTGCCAGCGCAGCGACACCCCGCCGCCGGCGCAGGCCGCGCCGGCAGCGGCCACGCCCTCGCCCGCCGCCACCCCTGGCCTGCAGGCCGATGCCCTGCCCATGCAGTGGCGCTGCGGCGAGGAACTGGTGCAGGCGGCGGCCGATCCGGCGCGCGAGCGGCTGGCCCTGCAAGTGCGCGGCACCCGCCTGGACATGCAGCGCACCGATGCCGGCGCCGCCACCGGCGCGCGCTACACCGATGCGCTGGGCAATACCTTCTGGCAGTCGCAACCGGACCAAGCCACGCTGACCCTCGCCGGCCTGGGCGAGACGCTCAAATGCGTCCGCCACGACAGCGGCATGACCGGCTGAGCACCCGGCCTGCCGCCGGCACCGCCAAAAACCCGGCACAGTTCACACCTTCAGAATGGCGCGGCGAGGCCGACATCTAGAGCGTCCCCGTTCCGGCCCGCAGGCTGCCCCGCCATGCTCATCATCGTTGGCTTCATCGTCGTCATCATCAGCGTGGTCGGCGGCTACGTGCTGTCGCACGGCAAACTCGGCGCGCTGTGGCAGCCCTACGAGCTGATGATCATCGGTGGCGCGGCGCTGGGCGCGTTCCTGGTCAGCACCCCGGGCAAGATCGTCAAGGCGACCCTCTCCGGCGTGCTGGGCGTGTTCAAGGGCCCGCAGTACAAGGCCGACGACTACCGCAGCACCCTGACCCTGATCTACGAACTGCTGAACAAGGCGCGCCGCGACGGCTTCATGGCCCTGGAAGACCATGTCGAGCGCCCCGCCGACAGCGCGATCTTCGGCAACTACCCGAAGGTGCTGGCCGACCACCACCTGCTGGACTTCATCACCGACTGCCTGCGCCTGATGATCGGCAGCAACATCGAGCCGCACGAACTGGAACCGCTGCTGGAACTGGAGCTGGAGAAGCACCACCACGAGGCGATGGCGCCGGCGCATGCGCTGAGCAAGGTCTCCGACGGCCTGCCCGGCTTCGGCATCGTCGCCGCGGTGCTGGGCATCGTGATCACCATGGGTTCGATCGGCGGTCCGATCGAGGAAATCGGCCACCACGTCGGCGCGGCGCTGGTCGGTACCTTCCTCGGCATCCTGCTGGCCTACGGCTTCGTCGCGCCGCTGTCGGCGGCGATGGAAGCGCGCGCCGAGCAGGACAGCCGCATCTTCGAATCGGTGAAGACCGCGCTGCTGGCCTGCCTGCGCGGCTACAACCCGAAGATCGCCCTCGAATTCGCGCGCAAGACCCTGCCGACCGACGTGCGGCCGAGCTTCGCCGACTTCGAATCGCATCTGAAGACGATCAAGTAACGCGGTCATGGCCGAGACCAAATCCACCGTCGTCATCCGCCGGGTCAAGAAGGTCCAGGGCGGCGGCCACCACGGCGGCGCGTGGAAGGTGGCCTATGCCGACTTCGTGACCGCGATGATGGCGTTCTTCCTGGTGCTGTGGCTGGTCGCGGCCACCACCAAGGAACAGCGCGCGGCGATCGCCGAATACTTCCGCAATCCCAGCCCGCTGGCCGGCAAGAGCCCGGCGCCGAGTCCCGGCATGGCCGGCCCCGGCGGCGCCAGCACCTCGATGATCAAGCTCGGCGGCGCCGGCGAGATGCAGCGCGGCAACAACAAGGATCCGTTCGGCAGCAAGAGCCTGAAGGGCGACGACAACAGCAAGAGCAGCCAGCGCGAGAAGGAGAAGGAACGCCTGGAAACGCTGATGCAGGAGCTGAAGCAGGCCATCGACAAGAGCCAGGCGCTGGAACCGTTCAAGGACCAGTTGCTGCTGGACCTGACCCCGGACGGCCTGCGCATCCAGATCGTGGACAAGGAGAACCGGCCGATGTTCGACCTCGGCAGCGCGGTGCTCAAGCCCTATACCCGCGGCATCCTCCACGAGCTGTCCGGCTTCATCAACCAGGTACCCAACCACATCAGCATCACCGGCCACACCGACGTCACCCAGTACAGCGGCAAGAACGGCTACAGCAACTGGGAGCTGAGCGCAGACCGCGCCAATGCCGCGCGCCGCGAACTGGTCGCCGGCGGCATGGGCGAGGACAAGGTCTCGCGTGTGGTCGGGCTGTCCTCGTCGGTGCTGTTCGACAAGCAGGTGCCGAACAATCCGATCAACCGCCGCATCAGCATCGTGGTGATGACCAAGGATGCCGAGGACGCCGCCACCGCCGATGGCGACCACAGCGTCGCCCTGGGCACGGTGCAATCCGATGCCGACACCAAGGTGCCGGACCTGAGCGCGGCGGCGACCGAAGCGGCCACAGCACCGGCCGCCGGCAAGGGCGCACCCGCGGCGACGCCGGCCGCCGCGAACGGCGCTGCCCCGGCGGCACCGGCGGCGACGACGGCCAAGGCCTCGGTGCAGATCGCCGAGCCGCGCACGACCTCGCCTGAGGCGGCAGCCGCCGCCGCGCGCGATGCCTTGCGCAGCATCAACGGCGGCGCACCGGTGACGGCCGCCGCCGGCAGCGGCGGGACCGAAGCGGCCAGCGCACGCTGATCGCGGCGGTACCCAAACGTGCCGGCGGCGTCCTCGCCGCGCTGACCCGGCAGGACCGTACACGGCGCGGCGCTTACAATGGCCGCCACTTCGCCAACGAGACCGCCGTGTCCAAGCAATCCAAAGCCAAGCGCGACAAGCGCAAGAAGCAGCAGTCGCCGCGCCCCTTCGCCCGCCTGGGCCGCGAGCAGCCCATCGCCAACCACGCCGTGCTGCAGGACCAGAGCGGCCGCGTGCTGGCCGCGATCGGCCTGCAGGGACGCCAGTGGCTGCTGGCGGTCGGCGGCCAGACCATGGGCAATGCCGACAATCCGGTGCCGATGCTGGCGATGCTCAAGCACCTGGCCAACCTGCAGGAGCAGGAAGGCAACACCATCACCCTGGAGTACTCGACGCAGCTGCAGCAGATGATCGACGCGCTGGCGGCCGAAGCCGGCCAGACCCCGGCCGAGTACCTGGACGCCCTGGTCGCCGAGTTCGCGGCGGGCGATGGCGCGGCAGAGGATGCGGGCGAGGACGAGACCGACGCGGACGACGCATCGGAGACGACCGACGCCGCGCCGGCGCAGGCCGACGGCAGCGCGGCGCCGGACGCCGCGGCGGAGGCCGACGGCACGCACAAGCCGGCCTGACCGGACCCGATGGCGGTCTACATCGACGACGCGGTGCATCCCTGGCGCGGCCAGCGCTGGGGCCACCTGCTCGCCGACACGCTGGACGAATTGCACGCCATGGCGGCGCGGCTGGGCATTCCCCGCCGCGCCTTCCAGAACAAGCTCAGCGGCGCGCACTACGACGTGCCGGCGGCCCTGCGCGACGAAGCGATCCGCCTGGGCGCGGTGCCGGTCTCGCGACACAGCGATCGCGAGTTGCTGAAAGCATTGATCCGCCATGCCCGCGCACAGGCGCGCGGGGAGGCCGATTGATGCGTGATGGTGGCATCGGCGTATGGCGCCTTGCGACGGCGCAGACGTGCGGGTGCACCGGGCCAGCGCTTCCGGCAGCGGCCGACACGGCGGCGTCTGACGACTCCGCGCGTCGCGACTGAAGTCGCTCCCACAGGGAGCTGCGATGCTTGTCGGCGCACTGCCGGAGGGACTTCAGTCCGACATTCCACACAGGCGGTGCGATCCTGGTTTCGTTCGTCGCGGCTGAAGCCGCTCCTTGTATCTGGACGTGACGCCCCTAAACAGGCGTCATGTCTTCCGACTGATCATCGGAGGAGGTGCGGGAAGTCCAGTCGCTCCTAAAGCTTCGAGCTTGCATCGTAGATCGGCTCCCCCCTCCACATGCTGGCCCTTGGGTGTCCGAACGGTATCCAGAGTCCGCCCCTGGCGTGAACTCGCATCGACAAGGCAGGACCGGGCTCAGCGCCGATCATGACCCTGACACGATGGAGGATCGTTTATGTCTGCTGTCATCGGTATCGACGTCGCCAAACGCAGTTTCGATGTGGCCATCGAGCTGGCCAATGGCAAGCACCGTACCAAGGCAAAGTTGTCCAACGATGCCAAGGGGTTCCAGGCCCTGCAGGCGTGGCTGCAGACCCATGCGCAGCCCAATAGCTGGATCGCCATGGAGGCCACTGGCACCTATCACGAGGCGCTGGCCGAGTACCTTCACGCATGCAGGTATCGGGTGTGCGTGCTCAACCCGGCGCAGACGGCGGCGTACGCGCGCAGTCAACTCAACCGGGTCAAGACCGATCGCAGCGATGCCAAGCTGATCGCCAGCTATGCCCTGCGTCACCGCGAGCAGTTACGCCGTTGGCAGCCTGACCCGCCGGCGCTCAAGCAGCTCAAGGCGCTGGTGCGTCGGCGCCAGGATCTGCAACAGATGCTGCAGATGGAGCGCAACCGGC
>NZ_JACHOK010000002.1:158683-1012342 GCF_014199855.1 Xanthomonas sp. F1 | reverse complement strand
CGCTGCCTGGCCGATGCGCCGGTCCTGCTTACCCTGCCGACCGACCGGCCGCGCCCGGCCACGCCCTCCCATGCCGGCGCCAGCGTGCCGATCGCACTCGATGCCACGCTGACCCGCGCACTCAAACGCCTCGGCCAGCAGCACCACACCACCCTGTTCATGACCCTGGCCGCCGCCTGGGCCGCCGTGCTGGCGCGCCTGGCCGGCCAGCACGAGGTGGTCATCGGCACTCCGTCGGCCAACCGCAGCCGGCAGGAGATCGAGCCGTTGGTCGGCTTCTTCGTCAACACCTTGCCGCTGCGCATCGACCTGTCCGGCGAGCCGACCGTCAGTGGCCTGCTCGAACGCGTGCGCGCCGCCGCCCTGGGCGCCCAGGACCACCAGGACGTTCCCTTCGAGCAGATCGTCGAGCGGATCAATCCGCCACGACAGCTGGAGCACGCCCCGCTGTTCCAGGTCCTGTTCGACTGGCAGAACAACGATCCCGGCACGCTCGACCTGCCCGGCCTGCTGGCCGAACCGCTGGCCACGCCCTTCGACCGGATCAAGTTCGACTTGGAGCTCAGCCTGGGCGAGGTCGGCGACGTCATCCAGGGCCACCTCCACTACGCCACCGACCTGTTCGATGCAGCCACCATCGCGCGCCAGGCCGGCTACCTGCTGACCCTGCTCGCAGCCATGGTCCAGGCCGACGACCAGCCCCTGTCCCGCATCGACCTGCTGGCGCCGCAGGAGCGCCAGCTGTTGCTGGAGACCTGGAACCAGACCGCGGCGCCCTATCCCGACGATCGCTGCCTGCACCAGTTGTTCGAGGCGCAGGTGCAGCGCAGCCCGCACGCCACCGCCCTGGTCCTGGACACGCACACGCTCAGCTACGCCGCGCTCAACGCGCAGGCCAACCAGCTCGCGCACCACCTCATCGCCCAGGGCCTGCGCCCCGATGGCCTGGTCGCCCTGTGCGTGCAGCGCTCCTTCGCCATGGTCGTGGGCCTGCTCGCCATCCTCAAGGCCGGCGGCGCCTACGTGCCGCTGGATCCGGACTATCCCGCCGCTCGCCTGCAGCAGATCCTCGACGATGCCGATCCGGCCCTGCTGCTGGTCGACGCCGCCGGCCGCGTCGCCCTCGGCGCCGAGGCGATGGCGAACCGCCAGGTGCTGGACCTGGACCAGCCGCATCCGGCCTGGCACCAGCAGCCGCACACCGATCCGGATCCGCACGCCCTCGGCCTGCACGCCCGCCATCTGGCCTACGTCATCTACACCTCCGGGTCCACCGGAACGCCCAAGGGGGTGATGATCGAACATGGCTCGGTCTGCAATCAGATCTGGGCACTGAAAAGCCTCTACGGGCTGACCGCGCACGATCGCCTCCTGCAGTTCTCGTCGCCATGCTTCGATGTCTCGGTAGAGGAAATCTTCGGCGCGCTTTGCAGCGGCGCCACCTTGGTCCTGCGGACCGACGCATGGCTTGCCTCCGCGTCCACGTTCAACGAGCTTTGCGCCGCCCACGGCATCACCGCGCTCAGCCTGCCCACCTCGCTCTGGTCGCAATGGGCCGACGCGTGGAGCGAAGCGCGCGCGCCGCGGACACTGCGCCACATCGTCATCGGCGGCGAAGCGACCAGCCGGCACGCCCTGCAGGCCTGGTTCGGTGACGGGGGCGTCAGGCCGACGCTGTTCAACTGCTACGGCCCGACCGAGACGACCGTCAACGCCACCAGCCAGGTAGTACGTGCGCAAGACCCTGCAACGCTCATCGGCCGCCCGGTCGCCAATACCCGCGTCTACATCCTCGACGCGCATGGTCAACTGGTGCCGCCAGGCGCGGTGGGAGAACTGTGTATCGGCGGCGTCGGCGTCGCCCGCGGCTACCTGAATCGTCCGGCGCTCAGCGCCGAACGCTTCCTGCCGGATCCCTTCGTCGCCGATCCCGCTGCCCGCCTGTACCGCTCCGGCGACCTGGCGCGCCACCTGCCCGACGGCAGCATCGAATTTCTCGGCCGCAACGACCACCAGGTCAAGCTGCGTGGCTTCCGCATCGAATTGGGCGAGATCGAGACCCGTCTGGCTGCGTACCCCAACGTGCGCGACAACGTCGTGCTTGCGCGTGGCGAGGGTACCGACAAGCGCCTTGTGGCCTACGTCGTCCCCCGCACGCACAGCGAAGCCGGCAGCAACGACGGCCCCTCCGGACTGATCGCGCAGCTGCGTACCCATCTGGCCGCCGGCCTACCCGACTACATGGTGCCAGCCGCGTTCGTCATCCTGGACACATTGCCGCTGACCCCTGGCGGCAAACTCGACCGCACCGCATTGCCGGCGCCGGACGACGGCGCCTTCTCGCGCCACGACTACGTCCCGCCCCGAAGTCAGGTCGAAACGCTGCTGGCCGGCATCTGGCAGGAACTGCTCACGCTCGATCGCGTCGGCATGTCCGACAACTTCTTCGATGTCGGCGGCACCTCGCTGCACATCATCGCGCTGCGGCAGAAGATCCACGACAACATCGGCATCGACGTCTCCATCACCGATCTGTTCGCGCATCCAACGATCGCCAGACTGTCCGAGCACCTGTCGGTGGGCACACAGCAACCGGCGGCAGCCGACCCGGCACCGGAACAGTCCGCCCCCGCCGACCCTGGATGCGCGATCGCGGTGATCGGCATGGCCGGCCGTTTTCCCGGCGCCAGCGACATCGCCACCCTGTGGGCCAACATCGCCAACGGCGTGGAATCGCTGCACCGCTTCAGCCGGGAAGAGCTGCTGGACGCCGCAGTGGAACCTGCCTTGCTCGACCATCCCGGCTTCGTGCCGGTGCGAAGCCTGCTGGACAACGTGACCGACTTCGACGCCGACTATTTCGGCTTCACGCCGCGCGAGGCGGAAGTGACCGATCCGCAGCAGCGCATCCTGCTGGAATGCGCGCATGACGCATTGGAGGCCGCAGGCTACGGCGATGCCAGAAGCGAACGGCCGGTGGGCGTCTTCGTCGGCGTCGGCGAAAACCAGTACGTGCTGCAACACCTGCTGCCGCAGTTGGATGCCTTTTCGGCGCTGGGCACCAGCATCGTGCACGCCAACAGCAAGGACTTCGCCGCCACGCGCATCTCCTACAAGCTGAACCTGTCGGGTCCTGCCGTCAACGTCAACACCGCCTGCTCGACCTCACTGGTGGCCGTGCATCTTGCCTGCCGCAGCGTGGCGCAGGGCGAGAGCCGGATGGCGCTCGCCGGTGCGGCCGGCATCGCCGAGTTCGGTCCTGGCGGCTATCGCTACGAGGAAGGCAACATCAACTCGCCGGATGGCCATTGCCGTGCGTTCGACCACGACGCTCGGGGAACGCGGGCCGGCAACGGGGCGGGCGTGGTACTGCTCAAGCGGCTGGACCATGCTGTGGCCGATGGCGACACCATCCACGCCGTGATCAAAGGGTCGGCGGTCAACAACGATGGCGCCGACAAGGTCGGCTACACCGCACCGAGCGTGGTCGGACAGGCACGGGTCATCCAGCAAGCGCAGCGCAATGCGGGCGTGTCGCCGGCGAGCATCGGCTATGTGGAAGCGCATGGGACCGGCACCGTGTTGGGCGATCCGATCGAAATTCGCGCGCTCAGCCACGCATTCGCGGGCGAGCCGGCGCAACGCTGCGCGATCGGCTCGGTCAAACCCAACATCGGCCACCTGGATACCGCGGCCGGCATGGCCGGGCTGATCAAGACGGTGGAGGCACTCAAACACGGGCAGTTGCCGCCGAACATCAACTACCTCCATCCCAACCCCGAGATCGACTTCGCAGCCAGCCCGTTCTATGTGAATACCGAACTGCGCCCCTGGCCCACGCAAGACGGGCCGCGCCGCGCCGGCGTCAGCGCGTTCGGTATCGGCGGCACCAACGCGCACGTCGTCCTGGAGGAAGCGCCGGCGGCGGCGAGCGGCCCGGCGACGCGGCCGGCGCAGTTGCTGCTGCTGTCGGCACGCAGCGAAGAAGCCCTGCAGACGGCAAGTATGCAGCTTGCGGACTATCTGCGTAGCGACCAGGCGGCGCCGCTGGCAGACGTGGCCTACACGCTGCAAACCGGCCGCACGACGCACGCCTGGCGCCGCGCGGTGGTCTGCACGACGGCCGCGGACGCCATGGCAGCGCTGACCTCGGCCAACGCCGAGGCGACCAAGTCGTCGGGTCTGCACGCTTCGCTGATCTGGATGTTCCCCGGCCAGGGAGCGCAGCACGTTGGCATGGCCGGCGCGTTGTACAAGACCGAACCGGTCTTCCGCGAACAACTGGATGCCTGTGCGGAAGGATTGCGCACCGCGCTCGGCTTGGACCTGCGCGCACTGCTGTATCCATCGCCTGACGCACGCGAAGATGCCAACCGGCAACTGGTCCAGACCAGGCTTGCACAGCCTGCACTGTTCGCCGTGGAGTACAGCATGGCCCGGCTGCTGCAGTCCTACGGGCTCGCTCCGGATGCGATGATCGGCCACAGCCTGGGCGAATACGTCGCCGCGTGTCTGGCGGGCGTGTTTTCCCTGGAAGATGGATTGATGCTTGTCGCGGCGCGTGGCCGGCTGATGCAGGCAATGGCACCGGGGCGGATGCTGTCCGTGCACGAGGACGAGGAGCGCCTGAGGGCGAGGCTGTCCGGCCACGCCGTGGACATCGCCGCAGTCAACGCGAAGGGCAAATGCACGGTTTCCGGTACACCCGCCGCCATTGCCGCGTTGCGCGAACAGTTGGTCGCAGAAGGCATCGACTGCCGGGAACTGGAAACATCCCATGCCTTCCATTCGGCGATGATGGAACCGATGCTCGCCGCATGGCGCGAGACGCTGAGCAGCGTGTCGCTGCATGCGCCGCGGCTCGCTTACGTGTCGAACCTGAGCGGCGATTTCATCTCCGCCGAGGAAGCGACCGACGTGGAGTACTGGGTGCGGCACCTGCGCGGCACGGTCCGCTTCGCCGAAGGCATGGACGCCCTGCTGTCGCCGACCTCGCCACTGAGGAGCCGATGCGTGTTCGTCGAGGTGGGCCCCGGGCAGGCACTGAGCGGTTTCGTTCGGCAGCGCGTGCATGCAAGCGCGCATGCCGTGCTGCCGGTCCTCGGCCACGCCACCACGTCGGATGATGACGCCCGATCGCTGCAGCGCTGCCTCGGCCAGCTCTGGGTGCATGGCGTCGGTGTCACCAACTGGGCCGCCTATCACGCTCCCGCGCACAGGCAACGCGTGCCGCTGCCGACCTATCCGTTCCAGCGCCGCCGGTTCTGGGTGGATGCCCCCCGTCACGTTGCGCAGTCAGCAGCGACCGCCGCCGCGCGCCTTCCGCATCAGCAAGACTGGTTCTATGCCCCGTTGTGGCGGTTGCGCGGCAGCAAGGCCAGGCCCAGTGGCGCTCACGCCATCCACCCGCTGACCTGGCTGGTGATGGCCGATCGCGGCGGAATCGGCGAGCGCCTGGCGCAACAACTGCGTCATGTCGGGCAGCGGACGATCGTGGTGCACACTGGCGATCTGTTCGCCCGTCTTGGCCCGGACGACTACACGATCGTTGCCGACGACGCGCGCCACTATGGCGAACTCGCCGACAACCTGGAACGCGATGGTCTGCGCATCGATCGCCTGGTACACCTCTGGTCGTTGGACCGGTGTCAGGCGCAGGACGAACTGCACGGATTCGATCTGTTCCTGGCGCAGCAGCGCAACGGCTACTGCAGCCTGGCGTTCGCCATCGCCATTCTGATGGCGCGGCTGCAGGCCGACGACGCGACGATGCACGTGGTGACTCACGATCTGTTCCGGGTGACCGGCGCAGAACTGCTGGCGCCACATCATGCGCCGGTCGTCGGCTTGTGCAAGGTGGCTCCGCAGGAATATCCGAACCTGCGCTCGCGGCTCATCGATCTCAGCGACCCGTACACGGAACACCGCGGCGAGGACGCCCTGTCCGCGGCAAGCGCCAGCCTCTTCGGCGAGCTGATGATCGAACGCAACGACGGCGTGGTCGCCTTTCGCAACGGAGCGCGCTGGACCCAGACATACGAGCACCGCAAGGTGCCGGACGAAGATCTGCAGCCGCGCATCAAACGCGGCGGCGTCTACGTGATCACCGGCGGTCTCGGCAAGGTCGGGTACGCGCTCGCCGACCATCTGGCGGCGATGTCGGCCAAGCTGGTGCTGATCGTGCGCGACGAACTGCCGCCGCGTTCGCTATGGGCCAACTGGATCGCCGAGCGCAGCCCGAGCGACCCTGTGGTTCCCAAGCTCGGACGGCTGCTCGCGCTCGAGTCCAGGGGCGCGCAGGTCCTCGTCTGCCAGGCCGACGTTGCCGATGAGGCACAGATGATCGATGCCTTCGAGCAGGCCGAGATCCGTTTCGGCGACATCGACGGCGTGATCCATTGTGCGGGCCAGGTCCGCGACTCGATGCACTCCTTAGCCGACACGACGCTCGAGCGCAGCCGCGCCCAATTTCTCCCCAAGGTCAAGGGCACGATGGTGCTGCAGCGCGTGCTGAAACACCGCCGGGTGGACTTCTGTGTCCTGATGTCATCGCTGTCGAGCGTACTGGGCGGCCTGGGCTTTTCGGCATACGCCGCCGCGAACGCCTACATGGACGCCGTTGCCAGCGCACGGCATGCGCAAGGCGACGAGGCGTGGCTCAGCATCAACTGGGACGGCTGGCATTTCGCCGGCGAGCCGGCCAAGGAAACCACCCATGGCGTCGATGGCACCGAAGGTGCGCACGCGTTGGCATACGCACTGTCCTGGTCGGATGTACCGCAGCTCGTGCATTCGACCGTGGATCTGCAGGCGCGTATGGAGAAGTGGATCGACAAGTCGCCACAGGATCCGGCGAGCATGCAGCTCTATGTCCGTGGCGGCGGCACGACCTGCGTCGCGCCGAGCACCACCATCGAGTTCCAGCTCCTGGAGATCTGGCAGCAACTACTGGGTATTGAGGACATCGGGGTGCGCGACGCGTTCTTCGACCTCGGCGGCGACTCGCTGCTCGCCACGTTGTTGGTGGCGCGGGTCAACAAGGCATTCAACGTGAATCTACCGATCCGCATCGTCTTCGAGGAGGAGACCATCGAACGCATCGCGCTGAAGATCGACGATCTCACCAAGCGCCCGCCGCAGGGCAAGCCGCTGGCACTCAAGCGCAGCGGTGAGCGTGCCCCGCTGTTCTGCATCCATCCCGGCAGCGGATTCGGGCGCCCGTACATGGCGCTGCTGCGACACCTTCCCGTGGATCTGCCTGTCTATGCGCTGGAGGCACGCGGGTTGAACGACGACGACACGTTGCCGGAGACGATCACCGACATGTGCGCCGACTACATCGAGCAGATCCAGGTCATCCAGCCCACGGGGCCCTATCACCTGCTCGGCTGGTCGTTCGGCGCCATCGTCGCCCACGCCATGTCCGCCGAAATGCAGAAGCGCGGCCTAGCGGTGGCCAAGCTGATCATGATCGATGGCGCACCGCTCTACGACGAGGAGTGGCCACAGCAGGCCGTCGAAGAACATCGCCTCGACCTCGAATCGCGCCTTTCCAGCTACAGGGACTACCAGACGGCGTCGGATGACCTGAAGCAGACCATGATCGCGCGGATGAGCGCCATCCAGAGCAACAACATCCGCCTGGCCTACTACCGCGATCCATCGCCCTTCCATGGACGCGTACTGATGATCATCGCCAAGGACTCCGATCGCCCCGAGAAATACGAATTCTTCAAGGAATACATCCGCGGGGACGTGACCGAACTGAAGGTTCCATATCACCACAACATCCTGCTGACCAGCGAAGCCCTGGAAAGCTACGCGCCGGACATCTGCAGATTCCTCGACGCCAACACACTGCGGCGCGAGACCCGGGTGGCGACAGAGGCATAGGACGACGGGACGAATTCCTGGCGCCCGCGAACGGCGCCTCGGTCGGCAATTCATGAAGGAGCGACGATGTTTGGCTACTACTTCCACCTTGGGTTGCGCAGCCTGATGCGCAATCCCGTATTGACCGGCTTGATGGTGCTGTCGATCGCCGTTGGCGTGGCCGCATCGATGACCACCTATGCAGTATTCCGCGCCACCTCGAGCAACCCGATTCCCGAGAAATCCGCACAGCTGTTCGTGGCGCAGATCGACAACTGGGGACCCACCGAAACCATCGAGAACGGTGGCGAACCACCGCGCGCCCTGAGCTACAAGGACACCATCGCCCTGATGCGCGACCGTCGCGCGACGCGGCAGACAGCGCTCTACCCGATCAAGGCATCGATCGTGCCTGCCGACATGGCGCTGCTGCCGTTCCAGGTAAACAGCTACGCGACGTACGCGGACGCCTTCCCGATGTTCGACGTTCCGTTCCTCTACGGCGGGGGATGGTCGGCGGCCGAGGACGAGTCGCGCGCGGCGGTGGCGGTGATCAGCCGCTCGCTCAACGATAGCCTCTTCAAGGGCGCCAACAGTGTCGGCAAGGAGATCAATATCGATGGCCGAAGCTATCGCATCCGCGGGGTGATGGACCGCTGGAATCCCCAGCCGCTGTTCTACGACGCGGCCAATACCGGAGGATTCGACAAACCCGCGCAGCTGTTCATCCCGTTCACCCATGCCATCGACCTACAGTTGCCGACCAATGGCAACCGCAGCTGCTACAAGACCCCCGGCGCGGGATGGGAGGCATGGCTGCAGTCCGAATGCGCATGGATCGCCTATTGGGTCCAACTGCCCGACAAGGCGAGCGCCGAGTCCTATCTGAACTACCTGCGCAACTATTCGGCGCAACAGCAGCAGTCCGGGCGCTTCAACTGGCCGCCCAACGCGCGCCTGCGCGATGTCGCGCAATGGCTCGACTACCTAAAGATCGTGCCACCGGAATCGAAGATCTCCGCGCTGCTGGGCCTGGGCTTCCTGTTGATCTGCCTGGTCAACACCATTGGTCTGTTGCTTGCCAAGTTCATGCGCCGCGCGGCGGAAATCGGCATACGCCGTGCGCTGGGCGCACCGCGCAGCGCCATCTACATGCAGTTCCTCGTGGAAGCCGGCACCGTCGGCCTGGCCGGCGGCGTGCTCGGCTTGCTGCTGACCGGCCTGGGAATGCTCGGCACCGACTTGGTATTCGAGCCGGAAATAGCGCGCTTGGCCGAGTTGAACGTATCCCTGGCAGTACTGACCCTGGTGGTGGCGACGCTCGCCACTGTCATCGCGGCCCTCTACCCGATCTGGCGTGCGGCGCAGGTGCAACCGGCCTGGCAACTGAAAGCGAACTGAGACGACAACCATGCGACAACTCGCTCCCATTCTTTCCGCGCTCAAGAAGCACAAGGCCGGCACCATCCTGATCGCCTTGCAGATCGCCCTTACGCTGGCGGTCGTCTGCAACGCGCTGTGTATCATCCAGCACCGGATCGAACGTATCTACCGGCCCACCGGCCTGGCGGAACACGAGCTGCTGACGATCCAGAGCGACCGGGTGGGCGTTGCGCCCAAGGACATCCCGCCGTTGATCGACGCTGATCTGATGGCGTTGCGCCGCCTGCCGGGTGTGGAGGACGCCACCGAAAGCAATTCGTTTCCCTTGGGCGGAGACAGCTGGCCAGAGGGCGTCCGTCTGGATCCGAATGCACGGGAGCGCATGGCCCGCACCGAGCTGTACTTCATCGACGACCACGGTCTGTCCACGATGGGCGCCAGGTTGATCGCCGGACGCAACTTCCACCCGAGCGAGATCCAGACCGGCGACGAGCACGATTTCGCCTGGCCCGGTCAGGTAATCATTACCAAGGCACTCGCCGACAAGGTCTTCCCGGACGGCGCTGCACTGGGCAAGGCGATTTACCTGGGCAACACGGATCCAACGCCGAGCACCGTGATCGGCATCGTCGATCATCTACAGGCCTCCTGGTCCGGCGCCGACAGCTATGGCTACATGGACAACGCCACGCTGCTACCGATGCGGCTGACGCGCAGCAACAGCACCTATCTGGTGCGCGCCAAACCGGGGCAGCTGGATGCGGTAATGCGTTCGGCGCCCGCGGCCTTGGTCAAGCTCGATCGCATGCGTGTCTTCCCGGCCGAGCGAGGTATTCGCACCTTCACGACCGTGCGCCAGCAGGTCTACAAAAGCGATCGCGGAACGGCTTACCTGATGGGGACCATCTCCCTGGTGCTGTTGGGCGTCACCGCGGCGGGGATCGTCGGGTTGACCAGCTTCTGGGTCGGCCAGCGACGGAAACAAATCGGCGTACGCCGCGCCCTGGGGGCGACGCAGCGCGACATCGTCAACTACTTTCTGACCGAAAACCTGTTGATCGGCACGATCGGCGTGGTGGTCGGCAGCGTGCTTGCGATCGGACTGAATGTCTGGCTGATGAGTTCCTTCGAACTGACCAGGCTCTCGCCGCTCTACATCCTCGTCGGCGTGGTCGTACTGCTGCTGCTCGGCCAGGGTGCGGTCCTCGCGCCTGCATTGCGCGCCGCGCGCGTACCGCCGGCAGAAGCAACCCGCTCGGCATGAAAGGCTTGCTTCAGCCATCCGGCAGCGCGTCTCGTCTCAGCGGCAATGCCCGTCCCCATTGCTGCAACAGCAGGGAGCTTATTACGACCATGAGCAACTCACGCATCCCCTCAAACGTCGCCGACTGGCGTCAGCGCATCGGTGCCGCACACAATGATCGCTGCGATCTCGACATCCTTCTGAAGGATGCATGGCGCCACAAGATCGTGGTCAGGGACGACGGCCGCGACTTCGGCTCGGCGCATCGCGTGTCTGCGGTGATAGGCCACGCCGACTATGCCGACCTGATGGATTTCATCACCGGCAATCCGGACACCTCGGTCGCGGCGATGGCGCTGGTGAGCCTGCACAGGGTGCTGGAAGCTTATGGCAACGGGACGCAGACGGTGGTTGGCTATGTCCGTGGCAGCCGAGACCCAAGCGGCGACGCGACTGCGCGATTGCAACCGTCCATCGTCGATCATCGGCTGCAATCGTCACTGCGTTGTCTGCAGGCAATCCAGGAGATCGAGCATGATCTGCGCCAGGATGCCGGGTTCGTCCCGGCGGAAGCGCTGCTCGGTCAGAGCTGCTTCGATGCCATCGTGGTCGACGCTGCCGATCGCCTTCCATTGTCCGCAATGACCTTGCCGCTCACGTTGCTCGTGCACGACGACCGGGCCGACCGCTGCCTGCAATTGCACATGAGCTACGCACCCGATCTGTTCGAAGAGCAGACCATGCGAGGCGTTCTCGACATCGTTGTGGAAGTGATGCACCAGATCGTGGCGCGACCGCACGGCACGATGATCGACCTGGAGCTGATATCCGAAGACCACAAGCAACAGCTGCAGCACTGGAACGCCACCGACGGCGACTTCCCGGAAGCTTCGCGCCTGGACGAGTTGTTCGAGCAAGCGGTCAGCGCGTCGCGCGAGCGCTGCGCGGTGGTGTGCGGCCAGGATCGTCTTTCCTACGGCGAGCTGAACGAGCGATGCAATCGGATGGCGCACTGGTTGCTGCGGGAGGGCGTGAAACCCGGCGAGATCGTCGGGCTGTATCTCGACAAGAACTACAGGATCGTCGTCGCGACACTTGCGCTGTGGAAGGCGGGCGCGGCCTACACGCCCTTCGATCCGAGCTACCCGCCCGAGCGCATCCGGTTCACGATGCAGGACACCGGTTCGCGGCGAATCCTGACGCATCGCCACTATTTCGATCGCCTTCAGGAGATGCTGTCCGACGCCGGCCTCGATGTCGAACTCGTCGACATCGAGCAGGCGTTGCAGGACGGCAGCGTCGCCGCTACAGATCCGAATCTCGGCCTCGGCTCCGACCAAGTCGCCTACGTCACCTACACCTCCGGGACCACTGGCATTCCCAAAGGGGTGGCCAAGCTTCATCGCAGCGTCGTCAACAGCATCACCGACCTCTCCGAACGCTACCAGATGCGTCATGCGGGCACCGAGCACGTCGCCTTGTTCGCTGCGCTGGTATTCGAGCCATTCATGCGACAGACCTTGATCGCCCTGATCAACTCGCACACCCTGGTCGTGGTTCCGGATGACGTAAGGCTGGATCCGCTGCGCTTTCCCCGCTTCGTCGCCGACCACCACATCAGCTACCTCAACGGGACGCGGTCTGTACTCCAGCATTTCGACCTCAGCCACTGCAGTTCGCTGAAGCGGCTGCTGCTGGTCGGTGAGGAACTGACGCCCTCCGGCCTGCGGACCCTGCGCGAGAAGTTCCAGGGCAGGATCATCAACGAATACGCATTCACCGAAACCGCATTCGTTACTGCCATCAAGGAGTACCCGCCGGGAGACGCCACCCGCACCGACCGCAGCATCGGCCGGCCGCTGCGCAACGTGAAGTGCTACATCCTCAGCCAGAACATGAAGCAGGTGCCGATCGGTGCCATCGGCGAGTTGTACATCGGCGGCGCCGGTGTGGCGAACGGGTATTTGAACCGGCCGGAGCTGACCGCCGAGCGCTTCCTGGCCAATCCTTTCCAGACCGGGCAGGAGCGGGTCTCTGGCCGCAACGCCCGCATCTACAAGACCGGTGACCTGGCGAAGTTCCTGCCCGATGGCCAGATCGAATTCATGGGGCGCAGCGATTTCCAGCTGAAGCTCAACGGGGTGCGTGTCGAACCCGGCGAAATCGAGGCGCGGGCGCTGGAATTTCCCGGCGTTCGCCAATGCGTGGTGGTCGCGCGCGGGGACTCGATCGAAACCGGGAACTGGCGTCTGATCGGCTACTACGTCGCCGACACCGATCGACCGGTCTCCGAAGCCGACCTGCTGGCCTTCCTCGAATCGCGCCTGATCCGCGTGATGGTCCCTGCGCGCATGGTGCGCATGGACGTCTTGCCGGTGAACGTCAATGGCAAGGTCGACCGGCATGCCCTGCCTGACGTCGGGTTGCATGCCCTGCCCACATCTGGCGTGGAACAGGACAGCGCCGCGTTGGCCGAAGATGGCATCGTTGGCGTGTTGAAGGCCGAGTGGGGCGAAGTGCTTGGCATCCGCGCCGGCGAGATTGGCGAAGAAGACGATTTCTTCCGCCAGGGCGGCCAGAGCATCCGTTGCCTGCAGCTGATCATGCGGATATGGCAGCGGCTGCGCATCGCAATCAGCGTCGAGGACGTATATCGGCTGAAGACGTTCGGTCAGTTGTCCCATCACCTGACCCTCAAAGTCGCACAGGAGGCCGAAGCGCCGGTTGTCCCGCGCAGCGACGACGGCGGCGGCGACTGCGTCTCGATGCTGGCCACCGGACTTCAGCAAGGCATGCTCTACCAGTGGATGAAGAGCGCGACCACCAATGACGCCTACGTCATGCAATCGCTTCACCACTACCACCGCGCCATCGATGCCGATGCCATGCGCCAGGCATGGCGTCTTGCGCAACGCAAGTATCCAAGCCTGTCCCTGCGCTTCGAATGGCGGGAAGAGGCCCTGCAGCGGATCGACCGCAACGATGCCTCACTGGCGTGGCGCTACATCGACCTGAGCCAGATGCACGACCGCGGCGAGCGCGACGCCTACCTGGCCGCCCTGCAGCGACACGACCGGATGGAACCTTACAAGCTCGATCAAGGCCAACTGTTCCGGGTCTATCTGATCAAGCAGGAAGAGCAGTTGTACTCGCTGCTGTTCAGCTGCCACCACATCATCCTGGACGGCTGGAGCCTTCCGCTACTGCACGACAACGTTCACCGGTTCTACATCCAGCTGCGGCGGGGCGAGTCGATCGAATTGCAGGAGGACGCCGCCTACATTGCCGCCCAACGCTACCTGGAATCGCATCGGCACGAGCACTTGCAGTACTGGCAGGAGCAGTTCGAACGGCTGAGCGACAGAGGCGATTTTGCCGGCATCGTCAATGCGCAGCACCGCTACAAAGCCGATTTCGGCGAATACGACAGGATCCTCGAACACCGCACAAAGACATTGTCCGTGGATGCGCGCTGCGTAGACGCCATCAAGGGCTGGTGCGCGCAGAACCGGGTGACCATGCATTCCGTACTGCAGTTCGCTTGGCACAAGGTGCTGTTCGCGCTCGGCGGCCACCCGATCACCGCAGTAGGCACGGTGGTCTCCGGTCGCGGCTTGCCGGTCGACGGCATCGAGGATTCGGTCGGCCTCTACATCAACACCCTCCCCGCGATCGTCGATCATGCCGAGCAGGCGAGCAAGACGATCGCCGCAGCATTGATCGACATCCAGGAAGCCATCAACCGAATGAACAGCCGCAGTGCGGTAGAGCTGTTCATGGTCCAGACCACAGGCAGCAAGCGGCGCCTGTTCGAGACCCTGCTGGTGCTGGAAAACTATCCGCGGCTGCTTGGCGAAGACGAGGCTGCGCTGCACCACGAATACCTGTGTTTCGAAAAGTCGTACGACGCAGACAAAGTCGACTACCCGATCGCCGTGGTTGCACGGGAACACGGCGACGCGCTCGAAGTCGATCTGTGGTATGCCGGCGAACTGTTTGAGGACGACACCATCGACAACTTGCTGGGAACGCTAAACGCCGTGTTCCAGCAGATTCCGAAGGACTTCGAATGCCCCGTACAGGCGCTGGAACTGGTCAGCGACGGCGATCGTCGCCGGTTCGAAGCGTGGAACCGGACTTGGACCGACTTTCCCGCCGAGCGCACCTTGCACGCGGCATTCGAAATCGCGGTGGAGCGCTGGCCGGACGCCATTGCAGTGGTGGCGGGCGAGCAGCAACTGAGCTACCGCGAACTGAACCGACGCGCAAATCAGCTCGCGCGCTTGCTGATCGCACACGTCGCGCTGAGGCCCGACGATCTGATCGGCTTGGTGGTCGACAAGAGCGAGTGGATGATCACGGCGATTCTCGCCGTGTGGAAGACCGGTGCCGCGTACGTCCCGATCGACCCGTCCTATCCGGACGAGCGCATCCGCTTCGTCCTCGAGGACACCAAGGCGCAACTGGTCCTGACCGACGTTCCACACGCAGCGCGGCTTGGCCAGCTCGTGGACGAGCTTGCCTGCCAGGTGCTTGGCCTCCAGGACCTGCCTCTGGATCGCCATGCAGCGGACAATCTGGAGATCTCCGTCGCCAGTATCGATCTGGCCTATGCGATCTACACGTCCGGCACGACCGGCCGGCCGAAGGCGGTACTGATCGAGCACCGGGGCGTGGTGAACCTGCATGCATCGCTCGAGCAGTTGTTCGGGCTGCGCAAGGATCAGGGCGACGAAGCCATTCTGTCCTTCTCCAACTATGTCTTCGACCATTTCGTCGAGCAGATGACCGATGCCCTGTTGTCCGGGCAGACCCTGGTGATGCTCGACGATGCGATGCGCAGCGACACGTCGCGGCTGTATGCCTACATGAACCTGCACAGGGTCACCTACCTGTCAGGCACCCCATCGGTGCTGTCGCTGTACGAGTACAGCAGCATTCCCTCGCTGAAGCGGATCGATGCCATCGGCGAGGACTTCACCACGCCGGTCTTCGACAAGATCCGCTCGACCTTCGATGGCCTGATCATCAATGGCTACGGACCGACCGAGATCTCCATCACCAGCCACAAGCGTCTATATCCCAGACACGTGCCGCGCCTGGACAAGAGCATCGGCCATCCGGTCGCCAATACCGCCTGCTACGTCCTGAACCCGAGCATGCAGCGCGTGCCGGTCGGCGGCATCGGCGAACTCTACATCGGCGGCATCGGCGTGGCGCGCGGGTATCTGAATCGCCCCGAGTTGACCGCAGAGCGCTTCGTCTCCAATCCGTTCCAGACGGCGGAAGAAGGGGCGCGGGGTGTCAATGCACGCCTCTACAAGACCGGCGACCTGGTGCGTTGGCTGCCTAACGGCGAGCTTGAGTATCTCGGCCGCAACGACATGCAGGTGAAGATCCGCGGCCAACGCGTGGAGCTGGGCGAGATCGAGGCGACCCTGTCGTCCTACCCGGGCATCGCACGCGCGATCGTGCTGGCGCGCGAGTATGCGGGCTCCACCGCCGGCGCTTCGCAGAAGTACCTGGTCGCCTTCTACCTCAGCGCCGGCGAGTTGCAGGAAACCGAGCTCCTGCAATGGATGAGGGCCAGGTTGCCGCAGGCCATCGTCCCGGTGCGCATCATCCGGATTCCCGAGATTCCAGTGACCGGCAGTGGCAAGCTGGATGTCAAGCGCCTGCCGCCCACCGAGTTCGCGATTGCCAGCGACACCGACTACGCTCCCCCCGCGAACGAAATGGAGCGGGAACTCTGCCGACTTTGGTCACATGTCATCGGCCTGGCCCCGGACCGGATCGGCAGCCGCGACGACTTCTTTGGCGTCGGCGGCGACAGCCTGCGCGCCATCAAGCTGGCGCAGGCCATTACCCAGCATTTCGCGCAGAACTTCAATGTCGCCGCGGTGTTCGCGCATCCGAACATCGCCGCGCAGGCCCGCTTCCTCAAAGCCAACGCAGATGCCACCGACTCCGATCGTGCCTCGCCCGCCGGTCTGGCCGAGGCGTACGGCGCAATGCCGCCGGCGTCCTTGGCACAGGAACGCCTGCTGTTCATCGACGACCTGGTCGATGGCACTGCCGCCTACAATATCCCCTTCGCCTTGGCGATCGATCTGGACCGCCCCACTGCGCAGGACGACGTCGCCGCAGCGCTTCGCGTCCTGCTGCGACGCCATGCGGCGCTACGTACCCTCCTGCAAGGCACGGACGTGGGCGGCCGTATCCAGCGCATTCTTCCTGCAGAGGAAGCGCTGCTGCGGTTCGAACTGCGACGTTCCGATGTCTCCGACCGCAATGGGCTCGATGCGCTGCTCGTGGCCGAAGCCGGTCATGTGTTCAGGCTGGACGAGGAACTTCCGATTCGCGCCCACCTTCTGACCATCGGCGGCATGCCCCGCCGGATCGTGGCCAGCCTCGTTTTTCATCACAGTTGTTTCGACGGCTGGTCGTGGCGAATCTTCCGCGAGGAGCTGCAGGCGCTCCTGCAAGGGACGGCCTACGACGCATTGCCGCCCCTGAAGGCGACCTATGCGGACTTCGCTCTCTGGCAGCACCAGCAGCTCACCGAGCAGCGCATGGAGGCACTGTTCCACTACTGGGAACGTTCGCTCGCCGACTGGCGGCCGCTCAACCTGCCACTCGATCATCCGCGCCCAGCGCAATTCGACTATCTCGGCCAAGAGATCGTCTTCGACATCGACATCGGCACCTCCGATCAACTGAAGGTCCTGGCGCAGACCACGCGTACCAGTTTCTTCAGCGTCCTGCTCGCTGCCTACTACCTCACGCTCAAGGTCTACAGCGGGCAGCACGATCTGATCGTCGGCACCCCATCGGCCAATCGCAGGCACGTCGATTTCGATGGCGTTGTGGGGTTCTTCGTCAACCTGCTGGTGCTGAGGACCAGCATCGACAGCGGTGACCGACTGCTGGACTACCTGCGGGACGTCGGCGGCGTCGTGCTGCAGGCGCAATTGCACGAGGACCTGCCGTTCGAACAACTGGTCAAGCGCCTGGAAGTCGCCAAGGACACGAGCCGCCACCCCGTCGTCCAGGCGGTCTTCAGCCTGTTGAACAGGGAGTCCGTGGAGGATGGCTGGTCGGCGATGCATGTGCACGTGCCGGAGGACGAAGGCAGAACCACGGCCAAGTTCGACCTATCCGTGACCGTTTCTGAAAAGGCCGACGGGCTTGCGGTCAACTTCACCTATGCCGCGTCGCTATTCGACGCCGCGAGCATCGACGGCATCATCGCCACGTACCGGCATATCCTTCAGGAATTCTGCCGTCTCGCGCCGATGTCCGAGTCCGCAGTGCTGTCCGACATCCGCTATGTCGGCACGGACTTGTGCGCACTGCCGGCGACGCCCCTGGTCCCACTGCGACCGGCCGATACCTTGCACGCCGCCTTCGAACGGATCGCCGCGGACATGGCGCACGATGTCGCCTTGGTGCATGGCGACACGCGGCTGACGTATGCCGACCTCAATGCACGCGCCAACCAACTTGCACACACCCTGTTGAACCGCGTATCGCTGGAACCCGACGATTTCGTCGCGCTAGTGCTGGACAAGACGGAGTGGTCCGTGATCGCCATTCTGGCCGCATGGAAAACCGGCGCGGCCTATGTGCCCATCGATCCCGGTTATCCCGACGAACGCGTCGCATTCATGCTGGAAGACACCCGCGCGCGCATCGTGGTGACGGAAGCCGCCCACGAACAGCGCGTCCAGCGACTGGTACGCCATCACGACATGCCCGTCGTGAGTGTGCAGACGCTGCCACCGGAGGAGGCCACGTTGCCGAACCCGGCAACGACTGCGGGCGGCGACCACCGCGCCTACGCGATCTACACGTCGGGCACCACCGGCAGGCCCAAGGCCGTACTGGTCAGGCACCGCAACGTGCTGAGCTTCCGCGAAGGCCTTGCGCGCCGCTACTTCGGCGATGCCGAGGTCGGATCACCGCGCCAGGGCGTGCTCTTCCTCGCCAACTACGTGTTCGACTTCTCGGTGGAGCAGTTGTTGTTGTCGATCCTGAGCAGCAACACCTTGATCATTCCCGAGTCCACGCTGGTCTTCGACGACGCATTCTATCGACGCATGAATCAGGAACACCTGAGCTACATCAGCGGTACCCCTACCCACCTACAGCTATTCGACCTGTCACGATTCGATCACCTAAACGCAGTGCTTGTCGCGGGCGAAACATTTCGACGCCACCACTTCGAAAAGATCCGCCAGGAGTACCGGGGGCCCTTGTACAACGCCTACGGAACCACCGAAACCAGCGTCTACAACACCATCAGGTACTTCGCGCCCGGCGCGTTGTACCGTAACGACATCGGTCAAACCATCCCGAACAGCGCATTGCTCATCCTTGACGACACACTGCGCGAACTGCCGGTGGGCGGCCTTGGCCAGATCTATCTGGGAGGCGATTGCGTCGGCGCAGGCTATCTCCATCGCGACGCGCTGACGCGCGAACGCTTCATCGCCAATCCCTTCCAGAGCGCAGAGGATCGACAACACGGGCGCAACGGCATCCTGTACAAGACCGGAGACCTAGCCCGCCGTCGCCACAGCGGCGAACTGGAGTTCTTCGGCCGCAACGACCAGCAGGTGAAAATCAACGGCATTCGCATCGAAACCGGCGAGGTCGAGGAGGTGGCCGCATCCTTCCCCGGCATGACGCAATGCGCCGTGATCGCCCACTGTGGCGACGAAGACAGCAACGACCGGCTGATCTGCTACTACGTCGCCGAACCAGGGCTCGACGAAACTGCCCTGTCCCGCCATCTGCGTTCGAAGCTGCCATCGGCAATGCTGCCGTCGAGCCTGATCAGGGTGGAGCATGCTCTGCCGTTGACCGTGAACGGCAAGCTCGATACAGGCGCGCTGGCGCGTCTGCGCCCAACGGAATCCGTCGCGCTCTACGCGGCACCTTCGCAACGGACCGAATCGCGCCTTTGTCGTATCTGGAGCGATGTGCTTCATGGCCGGGCGGTCGGAATCCACGACGACTTCTTCCAGATCGGCGGCGACAGCATCGCCGCCTTGCACCTGACCAGCCAGATCCGCAGAACGTTCGGCCACAAGGTCAGCGTGAAACACGTCTTCGACTTTCCCACCGTCTCCGCGTTCGCCGAACATGTCCTGAAGGATCCGGCAGACACGCTGCCTGCGCAGGTCCATACGGCACCTGCCGGCGAATGTCCGCTGCTGCCCATCCAGGCGTGGTTCTTCGCCAAGGACCTGCACGACCGCGGGCATTGGAACCAGTACCTGACCATCCGCACTCCTGCGCTGGACACGGGCCGACTCCACATCGCCCTCGGCAGGCTGGCACGACACCACGATGCATTCCGGCTCAGGTACAGGGCTACCACGACAACCCCCGCAGGCATCGCTCAGTTCTACGCTCAGGACAGCGACATTCCACTCCACGCCATCGATCTGCGCGTCTCGGGCGAAGACACACTGGCATGGCAACTGGCTGCACTGCAGGGCGGCTTCGACCTGGAACGCGGGCCGCTGTGCAGGGCCGCCGTGGTCCATGGATTCGCCGACGGTTCGGCGCGCATCTGGATGTCCCTGCATCACCTGATCGTGGATTCGGTGAGCTGGGAAATCCTGTGCCGCGATCTGGAAGCCCTCTACCATGGCGCCGAACTGGATCCACCGGCGGGCGACATCCGCCGTTGGTCCCAGGCGTTGCAAGCGTATGTCCCCGCAACCGGAGAAGTGCAGTATTGGCAGCAGATCGCGCAACAGGTCGCGGCGGAACGGTCGGCACTACGCGCGGATCCTTCCAACGTCGCCGGCCACCGCACGCGCTTTGCGCTCAGCGACGAAGACACGACGGTGTTGATGGGCCGGGGTCGTAGAGCCGGCGAGGCGCACACGCTCGACCTGATGTTGGCCGCGCTGGCGCGGGCGCTGCGCGGCATTACTGGCCGGACCCGCCATTTCGTCACCATGGAGAGCCATGGCCGGGAAGTACTGCAGGGTGCTCCGGACGTCCAGGACGTCGTGGGGTGGTTCACCGCCATGTACCCACTCGCCGTCGTCAGCGAGGACGACATGGGGCAAAGCCTGGCGGCGACACGCGCCAATCGCGATTGCGTTCCCTGCAATGGCATCGGCTACGGCGCGCTCCGCGGCGCCTACGGCAGCGGTGCTGCCCCGCTTCCCGAGGTCAGCTTCAACTACTTGGGCAGCTTCGCCGATCCGGGCGCCGCCGACGCAGGCGATGCGCATGATGTCACCGCGCGCTGGCAACTGGATCCGGCGATGTGCGGCATCAGCACGTCCAGCAGCGACCAACACGCGAACGACTGCGTGATAGATATCACCGCACGCTGCATCGGGACGCGGATGGTGGTGGATGTGGACAGCCGCCTGGTCGCCGAACAGGCCGGGCAATTCGCCAAATCGCTGGAGGCGGCACTGCAGGCGTTCTGCGCGCATGTCGGCAAGCACGCAACGCGACGCGCTGAACCTGCAAGGCCTTCTCCCGCGCGCCGCCACACCCTCGATTTCGAGCCCTACTTCGTCATCAACGAAGCCGCTGCGGGCCCCACCCTGTTCGTCCTTCCGCCGGGCGAAGGCGGGGCGGAAAGCTACCTCAACAACCTGGCGAAACAGCTCCCCACCCTACGCCTGGTGCTGTTCAACAACGTGCACCTGCACAGCCCCATGCAGTCCTTCGAGGAAATCGCCAAATACTACATGCACCACGTACGCCAGCTGCAGTCAAGCGGCGCCTACAACTTCTTCGGATGGAGCTTCGGCGGCGTCGTCTCCCTGGAGATGTCGCTGCAATTGCTGCGCGAAGGTGAAGCGGTTTCGAATCTGCTCATGGTCGATTCGTTCTTCAATGTGGAGAAGGCGGTAGACGACCTACGCCTGCCCAAGCATGGAAACTCGCTCGACCCGATCAATCACCGTTACAGACCAAACCAGAAGGCGCTGGCAACGCTGGCGGAAACCGCCGACAACATCGTGCTCTTCAAGGCCGTAGAGCCGATTTCCGACCACCGCAGCGACGAGCAGCGCAAGGTCTTCGAGTACTACGCGAGTTCACCCTTCAACAATCTCGATACGTTGCTGCCGCCTTCGTCCTTCACTCTGCAGACCCTCGGAGACAACAGCCACTTCTCCTGGATCCACGAGAAAGCGACCGTGGGCAAGGTGTGCTCGACGACGGCATCCCTGATCCAGGAAAGGGTCACCGTTTAGACCCGAGCGCACTACACATCCGCCTGACGCATCGACAACTTCCCTTAGCGACAGAGATGACCATGAACAGCCATGCAGACGTACCGGTGATCGACATTTCCAGGCTCGCGGGCAGGGACCCGGCCGCCAAGCGCGATGCCGCCGCCGAAATAGACCGCGCTTGCCGCAGTTCCGGATTCTTCTATGCAGCCAATCACGGCGTCGATCTGGCAGCGCTGCAGAAAGTAACCACGGACTGGCACATGGCCATGTCCGACGCGGAGAAATGGGCCTTGGCGATCAATGCCTACAATCCCGCCAATCCGAGGAACCGCAACGGCTACTACATGGCGGTGAAGGGCAGGAAAGCCAACGAATCGTTTTGCTATCTGAATCCATCATTCAACGCGGAACATGCGTTGATCAGGGAGGGGCTGCCTTCCCACGAAGTCAACATCTGGCCCGATGAGGAAAGGCATCCCGGCTTTCGCCCATTCTACGAGCGCTACTACACGGACGTGTTCGACGTCGCCTCCCTGATCTTGCGTGGATTCGCCATCGCCCTTGGAAAGAACGAAACGTTCTTCGATTCCCACTTCACTGCACAAGACACCTTGTCAGCGGTGTCACTGATCCGCTATCCGTACCTTGAAGACTATCCGCCAGTCAAAATCGCAGCCGACGGAACGAAACTCAGCTTCGAGCATCATCAGGACGTGTCGCTGATCACCGTCCTGTATCAGACAGCCGTTCCCAACCTGCAGGTCGAGACTGCAGAAGGCTATGTGGACATCCCCGCATCCGAAGAGCACTTCCTGGTCAATTGCGGGACTTACATGGCGCATATCACGCATGACTACTACCCAGCACCGGTGCACCGGGTCAAGTTCATCAACGCCGAGCGCCTTTCCATTCCCTTCTTTGCCAACCTCTCCTACAAAAGCACCATCGCCCCGTTCGCCCCTGCTCAACATCTTCCCGCCAGCACCAACCGAACTCTTTCCTATGGCGACTATCTGCAGCACGGGCTTCTCGATCTGATCAAGGCCAACGGCCAGACCTGACCCGCTTGACCTGAGCCGTACACGACATCTGCACATTCCCTTCCAGCGCCGAGGCGACAGAAATGACCGATACAGGAATCCATGTCTTTGAACTGGATGAGCTCAAGCAGCGCATTCACAACGATTCTTTACGCAAGTCGCTATTCGGTACCGGCGTTTTCTACATCCGGGAGGACGAAGACCTGAAACGGCAGCATCGGAACGCGATGGAGGCCGTCATGGACCTGTTCGAGAACGGCAGTGCGGAACAAAAGAACGCGCTACGCAATCTCACCCCCAACATCCGCCGGGGATTTTCCGACCTCGAAGCGGAAAGTACCGCAAAGATCACCAAGGGCGGCCAGTACACGGATTACTCGATGGTCTATTCGATCGGGGTTTCGCAAAACCTGTTCCCCTCCAAACCCTTCGAGGACACTTGGACCGCCTACTTCGATCGCTTTTACGGCGTAACCAAGGACATCGCGCGGTGCGTGCTGCAGGCTGCCGACGTGGACCCCGAGGAGGGACTGGATGCGTTCCTGGAGTGCGATCCATTGCTGCGTTTCCGCTACTTCCCAGAAGTTCCGGAAAACCGATGCGCGGAACAGGAACCACGCCGCATGGCCCCGCACTACGATCTCTCCATCATTACCACCATCCAGCAGACGCCCTGCGCCAACGGCTTCGTCAGCTTGCAGTGCGCCGTGGACGGCCGCTATGTCGATGTTCCACCCCTGCCCGGTTGCATGGTGGTGTTCTGCGGCGCAGTCGCCCCGCTCGTATCGAACGGAAAGATAAAGGCGCCGCGGCATCAGGTCGCTTCGCCGTCGATCAGCCAGCGCAGCGGCAGCGCGCGTACTTCCAGCGTGTTTTTCCTGCGTCCGAAGCTAGATTTTCGATTCCCGGTCGCGCTCGCCAAGGCTGTCGGCCTGGACGTCGATTTCACCGGCGACACCGCCACGTTCGGAGACTGGATCGGCGGAAATTACGTCAATCTCCGCTCCACGGCCACCGATTCTCGCGCCGCGACCATGGCCTGACCGCTGAAGCGGTCCATCATAGAAGGAGTGCAAGCGCATGAACGAACGGACCGTTCCGACTTTCGCGCTGGAAAACATCATGCGTGGCGAGCAGATGAGAGAACTGCGCCGCTGCGTGAGCGAGCTAGGCGTCTTCTATCTCGAGGTGAACGGCCCACTGAACGATGCGCACGTCCAGGCGGGAAACGCCGCGATGACGTTCTTCGCCAACGCCGACGACTCCGCGAAGCAGGCTGTCACCAACACTAGACCGAACATGCGCCGTGGTTTTTCTCCGCTAGGCTCCGAAAGCACTGCGCGCTGCACCAATACCGGCGAGTATTCCGATTACGCGATGGTCTACTCCATGGGAATCTCCGGCAACCTCTTTCCCACACAGGACTTCCAACGGCTGTGGAGCAATTACTTCGACATCTACTACGCCATTTCGCAGCAGACGGCGAACGCGGTGCTCCGAAGCATGGATGTCCATCTCCACACCGATATCGACGCCCTGCTCGATTGCGATCCAGTGCTGCGATTCCGCTACTTCCCCGACGTCCCCGAAGACCGTTGCGCCGAACAGCAGCCCAATCGCATGGCGCCTCACTACGACCTGTCAATCGTCTCCCTGATCTTGCAGACCCCATGCCCGAACGGATTCGTCAGCCTGCAGGTGGAAATCGACGGACACTTCATCGAGTTGGGGCCACGTCCAGGATGCGTGGTGGTCTTCTGCGGGTCCATCGCACCCCTGGTCTCTGATGGAAAGATCAAGGCACCGCAGCACCGGGTGGTTTCACCGAGCGTGACGCAACGGATCGGCAGCAACCGCACATCAAGCGTGCTTTTCCTGCGGCCCCGTTCGGAATTCACTTTCTCCGTGCCGCTCGCCAAGGCGCTCGGCATGGGCGACGACCTGAGCGGCGAGCACGCCACCTTCGGAGAGTGGTGCGGCGCCAATTACATGGAGATGCACGTCATGACGCCGCAATCCTAGAGCGTACAGCGCGCGCCACGCCGACGGTGCGCGCCAGCGCGCTCATCATCCCTGTGGGAAAATTTGTTCATGATTTCGCATATCGACGCGAAGAGCGTGCGTGAGCGCATGCTGTTGCCACCCCCCGTCGTCTATCTGAACGCGGGTTCATTCGGCCCGCTCCCCCGCACGGTGTTCGAGGCGACGGCGGCGCTTCGGCACCGGCTTGCGGAGGAACCCACGGACTTCCTGTTGCGTCAGGCGCCCGATCTGCTCTGGCGCGCACGCGAGGAGTTGGCCGAATTCCTGGGCTGCCCTCCCAACCGCCTTGTTTTCACCGCGAGCGTCAGTGCCGCGGTGAACCTCGTTGCTTCGTCGCTGACGCTTCCCGCTCCCGGCGAGATCCTGCTCAGCGACCAGGAATACCTGACCATGCGGTGGTGTTGGGAACGCGTGGCGGACCGGCACGGCCTGGCGATTCGTACCTTCCGGACCCCGCCCATGCCGTCGGACCCCGAGGAAATCGTGCAAATGGCCGTTCACGCCATGGGACCGCAGACTCGCCTGATCTTCTTCAGTCACATCGCCTCGGCCACCGGGCTGGTGCTGCCCGCCCGGCGAATCTGCGAAGAAGCGCGGCAGCGCGGCATCATCAGCGTGGTCGACGGCGCGCATGCCGTGGCAGCCAGCGCGCTGCGACTGCGGCAGATCCCCTGCGACTTCTACGTCGGCAGTTGCCACAAGTGGCTGCTTGCGCCCAGCGGTGCGAGCTTTCTCTATCTCGGGCGCGAACGGGAAGAGCGACTGCAACCACTGACGATCAGTTGGGGGCACCACAGCGCACAGGCCACCTCGGCGCCGGACGAACGCGATCGATTCGGCAGTACACCTCGGCTGCGGCGGCTCGAATGCGAGGGAACACGCGACATCTGCCCATGGCTCGCCCTGCCCGACGCCATCGCCTTCCACCGTTCCTTCGCACCGGACCGGGCCCGCGCCCACATGTGCATGCTGGCGGAGCATGCGCGCGTACGCCTCACAGCGCTGGGCCTGATCGCGGCGACGCCCTCCGATCCTTTGTTAAGCGGGCCAATGATCGCCTTCGAGTTGCCCACTGCAGCAATGCCGGCGCAACTGCAAGGCGTGCTTTGGGACCGGTTTCGTCTGGAGGTCTCCGTCGTCGAGCGCCAGGACCTGGCGCTGCTTCGGCTGTCGCCTCACGTCTACAACACCTCTTCGGACATCGACTATCTGGCCGAATGCCTGGCGACCCTCATGCGCAGACCATCGTCAAGCCCACGATCGGCGGCCATTTAGCCGGCAACGGAACGCCCGTGACCGAGCCGCTTCCTTCGCGTCGCCTTTTTGTCCATCCTGTCGAACGCGAAAGCGGCACGATCCGCGGAAAGCACGCGATCGCCACTCTCCTCGGCACTTAGAAAGAAGGAAGGGTAAAGACGATGAAGAGGCTTTTGGCCCTCTGTTTGCTTTTCGTTGCCGCCATCGGCAGCGCGAAGGACGCGCCCACTTCGCGGGCAGACGCGGAAAAGCAGCTACAGCGCACCGTGCAGGCGTTCATGACGCAGTACGACGTGCCCGGAGTGGCCATCGCCGTGACGGTCGATGGAACCGACTACTACGCCACCTATGGCGTCTCCTCGCGAACGACGCAGGCAAGGGTCGGCAAGGACACCTTGTTCGAGATCGGCTCGATCAGCAAGACGTTCACCGCCACCTTGGCCGCCTATGCGCAGGTCAACCACAAGCTGTCCCTGATGGATCACCCGAGCAAGTATCTGCCGGAGATGAAGGGTCACGACATCGACAAGGTCACCCTGCTCAACCTCGGAACGCACACGGCAGGCGGCTTCCCGATGCAGATGCCGGAGGACGTCAAAAGCGACGCCCAGGCAACTGCCTACTTCCAGGCATGGAAGCCTCAGTACCCGGCCGGCACGAAGCGCACCTACGCAAACCCGAGCATTGGCATGTTGGGGCTGATCACGGCAAAAAGCATGCATGTCCCGTTTCGCAAGGCGATGGAAGGCATTCTGCTTCCCAGGCTTGCGCTGCCCAGCACCTACCTTTACGTTCCGCCCGAAAAACAGGCGCTGTACGCACAGGGCTACGATGAGAACAATGTACCTGTGAGGATGAAGCCCGGCGCACTCTGGGAGCCGACCTATGGCATCAAGACCAGCGCCAAGGATCTGCTGCGGTTTGTCGAAATCAATCTCGGCCTGATCGAGGTACAGCCTGCGCTGAGGCAAGCCATCGAAGACACCCACACCGGTTACTTCAAGCTAGGCGACATGACCCAGGACCTGGTCTGGGAGCAGATTCCTTATCCCACCACCCAGAACGGGCTGTTGACGAACAGTTCCCAGAAAGTCATCTACGAAAGCAACGCCGTGGAAGCACTGACGCCCCCCTTGCAGCCACAGCAAAACGTCCTGATCAACAAGACCGGCTCGACCCGTGGCTTTGGCGCTTACGTCGCATTCAATCCATCGGACAGGATCGGCATCGTCTTGTTGATCAACCGGAACATCTCCATGGAAGCACGATTGCGTCTGGCCAGTGCCGTGCTGGACATCGCACGCGGACTGCCGAAGGCGCCGTCACGCTAAAGCGCGTTTTCCTTTTCCGCTCCGCAGAGTGCATGCTCGACACGACAGCGCCTGCGGGTTGGCCCCCATTCCAGCTCGCTCCGAAGGCCGACACGTCCTCAGGCACACGGATCTTCTGAAAGATGAACTGACGGACGCTCTTGCCATGTAGACACCTGTCGCGGACCGGCAAGGATCGGGTCAACGAGGCACGCTAGCTGAGCGGCTCGATGGACTCAGCGACCATACTGCGCATAACGGCACCGAGTGCCGCACAGTGCAGTTGTTGAAAGAGCGACGTGCCGCTTTCCTGATCTGCACCCGCCGCAATGAAGCGCCGCAAGCAGTCTCGTACACTTGTGGCGACGACCTACCCACCAAGCGCCCCTCAAGCGCTCTAGCCATCTGATCACCGGCTGCCGCTCCTAGTGGGCGGCGAAGGCGTGAGCGACGCGCTGTGACAGCAGCAAGCAGCAGCGCACCGCTAGGCGCGGCACGACCGCATGTCGTGCCAATGCAGCACTTGATGACTCTATGTCCGCAATGCCCTTGTAGGTCAGCAGGACCGGCAAACGAACATTATAGCGGCCGACCTCCCGCGCACGGGAGAGTGCGCGACGCGCATGAAAGTGCAAAGGTCGCCCGAAAAAAAACGCCCGCAAATCGTCGATTTGCGGGCGTTTCCTTGACACTGGCGGAGTGAGAGGGATTCGAACCCTCGATAGAGCTTTTGACCCTATACTCCCTTAGCAGGGGAGCCCCTTCAGCCACTCGGGCATCACTCCGGATTTCTGCGCTGCGGATATTTCCGCGACCGGGCGCGAAGAATACCGGGTTGTGGGGTCTCAGGTAAACCCTTTCGACGCATCAATCGGCAGATTGATCGCCGTGACCGCCGCCATGGGAGTTCGGCTCGTCGCCGCGCTGGATGCGCTGGTAGATCTCTTCGCGATGCACCGCCACGTCCTTGGGCGCGGTGATGCCGATACGCACTTGATTGCCCTTGACCCCAAGCACCGTCACGGTGACCGAATCGCCGATCATCAAGGTTTCGCCTACCCGGCGAGTCAGGATCAACATTTTTAAAATTCTCCAGGGAACCGGTGGGTCTCACCGGCACGGCGCCCGCGCTGCGGCACGCCCCATAATGAAAGTGAAAAGAGGGGTGATGTTACGGGAAGCCGCGCCCTGCCAGCAAGGCGCGCCGCTCGTATGTTCAGGGGAGATGTTGCTTGACCCAGGCGGGGACGCCGGCGAGTGCAGGGGCAAGGGCGGGCCCGTCCTCGCCACCACCCTGGGCGAGGTCCGGGCGGCCGCCGCCCTTGCCCGAGATCTGACCGGCGATGTGGCTCAACAGTTCCCCGGCCTTGACCCGTCCCATTGGGCTGCCGTTCACGCCAGCGACCAGGGCGACCTTGCCCTCGCTGGCACCGGCCAGCACGATCACGCTGTCGCCCAACTGCTGCTTCAGGCGATCCATCGCCTCGCGCAGGGCCTTGGCATCGAAGCCTTCCAGCCGCACGGCGAGGACCTTCACGCCGGCGACGTCGACGGCCGATCCGGCCAGGTCGGCGGTGGCGCCGGACGCCAGCTTGGCCTTCAGCGCTTCCAACTCGCGCTCCATGCGCTTGTAGCGCTCGCCGAGCTGGCGAATCTTGTCGACCACGTCATGGCTGTTGCCGCCGACCAGGTCGGCCGCCTCGCGCAGCCGGGCCTCCTCGGACGCAACATAGTCCAGCGCGCCCTGCCCGGTCACCGCCTCGATGCGGCGCACGCCGGCGGAGACGCCGCCTTCGCTGGTGATCTTGAACAGGCCGATGTCGCCGGTCCGGCCGACGTGCGTGCCGCCGCACAGTTCGGTGGAGTAGTCGCCCATCTTCAGCACGCGCACGCGCTCGCCGTACTTCTCGCCGAACAGCGCCATCGCACCGAAATCCAGCGCTTCCTGCATGCCCATCTGATGCACTTCGGCCGCGTTGTTGGCGCGGACCTGCTGGTTGACCTTGCGCTCGATCAGCGCCAGTTCCTCGGCCCCGATCGGCTGGAAGTGCGAGAAGTCGAAGCGCAGGCGGTCCGGCGCCACCAAGGAGCCCTTCTGCTGGACATGGGTGCCCAACACTTCGCGCAGGGCCGCGTGCAGGAGGTGTGTCGCGGAATGGTTGAGGATGGTGGCGCTGCGGCGCTCGACATCGACCTGGCCGGCGAGCACATCGCCAAGCTTCAGGCTGCCTTCTTCCAAGGTGCCGACGTGGCCATGGAACTGGCCGGCAAACTTCTGCGTGTCGGTGACCGTCAGGCGGGTACCCGCGGCGGTCAATATGCCGAGATCACCGACTTGGCCGCCGGATTCGGCATAGAACGGCGTTCTGTCGGTCAGCACGATCACCGCATCGCCGGCCTGGGCCGACTGCACCGGGCGGCCGTCCTTGAGCAGCGCGACCACGCGCAGGTCGTCGGCCTGCAGACTGTCGTAACCCAGGAACACGGTCGGGGCGAGGGTCGCCACCAGATCGGCCGGCAACTGCACGCCGCCACCGAACTTGCCGGCTTCACGCGCACGCCGGCGCTGCTCGTCCATCGCCGTCTCGAAGCCCTGCTCATCCACGCGCAGGTCGCGCTCGCGGGCGATGTCCTGGGTCAGGTCCAGCGGGAAACCGTAGGTGTCGTACAGGCGGAAAGCATCCTCGCCGGCGATCACCCCGCCCTGCGCCTTGGCGGCGACGTCCTCGAAGATCTTCATGCCGGCATCGAGCGTCTCGGCGAAGCGCTCCTCCTCGGCCTGCAGGGCACGCAGCACGGTGTCCTGGGCTGCGGCCAGTTCCGGATAGGCCTCGCCCATCAGCTCCACCAGGGTCGGCACCAGCTTGCTGAAGAACGGCTGGCGCACGCCGAGCATCCAGCCATGGCGCAGGGCGCGGCGGATGATCCGGCGCAGCACGTAGCCGCGGCCTTCGTTGGACGGCAGCACGCCGTCGACGATCAGGAACGCGCAGGCACGGATGTGATCGGCGATCACGCGCAGCGACTTGTTCTCGAGGTCGGCGGTGCCGGTCAGCTCGGACGCCTTGCGGATCAGCGTCTGGAACAGGTCGATCTCGTAGTTGGTGTGCACGTGCTGCAGGATCGCGGCCAGACGCTCCAGGCCCATGCCGGTGTCCACACAGGGGGCCGGCAGCGGCACCAGGGTGCCGTCGGGCTGGCGGTCGAACTGCATGAACACCAGATTCCAGATCTCGATGAAGCGGTCGCCATCCTCGTCGGGCGACCCCGGCGGACCGCCGGCGATGTGCGCGCCGTGGTCGTAGAAGATCTCGGTGCACGGGCCGCAGGGGCCGGTGTCGGCCATCTGCCAGAAGTTGTCGGAGGCATACGGCGCGCCCTTGTTGTCGCCGATGCGCACGATGCGCTCGGCAGGCACGCCGATCATGTCGCGCCACAGGCCGTAGGCCTCGTCGTCGGTGTGGTAGACGGTGACCAGCAGGCGCTCGGCCGGCAACTTCCAGACCTGGGTCAGCAGCTCCCAGGCCCAGGCGATGGCGTCCTTCTTGAAGTAGTCGCCGAACGACCAATTGCCGAGCATTTCGAAGAAGGTGTGATGGCGCGCGGTGTAGCCGACCGAATCGAGGTCGTTGTGCTTGCCGCCGGCGCGCAGGCAGCGCTGCACGTCCGCCGCGCGCACGTAGCTGCGCTTCTCGGCGCCCAGGAACACGTCCTTGAACTGCACCATGCCGGAATTGGTGAACAGCAGCGTCGGGTCGTTGCCGGGCACCAGCGGCGCGGACGGCACGATGGTGTGACCCTTGCCCTTGAAGAAGTCGAGGAAGTCGCTGCGGATCTGGGAGGTGGAGAATTTGGCGGGTGCGTTCATGGGCTGGCTATAGACGAGCGGACGGGCTTCCGGCAACTCCCTCCTAGATGAGGGCGCCACGGAAACCGGACAAGACAACTCGCCAAGGGTAGCAGGCCCGGCCCGCTCAGTCCTCCGCAGCGTCGCGCACGGCAGCGCGGATGCTGTCCCCATCGAAACCGCGCCGCGCCAGCAGATCGGCGGCCTTGCGTTGCTGCGGCAAGTCCATCGCCCCGGTAGCGCCGAAGCGGCGCCTGACCAGATCGCGGGCGTTTTCGGTCCAGTCGCCCTCGAAGACAGCCATCGCGGTGGCGACGGCCTCGCTGTCCAGGCCGTGGGTGCCAAGCTCGGCACGGATATGCAGCGGGCCATACCCTGCCCCGGCGCGGCTGCGCACCAGCAGCTCGGCGAAGCGGCCATCGTCCTGCCAGCCCTCGCCGCTCAGGCGTTCCACCGCTTCCGCGGCAGCGTCCGCTTCCACCCCACGCGCACGCAGCTTGCGGGTCAGCTCCTTGCGCGAATGCTCGCGCCGCACCAGCAGACTCAGCGCCTTCTGCAGCGGCGTCTGCTCCGGTTGCCGGCGACGCCGACGTGGTGCTTCGTGTGCCTGTTCGTCGCTCATGGGCGATGTCACCCCGATTCGAAATGCGCCGTCCCTGGCGCGCGCCCTCCTGGCTTGCTCAAGACTGCCGAGGGAGACGAGCGGCACTGACTCCACCGCTCCCCCGGCAGAAAACCATTACGCGTCGTCGTCTTCCGCCTCGGCCTCGCTCGGGGCGATTTCCGTGGGCTGGAACTTCTCGCGCAGCTCGCTTTCCAGCTTGGCCGCAACCTGCGGGTTGTCGCGCAGGTAACCGCGGGCGTTGTCCTTGCCCTGGCCGATGCGCTCGCTGCCGTAGCTGTACCAGGCGCCGGCCTTCTCGACCAGCTTGGCTTCCACGCCCATGTCGATCAGTTCGCCCTCGCGGCTGATGCCTTCGCCGTAGAGGATTTCGGTGATGACCTGCTTGAACGGAGGCGCCAGCTTGTTCTTGACGACCTTGATCTTGGTCTGGTTGCCGATGATCTCGTCGCCCTTCTTGATCGCGCCGATGCGGCGGATGTCCAGGCGCACCGAGGCGTAGAACTTCAGCGCATTGCCGCCGGTGGTGGTTTCCGGGCTCTGGCCCGGCATCATCACGCCGATCTTCATGCGCAACTGGTTGATGAACACCACCAGGGTGTTGGAGCGCTTGATGTTGCCGGTGAGCTTGCGCAGCGCCTGGCTCATCAGGCGAGCCTGCAGACCCGGCAGCTGATCGCCCATCTCGCCTTCGATTTCGGCCTTCGGGGTCAGCGCGGCGACCGAGTCGACCACCACGATGTCCACCGACCCCGAGCGCACCAGCATGTCGGCGATTTCCAGCGCCTGCTCGCCAGTATCCGGCTGCGACAGCAGCAGTTCGTCGACGTTGACGCCCAGCTTGGCGGCGTAGATCGGGTCCAGCGCGTGCTCGGCGTCGATGAACGCGGCGGTGCCGCCGTTCTTCTGGCACTGCGCGATGGCCTGCAGGGTCAGGGTGGTCTTGCCCGAGGATTCCGGACCGTAGATCTCGACCACGCGGCCCTTCGGCAGGCCGCCGATGCCCAGCGCGATGTCCAGCATCAGCGAACCGGTCGGAATCACTTCCACCGCTTCGATGACGCGATCGCCCATCCGCATCACCGAACCCTTGCCGAACTGCTTCTCGATCTGGCTCAGGGCGGCGGCGAGCGCGCGCTTTTTGTTCTCGTCCATTGTGGTGTCCTTGGAAGGTGAGGAGGATTTGCGGAGTGAGGTCAATGTAAGGGCCTGGTATCGCACGGACTGAGACAGTGCGTGGCGAGATGAAAATAATTCGTCCGGACCGGGTTGCGGCAGCGGCGAATGGCGATGTCTGGGGTCGGGAAAGTCCGGCCGGCGCTGTCGTACATGCCCTGCTCCCGACGCAGGATCAGCGGTTGGGGCGCAGCAGGCCGCAATACAGGCCTTCGATGGCGAACTCCTGGTCCGGCAGCACCTCGATCGGCGCGTAGTCCGGGTTGCGCGGCAGCAGGCGGATGCGGTCCTTGCCGATCTTGAGCAGCTTGACCGTGATCTCCTCGTCGATGCGCGCCACCACGATCTGCCCGGAGCGTGCATCGCGGGTGCGGTGCACGCCGATCAGGTCGCCGTCGAAGATGCCTTCGTCGCGCATGGAGTCGCCCTGCACCTTCAGCAGGTAGTCCGGCGCGGGCGAGAAGAACACCCGGTCCAGCACCACGAAGTCGTCGGAGCCGATGTCCGCGCCGATCGGCAGGCCGGCCGCGACGCGCCCCAGTACCGGCAGCCGCAGCACGTCGGCGCTGTCCACCTGCGGCGCGGGCGCCGGGGCGGCCGCCCCACCGAGGAGGCGGATGCCGCGCGCCTGCCCGGGCACGCGGCGGATCGCCCCGGCCTGTTCCAGTGCTTCCAGGTGGTACTGGGCCGCGCGTACGCCTTTGAAGCCGAAGGCGCGGGCAATCTCGGTCTGCGACGGCGGCACGCCGTCGTGTTCGATGCGCTCGGCGATCAGGTCGAGGATCGCCTGCTGGGTTTCGGTCAGGTCCATGGTTAGTAGTAATACTACTAAATCGATTGGCGAGCAACTGGCGCGTGCGATGCATGGGGCCGCCAAGCGCATCCGCGTCTGCCGCATTGGCTGGTCGGCACGACGGCTGTTGCGGGAATGCGGCCTATTGGCAGGCACGTCGCAGCCTCTACTTCTCGGGTCCTACGTCCCTCCCGACGTCAAGGCCATGTGCGCCGAGCGATCGGGTGCATCGCGTCGGGGCTGAAGCCCCTCCCACAAGGGGAGGACGTGCGCACCGGCAATCCTGTGGAAGCGGTTCGATTGGAAGCGGCGCGATGCTTGGCCAGCAGCCTCGACGCCTGCGGACCGTGCTCAAAAGCGCGCCGCGCTCAGCGCCCGCTGCGCCAGATCGAGAACAGGATCCACACGCCCGATAGCGCCGCGCCCACGAAGCCACAGACGCCGATCGCCAGAAGCCAGCGGCTGGAAATGCCGCCGACGCTGTTCATCACGATCGACGAGCCAATGATCAGCGCGGCGGTGACGATGCCCATGGTCAGGCGGTTGGCGGCACGGTTGACCTGGTCGCCGAAGCCCTTCAGCGAGCCGGTCTCCACGTTCAACTGCAGGCGCCCGCGCCGCGCCGCCTGCAGCAGCCGGCGGGTATCGCGCGGCAGGTCGCCGAGCAGTTCCAGCGCGCCCAGCACGGTGCGGCGGCCGCGCCTGGCCATCGCCCGCGGCGCGAACCGCTGCAGCATCACCCGCTCCAGGTACGGGGCGGCGGCGCCGGCCATGTCGAAGTCCGGATCGAGCTGGCGCCCCACCCCTTCCAGGGTCAGGAAGGTCTTGATCATCAATGCCAGGTCGGCAGGCAGTGCCAGCGCGTGCTGGCGCAGCAGCGCGGTGACGTCGCCGAGCATGGCGCCGACCCGCAGGTCCTTCAGCGGCACGCCGCGGTACTGGTCGACGAAGGCGGCGATCTCCAGCTGCAGGCGCGCCTCGTCGACCTCGACCTCGCCGTCGGTCCACTCCAACAGGATGTCGGCCACCGCCTCGGCGTCCTGCGTGACCAACCCGTGCAGCAGCTGCACGACCTGGTAGCGGCGCTGCTCGGAAATGCGCCCGACCATGCCGAAGTCGATCACCGCGATACGCTCGCCGGGCAGGTAGAAGATGTTGCCCGGATGCGGATCGGCGTGGAAACAGCCGTCCTCCAGCACCATCTTCAGCACGATGTCGGCGCCGGTGCGCGCCAGCCGGCGCCGGTCCAGGCCGGCGGCCTCGACGCCGGCCAGGTCGCGCCCGCCGATGCCGGCGACGAAGTCCTGCACGTTCAGCGTCTCGCAGGTCCACTGCCAGTGCACCCGCGGAATCACGATCTCGTCGTGTCCCTGGAAGTTGGCGGCGATGCGCTCGGCGTTGCGGCATTCGCCGGCGAAATCCAGCTCGCGGCGCAGCGACAGGGTGAACTGGTGCACCACCGCGGCCGGGTGGTAGCGCTTCAGGTCCGGCGCGCGCGCTTCGACGATCTCGGCCAGCCGCGCCAGCAGCCGCAGGTCGGCCTCGATCACCTCGCGGATGCCGGGACGGCGCACCTTGATCACCACCGCGGTGCCGTCGTGCAGCCACGCGCGATGGGTCTGCGCCAGCGAGGCGGCGGCCAGCGGGGTTTCCTCGAGCCTGGCAAAGATCGCCGTCGGTTCCTCGCCGAGCGCCTCGATCAGTTGCGGCAGGATCTGCACGTAGTCCAGCGCCGGCGCGGCGTTCTGCAGTTCGCCCAGTTCGTCGGTCCACTCCGGCGGCAGCAGGTCCACGCGCGTGGCCAGCACCTGGCCGAGCTTGACGAAGGTCGGGCCGAGGTCCTGCAGTGCGCGCCGTACCCGCTGCGGCGCCGACATGCGCAGCATCTCCTCGGCGTTGTGCCAGTGCAGCAGGCGCCCGGCACGTTCCAGCACGTCGGCCATGCCGATGCGCCGGACCACGTCGCCGAAGCCGTAACGGATCAGGACCGAGGCGATTTCCTGCAGGCGTCCCAGGTCGCGGACGGTGCTCAACGCCTCCCACATCGCGCTCATCCTCGGAGCAGGCGCGCGACCGCAGTCACAGCAGCGCGTCCAAACCGCGCAAGGCCGCCGCCACGGTCTGCCGGCGCACCGCGTCGCGGTCGCCCGGGAAGTGGAACAACTGCGCGCTGGCGTAGCCGCCGCGGCGCTTCCAGCCCAGCCACACGCTGCCGACCGGCTTGTCCGGGGAACCGCCGCCGGGGCCGGCGATGCCGGTCACCGCGACCGCGACGCTGGCGCCGGAATTGACCAGCGCGCCGGACACCATTTCGATCACCGTCTCGCGGCTGACCGCGCCGTGATGCTCCAGCGTCTGCGGGCGCACGCCCAGCAACGCCTGCTTGGCCTCGTAGCTGTAGGCGACGATGCCGCAGTCGAACCAGGCCGAGGAACCGGCCACGTCGGTCATCACCTTGGCGATCCAGCCGCCGCTGCAGCTTTCGGCGGTGACCAGGCGCTCGCGCGCGGTGCGCAAGCGGTCGCTGAGCGCGGTGGCCTGTTGCAACAACTCCGAATCGGTGGGAAGCGTCATGGCACAGCTCGGGAAACCAGTGCGCTTTGTAGCCCAATTCGCCGTGGCTGTCGCGCCTGCGCGCGCCGGCGGATGGCCGGCCGTCAGCCAACGTGGCGCATGTGTCGCTGCCACGCGGCCAGACAATCGGCATCGACCTTGTCGACGCCGAGGCGCTGCTCAGCGCTGTTGCCACTCCTCCTGCTCGCGCGGCGGCAGCAGCGCGCGGATCGGCGCGCCGTCGGCCGCGGCGGCCAGGCGCTCGGCCTCGGTGATCGGGATGTCCACCTGCAGCAGCCAGCCCTCCTCGTCGGCCTGCTCGCTGCGGATCACCTGCAACTGGTGCAGCTGTGAACGCAGGCGGCCGGCGCTCGGCGGCAGGCGCAGGCTGCCCTGCACGTGGCGCAGGCCCAGGCGCTGGCCGAGCACGTGCTGCAGCAGCTCCAGGCCGCGGCCGTCGCGCGCGGAGATCCACACCCGCTCGCGCCGCGCCGTGTCCGGCACCCCGTCCTGCGCGTCGTGGCGCACCTCGGCGCCGTCGATGCGGTCGATCTTGTTGAACACCAGCAACTGCGGCAGTTCGCCGGCACCGACCGCCTGTAGTACCTCGTCGACCTGGGCGATGCGCTCCTCGCGCAGCGGATCGGCGGCGTCGACCACGTGCAGCAGCAGATCGGCCTCGCGCGCCTCGGACAGGGTCGAGCGGAACGCCGCCACCAGTTCGTGCGGCAGGTTGCGCACGAAACCGACGGTGTCGGCCAGCATGGCGTTGCCGCCGGGCAGCGCGATGCGGCGCACGGTCGGGTCCAGGGTCGCGAACAACTGGTCGGCGGCGTAGGCCTCGGCCCCGGTCAGCGCGTTGAACAGGGTCGACTTGCCGGCGTTGGTGTAGCCCACCACCGCGATCCGCGGCAGTTCGCTGCGCACCCGCGCACGGCGCATCTGGGTGTGCTGCACCTCGACCTTCTCCAGCCGCTTCTGCAGCTGCTCCACCCGCTTCTGCAGCAGGCGGCGATCGGTTTCCAACTGGGTTTCGCCGGGCCCGCGCAGGCCGATCGAACCGCCGCGCTGGCGCTCCAGATGGGTCCAGCCGCGCACCAGCCGCGTGGCCATGTGCCGCAACTGGGCCAGTTCCACCTGCAGCTTGCCCTCGTGGCTGCGCGCACGCTGGGCGAAGATGTCCAGGATCAGCCCGGTGCGGTCGATCACCCGCCGCTCCAGGTACTTCTCCAGGTTGCGCTCCTGACCGGGGCTGAGCGCGTGGTTGACCAGGACCAGATCGGCGCCGCTGGCGTCGGCGGCGGCCTTGACCTCCTCCAGCTTGCCGCTGCCGATGAAGGTCGACGGACTCGGCTTGTCGATGCGCGCAGTGACGGTGGCGGCGATGCTGGCGCCGGCCGAGCGCGCCAGGTCGGCAAACTCCTCCAGCACATCGTCTTCCAATGGGCCGCCCGCGTAGGGCTGGATCAGCAGTGCGTGTTCGCCGCGGCGGGACCGATCAAACACCCGCCGCTCCGCTCTTGGCCACCGAACTACTCGATTTCATCATCACCCGCACTGCCACCTTCGTTCTGCTGCACATAGCCGCCGCCCGGCCCCACGCGCACGTTGCGCGCCGGCACCACGGTGGAAATGGCGTGTTTGTAGACCATCTGGCTGACGGTATTGCGCAGCAGGACCACGAACTGATCGAACGACTCGATCGTGCCCTGCAGCTTGATGCCGTTGACCAGATACACCGAGACAGGGACCCGTTCGCGACGCAACGCGTTGAGGAAAGGATCCTGCAAGGATTGCCCCTTGGACATGCTTGACTCCCAGATTATTGTTTTTATGGTCCGGAACGGCACTGCAGCTCCCCTGCCGTGGTCCGGAACGTCGATGGTACACAACCGCGGGCGCCAGCACAGCGCGGCCGCCGGCCGGATCAGCCGAGGAAGGCGTCCAGGGCCGTCTGCAGGCGCCCGGCGTCGCGCGCGGGGTCGAACCAGCGCGCATCCTGCTCGCCGCGCAGCCAGGTGAGCTGGCGCTTGGCCAGTTGCCGGGTGGCGGCGACGGCGCGGGCGCGGAAGTCGGCCGCATCGCCGACACCGTCCAGGTACTCCCAGGCCTGGCGGTAGCCGACCGCGCGCACCGCCGGCAACGCCAGCGGCTCCGCCACCGCCTGCATCTGCGGCAACGCGCGCAAGGCGCGCACTTCGTCGAGCAAGCCCTGCCCCAGCATCGCGTCGAAGCGGGCCTCGATGCGTCCGTGCAGCACGCTGCGCTCGGCCGGCGCCAGCACCAGTTTCAGCACCCGCAGCGGCAGCCGCGGCGGCCCCGGATCCGCCTGCCATGCACTGATCGGCCGGCCGCTGAGCCGGTACACCTCCAGCGCACGCTGGATGCGCTGCGCGTCGCCAGGCCGGATCCGCTGCGCGGCCAACGGATCGATCCGCTGCAGTTCCGCGTGCAACGCCGCCCAGCCCTCGGCCTGCGCCTGCGCCTGCGCGGCCAGCGCCGCACGCAGTTGCGGGTCGGCCGCCGGCATCGGCGCCAATCCTTCCAGCAGCGCCTGAAAGTACAGGCCGGTGCCGCCGGCCAGGATCGGCAGCCGGCCGCGGGCGACGATCGCCTCCAGCGCGACACGCGCGTCGGCGGCGAACTCGGCCGCCGAATACGTCTGCCAGGGATCGCGCAGGTCCAACAGATGGTGCGGCACCCGCGCGCGCTCGGCCGCATCGGGTTTGGCCGCGCCGATGTCCAGGCCACGGTAGACCAGCGCCGAATCGACGCTGACGATCTCGCCACCGCAGCGCTCGGCCAAGGCGATCGCCGCGGCAGTCTTGCCCGAGGCGGTCGGGCCCATCAGCGCGATCGCGCGCGGGCGCCGGTCGGCTGCCATCAGTCCTCGTCCGGCCAGCGGATCGTCGCCGCGGCCGACGATGTGGAAGCGCGCGGCAACGGCACAGCCTGCAGTGCCTGCCAGACCTTGAGCGCGTCGACGGTGGCGGCGACGTCGTGCACGCGCAGCAGCGTGGCACCGCGTTGCGCGGCCAGCAGGTGCGCGGCGACCGAGCCGGCCACCCGCTGCTCCGGCACCTCGCGCCCGGTCAGTTCGCCGATGCTGCGCTTGCGCGACAAGCCGGCCAGCACCGGCACGCCCAGCTCGACCAGACGCGCCAACTGCGCCAGCAACTGCAGGTTGTCGGCGGTGCTCTTGCCGAAGCCGAAGCCCGGATCGACCAGAATGCGCCGCTTGTCGATGCCGGCCATCTCCGCGGCGAAGATGCGCTCGGCCAGGAACCGGTGCACCTCGCCGACCACGTCGTCGTAGCCGGGCGCGCTGCCGGCGGCGTAGGCGTCGGCGGGCATGTGCATCAGCACCACCGGCACCCCCAGTTCCGCGGCGGCGTCCAGCGCGCCGGGCTGCCGCAGGGCCTGCACGTCGTTGATCATGCCAGCGCCCGCCGCGACGGCAGCGCGCATCACCTCCGGCTTGAAGGTATCCACGCTCAGCGGCAGCGCGGTCTGCGCGGCCAGCCGCTCGATCACCGGAATCACCCGCCGCAGTTCTTCCTCCACCGGCACCGGCGTCGCACCCGGGCGGGTGGACTCGCCGCCGATGTCCAGCACATCGGCGCCCTCCGCGGCCAGGCGCAGGCCGTGCGCCACCGCCGCGTCCACGCTGGCGTGCGCACCGCCGTCGGAGAACGAATCCGGGGTGACGTTGACGATCCCCATCACCCGCGGGCGATCGAGCACGAGCCGGTGGGCGCCGCACTGCAGGCTTGGCGAGGTGTCGAACATCGGTGAGTCTCCTGGTGGTGGCCGTGGCAGGCGCGGGACGGCGGCACGGCGCTGGGCAGCGCCATGCGGCATCCACCGCACGCGCATGGCGGCAGCGGCGTGCGCGACGTTTCCGCGACACATCGCATCGACGCGGCAACGTGCGGCCAGCGCAGTGCCATTGTCGCCCACGCGCGCGCAGGCGGCGAGTCGGCATCGAACGATGCGACCGGCCCCGCACCGCCGCCAACAAAAAAGCCAGGGATCGCTCCCTGGCTTTTCGGCGCCTGAAGGGCGCTCCTTCGCTTACACCTGCTCGGCAGGCCCGGCGATCGGCGGCAGCGGCCGCGAATTGCCCTTGTCGTTGCCGCCGTCCTTGCCGGACCGGTTCCAGCCCATCGGCGGCGGCGGATCGCGGCCCTCCATGATCGCGTCGATCTGCGGCGCGTCGATGGTCTCGTACTGCAGCAGCAACTGCGACATGGTATGCAGCTTGTCCAGATTCTCGGTGAGGATCTGGGTGGTCTTCGCATACGCCTTGTCGAGGATCGACCGCACGACTTCGTCGATGCGACGCGCGGTGTCGTCGGAGACGCTCTTGTGCTGGGTCACCGAACGGCCCAGGAACACCTCGTCGTCCTCCTCGCCATAGGCGATCGGGCCGAGCTCGTCGGACAGGCCCCACTTGGTGACCATGTTGCGCGCCATCTTGGTCGCGCGCTCGATGTCGTTGGACGCGCCGGTGGTGACCTTGTCGGTTCCGAAGATCAATTCCTCGGCGACGCGGCCGCCGTACAGCGAGCACAACTGCGACTCGATCGCCACGCGGTTCATCGAGTACTTGTCGCCTTCGGGCAGGTACATGGTCACGCCCAGCGCGCGGCCGCGCGGGATGATCGTGACCTTGTAGACCGGGTCGTGCTCGGGCACCAGGCGGCCGACGATGGCGTGGCCGGCCTCGTGGTAGGCGGTGAGCGTCTTCTCGTCCTCGCTCATCGCCATCGAGCGGCGTTCGGCGCCCATCAGGATCTTGTCGCGAGCGCGGTCGAAGTGATCCATGCGCACTTCCTTGACCGACTCGCGCGCGGCGAACAGCGCCGCTTCGTTGCACAGGTTGGCCAGGTCGGCACCGGAGAAACCCGGCGTGCCGCGCGCGATCACCATCGGCTCGATGTCGTCGGCCAGCGGCAGCTTGCGCATGTGCACCTTGAGGATCTGCTCGCGGCCGCGCACGTCCGGCAGGCCCACCACGACCTGGCGGTCGAAACGGCCCGGGCGCAACAGCGCCGGATCCAGCACGTCCGGCCGGTTGGTCGCGGCGATCACGATCACGCCCTCGCCACCCTCGAAGCCGTCCATCTCCACCAGCAGCTGGTTGAGGGTCTGCTCGCGCTCGTCATGACCGCCACCCAGGCCGGCGCCACGGTGACGGCCGACCGCATCGATTTCGTCGATGAAGATGATGCATGGCGCGTGCTTCTTGGCCTGCTCGAACATGTCGCGCACGCGGCTGGCGCCGACGCCCACGAACATTTCCACGAAGTCCGAACCGGAGATGCTGAAGAACGGCACCTTGGCCTCGCCGGCGATGGCCTTGGCCAGCAGGGTCTTGCCGGTGCCCGGCGGGCCGACCATCAGCACGCCGCGCGGGATCTTGCCGCCTAGCTTGGTGAACTTGGTGGGGTCGCGCAGGAAGTCGACCAGTTCGCCGACCTCCTCCTTGGCCTCGTCGCAGCCGGCGACGTCGGCGAAGGTGATCTTGATCTGGTCCTCGCCCTGCAGCTTGGCCCGCGACTTGCCGAAGGACATGGCGCCCTTGGCGCCACCGCCACCGCCCTGCATCTGGCGCATGATGAACAGCCAGAAGCCGATGATCAGGATGACCGGCAGGAAGTTCAGTACCAACGACCAGAAGCTCGGGCCGTTGTCGGGCTTCTGCCGGGTGATGTCCACGTTCTTGCTGTACAGCACATCGATCAGCTTGTCGTCGCTCGGGCCATAGACCGAACCCTCGCTGCCGTCGGCGCGCTTGAAGCGGATCGCGTTGACCGACAGGTTGGTGGCGTCGGTGAAATCGACCGACTTCACCCGTCCAGCATCCACGTCCTTCAGGAACTGGGAGTAGGTGACGTTGTCGCTGCCCGGGCCGCCCGCGAGGCGCGGCGAAAAGCTATTGAACACCACCATCAGCACGACGGCGACGACTACCCACAACAGCAAATTCTTGGTCAAGTCGTTCATCCTCATTGGCTCCGGTGTCCCTTCAACTCTGTCTCGATGCGTGGCATTTCGGGTTCAGCCTTGCGTTCAGCTTACTTGATCTGGGCGCGCTTGCCCTGTCCAAGGGCGTAGACCTCCGGCGAGCGCTTGCGCGACGCGGCCGGCTTGCGGATGGTCACCTTCTCATAGCGGCGGCGCATGTCGCGGATGTAGTCGTCGAACCCCACGCCCTGGAACAGCTTGATCAGGAACGCGCCGTTCGGCTTCAGGTGGCTGTCGGCGAACGCCATCGCCAGTTCCGCCAGATGCATCATCCGCGGCTGGTCGACCGCATCCATTCCGCTCTTATTGGGGGCCATATCCGACAGCACAAGGTCCACCGGGGTCTCCCCCAGCATGGCCTCGAATTGCGATAGCACCGCGTCCTCCCTGAAGTCACCGTGAAGGAACTCCACGCCGGCCAACGGCGGCATCTCCAGGATGTCCAGGGCCAGTACCCGGCCGCGGTCGCCCATCGACTTGCGCACCTGCTGCGACCAGCCGCCCGGGGCGGCGCCGAGATCGACCACCACCATGTCCGGCTTTAGCAGCCTGTCGCGCTGCAGCAACTCCTCCAGCTTGTAGGCCGCGCGCGAGCGCATGCCCTCGGCCTGGGCCTTCTTCACGAAGGGATCGGCGAAATGTTCGCGGAGCCAGCGTTGGCTGCTTTTGCTGCGGGTGGCCATGGACGCACGGTCGGAAGGGGCGGCCATGATACCCTGATCGCCCTTGCCAACCCTGCTCCCACCTGCATGTCGATCAGCCTGACCTCGGCCCAGAACCGCTTCCTGCGCGGCCTGGCCCACGACCTCAAACCCCTGTTGCAGATTGGCAGCAAGGGCGTCACCCCGGCCTTCCTGGCCGAACTGGACGAGGTACTGGAGCGCCACGAACTGGTCAAGGTGAAGGTCGGCGGCGACGACCGCGAGGCCCGCGACGCCGCCATCGGCAGTCTGGTGGAACAGTCGCACAGCGTGCTGGTGCAGCGGATCGGCCATACCGCGATCCTGTATCGCCCGGCCAAGGAAGACCGGCAAATCGTGCTGCCGCGCGCCTGAGCGCGCCTCCGGTGACCCCATGCAACTGACCCAGGACCTGCCCGACTACGCCTATGCCCTGCGCATGGCCGACGGCCGCCAGGCCAAGGTGAACGACCGGCTGCTGACCCGCAGCTTCATCCTCGCGCCGGACACCCTGGTCGAGGACTGGGAAACGCCGCCGGCCGGCGACCTGCAGCCGCAGCACCTGCAGCCGCTGCTGGAGCTCAACCCGGCCCTGGTGATCCTTGGCACCGGCGAGCGCCAGGTGTTTCCCGCCGCGGCGGTGATGGCGCTGTTCCTGACCCGCGGCATCGGCATCGAGGTGATGAACAACGCTGCCGCGGCGCGCACCTACAACGTGCTGGCCGCCGAAGGCCGGCGCGTGGCGGTCGGGTTCCTGCTCGAAGGTTGAGCCAGGGCGGCGTCTCTGCGGACACGTTCCACGCACTCCGCAGACATTCACTCCCGCAGGAGCGGCTTCAGCCGCGACCTGTGACATTCCCTGGGAAACCCGGCCGCGGCTGAAGCCGCTCCTAGAAAAGCCGTAGATGGAGACCGGCTACACGCTGCGTCAGGGCGGCAGCCCATTGGTCGCGCCGGCTTTACTTCGGCGGCAGGTACAGCAGCGGGTCGACCGGCTTGCCGTTGTAGCGGGTGAGCCGGCGGCGTTTGCGGCCCACTGGGCCGCGCCGACGGCGAACGCCCGGCGCGCTGCGCCGGGCCGGGGATCCGCCCACGCAGCGACGCGACCGGTTACTTCGGCGGCAGGTACAGCAGCGGATCGACCGGCTTGCCGTTGTAGTGGGTGAGCCGGCGGCGCTTGCGGCCCATTGGGCCGCGCCGATGGCGAACGCCCGGCGCGCTGCGCCGGGCCGGGGATCCGCCCACGCAGCGACGCGACCGGTTACTTCGGCGGCAGGTACAGCAGCGGGTCGACCGGCTTGCCGTTGTAGCGGATCTCGAAGTGCAGCATGTCGCGGGCCGCGCCGCTGTGGCCCATCTCGGCGATCTGCTGGCCGGCCTTGACGTTCTGGCCCTCGTTGACCAGGCGCTTGCGGTTGTGGCCGTAGGCCGACAGCCACTGTTCGTTGTGCTTGACGATGATCAGCTCGCCATAGCCGACCAGGCCGGCGCCGGAATAGACCACCACACCGTCCGCCGCGGCACGCACCGCTTCGCCGTTGCTGCCACCGATGTCGATGCCCTGCTTGGTCGCCTCACCGCCGACGAAACGGCTGACCACCACGCCATCGGCCGGCCAACGCCAGGGGAAGCCGCTGCTGACCGGGGCCGGTGCCGGGAGGGCCGGCGGCCGTGCGGCGGCGCCAGCGCCGGATGCCGGCGGCGGCGTCACCGGACCGCTACCGGGCCGCGCGGCGACCGCCCCACCCGGCGGATACAGCTTCAGCGACTGCCCTGGATAGATGGTGTACGGCGGCTGCAAGCCGTTCCAGCCGGCCAGGTCCTGCGGCGTGATGTTGTTGGCGCGGGCGATCGCGTACAGCGTGTCGCCGCGGCGCACGGTCGCGCTGACACCAGGCTTGGGGACGGACACCCGCGGTGCCGAGGCCGTGGCGGTGCCGCGCACGGGCGCACCGCCGGGCGTGCGGACCACCGTGGCGCTGCTGCAGGCGCCGAGCGCCACCGCCACCAGCACACCCAGGCCGCAACGCAGGCCGTTCCGCACCACCCGATCGACGCTCATCCGACCTTCGCTCTCCATATGACCCACACCACCAGCAGCGCCAGGATCGCCGAGGCGACCCAGCCGAGCGGCTCGATCCAGCGGCGCAACGCGGCTTCCGCGCGCGGCCCGCCGAGGCGGATCGCCCCGGCCACCAGGTACACGCGCTTGCCGCGCCCCACCAGCATGCTCGCCAGGAACGGTAGCAGCGGCACTCCCACGATGCCTGAGGCCCAGGTGAATATCTTCAGCGGGATCGGGGTGAAGCCGGCCAGTACCAACAGCCAGAATGCGCGCCATGGCGACTCGGCGATCACCTCGCGCAAGTGGTGTACCTGCGCATCGATCTTCTGCGTCCACCCCAGCCATTCGATCAGCGGCTGCACCGCGGCGAAGGCGAAATGGCCGAGCAGGTAGCCGATCACCGCACCGGCCAGCGAACCGAGCAGGCTCAACGTGGCAAACCACAGCGCGCGCCGCGGCTGCGCCAGCGACATCGGCGCCAGCATCACCTCCGGCGGCACCGGGAACACGATGGCCTCGGCGAAACTGAGTCCGGTCAGCAGGGCCGGCGCACGCCGATGCTGCGACCAACGGATGGCGCGTTCGTACAACGGCCCGAAAATCTTCATCCAGTGCGGCTCCGAGAGGTCAATCCAGCATGCCCGACAGCAACGGGACGAAGGTCACCGGCGCCAGGACGTCTTGTTCGATCTGGCCATCGGCAGCGCGGCGCAGGCGGATCAGCGATTGCGCGGACGGACCGCCGACCGGCGCCACCAGGCAGCCGCCGGGGGCCAGCTGCTCGATCAGGGCATCGACCAGTGCGGGCGCCGCGGCGGTGACCACGATCGCATCGAAGGGGCCATGCTCGGGCCAGCCGATGCGGCCGTCGTCGTGCTTGCTGCGCACGTTCATGCCGAGCTGGCGGAAGCGCTTGCGCGCCTGCCGTAGCAGGTCGCCGATGCGCTCGACGGTATGCACCTCCAGGCCCAGCGCGGCCAGGATCGCCGCCTGGTAGCCGGAGCCGGTGCCGACTTCCAGCACCTTCTTCGGCGCGGCTTCGAGCACCGTCTCGGTCATGCGCGCCACCACCCAGGGTTGCGAGATGGTCTGGCCGTGGCCGATCGGCAGCGCGGTGTCCTCGTAGGCGCGCGAGGCCAGCGCCTCGTCGATGAACAGATGCCGCGGCACGGTGCGCACCGCGTTGAGCACGCTCTCGTCGCGGATGCCGGCTTCGCGCAGGCGCTCCACCAGGCGGTCACGCACGCGCTGCGAGGTCATGCCGATGCCGATCGCTTCCGGCTGCAGGCGCAACCGCGGGGTCATGCCGGGCGGTCCAGCGCGGCGGTCAGGCCGCCGACCCAACTGGCGACCTTTTCCAACGCCTGGTAGCGGGTCAGGTCGACCTGGATCGGGGTGATCGAGATGAAACCGGTGCGCACCGCGTGGAAGTCGGTGCCGGGACCGGCATCCTGCTCGCGCCCGGCCGGGCCGATCCAGTAGACGGTGCCGCCGCGCGGGTCGGTCTGCGGCAGGCACGGTTCGGAGCGATGGCGATTGCCGAGCCGGGTGACCTCGAAGCCTTTGAGCTCCTGCCATGGCAGGTCGGGCACGTTGACGTTGAGGATGGTGTCGGCCGGCAGCGGATCGGCCTTGAGCCGCGCCACGATCTCCACCGCCGCACGCGCGGCGGTCTGGAAATGCCTGGGTTCGTGGTTATGGGTGACCAGCGACACCGCCACCGCAGGCAGGCCGAGGAAGCGGCCTTCCATCGCCGCCGACACGGTGCCGGAATAGATCACGTCGTCGCCGAGATTGGCCGAATTGTTGATGCCGGAGACGACGATGTCCGGATCGAACTCCAGCATGCCGGTGAGCGCCAGATGCACGCAGTCGGTCGGCGTGCCGGCGACGCTGCAGGTGTAATGGTCGATGCGCTTGAGCCGGATCGGCAGATCCAGGGTCAGCGAATTGCTGGCGCCGGACCGGTCGCGATCGGGTGCGACCACCGTCACTTCATGGCCGGCGCCGCGCAGCTGCTCGGCCAGCATGCGAATGCCGGGGGCGTCGACGCCATCGTCGTTGCTCACTAATACGCGCATGGTGCTCCTCGAAAACCGGGTGCATGATACCGGATGCGTCCGGCCAGGTCGCTGACAGCGGGCCGACGATCGTGGTGGTGGCCTCTGCGCGGGACGCCGCACCGGCGTTGCGCCTGGCGATCGCGACCGCCCCGCTCCGCCGTCAACACCGTGCCCCATCGCGGAACGTTACAGCCGATGCCGCACCCGCCCTCACCTCAAACCACGCAGCACGCTCTAAGCTGTGCGCATGGCGCATTCCGACGACGAAGATCCCGCCGCGCTGTTCCGCGCGGCCATCGGCAAGGTGGCCCCGCTCAACGCGACGCCACCGGCCAATGCCAAGCCGCGCCCCAAGCCACGCGCACGCATGGCCGAACGCGACGACGCCGAGGCGCAAGGCGAGTTCCAGCAACTGCTGCGCCAGAGCGCACCGCTGGAAGCCGGCGATGTCGCCAGCTACCGCCGCGAGCATGTGCCGGCGCGGGTATTCCAGCGCCTGCGCAAGGGCCAGTTCTCGGCCCAGGACGAACTGGACCTGCACGGCGCCACCGCGGCGCAGGCCGAGACGCTGCTGCGCCAGTTCCTGGCCGAGGCGCACGCGCACGAGTTCGGCTGCGTGCGGATCGTGCACGGCAAAGGCCTGCAATCCGGTGGCGTGCCGCTGCTGAAGAACCTGGTGGACCGCCTGCTGCGCCAACGCAACGACGTGCTGGCCTTCCATTCGGCGCCAACCGCGCAAGGCGGCACCGGCGCGATGCTGGTGCTGCTGGCGCGGCGCTGACGGCTCGGCAGCCGCAGGCACCATGACGCTCGCCCCAGAAAGGATCCTTGCAGTGGCCAAGGTCGCGGGCGCCGGATCGTCTCCACGCGAATCCTGCACCGCGCACTGACCTGTAACGCCCGCGTAGGAGCGGCTTCAGCCGCGACCGGCGTGAACGGAAAACCCCGTCGCGGCTGAAGCCGCTCCTGCGTCAGCGCATGCACGTGATGTCACGCGCACCCACGCCCCGCCCGACCCCGGCCCGGTCGGGCCAGGACGCCGGTTGCACGACCGGCCACTTCGCGTGCGGGCGCATTTCAATTTTCGCCCGCTGAAACGTCTTGTCAGAGAGTACCGCCCCTCTGCGAGCCGAACGTGACCGAAGCAACCACCGAATTCTTCCTGCAACCCACTGATCTGGTGGACGTTTCCACGAGCGCCGCGGCGTTCGAGACGGCGCCGGCGCGCCTGGCCCGACCGGTGCCGCCGTCGCCGCCCCGGCCGAGCGATAGCGCCGCACCGTCCCGGTGGTGGCCGCTGCTCCTGGCATCGTTCCAGGGGCGGACGGACTGGCACGGCAACCGCCTGCAGCGCGGGATCAAGGCGGCCAAGTACCTGCTGCGTGCGTTGAGCATGCCGACCGAACACGGGCGTTTCCTTGACGCACTGCGCCGCGATCCGCGGATGCGCGGCTACGCCGAGCGCGATCCGCGCCTGCTCGAGCGCCACCTGCACCGCTTCGTCAACACCCGCTGGAGCCGTGCGGCGCGGCTGCGCCATCTCCAGCAACACTATCGGCTGATGCTCGAGCGCCTGCCTGCGGCGTTGTTCGACGCCATCTATCGGCAAGGCCAGGCGGACCTCGGGACGCTGCCGCTGCACGATGGCAGCGCGTTGACGCTGTCCCTGCTGCCGCCGGCGCCGATGAGCTGCGAAGGCGAACTGTGGCTGCAGCTCAGCGACGCGGCGGGGCGCCAGCTGTATCGCCTGGTGCTGACAGTGACCGGTGACGACGCCTCCCCCTCCGTGTTGATCGGTTGCCTGCAGGGCCCCAGCGGCGGCGATGCCCGGGACGTGGTGCGCATGCTCACCAAGCAACTGCATGGGCTGCGGCCCAAGCAACTGATGCTGACGCTGGCCTGCACCTTTGCCGAGCGCATCGGCGCGCGTGCGATCCATGCCGTCTGCAATGCCGCCCATCCGCTGCAACGCAAGCGGGAAGTGTTCCTGGCCAACTACGACGCGTTCTGGATCGAGCAAGGCGGTACGCCCATCGCCGATGGCTGGTTCGCGTTGCCGCTGACCCCGGCGCGCAAGACCGCGGCCGATGTCCCCAGCCAGCATCGCGCGGCGTTTCGCCGCCGCGAAGCATTGCGCGCACACGCCGAGGGCTTGCTGGCCGCCGCGCTGCCGACGGCGTGCGCCGCCGCGTCGCGTGGCGACCAGTGAGCCTGGCTATACTGCCGCGGCCGCTTCCCTCCAGGAGCACCAGCAGTCGTGAGTCGGGCCGAGCACACCGAGGGCGCACCGTCGCCGGAGCAGGTGCCTGCGCACCAGGTCGACGCGCTGTTCAAGGAACATCACCGCGCCCTGCTCGCCTTCCTGCACTGCAAGCTCGGCTCGATGGCGGACGCGCAGGACGTGGCGCAGGAGGCGTACATGCGCATCGTGACGCTTGAGCGTCCCGACGCGCTGGCATCGCCGCGCGCCTATCTGTTCCATGTCGCCTCCAACCTGGCGGTGGACCGGCTGCGCATGCGCAAGGTCCGCGAAAACGCCGCGGTGGAGCTGCCGGAGCACGACCTGCCGCTACCGCCGATTCCGGAGCGGCACGCCACGGCCAGCGAACAACTGCGCGAGCTGACCCGGGCATTGAAGGAACTTCCCGCCAAGACCAGCCGCGCCTTCGTGCTGCACGTGATCGAGGGCAAGGACTTCGGCATGATCGCCAAGGCGATGAACGTGAGCGAACGGATGGTCCGCTACCATGTGGCCAACGCGCTCGCGCATTGCCGCAAACGCTTCGACGAAGCGGAGATCCCGTAATGGACAGCGGCATCGACCAACACATCCTCGACGACGCCGCGCGCTGGTGGACCCTGCTGCGCGAACCCGACAGCAACGAGGATACCGTGGCGCGCTGGCTGGACTGGACCGCGGCCGACCCGCGGCACCTGCAGGCGTTCGAACGCATCAATGCGCTCGGCGGCGATCTGGCAACGCTGGATGCGGCCGCGCGGGACGAGGTGGTGCGCAGGTTCGCGCCGCCGCGTTCGCGCTGGCGGCCGCTGCAGGTGGCGGCCTGCGCCGGCGTGCTGGCGCTCGGCGGCGCCCTCGCCTGGCAGCAGCTGAGCGCGCCGCCGGTCACCCAGGTCTACAGCAGCGCGACCAACCGCCACCAGGACATCGTGCTGGCGGACGGGTCCAGGATCGCGCTCGGCGGCGCATCGCGGCTGAGCACCCGCTTCAGCGCGGCGCAACGCCACGTGGACCTGATCGCCGGCGAGGCCTTCTTCGAAGTGACACATCACGCCGGGCGTCCGTTCGTGGTCGACGCCGGCGGCGTGTCGATCCTGGACGTGGGCACTGCCTTCGATGTCAGCCGCGACGGCGAACGCGTCGAAGTCGCGGTCACCGAGGGCCGGGTCCGCATCTACGGCGCCGGCCAGGTGCCGGCCGACGGCAGCGGCGGGCTGGAAGCGGTGGCCGGACAGCGCGTGTCCTACGACCCGGCCAAGCCCACGCTGCAGGTCAGCCAGATCGACGTGGCGCAGGCCACCGCCTGGCGCGATCACCGGCTGGAATTCGTCGATACGCCGCTGGACACGGTGATCGCCCGGGTCAACCGCTACAGCGACAGGCCGCTGCGCCTGGCCGATCCGGCGCTTGCGCGGCTGAGTTTCACCGGCACCGTGGACACCCAGGCGACCGCACAGTGGATCGAGGCCCTGCCGCAGGTGTTCCCGCTGCGGGTGCGTCAGGACAAGGACGAGATCGTGCTGAGCCGCCGATAGGCGGTATCGCCCTCCACCCCGGTCCCGCCCAGGCGGCAGTCGCGCGCGCGGCACGCGTGGGCGATGCCGCGCATGGCATAATTCGCGCTTCCGCTGGGGGGCGACGGGCAGTGCGTGGGCTGAGGCGACTGATCATCTGCGGCAGCCTGGCACTGCAGCTCGTACCCTGGAATCGCGCCCTCGCCCTGCCACTCGCGTCCGACGCACGCCGGGTCGCCTTCTCGATCCCGCCACAGGCGCTGTCCACTGCGCTGATCGCCTACGGCAAGCAGGCCAACATGCAGGTACTCACCGCCAGCCCGACCCTGGCCGGGCTGCGCAGCGACGGGCTGCAAGGCGTGTTCACCCCGGACGCGGCGCTGCAGCGCCTGCTGCAATCGAGTGGCCTTGCGTACAGCGTGCTCGATGCGAACACGGTGGCCATCACGCCCGCCGCGCCGGCGCCGGTCGATCCTGCGGCTGCCGCCGATGACCATCGCGCCGGCACGCCGCCCAAGCTGCTGGAACAGGTCGACGCCGCGGCGCTGACCGAGCACGCCATGGGCGACGTCCCCGCCTATGCCAGCGACGCGCTGCGCTATGCCGCCGACTCCATCGCGGTGCCGCAGTCGGTCAACGTCGTCGCCCCGCACCTGATGGCAACGCAGCAGGTCCGCACCGTCGCCGACGCGCTGCGCAACGTGGCCAGCGTGCAGCACATCGAAAACCCGTTGCGCGCGCCGCTGTTCAAGATCCGCGGCATCTACACCGGCAACGGCATGACCGACGGGATGCCGAACAGTTTTGTCGGGCTCGGCGGCTATCCGCCGATGATCGGCGTGGAGCGGGTCGAGGTGCTCAAGGGCCCGGAATCGATCCTCGGCGACAGCAACGGCGGCGACATGAGCGGACTGATCAACGTCGTCACCAAGCAGCCGCTGCGCAGGCCGCAGCGCGAACTGAGCTACGCCCTCGGCGAACGCGGCGACATGCAGGCCGGGCTCGATGCGACCGGACCGATCGGCACCACGCCGCTGAGTTACCGGCTCGTCGTCTCCGGCCAGCATGCCGATACCACGGCGCAGGGCTACGGCCCGCGCAACGCGGCCTACCTTGCGCCCTCGATCGCCTGGCAGAGCGAGGACACCCGTCTGGTGCTCGGCGTGCAGCGCGTGACCGACCGCCAGCCGGCCGCCGATCACGCGCTGCTGCTGCGCAATCACGTGTCGGCGATGACGCCCAGGTCCCTGCGCCTCGGCAACCCGCAGGACCACACCGCCTACCGGACCCAACGCGCCTACTACCTGCTCGATCAACGGCTCAGCGACCGCTGGCAGTTGCGCAGCCGCGGGCAGTACGTGACCCAGGCGGTCGACGCACGCAACTGGGGCATGCTGTCGCCTTCGCCCAAGGGCATTGTGCGCGCCTATGCCGAGGCCTATCGCAATACGACGGCGTACTACACCATCCAGAACGACCTGGTCGGCAGCTTCGGCGACGGGCCGCTGCGGCAGACCGTGACCCTGGGCCTGGATTACACGCGTGCGCGCCTGGGCAGCAGCGACTACTTCATCCGCATGCACCGCAACCGCTACGACGTGTTCGGCGACGCGCAGTTGGGACCGGTGCACTGGCCGCATTCGCGACGCGGCATCCTGCATTACCCCGGCAGTCCCTGGTCGAGCCGCAGCGGCATCCTGCTGCAGGACCAGATCAGCGTGGGCGAACGCTGGGACGTGTCGCTGGCGCTGCGCCGCTCCGCGTACGAGATCTCCAACTACGACGCCAGGGGCAAGCTACGCCAGTTGCGCCGGCGCCGCTGGGTGCCCAACATGGGCGTGGTCTACAAGCTGAGTCCGGATGCGGCGCTGTACGCCAGCACCATGAACGGCTTCGCGCCGAGCGCAGTGCTCGGCAAGAACGGCCGGCCGCTGCCGCCCGCGCTGTCGCAGCAGGTGGAGGTGGGTGCGAAGATCGATCTGTTCGACCACCGGGCGCGGCTCAACGTCGCGTACTACCAGATCACTGTCGACCGCAGTTTCGATCTGGTACTGGCGCATCCGTCGTATTTCGCCAGGCCGATCGACAGCCAGAGCAACCGCGGGCTGGACCTGGATTTCGTCGGCGCGCTCGCTCCGGGCCTGGAACTGAGCAGCAGCCTGGCACTGGCACGCATCGGCCGACGCGACGGCACGCCCACCACCGGCGTGCCGCGCATGCGTTTCACCCTATGGAGCAGCTATCAGTTCCAGGACAGCCGCTGGAGCGGCTGGGGCGTGGCCGGCGGCATCCTTGCGCGCGATCACACCCTCGGCCGCCGCCTGGCCGGTGGCTACTTCAAGATTCCCGGGCAGGCCAGCGTCGACGCGAACGTGTCGTACCGCACCGACACCTGGGGCGTGACCGTGGGCATGCGCAACGTCTTCGACCGGCGATTGTATGCGGACGATTTCGACGAGACCTTCGTGCCACTGCCGGACGGCCGCAGCCTGCTGCTGACCGGCACCTATCGGTTTCAGGAAGCACGATAGGCTTCGGCTGGAATATGGGACAGGGCGAGGCAGCGACGCGCGAGGCGGTCCGCCTCGGTTGAACCGCGATCTGCAGATGGCCGGCCTCGTCCGTGCGGCACGCCACACGCCGGTCCTGCGGCATGCGCTGCAGGGAAGCTCCGTCGAGACCGCCTCATCCGCATTGCCGCGCACCGGCGTGGCACGACCCAACGTCGTCGATTCTTTGCAGGCGCCTGCCCGCCGCCCCGCGCGCGGCGCGTTCGGAAATCCGGACGACGCCTGCCGCGGATTTCCGGAAAACCGACCGACAGTCATACAGATTCCCCAAAAAATCCTTATCAATCAATCGACTGATAACTCAAAAAAGCTGGCACGACAGTTGCGCTCCACTTCGCGAAAGCGGCCACCACACCCCTGGTTCCGACTGCTTTTCGACCACTGAACGCAACGATTCGAGGAGTGCACTCATGAATGCCAATGCCAAGATTTCCACCGAACCCAAGCGCCCCGCTGGGGAGCCGGCACGCAACGCGCGCGGCCCGGGCCTGCTGCACGATCCCAGCCTCAACAAGGGCACCGCCTTCACCCAGGAGGAACGCCGCAAGTATGGCCTCGAGGGCCTGCTGCCGAGCGCGGTGGAGAGCCTGGACCGCCAGGTAGAGCGCGTGCTTGCGCACCTGGACGAAAAATCCGACGACCTGGAGCGCTACATCTACCTGATCGGCCTGGAAGACCGCAACGAGACGGTGTTCTACAAGGCCATCATGTCCGATCCCAAGCGCTTCATCCCGATCCTCTACGATCCCACCGTGGCCGATGCCTGCGAGACCTTCGGCAACCTGTACCGGCGTGCGCGCGGCATGTACATCACCCGCCACATGAAGGGCCGCATCGCCGAGGTGCTGCGCAACTGGCCGCAGCGCGACGTGCGCTTCATCTGCGTGTCCACCGGCGGTCGCATCCTCGGCCTGGGCGACATCGGCGCCAACGGCATGGGCATCCCGATCGGCAAGCTGCAGTTGTACACGGCCTGCGCCGCGGTCCCGCCGCACTGCCTGCTGCCGGTGCTGTTCGACATCGGCACCAGCAACGAGACCCTGCGTGCCGATCCGTTCTACCTGGGCCTGCGCGAGAAGCCGATCGACGAAAAAGAACTGGACGAACTGACGGAAGAATTCATGCAGGCGGTGCAGGAAGTGTTCCCAGGCTGCTGCGTGCACTTCGAGGACTGGAAGGGCACCGACGCGATCCGCATGCTGGACCGCTACAAGGACAAGGCGCTCTGCTACAACGACGACATCCAGGGCACCGCCAGCGTGACCCTGGCCGGCATCGCCGCCGCGCTCAACATCACCGGCGGCGCGATCGCCGAGCAGCGGGTGATGTTCCTGGGCGCCGGCTCGGCCGGCCTGGGCATCGCCAAGCTGTTCTGCGCCGAACTGCAGACCAAGGGGCTGAGCGCCGAGCAGGCGCGCGAGCACGTGGCGCTGTTCGACATCAACGGCCTGATCGAAGCATCGCGGCAGGACCTCAGCGAGACCCAGGCGCTTTACGCGCGCCCGGCCAAGCCCTGCAAGGATTTCCTGCAGGCGATCGAGGACTTCAAGCCCACCGTGCTGGTCGGCGTCAGCACCAAGGCCGGCGCGTTCAACCGGCAGGTGATCGAGACGATGAGCCGGCTCAACGAGCGGCCGATCATATTCGCGCTGTCCAACCCCACCCACAAGGCCGAGTGCAGCGCCGAACAGGCGTACACCTGGTCCAGGGGCAAGGCGCTGTTCGCCGCCGGCGTGCAGTTTCCCGAGTTCGAGTACGAGGGCAAAACCTACCGTCCGGGCCAGGCCAACAACTTCTACATCTACCCGGCGATCGGGCTGGCCACCTACGCCGCGCGGCCAACCCGCCTGAACGACGAATGCTTCATCGTCGCCGCGCACGCCACCGCCAACCAGGTGGGCCTGGGCATGCGCGCCAAGGGCATGCTCTACCCGAGCCAGGAGCAGATCCTGGAAACGGAGATCACCACCGCCGCCCGCATCGTCGAATACATGTTCGACGCGGGGCTGGCCCAGGTGGAACGTCCCGACGACATCCGCGCCTGGCTCGAGACCCTGCTGTACGCGCCGCACTACTGAGGCCATGCCGGCCCGATCCCGGGTCGGCCACCTGGCCGGCCCGGCCTTTTCCCTGCGTCACGGGACGACACGCCATGCACGCTTTCATCGCAACGCTCCAGAAGTATCCGGAGATCGCGATCTATCTGACCATTGCCCTCGGCTTCTGGTTCGGAAAACTGCAATTCAAGAATTTCAGCCTCGGGGTGGTCACCAGCACCCTGCTCGCCGGCCTGCTGATCGGCCAGGTCGGCATCGATCTTCCCAACGTCCTGCAATCGACCTTCTTCGCGATGTTCCTGTTCGCGGTCGGTTACGCGGTCGGACCGCAATTCATCCGCGCCATTCGCAGCGACGGCATGCCGCAGGTGGTCTTCGCGGTGCTGGTCTGCGCCTCCGGCCTGGTCACCGCGATCGTGCTGGGCAAGCTGTTGCACTACAACGCGCCGCTGACCGCCGGCCTGCTGTCCGGCGGCTACACCAACTCCACCGTGCTCGGCGTCGCCACCGACCTGATGCACCAGCCTGGCAATCTTCCCGAGGGCGGCGCGGCGGCGCTGGCGCTGATGCCGGTGGCCTATGCCGTCACCTACCCGTTCGGCACCGCCGGTTCGGCCTGGTTCCTGGCCACCGTGGTGCCGCGCGTGCTCAAGTTCGACCTGCCGAAGGAATGCGCGGAGTACGAGGCCGCGCACGGCACCAGCAACGCCATCGGCACCACGGCCTATCGCGAATTCTCGGCGCGCGCCTACAGGTGGGAAAACCCGGCGCTGGCAGGGTTGACGGTGGACGAGGTCGAAGCCCGCTACGACCACCGGATCTTCATCCGCCGCATGCGTGCCAGGGGCGGCGCCACGATCGTGGATTGCGTGGGCGACACGCGTTTGCCCGCCGGCGCGATCGTCGCGGTCTCCGGCGCGCTGGACGCACTGCTCGCCCACGACGCCAGCTTCGGCACCGAACTGAAGGACGTGACGTTGCTCGACTTCTCGACGGAACTGCTGGACCTGGTGGTGACCAATCGCAACTACGCCGGGCAGACCCTGGGCGCGATCACGCAGAAGCTGTTCGGCACGCCTGGACGTGGCGTGTTCCTGACCAAGTTCACCCGCTCGGACCTGGCGATGCCCGCGACGCCGCAGCTCAAGGTGCAGCGCGGCGATGTGCTGACCATCCTCGGCGCCCGACAGGACGTCGCCAAGGTCGCCAAGGAACTCGGTTATGCCGACCGGCCACTGGAAAATTCGGACATGGCCTTCATGGGCTTCGGCATCGTCGCGGGCAGCCTGCTGGGCGCGATCACGGTCCACGTCGCCGGTATCCCGCTGAGCTTCGGCACCTCGGTCGGGGCGATCGTCGCCGGCATCGTCTGCGGCTACCTGCGCTCGACCATGCGCACCTTCGGCCGGATTCCGGACGCGGCGCTGTGGGTGTTCAGCAACGTCGGGCTCAATGGCTTCATTGCGGTGGTCGGCCTCAAGGCGGCCTCGGGATTCATCGCCGGCCTGCAACAGTACGGCCTGACCCTGTTCCTGGCCGGGGTCGCGGTGACCATGGTGCCGTTGATCGTCGGGGTGCTGCTGGGCCGCTACGTCTTCAAGTTCCATCCGGGCATCCTGCTCGGCGCCTGTGCCGGCGCGCGCTCGACCACTGCGGCACTGGGAGCATTGCAGGACGCGGCGGGCAGCAAGGTGCCGGCGCTGGGCTACACCATCGGCTACGCGGTGTCGCGGCTGGTCATGGCGGTATTCACCATCATCCTGGTCAATGTGTTCTAACCATCGCGGCGGGCGAGGTGCCGCGCCGGCCTCTCCCGTTGCGTCCGCGGCGGCAGACCTGCCCGCCGCCGCGGACGCGGGACGACACGCCAGCGCATGCGCCGGCCTCGGCGTGCAGGGCCCGCTTGCGCGCATTGCGCCTTCCGCGACCGCCGTGGGTGCAGGTACTCTGCCCTCCACCTCCCGGCGCTGGCGGTGGCGACCTGCCGGTGGCGACGTCGCGCCGCCGATGCCGCCCGATCTGAAGCATGCGATGAGCAGACGCAACCGCGATTTCTACCTCTACCTGCTGCTGTCCCTGGTGATCGCGCTGGGAACCGGCGCGGTCGCCTACGGCTACACCGCCTGGTCGGGGCTGCGGCTGCTGCGCCAGAGCGGCGAACGGGCACTGAACCGCCATGCCGACAAGCTGGAGCGCGAGATCGGCAAGTTCGGCCTGCTGCCATTGACCGCCTCGCTCAACGGCGAGATCGGCGACTTCCTGACCGAGCATCCCACTGCGGCGCGCACGCACCGCATCAACGCCTACCTCAAGACGCTCAACGACAGCGTCGGCAGCCTGCAGACCTTCCTGGTGAATGCACGCGGCGACATCGTCGCGTCCAGCAACTGGACCCGCGCCGATACGTTCGTTGGACGCAACATCTCCTACCGGCCCTACGTCCAGGCCGCGCAGCCAGGCCGGATCACCAGCTACTACGGCGTCGGCACCACCGACGACCGCCCCGGCTACTACCTGGCCACCGCGGTGGAGCGCGACGACACGCGCCTCGGCGTGGTGGCGATCAAGGTGGGGCTCGAGCAACTGGAGCATCTGTGGCTCGGCAACGAGCAACCGGTACTGCTGTCCGATGCCAACGGCGTGGTCGTGCTGTCGTCGATGCCGCAATGGAAGTACCACGTGCTCGGCGCGATGGACCGGCAGTCGCGGCAGCAGGTGAACGCCTCGCAGCAGTACAACGGCCACCCGCTGCACCCACTGCAATGGCGCTGGCTGCGCGGGATCGGCGACGAAGACGGGCTGGTGCAGATCCACGACCGCGGCGCCTGGCGCACCTACCTGGCGGTGACGCGGCGGCTGCCGGCGCTGTCGATGCGCTTCACCGTACTGAGCGATCCGCACGAGGTCTACCGGCTGGCGATCGCGCGCGCCGTGGCTGCGGCGGTGCTGGCCGCGTTCGCGATGGCGGTGCTGCACGCGCTCAACCAGTGGCGGCTGTCGATCAGCGAACGGCTGTCGGCCCAGGCCGCGCTGCAAGCGGCGCACGCGCAGTTGGAAACGCTGGTGGAACAGCGCAGCGCGGAACTACGCGCGGCCAATGCCGGCCTGCACCGCGAGATCGCCGAACGTATCCAGGCCGCACGCCAGTTGGAGAACGTGCAGCAGGAACTGATCCGCACCGAGAACCTGGCGGTGATCGGCCAGCTCTCGGCCGGCCTGGCACACGAGATCAACCAGCCGCTCGCCGCGCTGGGCACGCTGTCGGCCAATGCCGTGCGCTTCCTGGACCGCAACGATCTGGAAACGGTGCGCTTCAACCTCGGCCGCATCACCGAACTGGTGGCGCGGATGGGCGTACTCACCGGCCAATTGCGCTCGTTCGCGCGGCGCTCGTCGGGCGAACTCGGCGATGTCGCGGTCGCCGCCAGTATCGACAGCGCGGCGGCGCTGCTCGGGCACCGCCTGCGCGGCGAGCCTCCGGTACGCCTGGTGCAGCACCCGCCAGCGGTGCCATTGCGGGCGCGCTGCGATGCGATCCGGCTGGAGCAGGTGCTGGTCAACCTCATCAGCAACGCCATCGACGCCACGGCCGACACTGCCACGCCGCAGATCGAGGTGCGCTGGTACGCCCACGAAGGACGTGTGCGCATCGAGGTAAGCGACAACGGCCCGGGCCTGTCGGACGAGGTCCGCCAGCGTCTGTTCGAGCCGTTCTTCACCACCAAGACCCACAGCGGCCTGGGGCTGGGGCTGGCGATCTCCGCCGACATCGTCAAAGGCTTCGGCGGCAGCCTGCACGCCGTCAACGCCGCCGCCGGCGGCGCCGTGTTCACCCTGGACCTGGCGAAAACCGGCGCCACCGACGAGGAATCGCAGCCATGAGCGAGCACCAGGTGCTGGTGATCGAGGACGACCAGGACATCCGTCTGGGGTGCCTGCAGGCCCTGGGCCTGGACGGCATCGCCGCACACGGCGTGGCATCGGTGGAACAGGCGCAGCGCCTGGTCGGCAAGGAGTTCGCCGGCGTGGTGGTGACCGACATCCGCCTGCCCGGCATGGACGGCCTGCAGTATCTGCGCCAGTTGGTCGAGCAGGACGCCGACCTGCCGGTGATCCTGATCACCGGCCACGGCGACGTCGCCACCGCGGTGCAGGCGATGCGCGACGGCGCCTACGACTTCATCCAGAAGCCGTTCCCCCCGCAGCAACTGGTGGGCGTGGTGCAACGAGCGCTGGAGAAGCGCCGGCTGGCGCTGGAGGTGCGCCAGCTACGGCGCCAGCTTGCCGCGTTCGGCGGCCTGGAAAGCCGCCTGATCGGCCGCTCGCAGGCGATGGCGGATCTGCGCACGCTGGTGCAGGACGTCGCCGCCACGCCGGCCGACGTGATGATCCTGGGCGAAACCGGCACCGGCAAGGAACTGCTGGCGCGCTGCCTGCACGACCTCAGCGGGCGCAAGGGTCCGTTCGTGGCGCTGAACTGCGGCGGCCTGCCGGACACCCTGTTTGACAGCGAGATCTTCGGCCACGAGGCGGGCGCGTTCTCCGGCGCCAGCAAGCAGCGCATCGGCAAGATCGAATACGCCCAGCACGGCACCCTGTTCCTGGACGAGATCGAGAGCATGCCGATGCCGATGCAGGTCAAGTTCCTGCGCGTGCTGCAGGAACGGGCGATCGAGCGTCTCGGCTCCAACAAGCTGATCCAGGTGGATTTCCGCGTGATCGCCGCGACCAAGGCCGAACTCGGCGCACTCGCCGACAAGGGCGAGTTCCGCGCCGACCTGCACTTCCGCCTCAACGTGGTCACCCTCGACCTGCCGCCGCTGCGGGCGCGGCGCGAGGACATCCCGCTGTTGTTCGAACATTTCGTCGCGCAATCGGCCCTGCGCATGAACCGGCCACCGCCACCGGTGAGCGCGGCCGTGGTGCGCGACCTGCTGGGCCATAGCTGGCCCGGCAACGTCCGCGAACTGCGCAACCAGGCCGAACGCTTCGTGCTCGGCCTCAAGAGCGCACCCGGCCAGGGCGCCACGGACCACCCCTTGCCGCTGAGCCAAGCGGTGGAGGCCTACGAACGCAGCCTCATCCGCGAGGAATTGCGTTGCCAGCACGGCAACATCTCGCGCGCGGCCGACGCACTACAAATCGCCAAGACCACCCTGTTCGACAAGATCCGCAAGTACGGCCTGGACGAACGCGGCTGAGGCGCAGCACAGACCGCGAGGCGCGCGCTCAGCCTTCCGGTGTGTCCGCGGGCGCCGCCGCGGACGGGTCGACAGCAGCGACATCGGTCACCTCGCCCACCTCGTGCAGGAGCGCGGTGGCATAACACCCGGGCGGCAGCGCGAAACTCAGGTGCAGCACGTCGTCGGCCTGCCACTGGTAGGCCAGCGCCTGTGGCCGCAGCCGCAGGGCGCGGCGTTCCTGCTTGAGACCGGCTTGCTCCAGCCCGGCACGCAAGGCCAGCGAGGTGGCATCGCCCAACGCCGCCTGCTCCACCGCGGCGGCGGCGGCTTGGCTGCGCAGTTCGCCCGCTCCCCACAATGGGCCGCTGGGATGGATGTCGAAACGCGCCAGTCGCTCGGCCAGCGCCGCGTTCCACGGTTCCGGGCCGAACACGCTGCGCGATCCGTCCAGCATCCATACCTCCCCGTCCAGCGGGCGATCCCAGTCGTCCTGCGCCACCCGCTGCGCCAGCACCTGGTTGAACAATGCCGAACGCGCGGCAGACAGCAGCAGCGAACGCTGCTCCTTGCGCACGCGGCGCCCGCGGAACATCGCCAGCGCCGCCGCGACATTGCCGCCCTCGCGCCCGAAGCGCTGCTCGCCGAACCAGTTGGGCATGCCGCGCGCAGCGATGGCGTCCAGGCGCTGCGCGATCGCGTCACGGTCGCCGCGCACCTGCCGCAACACCAGCGCGAAGCGATTGCCGGCCAGCGCACCGCGCTGCAGCTTGCGGTTGTGCCAGGTGGCCTCGACCACCTGCAGGTCGTCGTCCTGCAACGCCGTCACGTCCGGCGCCACGCGCTTGGGCAGGTGCACGCTGAAGCGCTGGGTGGTGACCGCATGCCGGTCCTTCATCCCGGCATAGCTGACCGCCATCTCCGCCACGCCCGCCCACTGCGCCAGGCGCTTGGCGACGAAAGCGGTGTTCTGGCCGCGCTTGCGCACGCACAACAGCAGGTGTTCGCCTTCGCCGCTGGGCTCGAAACCGGGTAACTCATCTACCTGAAAATCTTCTGGCACGCTGCGCAGATCCGCGTGCAGCACCGAGGGGCCGTGAGCCCTTGCAACAAGAGAACGCTCGTTCACAAAAATACCTGTGCGCTCGCGTGCGAGCGGAAGAGAAAAAACGGGCCTGACGCAGCACGAACCAAACAACGCTCAGCGGCGCGCCTTGGCGCTGTGGTACGTGCCATCGCGCTAGGCGCGATGCAGCAGCGCCACCGCCTGCGCGGCGATGCCCTCGCCGCGCCCGGTGAAACCGAGCTTCTCGCTGGTGGTGGCCTTGACGCTGACGCAGTCCAACTCGACCTGTAGCAGCGCCGCCAGGCGTTCGCGCATCGCCAGTGCATGCGGGCCGACCTTGGGCCGTTCGCAGATCACGGTGATGTCGGCATTGCCCAGGCGCCAGCCGCGCGCACGCAACAGGCCCACGCAGTGATCGAGGAACTGCGCGCTGTCGGCGCCCTTCCAGCGCGGACCGGATGGCGGGAAATGCTGGCCGATGTCGCCCAACGCCAGCGCGCCGAGCAAGGCGTCGCACAAGGCGTGGATCACCACGTCGCCGTCGCTGTGAGCGAGCACACCGCGCTCGTGCGCCACGCGCACACCGCCGAGCATGATGTGGTCGCCCTCGCCGAAGGCGTGCACGTCGTAGCCCTGGCCGATGCGGAAGGGAGGAGCGGAAATGGAATCGTGTGACATGGGAATCCTGTTCTTAAAAGCGGCGACGCCGTCTGGCGGTCAGACGCCGGAGTGCAACGTGCGCACGTAAACCGGCAGGGCCTCGGACGCCTGCATCGCGTCGTCTTCCGCGTCGGCTGCGCCCCACTGCGGGTTGAGCCAGTCGGCCTGGACGATGCGTTCGACAATCACTGGCAACGGCGTCTGCTGGATCGGCACGCGGAACGGCAGGCGACCGTGCGCCGACGACACCAGGCTGAAGCGCAACTGCCGCGCCTGCCCGTCGTGCCAGCAATAGAAGGTCATCGCCGGCGCTCCCTGCGCGCGCAGCGTGGCCTGGCGATGGTCGGCGACCGCCTCCACGAACAGCGTCATGCTCCCGACGTCGATGCCCGTGGATTGCGCGTCGCGCGGCGAGAACGCCCATAGGTTGGCATTCGCCTCGTGCTGGATGTCGTCGCCATCGATCACGATCACAGCGTCCGCGGCCTGCTGCAGCCAGGCGTGCGCCACCGAGTCCTCGAACTGCATCAGCCGCCCTGCCGCTGGAACAGTTCGAACTCGAAACGCGCCAGGTCGGCCGGCGTGGTGACCTTGAAATTGTCTTCGGCGCCCTCGACCAGCAGCGGCCGTAGCCCCAGCAATTCCATCGCCATCGCGTCGTCGGTGACCTCCACGCCGGCCGCGGCGGCCTGCTCCAGGGCGCGGCTCAGCTGCATGCGCCGGAACAACTGCGGGGTCAGCGCGCGCCACAGGCGCTCGCGCGGTTCGGTGCCGTCGATGCCGCCGTCGTCGCCGGCGCGCTTGAGCGTGTCGCGCACCGGCGCGGCCAGGATCGCGCCGACCGGATCGCCGCGCCCCGCCTCCAGCAGCCGGTCCAAGTCGGCCAGCGCCAGGTTCGGCCGCGCCGCATCGTGCACCAGCACGAAGTCGTCCGCTTTCACCGACTCCGGCAAGGCGTGCAACGCGGCCAACACCGAGCCGGCACGGCTGCCAGCGCCCAGGCAGGTCAGTACCGGCTTGCCGACCAGTTCGGTCCAGCCCGGCCACTGCGCATCGTCCACGCCCAGCGCGACCATCGCCCCGGCCACCGCCGGATGCGCCAGCAGCGCTTCCAAGGCATGCGCCAGCAACGGGCGCCCGCCCGCCTGCAGGTACTGCTTGGGGGTGGCGCCGCCGAAACGGATGCCGCGGCCGGCTGCCGGGACCACGGCCCAGACGGTGGCCATCAGGGTTGCTCGCCCGGCGCCGGCGTCACAGGCGCCGGCTGCGCGCCGGCTGCCGTACCGGCCGGCACGGTCGACACCGGCGCGTTCTCGACCACGCGGTAGAACTTTTCGCCCGGTTTGATCATGCCCAGTTCGCTACGCGCGCGCTCCTCGATCGCCGCCTCGCCGTCCTTGAGGTCCTTGACCTCGGCGGCGAGCGCGGCGTTGCGTTGCTGCAGTCCTTCGTTGTCGCGCTTCTGGTGCTCGACCTGGCTTTCGAGCACCAGCACTTCGCCGGAATTGCCCGGGCCGAGCCAGAAACGGTACTGCAGCCACGCCAGCAGTCCCGCCAGCACCAGCAGCAGCCAGCGCCAGTTGCGCACGGCTTATCGCTTGAGCGAGACGAAGGCGTCGCGCCCGGCGTAGCGCGCGGCGCTGCCCAACGCTTCTTCGATGCGCAGCAACTGGTTGTACTTGGCCACGCGATCGCTGCGGCACAGCGAGCCGGTCTTGATCTGGGTGGCGGTGGTGGCCACGGCGATGTCGGCGATGGTGGTGTCCTCGGTTTCGCCGGAGCGATGCGAGACGATGGCCGCGTAACCGGCCTTGTCGGCCATGGCGATGGCTTCCAGGGTCTCGGTCAGGGTGCCGATCTGGTTGACCTTGATCAGGATCGCGTTGGCGGTGCCGGACTCGATGCCCTGCTTGAAGATCTTCGGGTTGGTCACGAACAGGTCGTCGCCGACCAGTTGCACCTTGCTGCCGATGCGGTCGGTGAGCAGCTTCCAGCCGGCCCAGTCGTCCTCGGCCAGGCCGTCCTCGATGCTGACGATCGGGTACTGCGCGGCCCAGTCGGCCAGGAAGTCGACGAACTGCTCGCTGGTCAGGCGCTTGCCCTCGCCCACCAGGTGGTACTTGCCGTTGTCGTAGAACTCGCTGGACGCCACGTCCAGGCCCAGCAGCACGTCTTCGCCGGCGGTGTAGCCGGCCTTGCCGATCGCTTCCAGGATGGTGTCCAGCGCTTCGACGTTGCTGCGGAAATCCGGAGCGAAGCCGCCTTCGTCGCCGACCGCGGTGGACAGGCCGTGGCCCTTCAGCACCGACTTCAGCGCGTGGAAGATCTCGGTACCGGCGCGCAGCGCTTCGGAGAACGAGGCGGCGCCGACCGGCAGCACCATGAATTCCTGGAAATCGACGTTGTTGTCGGCATGCGCGCCGCCGTTGATGATGTTCATCATCGGCACCGGCAGCGCCAGGTTGGCGGTATTGCCCGCGGCCAGCGACTGCCACAGCGGCTGCTTGCGCGAGGCGGCGAGCGCGTGCGCGTTGGCGAGCGAGACGCCGAGCAGCGCGTTGGCGCCGAGGCGGCCCTTGTTCTCGGTGCCGTCCAGGTCGATCAGGCGGCGGTCCAGGCCCTGCTGGTCGGCGGCGTCGAAGCCCTGCAGCGCGCTGGCGATGGTGGTGTTGACGTTCTCCACCGCCTTGCGCACGCCCTTGCCCAGGTAACGGGTCTTGTCGCCGTCGCGCAGCTCGACCGCTTCCTTGGTGCCGGTGGACGCACCCGAGGGCACCGCGGCACGGCCGAACGAACCGTCCTCCAGGATGACATCGGCTTCCAGCGTGGGATTGCCGCGGCTGTCGAGGATTTCACGGGCGTGGATGCTGCGGATCGTACTCATGGGCGGGCCGGTTACCTGTAGGAGGAGGGGGCGGAAACGAATGCCGGCTGATTATCCCCGGCCGCCCGTTCCTTGCCAAATGCCGCTTCAGCCGAGGTGCACCGCGCCCAGCGGGATCCCGCCGAGGAACAACAGGATCAGGACCAGCATCGCCAGCAGCAGGCCGGCGGCGATGCCGGCCAGGAGGCGGCCGCGCCGCAGCGCCCAGCCCAGCGCGGCGGCGATCAAGGTGCCCAGTGCGGCGACCGCCAGCACCAGCAGGCCGCCGACGATCCAGGGCTGCATGGCCAGGATGCCGTGATCGCCATCGCCGGGCGCACCGATCGCGCGGAGGAAGGCGAACAGCACCACGCCCAACGCCGCCCAGGCCAGCAGCGACAGCAGTAGCGCACACAGGCCCCAGGCGCGGACGCGGATCTGGCCACGCGGGCTCATCGCCCGCGGCCCGCCGCGCAGGCAGACGCCCGGCAGGCCACTCCCCGCCAAGAGTCGCACGGATGCCGCAGATGCAGCCGAGACCTCACGCGAAACGCGAGAACCCGTGCTTCTTGGTGACCGCATCCAGTTCCATCAGCGTTTCCAGCAGTGCTTCCATCTGGTCCAGCGGCCACGCATTGGGGCCATCGGACAGCGCCTTGGACGGATCCGGGTGCGTCTCGGCGAACAGGCCGGACACGCCCACCGCCACCGCCGCGCGCGCCAGCACCGGCACGAACTCGCGCTGGCCGCCGGAACTGCCGCCCTGCCCGCCCGGCAACTGCACCGAATGGGTGGCGTCGAATACCACCGGGCAGCCGGTCTCGCGCATCACGCTCAGCGAGCGCATGTCGCTGACCAGATTGTTGTAGCCGAAGCTGGCGCCGCGCTCGCAGACCATGATCTGCTCGTTGCCGGTGGACTTGGCCTTGTCCACCACCGGCTTCATGTCCCACGGCGAAAGGAACTGACCCTTCTTGATGTTGACCGGCTTGCCAGCGGCGCACACGTTCTTGATGAAATCGGTCTGCCGCACCAGGAACGCCGGGGTCTGCAGCACGTCCACCACCGCCGCCACCTCATGCATCGGCGTGTATTCGTGCACGTCGGTCAGCACCGGCACGCCGATCTGGGTCTTTACCGCGTCCAGCACCTTCAGGCCCTCTTCCAGGCCCGGGCCGCGGAAGCTGGTGCCGGAGGTGCGGTTGGCCTTGTCGAAGCTGGACTTGAAGATGAAGTTGATGCCGAGCCGGCCGGTGATCTCCTTGAGCCGGCCGGCGACGTCGAGCTGCAGCTGCATCGACTCGATCACGCACGGGCCGGCGATCAGGAACAGCGGCTGGTCCAGGCCGACGTCGAAGCCACACAGTTTCATACTGCCGTCAGTTTTCATGTACTGCTCCATCCAGCATTTTGATGAGCTTGGCTGGCGCGCCGCCAACAACTGCAAAGGGAGGAACGTCGTGAGTCACGACCGCTCCGGCAGCGACTACCGCGTGTTCGCCGATGATGCAGGGCCCTACAAGGATCGCTCCCGTACAGATCCACGCACCTCGCTTTACGACGATATCGCGCCCTTTTTGCGGAATGCTCGTTTGCCGCTCTTGGTCAAACCGTGTCGCATCGTGACTGCCCGTCAGCAACTTCACCTCATGGCCGAAGAACGCCCAGTCCTCGATACGGATGCTGCCAGACGACAGGTTGAACGTCGCATTGTTAACGACCGCGCTGGCTGCGATATCGAGGGTGTTGGAACCGTCCGAAGACTCGAAAACCAATGGCTTGTTGAGGACGATGTCTTTGACGAACGCTTCCGTTTCAGGGTCTTTCAGGATCTTGCGTAGCAAGACCTTGTAGTCGTCCTCAGTCATTGGGCAACCGCTTCCTTCAGCAGCTTGCCGCCGGCCTTGCGCTCGCGCGCAGCCCGGACGAAACCGATGAACAAGGGATGGCCGTCGCGCGGCGTGGACAGGAACTCCGGGTGTGCCTGGCAGGCCAGGAACCACGGATGCGTCTGGCGCGGCAACTCCACCATTTCCACCAGGGTGTCGTCCATCGACTTGGCGGCAATCACCAGACCGGCGTCCTCCAACTGGGTGCGATAGCGGTTGTTGAACTCGTAGCGGTGGCGGTGGCGCTCGGCCACCACGTCCTTGCCGTACAGCTCGCGCGCCAGCGTGCCCGGCTTGAGCCGCTGCTCCTGCAGGCCAAGGCGCATGGTGCCACCGAGGTCGGACTTCTCGTCGCGCTTCTCGACATCGCCGCTGGCGGTGCGCCATTCGGTGATCAGGCCGATCACCGGGTACGGCGACTGCCGGTCGTTCTCGGTGCTGTTGGCCGCGTCCAGCCCGGCGACATGCCGCGCATAGTCGACCACCGCGGCCTGCATGCCGTAGCAGATGCCGAAGTACGGCACGCCGTGCTGGCGTGCGTAGCGCGAGGTCAGCACCTTGCCTTCGAAGCCGCGGTCGCCGAAGCCACCCGGCACCAGGATGCCGTCCACGTCGGCCAGCGCCGCCATGTCGCTGCCTTCCAGGTCCTGCGCTTCCAGCCACTTGAGGTTGACCTTGGTGCGCTGGCGCAGGCCGCCGTGCTTGAGCGCCTCGCCGACCGACTTGTAGGCATCCTGGTGGTCCACATACTTGCCGACCACGGCGATGGTGACCTCGTCGAGCGGATGCTTGATCGCATCGACCACCGCCTCCCACTCCGACAGGTTGGCCGCGCCGACCTTGTCGCGCAGCTTGAACTGGTCGATGACGATCTCGTCCAGGCCCTGCCGGTGCAGTTCCAGCGGCATGCCGTAGAGCACGTCGATGTCGGCGGCACTGATCACCGCGCGCTCGGAGACGTTGGTGAACAGCGCGATCTTGCGCCGCTCCGAATCCGGGATCGCCTGTTCCGAGCGGCACAGCAGCACGTCCGGCTGGATGCCGATCGAGCGCAGTTCCTTGACCGAATGCTGGGTCGGCTTGGTCTTCAGCTCGCCGGCCGCGGCGATGTACGGCACCAGGGTCAGGTGCATGAACATGGCCTTCTCGGCGCCGCGCTCGGTACGCACCTGACGGATCGCTTCCAGGAACGGCAGCGACTCGATGTCGCCGACGGTGCCGCCGATCTCGACCAGGGCCACGTCGTGGCCGGCGGTGGCTTCATCCACGCAGCGACGGATCTCGTCGGTGATGTGCGGAATCACCTGCACAGTGGCGCCAAGGTAGTCGCCGCGGCGCTCCTTGCGGATCACGTTCTCGTAGATGCGCCCGGTGGTGACCGAATTCTTGCGCGACAGGCGCGTGCGCACGAAGCGCTCGTAATGCCCCAGGTCCAGGTCGGTCTCGGCGCCGTCGTCGGTGACGTACACCTCGCCGTGCTGGAACGGGCTCATCGTGCCCGGGTCGACGTTGATGTAGGGGTCCAGCTTCATCATCGTGACCGACAAGCCACGTGCTTCGAGAATGGACGCAAGCGAAGCGGCCGCGATGCCCTTGCCAAGCGAGGACACTACGCCGCCGGTAACGAAGATCAGGGGGGTCATGGCTCAAAGGCCTCCCGGAAAGCCATAGTTTAACGGGTGAAGCGGATTTGCCCAAGCGCTTTCGCGCAACAGCCGCCCCACAAAACAGCGACGCCCCGGGCGACCGGGGCGTCGTGTGCAGGAAACCATGCGCAGGCTCAGGGCTTGCGCGCTTCCTCTTCCTCTTCCTTCTTCGGCGCGGCCGCATCCTTGCCGGCCTTGTGCTCGGCGGCCGCGGCGGCACGGCGCTTGGCCTTGGCATCGGCCTCGGCCTTTTCCTTGGCGACCTGCGCCTCATAGGCAGCGGCACCGGAGGCGGCCGGATCGGCGCTCTGCGCCTGGGCCATCGCGACCGGCACGGCCACCGCGGCGGCGACCAGGGCGGCCAGGGTCAACAGCTTGCGAACGTTCATGGCGGACTCCTTTGGGACGTGCGACGAAGATGTGGGCGACGTCGCGGTTTTTCCAGGGACAGCGTAGCGCCGAACCCCCGCACCTGCCCTGAACACCGGCGACGTGCAAAAAACCGCCGCAGACCGCACACTTCCGGATCTGCTTCGCGCCACCTGCTGAGACGCATGAATACCCGCTATAACGCCGCCGACATCGAAGTTCTCTCTGGCCTGGACCCGGTCAAGCGCCGGCCCGGCATGTACACCGACACCGCACGGCCAAACCACCTGGCGCAGGAAGTCATCGACAACGCCGTGGACGAGGCGCTGGCCGGCCACGCCCGGCACATCGAGGTGACGCTGTACAAGGACGGCAGTTGCGAGGTGTCCGACGACGGCCGCGGCATGCCGGTTGACATCCACCCGGAAGAGAAGATCTCCGGCGTCGAACTGATCCTCACCCGGCTGCACGCCGGCGGCAAGTTCAGCGACCGCAACTACACCTTCAGCGGCGGCCTGCACGGCGTCGGCGTCAGCGTGGTCAATGCGCTGTCCAATCGGGTGGAACTGTTCATCAAGCGCGAAGGCAACGAGTACCGCATGGCCTTCGCCGACGGCCACGCCGCCTCCAAGCTGGAGATCGTCGGTAGCGTCGGCAAGAAGAACACCGGCACGCGCCTGCGCTTCTGGCCGGATCCGAAGTATTTCGACACGCCGAAGTTCGCGGTGCGCGCGCTGCGCCATCTGCTGCGCGCCAAGGCGGTGCTGTGCCCCGGCCTGACCGTCAAGCTGCACGACGAGGCCACCGGCGAGCAGGACACCTGGTATTTCGAGGACGGCCTGCGCGACTACCTGCGTGGCGAACTGGCCGAGCGCGAACTGCTGCCGGCCGAGTTGTTCGTCGGCAGCCTGAAGAAGGACCGCGAGATCGTCGACTGGGCGGTGGCCTGGGTGGTGGAAGGCGAGCTGGTGCAGGAAAGCTACGTCAATCTGATTCCCACCGCGCAGCACGGCACCCATGTCAACGGCCTGCGCAGCGGCCTCACCGACGCACTGCGCGAGTTCTGCGATTTCCGCAACCTGCTGCCGCGCGGCGTGAAGCTGGCGCCGGAAGACGTGTGGGACCGGGTGGCGTTCGTGCTGTCGCTGAAGATGACCGACCCGCAGTTCAGCGGCCAGACCAAGGAACGCCTGTCCTCGCGCCAGGCCGCCGGCTTCATCGAAGGCGCCGCGCACGATGCCTTCAGCCTGTGGCTGAACCAGAACGTGGAGACCGGCACGCGCATCGCGCAGATCGCCATCGACCGCGCCAGCGCGCGGCTGAAGACCGAGAAGCAGATCGTGCGCAAGAAGGTCACCCAGGGTCCGGCACTGCCGGGCAAGCTGGCCGACTGCATCAGCCAGGATCTGTCGCGCACCGAGCTGTTCCTGGTCGAGGGCGACTCGGCCGGCGGCAGCGCCAAGCAGGCCCGCGACAAGGATTTCCAGGCGATCCTGCCGCTGCGCGGCAAGATCCTCAACACCTGGGAAGTGGCCTCCGGCAGCGTGCTGGCCTCGGAGGAAGTGCACAACCTGGCCATCGCCATCGGTTGCGACCCGGGCAAGGACGAGATCGACGGCCTGCGCTACGGCAAGGTGGTGATCCTGGCCGACGCCGACTCCGACGGACTGCACATCGCCACCCTGCTGACCGCGCTGTTCCTGCGCCATTTCCCCGCGCTGGTGCGCGCCGGCCACGTGTTCGTGGCGATGCCGCCGCTGTTCCGCGTGGACGTGGGCAAGCAGGTGTTCTACGCGCTGGACGAGGAAGAGAAGCGCTCGCTGCTGGACAAGATCGAGCGCGAGAAGATCAAGGGCCAGGTCAGCGTCACCCGCTTCAAGGGCCTGGGCGAGATGAATCCGCAGCAGTTGCGCGAATCCACCATCCACCCGGACACCCGGCGCCTGGTGCAGCTGACCGTGGACGACGGCGACCAGACCCGCTCGCTGATGGACATGCTGCTGGCCAAGAAGCGCGCCGGCGACCGCAAGCAGTGGCTGGAGACCAAGGGCGACCTGGCCTCGCTGGAGGTCTGAGCGGTCCCCACGCGCTGACGCCTCCCGTCAGCGTGTGCGCGGCGATGGCGCGCTGTTTGCCCTCCCGGCTCGGCTAGAACCGTGTCGCGTTTGCGGTAACGGATTACAGCTGCTCCCGAAAGCATCGTGTGGGAGCGACTTCAGTCGCGACGCGCGAAGCAAGCAGGTGCTCAAGCATGGTGCAGTCGGACTGAAGTCCCTCCCACAACGTGCCCGCTTCGCTCCGCATGCCAGGAGCGGCTCCACATTACATGCCAGAGATAACCGCCACCTAGGCGCTCACCCCTGCACAGCCACCGGCATCACGCCCGAGCAGTCGTGATCCTGCAGTTCCTCCGCACCGACCCCATCGCCAGGAAGCGCGGTGGCCGCCAGCAGCACGAAGCCGGGGTGGCCATCGAACTCCGCGCCGACCACCGCCAGCGTCTGCTGCGCCATGCGCTGCTGTGGTGGCAGGCCACGCGCCAGCAGCTTCAGCGGATTCGCATCGAGCGTCTGGCCGTCCACGCGCATGGCCCGATAGACGTGGCCGTGCAGCAGCTGCGGCAACGGCGCCCAGGCCGGACCGATCGAGGCCTGCATCGCCTGCAGTTGGTCGCGCACCTGCGGCGCCAGGCAATCGATGTGGATGTGCAACTGATCCTGCGAGCGCGCCGAGGGCGGATTGATCGTCAGGCTGGTCAGTTCGCGCGGCAGCGGCCGGCCCAGCGCACGCTCGACGCGGCTACGCGCCTGCCAGGCAAGACCCAACCAGTTCGGCGCACTGGCGGCACGCGCGCGCGGATCCTCGATCCCGCTGACCGGCACCGTCGGGATCAGCAGGTACTGGTAGGCGCCGCGCAGGTCCTTCATCAGGGCGTAGCGCTGGCCGGGCTCGGCATGCACTTCGCTGCACGGCGCCGGATCGGCGCCGGCCCGCGCCTGCGGCAGGCAGCGCGTGCTCAGCAGCCGCCACAAACGCTGGCGATCGTGGGCATGCGGATCGTGCGCCGCCGGCGAATCGGCCACGGGCGGCGCGCTGGTACAGCCGGTCAGCAGCGCCAGCAGGGACAGGCACAGCGGCAGGCGGGAACGAAGGACAGGCATGCGCAGCGGACCGGGGACGAAACGAACCGGCGATTGTAGCCAGCGCCGATGAACCGGCATGCCGCGGCCGCACCGCCGGCGACCATGGCTTTGGGCACATCCGCCGCGCCGGCGCCGCGGCCTAGCATGCCGGCTCCCTCCCTGCGAGCGACCGCCCGTGCCAACCTTCCCCTCCGTCCTGCTGGCCGTGCTGCTGGCCGCGACGCCGATGACCGCGGCACTGGCCGCCGATGCCGATGCGGCGAACGCCGACAAGGGCGACAAGCCCGCCGCCGAACCGGCGCCGCTGCCGGCCGATGCCCAGACCAGCCAATCCACCCAGCTCGACGGCCGCACGCTGCGCTACACCGTCAAGGTCGGCACGCTGCCGGTGAAGGACAAGCAGGGCAAGGTCGTCGCCGACGTGGTCTATACCGCCTACACCATGGACGGCAGGGACCGCCCGGTCACCTTCGCGCTCAACGGCGGCCCCGGCGCGGCCTCGGTGTATCTCAACCTGGGCGCGATCGGGCCGAAGGTGGTGGCGTTCGGCAGCGAGGGCGACAGCGCCTCGGCGCCGGCGCAGCTGCGCGACAACCCCGGCACTTGGCTGGACTTCACCGACCTGGTGTTCATCGACCCGGTCGGGACCGGCTTCAGCCGCTCGCGCGTGCCCGACGAGCAGGCCAAGAAGCAGTTCTACAACCCGCAGGCCGACATCGAGTACCTCTCGCGCACCATCTACGACTGGCTGCTGAAGAACCAGCGCCTGCAATCGCGCAAGTACCTGGTCGGCGAAAGCTACGGCGGCTTCCGCGGCCCGCGCATCACCCACTACCTGCAGACCAAGCTGGGCGTGGCGATGAACGGCGTGGTGCTGGTCTCGCCGTATCTGAATCCGACCCTGGACGACAACGGCGACGTCTCGCCGCTGCCGTGGATGCTGACCCTGCCCTCGATCGCCGCCGCGCGCCTGGAGCGCGAGGGCAAGCTGACCCCGGAGGCGATGCGCCAGGTGATCGACTACACCCGCGGCGATTACGTCACTGCGCTGCTGCGCGGGCGCTCCGACCCGGCCGGCACCACCCGCATGATCCAGCAGGTGACCGCGATGACCGGCCTGGATCCGGCCTTCGTGCGCCGCGCCGGCGGCCGCCTGGAGACCCAGGCCTATCTGCGCGAAGTGTTCCGCGACAAGGGCGAACTGGGCAGCCGCTACGACTCCAACGTCACCGCCTTCGACCCGTTCCCCAACGCCCCCGAGCAGCGCGCCAACGACCCGCTGCTGGACAGCATCATCGCCCCCACCACCACCGCGATGGTCGATTTCGTGACCCGCGTGGTCGGCTGGAAGATCGACGCCCGCTACCAGGCGCTGAACTACGACGTGAACCGGCTGTGGGACTGGGACGACGAACTGCGCAAGGGCTCGGTGACCGAACTGCGCCAGTCGGTGGCGATCGACCCGAAGCTGCGCGTGCTGATCGTGCACGGCTGGAACGACCTGTCGTGCCCGTTCATGGGCTCGGTGCTGACCGTGGACCAGATGCCGGTGATGGGCAACGACCCGACCCGCGTGCAGGTCAAGAACTACCCCGGCGGCCACATGTTCTACAACCGCGCCGACAGCCAGCGCGCGCTGCGGCAGGACGTGATGGCGATGTATCGGGCCAACTAGCGGGGATTGGGCATTCGGGATTGGGGATTCGTAAAAGCGGCTCCCCAGCGCTGAAAGCAGGAATTGGAGATTGGTGGATTGGGGATTCGCAAAAGCCGCGCCTCGACGGCGCGAGCCAGTACGAATGGGCTTGCGTCTACCCCGCTGAAGTGCGGCGGCGAACGCGGGATATCAGGCTAGCCGGGAGCCTGCCTTAGCGAATCCCCACTCCCGACTCCCCAATCCCCGCCCCTCTTACACCCAACCAAACCACGCAAATCCCCGGAAAATCAGATACGCCACGCCGGCCGCGGCCGGAATCGTCAGGATCCACGCCCAGACGATGCGCTCGATGACGCCGAAGCGCAGCGAGCGCGGGTTCTTGGCGAAGCCCACGCCCATGATCGCGGTGGAGATGCTGTGGGTGGTGGACACCGGCATGCCGAAGTGCGCGGCCAGGGTGAGGATCGTGGCCGAGCTGGTCTCCGCGGCGAAGCCGTGGATCGGGTGCAGCTTGACCATCTTGTGGCCCAGGGTCTTGATGATCTTCCAGCCGCCGGAGGCGGTGCCGGCGGCCATCACCACCGCGCAGGTCAGCACGATCCAGGTGGCGATGCCCTGCCCCTGATGGGCGTCCGGGTGCAGGAACCCCAGCCACGACGGCAGGTCGTCCAGGGCGCCGGTGCTCTGCGCGCCGAGCAGGGTCATGGCGATGATGCCCATGGTCTTCTGCGCGTCGTTGTGGCCGTGCGCATAGCCCATGTACGCGGCCGAAGCGATCTGCGCCTTGCCGAAGAAGGCGTTGACCCAGCGCGGCCGCGCCAAGCGCCCGAGCCGGCCGCCCAGCTTCGACAGGCCGGCGATCGCCGCCCACAGCAACAGCATCACCGCGATGCCGAGCAGGAAGCCGGCGATCGGCGAGGTGACCATCGGCACGAACACCTTCCACAGCAGGCCCTTGTTCTTGGCCCAGTCGCCGACGTTCTGCGACCAGATCAGCGCATCCCAGTCGTTGTGCGCGGCGGCCAGGCCGGCGCCGCACAGGCCGCCGATCAGCGCGTGCGAGGACGAGGACGGCAGGCCCTTCCACCAGGTGATCAGGTTCCAGACGATGCCGCCGAGCAGCGCGCACAGCACCACCTGCGGGGTCACCGCGACCACGTCGGTGTTGAGCAGGCCCGAGGCGATGGTCATCGCCACCGCGGTGCCGGTCAGCGCGCCGACCAGGTTCATCGCCGCGGCCAGCATCACCGCCCAGCCGGGGCTGAGCACCTTGGTGGCGACCACCGTGGCGATCGAGTTGGCGGTGTCGTGGAAGCCGTTGATGAACTCGAACACCAGTGCCGCCAGGATCACGATCAGGACCAGGGTCAGCATCGGCGCGCCTCCACGCACGCGGCGGCGACCGGCGCGCGCAGGGCGCCGCGGCCGCGCAGGCAGCAACTCCGCAGCGCGTCCATCAGGAGTTCTTCAGCACGATCTGGTAGACCACCACGCCGGCCTCGCGGCAGCGGTCGATGGCCTTCTCCAGGATTTCGAAGAACTCCTTGAGCAGGAACATCTGCAGGTTGTCCAGGCGCCCGGAGTAGATGTCGCGGTACAGCTCCAGCATCAGCCGGTCGGCCTCGTTCTCCAGCGAGCGCAGCTTGTCGTTGAGCGCGCTCATCCGGTCCAGGTGCATGTTGCGCAGGTCGTGGACCATCTCCACCACCACCGCCGCGGCCTGCTCCAGCATCGCCGCACGCGGGGCGAAATCGATGTGCTCCAGGTGCTGGATCGCCAGCGAGTAGCGGTCGGCGAACTTCTCCACCTGCTTGGGGATCTTGTACAGCGCCGAGCCCAACGCCTCGATGTCCTCGCGCTCGATCGGGGTCATGAAGCTGTCCACCAGCGCCTGGCCGATCTTGTCGGAGGCCGCGCGTTCGCGCAGGCGTGCCAGCTTGAAGCCGTCCAGCGCCGGCTGCCGGTCGGACTCGCGCATCATCGCGTGCAGGGCCTTGGTGCTGTCGTAGGCGGCCTGCGCCGCCTCGTCGAGCAGGGTGTAGAACTGCTTGCCGGAACCGAAGATGGTCTGCAACGAAAACATGCAACGCGCTTCCCGCCGTCGCGGGAAGGACGGCACTGGGGTGGAATTATGACTGTTTGCTGACACCTGCGGGTAGTCGCGGCACGGCAGGGCACCCGCGGGCGTGGGCGCCGCGTGGAAGCGGCTCCCTCCCGGGTTTGTTACCATCCCCGCCGCGCCCTTCGTGGGTGCACCCTATGGACGACCACCCTAGCCCCCCTCCCCCGCGCCGCAACGGCGCCCATGTCCCCGCTTTCCTTGGCGCCAAGGAGCGCGCGCATGCTTGAACTGTTGATCGTGGCAGCCCTGGTGCTGCTGAACGGTTTCTTTGCAATGTCCGAGATGTCGCTGATGACCTCGCGCAAGAGCCGGCTGAAGCAGATGGCCCAGTCCAGCACGCGCGCGGCCAAGGCGCTGGCGCTGGCCGAGAACCCCGAGCACTTCCTGTCCACCGTGCAGATCGGCATCACCGCGATCGGCATCCTGACCGGCGTGTTCGGCGGCGAGGCCATCGGCGTGGCGATCGCGACCAAGCTGCAGGCGCTGTTCCCGGCGCTGGCGGCCAACTTCACCCTGTTCGGCGACCCGCAACCCTGGTCGGCGCTGATCGGCAAGACCCTGGCGATCGTGCTGATCACCTTCCTGACGCTGATCTTCGGCGAACTGGTGCCCAAACGCCTGGCCCTGACCCGTTCCGAGGTCATCGCCGGCTTCGTCGCGATCCCCATGGGCTGGCTGGCCCGGGCCGCCGCGCCATTCGTCTGGGTGCTGTCGCGCTCGACCCGGCTGGTGCTGCGCCTGTTCGGCCTGGGCAAGGAGGAATCGGCGTCGGTGACCGAAGAGGAGATCCGCATGCTGGTGGCCGAGAGCCACGAAGCCGGCGTGATCGACGCGCACGAGCGCGACATGATGAACCGGGTCATGCGCCTGGGCGACCGCACCGCCGACAGTCTGATGACCCCGCGCAACCGCATCGCATGGCTCGACGCCAACGCCGAGCCGCAGCGCAACCTGCAGGTGATGCGCGAACACGAATTCTCCCGCTACCCGGTGTACCGCGGCAGCGACCAGGACATCGCCGGCGTGCTGGAAGTGAAATCGCTGGTCACGCGCATGGACGGCGACGCCACCCAGCTGTTCCAGAGCCTGCGCGACACCTTGTTCGTGTCCGAGTCCACCCACGCAATGAAGCTGCTGGAGATCTTCCGCGAGGAGCAGCAGTCGATGGCGCTGGTGGTGGACGAATACGGCGAGATCCAGGGTCTGGTCACGATCAGCGACCTGATGGGCGCGGTGGTCGGGCGCCTGCAGTCGGCCGACAACGCCGACGAGGACGCGCTGGTGGTGACCCGCGCCGACGGCTCGCTGCTGATCGACGGCTCGCTGGCGATCGAGGACCTGCGCGAACTGCTGGGCGGCGCCGAGCTGCCCAGCGCCGAGGAGGGCGACTACAACACCCTGGCCGGCCTGTGCATCTATTACTTCGGGCGCATCCCGCACGCGGGCGAGTTCTTCGACTGGGCCGGCTGGCGCATCGAGATCGTCGACCTGGACGGTGCGCGCGTGGACAAGCTGCTGCTGCGCAAGCTGCAGGACGAGAACAGCGATGACATCACCGGGTGACGCGCCCGGCGGCGCGCCGCACGAGCGCGACCACGGCTACAGCGCCGAGGGCATCCGCACCCTGCTCGATACCTTCGTCCTCGGCGACCCGGAGGAACACCTGCGGCTGCGGCTGATCCTCGCCGATCTGCAGCAGAGCGCGTTCGGCGTGTTCCTGTTCGTGGCGATCCTGCCGGCGTTCCTGCCGGTGCCGGGCCTGGCCGGCGGCATCAGCGGGCCGCTGGTGACGCTGATCGGCCTGCAGATGCTGATCGGCCTGCGCAAGCCATGGCTGCCGCGCTTCATCGGCGAGCGCGGGCCGCGCCGCCGCACCATGCAGCGCTTCGTCGGCCGTATCGCGCCCTGGCTGCGGCGCCTGGACCGGCTACTGAAGCCGCGCCTGTCGGCGCTGGTCGACACCCTGCCGGCGCGCGCCTTCAGCGGCCTGCTGCTGATCGTGCTGGGGGTCCTGCTGTCGCTGCCGATCCCGTTCACCAACTACGCGTTCGGCGCGATGTTGCTGCTGTTCGCGCTGGCCTTGCTGGAGCGCGACGGTGGGCTGATGCTGCTGTCCTGGCTAGGCAGCATCGCGGTGGCGCTGAGCCTGGGATTGGCCTCGGACCAGGTGGTCGACCTGGGCCGGGAATGGATGCAGAAGCTGCGCTGATCGCGCGACCGCAGCGGAACTGCGCCGCTGCCTGCCTCACTTCACCAGATACAGCGCCGCATCGTTGGCGAACACATTGCGCATGTGCGACGGACGCGGCGATGCCGTCTGCGTCGTCCCTTCGGTCGCGCGGCTGCGCACGCGCTCCAGGCATTTGCTCATCTGTTGCAAGGCCGCCTCCAGCCCACACTCGTGGGCCGGCGCCATCGGATGCTGTGCGTTCATTACTGCCCCCTGTTTCGCGTCGTTGTTCGGCCATGTTCCGGGCCGAGCGCCACGCTGATGCGCGACGTGAAACGATGACATACCCGGGAAAATCAAGACATCGTGAAAGCAGCGCATGGTGTGATGCATATCAATACAAATGCCGTGTTCCTCGCAAAAGCGCGTCTGCGCTTGTAGACACGTGCGCAGACCCGTGCATCAGGCCGCTGCAACGACCTGCATCCATGCATCCGCCGCGAGTTGGAACGAGCGCAAACGTGCGGCGTGATCGTGGATGTTCGCGGTGAACAGCAACTCGTCCGGACGATGCCGCGCGACGAAATCGGCCAGGCCCTGTGCAACCGTTTCGGGATCGCCGAGCACGGTGCAGGCCAGCGCGCGCTCCACGCCCAGCTTCTCGTGCGGTGCCCAGAACGCCTCGATATCGTCGATCGGCGGCGGAATCAGCCCCGGGCGGCCGCGGCGCAGGTTGACGAAGCTCTGCTGCTGGGTGGTGAACAAGCGCCGCGCTTCGGCCGTGGACGCGGCGGCCACCACGTTCAACGCCAGTACCGCATACGGCGCCTGCAGCCGCGACGACGCGCGGAACTCGCGGCGATACACCGCCAGCGCCTCGTCCATCGCGTCCGGCGCGAAATGCGAGGCGAAGGCGAACGGCAGCCCCATTGTTGCGGCCAGGCGCGCACTGAACAGGCTGGAACCGAGCAGCCACACCGGCACCTCGATGCCGGCGCCCGGCACGGCGCGCACCAGTTGCCCATCCACCGCCGGCTCGAAGTAGCGCAGCAGTTCGGCCACGTCTTGCGGGAACTGGTCGGCGCTGTCGAAGTAGCGACGCAACGCGCGCGCCGTGGCCTGGTCGGTCCCGGGCGCGCGGCCCAGGCCCAGGTCGATGCGTCCCGGATACAGCGAGGCCAGGGTGCCAAACTGTTCGGCCACCTGCAGCGGCGCATGGTTGGGCAGCATGATGCCGCCAGCGCCGACGCGGATGCGCTTGGTGCCGCCGGCCACATGCCCGATCAGCACCGCGGTGGCGGCGCTGGCGATGCCCGGCATGTTGTGGTGCTCGGCCAGCCAGTAACGGTGGTAGCCCCAGCGTTCGGCGTGCTGGGCCAGGTCCAGCATGTTGGCGAAGGCACCAGCGGTGTCGCTGCCTTCGCAGACCGGGGCGAGGTCGAGGATGGAGATCGGCATCATGGTGAGGCAGGTTTCCTGCAGGCGATGCGATCAAGGTGGGGGCATGGGACGGCGATTGCAGCGGCTGCGACCGGAACGCTGATTTGCGCTGGGTGTAGGTGTGGGTACACGAGGCAGCACGCTTGGCTGGCGGTCGTACCCTCACCCCAACCCCTCTCCCGATGGGAGAGGGGCTCCGGCTTTCCCTCTTCCTCCGGGAGAAGGTGCCCCGCAGGGGCGGATGAGGGTACGGGCGAAGCCTCGCGCAACCAGATCAGTGCAGGCGCTGCGCGCTACCTACCCTCACCCCAACCCCTCTCCCGATGGGAGAGGGGCTCCGACTTTCCCTTCTCCCTCCGGGAGAAGGTGCCCAGCAGGGGCGGATGAGGGTACGGGCGAAGCCTCGCGCAACCAGATCAATGCAGACGCTGCGCGCTCCCTACCTCCCCCCAACCCTCTCCCGATGGGAGAGGGGCTTTGGTTGCCTGCACCGCACTACCACGCGGGTTGCACGGCGCGCTGGCTACGCTGGACACCCCGCACTCGCCTGGTCGTCGCCATGTCGCTGATCCCACCACCCGCCCCGGTTCCCGCGCTGCCCTTGCAAGACCGGGTGGTGCTGGTCACCGGCGGCGCCCAAGGCATCGGCCGCGGTGTGGTGCAAGCGGTGCTGGGCGCTGGCGGCCGGGTCGCCTTCTGCGATCTCGACGCCGATGCCGGCCGTGCCTGCGTGGCCGAACTGGATGCCGGCGAGCGTCTGCTGTTCCGCCGCGTCGACGTGGCCGCCGAGGCCAGCGTGCACCGCTTCATCGACGCCGCGCTCGCCCGCTTCGGTCGCATCGACGGCCTGGTCAACAATGCCGGCATCGCCGATCCGCATACCGGCCCGCTGGAGCGGCTGTCGCTGCGCGAATGGAACCGGCGGCTCGGGGCGAGCCTGGGCGGTGCGTTCCTGTGCAGCAAGCATGCCCTGCCGGCGCTGCGCGACAGCCGCGACGGCGGTGCCATCGTCAACATCGCCTCCACCCGCGCGCAGCAGTCCGAACCGGACACCGAGGCCTACGCCGCATCCAAGGGCGGGCTGGTGGCCTTCACCCATGCGCTGGCGATCAGCGCCGGTCCGGCGGTGCGGGTCAACTGCATCAGCCCCGGCTGGATCGCCACCGACGCCTGGCGCAAGCCGAACGCGCGACGCACGCCCACACTGTCGCGGCAGGACCATGCGCAGCACCCGGCCGGGCGGGTCGGCACGCCGCCGGACATCGGCGCGCTGGCGGTCTATCTGCTGTCGGCGCAGGCCGGCTTCATCACCGGCCAGGAGTTCGTGGTCGATGGCGGGATGACGCGGAAGATGCAGTACGCCTGATGGCGGCGATTGGGGAGTTGGGATTGGTGAGTCGTTGAAGCGCTGGGATTGGGGAGTCGGGATTGGGGAGTCGTTAAAGCGGCTGTTGCCTCATCTGAAGGGCCGAGTGCGCCATCTGGCCACTGGCTCGCTACGCTGGCAAACACCGTATGGCTCGGAGTGCTCAGGCGCCTTCCAGGCCAGAACCGTTTCCGAGATTCGCGATGGAGGACTGGGATTCGCTGAAGCGGATTCCTTTGAAGCTCAGAGCAGACGCGGGGGCATGCAGCGAGCCGAAACCCACTCACAGGGCGCGAGTCTTCCGGCAGTCGCGAGGCAGCCCGCCTTTGCCAATCCCCAATCCCGACTCCCCAATCCCGCGGCAATCAGCCGCCCACCAGCGGCTCCAACTGCGGATCCAGCGCCACGCGTTCGTCGAAGACGAAACAGCGGCCGTCGTAGCCTTCGCCGCCCACCTCCTCGAAGTAGCCGAGGATGCCGCCGTCCAGTTGCAGCACGTTGTCCATGCCGTCGGCGCGCATCCACAGCGCCGCCTTCTCGCAGCGGATGCCGCCGGTGCAGAAGCTGACCACGGTGGCGTCGGCCAGTGCCGCGCGATGCGGGGCCAGCGCCTCCGGCAGGTCGGTGAACTTGACGATCGGCAGGGTCAACGCGCCGGCAAAGGTGCCATGCACCACCTCCTGCGCATTGCGCGTGTCCAGCAGCACCACGCGCCGGCCGGTGTCGTCGTGGCCCTGGCGCAACCAGCGCTGCAGCGTGGCCGGCGCTACCGCGGGCGCGCGCACCGCCTCCAGCGGCGAGGCGGCCTCACGGCGGAAGCTGATGATCTCCGGCTTGACCTTGACCTTCAGCCGCGCGAACGGCTGCTGCGCACTGGCGCTGGTCTTGATGCGCAGATCGGCGAAGCGCGTGTCCGCGCGCAGTTGCACATAGAAGGCGTCGATCGCCGCTGGCCTACCCGCCAGGAACAGGTTGATGCCCTCGCCCGCCACCAGGATCGTGCCGCGCAGGGCGCCGGCCTGCGCCCAGGCGTGCAATTGCGCGGCGAGCGCGTCGGGGTCGGCGATGGCGACGAAGTGGTAGGCGGCGGTGTTGGCGATCATCGGCGCATTTTAGAGCCTGCGACGCGCGACCGCTGCCGGAACACGCCTCGCCGTTGCGCACCGGCGCACCGGCGCATCGGCCCAGCGCGCCGAGACACGCATCAACGCCGGGCCGCTACCCGCGCAGCAACAGGAACGGCAGCAACACCAGCGAGGCGACCAGCAGCATGCCCAGCAGCGTCGCCAGCACGAACAACGGACGCCGCCGCAGCAGGCTGGCGAAGGTCTCGGCGCTGCCGTCGCGCAGCGCCGCGGCACGCTCGGCGCGGGCGCGTTCGCTGCGCTGAGCCTGGTAGTCGGCCAGCAGCGCCTTGGCCCGCGCCTGCTCGGCATCCTCGCGCAGCCAGATGCCACCGGCGGAGATGCCGAAGGTGCCGGCGCGGGTTTCGTAGTAGCCGATGCCGGCGGCGTCGAGCAGCGCGCAGACCTCGGCGCGTTCGTCGTCGGGCACGTGGCGCAGGTTGAGCAGCAGTTTGGCCATGCGCCGCATGATAGCCGCTGCGGCGATGCGCTACCCTTGCACGCCCTGCCCGCCTGGACATCCCGCATGCGCCGAATCCTGCTGCTGTTGAGCCTGTCGTTGTTGCCGGCGTGGCTGCTGAGCGGCTGCACGCCGCCGGGCCCGCCACCCGGCGGCAGCATCGCCGCGTTCCAGGCCACCGACGAACGCGTGGGCGACGGCACCGAAGCGCGCCCCGGCAGCCGGGTCACCGTGCACTACACCGGCTGGCTGTACGACGAGCACGCCAAGGACAAGCGCGGCGAGAAGTTCGATGCCTCCGCCGACCACGGCCAACCCTTCAGCTTCGTGCTCGGCGCCGGCCAGGTGATTCGCGGCTGGGACGACGGCGTGGCCGGCATGCGCGTGGGCGGCAAGCGCCTGCTGATGCTGCCCTCGGACTACGGCTACGGCGCCAACGGCGCCGGCGGGGTGATCCCGCCGGGCGCCTCGCTGGTGTTCGAGGTCGAACTGCTCGATGTCCAGCCGCGTTGAGCCGCACTCGCCGATGGCCGCCGCCAAACACGCCGCGCCGGTGCGCGGCCGTCTCGCCATCGTCGGCGGCGGCCCGGCCGGGCTGATCGCCGCCGAGACCGCGCGCGCCGCCGGCGCCGAGGTCGATGTGTACGAGGCCAAGGGGTCGGTGGGACGCAAGTTCCTGATCGCCGGCAAGGGCGGTCTCAACCTGACCCACTCCGATCCGTTCGACCGTTTCGTCACCCGCTATCGCGAACGCGCGACGGCGGTCGGCGACTGGCTGGCCGACTTCGATGCCGACGCACTGCGCGCCTGGGCGCAGGCGCAGGGCGTGGACACCTATGTCGGCAGCTCCGGGCGGGTGTTTCCACGGGACCGCAAGGCCGCGCCGCTGCTGCGCGGCTGGGTACGACGGCTGAAGGACGCCGGCGTGCGCTTCCACGTGCAGCAGCGCTGGCTGGGCTGGGACGCGGACGGCGCGCTGCGCTTCGCCGGCGCCGACGGCGAGCAGCGGGTGCAGGCCGATGCCTGCGTGCTGGCGCTGGGTGGCGGCAGCTGGCCGCAGCTCGGATCCGACGGCGCGTGGCAGGACACGCTGCGCGCGCGCGGCGTGGAGGTGGCGCCGCTGCAGCCGGCCAACTGCGGTTTCGACGTGGACTGGAGCGCGCATTTCCGCGACCGCCACGCCGGCGCGCCGCTGAAGCCGATGGTCGCGCACTGGCACGATGCGCAGGGCCGGCCGCAGTCGCTGCAGGGCGAATGCGTGGTCGGCGAACACGGTATCGAGGGCAGCCTGATCTATGCGCTGGCCGCGGACCTGCGCGAGGCCATCGCCGCACACGGCCCGGCCACGCTGTGGCTGGACCTGGCGCCGGGCCGGGACCTGCCGCGGCTGCAGGCCGAACTCGGCAAGCCGCGCGGCGGCCGCAGCTTCGGCGAGCACCTGCGCCGCCAAGCCGGCATCGACGGGGTCAAGGCGGCCCTGCTGTTCGAGATCCTCGGCAAGCAGGCCGGCCAGGATCCGGCGCTGGCCGCGGCCACGCTCAAGCGCCTGCCGCTGACCCTGCAGCGCCCGCGTCCGTTGGCCGAGGCGATCAGCAGCGCCGGCGGGGTGCGCCTGGAGGCGCTGGATGCGCAGTTGATGCTGCGGGCGCTGCCGGGCACGTTCTGCGCCGGCGAAATGCTCGATTGGGAAGCGCCGACCGGCGGCTACCTGCTCACGGCGTGCTTCGCCAGCGGCCTGCGCGCCGGACGCGGCGCAGTGGCCTGGCTGCAGGGCCAAGCCGCGCACTGACGTCCGCTGCGCACGGCACGCAGCGCTCAGAGCACCGCGATCTGCACCCGCGCCTGCGGATCGCGCTTGGCCACGTACATGGCCTCGTCGGCGCGCTGGGTGAGCAGGACCGGATCGAAACCCGGCCCGGTCTGCACGGCGATGCCGATGCTCGGTTGCAGCGGCAGATGCCGGCCGCTGACCTCGCAGCCGACCGCGCACGCTTCCATGATCCGCGCCGCGGCCGCCAGCACTTCGTGCCTGGCGTCGGTCAGCCCTTCCAGCAGGACCACGAACTCGTCGCCGCCCAGCCGGGCGATGCTGTCCTGTCCACGCAGGCAGCGCTGCAGCAGCCGCGCGAAGTGCACCAGCAGCGCATCGCCGACGTGATGGCCGAAGCGGTCGTTGACGCTCTTGAAGTCGTTCAGATCCAGGAACATCACCGCCACCTGGCCCTGGCCACGGCGCTCGTTCATGCGCCGCCGCAGGATCTGGTTCCAGGCCATCCGGTTCGGCAGCCCGGTCAGTTCGTCGCGCAGCGCACGCTCTTCCAGCAGCCGCGCCAGCCGGGTCTGCCCGGTGATGTCGCTGATCATCAAGTGCAGTCCGACCGGCTGCGGCGCCAGCGCCACGTCGGGGATCAGGCTGAAGTGCATGATCCGCAGGCTATCGGCGGCATCGCACAACTCGGCGTCGAACTGCGCCGGCACGCCCTGCAGCGCCGTCGGCAGATGCGGTTGCAGCAGCGCCAGTTGCTGCGGGTCCAGCACCTCGTGCAGGCTGCGGCCGACGATGCGCTCCGGCGCCAGTGCGAACCATGCCGCATACGGCCGGTTGACGAACTGGTAGCGCAGGTCGCGGTCGAGGTAGGCGATCAGCGCCGGCGCGTTGTCGGCGATGGTACGCAGCTGCGCCTCGCTATGGCGCAGGCGCAGCTCGGCCAGGTGCTGCTCGTTGATGTCCTGGATATGTGCGACGAAATGCAATGGGCGCTCCTGTTCGTCGCGCACCAGCGACACCGCCAGACGCGTCCGTACGAGGCCGCCATCGCGCCGGCGATAGCGCTTTTCGATGCGGTAGTCGCTGCATCGACCGGCGATCAGCTCCGCCACCAGGGCCATGTCCTCGGCAAGATCGTCCGGATGGGTCAGGTCCTGGAAACGCAGCTCCAGCAATTCCGCGCGGCTGTAGCCGAGCATTGCGCACAAGGCGTCGTTGACGTCCAGCCAGCGCCCTTCCAGCGACACCAGCGCCATGCCGTGCGCGGCTGCCGAGAACGCGCCGGAGAAGCGCTGCCCGGCCAGCAGTGCCGCGTGCGACGCTGCGCGTTCGGCGCTGACGTCGCGCATCACGCACACCGCGCCCAGGCTGCGCCCATCGCCGCCTTCGAGCCGTTCCGCATTGCACAGCACGCTGCGCGGCGCTTGACCCTTGGCCGCAATCACGATCTCCGCATCGCGCACCGATTCGCCGCGCCAGGCGCGGACCAGCGGCACTTCCTCGCTGGACAGCAGGCGCTTGCCGCTGGCGTCGAACAGGTCGAAGTACTGCGGCCACTGCTCGGGCGGCAAGGCGCGCGGATCGGCCCCGTGCCAGTGCCGCGCCACCTGATTGAATTCGCCCAGCGTGCCGTCGGCCAGGCACGACACCACGCCATCGGGCATGGTTTCCAGCAGCAGGCTCAGGGTCTTGGCCTGGTCGTGGGCGATGCGCGCGTCGCGGCGCGCTTCCAGTTGCGCGGTGACCTGCCTGGCCAGCCGCTGCAGGCTTTCGCGCTGGCGCGCGTCCAGTTGCCGCGGACGGATGTCGATCACGCACAACGTGCCGTAGCTATAGCCCTGGTCGCCGACCAACGGCATGCCTGCATAGAAGCGCAGGTGCGGCGCACCGCACACCAGCGGGTTGCGGGCGAAGCGCGGGTCCAGCGTGGTATCCGGCACCTCCAGCAGCTGCGGCGACAGCAAGGCATAGGTACAGAAGGCCAGTTCACGCGGATAGCCGGTGGTACCGGCAGGCAGGCCGCAGCTGGCCTTGAGCCATTGCCGGCGTTCGTCGATCAGCGAGATCAGCGCGATCGGCGCCTCGCACAGCTGGCTGGTCAGCCAGATCAGATCGTCGAAGTCCGGCTCCTGCGAAGTATCGAGCATGCCCAGTTCGGCCAGCGCGCGCAGGCGCTCCGCTTCGTCGGCGGGCAGCGGCACGGACGCGGCGTCGGGGACCGAGGGTGGGTTCATGCGCTGCACGCTGGGGAGATGACGGCACGATAGCGGGCGGCGGCGGCGATGGCGAGCCTGCGGGAAAATGCTGCGACGCAAAAAGGAGGAGTGCGACGAGTGCGTTGGCTGTCAGCAGCCGATCCTTCATCGCGGCGAACGCCGGGAGTCACACGCCCTTTCCGCCAAGCGCATCGATTACTCTGCCGCGCCGATCTTCTCCATGAACACGCAATCGAGCTCGATTCCGCTGGGATGGGGATAGCGTCCCTCGCGTACCACCGCATAGCCCTGCGCGCGGTAGAACGCCACCGCGTTCAGCGCAGCGGCGAGATGGATGCGCGGACACGGCGCCAGGCGCTGCTCCAGTGCCTGCAGCAGGCGCCGACCGAGGCCGCTGCCGCGCAACGATGGGTCCACGAACAGGCCGTCGATTTCTGCGCCGGCCACGTCGACGACGCCGAACCCGAGCACGCGGCCACCGGCATCCTCGGCGACCATCGCCGCACCCATGGCGACCAGGTCGCAGTAAGACGCCGGCGCCGGTGCCGCGGACCAGCGCGCGATCACGTCCGGCGGATAGTGGCTGCTGCACACCTCGCGCACGCAGCGGGTGCGCAGCGCCCACAGTACCGGGATGTCCTCAGGCACCGCCTGCCGCAATCGCGCCGGCGCCGCTTCGCTCATTGCGACTTGCTGTCGCGCAGGCGGCGGATGCGCTCCGGCGGCTGGAACGAATCGCTGCGCGCGTCGCCCCAGTAATCGTGGAAGACCGCATGGTCGGGCACCGTGCGCAGCAGTTCGCCCGGCTCCAGGTAGCGGTATAGCGAAGCCAGCGAGCGGATCTCCACCTGCGAGATGCGGCGCAGGATGTGCTCCGGCCCCAGTTGCGACGGATGCGCCAAGCCAGCGGCGCTGAGCAATTCGCGCAATGCCTTGAGCGTGTTGGCGTGATAGTGCGCGACCCGGGTGGCCTTGTCGGTGGGGTCCAGGTGCTGCCAGCGGCGCCGGTCCTGGGTGGCGATGCCGGTCGGGCAGCGGTCGCTGTGGCAGCTCAGCGACTGGATGCAGCCCAGCGCGAACATGAAGCCGCGCCCGGCGTTGCACCAGTCCGCGCCCAGCGCCAGGGTGCGCGCGATGTCGAAGGCGCTGGTGATCTTGCCGGCGGCGCCGAGCTTGATCCGTTCGCGGATGTCCAGCCCGACCAGGGTGTTGTGCACCAGCAGCAGCGCCTCGTGCATCGGCACGCCGACGTGGTCGATGAACTCCGCCGGCGCCGCGCCGGTGCCGCCCTCGGCACCGTCGACGACGATGAAGTCTGGATACAGCTCGCTTTCCTGCATCGCCTTGGCGATGGCGAACCACTCCCAGGGGTGGCCGATGGCCAACTTGAAACCGGTGGGCTTGCCGCCGGAGAGTTCTCGCAGCCGCGCCACGAACTGCAGCAGCTCCAGCGGCGTGGAGAACGCCGAATGTCGCGATGGCGAGACGCAGTCCTGGCCCATGGCGACGCCGCGGGTGGCGGCGATCTCGGCGCTGACCTTGGCCGCCGGCAGCACCCCGCCGTGGCCCGGCTTGGCCCCCTGCGAGAGCTTGACCTCGATCATCTTGACCTGCTCCAGCGTCGCGTTGGCGACGAAACGCTGCGGGTCGAAGCGTCCCTGCTCGTCGCGGCAGCCGAAGTAGCCCGAGCCGATCTCCCACACCAGGTCGCCGCCGCACTCGCGATGGTAGGGCGAGATCGAGCCCTCGCCGGTATCGTGATAGAAGCCGCCCTGGCGCGCGCCGGCGTTGAGCGCACGGATGGCGTTGGCCGACAGCGCGCCGAAGCTCATCGCCGAGATGTTGAACACGCTGGCCGCGTACGGCTGCGCGCAGTCGGCGCCGATGGTGACGCGGAAATCGTGGTCGGCGATCTCGCTGGTGGCCAGCGAATGGTTGATCCATTCGTAGTCCGGTGCGTAGGTGCTGCGCTGGGTGCCGAACGGCACCACGTCCATCACGTTCTTGGCGCGCTGGTAGACCAGGGCGCGCTGCTGCCGTGAGAACGGCGCCTCCTCGATGTCGCTCTGCAGGAAGTACTGGCGCATCTCCGGGCCGACCGATTCCAGGCCATAGCGGAAATGCGCCAGGATCGGATAGTTGCGGCGCAGGGTGCTGCGGGTCTGCAGCAGGTCCACGGTGCCCAGTACCGCCAGCACGGCGAAGGCGGCCACGCCCCAGCCCCACAGCGGCCAGATCGCGCACAGGGCGATGGACAGCGCCAGCAGCAGGCAACTGGCGAGATAGGCTAGGTAGCGGTGCATCGCGGTCCTCGCAGGCGTCGGAAGCCGGCGAGTGTAGAGGGTGGCGCGGTCATGGCGGCGCATCCGCCGCCGGCTCCGCTCCGCGCAGGTACAGCTTGCGGGTGCCAGGCGCGCCAGCGATGTGGGCTGGCGCTAGCCCGTGACCAGTCTTACAACCGGTCGTCCACCGCCGCGCGCGGCCACACCGACTTGACGTCGTAGACCACCAGGTCGGAGGTGCCGAGCGCGCGGATCTGCGCTGCGTCCAGGTCGCGATACGCCGCATGCGCCACCGCCAGCACCACCGCATCGTAGCGGCCGGGCACCGGTTCGGGCAGCAGGTCGACACCGTGCGCCTGCGCCGCCTGCGGGTCGGCCCAGGGGTCGCAGGCGTCGACGCGGGCGCCGGCCGCCGCCAGCGCCTGCACCAGTTCCAGCGCTCGGCTGTTGCGCAGGTCCGGGCAGTTCTCCTTGAAGGTGACGCCGAGCACCAGCACGGCGGCGTCGGCCATCGCCACGCCTTTGTCCGCCAGCAGCGCCTGCACCCGCGCGGCGACGTGCGCGCCGACCCGGTTGTTGACCTGGCGCGCGGTGTGGATCAGGTCCGGGTGGTAGCCCACGCTCTCGGACTTGTGCAGCAGGTAGTACGGATCCACGCCGATGCAGTGGCCGCCGACCAGGCCCGGCCGGAACGGCAGGAAGTTCCATTTGGTGCCGGCGGCATCCAGCACGTCCTGGGTGTCGATGCCGAGCCGGTCGAAGATCAGCGCCAATTCGTTGACCAGGGCGATGTTGACGTCGCGCTGGATGTTCTCCACCACCTTGGCCGCCTCGGCCACGCGGATCGACGGCGCACGCCAGGTGCCGGCGGCGATGATGCCGGCATACAGCGCGTCCACCGCGTCGGCGGCGGCCGGGTTCGAGCCGGAGGTGATCTTGCGGATGTCGGCCAGGCGCCGCTGGCGATCACCGGGGTTGACCCGCTCGGGGCTGTAGCCGCAGTGGAAATCGATGTCGCAGCGCAATCCCGAACCCTGCTCCAGCAGCGGCACGCACACCTCTTCGGTGGTCCCCGGGTAGACGGTGGATTCGTAGATCACCAGGTCGCCGCGCTTGAGCACGCCGGCCAGCAACTCGCTGGCCTGGCGCAGCGGCTGCAGGTCGGGCTGCTCGTGCGCATCGATCGGGGTCGGCACGGTGACGATGTACACGTTACGGTCGCGCAACTCGGCCGCGTCGTCGCTGTAGCGCAAATGCACGCCGGCGCGCAGCTCCTCGGCCTCCAGTTCCAGGGTCTGGTCGTGCCCGTCGCGCAATTGCGCCACGCGCTGCGCATCGATGTCGTAGCCGAGCGTGTCGTGGCGGGCGCCGAACGCCACCGCCAGCGGCAGGCCGACATAGCCGAGGCCGATCACGGCGATGCGCGGCGGCGCGGAATCGAACACGGGGGCGACGGACATGCCAATCCTTTACGGGCGCCGGCAACGGCGGCCGTCGGCGCGTGATGGTGGAAACCGGAGTGCCCGCGCATGCGGACGTCGCCCATGGTAAGCCGCTCTGCGGGCGCGGACCAAGCCATCCGCGGAACACCGGCATTGCATGCGCGTGCCATGCCTTCACACGCGCGGCGGCGGCCGTCTTCACAACACAGCGTGTGAAAGACGCCACCCGGCGTCACGCTTTGCCAGGAAAACGCCTGCGTCTTGCCGCGCAGACGACACCAGCACGACTCCGCCTTTACGCGGCGCGGCCTAGTCTCGGGAAGTGGACGCGTCAGGGGGCGCCTCCGCATCTCCCATTCCTCTCACTCAAGGAGAACTCGCGTGAGTCACGCTCCGAGCCTGCTCGTGGATGTCGAAGCCGAATTGGCGCATTGGAAAGCGCTGCACGCGGCGGGCAAATTGGGGTCGCAGTCGTTCAGCGAACATGCGCGCCTGATCAAGATGGCGTGCGACGTCTTCCTGCAACTGCCGCGCGAATCCAACGACGTGCGGCTGCAGCGCCTGCGTCAGCGCTACGACGCCGAGCACCCCTGGCCGCGCATCGCCTGGAGCGATGCCGAAACCCTGGTCGTCGCCTGCTGGGCACGCCTGGACGGATCCGAGCAGCGCGACCGCAGTCCCGATCCGGCGCACACCCCCGCCTGATCCAGGAGGTCCGTCATGTCCCCGCCCGCCAACCGCGACAACGCCCACGATTCGCAGCAACGCAGCCAGACACCCGACAAGATGCACAACGACGACGCGCAGTGGAAGGCGCGCGATCAACCCGACAGCGATCCCAAGCACGACCACGCCGACCCGGAACACGACTATCCGCGCCCGGACGGCAGCGAGTAAGTAAGCACGTCACCCCTCCCGCTGCGGCCGACCACGGTCATCGCCGCAGCGGCACCCCTCCCGCCATACCACCGACCTGCGGCAGTCAGCGCAGGCTCGACCCGCGCACGATGCAGCGGCCGCTGAGTACCACCTTGCGGGTCGGCTGCGTCGGCGCGTTCATCCGCTCCAGCAGCAACGACATCGCGGTGCGGCCCATCTCTTCCACCGGCTGTTCGATCACGGTGATCCCGGGCTCGACCAGGTCGGTCCAACTCTCGTTGTCGAAGCCCGCCAGCGCCAGGTCCTGCGGGATGCGCAGACCGGCGCCGCGCGCGGCCTTCAGCGCCCCCATCAGCAGCAGGCTGTTGCTGGCCACCAGCGCATCCGGCCGCGGCGCCTGTGCCAGCCAGGTCTGGACCTCGGCGATCGCCGCCTCCGCGCTCGGCGCCACCTCGCGATAGTCCGGCGTCAGCCCGTGCCCGCGCATCGCCTCCAGATAGCCATCGCGGCGTTCGGCAGCGGTGCTGCTGGTCTTGCCGAACAGGCCGCCGATGCGGCGCACGCCTTGGCCGACCAAGTGATCGACCAGGGCGGCCATGGCCGCGGCATTGTCCAGGACCACGCTGTCGTGCGTGCCGCTCTTGCCGGCACGGTCGAGCAGCACCACCGGATGGTCGAAGGTCAACTTGCCCAACTGGCTCTGGGTGGTGCGGGTCGGGGCGAAGATCAGCCCGCTGACCCGCTCCTCCTGCATCAATTGCAGATACAGCGCCTCGCGCTGCGGATCCTCGTCGGTATTGCACAGGATCACCCGCATGCCGGCGCGGTAGGCGACGTCCTCGACCGCGCGAATCGCGGCGGTGAAGAACGGATTGCGGATGTCGGCAACGATCAGGCCCACCACCCCCGAATGCTGCGAGCGTAGCCGCCGCGCCATCAGGTTGGGGCGGTAGCCGGTCTCGCGTACCGCCGCTTCCACCCGCGCCCGCACCTCTTCGCTGACCGGGCCCTGGCCCAGGGCGCGCGACACCGTGGAGGTCGAGACGCCGGCGACCCGGGCCACGTCGTGAATGCTGACGCTCACTGGCAACGTTCCCGCATTGTCTTCATTCCAACTCCCTGTCGCCTGGCGTTTCTCGATAGTAGCACCAGGCTTTTCCGATGGATTTGTGCACTGCACATTGACGATCGACTGGGAACGTTCCCACACTGCGCCCACTTGCCGCCCACCCCAAGGATTCCGCGTGTCCCAGACGCCCTCCTCTCTCCTGGTTTCCAGCGACCTGGTCCGGGTCGATGTCCAGGTCCGCGACAAGGCCGACGCGATCGCCCAGGCGGCGCAGTTGCTGGTCGCCGCCGGCTGCGTGCCGCCGGCCTACGAGGCCAGCATGCTGCGCCGCGAAGCGCTGGCCAACACTTTCCTGGGCCACGGCGTGGCGATCCCGCACTGCACCGGCGAAGACCGCCACCTGGTGCGCCGCGACGGCATCGCGGTGCTGCAGCTGCGCGACGGCGTGGAGTGGAACCCGGGCCAGACCACGCGCCTGGTGGTCGCCATCGCCGCCCAGTCCGATACCCACATCGCCGTGTTGCGGCGGCTGACCCGCTTGATCCAGGACCCGCCGCGGCTGGAGGCGCTGTTCGCCAGCGACGATCCGCAGGCGATCGTCGCCGCGCTCAGCGAGGATGCGGCCCCGGCCGCGCCCACCGCGCCAGCCAGCGATCTGGCCGAGCGTTTCGACTGGACCGTGCGCTACCCCACCGGCCTGCATGCGCGCCCGGCCACGCGCTGGGTGGAAACCGCGCGCGGCTTCGCCGCCCGCATCCAGGTGCGCGCTGGCGACCAGGTCGGCGACGCCAAGAACCTGGTGTCGCTGCTGCAGTTGGGCCTGCACGCCGGCGACACCGTGACCATTTCCGCCGAGGGCCAGGACGCCGCCGCGGCGCTGGCGCGGCTGCGCAGCGTGATCGACGGCCTGACCGCGCAGGAGCAGGCCGATGCCGAGGCCGCCGCGCAGCGCCGCGCCGCGCCGGTCGCCGGCTGGACCCCGCCGCAGGCGCAGCCGGCCATCGTCGGCATCGGCGCCAGCCCCGGCCTGGCGATCGGCGTGGTGCACAAGCTGGCCGGTCACGACGTCGCGGTGGCTGACACGCCGGTGCCGCTGAGCGACGGCGGCGCCTTGCTGCACGACGCCCTGCAGCGCACCCGCACGCAATTGCAGGCGATCGAAGAGGACACCCGGCGCCGGCTCGGCGCGGGCGATGCGGCGATCTTCCGCGCCCAGGCCGAACTGCTCAACGACACCGATCTGATCACCCTGGCCTGCCAGCTGATGGTCGAGGGCCACGGCGTCGCCTGGTCCTGGCAGCAGTCGGTCGAGCGCCTGGCCAACAAGCTCTCGGCGCTGGGCAATGCGGTGCTCGCCGGGCGCGCCAGCGACCTGCGCGACGTCGGCCGGCGAGTGCTGGCGCAGTTGGATCCGAGCCTGGCCGGCGGCAGCCTGGCGCAGTTGCCGGCCGCCCCGTGCATCCTGCTCGCCCACGACCTGTCGCCGTCGGACACCGCCAACCTCGATACCGGTCGCGTGCTCGGCCTGGCCACCGCGGTGGGCGGGCCGACCTCGCATACCGCGATCCTCTCGCGCACCCTCGGCCTGCCGGCGCTGGTCGCCGGCGGTGCCGACCTGCTGGACCTGGAGGATGGCGCCACCGTCATCGTCGACGGCAGCAGCGGCCGTCTGTACCTGGCGCCGTCGGACGCCGACCTGGCCTCGGCCCGCGCCTACATCGACGAACAGCAACAGCTGCGTGCACGCGAGGCCGAGCAGCGCAACCAGCCGGCGCAGACCCAGGATGGCCACCGCCTGGAGATCGGCGCCAACGTCAACCTGCCCGAGCAGGTCGCCACGGCGCTGGCGCAAGGCGCCGAGAGCGTGGGCCTGATGCGCACCGAATTCCTGTTCTTGGAGCGCGGCAGCACGCCCAGCGAAGACGAGCAGTACGCCACCTACACCGCAATGGCGCAGGCGCTGGACGGCCGCGCGCTGATCGTGCGCGCGCTGGACATCGGCGGCGACAAGCAGGTCGCACACCTGAACCTGCCGCGCGAGGACAACCCGTTCCTGGGCGTGCGCGGCGCACGCCTGCTGCTGCGCCGCGCCGACTTGCTGCAGCCGCAGCTGCGCGCGCTGTACCGCGCGGCCAAGGACGGTGCGCGCCTGGCGATCATGTTCCCGATGATCACCTCGGTGGCGGAACTGCTGACGCTGCGCGCCGAATGCGAGCGCCTGCGCGCGGAACTGCAGGCACCGGAGGTGCCGCTGGGCATCATGATCGAAGTGCCGGCCGCGGCGATCCAGGCCGATGCGCTGGCGAAACATGCGGACTTCTTCTCGATCGGCACCAACGACCTGACCCAGTACACCCTGGCCATCGATCGGCAGAACCCGGACCTGGCCGCCGAGGCCGACAGCCTGCATCCGGCGGTGCTGCGCCTGATCCGCACCACCGTCGAGGGCGCGGCGCGCCACGGCCGCTGGGTCGGCGTGTGCGGCGGCCTGGCCGGCGATGCGTTCGGCGCGGCGCTGCTGGCCGGGCTGGGCGTGCACGAGCTGTCGATGACCCCCAACGACATTCCCGCGGTGAAGGCGCGCCTGCGCGGCAGCCGCCTGGACGCGCTGCAGGCGCTGGCGCAGCGCGCGCTGGACTGCGAAAGCGCGGCCGAGGTGCGGGCGCTCGACGGAGCCGGCGCATGAGCGTCGATGCCGTCACCGTCACCCTGAATCCGGCGATCGACCTCACCGTGGCGATCGATCGGCTGCAACCGGGCCACGTGCATCGCGCCCACAGCGCCCACGCCATCGCCGGCGGCAAGGGCATCAACGTCGCCGCCTGCCTGGCCGATGCCGGCCTGCGCTGCGCCGCGCTCGGCGTGCTCGGCGCCGGCAACGCACAGGTGTTCGAGGCATTGTTCGCCGAACGCGGCATCGACGATCGTTGCCTGCGCGTGCCCGGCGACACCCGCAGCAATCTCAAACTGGTCGCCGCCGACAGCGGCGCCACCACCGACATCAACCTGCCCGGCCTGTCCCTGGACCAGGCGCAGCTCGACACCATCGGCGCGCGCCTGGCCGACGTGCTGCGCCCCGGCCTGCCGGTGGTGCTCAGCGGCAGCCTACCGGCCGGCCTGGCCGAGGACACCTGGCGACAGCTGCAGGCGCAGGCCGCCGCGGCCGGCGCGCGGGTGCTGCTGGACACCAGTGGCGCGCCGCTGCACGCCGCCCTGGACGCGCCGCGCGCGCAACTGCCGTTCGCGATCAAGCCCAACCGCCACGAGCTGGAGGAATGGGCCGGCGCGCCGCTGGCCACCACCGCCGACCTGCTCGGCGCCGCACGCGCGCTGCTGGCGCGCGGCATCGGCCTGGCCGTAGTGTCGCTGGGCAGCGACGGCGCGCTGTTCGTGCGCGGCGAGCAGGCGCTGCTGGCGCAGCCGCCGCAACTGACCGGCGGCAGCAGCGTCGGCGCCGGCGATGCGATGGTCGCCGGCCTGGTCGCGGCATTGCGCGCCGACGCCGACCTGGCGACCTGCGCGCGCCAGGCCACCGCCTTCGCCGTGGCCACGCTGGGCAGCGGCGTCGCCCGCCGCCTGCCGCGCGAGCGCCTGCCGGACCTGGCCGCCGCCGTCCGCATCGAGACCCTGTCATGACCTCCGCCGCGTCGCCCTGCCGCGCCGCGTCCTCTTGCGCTCATCGGGAGCCCGCATGAATCCGATCCTCGTGGTGATCGCCGCCGGCGATCGCAGTACCGAAGCCGTCCTCGCCGCCGAGGCGCTGCGCCATGCCGCCACGCTGCGGGGCGCCGTCCTGCAGGCCGAGGTGCGCACGCCGCAGGGCGTGATCGCGCCGCTGGACCTGGCCGCGGCCTCCGCCACCGCGCCGCTGCTGCTGGTCGGCGATGGCGAGGCCGATGCCGCCCGCTTCGGCGGGCGCGGCGTGCAGCGCAGCAGCCTGGACGCGGTGCTGGCCGATGCCGGCGCGGTGCTGGCGCCGCTGCTGGCGGGCGCCGCGGCGACCGCTGCCAGTGTTCCGGCCGCTGCCGGCAACACCGAGGGCGCCGGCAAGCGCATCGTCGCCATCACCTCCTGCCCCACCGGCATCGCCCACACCTTCATGGCCGCCGAGGGCCTGCAGCAGGCGGCCAAGCTGCTGGGCCACCAGATCCGGGTGGAGACCCAGGGCTCGGTGGGTGCGCAGGACGCGCTCAGCGCCGAGGAGATCGCCGCCGCCGACCTGGTACTGATCGCCGCTGACCGCGAGGTCGACCTGGGCCGCTTCGGCGGCAAGCGCCTGTTCAAGAGCGGCACCAAGCCGGCGATCAACGACGGCCCGGGACTGATCCGCAAGGCCCTGGCCGAGGCCGGCGTGCACGCCGCCGGCACTGGCGGCGGCGCCCCGGCCAAGGCCCAGGGCGGCCGCTCCGCCGGCCCGTACAAGCACCTGATGACCGGCGTGTCGTTCATGCTGCCCTTCGTCACCGCCGGCGGCCTGCTGATCGCGCTGGCGTTCGCGCTCGGCGGCATCTACGCCTTCGACGACGCGCACAAGGGCACCCTGGCCTGGTCGCTGTTCCAGATCGGCGCCAAGGCCGGCTTCACCCTGATGGTGCCCGCCCTGGCCGGCTACATCGCCTACTCCATCGCCGACCGCCCCGGCATCGCCCCGGGCATGATCGGCGGCATGGTCGCGGCCAACCTCGGCGCCGGCTTCATCGGCGGCATCCTCGCGGGCTTCATCGCCGGCTACGGCGTGGCCGCGCTGAACCGGGCGATCAAGCTGCCGCGCACGCTGGAAGGCCTGAAGCCGGTGCTGATCCTGCCGGTGCTGGGCACCCTGCTGGTCGGCCTGGCCATGCTGTACGTGGTCGGCCAGCCGGTGGCCGAACTGCTGGCCTGGCTCACCGAATGGCTGCGCGGCATGCAGGGCAGCAGCGCGGTGCTGCTGGGCCTGCTGCTGGGCGCGATGATGGCCTTCGACATGGGCGGGCCGGTCAACAAGGCCGCCTACGCCTTCTCCACCGGCCTGATCGCCAGCCAGGTGTACACGCCGATGGCCGCGGCGATGGTCGCGGGCATGACCCCGCCACTGGGCATCGCCCTGGCCACCTGGGTGTTCCGCAGCCGCTTCACCCAGGACGAGCGCGGCAGCAGCGCCGCCACCGGCGTGCTCGGCCTGGCCTTCGTCACCGAAGGCGCGATCCCCTACGCCGCGCGCGACCCGCTGCGCACCATCCCGGCGCTGATGCTCGGCTCGGCGCTGGCCGGCGCGATCTCGATGGCCGCCGGCGCCGAGCTGAAGGTGCCGCACGGCGGCGTGTTCGTGCTGCCGATCCCCAATGCGGTCAGCCACCTGGGCATGTACCTGGTGGCGCTGCTCGCCGGCACCGTGGTCACCGCCGTGGCGCTGCGGCTGCTGAAGAAGCCGGTCGCCGCCTGATCCCGTCCATGCGCCGGCGCGTCGCCCAGGCGATGCCCCTCCCCCGTCGCCGCTGGCGGCGCGCCGGCCTTTCCCTGCTGAGGAGTTCCGCCATGTCCCGTCCCCTCGTCTCGTCCCTGCCCCTGGCCACCCTGGCGCTGGCGCTCGCCGCACCGTTGGCCCACGCCCAGGACGCCAGCGACGCATTCAAGCTCAAGCTCGCCTACACCGGCGAAGGCGCCGTGTCGCTGGACGGCGGCAAGCATGAGGGCAGCGCCTACGCCGGGCAGCTGATGTTCGGCACCGACGTGGACCTGCAACGGCTGATGGGCTGGAACGGCGCCACGCTGAAGGTCTACGGCATCAATCGCCACGGCACCAACCTGGCCAACGGCAACATCGGCAACAGCACCTCGGTGCAGGAAATCTACGGCGGCCAGGGCACCCGCCTGGCCAATTTCACCATCGACCAGAAGCTGTTCGACGACCGCCTGGAACTGGAGGCCGGCCGCAGCGTGGCCAACATCCACTTCCTGGGCTCGGACCTGTGCGGCTACTTCCAGGGCAACTCCGCCTGCGGCAACCCGACCTTCGTGTTCCGCACCAGCAACTTCACCTATTGGCCGGTGTCGAGCTGGGCCGCGCACGCCAAGGCCTGGGTGACCCCGAACGTCTACGTCCACGTCGGCGCCTACGAGGTCAACCCGATCCAGGCCGAACGCGGCCAGCACGGCCTGAACTGGAGCACCAACGACCGCACCGGGGTGATCGTGCCCTACGCGATCGGCTACACCACCCAGGCCAGCGGCGCGCGCCTGCCGGCGATGTACGAGCTCGGCGGCTGGCAGGACAACTCCGACTACCGCGATCCGCTCAACGACCGCAACGGCAACCCGGCACGACTGAGCGGGCTGGACTACGCCACCCGCAACGGCCGCTCCGGCGCGTTCGTCCGCTTCGAACAGCAGGTCACCCGCCCCGACCCGGACAGCAACCGCGGCCTGGTGCTGTTCGGCTCGGTGCTCAAGGGCACCTCCGGACAATTGATCGAAGACCATTTCCTGGAACTGGGCCTGGTCCAGCGCGGCACCTTCGCCAGCCGCCCGCAGGACAACATCGCCTTCGTCGTCACCCAGCAGCACTACAGCGACGACGCCCTGGAAGACCTGCGCCTGGCCCGCGCCGCGGCCGGCGGCAGCGGCACCCCGCACCGTTCGCAGACCATGATGGAACTGAGCTACGGCATCCAGGTGACCCCGCAGCTGCGCATCGCCCCGAACCTGCACTACATCGTGCACCCGGACCAGTTCAACGAACCGGCGCGCACCCGCGACCTGCCCAATGCCCTGGTGGCTGGGTTGCGGCTGGACTGGGCGCTCTGAGGGGCCGGGATTCGGGAGTCGGGATGGGGGATTCGTCGAAGCGGGTGCGGCGGCTGCGGTGATCGGACCCGCTGAGGCGAGTGTCTCGGCGAACGCGATGGCTTGCCGAGGACCCGCCTGAACTCCGGCCGGCGGCGTTTGCCCGCCATGTCGCCGCTGGTCCGCCGGCGGCTGACAGCTGGCGCCAACGCTTGCGGACCTGACGCCAGGCCGCACCCGCCCATGAGGCACGACCCGGTTCGCCTGGATCGACAAGGCACGGAACACCCCGCGGTCGCCAGCCAGGTCGAGCGAGCGTGGCGGCAGATGCGCCACGCCCGACGGCTGGCCGACCGCGCGACCGCCCCCAAAAGCCGCCGACGGCAAGCGCACAGCGGCCGCACGCCAGCCATCGACCACCGCACGCCATCGCAGCAAGCACTGAACGCAGAAGGCCCCGGCATGCCGGGGCCTTCTGCGTTTCCTTCCCTGTGATTCCGATCGCAGTGACCATGCGCCGGTCCGTCGACGCCTGCGGGGGCGAAAAAGTGGCCGGCGAATCGAGATCCGTTCGATTCCGTGCGAACCCGTCTCCCTGGCGCGGGAGCGGTGACGTTGCCGGCGTATGCATGATGCCGGCGCCGCGGGGCCGTGAGGATCGGCGGATGCCGCGCCTGCTTATAGGATTTTCCCTACCCGGCGGAGGTCGGGCCAGGAAACCGTGCGAAAGATGTCATGGGTGACAATCATCATCACCCCATCGCACAATCTGCATGCAGGCTCCATCGAAGCTACATCGACTTATGTGAACGTAGTGACTTCGCCGCCGCCGATTACGACGGTTTTCCCACATCCCCGTTGCAAGCATTTCGCGTCATGCGCATCCTGGTCGCCGAAGACGATACGTCCATTGCCGTTGCATTGCGCGACTCGCTCGCCGAGTGCGGCCACGTGGTGGACCATGTCAGCGACGGTGCCGCCGCCGAACGCGCACTCGGTAGCGAAAGCTATCAACTGTTGGTTCTGGACCTGGGCCTGCCGCGCCGCGACGGGCTGCAGGTGCTGCAGCGCCTGCGGGCGCGCCGCGACGAGATCCCGGTCCTGGTGGTGACCGCACGCGACGCGGTGGAAGACCGCATCCGCGCGCTCGACCAGGGCGCCGACGACTACCTGATCAAGCCCTTCGAACTGTCCGAGTTCCTCGCCCGCACCCGCGCGCTCCTGCGCCGCAGCAGCAGCGGCGGCGTGCCGGAACTGGTGTTGGGACAACTGCGCATCAACCTGGCCGGGCGCCGGGTGTGGCTGCAGGACCAGCCCCTGGACCTGACCGCACGCGAGTTCGCGCTGCTGGAGACCCTGTTGCTGCGCAGCGGGCGCGTGGTCAGCCGCAGCCAGCTGACCGAGGCGCTGTGCGACTGGCAACACGAAATCACCGACAACGGGCTGGACATCTCCATGCACCGCCTGCGGCGCAAGCTGCATGGCGCCGGCGTCGGTATCCGTACCATCCGCGGCCTGGGCTATCTGCTGGAGGAGTCGCGCGCCGCCTCACCGGCCGCCGACCACGCACAGATCCCGCAGTGAGCGCGACCGCGGCCGCGCAGTCGCCGGCATACCGCCATCCCAGCCTGCGCCAGCGACTGCTGGCGTTCCTGCTGATTCCGACCATGCTGCTGATGCTGGTGGTGTCGGCGCTGTTCTACCTGCTGATGCTCAAGTACACCAATCACGTCCACGACATGGACCTGAAGGAGGACACCCAGGGCCTGGCCAATGCGGTCAACGACCCCGGCGAGCGCATGCCGCTGACCCTGCAGGCGCGTCAATTGCTGGAATACAGCAGCGACGGCCGGGTGTTCTTCAAGCTGGACAGCCGCCGCCACGGGGTGATCAGCGGCAGCACCCAGCCGATTCCCGCGCATCCGGATCCGGCCGAGATCGGCCGGGTGATGCTGTACGACGACCACATGGACAACGGCGTGCCGGTGCGCGTGGCCAGCCTGTTGCTGCCCTCGGCGCTGGAGCCGGGCGACTGGCTCACCGTGTCGGTGGCCGAGACCCTGGACGACCGCCATCGCCGCGCCCGCGAGATCCTGGTGCTGATGTTGCCGACCGAACTGCTGCTCACCTGTTCCCTGCTGGTGCTGGTCTGGCACGGCGTGCGGGTCGGCCTGCGCATGCTGGAGCCGGCGGTGCGCCGGCTCGACGACAGCCAGCGCGACCTCAGCCCGGTGTCCGGCCCCGACATCCCGGTGGAGATCCTGCCGCTGACCCAGGCCATCGACGGCCTGCTCGGCCGCCTCAAGCACATGATGGCGCTGCAGGAGCGCTTCCTCGCCGACGCCGCGCACCAGCTGCGCACGCCGCTGGCCGGGCTGAGCATGCACGTGCAACGCGCCCAGGCCAGCCAGCGCCCGGAGGACACCGCGCAGGCGCTGCAGCACATCCGCCAATTGACCGACCGCGCCACCCGCACCTCCACCCAGCTGCTGGCGCTGACCCGTACCCAGGCGCCGCGCGAGAGCATCCGCGAGTTGCTGCCGCTGGACCTGGCGCAATGGCTGCCGCAGGCCCTGTCCGACCGCATCCCCGATGCGCTGCACGCCGGCGTGGACCTCGGCTACGACGCCGCCGACGACGACGCGCCCGCCTGGGTGGCCGCCGACACCTATGCGCTGCGTGAACTGCTCGACAACCTGCTGGACAACGCCTTCCGCCATGCCGCCGGCCGCGTGGTCACGGTCAGCCTGCGGCGCGATCCGCAGGCCGTGCGCCTGGCCGTGGACGACGCCGGAAACGGCATCGACGAGGCCCTGCTGCCGCGCCTGGGCGAGCGCTTCTTCCGTGCCCCGGACGCGCCCGAGGGCGGCACCGGCCTGGGCCTGGCGATCGTCGCCAACATTGCCGCGCGCCACCACGCCACGCTGCGCTACCGGCGTTCGGCGCTGGGCGGCTTGCGCGCGGAACTGGACCTGCCGGCCGGCGCGGAGCCGCAGGCATGACCCGCGTCCGCTTTCGCCCGGCCAGCCTGCTGGCGCTGGCCGCCGCGTGCGCGCTGGCCGGCTGCGCCAGCACGCCGATGCCCGACCTGCCGCAGCAATCGCTGCCGGCGCACTGGAGCAGCCCGACGCCGCAGGCCGCGGTCGCCCGCCCGCCCGGCACGGCCTGGTGGCAGGACTTCCACGACCCACAGCTCGACGCGCTGGTCGCGCAGGCGCTGCGCGAGGACCTCAACGTCGGCCAGGCGCTGGCCAAGCTGCGGGCGGCGCGACGCCTGGATGCGGTGGCCGGCGCCTCGCAGCGCCCGCAGTTGCGCGCGCGCACCCTCGACCCGATCGACCCCGATGCCAGCGCTTCGTTCCTGGTGGTCGGGCTCGACTCGGAATGGGAGCTGCCGCTGTTCGGCCGCGGCGAGGCGACCCGGCGCATGGCGCGCGGCGATCTGGACAACGCCCAGGCCGACCTGGCGCAGGTGCGCGCGGCGACCATCGCCGAGGTGACCCGCAACTGGATCGACCTGCGCCACGCGCAGCAAGCCGAGCGGCTACAGCAGGACGTGGTCGCCGCACGCCAGCGCCAGGCGACCCTGCAGGCGGCGCTGGTCGACCTGCACCTGGCCACCCCGGCCTCCGCGACCCAGACGCAAGCCGCCGCGCTGCAGGCGCAAAGCGCCATGAACGAACCACGCGAGGCCGCCGCCGCGGCCGCGCGGCGCCTGGCCCTGCTGCTGGGCCGCAGCACGCCCGACCCGGCGTGGAACGCGGCCGCGGCCAGCGCCGCGCCGACCGCGCTGCAGATCGCCGCGGTCGACAGCGTCCCGGCCGACCTGCTGCGCCGGCGCCCGGACATCGCCACGCGCGAGGCCGAGGTGCTGAGCGCGGCCGGCGCGCTGGACCTGGCCCGCGCCGATCAGTACGGCAGCATCGGCCTGGGCGGTTCGATCCGTTGGTCCACCACCCTGCTGAGCCACCGCCGCACCGCCACCCACGGCATCGCCTCGTTCGGCCCGGTGATCGACATCCCGCTGTTCGACTGGGGCATCCGCCATGCCAAGGCCAAGGCGCGTGGCGACCTGCTGGAAGCGGCGACCCTGGCCTACCGGCAGACCGTGCTGGCGGCGGTCAATGAGGTCGAGGACGCCCTGACCGCACTGGAACAGCAGCGGCGCAACGTCGAGACCCAGCAGCAAGTGCTGCAGGCACAACAGCAGGCCAGCGACGTCGCGCAGCAGCGCCGGCGGCTGGGCCTGGGCAGCGACCTGGACGTGGCCACGCAACAGGCCGCGCGCGACCAGGCCGCCCTGGAACTGCTGGAAGCGCAGCGCCAGCGCGACCTGGCCTACGTCGCCCTGCACACCGCACTGGGCAGCGCCACCGCGCCCATTCCCGACACCGGCACCGGACACCAAGGCGCGCAACCCTGATGGTCGCGCTGGCCCGCCAGACCCTGCGCTACGAGTGGCGACGCTTCCTGCCGGTGGTGGTATCGGTGGGCTTCGCCAGCTTGTTGCTGCTGCTGCAGACCGCGCTGGTGCTGGGCATCTTCGGCAGTGCCAGCGTCTACGTGTCCGGCTCCGACGCCGACCTGTGGCTGGGCTATCCCGGCACGCAGAGCGTGGACCAGGGCCGTGCCATCGATCCGGACGCGGCCGCGCCGCTGTACCTGGACCCGCGGGTGGCGCAGGTCGAACCGTTCCTCTGGTTCGACGGCGACTGGCGCGGCCCCGGCGACACCGGCGCGGTGTCGGTCTACGTCTCCGGCATCGACACCCGCGACGGCGGGCTGATGTTCTCGCGTCTGCTCAGCCCGGCCTTGCGCGCGGCACTGCGCGAACCGGACACCGTGGTGGTGGACCGCGCGGAACTGGACAAGCTCGGCGTCGGCGTCGGCAGCAGCGCGCGCATCAACGGCCACCGGGTGCGGGTGATCGGGGTCGGCCGTGGCCTGCGCGCGCTGGGCGGGGTCAACGTGCTGGCCTCGCTGGATACCGCGCGCGCGCTCAACAGCGACACCGCACACCCGGACTGGCCGACCTACATGGTGGCCAGGCTGCGTCCCGGCACCGACCCGCAGGCGGTGGCGCAGGCGATCGACAGCACGGTCACCCGGCCGCGCGTGGAAGCCTGGAGCGCGGACGATTTCGCCCGGCGCAGCATCCTGTTCTGGATGTTCGACACCGGCGCCGGCTCCGGCGTGCTGTTCCTCGGCGGCATCGTGCTGCTGGTCGGCGTGGCCATCACCAGCCAAACCTTGCTCGGCACGGTGCTTGGCGCGGCGCGCGAGTACGCCACGCTCAACGCGTTGGGCGTGAGCATGCGCAATCTGCGCTGGGTGGTACTGGAACAGGCCGCATGGGTCGGCGCGCTGGGCCTGATCGGCGCCAGCGCACTGGGCGCGGCGCTGGTCGCACTGGCCCGCGCGCACGACGTGCCGGTGGCGTTCAACGCCAGCGGCTGGGGCCTGTGCGTGTGCGCGGTGATGTTGCTGACCGTGGTCTCGGCCCTGGCCGCGCTGCGCGGGCTGCGCCGCGCCGATCCGGCGTTGCTGTTGCGATGAGCCGGAGCGCCGCTCCCGCCGCCGCGTTGCACCCGGCCGCCGCCACCCTCAGCGGCAGCGGGCTGTGCAAGAGCTTCGTCTCCGGCAGCCTGCGCACGCCGGTGCTGCGCGACGTGGAACTGCAGGTGTGGCCGGGCGAACTGACCCTGATCTCCGGCCCGTCCGGCTGCGGCAAGAGCACGCTGCTGTCGATCCTCAGCGGCCTGCAGCGTGCCGACGCCGGCCAGGTACTGGCGCTGGGCGAGGAACTGGGCGCGCTCGGCGCCAGCGCGCTGGAGCAATTCCGCCTGCGCCACACCGGCTTCATCTTCCAGGGCTTCAACCTGTTCCCGGCGCTGTGCGCGCTGGACCAGGTGCGGCTGCCGCTGCAGTACATGGGCCTGGCGCCGGCTGAGGTGCGCAGCCGTGCCGAAGAGGCGCTGGCCGAGGTCGGCATCGCCCACCGCCAGCACCTGCGCCCGGCCGAACTGTCCGGCGGCGAGAAGCAGCGCGTGGCCATCGCCCGCGCGCTGGCCAAGCACCCGGCGCTGCTGTTCGCCGACGAACCGACCAGCGCGCTGGACGCCGGCAACGGCCAGATCGTGATCGACCTGCTGCACCGCATCGCGCGCCGCCACAACACCATGGTGCTGTGCGTGAGCCACGACCCGCGCCTGATCCGCCACGCCGACCGCGTGCTGTCGATGGAGGACGGCCGCATCCTCGACGACCGCCGCGTGAATGCGCCGCCCTCGCCCCTGCCCTCACGGAATCCCGCACCATGAAAGCGTTCGCCGCCGCGCCCCTGCTGAGCCTGCTGCTGGCCGCATGCGCGCCATCGGACCGCACGCCGGCCCCGGCGCCGGCCGCCACCCCGGCCTACCTGGCGGTGGCGCGCGGCCGCATCGACGTGGAGGGCGGCGTGCTCAAGCTCGGCCTGCCGGTCGCCGCGACCCTGCGTGAGGTACCGGTGCACGAGGGCGACGCGGTGCAGAAAGGCGCCTTGCTGATCGCCGGCGACGACCGCGCCGCCGCGGTCGACCTGGACATCGCCCGCACCCGCGCGCAGGCCGCCGCCACCCACCTGAAACAACTGCAGCAGCGCCTGCAAAGCGCCCAGCAGAAGCAACGGCGGCTGGCCGAGGCCGCACGCCTGGGCGCCGGCGACGGGCAGAGCGCCGACGACGCCAGCGACGCGGTGCAGAGCCTGGTCGACGCGCTGGACACCGCGCGCAGCGATGCAGCCTTGGCCGAGGCGCAGGTGCGCGCGGCCGACCTGCAGCGTGCGCAGTACCGGCTGCAGGCGCCAGTCGCTGGCCGCGTGCTGCAGCTGTCGGCCGCGGTCGGCGCGCGCAGCGAGGCCAACGCGCCGCTGCTGACCCTGCTGCCGGACGCACCGCGCCTTGTCCGCGCCGAATTGAACGAAAGCTATGCCGGCAGCGTGACCCCGGGCATGGCTGCCGAGGTGATCAGCGACGATGGCCGCCAGACCGTGCTCGGCGAAGCGGTGGTGCGCTGGCTGGCGCCCGCCTACGGCCCCACCCAGTTGCACGATGACGCCACGCCGGCCGGCAACGACCGCAGCGTGGCCTGCGTGCTGGCCTTCACCCAGCCCTCGACCCTGCGCCTGGGCCAGCGCGTGCTGGTGCGCTTCCGCAACCCGGCCGCGGCCAAGCATTGACCTTGCACGCCGCCGCGGCGGCGAAAGGCTGCTGAAACGCGCGGCGGCGACCCTGCACGGATTGCCGAGACTGCGCAGCCGCGCCCATTCACATGATCCAATCTGCCGAGTTCCACTTCGAAGGCGGCCGCAACGGCGTGCTGCTGATCCATGGCCTGACCGGCACGCCCAGCGAGATGCGCCTGCTCGGCAAGAGCCTGAACCGTGAAGGCTTCAGCGTCCAAGGCGTGCAGTTGGCCGGCCACTGCGGCGACGAGGACGACCTGCTGGCCACCAGTTGGCGCGACTGGTACGCCAGCGTCGAGGCCGCCGCCGCGCGCATGCGCCCACAGGTGGACCGGCTGTTCGTGGCCGGGCTGTCGATGGGCGCGCTGCTGGCGCTGCGCCTGGCGCAGGAGCGCCCGCAGTGGGTGGACGGGGTGGGCGTGCTCGGCGCCACCTTCCGCTACGACGGCTGGAACATCCCCAAGCGTGCGCGGCTGGCGTTCCTGCTGCCGTGGTTCAAGCGCCTGGGCATCGGCAAGCGCCGCATGTTCCTGGAAGAACCGCCGTACGGCCTGCGCGACGAGCGCATCCGCGCCCAGGTCAGCAGCGCCATGCTCGGCGGCGACAGCAGCGCCGCCGGCCTGCCCGGCAACCCGTGGCATGCCCTGGCCGAGATGTACCTGCTCTCGCGCGAGGTGCGCCGCAACCTGCCCAAGGTGGTCGCGCCGTGCCTGGTCGCACACGCGGCCGAGGACGACATCGCCGACCTGCGCAACGCGCGGCTGGTGATCGCCAATGTCTCCGGGCCGACGGAGCTGCTGCTGCTGCACGACAGCTATCACATGATCACCCTGGACCGCGAACGGCGCGTGCTCGGCGCGCGCCTGGCGCAGTTCTTCGCGGCCCTGACCACGCCACAGCAGGCGGCCGCCTGATGGCGATGAGCGGCTCGGTGGTGGCGATCTGGCTGACGACGGTGGTCCTCGACACCGCCGGCCAGTTGGCCTTCAAGTACGTCGCCAGCCGCCCACAGGGCACTGGCGTGGCGCGCTGGCAGAACATGGCCCGGCAGCCATACCTGTGGTTCGGCGTGGCCTGCTACGTGCTCGAATTCCTCGCCTGGACCGCGTTCCTGTCGCTGGTGCCGCTGGGCCGCGGCGTGCTGTTGGGCTCGATCAACATCGTGGCGATCATGCTGGCCGGGCGCTGGCTGTTCGGCGAACGCCTCGGGCGCATGCAGGTGGCCGGCATCTGCCTGGTCAGCGCCGGTGTGGCTGTGGTGGGGCTGGGCTCATGAGCCGGCCGCAGTTGCATCGCTACGCGGTGGGCTTCGCCCTGCTGCTGAGCTTCGACACCCTGGCGCAGATCGGCTTCAAGCTGGCCGGCACCCACGCCTTCCCCCCGCAGGCCGAACTGGCCTGGGTACTGCGCCTGCTCGGCAGCCCGTGGCTGTACGCCGCGCTGCTCGGCTACATCGGCGCGTTCTTCACCTGGATGAAGCTGCTTGAGCACGCGCCGATCGGCCCGGCCTTCGCCGCCTCGCACCTGGAGGTGGTCAGCGTGATGCTGCTGTCGGCCTGGTGGTTCAACGAACACATCGGCGTCCTGCAGGCGCTGGGCGCGGCGCTGATCGTCGGCGGCATCGTCTGCCTGGCGATGGGCGAACGCGCGGACCCCGCCGATGCGCAGTGAGATTCCGCCGACCGCCGGTCTGCCGCTGCAGTGGCGCGACCTGTGGCCGGGCCGACCACGCATGCGCTTGGCCAGTGCGGTCGGCCTGCCGCAGGCGCTGCTGACCTGCTCCGGCACCGCCGCGCTGATCGTGGCCCTGCGCACCGTGGCCGCGGCCAGCCGGCGCCGGCAAGTGCTGGTGTCGGCCTACACCTGTCCGCTGGTGGCGCTGGCAGTGGCGCACTGCGGCCTGCAACTGGTGCTGTGCGATCTGCTGCCGGGTTCGCTGGAACTGGACCCGGTGCAACTGGCGCAACGCTGCGGCAGCGACACCCTGGCGATCATCGCCACCCATCTCGGCGGGCGTCTGATCGACCTGGCGCCGCTGCGCCGCGCCGCCGAAGGCTGCGGCGCGCTGCTGATCGAGGACGCCGCACAGGCGCTGGGTGGCGTGCACCCCGACGGCCGCCCGGCCGGCCTGGGCGGCGACATCGGCTTCTGCAGCCTGGCCGCCGGCAAGGGCCTGACCCTCTACGAAGGCGGCCTGCTGATGTCGCGGCACGCGCCGCTGCAGCGCAGCCTGGCCGACACCGCAGCGCGCCTGGGCCAGCGCGACTGGCGCTGGGAACTGCGCCGCAGCCTGGAGCTGCTCGGCTACGCCGCGCTGTACCGGCCGCAGCCGCTGCGCTGGGCGTATGGCGCGCCGGTCCGCCGGGCACTGCGCCGCGGCGACCGTATCGGCGCGGCCGGCGACCGCTTTGGCACGGCCATCGCCCAGCACGCGGTCGGTGCCTGGCGCGAAGGCGTCGGCGTGCGCGCCAGCGCGCGCTGGCCGGCATTTCTTGCCCAGATCCGCGAGCAGGGCCGGCGCCGCAGCGCGCGCCTGGCCAGCATCCCCGGCCTGACCGTGATCGCCGATACGCCCGGTGCCCAGGGCAGTTGGCCGATCCTGATGGTGCTGCTGCCCGACGCGGCTGCGCGCGAATCGGTGCTGGCGACGCTGTGGCCGCGCGGACTCGGCGTGGCGGTGCCGTTCGTGCATGCCCTGCCCGGCTACGACTACCTCGACGGCATCGTCGAGCGCACGCCGATGCCCAACGCCAGCGACTTCGCCGCGCGCTGCCTGAGCATCAGCAACAGTCCGTGGCTGGACGAGGCGCGCTTCGAGACCATCGTGGCCACGCTGCAGGCGGCCTGCGCCGCCGCGGTCGGGCCTGCGCCGCTGGACGTCGACCTGATCCCTGCCGTCGCGCCGAGCGCCTGAGCGGGCGACGGGCGGCTTCGCCAGCGTCGCGATGAAGTGCGCCTCCCGTAATGACGGAAGAATCCCGTAGGAGCGGCTTCAGCCGCGAGGGCGTGACCGGTAATGCCTATCGCGGCTGAAACCGCTCCTACAGAAAAAGCGCGCGCTAGCCGACGCTGGCCGCGTCCAACGCCGCCAGCAGCCGCAGGTTCAAGGCGTGCTGCTGCGCCTGCCACGCCGACAGATCCGCCGGCGACGGCTCGGGTTGCGCGTCCAGCGCCGCCAGCTTGCGCTTCCACCATTGCGGGTAATGCGCCAGCGAAACTTCGCCGGTGATGTCGCTGCCGCACACCTGGCCACGCAGCGCGTCGATCGCCTGCAGCAACTGCGGCACGCGCAGTTGGCCCTGGTCCCAGTTGGTGCGCACGTCCTGCGGATCCAGCACGTCCTTGTCCAGCGACAGATAGGTCGGCATCGGCGTGCGCCGCAGGTGCTCGACGAAGGCATCGCCCAACTCGCTCACGCTGTCGAAGCCGCGCACTGCCTGGCCCAGGCCCAGCCGCCGCGCCCAGCCCACGTCCACGCCGCTGCACCAGTAGCGCAGCTTGCCGCGGTACAGCGGCAGCAGATGGTTTTCCCAGGCATGGCCGGGGCCGACGTCGCCGGAGGTGATGCCGGCCACCTCGACCTGCGCCACCTGCGGCAACGCGGCGACGCGTCGCACCCACGAGCCGCAATGCACCCCGAACGGGAAGCGCATGTTGTCCGGGTGGTTGTCGAACACCACCACCCGCAACGGCGCCTGCGCGCGCTGTGCCAGGCGCACGATCAGCGGCAGGCTGAGGTGATGGAAATCGCCGCTGCCCAGCAGCACGGTGCCGTACTGCGCCGGCAGCGCCTGCTCCAGCGCCGCGCCGAAACGGCGCAGCCGCGCCATCGAGCAGGCGAAGCGCAGGCCATCGCACCACTCGCGCAACGGCAGGCGCACGGCGTCGGGCACTGCGCCCAGCGAATCATCGAGATCGAGCAGGACCGGGGTACGCATCTCAGTCCTCCTCGGCGGCATCGGCCGCCGGCCCGACGTCGTCGGATTCGAACAGCGGCCGCAGCCGCCGCAGCACGGCGCGCAGCAGTGGATTGCGCAGGTACACCGCATGCCAGGTGTAGGTGAAGCTGGCGCCGAGCTGGGCCTTCACTTCCGGATCGGTCCAGCCGGCGACGTAGGCGGTCAGGCCGTGGCGGCAGGCGTAATCGAGGTTCTCGATCCAGCTCAGCGCGTACAGGTTGTGCTCGCGCGCATCCGGGTAATGCAAGCCGATGTACTTGTCGAGCAGCCGGCCTTCGTGCACGTAGCACAGGTTCCAGCCGATGATGCGGCCCTGGTGCCGGTACACGAACACCTGCCCGTTCGAGTCGGCGTCGGTCAGCAGCGCATCGAAGAACGGCGCGGTGAGCAGGTCGAAATGGATCTCGCTCTGCGCATACACCTCCTGGTACAGCGCATAGCAGTGCGCGCGCAGCGCCGCATCGGCGAAGGCCGGGCCGGTCGGCAGCACCTCGATCTGCAGATCGGCGCGCGAGCGCAGCTTGCGGCGGATGTTGCGCCGGCGCCCGCGCGAGAGCCGCGCCAGGTAGTCGTCGGTGGAGGCGAAATCGATCGGCACCCAGGCCAGCGCCTGCCCGCGCAACAGGACGTAGCCATTGCGCTCGCAGGCGTCCAGGAACGCCTGCGCCCAGGCGTTGTCGGTGTCATCGAGCAGCGGCGAGCGCTGCGGCACGTCCTTGACGATCATCAGCGCGCGGCGCCGGCCCAGTTGCGCGCGCCACTGCCGCGGCAACTGCGCCGGGTCGGCCGCGCGCGGCAGCCAGGCGTATTCGCTGACGGTACTGCCGACGAAACTGGTGCGCGGCCGCAGCAAGCGCTGCCACAGGCGCTGCAGCGGCAGCCGCGCGACCTTCGCGCGCAGCGCCGGCTCGGCCGTGGTGAGCAGGTCGAAATCGGCCTCGAAGGCCGGCACCCCGTACTCCAGGGGCTGGATCAGGAAACCGGCGGGCGGGTGCTGCAGGAACTGCCGCTGCAAGGCCTGCGGCTCGAGTTGGTTGACGAAAGGCATCTGCAAGATTGATCGTCTAGCGTGGAGAATGGATGCTGCGGCCCAGGCCGCAGCGTGCGATCCACCGGCGGCGGGTGCCGCACGGTGGCCCTTCATTTCGCGGAGCACTGCCATGACCCCGTCCATCGAGTCGCAAATCCACAGCATCGTCGCCAAGCATGGCGAGATCGACCCGGCGCGTCTGACCCCCGATGCCAAGCTGCAGGACCTGGGCGTGGATTCGCTCGAGGCCATCGAAATCCTGTTCGACATCGAAGAGCATTTCGACATCACCTTCCCGCAGCGCGACCCGAACCTGGACGACGGCTCGCTCGGCAAGCTGGTGCAGGCGGTCGAGGACGCGCTGGCGGCCAAAGCGGCGGCCAGCGCGGCGCAACCGGCGCACTGACGCACCATGGGCGCCTCTCCGCACGCGCGGCGCGTCGTCGTCACCGGCATGGGCGCGGTCAGCGCGCTCGGCCTCGGCGCCGAGGCGCTGTGGAGCGCGATGCGCGAGGGCCGCAGCGGCATCGCCGCCCTGCCCTCGCCCGATCCGCTCAGCACCCTGAAGATGCGCGTGGCCGCGACCCTGCAAGGGTTCGCCCCGGACGCCACGCAGACCGGCGGCATCGCCCCCGGCCAGCTCGATCGCATGACCCAGATGGCCCTGGTCGCCGCCCGCGAGGCGATCGCCCAGTCCGGCCTGCCGCACGGCGATGCCGCGCTCGGCGCGCGCTGCGCGGTGGTGGTCGGCACCGGCGTCGGCGCCGAACTCAGCCGCGACGAGCAATCGCGCCGGCTGTACCGCGACCAGGCCGAACGCCTGCACCCGCTGACCATCGTACGCAGCATGGCCAATGCTCCGGCCAGCCAGATCAGCATCGCCTTCGGCCTGCGCGGCCCGGCCTTCGCCGTCTCCAGCGCCTGCGCCTCGGCCAACCACGCGTTCGCGCAAGCCGCGCTGATGGTCCGCCACGGCCTGGCCGACGTGGCCATCGCCGGTGGCAGCGAAGCCTGCCAGAGCCTGGCGCTGATCCGCGCCTGGGAAGCGATGCGGGTGGTCAGCGACGACACCTGCCGGCCGTTCTGTGCGCAGCGCAGTGGTCTGGTGCTGGGCGAAGGCGCCGGGATGTTCGTGTTGGAAAGCGCCGAGTACGCGGCTGCCCGCGGCGCGCGGCCGCTGGCGGAACTGGCGGGATTCGGCATGAGTTCCGATGCCGGCGACATCGTCGCGCCGAGCATCGACGGCGCCGCCACGGCGATGCGCCTGGCACTGCAGGATGCCGGCCTGGCGCCGGAACAGATCGACTACATCAACGCCCACGGCACCGGCACGCAGGCCAACGACCGCTGCGAAACCCAGGCGCTGCGGCAGGTGTTCGGCGCGCACGCCGAGGCGCTGGCGATCAGCTCGACCAAGGCGGTGCACGGGCATGCGCTCGGCGCGGCCGGCGCGCTGGAACTGGTGGCGGCGATCGGTGCGCTGCGCGAGCAGGTGGTCCCGCCCACGGCCAACTTCCTCGATGCCGATCCGGAATGCGATCTGGACTACGTGCCCAATCAGGCGCGCGCCCGCCACGTGCAGGCGGTGCTGAGCAATTCCTTCGCCTTCGGCGGACTCAATGCGGTGATTGCGCTGCGCGCGGCGGGCTGAAGCGCCCGCCGCCGCAAACAACGGCGGGAGGCAACGCGATATGCGCGCGTCGTCTCCCGCCCGGCTCATGCGACCTGCTTGGCGCGGGTCAGCAACTGGTCCAGCAAGGACAGGCCCAGGTCGATCTCTTCGTGGCTGATGTGCAGCGACGGCGCCAGCGTGATCACGTTCTTGTAGTAACCACCCACGTCCAGGATCAGGCCGATGCGCTTGCCGTTGTGACGCAGCTCGCCTTCCAGGCCCATGTCGACCATGGTGTCGAGCAGCTTGCGGTTCGGCGTGAAGCCGTCCGCCTGGCAGATTTCCGCGCGCAGGGCCAGGCCCAGGCCGTCGACGTCGCCGATTTCCGGGTGACGCTTCTGCAGGTCGCGCAGGCCGTCCAGGAAGTGCGCGCCCTTGGCCATCACCATCGACTCGTAGTCGGTCTCGGCCAGCATGCGCATGGTCTCCAGGCCGACCGCGGTGCCCAGCGGGTTGGAGGCGAAGGTGGAGTGAGTCGAACCCGGCGGGAACACGGTCGGGTTGATCAGCTCCTCGCGCGCCCAGATGCCGGCCAGCGGATTGAGGCCGTTGGTCAGCGCCTTGCCGAACACCAGCACGTCCGGGGTCACGCCGAAATGCTCGATCGCCCACAGCTTGCCGGTGCGGAAGAAGCCCATCTGGATTTCGTCGACCACCATCAGGATGCCGTACTTGTCCAGCACCCGCTTCAGGCCGGTGAAGAAGTTCGGCGGCGGGATCACGTAGCCGCCGGTGCCCTGGATCGGCTCGACGTAGAACGCCGCGTACTCGCACTGCCCGGCCTTGGGGTCCCACACGCCGTTGTACTCGGTCTCGAACAGACGCTCGAACTTGGCCACGCACTGCTCGCCGTATTCTTCCTTGGACATGCCCTTGGGGCCGCGGAAGTGATACGGAAATTCGATGAACTGGGCGCGGTCGAAATGACCGAAGCGGCGGCGGTAGCGGTACGACGAGGTGATCGCCGAGGCGCCGAGGGTACGCCCGTGGTAGCCGCCTTCGAAGGCGAACACCAGGCTCTTGCCGGCGCTGGCATTGCGCACGATCTTCAGCGAGTCTTCCACCGACTGCGCGCCACCGACGTTGAAGTGCACGCGGCCCTTGCGGCCCCACTTGCGCTCGGCGTCGACCGCGATGGTCTTGGCCAGCTCGATCTTGGTCGGGTGCAGGTACTGGCTGGCGACCTGCGGCAGCGTCTCGATCTGGCGGGTCAGCGCCTGGTTCAGGCGCGGATTGGCGTAGCCGAAGTTGACCGCCGAGTACCACATCTGCAGGTCCAGGTACGGCACTTCTTCGGTGTCGTACAGGTAGCTGCCGTCGCAGCGGCCGAAGATGCGCGGCGGCTCGCTGTAGTGCACGGTGTCGCCGTAGGAGCAGTACTGGGACTCGTCGGCCAGCATCTGCGCATCGCTCAGCGCGCGCTGGTGGTCGGCGCCGGTGCGCAGCAGCGCCTCCGGATCGGGCGCGGCATCGCCATGCAGCGGTGCGAGCGAGGAAAGCGAAACATTCCGGTTCATCGGGATCAGGCTCGTTGGGTGACGGGAAGCGGGAAGGACACGGGGGCGGTCGCCGGCGTGGCCAGGTCGGGCAGCAGGGCGATGGCGTCGTCGAAACCGGTGATCGCGCAATGGGCGATCCCGTTGGCGCGGCAATGGCGCAGCAGCCCGTCCTTGGCGAACACCAGGTCGGCCTTGCCGGCCAGGCAGAAATCGGAGCGGCCGTCGCCGATCAGCAAGGTGGCGCGCTCGGGCGGCTGTTGCGCCATCACCGCGCACTTGCAGGTGCCGCTGGGGCAGTCCGGCCGCGCATGCGGCGAGGCCATGCGCCACTCGCCCGCGTCGGTGCGCAGCAGGCGGTTGGCGATGATCGGCAGATGGTGCAGGCCGTGGCGGGCCAGAATCCGGGCGATGCCGTAGTCGAGGCCGTCGCTGACGATGCTCAGCGGGATGCCCAGGCGCTCGGCCAGCGCCACGAAGCGCACGAAGGCCGGATCGATCCGCACTGCATCGAGCACCCGGTGCAGCGCATCGACGTCGCCGTCGAGCAGCGCGACCTGCTTGCTCATGCACTCGCGGGCCCCGATCCGACCGGCGACCCAGTCGTCCTCCAGTTCCTGCCAACCGGGGCGCCCGAGGTGCTCGAGCAGACTGTCGGTCACGTCCTGCAGGGACACGGTACCGTCAAAATCGCAAAGGATGTTCCATTGGGCGCGCAAGGTGGCTCTCCGGCTGATGGGGGCAGAGCCTAGGCACGCTGTCTTTCGCACTCCTTTCGGCGAGGTGAAAGAAAGCGGGGCGTTCACATTGGGCGTGGTAGGTGGCCTGCCGCCCTTCCGCTGAAGCCGGGATGGCCACCACGGCGACTTCGCGGGCCGACAGTGCCGCGTTGGTGGTTGGGGATGAAGAGAACGCGGTCAGTGCCTGACAATGCACTGTCGCGCTAGGAACTAGCAGGAGTAGAGCGCTGCTAGGTGCATGCATGCCTGAGCTTTCTTGTCTTGGAGTCGTGACGAAGGGCTCAGTCTGCGGCACTGCTCGGCCAGGCGTCGCCTCCCGGCCGAGCACCACGCGCATGAAGAAGCCAGAGGTGTAGGACACACCGCGCCCGCGGTTAGCCCCCTTCGCCGGCAAGCACACGCGCCACTCATGCGAAAGGTTCGATACCCATATAGCTCACGACTCCCACATCTCTTTCTTTATCACCCTCCACACTCCAGCCTTCTTTCTTAGAAATATATCTGCATTTTTCCCCGTGGGCGGGAACGATATTTCAACAAAAGCCGCATCGTCATCGAAATAAATTTTATCAATGCTAATAAATGGCCGACCCTGACTAAATCCAGGCGTGGTTATATACACAACTCTTACCCCACGCCTCTCATCCGAACAAATTTTTCACTAGAATTAATCTGACTCGCAAGAAACGGCACATCAGGCGATTTTAAATGTGTCGCACCATACTCAGCAATCTCGGAATCGTTTTTTACCGCTAGCAATATCTCGATACTCTGAGGACTGCACTGCGCAACTTTCTCGGCAGTAGCATCGTTTGAACATGCGATGCTTGCAAGTGACAAAACGGACAAAACAGACACATTCAGGCTAGTGCGGAATCGGCGTTCCATAGACGAAATTTTCATACTGCCATCCCTCTTCAGTGGTTGATCTGTTTCTATTCCAAAAATATTCTGAAAAATTAACTAACTCATGCTCTACCGTCGCGTCTATAGTTCTTAGCAGTTCATCACTACGATCCCCGGCTTCGTACCGATCAAAGTAGCTGGAGTGAATCAGGATATCCCCGGTGCCACGCTTATAGGTTCCACTTTCATGCCTTAGAAATTGCGGCGTTATGACGGGACCATTGCACGGATCAAGAAGATGATCCAGATGATCTTTTCCAATTCTTCCAAAGCGAGCGAAACCATCATATTTTCTTGGTGTCATCCGCTCCTTCAGCCCATTGATGTATGACACCGTATTCGGATATTTCTGCTTTACCCCGGGGTGGAATCGCAGCAACCCAAGTGGGTCAAGATAGGAGGCCGGATCTGCCCCAACATGCTATAAGCGCTGATTCCGCCCTCCAACCCAATCGGATCACTCTGCACATATCGACCCGCGCCCGGCTCGTAGTCTCGAAAGTAATTCTGATTGAGACCGCTCAGCGCGTCATAGCGCTGGCCCGGAAAACGCATGTCGAACACGAAGGCGTTGCCATCCTTGTCCGGATCCTGGTCTGGAGCGGTCGTACCAAAGGCTTCGCCCTTCAGGTCCCAGCGCCAGATCGCCAAATCGCGGACCGGGTCGATGACGGCGCGCGGCGTGCCCAGGTGATCCGGCTGCACATAGCGCAGCGCGGTCTTGGCCAGCACGCCCACCGGCAGGTCGTCCAGCCAGATCGCCTGCTGCACGACCGCACCGTTGTTGGCGTAGTCACCCAGCCAGTGGCCGCTCTCGTCGTACAGCGTGTAAGTGTTGGTAGTGCCTACCCGCCGTACCTGCTCGCCGCGGCCGCTATAGGCATAGTTCGCCACCACAGTGCCACTTCGCTTGACCTGCGTCAGCCGCCCATTGGCGCCATACACATACTGCACGGCCGTGCCACCGATCGCAGTGGTGTTGCCGGCCGCGTCATAGCTACGTGCGGTACCGGCCACGCTGCTCAGGCGGTGGCTGGTGGTCGGATAGATGTAGGTCTGTGTGGTGGTGTTGACCTTGGCGCTTAGGCGGTTGCCAGTGACGTCGTAGCTATAGCCGTCAATCACCGTATCGGTCGGGCCGTCCTTGAACGCGGTCAGCCGGCCCAGCGGGTCGTAGTCCAGCTTCACCACCGGCTCGGTGTTGCCCGGTGCGGTCAGCGCGCTGAGGGTACCGCCCACGTTCTGCAGGGTCCGCGCCAGCCGGTTAAGCGGGTCGTAGTCGTTTTGGGTGAAATCACCGAGCGCCTCGGTGACGGTCTTGGTGCCGTTGGCGTAATAGCCTAAGTCGGTCGGGTAACCCTGCACTGTTGCCTGCGTGGCCAGAGTGCATCGACTATTCCTGCCACCGCGCCCGGGCAACTCGTTCATTCAGTTCGCGGAGACAGGCCATTCTACAGGTAGTTGCTCTCCTGGGGCGGATCCTCGATGATTTTCAGAAGCTCGTCTTTGTTTCTGGTGTACTTGATCGTCGCAAAGGTTTCCAAGTACGTCATGGTCCTACCGCCTGGACGCGCAGCAAAGACAAAAAAATTCTCCTTGCTAGCTTTCAACCCTATCTTGCCAATGAAAAAACGAATATTGAGCAACTGAGAAATCGTCGAGCTGGGGCTGGCCAGCACGACGGTCTTGCGCGCGCAGTTCTGGAAGAAGTCATCGAATGCTGCACCCGATTTCGGCTCAACCTCATTGATCCTCATGACCTCGTGTCCATCGTGGACATCGAGCTCCACCACGACCACAGCACGGGCATCACACGAGCTGGAGGCACTCGCTGGGCCAACGATGGAGAAGGTGAGTAATGCTGCTGCAAAGCTCGCGACTAGCTTCATGTCATTCACCCGTATATCTCAGAACGGTCATGTTTGTAGGATCGGGAAAGCTGTCGCTACCGACAGGTCCCACGTACACCTCATGGGCTCCCAGCGTAGACACGCCACCGTTTCCGCTGGGAACCACTATGGCTGTATGTCCAGTCGAGTTTGGCCCAAGGTTCCTATAGGCCGCAATGTCGCCAGGCATTCGCTCTTCATACTGCCCGAGCCTCCTCCAATTTGGAATCGCTCCCTGAGCGAGCTCTGCCGCAGTAGCGCAGCGATCAACGGATGCGCCATTTCTGTCTTTTACCGAGACCGTCGTCGGAGCACCTGCTGCGGACGCAGCGTCGCAAACAAACGAGGAGCACTTCCACGAGCCTTTCGGGTACTGCTCTGACCTCGACTCGTAAAACCCGTAAGCTGTAGATCCGACCTTCTGCATCGCCCAGTCAGAAATCCTCACTCGTGTCTGCAGGTTGCGTGGACTTCCCTCCACAAGGCCGAAGGGATCGATCTTTGCGAGCGGGGCACCTCCTGCATAGGTGAATGTCCCGACACCACCGAGCAGTCCCATCGGATCGCTCTGCCCGTATCGCCCAGTGCCCGGCTCGTAGTCACGGAAGTAGTTCTGATTCAGCCCACTCAGCGCGTCATAGCGCTGCCCCGGGAAACGCATGTCGAACACGAAGGCAGTGCCGTCCTTATCCGGGTCCTGGTCCGGAGCGGTGGTGCCGAAGGCTTCGCCCTTCAGGTCCCAGCGCCAGATTGCCACGTCGCGAACTGCATCGATCACAGCGCGCGGGGTGCCCAGGTGGTCGGGCTGCACGTAACGCAGTGTGCTCTTGGCCAGCACGCCGACCGGCAGGTCGTCCAGCCAGATCGCCTGCTGCACGACCGCACCGTTGTTGTCGTAGTCGCCCAGCCAGTGGCCGCTCTCGTCGTACAGCGTGTAAGTGTTGGTGCTTCCAACGCGCCGCACCTGCTCGCCGCGGCCGTTGTAAGCGTAGTTCGCCACTACTGAGCCGCTGCGCTTGACCTGCGTCAGTCGGCCATTTGCTCCATACACGTACTGCACGGCCGTGCCACCGATCGCCGTGGTGTTGCCGGCCGCATCGTAGCTGCGCGCGGTACCGGCCACACTGCTCAGGCGGTGGCTGGTGGTCGGATAGGTGTAGGTCTGGGTGGTGGTGTTGACCTTGGCGCTCAGGCGGTTGCCAGTGGCGTCGTAGCTATAGCCGTCGATCACCGTATCGGTCGGGCCGTCCTTGAACGCGGTCAGCCGGCCCAGCGGGTCGTAGTCCAGTTTGATGACCGGTGCGGTATTGCCGGGCGCGGTCAGCGCGCTGAGGTTGCCGACCGGATCGAAGGCGAAGCCCACCGCCAGGCCATCGCTACGGGTGTCGTTGACCGCCAGCGGCCGGTAGTCCTGATCCAGCAAGCGCTGCATCGGACGACCGTTGCCGTACGTCCACCCCGCGACCGGGCCGAACGGATAGTAGGTGGCTTGGTTCAGCAGCACCTGTCGCGTGCCGCCGGGCTGGGTCACCCCGACTTCGGTGGTCTGGCCCTGGGCGTTGCGTACGTAGTCCACCACCGCCCCATCCGGGTAGGTCAGGCGGCTCAGTTGCCCGGCCTTGGTGTAGGCATAGCGGATCACGAACACCTTGCCGTTGGTGGTCTGCACCTTGCGCACCAGATCGCCGAAGCGGTCATAGCAGTAGTCGGTGCTGCCGCTGCCGTCCTGCATCCGGGTCAGGCGACCGACGCCATAGGTCTCGCCGCTGGCACAGGTGGTCTGGCTGACGTCGTAGGTGTAGCTGACGTTGAGGCTGGTGGTCGGATAGGTGACCTGGGTCAGGCGGTTCAACGCGTCGTAGCCGTAGCTGGTCTTGATGTTGCGCGCATCGGTCTGGGTGGCGCGGTTGCCGGCGCTGTCGTAGGTGTACGTGGTGCTGCCGGTGTCCGGGCTGGTGAGCTTGGTCAGGTCGCCCAGGCTGTTGTAGGCATAAGTAGTATCCAGGCCCTTGGGGTCGGTGACCTTGGTCAGGTTGTCCAGCGCGTCGTAGCCGAACTTGGTCTCGGCGGCGATGCCGCCCACGTCCTGCAGGGTCCGCGCCAGGCGGTTGAGCGGGTCGTAGTCGTTCTGGGTGACATGACCGAGCGCGTCGGTGACGGTCTTGGTGTTGCCGTTGGCGTCGTAACCGAAGTCGGTCGGATCGCCCTGCGCGGTGGCCTGCGTCGCCAGTTGGCCGAGCTGGTTGTACACCCGCGAGAGCGTGCGCTTGAGCGTGCCCGACGCATCCTTGGTGTCTTCCTTGAGGCGGTTGCCGGCATTGTCCAGGGTGTAGTGGATGGTGTTGCCGGCGTTGTCGGCGATATCGGTCAGCCGGTGCGCGGCGTCGTAGGTGAAGCGGGTGAACGCGCCATCGGGCTGCGTCACCTGCTTGACCAGGCCGGTCGGCCAGTAGTCGATGGCGGTGATGCGATCGTCGCTCTCGCTGCTGTCGTCGGCCTCGCGCACCTTGCTGGCGGTCAGCCAACCGCGCGGGTGGTAGGTGAAGTCAGCGATTACACCGTTGGCGTCCTTTGCGGACAGCACGCGGCCGGCACCGTCGTATGACAGATATTCGGTGACTTGGCCCAGCGCGTTGGTCACCTTCCACAGGTCGCCCTTGCGGTATGGGCAGGCGGCAGAGGTAGTGGCGCAGTTGGGCGCATCCGCCATCCGATAGGTGTAGGTCGTGACGTCCGCCTTGTCCGAGCGCGGCCCATCCTCCTTGATCACCAATCCAAGCAGCGGGCATGTGCCTGCGCTGATGTCATTCTGCTCGCAATAGGTCGTCGTGCTCGTACGGACGGCAGCCGTTTGCGAGGATTGGAATTGCGTCAAAGCCAACGGTTGGCCACGTGCATTGAAGGTCCGCATGTAGCCGGCCACAGGCTTGCCAGCGGCGTCGTACACCAAGCGCCTGGCGATCTGTCCGTAGGTGCTGCGCGTGATCTCGACCCGGCGCTGCTGCGCGGATCCCAGACCTTCAACGATCGATTCTGAGGGATCGGACGAATATGTATACTGCGTGACTGATCCAGTCGTCGCGATGGACTTGATGATCCTCTGGTACTCGTCGTACTGCTTCGATATCTGGCCGGAGGGATCCAACTCGCTGGTTGGACGGTGATAGGCATCGTCGCGCAGCGTATAGCTGCGTGTTGCGCCAGCAGCGGTCACGACCTGCGTATGCGCCGCATCGGGATAGCTCACGCGGACGGTGTTGACCGGGGTGTCCCCACCGCCCTCGGACTTGTAGGTCAACCGATCATTGGCGTCGTAGCCAAAGCTCTTTTGTCGTTGCCCCTGCTCATCGACAACACCCGTCAAGACGTTCTGCCCTGCAACCCCGATCAGATCCTGTTCGCCATACAAGAACTGGCGGACAGCGGTAGGGTCCTTCCATATCTTCGACAGATTGCCCGAGCTATCATATTCAAGAAGAACCTCACGATCCGCACCGGTGACCTTGCTAATCCGGCCATTCACGTACTCAAAATTCAATGTCCGCCCCGCCGGCGACGTCAGCCGAACGACTCGACCATCGTCATCACGTTGCACCACGAATGGGGCCTGGCCCATCAGGCCGAACTCGGCGACCCGGCCATCGTCGTTGAACTTGTACTGAAAATTTCCGGATGTATAGATACTGCCATTGTCATCGTTGGTCACTCGATCCGCTGGGCGTCCCTCCAAGCCAAAGCCCTCGCCGTCGTCTACAAATAACCTTGAATACGTGCCTGGCGCGACCTCAATGTAAGAATCATTTCCGCCTAAAGCCATGCGCTTTTCAAAGCTCAAATCCCACGAGCGGGATTTGGAGTCATACGCAAGCGAAACGGGAAATCCTTCGATGGACAACAGGTCTTCATTCAGGGCATGAGCACCTGTTCCAAGCTGAACGCCCGCCGAGTTACAGCCCTCTTCTCCGCAAGACAGGTCGAGACGCCGGACGATCTTGTAGACATGAGGGTCCATGCAGAGTTCCGAAGGTGGATTGGAACCACCCGCCGAACCCCAGTCGTCATCCTCGTAATCGCGAGCAACCATACCCTGTGGGCACTGGAAAGGATCGACCCGCGTATAATCACCAGAAGTTTCGTATGTCTCTCCAGACTGCCTCACCAAGTGTTGCAGATTCATCTTCCGGCCCGAATAAACCACCGCGCCGTAGTGAGGCGCCGTTAGATCTGATGACTGATCCCCCCCCATGGTCGGCTTTGTGCCTGAACTAACAGCCACCCATGAGCCGGTGCTCGCTTTAGGAGTCACGACTTCGCGACCACTTACCACTTCCGGCAAATTCACCGCCGTCACATTAGACAAATCAGTTTCAGACTTACAATGATACCCCTCGGCATAGGGAATCCTGTAATCACAAGGAGAATATTTAGGCATTCCCTCGGGGTCGAGAGAATACCCTTTATCCAAAAATCTGGCAGGAGGAAGATCTTTTGCCTCATATTCGTAAATAAGCAAATCCTGCGCCCTGTTATCCATTACATCCGCATAATAGGGACCTTGCCTAATCATCCTAAGCTGACGCCCGTTCGCATCGGAGGTCGCTGCGTCGAATGCGGCTTGAAAGCTCGAAAAACACTGATCCGGGCTTCCAGTAACGGACTCCACGTAACAATACTTATTTTCAGCACGAGCGCCGAAGGAAGTGGCAAAAAAGATTGCCAAAGCCCCCACTAGAGTCGAAAATGTTCGGAACCCATTGCTAAACAAGACCTGCATGTCAGACTCCCTGTCGCGATCTGATTTCAGCGCCCGAAGTACATATATTCGGACTTTCCATTAGGAGATAAGTGCCACCGGCGAGGTTGCGCCTCGATTTCAGCGCGAATCAGATTGGGGGTGCCGAGTACTTTTGGAAGGATCGCCCGAATTCTTCAACAGGCAACGCAATAAACCGCCAGGGCGCTGGCCGACATGCCCAAAGCCAGCAATTTTGTTCATATTCAGTCCGTGAACACTTGAACATTGTGGCGGCCACACTACCCCCAAACATATTGCAGGGGCAAGCTTCTATCAGCCCTTCCATCGAAACCCTCGATCCCGGGCCATGAACGCCTCTAGGATGTCCTGGTACGGCCGCAGCACCAGATCTCGATTGACGACGGTGCGCACCGGCAGCCCGGGCCGGGCCGTCAAGTTGGATCGCACATTGAGGTTCCGTCGGGTCAGTTCCTACCCAACCTGATTCACGGAGTCCTGCAGCCCGTCCCGGCCAGCGATGACGATGCGGTTGCCGTCCTGGCGATTCTCCGGCGCGGCCAGTTCGGCTCCCACGCCTAAAGAGCGTGGTGAGCGCCGCGCCGACCAGCAGGCGGTTCCCGTGCCGGTACACACCGCCCTCCAGGCCCGCGTAGCAGGCCGGATCGGTGCCCACGAGGTTATCGAACGTGAGCGAAGACGTGTCAGGCAGGATGATCCGGTGCAAGACCACCTGCAGGCGACTCTGCTCATGGCGTTGTAACGGCCGAAAATGCGCGAGCCCCGCGGGATGATCAGATGCCAGCCCGTGGCCGTGTCATATATCGGTTCGGTCACTGTGCAGATGACGTCGCCCGACAGGCCAGCGCCACTTGACCACAGCACCTAACCGCGGCGCAAGCGAATCAGCCGGCTGCACAAAAACTACACAGTAGCGAAGTCGATCGGCGCCGCCTGAGCGCTGAAACTCTTACGAACCCATGGTGCCCGGAGCCGGAATCGAACCGGCATGGGGTCGCCCCCGGCGGATTTTAAGTCCGATGCGTCTACCAGTTTCGCCATCCGGGCCTGGTGGCGCGTAGCGTGCCTGATCGCGCGGCGCTTGTGAACCGCAGGGCGCTGCCGATCCGCCAAACGCGCCGAACAGAGACACCACATACCGGCATCGGCAGGCCTGAGTACCACCACCGAAAAGTCCCCTGCACCGCCGCCACGGCAGCACCGGGGATGCCAACGGCAAGGGAATCCGCGCGGCGCTCAGATCGCGCGCGAATAGCGCGCCGGCTGGTCGGGCTGGCGCAGATAGCGGTCGAAGCACATGGCGATCAGGCGCAGCAGCGGGCGGCCGCGGGCGGTGGCCTGGACCACGCCGTCGCGGTCGTCGGCCAGGCCGTCCGCGCAGAGCGGCGCCAGGGCGCGCAGTTCCTCGCGGAAATAGCTGGCGAAGTCGATGCCGTGGCGCTGCGCCAGCGCTGCCACGTCCACGCTTCCCTGGCACATCAACTGCTGGATCAGTTCGGCGCGCAGGGCGTCGTCGGCGCTGAGTTGCAGGCCACGCAGCACCGGGCTGTCGCCGGCGTCCACGGCCGCTTCCCAGGCCGGCAGGTCGCGCTGGTTCTGGCTGTAACTGGCGCCGATGCGGCTGATCGCGCTGACGCCCAGGCCCAGCAGATCGGTGTCGGCGTGGGTGGTGTAGCCCATGAAATTGCGATGCAGGCTGCCCTGCCGCTGCGCGCGCGCCAGGTCTTCCTGCGGCAGCGCGAAATGGTCCATGCCGATGTACTGGTAACCGGCCGCCGAGAGCCTGCTGACCGCCAGGCCGAGCAGCGCCAGCTTCTGTTCGGCGTCGGGCAGGTCGGCGTCGGCGATGCGCCGCTGCGCCTTGAACAGCTGCGGCATGTGCGCGTAGCCGTAGACCGCCAGGCGGTCCGGACGCGCGGCGATCACCGTCTCCAGGGTCTGCTCGAACCCGGCCAGGGTCTGCCGCGGCAGGCCGTAGATCAGGTCGACGTTGACCGAGCGCATGCCGTGCACGCGGCAGGCGCGCAGGATGTCCAGGGTTTCGTGCACGCCCTGGCGGCGGTTGATCGCCTGTTGCACCAGCGGGTCGAAATCCTGGATGCCCAGGCTGGCGCGGTTGAAGCCCAGTTCGGCCAGCGCGGCGATGTCCTGCGGGGTCACCGTGCGCGGGTCCAGTTCGATGGACATCTCGCGGTCCGGCGCCTGGCTGAAGCGGAACAGGCTACGCAGGCCCTGCACCAGTTCGCCGAGCAGCTCCGGCGCCAGGAAGTTCGGGGTGCCGCCGCCCAGGTGCAGTTGCACCACCTCGCGCTCGCCCTCGAAACACGCGGCCATCATCGCCGCCTCGCGCAGCAGCCGCTGCACGTAGCCGCGGCCGCGCTCAGGGTCGCGGGTGATGACCCGGTGGCAGCCGCAGTAGAAACAGGGGCTGCGGCAGAACGGCACGTGCACGTACAGCGACAGCGGCCGCCGCGGATCGCTGGCCTGGACCGCGGCGAACAATTGCGCCGGGCCGAAGCCGGTCTGGAAATGCGGCGCGGTCGGGTACGAGGTGTAACGCGGGCCGGGACGGTCGTAGCGGCGCAGCAGGTCGGCGTCGAAGGTCCAGGCGGCGGAGGGATCGGGCGCGGTGAGGATGTCCATGGACCGAGCATGCGCGGCACCGGGCGCGGCCGCCTTGACCTGGATCAATCCACGCACGTGGTCGGCAATAGCGGCGACACCGGCTCGACGGACGCCAGCTCATCTGATGCCGACGCCAGAAGGTCTCGGCGATGCGCTGGGCGATGTCGTCGGCCAACAACCGCATCGGCGCGTTGTGCAGTTCGGCGGTGGTGGCGCGGAACAGGCCCAGCCAGCGCTGGAACAGCAGCTCGCTGAGTTCGCGCATGGCCATGTGCCGCGGCATTGGCGCACCGCGGAAGCGCCGGGTACCCCGCAGCATCGCCGACCAGAAATCGCACAGCTGCCGCTCATGCGCATCCCAGTCCTCGATGTGCGCGGCGAACACCGCCGACAGATCGGCGTCGGCGCGCACGCGGCGGTAGAACGCTCCCACCAGCGCCTGCACCTCCGCTTCGCTGCACAGGTCCGGCCCCGGCAAGGGCATGCCTTCGATCTCGTCCTGCATGGCCCGCTCCACATCCTTCGATGTCGCCAGTCTCCACGCCGCCACGGCGGCGGCCTTGATCAGGATCAATGTCGGGCCGGCCCGCGCTGCCTAGTCTGCTGCTGCGGCATGCGCCGACGCCGGTGTCGACGGGGGATCGGCGGCCAGGCGGCTGGCAGGCGCGGCGACGTGTGGCGCCGCTGCCTTGGCGCATGCCGCATCCTCCTTTCGCGATGGAATCCACCGTCATGACCTCTCCCGACGATCCGCTGCTCGACCCGCTCGATCCCGGCGCGCCGCGCCCGCTGGTGCAGCGGCTGGGAGTGATCCTTTGGCCGAGTTTCCTGGTCGCCGGCGCCATGAGCGTGCTGTTCTTTGCCTTGGTCGATCCGCTGGCGCTGCGCGACATCACCTTCCCCGGCCGCCAGATCAGCCGCGAGCTGGGCTATACGGTGGGTTTCTTCATGTTCTGGCTGGCGACGCTGGCCTCGAGCCTGCTGACCGGCTTCCTGTTGCGTCCGGCGCCGCACGGCGACGCCGCGCCGCTGTCCTGAGCCAGCTGCCGATGCCTCGCCCGATCCACTTGCATGTCGTCACCTCACCCGCAGCCGCGGCAGGACCGGCGCCGCCACATCGGTACACGCAATGCCGACGCGTGGTGCTGTGGCTGCTGTTCGCCGCCTTCTACCTGCTGCCCTGGCTACGCTTGCAGGGCCGGCAGGCGCTGCTGCTGGACCTGCCGGCGCGGCGCTTCGACCTGTTCGGCTGGACCCTGTGGCCGCACGACGTCGGCTGGCTGCTGCTGGCGCTGGCCGCCGCCGCAGCGGCGCTGGCGTTGCTCACCACCTTGGCCGGGCGCCTGTGGTGCGGATTCGCCTGTCCGCAGACGGTGTGGAGCCACGCTTTCGGCTGGATCGAACGGCGCTTCGCCGACCGGCCGGCCGCGGCACGGCACCTGCTGTGGGCGACCGTGGCGCTGTGGACCGGGGTCAGCTTCGTCGGCTACTTCGTGCCGATCGCCGATCTGGTCGCGCGCCTGCATCCGTTCGCCTGGAGCGGCTGGGAGACGTTCTGGGTGCTGTTCTATGCGCTGGCCACCTGGGGCAATGCCGGCTTCCTGCGCAGCCAGGCCTGCCGCTATCTGTGTCCGTACGCGCGCCTGCAGCCGCTGCTGTGCGACCGCGACACGCCGCTGATCGGCTACGACGCGATGCGCGGCGAACCGCGCGGCGCCCGCGCACGCGGCCACGGCAGCGTCGCCCAGCGCGGGCGGCGCCTGCTCGACCCCGTCACCGCCCGCGACTACGCGTTGCGCGCCAGCATCGCCCAGCTCGCCGGCCAGGGCGGCAGCCGCAGCGAGGCCCTGGCCGCCTATGCCGGCACCCTGCCCAAGTTCAGCGCCGAGCAGCTCGGCGACTGCGTGGCCTGCGACGCCTGCGTGCAGGCCTGCCCGGCCGGCATCGATCCGCGCAATGGCGCGCACTACGCCTGCACCGCCTGCGGCGCCTGCGTCGAGGCCTGCGATCGCAGCATGGATCGCCAGGGGTTCGCTCGCGGCCTGCTGCGCCGGGCCGGCGCCAATGCCATCGACCGCCAACCACGGCACTGGTGGCGGCGGCCGCGGTTGCTGAGTGGCGGCGCCATCTTGCTGGCGGCACTGCTGGCGTGGTGGTGGCTGGCGGCCTGAGCCGGATTGGCCAGCGGTCGCGGCGCTTTGGGAGCCGCGCTGCCCCGCAGACGTCCCGACGCGGCGCACGGACATTTTTTGCAACGCAGGGCTAGCGCACCTATCGACAGGCGTGTAGAATGCGCGGCTCCCAAGCGGGAATAGCTCAGTTGGTAGAGCGCAACCTTGCCAAGGTTGAGGTCGCGAGTTCGAGTCTCGTTTCCCGCTCCAAATTGCGTCACTTGCCTCCTGCAAGGCGAGTGAGACCCTAAGAAGGAGCTTCGGCTCCTTTTTTCGTTGTTGCGCTCCGTACCCTCCGCGGCAACGCCGCCGCGCAGGCAGCCGGCCACGGAGCGAACGCGCTACTTCAGCGGATTCTCCGGCTCCTTGCCCTGCAGCGCCTTGTCCTGCCGGCAGGTCTTCAATGGCTGCACCGTGGCCGCCACGATCGCGGTCACTTCCTGGGTATCGTCACGCGCGCGCACCTTCAGGCAGGCGCAGCCATAGCCGGCACTGCCCGTTCCGGTCGCCACCCAGCGCGCCCGGGAAAACGTCGGCCACGTGCCCTCGGCCTGGTGCCCGCCCTGCTGGCCGACCGTCCATTCGCCGTCCTTGTCCACGAGCGTGGCGTTGCCGGGCGAGGGATTGTCGAACCAGCCGCAACGCGTGACGGTCTGCGCAGGCGGCGCGGCCTGCGCGACGACGCACAGGCCGAGCGCCGCGACCAGAGCCGCTCCGCATACGCGGACGCACTGCAGGACAGGTCGCGATGGGGTCATGAGCTCAGCATCGAGTGGCGAGGCCGGCATCATCGCAGATTGGCGTTTGCCGGCGTTCTCGAGAGGCCAGGCACAGCGCCAGCGCAGCCCGTCAGTGCCCTTGCTCCTGATAATCGGTCAGATAGTGCTCCGGGTTGCTCTCCGCCGACAGGCCGGCGTCGTAGCGCACCCAGGTCGGCTTGGGCGCACCTGGCACATACAGCTCGCCCGCGGCCTCGCTGACGATCAGCAGCACGTAGGGACGTCCGTCGAGTTGCACGGTGTAGCGGGTGTCCTTGTCGGTGGTGCGCGTGCTGGCGAGCAGGATCTTGCCGTCGATGGCGCTGTCCGCGTCGATGACCTGGATCAGCGCCTGTTGCCGCTCGCGCGGCCCGTAGCGCAGCGTGGACACCTTGACGCCATCGGCCGAGGCGTAGGCCTTGACCTGCTTGGCCACCTCCGGCCGCGCCGGCTCGGCATGCGCGACGGCGGTGGCGCCGGCGAGCGGCAACGCGCACAGCAGCAGGGCGAAGGTGTGGTGACGCAAACGGGACAACAGGTGCATTGGCCGGGTCCTTGGTGGGAAACTAGCGGGGATGAGCGGACCGATCGCATCGGCCCGTGCTGGAATAGACGAAGCAGACCGCCGCTTCCCCCATGGCAGCGGATCGAGGAGAAGCGAGTGACAGGACGCACCCTGCTTTGCCGCGACGGCGGCTCCCTGGCGCCACCGGCGCCATCCCACCCGAGCAGCGACACGCCGGTCCATCGCCTGCGCTACGCCGGTCGTGTGCAGTGCCATCGCATGGAGCCGCGCCATGAGCAATGAACTGGACCGCTGGTTCGCCCAGCAGATCCTCGTCCACGAGTCGGCGCTGGTCGCCTACCTGATGCGATGCTGGCCGCATCCGCAGGAAATCCACGATCTGCGCCAGGAGGTCTACACCCGCGTCTACGAAGCGGCGCGACGCGCCTTGCCGGACACGCCGCAGGCGTTCCTGTTCGCCACCGCGCGCAACCTGATGGCCGACCGGGTGCGGCGCAGCCGCATCGTTTCCATCGAGGCGGTGGGGAATCCGGACGACTTGAACGTCTTGATAGACGAACGCTCGCCGGAACGCTGGCTCGGCGGCCGCCAGGTGCTGGCGCGGCTGGCCCATGCGCTGGACCGGCTGCCGGACCGCTGCCGCGAGGTGCTCTGGCTGCGCCGGGTGGAGGAACTGTCGCAGAAGGAGGTGGCGGTGCGCCTGGGGATCAGCGAGAAGACCGTCGAAAAACACATGGCCAAGGGCGTGCGCCTGCTCGCCGATCATTTCCATGGCGCGGTGGTGACCGCCGCGCCGATGCCCGTGGTGGTGCAGGAACCGCAAGATGGAAAGCTGGGCGATTGAAGCGCTGGCCGCGCAGTGGCTGACGCGGCGCGAGAGCGGCACCTGGAGCGCGGCGGATCAGGCCGAACTCGATGCATGGCTGGAGGCGTCCACCGCGCACCGGGTCGCATTCCTGCGCCTGGACGTGGCCTGGAACGAAGCCGCGCGCCTGCGCGCGCTGGGGGCCGGCATCCCCGCCGGGCAACCGGCGCCGCGCGGCTTGAGCACCGGCCTGACGGTGACGCCGGGGCCGTCGATCCCGTCGCCGCTGCAGGTGCCGGTGGTCGCACGCGCGGCCACCACGCGGCGGCACGCCACAGTCCGCCGCCGCGGCTGGCTGCTGGCCGCGCTCGGCGCCGCAGCCAGCGTCGCCATCGCCGCCGGGCTGTACCTGGGCCTGGTGCCGGCGACACCGACGGCCCAGGCCTACCGCACCGAGATCGGCGAGCTGCGCACCGTCACCCTCGCCGATGGCTCGCAGGCGACGCTGAGCAGCGACAGCCTGCTCGAGGCCAGCATCGGGCCGCAGGCGCGCCGGGTGGTGTTGCAGCGGGGCGAGGCGTTCTTCTCGGTCCACAAGGATCCGGCGCGGCCGTTCGTGGTGCAGAGCGGCGCGCGACGCGTGGTCGCGGTCGGCACCCGCTTCGACGTGCGCCAGGATCGCGACGCGCTGCGCGTGGTGGTGACCGAGGGCATGGTGCGCATGGAGGATCCCGGCGCCGCCGACCGCACGCAGGCCGTGCTGCTGCCCGCCGGCAGCATCGCCACGGCCGGTCCGCAGGGCGCACGCGTCCACCGTACCAGCGTCGCCGAGGCGGAGCGGCAACTGGACTGGCGCCAGGGCTACCTGAGCTTCGACGATGTGACGCTGCCGCAGGCGGTGGCCGAGATCAACCGCTTCAACCGGCGGCCGCTGGTGCTGGCCGACCCGGCGCTGCATGCGTTGCGGATCAGCGGCAGCATCCGCTGGAACGATCTGGAGGGCTTCGCGCGGCTGCTGGAACGCGAGTATCCGGTGCGCATGGAACCGCATGCGGAAGCGGTGATCCTGCACCGGCGTTAGCCGCCGCGGCCGCGCCGTGCCACGGCGCGCCGCCCTTCCCGTTCCGTCTCGCCACCAGGAGATGCGTATGCCGCAGCGGTCGATCCAGCGCAGACTGACGTGGGGCGCGCTGCTCGCCACGGCAGCCGCTTCGGCGATCGCGCAACCGGCCCGCTTCGACATCCCGGCCGGGCCGTTGGCGCCAGCGCTGAACACGCTGGCGCGGCAGGCGGGCCTGCAACTGCTGTATCGGCCCGACCTGGTCCGCGACCTGTCCACCCCCGGCGTGAGCGACGTCGCCGATCCGCTGCGGGCGCTGGACGCGCTGCTGCAGGGCACCGGCCTGCAGGCCCAGCGCGTGGGCAGCGATATCGTGCTGCAACGACAGGCCGCAGTCGCCACGCCGGCAGTTGTGCTGGCACCCGAGGACGTGCCACGCGCTGCCGCGGCGCCGGCGCAGCTGGCCACGGTGCAGGTCACCGGCTCGCGGATCCCGCGCGCGCAACTGGAAGGGCCGGCGCCGGTGACGGTGATCGATGCCGAACAGATCCGCGCCAACGGCTTCCGCCGCCTGCCGGACGTGCTGCGCGCACTGACCCAGAACGGCGGCGAGACCCAGAGCCAGCAATCGGGCAGCGGCGCCGACTACACCCCGGGCGCCGAGCAGGTGAGCCTGCGCGGGCTGGGCCCGAACCATACCCTGGTGCTGATCAACGGCCGCCGCGTCGCCGACTTTCCGCTGCCGTTCAACGGCCGCAGCAACTTCGTCGACGTCGCCAGCCTGCCGCTGGCGATGGTCGAGCGCATCGAAGTGCTGAGCGGCAGCGCCTCGGCGATCTACGGCTCCGATGCGATCGCCGGGGTGATCAACATCCTGCTCAAGCGCGACGCAGACGGCACCACCGTGAACGCCCGCGTCGGCCAGAGCAGCCGCGGCGATGCACGCACGCTGCAGGCCAGCCTCACCCATGGGTTCTCCGGGCAGGCGCTGTCCGGCCTGGTCGGCCTCGAGGCGAATCTGCAACAGCCGCTGTGGGCCTACCAGCGCGCCCGCCAGGATTCCAGCAGCGACGCCCCCAATGCACGCGCGACCGCACCGCGGCGCACGTTCCTGCGCACCGATGGCGACGACGTCTATCTCGACCCGGGCGCGGCGACCTGCGCGCAGCTGGCGGCGCTCAACGGGCACGACACCGGCTACAGCGCGCGCGACGGCGCCGGTGCCGGCGGCCTGCCCGGCTACTACTGCGGCAGCTCGCGCGCGATCGCCTACGGCACCATGCTGCATCGCCGGCGCAGCCTTGATGCCTATGTCACGCTGCATCGCGCGCTGGGCGGGCGCGCCGAGTGGTTCGCCGATCTGCAACTGGGCCTGCAGGACATCGCACTGATGCGCGGCGTCCAGACCTGGGCCTACATGCGCCCCGATGGCAACGAGGAAGGCTATTTCTACAACCGGCGCACCGCGCAGGTGGAGTACTGGAGCCGGCAGTTCGCGCCGGAGGAAATGGGCGGACTGGCAGTCGGGATGGTCCGCAACCGGCAACAGCGCCTCAGCGTGGCCACCGGCGTGGACGGCGCGTTCGGCAGCGACGGCTGGTCCTACGAGGCCGTGCTCAGCCACTCCCAGGCACGGCTGCGCACACGTTGGCCGCAGATCGTCGCCGCGCGCGCCAATGCCTGGTTCCTCGGCGACCAGGTCGGCGTAGATCCGCGCTCGGGCTATCCGAGTTTCGACGCCGACCCGGCGCGGCTGTACACCGCACTGACGCCGGCCGAGTACGCCGCGATCGCCGCGCGCACCACCTACCGACCGCAATCGCGGATCGACGCGGCGACGCTGACCCTGCGGCAACCGGCGCTGGTCGGCTTGCGCGGCGGCGATGCCGGCCTCGCGCTCACCGCCGAAGTCGGCGAGCAGGCCTACGCCCTGCACCCCGATCCGCTGGCGACGCAGTCCTACTACTACAGCTGGCGCGACGCCGATGGCGCAGGGCAGCGCCGGCGGTGGGCGCTGGCCGCGGAACTACGCGCGCCGCTGCTGGAATCGCTGACCGTGGACAGCGCGGTGCGCTACGACCGCTACGCCTATTCCAGCCGGCAGATCGGCCGCTTCACCTGGAGCGCCGGCCTGGAGTGGCGGCCGAGCGAACGCCTGTTGCTGCGCGCCTCGCAGGGCCTGGCGTTCCGCGCGCCCGACCTGCATTACCTGTATGCCGGTGAGGGCATCGACGAAAGCCAGGGCACGGACTACCTCCGTTGCGCCCGCGAAGACGCCGCCGTGGCCGCCGCCGATTGCCGCTTCGACAACGAGCCGCTGCTGCGCCGGCGCCGCGGCAATCTGGATCTGAAACCGGAGACCAGCCGCGCCTGGACCGCCGGGCTGGTGTGGTCGCCGCTGCAGGGGCTGGACCTGAGCCTGGACTATTTCGCGATCGATCTGCGCGACCAGGTCCAGGATCTGTCCGCCGATCGCGCGTTGCGCGATGAAGCCGACTGCCGCCTGGGCCGCCGCCCGCTCGCCTCGCCCGCCTGCCAGCAGAGCATCGCCCGGGTCGTCCGTACCGCGGACGGACGGCTCTACGCCGTGGCGCTGGGCCCGATGAATCTGGCCCGTACCACCACCAGCGGCCTCGATGCGCTGCTGCATGGGCAACGCGACACCCGCTTCGGCACGTTCGAGGCCTCGCTCGCCTACACCTGGGTCCGCCAGTACCGCACCCAGCTCTATGCCGGCGAGCCGATGCAGGAAGCGTTCGCGGTGAACAGCGGAGTCGACATGCCGCGCACCAAGGCCAGCGCCAGCCTGCGCTGGTCGCGCCAGGCCTGGTCTGCGACCCTGCACGTGCAGCGGCTGGGGCGCCTGCCCAGTTGGGCGTCCTCCACCGGCACCTACGATCCGAACAGCGGCCTGTCGCCCTGGATCGGCGCCAGCTATCGCGTCAACGCCACCGTGGAATACCAACTCGACGCGCGCACCACGCTGTCCCTGGCCGCCACCAATCTGTTCGATGCGATGCCGCCGCGCGATCGCAGCGCCATCGTCTACCCGTTCTACGACATGTCCTGGTTCGATACCGTCGGCCGCCAGCTGTTCGTGCAGTACAGCCGCCGCTTCGGCGCGGCGGCGCCCTAGCGGCGCAACGCCGTGCGATCGGCGGCAGCGCGCATCGCCGCCGATCGGCCCCGGCCGCGGTAGGGAAAGCGGCAGCTGGCTCGTCTATCTACCGCAACGTTCCCGCGGGAGACGCTGCCGCGCGCTGCTGCCGGTTCCCGCACCGCCCTGTTCCGGAGCCTCCGCTGCATGCAGACCCTGATCCAACGCGGCATGGCCGCCCTTCACCAGGACGACGTCGACGGCCTGTACGCACTGTGGTCCGGCACGACCGTGCTCAACCATCTGCAGGAGGCCGACCTCGACCTGCTGATGCAGCGCTGCGACGCCAGGATCCAGGCCGCGCCGGGCGACGCCGGCCCGTGGCTGTTGAAGTGCCTGATCTACCTGGACTGCAGCGCCCACTTCAGCGGCGACCGCGGGCAGGCGCTGCGCACCGTCGCCGACTGGGCCGAGCGCGCGATCGGCCTGGCCCCGGACAACGCGCAGGCGCACCGCCTGCTCGGCAGCGCGCACTACTGGCTGGACGAACCTGCCGCCGCGATCAGCGCCTATCGCAACGCGCATGCGCTGCAGCCGCAGGTGGACCTGCAGGTGCGCCTGTTCGAGATGGAGGCGCTGCCCGCCGGGCAGTCGCCGCAGTTGCTGCAGTTGGACTTCCGCGACGGCAACGCCTGCCACTACTACGGCGCCGGCGTGTCCATCGGCAAATGGAAGCATCCGCAGATGGATCCGGCCGACGCCGGCTACGTCGATGCCGTGCAGTTCGCGCTCTACGAGCACTGCACCACCCTGTTCCGGCAGTCCATGGAACTGGGCGACGCCGCTACCTGCAACACCGACACCCATACCTTCGCGATGTGCTGCAACAACCTCGGCCTCCTGTACATGGACCGAGGCCTGTACGCGCAGGCGCAGGCGATCCTCGAAGAAGGGCTGCGCCACAGCCAGTTCCAGTTCCTGCATCAGAACCTGCGCGAGGCCTACCGCCAGCAGGGCATGCACGCCGAGGCGGCGGACCTGGCGCTGACCCTGATGATGGACTACGAGCTGGACACGCCGCTGTTCCTGGATTGCGCGCAGGGCGCATGCAGCCATCTCAACCGCGTCGGCCGCTATGCCGACGTGCTGGAAATCGCCGACGCGGCGCAGGAGGAGTTCGAGGCGCTGCCCGACGACGCCCAGGCCGATCCGGAAATGCTGCGGCTGTATGCGCTGATGCAGGCGCACCACCGTCTCACCGCGGCGCGCGCGCTGGGCCGGCTGCAACCGGAGCACGTCGATACCGCTCTGTCGCAGGCGGCAGCCGAGGCGAATCCGCACGACCTGGACACCCTGTTCGTGCACGCCAGCGCGCTCGGCGAAGCGCGCGACTACCCGGCCGCGGTCGACGCCTACGCCGCCCTGATCGCCCAGGCCGCGCAGCAGCAGAATGGTCAGGCGCTCAAGCGCGCGCGGCACGGGCGCGGTTACCTGCTGCTGTACTATCTGCCGGACGCCAAGGCCGCGCTGCAGGACTTCCTCGCCGTGCAGCGCGACGGCACGGACGACTTCTACACGCACTACTACCAGGCCAACTGCCATTACGTGCTCAAGGACTACCGCAGCGCATTGCCCGCCTGCGACGCGGCACGCGCCCTGCTCGACGACGCAGTGCTGCAGGCGGACCCCGGCTCGGCGGCGCAGCTGTACATGATGGAAGCCAATTGCCACATGAACCTCGGTGCCTATCCCGCGTCGGTCGCCGCCTTCGAGCGCTCGCTGGCGCTGCACGAGCGTGCGGACGTGCGCGAGAGCTACGACCTGGCCCGGCAACTGGCCGCCAAGCCGAAGAAGCGCCTGTTCGGGCGGCTGTTCTCGTGACCGCCACGGCATGCCACGTTCCGGGCACTGTCGGCCTGACGGCGTCATTCCCGTGCCGCGGCCACGTGCGGCCGTGCGTGTCCTGACGCAGCTGTCGTGTCGCTGCGCTGCGCGCTCCTCGGGCTGAGTCTGCTGCTTGGTGGCTGCGCGGCATCGTCGCCAGCGCCGCTGGAGCAACAGGTCTACATCTGGCAGCGGCAATGGAGCGGCGCGCATGCCGCGGCGCTGGCGCAGACGCGCGCGGATTTCTCGGCGCTGCGCGTGCTGGCGCTGCAGGCGCATCCGCGCGCCGGCTGGGGCCGCGCCGCAGTGGATCTGCGGCAGCTCGCCGCCGATGGCCGCCCGGTGATCGCGGTGGTGCGGCTGGACGGGCAGTTGCCGGCACTGGACGCGACGCGCATCAATGCCGAGATACGGCAGGTGGTGCACACCTGGCGCACTGCCGGCGTGACGCTGCGTGGGGTGGAGATCGACCACGATTGCGCCACCGCGCGTCTGCCCGCCTACGCCGCGCTGCTGCGGCGGCTGCGCAGCGTGCTGCCGGCCGACCTGTCGCTGAGCATCACCGCCCTGCCCGCCTGGCTGGACAGTCCGGCGCTGACCGCGCTGCTGCGCACGGTCGACAGCTCGGTGCTGCAGGTGCACGCCGTGAACGCACCGGCTGCCGGCCTGTTCGATCCGGTGCAGGCGCGGCGCTGGGCCGACCGCTACGCCCGGCGCAGCGCCACGCCGTTCTGGCTGGCCCTGCCGGCCTACGGCGTGGCCCTGGTCGACGGCACCGACGCCGACGCCGCGCCGTTGATCGAAAGCGAAGCGCCACTGGTGGCGAGCGGCACACGCCGCGAACTGCGCGTGTCGCCGCAGCAACTCGCCGGCTTCGTCGATGCGCTGCGCGCCCACCGCCCGCCGCACCTGGCCGGCATCGTCTGGTTCCGCCTGCCGCTGCCGGGCGACCGCCGCGCCTGGCCGCTGGCGACGCTGCAGGCGGTGGTGCACGGGCGTGCCTTGCACGCGGCCGTGCAAGTGCAGGCCAGCGGCACCGGTCCGGTCTATGACCTGACCCTGGCCAACCACGGCAACGCCGCAGCCGCGCCGCCGCGGCGCGTGATCCTGCGCGGCAGCATCTGCGAGGCCGGCGACGCGCTCGGCGATTACCGCCTGCACCTGCCGGCGCCGGCGCCGAGTTTCGTTCGCACCACTACCTCCCCGCCCCTGGCCGCCGGCGAACGCCGCGTGCTCGGCTGGGTCCGCTGCCGCACGCTGCACACAGGTGCCATCGATGTCCTGCCGTGATTCCCGGCCCGTAGTCGCGCTCGCCACCGCGCTGATTCTGCTGCCACTGGGCGGCGCCCGCGCCTGCGGCCCGGAGTTCCCGTACCGCTTGCTCGACGATCGCGCCGGCGCGCTGGCGCAATTGCCCGAGGGCAGCTTCGCCCGCGAGGTGCAGCGCCTGGGCGCACCGATAGAGGGCCTCGGCCGCGCCAGCGCGGCGACCCTGCCACGCTACTGGGACGCCGGCACGCAGTTCCCGCAGCAACGCAACGACGTCGAACGCACGCAACTGGACGCCGCGCAGTTCGCCAGGATCGAGCAACTGCGCGCGCTGCACGATGCGCAGCAGGCGCAACGCGATGGTGCCGATCTGCCGCCGGAACTGCGCCTGTACACCGCCGGCGCAGTGGCGTTCGCGCAGGGCGACTATCCGTCGGCCGCGGACTACTTTCGCCAGGTGCTGGCCCTGCCCGAGGCGCAGCGCCGAGCGCGCAGCACCTGGGCCGCCTACTCGCTGGGGCGCAGCCTGGCGCTGGCCGCCGACGGCGCGCTGGCCGGCGATGCGGCCGCGCAGCGGCAGGCGTACCGGCTGCAGGCGCGACAGGCCTTCCAGCAGAGCCGCGCACTGCGCCTGGCCGGGTTCGACGACCCGCTGGAGCTGGGCATCGCCAGCCTCGGCGAGGAAGCGCGCGTGCTGCTCGCCACTGGCGACTGGAACGGCGCGATCGGCCTGTACGCGGTGCAGGCGGCACAGGGATCGGACACCGGCATGAGCTCGCTCAAGCAGGTGGCCGCCGATCTCGCCCGCCGCGGCGATGCCGAACTGGCGCCGCTGCTGCAGCAGCAGGCGGTGCGGCGGCTGCTGATCGCCAAACTGCTCAGCGACACCACCGCGTTCGATCCCGACACCGGCAGCGCGCTGTCCTCGGCACGCTTCCTGCGCTTGCTCGAAGAGGCGACCCACGACCCGGTGGAAGATGCCGACCGCCTCGCGGCGCTGGCCTATCGCCAGGGCGATTACCGCGGCACCGCGCGCCTGCTCGCGCATGCCGGCGACAGCGGCCTGGCCTGGTGGCTGCGCGCCAAGATGGCGCTGCGCGACGGCGACGCCGCGCGCGCCGCACAGGCCTATGCGCAGGCGGCCCGGCGCTTCCCGCCGAACGAGGACTGGGGCACGCGCCGCGCCGCGAACTGGAGCAACGAGACGCTCAAACCGCAATGCCGTATCGAGGGCGAAGCGGCGATCCTGGCCTTGCAGCGCGGCAGCTACGTGGAGGCGTTCGCGCAGCTGTACCGCAGCGGCGACCTCTACTGGGAAGACGCCGCCGCGGTCGCCGAACGCGTACTCACCGTGCAGGAACTGCAGGACTACGTGGATCGCCACGTCCCCGCCGCGGCGCCGGCCACCACGGACGCGACGCCGGAGTACTGGGAGCGGACACCAGCGCTGAAACTGCGCGAACTGCTGGCGCGCCGGCTGATGCGCGCCGGCCGCTACGACGACGCGCTGCCCTATTTCGCTCAAGCCGAGCTGCGCGAAGCGGCGCGCGGCTATCGCGATGCGCGGGAACAGGCCGCATCGGCATGGACCGGCATCGGCCGCGCCGAGGCCAATTACCGGGCGGCGTTGATCGCGCGCCGCCAAGGCATGGAACTGCTCGGCTACGAACTGGGGCCGGACAACCGGGTCTACGCCGGCAACTATGCCGAAGCGGCCTCGCACGCGCAGGTGCGCCCAGGCGGCCTGATCGCCGCCGCAGAAGCGCAGCGCTGGAACGCCACCGCCGCGCAACCCTACCGCCGCTACCACTACCGCTGGATCGCCGCCGCCCTGGCCGATCGCGCCGCCGACGACCTGCCCGCACGCAGCCAGGCCTACGCCGCGGTGCTGTGCCAGGCCACCGACTGGCTGATCACCCTCGACCCCGCGCAGGCGCGCCGTTCCTACCAGCGCTATGTCGCGCACGGCGCGCTCAACCCGGTACCCGGCAAGGCCTATGTGTTCGGCGTGGGCGCCTGCGAGACGCCGGATTTCGAGGGCGCGCGGCGGCGCCTGTGGATCGAGCGCGGCCAGGCCGTGCGCCAGTTCGTGCACACGCAACGACTTGCGCTGGGCGCGGCCGGCCTGGCCCTGCTGGCCGCAGCGGCATGGCTGGTGCGCCGGCGCATACGGCGCAGGGCGCGCGAAGCGGCAACGCAAACGCCGCAGAACTGAGTCAAGCGCCGGATTGGGCGATCGAGCGCATGACACCGGCTGCCCGGCATCACCGGCGAAACCGTCAGGCCCGCGCTGCGCCGCCCTGACCAATCCCCAATCCCGACTCCCCAATCCCCGCCACCAGGCCAGGTAGGGATCGCCGCCCCTCGCTCGTCTCTTCAACAGGACTTTCCCCTCCTGGGCTGGAATCGCGTCAGCGTGCGCGGCACCGGCCGCTCCGCCGTCCTGGACGACCGTTCTCCCGATGCAACACTGCAGCACACGCGACATGGACGTCACCGCCCGCGGCATGCGCCGCGCAGCGTTCGCGTGCCTGCGTCAGCCGTGCGCACGCGCAGCCTGGAGACTGCGCTCAGTTCCAGCAATACCAGGCCAGGCAAGCCAGCGCCAGCGCACCCAGGCAGCACAGGCGCACGCCGCGGCGGCGGCTAAGCAGCGCGTGCACGCCCTGCAGCAGCACCAGCACAGCCAACACGCACAGGCCGACCAGGCGCCCGTTGCCGCTGTCCTGGAAACTGGCCGAGGACAGCTGCGGATCGGTGCTGTCCACCCATGCGTACGGGCTGCCGGACACGACGTACAGCAACAGCATGCCCAACACATAGCCGGCCCAGGCCAGCATTTGCACCGCGATCGCAACGGCTTTGCGCGCACCTGCCATCGCGCAGCCTCACTCGCACACGAACATCGTGCCGGCGGTCGGATCGGCCCCGCTCGGGCGCAGCGTCTTCGCCTCGCAGCGCGCGACGTCGCCGACACGCTGCGAGATCTGCACTCTACCGTCCGGCCCGTATCCGCACACCAGGTAGATGCCATGCGGATCGGGCGCATCGAAACGCCAGATCGACACGCCGGCATCGCCGGGGCGGCGCGCGTCCTCGTTGCTCGGCACCAGCGCGGCCATCTCGCGCGGCGGCCCGGAATAGACGCCGCTGGAGAACAGCCGCAGCGGCGGCGCGGCGGCGAGATCGACGCGGGCACCGGCCGGCACGTCGGGACTCTGCAGTTGTGCCTCGGCGATGCGCAGGCGCTCGGGGCACTGCAGCGTCTCCCTGGCCGCGGCGGGCGCAGCGGACAGCGCGACCATGAGCAGCGGCAGCACGCAGCGCGCCGTGGCGGACATTCCCTTCGACACCATCACACGCTCCTTGTCGACTGCAGGATCGAGACCGGCAAAGGCCTCGGCCTTTGCCTCGCACGCCTGGCGGCACAGCCAACACCTGCTGCAGGCCACATCGCCGGGCCGCGCATACGGTGCCTCCGACATCGCCAAAGGTCAACGCGACGACACGACGCACAACCGGCGTCATCGCGCGCGTTGCGCCTACCCATCCAATTCCCCACTCCATCCACCCGCAGAAGAGAACCCCGATGCACAGCACGACCCACGACTACAGCCAGTACAGCCCGAAATGGCAATTCCGCTTCACCTTCTACGACACTCACGGCGAACCCAAGTCGGCGAGCTTCAAGGAAGCGATGAAAGCCCTTCCGTTCAAGGAGAAGCTGCGCCTCAACATGAACTGGTTCGCCTTCTTCTTCGGCTTCATCTACCTGTTCGTCATCGGGCTGTGGCGCAAGGCGCTGGTCCTGCTCGCCATCTCGCTGTGCTTCGGCATCGCGTTGGCCTTCCTTCCGGACGCGTTCGGCCGGGCCTTCGGTATCGCCTATTCGATCCTGGTCGGCATGACCGCCAACTACGCCTACTATCTGGACAAGGTGAAGGGCAGCACCAGTTGGAACCCGTTCGAAGGTATCCGCTGGTAACCGCCCCCTCGCACAACGCCTAGCTTGCACAGCGTCCGCCGCCGCAACGGCGGCGGACCCACCCATTCCCTCGCCACCCAGGCACGCGCCCAGGCAGCCCTTCCCTCCGCCGGTGCGCCGCGTTCGTCGCGCACAGGCACCGCATCGAAGGAGTCGCCTGATGTCGCCCACGTTCCACCGCCCGGCGTTCGTACGCCGCACCCGCCACGTCGCACCGCTGGCCGCCACCATTGCCGTCCTCGCCACGGCCGGCCCACACGCCGCCTACGCGCAAACGGACGCCACCATTCTGCCAACGGTGCGCGTCAGCGAGCGCAACGATCCCGGCAAGCGCAGCAGCACCGCCACCAAGACCGACACCAGCCTGCTGGACACGCCGCAATCGCTCTCGGTGATCGACGATGCGCGCATGCAGGCCCAGGGCGCACAGACGCTCAAGGACGCACTGAGCTACACACCCGGCGTGATCCCCACGCGCTATGGCACCGACTCGCGCTACGACTGGATCTCGCTGCGCGGCTTCGACGCCTATGCGCCCGGCTTCTACCTGGACGGCATGCCGCTGCGCAACAACGGCAACTGGGGCATCTGGCCGATCGAGCGCTACGGCGCCGAGCGCATCGAAGTGCTGCGCGGCCCGGCCTCGGTGCTGTACGGACAGAGCGGCCCCGGTGGGCTGGTCAACGCGATCAGCAAGCGGCCGACCGCCGAACCCCTGCACGAACTGCAGGTGCAACTCGGCGATCACCAGCGCCGGCAACTCGCCGGCGACCTGTCCGGGCCGCTGAGCGAGGACGGCACCGTGCTGTACCGCCTGACCGCCCTGGCGCGCGAGGCCGAACTGCCTGCCGGCGATATGCGCGACGACCGCCGCTTCCTGGCCCCGGCGCTGACCTGGACACCCACCGAGGCCACCCGCCTCACCCTGCTTTCGCAACTCGGCCGCACCCGCGCCGGCGTGTACCTGCGCATGCGGCCGGCCGTGGGATCGCTGGTGCCGACCGCGATCGGCACCTATCTCCCCAGCCGCCTGTTCGAGAGCGACCCGAGCTACAACCGCTTCGACCTGGACACGGCGATGCTTGCCGCGCTGTTCGAACATCGCGTCAGCGACGTGCTCAGCCTGCGCCAGAACGCGCGCTACGGCCGCCTGAAGGTGGACTACCGCAGCGTGCAGGGACGCGGCTTCGTCATCGACGACCCCGCCAACCCGCTGGACCCGGCCAACTTCGCCCGGCTGCGCCGCACCGCCTCGGACAGCAAGGAAACGGTGCACGCGCTGAACCTGGACAACCAGCTCGAGCTGCGCCTGCACGCCGGCGCCGTGCAGCACACCCTGCTGTTCGGCCTGGACTACCAACGCACGCGCATCGACCAGGTCAGCCACAGCGGCGGCACCACCACACCGCTGGACGTCCGCCATCCGGTCTACGGTGATCCGGTGAAGATGCCCGCGCCCTGGTACGACGGCATCGCCACGGTGAGCCAGACCGGCCTGTACGTGCAGGACCAGGTGCGCTGGCGCGAGCGCTGGCTGCTCACCGTCGGCGCGCGCTACGACCGGGCCGACAGCCAGCTCGACAGCCGCATGGATGGCAGCCGCAGCGACATCGTCGAACGCAAGGCCAGCAAGCGCGCCGGTCTTACCTACGTGGCCGCGAGCGGCTGGGCGCCGTACCTGAGCTACAGCGAATCCTTCGTGCCGACCGCCACGCGCGACCCGGTGAGCGGCCGCGCGTTCCGTCCGGAGAGCGGGCGCCAGTACGAAGCCGGCCTGCGCTTCCAGCCGGACGGCGGCACGCAGACATACAGCGCCGCCGTGTTCGACCTGCGCCGGCGCAACTACCTGACCTACGATCCGGACTTCATGCCGCGCCAGACCGGCGAGACCCTGGTCCGCGGCCTGGAACTGGAGGCATCGCTGCACCCACTGCCGCGCCTGCAGGTGACCGGCTCCTACAGCTACACACCGACGGTGCAAGTCACCGCCAGCAGCAACCCGCGCGAACTGGGCAAGCCGCTGTCGGCGGTGTCGCGCCACGCCGCCGCGCTGTGGGCCGACTACCGTTTCGACAGCGGCATCCGGCTCGGCCTGGGCGCGCGCTACACCGGTGCCAACCGCGGCGACCTGGACGCCGCACGCGCCGAGGTGCCGGCGTTCGCCCTGTTCGACGCACTGCTCGGCTACGACCGCGACCGCTGGAACTTCGCCTTGAACGTGCGCAATCTCGCCGACAAGACCTACCTCAGCAACTGCGACGCCTACGACAACTGCTACTACGGCGAGCAGCGACGCGTCATGGCCACGGCGACGTATCGATGGTGAGGTGGCGTGTGCGCGATGGCGAGAGGCACCGTCGCGCGCACGCTTCGCGCAGGTCGTTCGCCACGCGCACCGCGCAATGGCGGCACGTCTCTTCGATTGCGGAGAGGTGCTCGCATTGCGCAACGCAAAAGGGCCGCAAAATGCGGCCCGATGCGTTACATCGAAATGGAGGCCTGGGTCGGAATTGAACCGGCGTACGCGGATTTGCAGTCCGCTGCATAACCACTCTGCCACCAGGCCGGTGGACTGACGTCTTGCCGCAACGCCTGTGGCGTCCGACAAAAACAAAGCCCCGCTACCGGGGCCCTTGCGGCGGAAACGGGACGATGCCTTGCGGCTTCCATCCAACGCGTTGATTCAAAAGATTTTTTTGAATCAGCCCGGCGCACAACGGACTGCATTGTGTACCAAGCTCCTCAGCTTGGCAACCCTGCGCTACGCGCATGCAACGTTTGCGGAGACCGCACTGCCGAGACCACGACACCCACGCGGCGTCGCCATCCGACTGGAATGCCGACCACAGCGCCCCGCCGGTGGTGGTAGACAAGCGCCGCATCGCGCGGATCTGCGCACGATCGGCATGCTGCCGCGCTCTAGCATGGCACGACACCCAAACGAGACATCGCCATGAATCGATGGACACGCTGGAGCGGGACCGCGCTGTGCCTGGCCGCGAGCGCCACCGCCGCCGCGCAGACCTGCGCGCTGCAGACGCAGACCGTGGACCTGCCGCTGGCCTCCAAGGCCACGCCCAAATTCGCCTACCAGGTGCGTGTGCAGCTCGGCAGCGATGCCGACGGCCGCAGCCGCGGCAGCCAGGTGCTGGAGGTGGACACCGGCTCCACCGGCGTGGTGGTGCCGTTGAGCGACGCACTGCGCAGCGCGTGGGACGTTTCCACTACGCCTGGCTACATCTTCTATTCGAGCGACAGCAAGTATCACCCCGGCAAGTACGTGGACGTGCCGATGCGACTCGGCGTCTCCGCCGACGGCAAGACCGCCGCGGCGCGCGTGGACCGCATCACCGTGCTGGCCGCGCAGTGCACCTGCGATGTCGCCGGCGTGGCCAAGCAACCCAAGCCGCTGGCGCAGGTGCCGGCCACCTGCGCCGGCTACGACGGCAGCCCGGCGCTGAGCAGCAGCACGCAGGTGCTGCGCAACTGCAGCACCATCTCGCCGACCTTCGGCATGATGGGCGTGGGCTACGACCGCGGCGTCGATGCCGCGCGCAACCCGTTCCTCAACCTGGCGCAGATGCGTGCGCAGCGCATGAGCCCCGGCTACATCGTCAGCGCCAAGGGCATCACCCTGGGCGTCAGCAAGCAGGCGCTGGCCGGTTTTGCCATGGTGCCGCTGCAGCGCGGCGCGGCCACCGCCACCGCCCCGAGCGACTGGCAGGCGCCCAGCGCCTGCGCCAGCTTCCCCGGCAGCGGCAGCGACTACCGCGTCTGCGGCAAGCTGCTGCCCGATACCGGGGTGTCCTACATGATGCTCAACCCCGTGGTGCCACCGGCCACGCCCGACAGCCTGCAACAGACCGTGCAGATGACCGGTCATCCCACGCGCGTGGTGCCGGACGCCACCCAACTGCGGCTCGATGTCGTCGACGCCAGGGGACAGCCAGTGTTCGGCTACGGCTTCGCGGTCGGCGACGGCAAGGCGGCGACCCCGGACAGCGTGCAGTGGCGCGGCCCACTGAAGACGCCGCCGGCGCACATCAACAGCGGCCGCCACCTGCTCGCCGCGGGCAACTACGCCTACGACGCCGCCTGCGGGCATGCTGGTTTCAGGAAGACGCAACCGGGGGATTGAGTGCGCGCCCCCACCTGTCGGCAGGTGCATGCGTATAGCGCACAAAGACAGCAGTGACCGCGACCGACATGCGCCTCAAACGCACACTCGCACACCTGACGGCAACCCCCTGTCTTCAGGCCGTCAGTGCGCCCGTATCGCGGGCGCGGCGCGACCGTCGCCGGCCTGTGGCGCTCTGCAGCGCCTTTCGGCAGACCTCTGCGAGTTCGCTGCTCGGCGTGCACTGCCAACTGCGGCGGCGCCGACCGCCATGCCTCCCGAATCCGCAACCGCACCGCGGCGCGCGTTGTCCGGTCTGCGGGGTACGACAGGGCCATCGGCACCAATGAGGAGCACCGCTCGCGGCGACACGCGGGTAATGCGAAGGAACTGCGCCATCCATCGTCGCCATCTCGCACAGGCCAGGCGTGTTGCCTGGCGCGGAAGAGGCCAGCGCAAATCGCATGCCAATTGCCGCGCGTGGGCGTTGCGCGCAACACGGTGCGCACTCCTGAGCTTGACTGCATCCGCAGCGGCCGACGATGCGCCCACGCGAATGTAGCGGGAGCATGAGCGCCGGCCTCGTCGATCCATGAAAGGCATGGTTTGGCGCGATGCTCCTACGAAACGCCTTAGCGCCCCATTGCAAGATCCGCTACGCCCAGCGTCTTCATCGCCAGGCAGTTCCGCACTCGGGCACCAACGCCGGCGCCGACACCGGCAACGGTTTCCACCATTGCATTGCGGCCTGCGCCACGGAGCGACTTTGGGCCATCGCCCATCGCCGTACATGCCGATGGTTCGCACACTGACTGACGCGGCGGTACCGGACGGTTTGCGGTGCGAGCGCAGTTCGGCCGGCTCCCGTGCCGTGGCCTGCACACAGCGGCAACGCATGCCGATGCCGCTGCGGTCACCAACCGTGCCAACCAGGACGTGCGCCGCCTCCCACCTTCCAGGAGATCACCTTGAGCACTTCGCACAATGATCCGCTGCCCGCGGCCGGCAATACCTACCGCGTCGATTTCGGCGGGGGAAATGCCTTCGAAATCGCCTTCGACAATGCCGCGGCGATGACCTTCACCAAATTGCAGGAGCCCAACCTGGGCATGGTGGAAACCATCCGCTATACCCACAGGAAGCTGCGCGACGGCCTCTATCTGGTTTACTGGCAAGAGCAGGACGGTACCAGCGTCGTGCACGCACAGGACTTCGAGGAGGGCCGTGTGTACACCCACATCACCTCTCCCGATCACCGCTTCTATAGCGGCATGTCGCTCCTCGAAAAGCTCAGGTAAGCGCACCACTGCGTTCGCAGTGCAGCGTGCTCGTCTGACCGATGCCGCGGCTGCACGACGACCTTCTCTCCTCCTCACTCCGCAGGATCGACATGCAGACAGATCAGCCGACCATCCGTCCAGCCACGCTGACCCCCCATCTCTTCAATCCAGGCGAAAAAGCCATCTTCGCTGTCAGTTCGGTACTGGTGCAAGGGCAGAACGAAGCGGTGTTGATCGATGCTCAGTTCAGTGCCACGCAGGCGCGCAAGCTCGTCGCGCTGATCCAGGCCTCGGGCAAGCGCCTGACCACCATCTACATCAGTCACAGCGACCCGGACTTTTACTTCGGGCTGGACATCGTGCACAGCGCGTTTCCGGATGCCAGGATCGTGGCCACCCCCTACGTTTCCGATCGTATCGAAGCGACCAAGGACGACAAGCTGAAAATATGGGGGCCGCAACTGGGCAAAGATGCACCCAAGCGTCTCATCGTGCCGCAACCGCTGTACGACAATACGCTGAGCCTGGAAGACCATGCTCTGCAGATCGTTGGCCTGGAAGGATTCTCGCCATACCGCAGCTTCGTCTGGATCCCCTCGATCAGAACGGTGGCGGGCGGCGTGCTGGTCTTCGCCGGCCAGCACGTATGGATGGCCGACACGCAAACGCCGGAATCGCTCGCGGCCTGGCTGACGATGCTCGGCCAGATCAAGGCGCTGGCGCCGCTGCAGGTACTGCCAGGTCATATCGGACAGGCTTTGCCGCGCGGGCTGGAGGCAGTTGATTTCACTGCCGGCTATATCCGCTCCTTCGAAAACGAAGCCGCCAAGGCACACAATTCGACTGAATTGATCGCGGCGCTCAAGCAGCGGTATCCCGACCTGGGGGGCGAAGGCGCACTCGAAATCAGCGCAATGGTCGCCAAAAAAGAAATAGCGTGGAAATGACCTCGCTGGAAGTACTGTCGAATCGGATGCTCGCTGCGGCTGACGACACCGGCCCGCTACCCATCCACCCTGCTGCGAAGTCATCAACTCGGCACGTACGAACCAACGCATCCAGCATATGCCAATAAAAAGAGGCGCTGCCCGCTCCTTTTGCCTTGCTGATGACACCCTGGAGAAAGCCGTCGCCCTATCGGTGCCGACATGGCGTCATGCCACCGTCATGCAGAGGTAGCACGGGAATTTGCAGACCACCGGTAGTGCGCGTCCGCGAAAAGTGCGCTTGCCCGGCGATGCAGTGGTCGGCAACAATCAGTCGTCACCATGAAAACGACAGCGCGCAATGGCACGTCAGAGCTGTATCGCGACCGGCGTAGGCCGCGGTTCTGCACCGCACCCGCCTTTATCACTGCGTAGCTGGGGAAGATCGTCGCGCGGCAGTAACGGGGGCGGCATGCGCCGGGGCCGCAGCGCACACAACATCGCCGTGAATGCCAGATGGGTCTGCGATGCCGCACGTGGTTGTGCGCCGTTCCCGCGGTGCGGCGTATGAACGCGCTGTTCGGTTTCGAGGCCTTGGCGGACGCGACCGGCATCGCGCTCCCGCCCCTGCTGCGCTCGCTGCTCGGCACGGGCAACGCCACCTACTTCCCGCACTGGTTCGATGCGTGGAAGGACCCCGAGCAACCACGCATCGTGCCGTTCGTCAGTTGGTGGGACTACGAGTGGATCGGCACCGAAAAGAGCGCGCGCAGCATCGCCGACTGGTTGCATCCCGAGGCGCAGGACGGCCGGCGCTTCCTGCCGTTCGCGCAGTCCGGCGCAGGCGATCTCTACTGTCTGGTGCCCGACGACGAGGGCAGCGTGGGCGTCGCCCTGGCGTGGCACGACGACGACCGCTGCCGGATCGAATACCGCACGTTCGACGATTTCGTGTATGCGCAGTATCTGCAGACGCTCGGCAACGCCAGTCATCTGATCGACGACTACGGCGCCCTGACCGCCGATCTCATCGCCGCCGACATCCGCAGCGTGAGTGGCTTCATGGACCCACAGCGCGGGGAGCGGCTGCATCAGGTGTGCCAACGCCCGCTGACGCTGCATGATTTCCGGCCCGGCCCCAAGGCCTGCGTGCAACGCGTACCCGCGTTCCTCTCGCAACAGGAATTGGACCTGTATCTGGCCGAGCTTGCCCAGCCACTGCCGCACTTCGACATCACCATGCGCTATGAGATGCGGGCGTACGACACGCCGCCACCGCCGCCGCCCGATTGGCGCGAACTGGCAAAAGCGCCGGAAACCAAGATGCAGGCGGTCCGCACTTACCAGCAGGAACACGGCTGCACGCTGCTGGAGGCCAAACAGGCGATCGACGGCGTCCTCGCCGCGGCTCAGGGGGCCTGACCACCCGGCGCATCGCTCGATCGGAGAAGCATGAGCTGCACGCGCAGCGCTGCACAGGCCCGGCGCGCAGGCATGAAAAAAGGGCCGAAGCCCTTTTCATCGACGCTCCACACGTAATCGCTGGAGGCCGGTACTGCTGAATCTGGAGCGGGAAACGAGACTCGAACTCGCGACCTCAACCTTGGCAAGGTTGCGCTCTACCAACTGAGCTATTCCCGCTTGAGGCCGCGAATTCTACCGGGACCACGCAGCCTGTCAACCGTTGCCTTCGATTTTTTTCGCGTTCTTTTCCGCCATCGCCGCGCGCTCGTCGTCGCGCAGGCTCGGCCAGGCCGCGTGCAGGTACTGGATGCCCGACAACAGGGTCAGGATCGACGCGATCGCCAGGGTCCAGTCGCCGACGTGGAAGATGAACAAACCCATCCACACGCTCTCCGGCGGCGAGCCGTCGGGCATCACCGAATACAGCAGGCACAGCAACGCCACCATCTGCGCGGTGGTCTTGATCTTGCCGATCATCGCCACCCGCACCTTGGCGCGCTGGCCGATCTCGGCCATCCATTCGCGCAGCGCCGACACCGCAATCTCGCGGCCGACGATCACCGCCGCCCAGAACGCCATCCACGGCGTCGGATGGCCCTGCACGATCAGGAACAGCGCCACCGCCACCATCAGCTTGTCGGCCACCGGATCCAGGAACGCGCCGAACGCGGAGTACTGGTGGTAGCGCCGCGCGACCCAGCCGTCCAGCCAGTCGGTGAACGCGGCCAGGCCGAAGATCGCCGCCGACGCGAAGTTGGTCCAGGTGTACGGCAGATAGAACACCAGCACCAGCACGGGGATCATCACGATCCGCAGCAGCGTGAGCCAGGTGGGGATGGTCAACTTCATTGCGCTGCTCTACTCGCCTGCCGGATCGGGCACCGGCAGTCCGTGCAGGTTAGCGTAGATTCGTGCGGCCAGTGCGTCATTGATGCCCTCCACCCGCGCGATCTCGGCCTCGCCGGCGGCCTTGAGCCCGGCCAGTCCGCCGAAATGCTTGAGCAGGCTGGCACGTCGCCGCGGGCCGATGCCCGGGATGTCCTCCAGCTTGCTGGTCATGCGCGCCTTCTGGCGGCGCCCGCGGTGGCCGGTGATGGCGAAGCGGTGCGCCTCGTCGCGCACCTGCTGGATGAACTGCAGCGCCGGCGACGCGGCGCCCGGGCGCAACTCGCGCCCGTCCGGCATCACCAGGGTCTCGTGGCCGGCGCGGCGCTCGGCGCCCTTGGCCACGCCGATCAGCAGCACCCCGTCCACGCCCAGGTCGGCCAGCGCGCCGGTGGCCTGCGCCAGCTGGCCGGCGCCGCCGTCGATCAGCAGCACGTCCGGCAGCACCACATCGCCCTTGCCCTCGCCTTCGGCGGCGCGACGGAAGCGGCGCTCGATCGCCTGGCGCATCGCCGCGTAGTCGTCGCCCGGCTCGATGCCGCTGATGTTGTAGCGACGGTACTGGCTGCGCACCGGGCCGCTGGCGTCGAACACCACGCACGAGGCCACCGTGGCCTCGCCCATGGTGTGGCTGATGTCGAAGCATTCCACCCGCTTGACCGGCTCGGCCAGGCCGAGCATCTCGCGCAGCGCCTCGCTGCGCGCGTGCTGGGCGTTGCGGCTGGTCAGTTCGGTGACCAGGGTGGCCTGGGCGTTGCGGCTGGCCAGCTCCAGGTAGCCGGCGCGCTCGCCGCGCACGTTCCACTTCAGCTGCACCTTGCGCTCGGCGGCCGAGCTCAGCGCCGCCTCGATCAGCTCGGCCTCGGGAATCTCGCGGTCCAGCAGCACCTCGCGCGGCGGCGCGTGCTCGACGTAGTACTGCGACACGAACGCGCCCAACACTTCGGCGGCACTGTCCTCGCCGTTGGTCTTGGGAAAAAACGCACGAGTGCCGAGGTTGCGGCCATCACGGAACGCCAGCAGCAACACGCAGGCGTTGGCGCCCTGGGTGGCGCAGGCCAGCACGTCCAGGTCGGCGGCGCGGCCGTCCACGTACTGCCGGCTCTGCATGCTGCGCAACGAGCCGAGCAGGTCGCGCAGGCGCGCGGCGCGCTCGAACTCCAGGCGTTCGCTGGCGGCCTGCATGGCCTGCACCAGTTCCTCGCCAAGCTGGTCGCTGCGCCCTTCCAGGAACAGCGTGGAACGGCGCACCGCCTCGGCGTACTCGTCGGCCGCCACCAGCGCCACGCATGGCGCGCTGCAGCGGCCGATCTGGTACTGCAGGCATGGCCGCGAGCGGTTGCGGAACACGCTGTCCTCGCAGCTGCGCAGCTTGAACAGCTTGTGCATCAGGTTCAGCGTCTCGCGCACCGCGGTGACGCCGGGATACGGGCCGAAATAGCGCCCGGGCACCGCGCGCGGGCCGCGGTGCAGGGTGATCCGCGGCCACTCCTCGCGGGTCAGCAACACGTAGGGATAGCTCTTGTCGTCGCGCAGCGACACGTTGTAGCGCGGCGACAGCGACTTGATCAGCTGGTTTTCCAGCAGCAGCGCCTCGCCCTCGCTGCGGGTGACGGTGACGTCCATGCGCGCCACCTGCGCCAGCATGGCCATGGTCCGCGCGTTCTTCGGCGAGCCGCTGAAATAGCTGGACACGCGCTTGCGCAACGCACCGGCCTTGCCGACGTAGAGCAAGGTGTCGTCCGCGGCGTACATGCGGTAGACACCGGGCGCGGTACTGAGGTTGGCGGCAAAGGCCTTGCCGTCGAACGCGGGCAATGCGGGGGTGCTCATTCGCCGATCGCGACGTCGTGCAGTTCGCCGCTGGCGATGTCGTAGCGCAGCACCGCATGCGCGTCGGTCTCGGCGATCCACACCGTGCCGGCGCCGACCGCCAGCCCGGCCGGGCCGTGCAGGCGCCGCGGCAGGGCCGCGGTGGACAATTCGCCGCCGCCCAGGCGCAGGCTGCGCAGGCTGCCGTTGCCGCTGTCGGCGATCCACAGCAGCGGCGCATCCGGGCTCAGCGCGATCGCCTGCGGGAACTGCAGGCGGGCACGGCTGCGCGGTCCGTCCTCGTCGCCGAAATCCCAAGGGCCCTGGCCGCCGAGCAGGGTCTGCACCAAGTCACCGCGCAACTGCATCGAGCGTACCGCCGAGCCGAGCGCATCGCACACATACAGCACCTGCTGCACCGCGGCCAGGCTGCACGGCTGCGCGAACGCGGCCAGGTGACCGCTGCCGTCGCGCAGTTCCAGCGCGCCTGCGCCGGCCCGCCAGCGCAGGCTGCGGCTGCCCAGGTCGTAGCTCCAGATGCGGTTGTCGCCGGCCATCGCCAGGTGCACCTGGTTGTCGGCGACCACCACGTCCTGCGGATGGTTCAGCGGCGCCAGCAGCGGTTGCTCCACCGGTCCTTCCACCGGCTCGCCGGCACGGCCGTTGCCGCACAGCGTATCGACCTGGCCGGTGAGCAGGTTGATCCGGCGCAGCGCGTGGTTGCCGGTATCGGCCACGTACAGCACGCCGCGCTCCAGGGCCAGCCCGCGCGGGCGGTGGAACGCCGCCTCGCCGATCGTGCCGTCGATGAAGTCGGCGGTGCCGATGCCGAACTGGCGCAGTACGCGGCCGCTGGTGCTGCATTCGAGAACGCGGTGATGGCCGCTGTCGGCGACGTACAGGCGGTCCTCGGCCACCGCCAGGCCGGTCGGGAAGCGCAATGGCAGGCGCGGCTCCGGCTGGGTCTCGCGGACATCGCGCAGATCCTCGTCCAGCGGCGGCGGTTGCCCGGCGCACAGCGCATGCAGCGCCTTGTCCAGTTCGGCGCCACCGATCCCGACCAGGCGCTCGCGTTCCACCCCACCGGCATCGATCAGGAGCAGGGTCGGCCAGGCCTGGATGTCGAAGCGCTGCCAGGCGGCCCAGTCGGCATCGAGCAGGATCGGCGCGGACACGCCCTGGCTGCGCAACAGCTTCAGCGCCCGCTGCGGCGCGCGCTCGCTGTCGAAGCGCGGCACCTGCACCACGATCACCTGCAGTCGTCCGGGATTGCGCGCCTGCCACTGGCCGAGTTCGGCCAGGCGCTGCGCGCACCATACCGACGCGGCGTTGACGAAGGCCAGCACCAGCGCCCGGCCCTGCAGATCGCGCAGGCGGATCGGCTCGGCGTTGAGCCAGGCGCCGGACGCGGGAAGTTCCAGGGCGGCGATGGAATTCATCGGACGATTATGCCGGAGCCGACGTCGACGGACAGTCGTGCCACGCTGCCGGCGGCGGCTTCGTCTACCAGTTGCCAGACCTGCTCGAACTGCGCGCTGCCGCCGGTGTACGGATCCGGGATCTCGCTTCGGCCATGCACGCCGGCCCACGGCAGCCACAGCGCCACGCGCTCGTGCGCCGACGCCGGTGCGCGCTGGCGCACGTCGCGCAGATTGGCCGCATCGGCGCACAGGATCCAGTCGAACTCGGCAAAGTCGCGGTCGCGCAGCTGCCGCGCACGCAGGCCGGCGATGTCCACGTCATGCGCGGCGGCGCAGGCCACCGCGCGCCGATCCGGCGGCTCGCCGCGGTGCCAGTCGCCGGTACCGGCCGAGTCGACCTCCACCAGCCCGGCGAGCGGCGAGCGCTGCAGGTGGTGGCGCAACGCGCCCTCGGCCATCGGCGAACGGCAGATGTTGCCCAGGCACACCAACAGCAGCTTCATGCCTGGCCCTGCAGGTAGGCCTCGGCGCGCGCCAGGTCCTCGGGCGTGTCCACGCCGGGCGGGAACGGCGCCGGCGACAGCGCCACCGCGATGCGGAAGCCGGCTTCCAGCACCCGCAACTGCTCCAGCGACTCGATCCGCTCCAGCGTGCCCGGCGGCATCGCCGCGAACCGGCGCAGGAAGCCGGCGCGATAGGCGTAGATGCCGATGTGCCGCAGCCACGGGCCGGGCAGCGGCAGTTGCGCCTGCGAGGCGGCGAAGGCGTCGCGGTGCCAGGGGATCGGCGCGCGGCTGAAGTACAGCGCATCGCCAGCGGCGCTGCGCACCAGCTTGACCACATTGGGATCGAACAGGTGTTCGGCCGTGTCCACCGGCGTGCCCAGGGTCGCCATCTCGGCGCCGCTGTCGGCCAGGGTCCGGGCCACCGCGACGATGCCGGCGACCGGCGCGAACGGCTCGTCGCCCTGCAGATTCACCACCAGGGTCGCATCGTCCCAGCCGGCGATGTCGGCGCACTCGGCCAGGCGGTCGGTGCCGGAGGCGTGATCGCTGGAGGTATTGGCCACGTGCACGCCGTCCAGGTCGGCCACCGCGGCGGCGATGCGCGCATCGTCGGCGGCCACCCACACCTGCGCCGCGCCGGCGGTGAGCGCGCGCCGCGCCACGTGGCGGATCAGCGGCTCGCCGCCGAGCACACGCAAGGGCTTGCCCGGCAGCCGCGAGGCGGCATAGCGGGCCGGAACGGCAACCACGAAGGCCGGTGCGGCGGCGCTCATGCCGCCACCGCGCCAGCGACGGGAGCGTCGAGAGCCACGGCGCCAGGCGCGTGCTGGAACGGGACGAATCCGGCCATGAATTGATCTTTCCCCATGAATTATTGAGAATAGTTCGCATTCGCCGCTTGATCGACCGGACTGCCCAGCGCGTATCCCACTGCGCCAGCCTCCGGCGCGACGACGGCGTTGCCTCCTGCCCATTCTATAGACCCTAACGATGAACCTCCCCGCCCGCCCCATTCGATCCGCTGCACAGGCCCCCTACGCCACCGCGCGCCGCGCGCTGGGTCTGGCCATCGCCGCCCTGCTGCTGCCGACCGCGGCTGGCGCCGCCGAGGCCGGTGCCGGCTCGGCCGACGCCACGGTGGCCGGCGACCGGGAGCCGACCCAACTGCAGAAGCTGGACGTGGTCGCGCAGCGCGAGGACGGCTATACCGTGTCGCCCAGCGCCACCGGCACCGGATTGGTGTTGAGTCCGCTGGAGACGCCGCAATCGGTGAGCAGCATCGGCCGCGAGCAGATGGACGACTTCGGCCTGCGCAACGCCAACGACGTGCTGGCGCTGGCCACTGGCATCAACGTCGAGAAGATCGAGACCGACCGCACCTACTACAGCGCGCGCGGGTTCGACGTGGTCAACTTCCAGGTCGATGGCCTCGGCCTGCCGTTCACCAACGGCGGCGCCGAGGGCGACCTGGACACGGCGATGTACGAGCGGGTGGAGGTGTTGCGCGGCGCCAATGGACTGCTGTCCTCGACCGGCAATCCGTCGGCCACGATCAACTTCGTGCGCAAGCGCCCGACCGAGGATCTGCAGGGCAGCGCCGGGGTGACGGTGGGCAGCTGGGACACGCGGCGGCTGGACGCCGACCTGTCCGGCAAGCTCAATCGCAGCGGCAGCGTGCGCGGCCGCGTGGTCGCCGCCGGCCAGGACGGGGACAGCTACCTGGACCGCTATGCGCTGAAGAAGCACAGCATCTACGGCATCGTCGAGGCCGATCTGGGCGACAGCACCTTGCTCAGCGTCGGCGCCAGCTACCAGAAGAACGAACCCCACGGCGGCATGTGGGGCGCCTTGCCGCTGTACTACAGCGACGGCAGCGCCACCGACTACGCGCGCTCGACCAGCACCTCGACCGAATGGTCGTACTGGAACAGCACCGACAAGCGCGCATTCGTGGAACTGCAGCAGGCGCTGGGCGGCGGCTGGCAGCTCAAGGCCGCACTGAACTACCGCAAGCTGGATTCGGACGGCAACCTGTTCTACGCCTACGGCACGCCGGACCGCGCCACCGGGCTGGGGCTGTACTCCTATCCTTCGCGTTACGTCAGCCACGAGACGCAGAAGTACGCCGACCTCTACGCCAGCGGCCCATTCGTCCTGGGCGGCCGCGAACACGAACTGGTGGCGGGCGTGAAGTGGGCCGGCATCGACGTCTCGCAGGTCTCTACCTATGCCGATTCCAGCGACACCAGCGCCTGGTTCGCGCTGCCCAGCCTGGAGAGCTGGACCGGCGACATCGCGCTGCCGGCGTTCACCACTGCGCCGACCGGCGCCGAGTTCGACATGATCCGTCGCAGCGCCTACGCCACCGCGCGCTGGAACCTGAGCGACGCGCTGAAGCTGATCACCGGCGTCAACCACACCAGGATCGAGAGCCGCGGCCAGAACTACGGCGTGCAGCACGCCTACGACGACAGCAAGACCACGCCATTCGTCGGTGCGGTCTACACCTTCGATCCGAACTACGCGCTGTACGCCAGCTATGCGGAGATCTTCAACCCGCAGACCGAACTGGACCGCAACCTGCAGGTGCTGGCCCCGATCACCGGCAGCAATGCCGAGCTCGGCATCAAGGGCCAGTGGTTGCAGCAGCGGGTCAATGCCTCCTTCGCGCTGTTCCGCGCCAAGCAGGACAACACCGCCGAGGCCGACACCTACGTCGGCACGCTGCAGACCTACAAGCCGGTGGACGCCACCTCTACCGGCTACGAGTTCGACGTCGCCGGCCGCATCGGCACGCAGTGGCAGCTCAACGCCGGCTATACCCAACTGGGCATCAAGGGCGACGACGGGCGCAATGTGCGCACCTACGTGCCAAGGCGCACCTTCAAGCTGGCCACCACCTACACCGTGCCGCAATGGGAGGCGCTGAAGCTGGGCGCGACCCTGACCTGGCAGGACGCCATCGTCCGCGACCAGCAGGCCGTGGACACCGCCGGCAATGCCATCTACACCCGCCAGGGCAGCTATGCGCTGCTGGGACTGATGGCGCAGTACGCGATCACGCCGCGGCTCAACGCGACGCTCAACGTCTACAACGTCACCGACCGCAAGTACATCAACAGCCTGTACTGGGCGCAGGGCTACTATGGCGCGCCACGCAACACCGCGCTGTCGCTGACCTACAGGTTCTAGCGCGGTTCGCTGGCCCAACGCGTCGCGCTGGGGCTGAGCCGCGACGCGTGGTGCAGTGGCTGGCGATCGCGAATCCTGCAACGGACGATGGCAGCAACCCGAACGCGCCATCGCACCGGAGATGCGGCGCGCAGCGCAGCAGGCCAGAGCGCCGTGCTGCCTGCGTGCCTCCAGGCATCTCTCGGAAGCGTCCTGTAGGAGCGGCTTCAGCCGCGATGGGCTGCACCGGGAACGCCCCATCGCGGCTGAAGCCGCTCCTACCGGACACCCTGGATCCGTCACGATTGTGGTGGAAACAGGTGATGCGAGGCGCCGCTAGTCGCTGGATTCGCCCGCGCGGCCACGCAGCTTGTCCAGCCGGTCCAGCAAGCCGATCCAGAACGCCGCCGGCAGTTCGGCGACCAGCGGCACGCTGAAACACCAATCGTTGACGAAGGCGGCACATTTGACCGCATCCTTCTCAGTCATCAGCACTGGCAGTTCGCTGCCGAAAGCAAGATCCGCGGCGCGGTACTGGTGATGGTCGGGAAAGGCATGCGGCACCACACCGATGCCCTGCGCGCGCAGCATGTCGAAGAAGCGCTGCGGGTGGGCGATGCCGGCCACGGCATGCACGCGCTGGCCGGCGAAACTGCGCAGCGGCCGCGCCCGCCCGCCGCGCAGCGGTTGTGCGCTGTCGATGCGCAGGCGCATCGCCCATTCGCCAAAGCCCGCTTCCAATTCGCCGCTGTCGCTGGCCTGGCCGAGGTTGATGACGCGGAAATCGCATTCGTTGCCGCGTGCCACCGGTTCGCGCAGCGGCCCAGCCGGCAGCAACCGGCCGTTGCCGTAGCGGCGCTGGCCGTCCACCACCTCGATCTCGATGTCGCGCTGCAGGCGGTAGTGCTGCAGGCCGTCGTCGCAGACCACGATATCGCAGCCGGCATGCAGCAACGCCCGCGCCGCGGCCACGCGGTCGCGATCCACCCGCACTGGCACGCCGGTCTTGCGCGCGATCAGCACCGGCTCGTCACCACCCTGCTCGGCCGGGGTGCCCGGCTCGATCCAGCGCGGTTCCTGCGGCTGGCTGCGGCCGTAGCCGCGGCTGGCCACGCCCGGGGTCCAGCCGGCGTCGCGCAGGCGCTGCACCAGGGCGATGGTCAGCGGCGTCTTGCCGGTGCCGCCGGCAGTGAGATTGCCCACCACCACCACCGGCGCGGCGATGCTGTGGCGCTTGCGCCAGCCGCGCCTGTACAGCGCGCGGCGCAATGCGATCGCCGCCGCGTACAGCGGGGTCAGCAACCGCGCGTGCAGCGGCGGCGCGCCCGTGCCGTACCAATAGGCGGGTGTGTGTGGCCCGCGCTCGCTCATCCGTACTGCCTTTCGCGGAACTGCATGCTGTGCAGGTGCGCATAGACGCCGCCCAGCGCCAGCAGCTCGTGATGGGTGCCGCGCTCGACGATACGGCCGTGGTCCATCACCAGCACCTGGTCGGCGTGTTCGATGGTCGACAGCCGGTGGGCGATGACCAGCGTGGTGCGGTCGGGCATCAGCCGGTGCAAGGCGTCCTGCACCAGCCGCTCGGATTCGTTGTCCAGCGCGGCGGTGGCTTCGTCGAGGATCAGGATCGGGGCGTCCTTGAGCATCGCCCGGGCGATCGCCAGGCGCTGGCGCTGGCCGCCTGACAGGCGCCCGCCCTTGGCCCCGACCTGCGCCTGCAGGCCCTCCGGCAGGTGGTCGACGAATTCCATGGCATTGGCGTCAGCGACCGCCTGGCGCAACTGCGCCGGGCCTGCCTCGCGCATTTCGCCATAGGCGACGTTCTCGGCGATGCTGCCGTCGAACAGCATCACCTGCTGGCCGACCAGGGCGATCTGCCGGCGCAGATCCTCCAGGCGATAGTCCTGCAGCGGATGGCCGTCGAGCAGGATCTGCCCGGATTGCGGATCGTAGAAACGCGGGATCAGCTTGACCAGGCTCGACTTGCCGCTGCCGGAGCGGCCGACGATGGCGGTGACGGTGCCGGGTTCGGCGACGAAGCTGACCTCGGCCAGCGCCGGCCGCGCCTGCCCCGGATAGGCGGCGGTGACCTCGCGGAACTCGATCCGCCCCTGCGCGCGCTCGATGTGGCGGGTGCCGCTGTCCTGCTCCTCCGGCGCGTCCAGCACCACGAACAGCCGCTGCGCCGAGGCGACGCCCCGCTGCAGCATGTTCTGCACGTTGGTGAGGTTCTTCAGTGCCGGGATGATCGCCATCATCGCGGTCATCAGCGAGACGAACTCGCCGGCGGTCAGGCGCCCGGCCAGCGCTTCGTGGCCGGCGATCAGCAACAGCGCGGCCAAACCGATCGCGCCCAGCAACTGCACCGCGGCCGAGGAGATGCCGCGGGTGGATTCGACCTTCATCGCCAGATGCAGGTTGGTGTCGGCCAGTTGCTGGTAGCGCTCCATCTCGCTGGCGCGCGCGCCGTAGACCTTGACCTCCTGGTTGCCGGACAGGGCCTGCTCGGCGGCCTGCATCAGTTCGGCATTGCTTTCCTGGATGCGGTGGCTGACCCGCCGGTAGCGCTTGGCCACGCGGTCCATCACCCAGGCCAGCGGCGGCGCCACCAGCAGGATGGTCACGGTCACGGTCCAGCTGTACCACAGCATCACCGCCAGCGCGCCGACGATCTGCAGGGTCTGCTGCACCATCACCTTCATCGCGTCGACCGCGGCCTGCGCCACCTGCTCGCTGTCCGAGCCCAGCCGCACCAGCATCGACGCCACCGGCTCGGCGTCGAAGCGGCTGCCCGGCAGGCGCAGGTACTTGTCCAGTACGTTGACCCGGAAATCGCGGGAAATGCTTCGCGCCGCGCGGCCCATCGACATGTCGGTGACGTAGCCGGCGATGCCGCGCAGCACGAACAGGCCGACGATCTGCAACGGCAGCCACATCGCCACCTCGCGGTTGCGGGCGATGAAGGTCTCGTCGGTGATCGGCTTCATCAGCGCCAGGAAGCCGGAGCCGGCCAGCGCCTCCAGCAGCGCGCCGACCGCGGCGATCAGCAGCAGGCCGCGGTAGCCGCCGGCATAGGACAACAGGCGGCGATAGGTCCGCCAGGGGGAATCCTGGACGGGCACGTCGGTGGGTACATTCACTTGGAGCTTCCGTCCCTGTTGACTTCGGGGGCAGTGGCGATGGCGATGCGGCGGAACCCGAGCTGGCCCAGCGCGTCCTGCGCGGTGACCACCGCCTGGTACGGCGTGCGCGCGTCGGCGCGCAGCAGCACCGGCTGCTCGCGGTCGTCGCCGGCGACCTGGGCGATGCTGCGCTTGACCGACTCCACGTCGGTGCGCAGCACTTCCTGGTCGTTGATGAAGTAATGCCCGTCGGCGTTGATCAGCACGCTCAGCGCGCGTGCCGGCGGCGGCGCGTTGCGGTCGCTGGCGTTGGGCAGTTGCAACTGCAGCGTGGAACGCGCATCGAAGGTGGTGGTCACGACGAAGAAGATGATCAGCACCAGGATGACGTCGATCAACGGCACCAGGTCGATCTGCGGCTCGTCCTGGCCACGGTCGTCGCGGATCCGCACCGGCTCAGCCCTTGGCCGCCGCGGCGTTCGGCGCGGCGCCGCGCGCCGGCACGGCCGGTGCCGCGGCTCGGCCGTGGCCGTCCAGCGCATCGGTCAGCGCGGTGGCTTCCTGCTCCATCTCGATCACGTAGCCGGCGATGCGGCTCTTGAAATGGCGATGGAAGATCAGCGCCGGCACCGCGATGATCATGCCGGTGGCGGTGCACACCAGCGCCTTGCCGATGCCGCCGGCAAGCTGGTTCACGTCGCCCAGTCCATGGTCGAGGATGCCGAGGAACATCTGGATCATGCCGACCACGGTGCCGAGCAGGCCCAGCAGCGGCCCGGCCGAAGCGACCGTGCCCAACGCGTTCAGATAACGCTCCATACGGTGCACGACGTGCCGCCCCGTATCCTCGATGCGCTCGCGCACGATCTCGCGCGGGCGGTTGCGCACGTCCAGGCCGGCGGCGAGCAGCGCGCCCAGTGGCGAATTGCGCCGCAGCGATTCGATGTGGGTGGGATCGAGCTTGCCGCGCGTTGCCCAGTTGCGCACTTCCTGGCCCAGTCCCGGCGGCAATACCTCGCTACGGCGCAGGCTCCAGAACCGCTCCAGGACGATCGCCAGCGCGACCACGCCCAACAGCAGCAAGGGCACCATCGGCCAGCCACCGGCCTTGACCAGTTCCCACACGTCGCAACCCTCCGGCACGCTCGGCCGTTCGTTCACTGGCCGATAGGATAGCAGCCGCCCGCGCCCGCTCCGCCGCATCCCACAGCCGCGCCCGCCAGGGCCGCCGCTCGCGCAGTTGCAGGCCGGCGCGTCCCAGCCACACGCGCAGCGCACCGCCCTGCGGCGTGCCGGCGACCTCGGCGCCGGCCGCTTGCCAGCGCGCCACCACGTTCGGATGCGGATGGCCGAAGCGGTTGCCGTAGCCCGCCGAGACCAGCACCAGCCGCGCGCCGGTGGCGGCGACGAAGCCTGGATGCGAGGAGTGCCCGCTGCCATGGTGCGGCGCCACCACCACGTCGGCCCGCAGCGCCTGCGGCGCCTCGCGCAGCAGCTTGCGCTCGACCACATCGCCGATATCGCCGGCCAGCAGCAGCACCCCATGGGCGGTTTCCACGCGCAACACGCAGCTGGACTCGTTGCGCAGATAGGGAAAGTGCGGTGCCGGATGCAGGAACCGGAAACGCACGCCATCCCATTCCCAGGCATCGCCGGCCACGCAGGGCCGGTCCAGCGGCACCGGCGCACCTGCCGGGGCCTGGACCAGGCCGATCGGCAGTGCCGCGCGCACCGCGGCTAGGCCACCGGCGTGATCGTTGTCGCCATGACTGATCACCGCGCGATCCAGCCGGGCCACGCCGAGCGCGTGCAGCGCCGGCACCACCACCCGCTCGCCGGCGTCGTAGCCATCCTCCACCGCCGGCCCGGTGTCGTACAGCAACTGGTGGTGCGCGGTGCGCACCAGCAACGACAGCCCCTGCCCCACGTCGAACATCACCAGATCGGCCTCGCCCGTTCGCGGCCGCTCCAGCGGCGGATGCAACAACGGCAACCACAGCAGCGCCGCCAGCGGCTTGCCCGGCACCCCGCGCGGCAAGAGCAGCCAGAACGCGCCCAGCAGGGCCAGCGGCAGCGCCCAGTCGCGCGCCTCCGGCAGCCAGCGCAGTGCGAAGCGGCTCTCGCCCAGGGCCACGAACAGCGGCCATGTCAGGTCGAAGCAGGCCGCGGCCAGGCGCCACAGCCAGGCCCCAACGCCGGCATGCAGTGCCTCCAGCGCGGTCCCGAGCAGGGCCAGCGGCACCACCACCAGGCTCCACCACGGAATCGCCAGTAAATTCGCCAGTGGCCCGACCTGCGAGGCCTGCCCGAACAGCATCGTGCTCACCGGCAGCAGGCCGACCGTGGCCACGCCCTGCGCAGTCAGGAAACTGCGCAGCGTCTCGCGCCAGCCGCGCCCGGCATCGGGCATGCACCAGGCCAGCCAGGCGACACCGAGGAAGCTCAGCCAGAAGCCGGCCGAGAGCACCGCCAGCGGGTCGCAGAGCAGCATGGCGATCGCCGCCAGCGCCAATGCGTCGACCACCCGCACCGGTCGCCGCCACAACCGTGCCGCCACCACCACCGCGATCATCAGGGCGGTGCGCACGGTCGGCAGGGCCATGCCCGACACCAGGGTATAGCCGCCGGCACCGAGCAGCGCCAACGCGGCCGCGGCCTGGCGGCGCGGCCAATGGCGGCCCAGTTGCGGCCACAGCCGCCACAGGCCGCCACCAAGCAACGCGAAGGCACCGGCGACCAGGCCGACATGGAAGCCGGAAATGGCGATGAGATGGGTCAGCCCGGCAGCGCGCAGGATGCGCCAGTCGCGATCGTCCAGCCGCCGCGTGTCGCCCAGCGCCAGCGCCTGCACGTAGCGCGCCGAGGCCTGCGGTATCGCCGCAGCGATGCGTGCGGACATGCCTGCGCGCCAGGCGTCGATGCCCTGTCCCGGCGCCAGTTGCGCTGCCGCATGCGGCGCCACCACGTAGCCGCTGGCGCTGATCCGCTGCGCCAGCGCATAGGCCTCGGCGTCGAAGCCGCCGGGATTGCTCAAGCCGCGTGGTGCGCGCACGCGCACCTGCAACTGCCAGCGCGCGCCGGCGCGCAGCGCGCTGCGCGGCCCGGCCTGATGCGTGCCGAAGTCGTCGTACCACGCCAGTTGCAGCAGGCGACCGCGCAACGGCGCCGGCTGCGCCGCATCGGCGTCCACGCGAAACAGGAAGCGGGTACGGCGGGTTTCGGCCTGCGGCAGTTCCACCACCTGGCCGCGAACGGCGACCACGCGCTTTTCCCAGTCGGCCGGCAACTGCCGCGCCAGCACCATGCCGGCCACCAGTGCCAGCCAGCCGGCGCCGATCGCGAACGCCCCCAGCCAGCGCCAGCGCGGCGCCGCCACATACAGGGACGCCCCGGCGAGCAGGACCACCAAGGCCAGCGACCAGGGCGGCAGGCGCGGCAGCCACAGCGCGGCCAGCACGCCGGCGGCGAGGCTGGCGGCGACCGCGGGACCGAACGGCGTCACTGCCGGCCACCGCTTAGCGTCGGCGGCGGCGATGCCTCGACGCGGGACGTCCTCGGCAGACGGTTGCATGTGCTTGCCCTCCTTGGCATCGATGGGTCCGAAGCAGCGCCACGTCGCCGCGCTACGCATCGCGCAACACCATCGCGATCGCAAAGTCAGCGTCGCATCGCCTCTCGGCGCAGGCCATCGGTCTACGCCGGGACACCACGTCAGAATTTGCCTAACGCCCGAGCGCGCGCCGCGTCACAGTACGGCACAGTTCGCCGCGGCTTCATCGCCAGGCGCCTATGGTGCAGTGCCCAACGTCGTAAGGAGTGCGCGCATGCGCAAGGGCATCGCACTGATCGTCGGAGTCACTGGCATCTCCGGCTACAACCTCGCCAACGTGCTGGTCGCCGAGGGCTGGACGGTCTATGGGCTGGCGCGTCGCCCGGTGCCGCAGGACGGCGTGATCCCGGTGGCGGCCGATCTGCTCGACCGCGACGCCACCGTGGCCGCGCTGCGCGGGCTGCCGATCACCCACGTGTTCTTCTGCACCTGGACGCGACGCAACACCGAGAAGGAGAACGTTGCCGCCAACGGCGCGATGCTGCGGCACCTGTGCGAAGGCCTCGACGGCGCGGCGCTGCAGCACATGGCGCTGGTCACCGGTACCAAGCATTACCTGGGCTCGTTCGAACACTACGGCAGCGGCAAGGCGGAGACGCCGTTCCGCGAGAGCGAACCACGGCAACCGGGCGAGAATTTCTACTACACGCTGGAAGACCTGCTGTTCGACGCCGCCGCGCGCCACGGCTTCGGCTGGAGCGTGCATCGCTCGCACACCATGATCGGCCAGGCCAACGGCAGCAATGCGATGAACATGGGCGTGACCCTGGCGGTGTATGCGACGCTGTGCAAGCACAGCGGGCAGCCATTCGTGTTCCCGGGCTCGCGTGCGCAGTGGGACAGCCTCACCGACCTCACCGATGCCGGCCTGCTCGGCCGCCAGTTGGCCTGGGCCGCGACCAGTCCGGCCGCACGCAACCAGGCCTTCAACACAGTCAACGGCGACGTGTTCCGCTGGCGCTGGATGTGGGGCGAGATCGCCGCGTTCTTCGGCCTGGAACCTGCTCCCTATCCGGATGCGCCGATGCCGCTGCAGCCGCGCCTGCAGGACACCGCGCCGGCCCTGTGGCGCGAGATCGCCGAGCAGCATGGACTGGTCCAGGCGGATGTGAACCAGCTCGCGTCGTGGTGGCATACCGATGCCGATCTGGGCCGCGAGATCGAATGCGTCAACGACATGACCAAGAGCCGCGATCTGGGTTTCCTCGGCTACTACGACAGCCGCGCCTCGTTCCTGGAGCTGTTCACGCGGTTGCGCGCGCAACGGGTGATTCCCTGAGGAACCTTACCTGCCAGGGCCATCGCTGCAGCACGAAAGCGGCAATGCGGGAGGGTTGCCGCTGAGGGGCGTTGCGATGCGTTTGCAGGGTGGCGCCTTTGTTCGTCATGCTGCAGAAGGTTTTTCTGGTGCTGCGGGAGCAGCTTCGCTGCCGACAGCAACCCGAGGCGGCCATGTGTTCGGCTGCGTTGGTCGCGGCTGAAGCCGCTCCTACAGTGCAATCTCTCGCGGGAGCGGCTCAGCCGCGGCTTGCTTTCTCGGTGACGCCCCGTCGCGGCTGAAGCCGCTCCTGCGACAGATGGGGATGCACCGCTGGATGACGCGATCGTCATGCCTTTCCAAATGCAGCAACGCCGCGCCGCGCCACACCCTGTGGGAGGGGCTTGAGCCCCGACGCGTTGTTGTCTGAAGCGTCGGGACTGAAGTCCCTCCCACAACGATCCTGGTTGGCAGGATGGCAGTGCCAGCACGGTTCGCATCACTCGCGGACTGCGAATGCCGCGTTGTCGGCGAACCAGCGGGGCAGGAACGACGCAAGCCCCACTGTAGGAGCGGCTTCAGCCGCGACAGGCTCTACCGGGAATGCCCGTCGCGGCTGAGGCCGCTCCTACGAGGGTAACGGCATGTACGGCTGCGCCGCGGCAACGCGAATTAGCGTAGGTCCCTTCCGTCGCGAGGTCGACTGCATCGGTAGGCAGCACGGCCCTGTCGTCGCGATTGCAGGCGCTGCCCCAGGAAGCGTCGCTGCCGCGCCTGGACGCCGTCACACCTGGACTCCGCGCAACAGGCTTCAGCCACTCACGGCCGTTAGGCCGCGGCATGCCCGGCATCATGCGGTGCGGTGGCGCCGCGCTACGGCGGCGCCCACCGCCCGCGTTCAAACGTCCGCAGGCGCCAGTTCGCGCAGCTTGCCCTGGTGCAGTTCCAGCACGCGGTCGAGCTTGCGCGCCAGGCTGCGGTCGTGGGTGACCAGGACCAGGCTGGTGCGCTGCGCGCGGTTGAGCTCGAGCATCAGCGCGAACACATTGGCCGCGGTCTTGTCGTCGAGATTGCCGGTCGGCTCGTCGCCGAGCACACAAGCGGGACGATTGACCAGCGCACGCGCCACCGCGGCGCGCTGGCGCTCGCCGCCGGACAGTTCGCCCGGCTTGTGCTCCAGGCGATGGGCCAGGCCCACCGATTCCAGCAGCGCACGTGCGCGCGCATCGGCGTCCTGCATCGGCGCGCCGCCGAGCAGCACCGGCATCATCACGTTCTCCAGCGCGGTGAACTCGGGCAGCAGGTGATGGAACTGGTAGACGAACCCCAGCGAGCGGTTGCGCAACTGCCCGCGCGCCGCATCGGTCAACGCCGACATGCGCTGCCCGGCCACGTAGACCTCGCCGAAGGTCGGCACGTCGAGGCCGCCGAGCAGGTGCAGCAAGGTGCTCTTGCCGGCACCGGAGGCGCCGACGATGGCCACGGTCTCGCCCGCCGCCACGCTCAGCTCCAGGCCGTCGAACACCGGCGTGCGCATCTTGCCCTCGGCGTAGGTCTTGGCCAGGCCTTCGGCGCGGATCGCCGCCTGCTGCGTCGCTGCGTTCTGCACGTTCGATTCCCGCTTGCCGATTCCCAACTCCCTGCCCTCATTCATAGCGCAGCGCCTCCGCCGGCTGCGTGCGCGCCGCGCGCCAGGCCGGGTACAGCGTGGCCAGGAAGCTCATCAGCAAGGCCACGATGGTGATCACCATGACGTCGTGCGGCTGCATGTCGGTGGGCAGGCCGGTGATGTAGTAGACGTCCTCCGGCAGCAGCTTGATGTTGAACACCGCCTCGATGCCGGCCAGGATCCGCTCCAGGTTAAGCGTCAGCACGATGCCGCCGATCACGCCGGCGACGGTACCGATCACGCCGATCAGCGTGCCCTGCACCATGAACACCTGCATCACCCCGCCCGGGCTCAGCCCCAGCGTGCGCAGGATGGCGATGTCGGCCTGCTTGTCGGTCACCAGCATCACCTGCGAGGACACCAGGTTGAACGCGCCCATCGCGATGATCAGCGACAGCAGGATGCCCATCACCGTCTTTTCCATCTTCAGCGACTGATACAGGTTGGCGTTCTCGCGGGTCCAGTCGCTGACCATGTACGGGCCATGCAGGTTCAGCGCCAGGTCGCGCGCCACGTTCCAGGCTTGGTCCATGTCGTGCAGCCTCAGGCGCACGCCGGTGACGCCGTCGCCCATGCGCAGCACCCGCTGCAGGTCGGGCATGCTGGTCACCGCCAGGCCGCGGTCGATCTCGTTGTAGCCGGCCTCGAAGATGCCGCTGACGGTGAAGCGCTTGTAGCGCGGCACCATGCCCATCGGGCTGGCCTGCGGCTCGCCGAGCATCACCACGACCTTGTCGCCGACGCCCACGCCCAGCCACAGCGCCAGCTCCTGGCCGAGCAGGATGTTGTAGGAGCCCGGGGTCAGGCTGTCGACCGAGCCCTGCTTCATCTTCTGCGCCAGCACCGAGACCTTGGCTTCTTCCTTGGGCAGGATGCCGCGGACGATCGCCGGCTGGTTGCGCTGGCCGGTGAGCAGCGCCTCTTCCTCGACATAGGGCGCGGCGCCGGCAACGCGCTTGTCGCGCATGGCCACGTCCACCGCGTGCTGCCAGTCCTCCATCGGCGCGCCCTGCGCGCTGACCGTGGCGTGCGCGGCCATCTGCAGCAGGCGGTCGCGGATCTCCTTCTGGAAGCCGCTCATCACCGCCAGGGTGGTGATCAGCACGGTCACGCCCAGGGCGATGCCGAGGATCGAGGCCATGGAGATGAAGGAGATGAAATTGTTGCGGCGCTTGGCGCGCAGATAGCGCAGGCCGATGGCCACGGGTAAGGGTTTGAACATGCGCAGCCACCATCCAGGGAGCGCTATGGTGCCATTTGCGGCGGCGCAGACGAAGCGGCATGGGCCGAAGCGGCCAGACGCAGTTCACGTCGTGCCGCGGGCGGCAGCGTGTCCGGCCACCACGCCAGGCGCTGCGTGCGCCCCTGCGCGTCGCGCCAGCGCACGAACGCCAGCGGTCCGCGCCAGGCGACCTGCAGCTCGCTCGCCGCCGCGCCGTCGACGCTGGGCGCACCGGCGCCGGCGGGAAGCACCAGCGTGCGCGGCGCGCGCCTGGCCTCGCGGCGCAGCAGCCACGCCGCGTACAGCAGCGCCAGCAAGGCCGCTGGCCAGGCCAGGTGTGGCGGCAGGTCGGAACCGAGCAGCGACAGCGGCGCCAGCGCGCCGAGCAGGATCAGCGCGGCCAGCAGCCAGCGCGAGGGGCGCCAGTCAAGCCGGCATGGCGCGGATGGAGGCGATGAGATCGGCGGCGCGTGCATCGGGACAAGCCTCGTAGCCCATGAACCAGCGCCACAACTTATCGTCCTCGCAATCGAGCAGGTATAGGAAAACCCCGCGCTCGTCCTCGGAAGCCGCTCCCCAACGCCGGTCCAGGTAGCGGCCGAACAGTTGGTCCAGTTCGCGCATGCCGCGCCGGCAGCGCCAGCGCAGCTTCTTCAGTTCGGTGGTGTCGTCCATCGCATGCACCCTTTCCTGGGGGCGGCGCCGCACGGCAGCCGCCGAAAACGAACGCGGCACCGAACCCGAAAGCCGGTGCCGCGCGATCGGCAGGCAGGCCCGCCGCTTGGAACGTACGCCGCTGCGATCAGGCGCGGCGCGCCATCATCAGCTTCTTGATCTCGGCGATCGCCAGCGCCGGGTTCAGCCCCTTCGGGCAGGTCCGCGCGCAGTTCATGATGGTGTGGCAGCGGTACAGCTTGAACGGATCTTCCAGATCGTCCAGGCGCGCACCGGTGTCCTCGTCGCGCGAGTCGATGATCCAGCGGTAGGCCTGCAGCAGGATCGCCGGGCCCAGGTAACGCTCGCCGTTCCACCAGTAGCTCGGGCAACTGGTCGAGCAGCACGCGCACAGGATGCACTCGTACAGACCGTCGAGCTTCTTGCGGTCTTCCGGCGACTGCAGCCGCTCGCGGTCCGGCGGCGGCGGAGTCTGGGTGCGGATCCACGGCTTGATCGAGGCGTACTGCGCGTAGAAGTGGGTCAGGTCCGGCACCAGATCCTTGACCACGCTCATGTGCGGCAGCGGGTAGATCGGCACTTCCTTCTTGCCGCAATCGGCGATCGCCTTGGTGCAGGCCAGCGTGTTGGTGCCGTCGATGTTCATCGCGCACGACCCGCAGATGCCCTCGCGGCACGAACGGCGGAAGGTCAGGGTCGGGTCGATCTCGTTCTTGATCTTGATCAGCGCGTCCAGAACCATCGGACCGCACGCGTCCAGATCCACCTCGTAGGTGTCGGTCCGCGGGTTGCTGTCGTCGTCCGGATTCCACCGGTAGACCTTGAAGGTCCGCACGTTCTTCGCGCCCTTGGCGGGAAAGTGCTTGCCCTTGCCGATCTTGGAATTCTTGGGGAGGGTGAACTCTGCCATGGCTTTTAAATCCGGGATTGGGGATTAGGGATTGGAGATTTGGGCGAGAGCAGGAAACGAAGCGTTGTCGAATCCCGAATCACCACTCCCCAATCCCGGCTTTGGTCAGTAAACGCGCGGCTTCGGCGGCACCACGTCCACGTCCTTGCTGAGCGTGTACATGTGCACCGGGCGGTAGTCGAAGCTGCACTGGCCCTTGTCGTCGACGGTGACCAGCGTGTGCTTCTGCCAGTTGACGTCGTCGCGGTCGGGGAAATCCTCGTGGGCGTGCGCGCCGCGGCTTTCCTTGCGCTGCTCGGCCGAGTTGATCGTCGCCACCGCATTGAGCAACAGGTTGTTCAACTCGTAGGTCTCGATCAGGTCGGAATTCCACACCAGCGAGCGGTCGGACACCTTCACGTCCTCGAAGCTGGCGAAGATGTCGGCCATCTTGTCCACGCCTTCCTTCAGCGTCTTGCTGGTGCGGAACACCGCCGCGTCGGACTGCATGGTGCGCTGCATCTTGTCGCGGATCACCGAGGTCGGGGTGCCGCCGTTGGCGTTGCGCAGCTTGTCCAGCAGGCCCAGCGCCTTGTCGCAGGCGTCGCCCGGCAGGCCCTTGTGCGGGGCGCCGGTCTTGATCGTCTCGGCGCAGCGGTTGGCCACTGCGCGGCCGAACACCACCAGGTCGAGCAGCGAGTTGGAGCCCAGGCGGTTGGCGCCGTGCACCGACACGCAGGCGGCCTCGCCGATGGCGTACAGGCCCGGCACCACCGCATCGGGGTTGTCGCCGTCCTTGCGCACCACTTCGCCGTGGTAGTTGGTGGGGATGCCGCCCATGTTGTAGTGCACGGTCGGGATCACCGGGATCGGCTGCTTGTGCACGTCGACGCCGGCGAAGATGCGCGCGCTCTCGGCGATGCCGGGCAGCTTGTCGTCGATCACGCCCGGGCCGAGGTGGGTCAGGTCGAGCAGGATGTGGTCCTTGTGCTCGCCGACGCCGCGGCCTTCGCGGATCTCGATGGTCATCGAACGCGACACCACGTCGCGCGAGGCCAGGTCCTTGTAGTGCGGTGCGTAGCGCTCCATGAAGCGCTCGCCGCTGCTGTTGCGCAGGATGCCGCCTTCGCCGCGCACGCCCTCGGTGATCAGGCAGCCGGCGCCGTAGATGCCGGTCGGGTGGAACTGCACGAACTCCATGTCCTGCATCGGCAGGCCGGCGCGCATCACCAGGCCGCCGCCGTCGCCGGTGCAGGTGTGCGCCGAGGTGGCGCTGAAGTAGGCGCGGCCGTAGCCGCCGGTGGCCAGCACCACGCCGTGGGCGCGGAACAGGTGCAGCGAGCCTTCGGCCATGTCCAGGGCGAGCACGCCGCGGCAGGCGCCTTCCTCGTCGAAGATCAGGTCGAGCGCGAAGTACTCGATCATGAAGCGCGCGTTGTGCGCCAGCGACTGCTGGTACAGCGTGTGCAGCATGGCGTGGCCGGTGCGGTCGGCGGCGGCGCAGGTGCGCTGCGCGGACGGGCCTTCGCCGTACTTGGTGGTCATGCCGCCGAACGGACGCTGGTAGATCTTGCCGTCCTCGGTGCGGCTGAACGGTACGCCGTAGTGCTCCAGCTCGATGATCGCGGGGATCGCCTCGCGGCACATGTACTCGATGGCGTCCTGGTCGCCCAGCCAGTCCGAACCCTTGATGGTGTCGTAGAAGTGGTAGCGCCAGTCGTCCTCGCCCATGTTGCCGAGCGCGGCGGAGATGCCGCCCTGCGCGGCCACGGTGTGCGAACGAGTCGGGAAGACCTTGGTCAGGCAGACCGTCTGCAGGCCCTTCTGGGCCAGGCCGAAGGTCGCGCGCAGGCCGGCGCCGCCGGCGCCGATCACGACCATGTCGTACTTGTGTTCGGTGATCTTGTAAGCGGACATCGAAATGTGGTTCCTAGAGGGGGCGCCGTTGGATCAGGCGATGCCCAGCGCGATGCGCGCCACGGCGAAGATGCTGACGATGGCGCCGAGCACGGCGACGAAGCGCACGATGGTCTGCGCGGCCAGGGCCAGCAGCGAGGTGTGCACGTAGTCTTCCAGCACCACCTGCATGCCGAGCTGGGCGTGCCAGAACGCGGCGATCAGGAAGCCGACCAGCAGGATCGCGTTCCACGGCTTGGCCACGGCCTCGGTGGCAGCGACGTAGTCCGAACCGAGCAGGCTCAGCACGAAGATCAGGAACCAGATCGACAGCGGCACCAATGCGGTGGCGGTCAGCCGCTGCACCACGAAATGCTCGGTGCCGGTCTTGGCCGCGCCCAGGCCGCGGACGTTCTTCAACGGGGTGCGATAGCGGCTCATGCATTGGCTCCCAGCAGGACGTAGGCCCACACGGCGGCGGTCAGCACGAAGCTGAGCACGACCGACAGCCAGCCAATGGTGACGAAGGCGCGGACCGCGTAGCCCTGGCCGAAATCCTGCAGGATGTGGCGCAGGCCGCCGAACAGGTGGAAGGCGAAGCACCAGGTCCAGCCGAACAGGAACACCTGGCCGTACCAGGCCCCGGCGATGTCGCGGAAGCAGTTCCAGGAGGCGGGGCCGAGCATCAGTGCCAACAGGCCGGCGGCGATGATCAGGGCACCGATCGACAGCACGATGCCGGTGGCTCGATTCAGGATCGAGGTCACCATCTGGATCTGCCAGCGATAGACCTGCAGATGCGGGGAAAGAGGACGTTCGCGCGTAGCCATTCGCTGGGCTCGTTGTCTCGGCTGGGCGGCGTGCTTAAGGCCGCGTTGGCTCAAAGCTGCTCAAAAATCGATGCAGCGTCCGTTTTTCTCCCAGTCGCCGTAGCGCGTCGGCTCGAGGCCGCCGCGTCCGCCGATCTCCCGCGGCGCAGGCTCGGCCTGCGGAGGGGTGTCCTCGGCGGGCCGCTGCGTTTCGGGATCGGACTCGGGTGTGGGGGTTGGTTGGCCTATCATGCGGGTCTCACAACTCGTCAATTTTAGTCCTCCCCTCTCGTGCCTGACAACCTGAATCTGGAATCCGGCGGTTTTTCCGCCTTGCCACACCTGCAATACGTCGCCTTGCGCGGCCCGGATGCGGTGGCCTTCGCGCATGCGCAGTTCGCCAACGACGTGCAGGCGCTGGCCGTGGGCCAGTGGCAGTGGAACGCCTGGCTCACCGCCAAGGGCCGGGTGATCGCGGTGTTCGCGCTGCTGCGCCAGGCCGACGACGCCTTGCTGGCGCTGCTGCCCGACGGCGGCGCCGAGGACCTGGCGACGGCGCTGGGCCGCTTCGTGTTCCGGCGCAAGCTGCGCATCACCATCGAGGACACGCTGCTTGCCTTGGGTCGCATGAGCCTACCGGAGCAGGCACGGGGCGCGACGTCGGCGCACGATGAGGCCGGCGTGATCGAACTGGACATGGGCGGCGACGGCCTGCCGCGCACGCTGCGCCTGGTGCCGGCACCGCAGGCGGATGCGCCGGCGACCGACCCGGCGCTGGCGCAGGCCTGGCGCGCGACCGACCTGCGCCTGGGCCTGGCCCGGCTTGCGCCGAGCCAGCGCGAACAGTGGACGCCGCAGCAACTGGGCCTGGACCGGCTGCACGCCTTCAGCGTCAAGAAGGGCTGCTACCCCGGCCAGGAAATCGTCGCCCGCACGCACTTTCTGGGCAAGGCCAAGCGCGCCGTGCAGTTGCTGGAACTGGATACGACCGTCGCGATCGACGCACCGGTGCAGCGCGACGGCCAGCCGTTCGGCAGCGTGGTCAGCGTCGCTGGCACCCTGGCATTGGCGGTGCTGCCGCTGGACGAGACGCCACCGGCCGGGCTCAACGTCGACGGCCACCCCGCACGCTGGCAGCCATTGGTCGACGGCCTGGCACGCTGAGCGCGCCAACCGCCGCACTCGCCGTCGCTTACGGCTGTTGCGGGCCCCGGGACCCGGGCCCCGGGTCCCGGCTTTCCAGTCTCTCCCCGCTCTCGGCATCGAAGAAGTGCAGCGCGTCGCCGCGCACCGCCACCCGCAGGCGTTCGCCCAGGCCCGGCAGCGCGCGCGGCGCCACCCGCATCACCAGCGGCTGCGCGCCGTGGCTGAGATTGACGAAGATCTCGTTGCCGACCGGCTCGATCACCTCGATGGTGGCCTCGAAGCCGCCCTGCGCATCGTCGCTGGGCTGCAGGTGCTCCGGCCGCACGCCGATCGCCAGTTCCCGGCCCAGCCACTGCGGCGCGATCTGCGCCCCCGGCAGCGGCACCCGCCCGCCGTCCTGCAACTGCAGCTGCAGGCCGCCCTCTTCCACCAGCCGTCCGCGCAGCACGTTCATCGCCGGGCTGCCGAGGAAGCCGGCCACGAACAGGTTGGCCGGGCGGTCGTACAGCGCCATCGGCGTGTCGATCTGCTGGATCAGCCCATCCTTGAGCACGACGATGCGCTGGCCCAGGGTCATCGCCTCGACCTGGTCGTGGGTGACGTAGATCATGGTGGTGCCGAGCTTGCGGTGCAGTTGCGCGATCTCGGTGCGCACCGAATGGCGCAGCTTGGCGTCCAGGTTGGACAACGGCTCGTCGAGCAGGAACACCGCCGGCTCGCGCACCAGCGCGCGCCCCAGCGCCACGCGCTGGCGCTGGCCGCCGGACATGGCGCGCGGCAGCTTGTCCAGCATCGGGGTCAGGCCCAGGGTGTCGGCGGCGGCGGCCACGCGCTGGCGGATGACCTCCTTGCTCTCGCCGCGCAGCTTGAGCCCGAACGCCAGGTTCTCGGCGACGGTCATGTGCGGGTACAGCGCATAGCTCTGGAACACCATGGCGATGTCGCGATCCTTCGGCGCCACCTCGTTGACCACGCGCTCGCCGATGCGCAGCTCGCCGCCGCTGATCTCTTCCAGGCCGGCGATCATCCGCAGCAGCGTGGACTTGCCGCAGCCCGACGGCCCGACCAGCACCATCAGTTCGCCGTCGGCCACTTCGAAGCTGGCCCCGTGCACGGCGACCTGGCCGTTGTCGTAGACCTTGCGGATGTTGTCCAGTTGTACTTTCGCCATGGTGCGGTATCCGGTTTCCGGCAGGAGGAACGGGCTGCCGCCGGTCCCTCCCGAAGGCAGTGCATACGAATGCGGGTCGCATCGTGCCCGCGCGCAGGCAACAATGCATCGCGATGCGGTATTCTGCCATGTAACCGTTTTCACGGGGCAACATCGAGCCTGGGAGGGCACGCAATGCGATCCGCCAGCCGCCGATCCGGCGCGCCGTCGTCACCCTGCCGGATGAAGTCCGGCCTGCAGCATGAGGCATGGGAGAGGTATGCTCAGAGGTCTGGCAGTCGTATTCATCTCCTGGATCGTGCGTCTCCGCTTGGCGGCCCTCCCGCGTCACGCCTTCGCCCGAACCGGCCGGATACAGGCCGTTCCCGCCGTTCGCTTTCCCACGCCACGTCACTCCTAGCCCCCAGGTGATCGACACCATGTCACCCGAAACCGAAACCCGGTCGATGCACGATACCTTCCTGTTGTTCGGCGCCACCGGCGATCTGGCCCAGCGCTATCTGTTCCCCTCGGTGCTGCGCATGCTCGACGACGGCTTCCTGCCGGAAGACTTCCGCATCCGCGCGCTGGCACTGTCGCCGCACGACACCGCCAAGTTCCACGAGATCCTCAAGCCGCGCCTGCAGGCGGCGATGCCACAGATCGGCGAATCGATCGTGCAGGCGCTGCTGGCGCGCATCGACTACCGCTCGGTGGACCTGCGCGATGCCGAATCGGTGGCCGCCGCGGTGCGCGACCTGACCGCGCGCCGCTGCGTGAGCTACCTGGCGATCCCGCCGGGGCTGTACATCAGCACCTGCCAGGGCCTGGCCCTGGGCGGCGCATTGGCTGCGCCGCACCGGCTGATGCTGGAGAAGCCGATCGGCCACGACTCGGACAGCGCCCGCGAAATCGTGCAGGCGATCGGCGCGCTGATCGACGAGGACCGCGTGTTCCGCCTGGACCACTACCTGGGCAAGGCCGCGGTACAGAACCTGATCGCGCTGCGCTTCGGCAACACCCTGCTGGAAGCGGTGTGGAACCGCAACTACATCGAGTCGGTGGACATCCTGGTCGCCGAGAGCGAGGGCGTGGACGGCCGCGATGCCTACTACGCGCGCTCCGGCGCGCTGCGCGACATGGTGCAGAGCCATATCCTGCAGTTGCTGTGCCTGGTGGCGATGGAGCCGCCGGCGTCGCTGGAAGCCGACCGCATCCGCGACGAGAAGGTCAAGGTGCTGCGCGCGCTGCGGCCGCTGAGCGCAGAGCATGCCGCCCGCGACAGCGTGCGCGGGCGCTACACCGCCGGCACCATCAACGGCCAGCCGGCGCAGGCCTACCAGCCGCCGGAAGGCAGCGACGTGGAGACCTTCGCCGCGGTCACCGCCTACATCGACAACTGGCGCTGGGCCGGCGTGCCGTTCCGGCTGTGCACCGGCAAGCGCCTGGCCGAGCGCTCCACCCGCGTGGTGGTCACGCTCAAGCCGGTCACCCACTGGCTGTTCGAGCGCCCGGCGGCGCAGCAGGTGGCGCCGAACCGGCTGACCTTCCAGCTGCAGCCGCAGGAGAACATCGAACTGGGGCTGATGAGCAGCCTGGCCGGCCCGGAATGGGGTGCGCTGGAACTGCAGCCGCTGGAACTGGAACTGTCGGTGCCCACCGGCCTGCACCGGCGCATCGCCTACGAGCGGCTGATGCTCGACGCGCTCAACGGCAACCACGCGCTGTTCGTGCGCGACGACGAGGTGCGCGCCGCCTGGGCCTGGATCGACAGCGTCAGCGCCGCCTGGGCGCAGGCGCAACTGCCGCTGCAGCCCTACCCCGCCGGCAGCTGGGGGCCGGAGGAAGCGCAGGCTTACGTCTCCTGCGACCAGACCGGCGCCGCGCCGAAGGTCACGCCGTGAGCGCGCCGCAGCGCCCGGTACTGGTCGCCGACATCGGCGGCACCAATGCCCGTTTCGCCCTCGCCGATCTCGACGCCTCGGTGCCGCTGCTCGACGACAGCACCCAGACCTACTCGGTGGTGGAGTTCCCGTCGCTGGGCGACGCCGCCCGCCACTACCTGGAACAGACCGGGGTAGACGCGCGCAGCGGCACCTTCGCGGTCGCCGGCCGCGTCGACGGCGACGAGGCGCGCATCACCAACCATCCGTGGGTGATCTCGCGGGCGCGCACCCGCGCCATGCTCGGCTTCGACGAACTGCACCTGATCAACGACTTCGCTGCGCAGGCGATGGCGATCAGCCTGCTGCGGCCGCAGGACGTGGTCCAGGTCGGCGGCGCCAGTTGGACGCCGTCGCCGATCGAGGTGCCGCGCAACTACGGCGTGATCGGCCCCGGCACCGGCCTGGGCGTGGGCGGCCTGCTGATGCGCGGCGGGCGCTGCTTTCCGCTGGAGACCGAGGGCGGCCACGTCAGCTTCCCGCCGGGCACGCCGGAGGAGATCCGCATCCTGGAACTGCTGTCGCAGCAGTTCGGCCGCGTCTCCAACGAACGCCTGATCTGTGGCCCCGGCCTGGTCAACATCCACCGCGCGCTCAGCGAGATGGCCGGCGACGACCCGGGTCCGCTGCAGCCGGAGGACATCACCGCGCGCGCCGCGCAGGGCGACTATCGGGCGATGCGCACCGTGGACGTGTTCTGCGCCGTGTTCGGCGCCATCGCCGGCGACCTGGTGCTGATGCAGGGCGCCTGGGATGGCGTGTTCCTGACCGGCGGGCTGGTGCCGAAGATGCTCGACGCGATCCAGCATTCCGGGTTCCGCCAGCGCTTCGAGCACAAGGGCCGGTTTTCGTCGATCATGGCGCGGGTGCCGTCGCTGGCGGTGATCCATCCCCGTCCCGGCCTGCTCGGCGCCGCCGCCTACGCGGTGGACGCCGCGCGGCAATCCCCAGGAGCCATTGCATGAGCCCCACGCTGTCCGACCGTATCACGCTGATCCGCTACGACGATCCGGACGAATGGATCGACGCGGCGGCAGCCGAGATCGGCACCGCGCTGCGCGAGGAGATCCGGCGCCGCGGCGGCGCGCGCCTGCTGCTGTCCGGCGGCACCACCCCGGCGCCGGTGTACCAGGCGCTGGCCGAGCTGCCGCTGGACTGGTCCAAGCTGGAGGTCGGCCTGGTCGACGAGCGCTGGCTGTCGCCGCAGGACAGCGACAGCAACGCCTACCTGATCCGGCACAGCCTGCTCGACCGGACCGAGGATGCGCGCTTCGAGCCGCTGGTGCGCGTCGGCAAGCCGCTGCAGGACTGCGTGCACGCGGCCAACCTGCACGCGCAGCACGCCCCGGCCGCGTGCATGGCGGTGCTGGGCATGGGCGGCGACGGCCACACCGCCTCGCTGTTCCCCGGCGCCACCGATTTGAACAAGGCGCTGACCAACCCGCTGCCCTATGCCGCGCTCGACGCCACCGGCTGCCCCGGCGCCAACACCTGGCCGCTGCGCATCACCCTGACCCCGGCCGGCCTGGCGCCGATCGGCCAGCGCATGCTGCTGTTGCGCGGCAAGCAGAAGCTGGAGGTGCTGGAGCGCGCGCTGGCCGGCACCGACCAGCACGAGTACCCGATCCGCGTCGCCTTCGATACGCCTGGTGCGCGCCTGCGCGTGCATTGGTGCGAGTGAGGCCGGGACCCGGGACCCCGGGCCCGGGACCCGGAACAGCCGCACCGCCGCCTTTGCTTTTCCGGGTCCCCGGTCCCGGGCCCCGGGTCCCGCCCCCCACACTTCATAGCCATTTCCGCCAATGAGCCTGCATCCGACCCTCCACGCGATCACCGAACGCATCCGCCAGCGCAGTGCGCCGTCGCGGCGCGCCTATTTGGCCGGCATCGACGCCGCATTACGCGACGGCCCGTTCCGCAGCCGCCTGAGCTGCGGCAACCTCGCCCACGGCTTCGCCGCCTGCGGCCCCACCGACAAGAGCCGGCTGGAAGGCGGGATCACTCCCAACCTGGGCATCATCACCGCCTACAACGACATGCTCTCGGCGCACCAGCCGTTCGAGCACTACCCGGAGATCATCCGCAGCACCGCGCGCGCGCTCGGCGCCACCGCACAGGTGGCCGGCGGCGTGCCGGCGATGTGCGACGGCGTGACCCAGGGCCGGCCGGGCATGGAGTTGTCGCTGTTCTCGCGCGACGTGATCGCCCAGGCCACCGCCATCGGCCTGAGCCACGACATGTTCGACACCAGCCTGTACCTGGGCGTGTGCGACAAGATCGTGCCCGGCCTGCTGATCGGCGCGCTGGCCTTCGGCCATTTGCCGGCGGTGTTCGTGCCGGCCGGGCCGATGACCCCGGGCATCCCCAACAAGCAGAAGGCCGAGGTGCGCGAGCGCTACGCCGCCGGCCAGGCCACCCGCGAGGAACTGCTGGCCGCCGAATCGGCGTCCTATCACGCGCCCGGCACCTGCACCTTCTACGGCACCGCCAATTCCAACCAGGTGCTGCTGGAAGCGATGGGCGTGCAGTTGCCTGGCGCCTCCTTCGTCAATCCCGGCACCGCGCTGCGCGAGGCGCTGACCCAGCAGGCGACCGAGCGCGCGCTGCGCATCACCGCGCTGGGCAGCGACTTCCGCCCGCTCGGCCGCTTGATCGACGAGCGCGCCATCGTCAACGCCGTGGTCGCGCTGATGGCCACCGGCGGCTCCACCAACCACACCATCCACTGGCTGGCGGTGGCGCGCGCGGCCGGCATCGTGCTGACCTGGGACGACCTGGACGCGCTGTCGCAGTTGGTGCCGCTGCTGGCGCGGGTGTACCCGAACGGCGAGGCAGACGTGAACCACTTCGCTGCCGCCGGCGGCATCGGCTTCGTGTTCCGCGAACTGATGGACGCCGGGCTGATGCACGACGACCTGGCCACCATCGTGCCCGGCGGCATGCGCGCCTACGGCGACGAGCCGTGCGTGCAGGACGGCAAGCTGGCCTACGTGCCGAGTCCGGCCAAGAGCGCCGACGAGGCGGTGGTGCGCCCTGCATCCAACCCGTTCGAGGCGCAGGGCGGCCTGCGCCTGCTGCGCGGCAACCTCGGCCGCTCGCTGATCAAGCTGTCGGCGGTGAAGCCGCAGTTCCGCACCATCGAAGCGCCGGCCGTGGTGATCGACGCGCCGCAGGCGCTGAACAAGCTGCACGCCGCCGGCGCGCTGCCGCACGACTTCGTGGTGGTGCTGCGCTACCAGGGCCCGCAGGCCAACGGCATGCCGGAACTGCATTCGCTGGCGCCGCTGCTGGGCCTGCTGCAGAACCAGGGCCGGCGCGTGGCGCTGGTCACCGACGGGCGCCTGTCCGGCGCCTCCGGCAAGTTCCCCGCGGCCATCCACGTGACCCCGGAAGCGGCGCGCGGCGGCCCCCTGGCACGGGTGCGCGAAGGCGACATGGTGCGCCTGGACGGCGAGGCCGGCACCCTGGAAGTGCTGGTGGATGCCGCCGAATGGGCAGCGCGGCCGCTGGCGCCGAACACCGCGCCGGCCGCGCACGACATGGGCCGCAACCTGTTCGGACTCAACCGCCGCATGGTCGGCCCCGCTGACCAGGGCGCGCTGTCGATCTCCTGCGGCCCGCCGGCCGCCGATGGCGACCTGTGGAACTACGACGCCGAGTACGACCTGGGCCGCGATGCCGAGGCCGCCACCGCGCCGCACGAATCCAAGGACGCCTGACCGGCCGCGCTACCGCCACGCGCCTACCCTGCCCTGGCCGTGCGCGGCCCGGGCCTCGCCCCCTTCGCAACCGAGACGCTCATGACCATCGCCGAACACCAGACCAAGGCCGAACAACTGCTGCGCGCGGCCGGCATCCTGCCCGTCGTCACCGTCCACAGCCTGGAAGAGGCGCGCCGCGTGTCGGCGGCGCTGCTCGAAGGCGGCCTGCCGGCGATCGAACTGACCCTGCGCACGCCGGTGGCGATGGAAGCGCTGGCGATGCTCAAGCGCGAGTTGCCGGACATCGTGATCGGCGCCGGCACCGTGCTCAACGCCACCCAGTTGCAGCAGTCGATCGACGCCGGCGCCGACTTCATCGTCACCCCCGGCACCACCCCGACCTTGGCCGACGCACTGGCGCACGCGCCGCTGCCGGTGGTACCGGGCGCGGCCACCCCGAGCGAACTGTTGGCGCTGATGGAACGCGGCTTCCGCGTCTGCAAGCTGTTCCCCGCCTCCGCTGTCGGCGGCCTGGCGATGCTCAAGGGCCTGGGCGGCCCCCTGGCCGAGCTCAAGCTGTGCCCCACCGGCGGCATCGGCGAAAGCACCGCCGCCGAGTACCTGGCGCAACCGAATGTGGTCTGCATCGGCGGCTCGTGGATGGTGCCCAAGGACTGGCTGGCCAACGGCGAATGGGACAAGGTGCGGGAGAGTTCGGCGAAGGCGGCGGCGATAGTGGCCGGGATCCGGTAAAGCCGAAAAGCCTAGTAGCCGGGACCCGGGACCCGGGACCCGGGACTCGCAACAGCAAAAACAAAAAGCGCCGGCATGCCGGCGCTTTTTTCATTCCCGAACCGGATCACGGCTTCACGGCTTTCGCTCGGCTCTTGCTTTTCCGGGTCCCGGGTCCCGGGTCCCGGTCCCGGCTCTACCGCATTTCGATCTGCACATCCGCCGGCAACGCATGGATGCGCAGTTCGCCGTGCTCCCACTGCGCCGTTTCGCCGTTGACCAGGGTGCGGCCGGGTTCGCCCGGGTATGGCCACGCCAGCACCAGGCCGCCGCTGGGCATGCGCAGGCCCTCGGGGATGTTCAGCAGCAAGCGGTTCTTCTGCCGGCGCAGTTGGTAGCTCAGCGGCCCCTGCGGGGTGCGCAGTTGCTCGATCGCCACGCCCTTGCCGTCGAACCAGTCGGTGGGAAGGCCCGCTGCCAGCACCAGGCTGTCGTCGACGTCGCGGGCGTAGGCGAACATGTCCAGCACCGAGCGCACGAAATCCGAGGCGACCCAGGCATGCGGCAGGTCGCCGAGGAAGAACGGCTTGCGCGGCGTGCGCGAGACCACTTCGGCCCACTGGTTCCAGGGCTGCGGCGTGCGGTCCTTGAAGAAGAACTGCGTCGCCTCCCAGGCGCGCTCGCGCCAGCCCAGGCGCACGAACGCGGACACGTTGCGCCACTCGTACGGGGTGTAGTCCTTCCACTCGCGGGTGCCGTCGCGGCGGCCGACGAACTCGCCCCAGTAACGCTCGAAGGTGTTGTCGAGCAAGGCCTGCGGCAACCGGCCCTGCTCGCCGCCCGGCGCCAGTGCGATGGTGGTCGAGGTCGGATCGAAATCGCCCAGCTCCGCCGAGCCCGGCAGGAAGTCGATGTGGTGCTGCTGGGTGGCCGCGTCCAGCGAGGCGTACAGGTCCTGGCGGAACTGGTCGCGCGAGGTGGCGAAGCGCGCGGCATCGTCGATGCGGCCCAGCTCGGCGGCGATGCTCACCGCGTCCTTGTAGCCGCGCAGCGCCCAGAAGTTGTCCCAGTACGAGTGCATCGGCTTGGCCGAATAGCCCTCGTGGCTGATCGACACCGGCATCATCCCGTAGAAGGCCGCGTTGCGCGCCCGATTCTCCTCGGTGCGCTCGCTCAGCCGCAACTGCTCCATGTAGGTGTAGGCGCCGAGTACGTGCGGCCACATCTGCTCCAGGAACGCACGGTCGCCGCTGTAGCGGTAGTAGTCGGCGACGCTGTAGATCAACTCGCCGTGGCTGTCGTTCTCCGGCACCGGGTCGCTGCCGCGGTCGTCCACGCAGCACGGCACCATGCCATTGGCGAACTGGTACGGCGCGTACCACTCCACGTATTCGCGGACCACGTCGGCGCGGCCCAGCCGCAGCAGGCCTTCGGAGATCATCGCACCGTCACGGATCCAGCTGCGCGAGTACGAGCGCGTGCCGGGCTGCAGGCGCGGCCCGATCCGCGAGATCAGCATGTGCGCCAGCGCGGTGCGCAGCGTGTCGGTGACCGCCTTGCCTTGCGCCGGCACGTGCAACTGCACGCGGTCCAGCTTTTCGTGCCACTGCGCGGCGACCTGCTGCTGCGCACGCGCGGCGTCGAAGCCCGCCGGCAGCGCGGCGTTGCCGGTCTGCGGAATCACCAGCGCCACCTCGCGCACCTCGCCCGGGGCCAGACGCCCGCGGTACAGCAGCGCGCCGGAGGCCAGGCCGTCGGGATCCTGCGCCTGCTGCGGCAGGCCGCTGGCGTCGGGGCCGAGCCGTTCGACGTCGATGCCGGCGTCGAACGCGCTGGCATAGGCCGCATCCGGCTTCTGCACCGCGAACACCCGTGGCTGGCCATTGACCTGCACCTGCGTCCCGGCGAAGGCCAGCGAGCGGATCGGGCTGACCCCGCCAACGGTGTTGAGGAACTGGCTGGGCGGGTTGACCTGGAACGGACGCACCGCCAGCGCCAGGGTGTAGTCGTGCGGCTGCTTGCTCGGATTGCTGAGCCGGTAGCGCGCCACCAGTTGCGCCTGCTCCGGCTCGCCCTGCACGAACGCGGTGACGCGCAGCGCGGCGTTGTCGTGGGTCCAGTCCACGCTGGGAATCGGCAGGTAGTCGTCCTGCAGGCTCTGCGCGCTCTTGACGTCGGCCCAGCTCAGGCGCTTGCCGTCCAGCAGCAGGAACGGCTCGATGCTGAAGCCGCCCTTGCCCACCTCGATCGCGCCATCCTCGCCGACCAGGCCCTGCTCGCGGCCGCCGTCCAGGCCGACGATGGTCCAGTACGATTGCTCGCCGCTGAAGCCGCGCGGGAACCAGCCGCGGGTGGACTGCGCCGCCACCGACTTGATGAAGTCGTTCTGGGTCGCGGCGAAGGCCAGCGGCTGCAGCGCGATATCGGCGATACCGTAGCGGAAGCTGGGGCCGTCCTGCAGGTCGAAGCGCACATAGCGCGCCTCGGTCTCCGGCAGCGCCAGCCAGTCGGTGCCGCCGTTGCCGGCGGTCACTTGGCGCAACTCGCGCCAACTGCGCCCGTCGGCCGAGCCCTGCACGGTATAGCGCGAGGCGTACACCCCTGGCGCCCACTGCACCTTGGCGCCGCCGAACTCGCGCACCTTGCCCAGGTCCAGCATGATCGTCTGGTTCTTGGCGTTGCCGCTGTACCAGACCGTGTCCGGCTTGCCGTCGGCGATGCGCTGCTCCAGCGCCGGGGCGGTATCGGTGCTGACCTTCATCGTCAGCGGCGAGGTGTCCTGCGGCGGCAGCGGGGTCAGGGTCAGCTGGTCGAAGCATACCGTGCCGGCGCCGCCGACCTGGTTGTAGATGGTGAACTCGATCTGCGCGCTGCGGGTGAGTTCCTTCTCCGGACTGGGTCCCCAGGCCTTGTCGATCTGCCGCTTCTTGAAGGTGACCGTGCTCCACTGCTTCGGAAAATCGTAACGCGGGCGGTTGACCCACCACACGTTGTCGCCACTGGCGTCGACCAGCTTGAACTGCAGGTCGTTGCTCGGCGAATCGCCGCGCAGCTGGAACGCGAACTGGTAGTTGTCCGGATAGTCGATCGGCAGCGTGCGGCGGATCCCGGCATAGCCGGACACGCCATTGAAGTCGTAGTCCAGGCACAGCGCCTTGGCGCGGCCGCCGCTGGGCGCCTGCACCAGCCGGGTCGAGGCGGTGACCTGGTTGGAGACGACGATCTGCCACTTGTCCAGATCGTTGAAGCTGTCCAGCGTCACCGTGGAGGTCGGTGGCGCCGCAACGGCGTGTGCCGCCGCCAGTCCCAGCATCGCCAGCAGCGCGCGTGCGCACGTCGTCGCCATCCCGTCCCTCATCGTGTTCCCCGTTCGTTGCGTTGCGTGTCTGCTGTTTTCGGAGGGGCGGTCGGCCCCGATGCCATTTCTCGGTCTGCTGTCGCGGCTGAAGCCGCTCCTACACGTCCTGCCCGACCATCCATGGCCGGGCGTTCGGCGCAACGCGCGCCAGTGGCGCTCGGTGTTCCGCATCGCCGTTGCCATCCATGGCGCAAAAATCCCACACCAGAACGTCCTGCCCGGCCATCCATGGCCGGGCGTTCGGCGCAACGCGCGCCAGTGGCGCTCGGTGTTCCGCATCGCCGCTGCCATCCATGGCGCAAAAATCCCACACCAGATCGTCCGGCCTGGCCATCCATGGCCAGGCGTTCGCGAACGCGCGAGCCAGTGGCTCGCAAGCGCGTTCGCTCACCCCTTCACGCTGCCGAGCAGCAGGCCCTGGATGTAGTAGCGCTGCAACGCCAGGAACAGCGCCAGTACCGGGATGACGGTGACCACGGCGCCGGCCATCATCATCTCCACGTCCATGATGTGCTCGCGCGACAGCGCCGCCAGTGCCACCGGCAAGGTGTAGTGCTCCTGGTCGGTCAGCACGATCAGCGGCCACATGAAGTCGTTCCACGCCGCCATGAAGGTGAAGATGGTCAGCGTCACCAGCACCGGCTTGAGCATCGGCAGCACGATCTGGAAGAAGATCCGCAGTTCGCCGGCGCCGTCGATGCGGGCGGCCTCCAGCAGTTCATCCGGGATCGAACGCGCGTACTGGCGCACCAGGAAGATGCCGAACACCGTCGCCAACGCCGGCACGACCACGCCGCCGAAGTTGTTGACCAGATGCAGCTGCTTCATCAACAGGAACAGCGGCAGCATCGCCACCTGCGCCGGGATCACCAGCGCCGCCAGCAGGATCTGGAAGATCCGTTCCTTGCCGACGAAGCGCAGCTTGGCGAAGGCATAGCCGGCCATGGTGTTGATCAGCAGCGAGCCGAAGGTGATCGCGCAGGACACCAGCAGGCTGTTGGCGAAGTTGCGGGCCATGCCGGTGCGCGAGAACAGCTCGCCGTAATTGGCCAGGGTGGCCCCGGTGGGCAACATCGGCGGCGGGAAGCGGCTGGCCTGCCCCGCCGGCATGAACGACACCGACACCATCCACAACAGCGGCGCCAGGCTGATCACGGCGAGCAGCAGCAGCCCGCCGTTGACCAGCAGCGTGTTCCAGCGCGAGGCGCCGATCTCCCGGCTCATACCAGGTCCCTCTTGCGGCCGAAGCGCAGCATCACCGTCGTCACTCCCAGGATGATCAGGAACAGCAGGAACGCCACCGCCGAGGCGCGGCCGAGGTTCCACCACTTGAAGCCTTCCTCGAACATGTAATACAGCACGCTGACCGTGCTCTGCAGGGGGTCGCCGCGGGTCATCACATAGGGTTCGGCGAACAGTTGGAAATAGCCGGACACAGTGATCACCCCGACCACCAGCAACACCGGCCCCAGCATCGGCAAGGTGATGTGCAGGAACTGCCGCCACTTCGAGGCGCCGTCGATGCGCGCCGCCTCGTACAGGTCCTGCGGGATCGCCTGCAGGCCGGCGAGGAAGATCACCATGTTGTAGCCGAAGTTCTTCCACACCGCGAACAGCATGATGGTCGGCATCGCCCAGTGCGGGTCGCCCAGCCAGTCGATCGGGCCGATGCCCAAGTGCGCCAGGCCATAGTTGACCAGGCCGTAGCTGGTGTGGAACAGATAGCGCCAGATCACCGCCACCGCCACCAGGGTGGTCACCACCGGCGCGAACAGCGCGGTGCGGAACAGCGCCTTGAACCGCGCCACCGGCGCGTTCAGCAGCAGCGCCGCGCCCAGCGAGGCGCCGATGGACAGCGGCACGCCGACGATCACGAAGTACGTGGTGTTCCACAGCGACTTCCAGAACATCGGCGTCTGCAGCAACTCGAGGTAGTTGCCGAAGCCGACGAAGCGCAGGTTGTGGCGGTCGGCCAGCGAATACAGGTCGAAGTCGGTGACGCTCAGCGCCAGCGCCGACAGCACCGGCAGGCCGAAGAACACACCGATCACGATCAATGCCGGGCCGGCGAACAGCCAGCCGATCAGGGAACCGCGCTTCATGGCGCCGCTCCCGCGGCCGGCGCCGCCGTCCCTTCGCGATGCTGCTGATGGATCCAGCGGCGCTTCTCCAGGATCTCGTCGACCCGCTTGTCCAGTTCCCGCATCGCCTTCTCCTGCGGTTCGCCGCCGCGCACCACCCGCTCGGTGGCCAGCCGCATCTCCTGCACGATGCGCTCCCACTCCAGGACCTTCGGTGCCGGCTTGACCCGCTCCAACTGATCGCGGAACGCATGTGCCAGCGGATCGTCGGCCAGCGACGGATACGCCCAGGTGCTGCGCCGCGGCGGCATGTCGCCGATCAGCGCGTGGAAGCGCGCCTGGATCTGCGGCCGCGACAGGAACTCGATCAGCTTCCAGGCCGCATCCTTGTGCTCGGACTTGCGAAAGATCACCAGGCTGGTGCCGCCGGCGATGCCGGCACCGGGACCGTCCGGACCGGGCAGCGGCATGGTGCCCCATTGGTCCTTCAGTGCCGGCGGCTGCACTTTGCGGAACTCGCGGATGTTCCACGGGCCGGAGATGTAGAACGCATAGAAGCCATTGAAGAACTCGTCCCAGACGTTGGAGATCTGCGTCTCCGACATCTTCGGCGCCCAGCCCTGGTCGAACATGTTGGCGTAGAACGCCAGCGCCTTGCGGAAGCCGGGGCTTTCGAAGTTGCCGTAGTTGTCGTGGTCGCGCAGCAGCGGATCGGGCATCTGCAGGCCCAGCGACAGCTGCTGCTCGAACTCGTTGAGCGGCATCAGGATCGCGTAGCGCTTGGGCCCGACGTGCTTCTTCACCGCCGCCATCGCCTGCTCCCACTCGGCCCAGGTCTGCGGCAGCTTGGTCACCCCGGCGTCGCGCAGCATGTCCTTGCGGTAGAACAGCAGGCGCGTGTCCACGTACCAGGGGATGCCGTAGAGATGGCCATCGATGACGCTGGTGTCCCAGATGCCGGGGAAGTAGTCCTTCGGGTCGACCACCTTGGAGCGGTCGACATAGGGCTGCAGCGGCTGCAGCGTACCCAGTTCAGCGAATTCCGGAATCCAGGTGTTGCCCAGCTGGCACACGTCCGGCAGGCCGTCGGCGGCGAAGGCGGTGAGCAGCTTCTCGTGCGCGGCGGTCCACGGGATGTTCTGGATGTCCACGTGGATGCCGGGATTCTCCTTTTCGAACTGCGGGATCAGTTCGGCCACCACCTCGGCCTCGCGGCCCATCGCCCAGAACCGCACCACCTCGCCCTGCGGCGCGCGTGCGCAGCCGCACACCGCCACGACCAACAGGCCCAACGACAACCAACGACCGATCATGCGTGCTGTGCTCATTCCGGCTGCTGCGGCTGGCGCTGGGCGGGGTTGGGCTGCGCCTCGGCGGCGGCGGCGCGCGACTCGGCGATGCCCAGCGCACGCGCATTGGCCGCCTGCTCGTCCTTCTTCGGCAACGGCTGGGCCTCGCCCTCCGGGGTCAGCCAGCCGCCAGTGAAGCCGGCGCGCTCCAGCCCGGTGCGCAGGTACTTGTTCTTCTTCATCACGTTCCAGACGAACTCGTTGCGGTAGTTGGCGATCATGGTGACGATCGCACCCTGATCGATGCCGATGTAGTCACCGGCCACCCAGCCGCGGTTGGGGATCATGCGGCCGGTTTTGAGCGGAATATCGTAGTTGAAGCTGGGGTTGAACGAATCCAGGAAGCCGTAGCTCGAATACACGAAATCGCCGAAGCGCTTGTGCATTTCCTGGGTCGCCGGGATCACCACCTCCGGCGCGAACACGATCGAGGACACCGCCGCGGTCGGCGCGATGGTGCCGTCGTCGAAGGCCTCGAACAGGCCGGCGCCGCGCGTGCGGTAGTGGAAGAACTGGCGCTGCTCGCCGCGGTACTCCTGGGTGGTGTTCTGCGGACCGTCGCTGGCGGTCAGGCCCCACACGTTCTCGCCGTACTCCTTCCACTTCATCGGATTGTCGATGGCGTACTCGCGCTGCGCCAGCGTGGCGCGGCGGCTGTTGAGGAAGTAGTCGATGCCGTGCTCGCGCATGTACTGGTCCTGGATGTCGCGGAAGTCGATCCAGACGTGGTTGTACTGGTGCGCGAACAGCGGGCCGAACGCCAGGTATTCCTGGCCGTAGTACACGCCCCAGTCCTTGTTGTAGGTGCGCGTCCATTCCTGCCACGCGTCCGGCTCGATCGGATGCGTGGGCGAACCCAACGCCAGCAGATACACCATCATGCCTTCGTTGTAGCCCATCCAGTCGTGCTGGATGAAGCCGCGCTCGGGGTACCAGCCCATCGTGATCAGCGGCTTGCGCTGCTGCATCCACGGCCAGTCCACGCGCCGATACAGGGTATCGGCGATCTGGCGGATCTCCTTTTCGTCGGCGGTGTCGCCTTCGTAGTAGGACTGGGCGAACAGCACCCCCATCATCAACAGCGCGGTGTCGATGGTCGACAATTCCACCCACTGGTCGTAGCGCAGCCCCTTCTGCATGTCCAGAAAGTGGTAGTAGAAGCCCTTGTAGCCGGCGCGGCCGGTGCGCTGCGGGCCGACCGGCACGTCGCGCAGGAAGCGCAGCGTGGTCAGGGTGCGCTGCACCGCCTGCTCGCGGCTGATCCAGCCGTTTTCGTAACCGATCGGATAGACGGTAAGGGCGAAGCCGATCGAGGCGATGGACGCGAAGGGCCGCGACGGATAGCGGTCCACCGCCATGCCGTTCTGTTCGTTGGTGGTGTCCCAGAAGAACTGGAAGGTGCGGCGTTCGATGTCCTCGAACAGGGGCGGCAATTCCGGCTTCGACAGTTTCGGCGGCAACTCGGCCTCGACCAGGATCACCTTGACCGGCTTCTTCTCCACCGCCTTCGGCTCCTCGTCGGTCTTCTTGCACGCCGTCAGCAGCACCCCTGCCGCCATCACCATCAACGAAAACCTGATGAAACTGCCCTGCTTCTTCATCGTGCCCCCCGTGAAATCGTTTACATGCACGCAAAAAATAACCCACTTCCGCATCGCCGCGGCGCCCGGTGCACGGGCGCCGCAGCGGCCTTGCTTACCAGTTCAAGCCGAACGACAGCTTGAACGTCCGCATCGGCGAGGCGAGCACGCCGTTCGGCGTGCCGAACGCCGTGTTCAGGTCGGCGTAGGTGCCGGTCGCGGTGTTGTAGTCCGCATAGTTGGTCCAGTTGAACAGGTTGATGACATCGGCGCGCACGTTGAACTTGATGCCCGACCCGGTATCCCATTCCTTGTTCGCCGCCAGGCTGAATTCCTTGTAGCCCAGCGTGGAATCCGGCTTGTACTGAATGATATAGCACTGGTCGTTGCCCGCCAGGCAGTTGGTGCCGTAACGCGGGGTCTGGCTGGCCAGCGACAGCTTGGCCGACAGGGTGATGGCGTACGGCAGATCGTAGATGCCGGTGACCACCAGGCGGTTCTTCGGGATGCCGCCGGCCTCACGCCAGCCATAGCCGGCCATCGACGGCTGGTCCAGCGCGTAGTGCTCGCCGTACTGCCGGTTCTCCTTGGCATCGGAGAAGGTGTACGCCACGGTCAGGCCCCAGCCGGACTCCTTGTCGTAGGGCTTGTCCAGCTTCAGCGCCAGCTGGTTGTTGCGCGTCTTCAGGCCATTGGTGCCGAGCACGATCGCGCTGTAGCCGTTGGGCGAGTCGGTCGGCACGCCGGAGGTGGTGCCGGGCAGGAAGAACGAACCGTCGGCACGGCGATTGCCGCGCAGGAACACGAAGCCGTCCTCGCTGACGATGCGGCTCAGGGTCACGTCCGTGTACCAGTCGTTGCCCCAGAAATGCACCATGTTGCGCATGCCCAGGCTGAACTGGTCGGAGTACGGCACCTTGATGTTGTTGTCGATCAGGTAGACCTCGCGGCCACCGCCGGCGCCGCCGGTGTTGGACGCCGCCAGCCCGTTCAGGCCGGCCTGGGTCGCATAGTTCGGATCCCACGCGACGCACGGCTGGCCCAGGCACGGCGTGTTGGCGCTGCTGAAGTAGTAGCTGTAGGAGCGGAAGTTGTTGTTGAGCTGCTCCAGCGCCAGGTAGTCGAACAGGTTGCGGTCGTAGGCACGGCCGGCACCGCCGTAGATCACGTGCGCCTGGTCGCCGAACAGGTCGTAGGAGAAGCCCAGGCGCGGCTGCCAGGCGTCCTTGAACGCCTTGCGATTGTTGCCGGTGCTGATGTAGTTGGCGATGTCGTAGTTGGCGTTGTCCAGGTTGCGCCAGTTCAGCAGCGCGCTGGCGACGTCGGCCGGGGTGACGAAGTCGAGGAACGACGGGGTCTTCTCGTAGTCGTAGCGCACGCCCAGGTTCAGGGTCAGGTGCTCGTTGACCTCCCAGTCGTCCTGCAGGTAGATGCCGTACTGCTTGTTCTGCGATTGCACCGAACCGCCGTCGCCGGTGTCGCCGAAGCGCACCCGGTACGGCGTGCCGACATCGCTGAGGATGTTGTAGTAGTACTGCGGATTGGCCGGATTGATCTGGGTCGAATCGAGCTGGATGTCCTTGTACTTCACACCCATCTTGATGGTGTGGCTGCCGTGCCACTCGAGGCTGTTGAGGGTCAGGTCGTCCTGCAGGGTCCAGCCCTTCTGCCCCTTGTTCTGGAAGCTGCTGCCGGCGCCGGCGCTGAGGATGGTGGTCTCGTTGCCGGCCTGCGGCACGTAGGACAGCACATAGCCGCTGCCATCGGTGAGCGGGGTCTGGGTCCAGAACGCGCTCTCGTAGCTCAGGTTCAGATCGTTGAGGAAGGCCTCGCCGCTGTACTGCCAACGCAGGTTGGCGCGCTTTTCCTTCTGCCCGTTGCTGCTGCCGTGCTGGTAGGTGGTGGTGTCGCCGATGTCCGACAGCTCGTCTTCCTTGCGGTACTTGCCGGTCAGCTCGAACAGGTTGTTGTCGCCCAGGGTCCAGTCGATCTTGCCGAAGTACAGGTCTTCCTTGAACGGCGTGCTGTAGGTGGCCACCAGCGGCTGCAGCTGCGCCGGCAACTGGTCGACGCGGTCGGCGTAGATGCCGCCCGGGATCACCGTGTTCGGCGTAGTGTATTCCTTGGCCTCGTAGGCCACGAAGAAGTGCGCGCGGTCCTTGAGGATCGGGCCACTGAAGGTGGCGCCGTACTGGGTCTCTGAGAAGTCGTCGCGCTGGCCGGCCTTGCGCTCCAGCGGGCTTTCGGCGCGCCAGTCGTCGTTGGTCGTATCCCAGAAGAAGCTGCCGTGGAAATCGTTGGTGCCGGACTTGGTCGAGGCGACGATCGCCGCGCTGCTGACCTGGTCGAACTCGGCCTTGTAGTTGGAGGTGATGACCTTGTACTCGCCGATCGCCGACTGCGGGAACGGGTTGCCACGGCTGGAATCCTGGCCGCTGACGCCGCCGGTCAGCACATAGTTCTTCTGGCTGATACCGTCGATGTAGACATTGGTGCCGTTGGCCGAGGTCGCGCCGGAGCGCACCGTGGTGTTGCCCTTGGCGTCGCGCTGGAACTGCACGCTCGGCACGCTGTCGGCCAGCTCCAGGAAGTTGCGCGTGGCCTGCGGCAGCTTCTCGATCTGCACGTTGGAAATGTAGGTGGCGTTCTCCGAGGTGCGGGTTTCCACCAGCACCGGCGGCGCCTGCACCTGTACCGCGTCGAGCGTGGTCGCGCCCTGCCCGCTGGCGGTGGCCGCTTCGCCGCCCACACCCAGGTCCAGGGTCGCGGTCTGGCCGACCTGCACGGTGACGTTCTGCGAGGTGGTCTTGCCGTCGGCGTTGACGTCGATGCGGTAGGAACCCGGCGGCAAGCCGCCGACCGAATAGGTGCCGTTGCTGGTCTGCACGCTGCGGGTCAGACCGGTGGCCAGGTTGGTGGCGGTGACCTGCGCGGACGCGGCCGGCGCCGAATCGACCTTGACCTGGCCGCGAATGGTGGCGCCGGTGCTCTGCGCGAATGCCGGCGCGGCGCCCAGCAGCAGGCAACTGGCGAGAGCGCAGCTCAACAGCTTGCGCGTGGGCCGGGTGGAGTGCGGGGTGTGTTGCATGTGGGGTTTCCCTCCAGGAAAGACGTGGTGCTCGTTATGGGTGGTGCGTGGTGCTTCGATGGTCGAAGTGGAACAAGCGATGCGGCGCGAACGTTCGCGTCGCATCAGGAACGGGCCGTGCTGGAATCGCGCACGACCAACGTAGGAACCAGGGTCTGCCGCTGCCGGTCGTCCGCGTCGGGCCGATCGATCAGGTGCAGGAGGCGATGCATCGCCTGCTCACCAAGCCCGGCGATGCTGACGCGCATGGTGGTGAGGGATGGGTGAACGAAACGCGCCAGCGGAATGTCGTCGAAGCCGGCGAGCGCGACGTCGTCGGGCACGCGCACATCGCGTTGAGTGAAGGCGTACAGGCAACCGAGCGCGGTCATGTCGTTGGCGGCGAACACCGCATCGGGCAGCGCGCCGGCCTGCAGCATCGCCTGTCCGGCGCGATAGCCGGAAGCTTCGTCGAAGTCGCCCGGAAACTCCTCGCCGTACGCTTGCCCGGGATGGCGCGCGATGGCGTCGCGGAAGCCACGCAGCCGTTCGCGCGCGTCGAAGTTCAATTCCGGGCCGCCGATGAAGGCGATGCGGCGATGCCCCATCGCCAGCAGGTGCTCGGTCATCGCCATCGCGCCGGCATGGTCGTCGATGCTCAGCACCGGGTATTCGGTGCCCGGCAGATGGGTGTTGATCAACACCGTCGGCAGCGCCTGCGGCAGGTTGTCGGTGAGGAAGCCGGGGCGCTCGGCATACGGCGACAGCACCAGCAGGCCGTCGACGCGGCCGCGCATCGCCCGCAGCGCCCGTCCCTGCTCTTCCGGGTCGCCGTGGTAGCTGGACACCAGCAGGTGCTGGCGGCGCGCGCGGGCGGCGCCGTCGATGCCGCGGATCAGTTCGGAGAAGAATTCGCCGTACAGGTCCGGCAGCACCACGCCCAGAGTCTGGGTGCGGCGGCTGCTGAGGCTGCGCGCCGCCGCATGCGGGCTGTAGCGCAGGCGCTCGGCCACTTCCAGGACCAGGGTCCGCACCGGCGCGGCCACGTTCTCGTGGCCGTTGAGCGCACGCGACACGGTGGCCACGGAGACCCGGGCCTCGCGTGCGACGTCTTTGATGGTGACCGCGCTCTTCGCCATCGTGCCGCCCTCCGCGGCAGAGACCTTGAGAAACTGGCGCGGACTGTAATCGTTTTCAGCGCGAGGCAGAAGCCTTTTGTTATTTTTCCAATAAAAGTCTTGTTTTTCAGTCGCTTGAATAATGCGAAACCGGTCGGAATCGTACCGCAGCGCAACATAATTCAGGTGCGGATTCCGGTTTCCCGCGGGGTGCGCACCCCGTTTCCGGGCCAGCGGCACCCCTTCCTGCCGCAGGCATCAGCCGCCCGTGCCCGGCACCTCGGCGCGGATCGACAACGCATGGATGTCGGTCTGCATCATCTCGCCCAGCGCCGCGTAGACGGCGCGATGCCGGGCCAGCGGCGCCATCCCGGCGAAGGCCGCACTGACCACCCGGACATTGAAATGCCCGCGGCCATCGCGCGCGCCGGCGTGGCCGGCATGACGGTGGCTGTCGTCCTCCACCTCCAGCGCCTGCGGCGCGAACGCCGCTTCCAGCGCGGCGCGGATCCGCGCCACCCGCTCGGCGCCGACCTGGCTCATGGCAGCACCTTGCGGAACGGCCGCACCTCGACCCGGGCGTAGACGCCGGCGTCGACATAAGGGTCGGCCTCGGCCCAGGCCCGCGCCTCGGCCAGCGAGTCGAACGCGGCCACCACCAGGCTGCCGCTGAAGCCGGCCGGGCCCGGATCCTCGGCGTCGATCGCCGGGCACGGCCCGGCCAGCAACAGCCGTCCGGCCTCCTGCAACTGGGTCAGCCGCTGCAGATGCGCCGGCCGCGCCGCCGCCCGCCGCGGCAGCGCATCGGCCACGTCGTACCCCTCGATCACGTACCACATCGCGTCTTCGCCCTCATTGCTCATCTCTGGACATGTCATTGTAGGACCTGGCCCGGCGCGACGGCGCTGGACACCGACCCCGCCGGCGCATTACCCTTGGTTCCATTGCACGCGGCCGGATGCAGCGGCCCGTCGGTGATCGGCGACCCCAAGCCCCTTCCGACGACCGATTCGCTGCCTGACACCGCCCGCGCAGACGTCCTCCTCTGCAGTTCCCGCCGCCACGACACGCGTGGCGTGCGTCGTGTGTCTTGTTGAAGTACCGAGCGCGTTGCGGGGACGACGCGCCATTGAACCGCAGCACTGCCGGCAAGGAGCCGCGCCGGGTCGCGCCTGCCCGGCCCTTCGCTACCGCAACACCGATGTCCAACCGATGACCTCCGAACTCGCGCTCGACGCGAACCCGCCAATCCAGACGACCTCGCCACAGCAGCAGGAAATGCCGCTGGCGGTCGTGCATGGGCAGCCGGTGCTGCAGATCCCGCAGGATCTGTACATCCCGCCGGACGCGCTGGAAGTGATCCTGGACGCGTTCGAAGGCCCGCTGGACCTGCTGCTGTACCTGATCCGCCGGCAGAACCTGGACATCCTGGACATCCCCGTCGCCGAGATCACCCGGCAGTACGTGGACTACATCAACGTGATGCAGGAGCTGCGCTTCGAACTGGCGGCCGAATACCTGGTGATGGCCGCGATCCTGGCCGAGATCAAGTCGCGGATGCTGCTGCCGCGGCCGCCGGCCGAAGACGGCGAGGAAACGGACCCGCGCGCCGAACTGGTCCGCCGCTTGCAGGAGTACGAACGCTTCAAGCAGGCGGCCGAGGACATCGACGCGCTGCCGCGTCAGGACCGCGACACCACCCCGGTACACGCCCACGTGCCGGACCGTGCCGCGGTCAAGCTGCCGCCGCCGGTGGAGTTGAAGGAAATGCTGCTGGCGCTGTACGACGTGCTCAAGCGCGCCGAACTGTTCAGCGGCCACGCGATCAAGCGCGAGGCGCTGAGCGTGCGCCAGCGCATGGGCGACGTGCTGGGCCGTCTGGACGACGGCAAGTTCCACCGTTTCGAATCGCTGTTCAGTGCCGAGGAAGGCAAGCTCGGTGTGCTGGTCACCTTCCTGGCGCTGCTGGAACTGGCCAAGGAGCAGTTGCTGGACATCGTTCAGGAGCCGCTGGCGCACGTCCCCGCCGATGCCACCGACCGTCCACCGCTGCCGCCGATCTACGTCAAGTCGCTGGCATTGGGCAACACCAACGCGCCGCTGCAGTTCAACAGCGAATTCGACGACAGCGATGCCGCCGACGCCACCACCTGAGTCCACCGAGAACCCGCCCCCGCATGGATCAAGCGCTGATCAACCGCATCGTCGAGGCCGCCCTGCTCGCCGCCAACCAGCCGTTGCCGCTGGCGCAGTTGCACGGCCTGTTCCCGGAGGAGGAACCCGCGCCGCCGGGCAGCATCGAACGCGCGCTGGAACTGCTGCGCGAGGCCTGCGAGGGCCGCGGCGTGGAACTGGTCGAAGTCGCCTCCGGGTTCCGCTACCAGGTGCGCAGCGACGTGCACGCCTGGGTGGCGCGGCTGTGGACCGAGCGCAAGACCCGCTACACCCGCGCCACGCTGGAGACCCTGGCGCTGATCGCCTACCGGCAGCCGATCACCCGCGGCGAGATCGAGCAGGTACGCGGCGTGGCGGTCAGCAGCAACATCATCCAGGCGCTGGAAGAACGCGAATGGATCCGCGTGGTCGGACACCGCGACGTGCCGGGCAAGCCGGCGCTGTTCGGCACCACCAAGACCTTCCTGGACTATTTCGGGCTCAAGCGCCTGGACGAACTGCCGCCGCTGTCCGAACTCAAGGACATCGGCGAACTGGAACCGCAGCTGCCGCTGGAGCGCGACGCGCTGCCGGTCGGCGACATGGCCCAGGCCGACGCCGCCCCGGGTGATGACGCCGACCAGAGCAAGCAAGGCGCCCAGGGCGACACCATGGCGCAGGCCGCGGCCACCGACGAATCCGCCGAGCCCCGCGCGACGGCGCAGGCAGACGCGGCCGATGCCGCAGACGCCGATGCCGATGCCGATGCAGCAGACGCAAGCGACACCGCAGCACCGCACACCCCCGCGACCGACGACGCCGATGCGTCGACGGCCACGGATCCCACAACCGCCCCGACGGGCGAACCCGAAGCCGCGCCGGGAGAGCGCGCGGCGGATGCGAACGAAGCCGAAGACAACGCCGTCGCGACGACGACCGTGGCTGTTGACGATGCCGATTCCGAACCACAGGCCGACGCGCAACGCGCCGGCCGGAGCCAAGTAAATGAGTGACACCTCCCGCAAGCTGTCGTTGAACAAGCTCTCGCTCAAGCGCGACGCCGCTGCCGCCGAGCAGCCGAAACTGGAAGAACGCCTGCACAAGGTCCTGGCCCAGGCCGGGCTGGGGTCGCGCCGGGCGCTGGAACAGCGCATCGCCGACGGCCTGGTCAAGGTCAACGGCGAGGTCGCGAAGACCGGCATGTCGATCCGCAGCGGCGACAAGATCGAGCTGGACGGCCGCAGCTTCGTCGCCAGCGCGCTGACCGAGCCCTCGCGCGTGCTGATCTACAACAAGCCCGAAGGCGAAGTGACCACGCGCGAAGATCCCGAAGGCCGCCCGACCATCTTCGAGGCGCTGCCGGCGCTGAAGGGCGCGCGCTGGATCGCGATCGGCCGCCTGGATATCAACACCACCGGCCTGCTGCTGCTCACCACCGACGGCGAGCTTGCCAACGCGATGATGCACCCCTCCTACGAGATCGAGCGCGAGTACGTGGTGCGCGTGCGCGCCCCGGAAGGCGAAGAGACCGTGCCCGACAGCATGATCGAGCGGCTCTCGCGCGGCGTGCTACTGGAGGACGGCGGCGCCAAGTTCGACGAGATCGAACGCATCGGCGGCACCGACTCGCACGACTGGTTCCGGGTGGTGGTCAAGGAAGGCCGCAACCGCGAAGTGCGGCGCCTGTGGGAATCGCAGGGCTGCCAGGTCAGCCGGCTCAAGCGCACCCGCTACGGCAAGATCGCGCTGCCGCGCGAACTGCTGCGCGGGCACTCGATGGAACTGGCGCAGGACAAGGTCGAGGCGCTGCGCGCCGAGCTGAAGCTGGAGGAAGGCACCCCGTCGGCGCTGACCCTGCAGCCGGTGATCGGCCAGCGCAAGGCGGCCAAGGCCACCGTGCAGGTCGGCCGCGGCGGCAACGCCTACGTCAACGGCCACAACACCGCCGACGAAGGCCGCGAACTGCGTCGCTTCGACACGTTCCGCGAAGACCGTGGCCGCGGCCGCGGCGGCAAGAAGCCGCACGGCGGCCTGACCGTGAGCGGCGAAATGGCCGCCAAGCAGGCGCAGAAGCCGTTCAAGCAGCGCACGCCGAAGGGCCCCAAGCCGCTGCCGGACGGCAACCCCGCCGCGTTCCGCACCTGGTACGTGCCCGACGGTGTCAGCACCGGCCCGACCGGCCACCGCAACGCCGGTCCCGGCGGCCGCGGCCAGGGTCAAGGCCAGGGGCGTCCTTACGCCAAGCCGCGTCCGGCCGGTGCCGGCGCGGGTGCAGGTGCCGGCCAGGGCCGCGGTCCTGGCCAGGGCCAGGGCCAGGGGCAGCGCAAGGCGCACCCGTACGGACATCCGGCCAATGCGCCGAGCTTCCCGTCCGATCACGCCACCCCCGGCTTCAATCCCTACGGCGCCGCGCCGCGCGCAGCGCGCCCGGCCGGCGGCCAGAAGCGCGGCCCGGGTCCGGGCGGGCGCCCCGGCGGCGGCAACCGCCCGGCCGGCGGTCGTCCTCCGGGCGGCGGCGGCCGCCCCGGTGGCGGCGGCAACCGTGGCGGTTCGCGCGGCGGCTGAGTGACGGCGCCGACGCGGCGTGCGTCGGCCAGCCCCGCTCCCGACAAGGGCGTCTGCAAAAGCGGCGCCCTTTTTCGTGGGGCGCTACCGCCAGCGGGACTGCAACTGGCCGCTGGACGCCAGCGTCCGCGCCATGTACGTGAGGCGGTCCGCATCGCGGCCGCCCGCTCGCTCACGCATCGACAGGATCGTTCCTGCAGTCCGCAAACCCCGCGGGGATCTGCCTGGCGGTCCAGTTGCCATGGGAGGATTTCGCGACGAGCAGCGCCGAGGTTGCGTTGTAGCTCGGGGCGCTCGTGTCGCCGGGCCGGGCCAGCCCGCTGTCATGAAAACACAGGCGCACCGACGTGGGATCGGCGGACAGCACCTCGAAGCGCATCACCCAGCCCTTGTCGGCCTGGAGCAGGCGGGCGCCATCGGCGGTTCTCGTGACGTCCACGAAGCCATAGTCCGCGAACGTCGTCTTTCCCGGCATGCGACGGGGACCGACCGAGTTGGGGAACGAGGCCAGGTCCAGGTGCTGGATGACCGCATCCGTGACGCCTGCCTCGTGCGAGGCGGCCAGGGACGACGCACTCATGCCAAGCGCGACAAGGCCAACCAGCATTCCGGCATTCATGAGGACGATCTCGCGCGCAGTGGGAGGATCGCGATGATATGCAGCGCCAAGGTCCGCGCTCAATGGCGATGACCGTGGCGGCTGGCGCCCAAGCGGCGCCGGATGCGTCTGCGCTGTTGAACGACATGCGTGTGGCGACACCAGCGCGCCCGGCCCCGGCCGTTCGCCCTGAGCGGACGAAGCCGATATCCTGGCGTATCCGGCCGCCGCTGCTGGCGGTCGCCCTCACCGACCAGGAATCCCGATGACACGGAAGATGAAGATCGCCCTGCCGCTGCTGATCGCCGGCGTGCTGAGCCTCGGCGCCTGCCAGAAGGCGCAGCAGAAGGCCCAGGAAGAGATCGCCGCGGCGCAGAACCCCTACCCGGCCAGTTCGCCGCTGCATGCGCCGTTCGATCGCATGCTGCGCAAGCTGGCCAACGATCCGCGCTACGTGGCGCTGCTCAAGCAGAGCGGCCCGCAGGCGCAGCAGGCCGGCTTCCAACTGGCGCAGAACGGCATCGCGCGCCTGGACCACGCCACGCTGGAACAGCGCCTGCAGATCCTGTCGCAGGTCAGCGACAAGGTCGACGTGCCGCAGTGCGCCGTGCTGGCCCGTGGCGGCAATCCCAACGATGCGCAAGCGCTGAGCGCGGCGATGCTGTCGGGACTGGAAAAGCTGCCGCAGGCGCAGATCGACCGCTGGTTCGATGTCTCGCTGAAGGCCACCGACGCGGAATTGAACAAGACCCCGGCGCAGCCGGTGACCCATGAGCAGATCCAGGCAGCGATGGGCACCCTGGTCAAGTCGCTGCCCGCCGACCAGCAGCAACGCCTGATGCGGGTGTTGCCGCAGATCGCCACGGCCAACGACGAGGATGCCTGCTGGACCGCACGCACGCTGTACCGCCAGGCACTGGCGACCCCGGAGCCGGTGCGCGGCCAGTTGGCCTGGGTGTTCGCGCAGCAGTGATCGCGTTTGTGGCGCAGCAGGCGGCCTTCCGGCTGCTGCGCTGCGACGGATGCGTGCCACGCTGCCGACATGGCGCCCTGTCGCTAAGGCGTGTCCGGCCACGCCACACGTCGGTGTTCACCTGGCCGCATCACGTTCGAGTACCAGGCCGCGGGAAAGCTGTGCGTGGCTGCGGTCGTGCAGTCGTCGTCCTGCAACACCCGCGCGGCGCCCAGGTTCGCACCTCGGCCCAACAACGTGCGCGGTAGCGCCAGCAGCACGAAACGGCCGTCTTGCAGCACGCTCAGGACCAGGCCGTAGCGCTCCAGGTTGCCGCGAGCACCGGGAAGCTCATCGGCCAGGCGCAGGAAAGGGCCGCGTTGCCTCAGTTCTTTCTCGCTCAGCGTGCGCAGATAGTAGTGACGGCCGTGTAGCCAATAACCGTTCCAATGCGTATTCCACCGCGAGCCTGCCACCGCCAGTTGCTCACGGATGTCCCCGCGCAGGCAGGCGATGCGCAGGTGCAACTGATTCTGTGAACGCACCGTCTGCGCATCCACCACGATGGCCACCGCGCTATCCGGAACCGGCGCACCCAGCAAATCGGAGAGCACGCCACGGGCCTGCCACGCCAACCAGAAATAATTCGGTGTGTCGTGCCGCTGCAACGCGGGGCTGGCGGCTCCCGTAATGCGGCGCGTCGGTACCAGCCAGGCATGGGCTCGACCGCGCTTGTCCTGCACAAGGGCATAGCCCTGCACAAGGTTCAAGGCCCGGCACGGCATCGGCGGCTGGGAGCGCGACGCATTGACCTCGCAGTGTCGATGGACAAGATGCCACAAGGCAGTAGCGTGATGGCGATACATCACCAGGATGGCCGCCAGCCACATCAATGCGAACGCCACGATGCCGAAGGCACGGTATCCGGAACTGTTCATCTTCGACCTTACTCTCCCGGCCGCGTCCGCAGCCGACAACAAAAAAGCGCGCCCTTGGACGCGCTTGTGAAAGGGAGGCGCCGGCCAGCGACAAATGCCGCCGACCGGTGCCAGTACGGCTTACCAGACCATCCCCGCGCCCACCGCGACGCCGGCGTCGCCACGCGTGGTGGCACTGGCATTGACCTTGAACAGATAACGGCCGCTTTCGCTGATCGTCGACACGCCTAGAGCGATCGCCTGTTCGCCGCGGAAGGAGCTCAACGACACGCCAGCCGCACTCTGATCGGGCTGGTAGGCCTGCGGCAGGCTGGACATCGCCATCGCTGCCGCAACGCCCGCACTGGCGCGGCGATCCATCTGACCCACACGGCTATCGGTGTAGTTGCGCGACCAGTCCGCCACACCGTTCAAGCCATCGTTCAATTGCCCGAGGTTGACCGCGTCGGTGCGTTCCGTGCCCGCGGCGACATTGGTGATCTGGCGCTGGTTGCTCGCCGAACCGACCGAGACGCTGTTGGCACGGTCGGCGACCGAACCCTGACCCAAGGCCACGCTATTGGACTCGGTGGCCTTGGCGCCCTTGCCCACGGCCACGCTGCCGACACCGGACGCGACCGCATCTGCGCCCACCGCGGTCGCGTTCATGCCACTGGCCAGGGTGTTGTTGCCCACTGCCGTGGTGCTGGTATTGCTGGCCGACGCCGTCGGTCCGACTGCCACCGACGTGCCGTTGTTGCTGACGACCACCGGAACCGCCGGCGTGATCTGCGAGGCGCCGGACGTATCCCCGGAAACGTTGCCATTGCCGTTGCCATTGCCGTTGCTGCTGGGGCTGGGCGTTCCATGAATACCGCCGCTGACCGTCTGCTCCAACGTGGTCAGCGAGCTCTGCAGCGTGGAGATCGAGCCAGAGTTCTCCTGCACCTTCTGGTTGGTGGCGTGCAGCTGCGAGCCGTTCACCGCATCGGTACTGGTGGCGCTCAGACGGCCGGCAGCCACGTTCTGGATCTGCCGCTCCGCTCCCACCGCGCCGACGCTGAACGCACCGGCCGGCGTGCTGCCCGCGAAGGTATAGCTGGAGCCACCGAGCGTGGTGGACTCAACCGCTGTCGTCGCAGCGGTGCGCGTCCCCGCACCGATCGCCACGTCCTTCGCATTGCCAGCCACCGCGTCCGGCCCGATCGCGACACTATCGGTGCCGCTGGCGACGCTGTCGTCCCCGCTCGAGTTGACGCGCATGTACTTCACGCCGTCGCCGCCCTGAATGCCCTTCACCGCATCGTCGAGCTTGGTCAATTCGGTGTTGGTCGCGTGCAACTGCGAACCGTTGACCGCGTCGGTGCTGGTCTCGGACAGACGGCCTGCTGCGACGTTGGTGACAGTGCGCTCGCTGCCTTCGCTGCCGACACTGACGGTGCTGGTCGGCGCAGTACCGGCGAAGGAATAGCTGCGCCCATTCAACATGACGCCTTGGGTGGCGACAGCCGAACTGGTGGTGCTGCCGCTACCCAGGGCGACATCGCCGCTATAGCTGGCCACCGAGTCTCTGCCGATGGCAATCGCGTTCTTGGCCTCGGCGTTCGCGGTCTGGCCGATCGCGATCGAGGCCGCGCCACTGGCTTTCGCGGACGCACCCTGGGCAACGCTGTAGCCGCCAGACGCTGATGCATCGCTACCCTGCGCCACCGCCTGCAGACCCGACGCGGCGGCATTGTTGCCCTGCGCCACCGACTTGCCGCCGAGCGCACTGGCGCCATTGCCGATGGCCATCGCGCCGTCCCCGGCCGCATTGGCGGCCACGCCGATGGCGGTGCTGTCGGTGCCAGTCGCCACGCTGTCGGCACCGGTGGAGTTGGTGTTGATGTACTTCACGCCCTTGCCGTCCTTCAACTTCTCCACGACCTTGTTGATCTCGGTCACCTTGCCGCCGACCGAGGTCACTTCGGTGTTGGTCGCATACAGCTGCGAACCGTTCACCGCATCGGTGCTGGTCGCCGACACGCGGCCGGCCGCCACGTTGGTCACGGTGCGCTCGTTGCCGGCACTGCCTACGCTCACGGTGCTCACCGGCGCGGTGCCGGCGTAGGTGTAGGCGGTGTCGTTGATGGTGGCACCGGTGGTGGCCACCGCCGCGGCCGTGCTGCTGCCACTGCCCAACGCCACTGCGCCCGCCTGATCGGCCGCGGCGCCCGCGCCCAGCGCAAGGCTGTTGCCGCCAGTGGCCTTGGCCGCCTTGCCCAGCGCCACATCGTTGACGATGGTCGAGGCGTTGTCCGGCTTGTCGGTGGTATTGGCTTGGCCGGCGACCGCACTGTCGCCCAGCGCCAGGGCGCTCTTGCCGTAGGCCGTCGCAGACACACCCACCGCCGTGCTGTCCGTTCCGCTGGCCACGCTGTCGGCACCGGTGGAGTTGGTGTTGACGTACTTCACGCCCTTGCCGTCCTTCAGCTTCTCCACGACCTTGTTGATCTCGGTCACCTTGCCGCCGACCGAGGTCACTTCGGTGTTGGTCGCATACAGCTGCGAACCGTTCACCGCATCGGTGCTGGTCGCCGACACGCGGCCGGCCGCCACGTTGGTCACGGTGCGCTCGTTGCCGGCGCTGCCCACGCTCACGGTGCTCACCGGCGCGGTGCCGGCGTAGGTGTAGGCGGTGTCGTTGATGGTGGCACCGGTGGTGGCCACCGCCGCGGCCGTGCTGCTGCCGCTGCCCAACGCCACTGCGCCCGCCTGATCGGCCGCGGCGCCCGCGCCCAGCGCAAGGCTGTTGCCGCCAGTGGCCTTGGCCGCCTTGCCCAGCGCCACATCGTTGACGATGGTCGAGGCGTTGTCCGGCTTGTCGGTGGTATTGGCCTGGCCGGCGACCGCACTGTCGCCCAGCGCCAGGGCACTCTTGCCGTAGGCCGTCGCAGACACGCCCACCGCCGTGCTGTCCGTTCCGCTGGCCACGCTGTCGGCACCGGTGGAGTTGGTGTTGACGTACTTCACACCCTTGCCGTCCTTCAGCTTCTCCACGACCTTGTTGATCTCGGTCACCTTGCCGCCGACCGAGGTCACTTCGGTGTTGGTCGCGTACAGCTGCGAACCGTTCACCGCATCGGTGCTGGTCGCCGACACACGGCCGGCCGCCACGTTGGTCACGGTGCGTTCGTTGCCGGCGCTGCCCACGCTCACGGTGCTCACCGGCGCGGTGCCGGCGTAGGTGTAGGCGGTGTCGTTGATGGTGGCACCAGTGGTGGCCACCGCCGCGGCCGTGCTGCTGCCGCTGCCCAGCGCCACTGCACCCGCCTGATCGGCCGCGGCGCCCGCGCCCAGCGCAAGGCTGTTGCCGCCGGTGGCCTTGGCCGCCTTGCCCAGCGCCACATCGTTGACGATGGTCGAGGCGTTGTCCGGCTTGTCGGTGGTATTGGCCTGGCCGGCGACCGCACTGTCGCCCAGCGCCAGGGCGCTCTTGCCGTAGGCCGTCGCAGACACGCCCACCGCCGTGCTGTCCGTTCCGCTGGCCACGCTGTCGGCACCGGTGGAGTTGGTGTTGACGTACTTCACACCCTTGCCGTCCTTCAGCTTCTCCACGACCTTGTTGATCTCGGTCACCTTGCCGCCGACCGAGGTCACCTCGGTGTTGGTCGCATACAGCTGCGAACCGTTCACCGCATCGGTGCTGGTCGCCGACACACGGCCGGCCGCCACGTTGGTCACGGTGCGCTCGTTGCCCGTTGCGCCCACGCTCAGCGTGCTGCCCGGCGCGCTACCGGCATAGCTGTAGGTGGTGTCGTTGATCTTGCCGCCGCTGGTCGCCACCGCCGCCTGCACCTTGCTGTTGTTGCCCAGCGCCACCGATCCGGCCTGGTCGGCCGTCGCGCTGGAACCAATGGCGACACTGTAGTTGCCACTTGCTACCGCACTCACACCCTGCGCAAATGCACTAGTACCGGATGCCGTAGCCAGCGAACCCAGCGCCACGGCCGCTTGGCCGCTGCTGTTGGCCCCATTGCCCATGGAGATCGCATCTTGGCCGGAGGCCTTGTTGCTGGCATTCCAGCCGGAGCGGCTGCCGATCGCAATGGCGCCGACGCCACTGGCCTCAACCGAATCGCCGACGGCAATCGCGCCTTGCGCCTTCGCATTGGCATTGCTGCCGAGCGCGGTCGCCGACTGCGCCGACGCCGAAGCGCCGTAGCCTGTCGCCGTCGCGTAATCGCCAGACGCCAGCGACGCCTTGCCTACCGCGACCGACGAAGAGCCTGAAGCCGAGGCATTGTTGCCGAGCGCAGTGGAATACATCCCCGAAGCGGTCGCCCAAGGGCCGAACACCGACGACGCATAGCCGCTCGCCTTGGCACCGGAACCCACCGCAGTGGCAATTTCGGCCGATGCCTGCGACGCCTTGCCTACCGCCACCGACGAAGAGCCTGAAGCCGAGGCATTGTTGCCGAGCGCAGTGGAATACATCCCCGAAGCGGTCGCCCAAGGCCCGAACACCGACGACGCATAGCCGCTCGCGTTGGCACCGGAACCCACCGCAGTGGCAATTTCGGCCGATGCCTGCGACGCCTTGCCTACCGCCACCGATGAACTGCTTGAAGCCGACGCCTTCGAGCCTTGCGCGACTGCACCGTTACCGGAGGCCTTGGCACCGCTGCCCATGGCCACACTCTCGATGCCGCTGGCGACACTGGAGGTTCCCAGCGCGATCGCATCGGTGGACGACGCTTCGTTCTGGCCGCCCAACGCCAACGCACCTTGCCCCGAAGCCTGGGCGCCCTTGCCCTGCGCAATGGCACCGGCCCCAGAGGCCAGCGCGCCGTTGCCTACCGCGATCGAACTGGCGCCGCCTGCATTGGTGCTGCCCATGCCGATGGCGATGCCATCGGATCCGCTCGCGGCACCCGAACCCTGCGTACTGTTGACGGAGAAGTACGGCACCTTGACATCGCCGGTCAAGGTCAGGTTCTTGATCGTCGCGTTGGTGATCGTTGCATTGCTCAGATAGGCGGCGGTGTTGACGTAGAACTTGCCGCCGACCGTCATGTTGACGACACTGGAATTGTCGTTGTTCGCCCAGGCCAGAATACGGTTCTGCTGTGTCGCGGCATCGGCAGGAGAGCAGATATTTGCGATTCCGTTCCTTGCAAAATAACTATAGTCTTTACCGCCAGTAATTCCATTTCCATCAAACGCGGCATACGGCAGATTATTTTGCTGCCACACCCCGCCGCAGGCGGGACTAGAGCCTTGTGAGCCATACCCGAAGGTTTGCAGGATTCCTGTGTTGAATTCATGTGCCACATCTGCCTGGGATTGCGCATAAGCGCTGCCTGGCATTCCCATAAATGCACCAAGCAGAGCCAGCCCTGTGCTGGGGAGAGATGCCAGCCTGAGAAGGCCGCGGCTCGCGCCCTTCCCCTTGGCGGTGGCCAATTCGGAAACCACGACCCACGCCCCCATTGCGCGGTTCCACACGATCTTGAATGCCTTGTTCATTTCCATGCTCCCGTTGAAGATTGCATGGAAATGTAGATTTGCCTCGATATAACGACGATGGGGACGCACCCAATCAGGGCATGGGCGAACGCCTAAAATTCGTGAAGCGCACTACAGTTCCAGTCTAGAAAATGCACCATGTATCATCTCCTGGCATCCCCAGCGCTGAGCAACGGCGACCCTGCCGTATGCTTTTCTGGAAGCATGCGAGCGGCCACCTCCCACAGGATCAAACGATGGACAGGATCAGAGTCGGCATCGCCGACGACCACCCGATCGTGCTGCTCGGTGTGACCAGCGTGCTGAAAGACAATCCGGGTATCGAGGTCGTGTTCAGTTGCGACGCCATCGACCAGTTGCTGCGCGCACTCGCCGAGCAGCCGGTGGATGTCCTGTTGTGCGACTACGAATTCGAAAGCGATCCGCAGGCCGACGGACTGCATCTGCTGCAGCGATTGCGCCGGCTTGCCCCCGAGATGCGGCTCCTGGTGCTCAGCGCACACACCGCGCCCTCGATCGTCTCGGCCGTGCTGCAACTCGGCGCTTCCGGCTTCATCGGCAAGAGCCGTGCCGATTTCGGCAATCTGGCCGCGGCGGTGCATGACGTCGCCGCCGGCCGCCTCTATGTGCCTGGCTCGCTGTCGGCAGCGCTGCTGAGCACGCGCTACCGCAAGAGCGGCGCTATCGGGGTGGACGCGCTCTCCACAAAAGAAGCGGCAGTGGCGCGAATGACCGCCGATGGCCTGTCGTTGAGCGAAATCGCCGACAGGCTCAAGCGCAGTCCCAAGACCATCAGCAACCAGAAGATCGCGGCGATGAAGAAGCTCGGCGCCAAGAACGACGTCGAACTGGCTGCATTGCTGCGCGAACTCGACGACCACGGCGCTTAGCCGGCATCAGGCCGGCCGCACCGCTGGCCGTTTCAACCCAGTGATGCCTGCACGTGCAGCAACAACTGGCGGCAACGTTCGGCCAGCATCGTCCATTCCGCGCTCGGGTAAAGCTGTTGCAAGGCTTGCAGTTCCGCCACGAGATCGTCCGCGCCCAGCGCCATCAAGGCACCCTGCAAGCGGTGCACGCGCCGACGCAGCGACTCCAGATCCTGCACGGCCAATGCCTGTTCGATCAATTGCCGCTCCGACTCCCATTCGGACCGAAACGCCTGCCACAGCAAGGCGTCCAGTTCGTCAGAGCGCGGCTCCTGGGCGGCGGTTGGACCGGTGGAGGCGCTGCGCGCGAGAATGGCATTCCTCAAGACACGGCGCAGGTCGCTCAACAGCACCGGTTTTTGCAGAAGATCGGAAAATTGCTCGGCGTCGGCGCTGATCTCCGCCGCAGCCGAGGCGGAAGTCGCCACGACCCTCGCGTTCGGATCGAATTCACGCAACTTGCGCAGCAGACCAACGCCGTCCAGGTGCGGCATGCCCAGATCGGTGATGACCAGATCCGCGTGGTGCTCGAGCCACAGTTTCAGTGCCTCCATTCCATCGACGGCGACCCGTACACGGCGGCACCCCAAGGCCGCGAGCTGATGCTTGATCAGTGTCCGGTTCACCGCATCGTCTTCGGCCACCAGGATGTCAAGATCCTGCTCGATGGTCTCCACCGCATCGCCCCGATCGCGCCGTTCGGCGTGATGCGGCGTGGTGCCGGTCAAGAGGGTCATGGCATCCAGCAATCCTTCGTAGCTCAGTGAACTGACGTCGACCTGCTTTTCGTGGCGATGCGGCGTCAACGGCCCCTTGGCGGTCACGAACACCGTCCCCAGCGTCGGCACCGCACTCAGATCCGCCGCATCCCATGCCCGGCCATCGGCCTCCACGAGCACCCGAATGTGCAACGCCGCGGGCTGTGCGGCCGCGACGTGCAGGGTCGCGCCCCAGCGGCGCAACCGCTCGGCCAGCATGCTCCGCCATAGGGGCTGCGGGCAAACCAGATCCACCGAAACGCCCTCCAGCGGACGTGGGTCGGCGGGAAGCGCGCGTACGTTGCGTTTGAACGGCAGGTCGACCCGGAACACGCTGCCTTTCCCCGGTTCGCTGCTGACACTGATGCGCCCGCCCATCAGCCGCGAAAGATTGCGGCACAGAAACAAGCCCAGGCCGGTACCGCCGAAGCGGCGACTGATGCTGTCATCGGCTTGTGCCAGCGGGTTGAAGATCGCCGACTGCATCGAGGCGGGAATGCCAATGCCGGTATCTGCGACCTCGAAACGCGCCCATACCGTATCGCCTTGCTGCCTGAGACAGCGCGAGGAGATCATGATCGAGCCACGCTCGGTGAATTTGACCGCATTGCCGAGCAAGTTCTGCAGGATCTGCGCCAAGCGCTGATCGTCGCCCTCCACGACCGCGTCCAGCTCCGGATCGGTCATGCAGTAGAACGCGACGCCGCCCTGCAGGATCGACGCGCCGAAACTGCGCGCGCAGCGCTCCGCCACTTCGTTGGGCGACATCGGCATCGGGTTGATCTTCAAGGCGTTAGCCTCGAGCTTGGTCGAGTCGAGCAGATCGTTGACAAGGTTCAACAAGGCATCGAACGAGCGCCGGATCATGTCCACCCACTCCACCTGCTCGAATCCCAGCGGACTGCGTGACAGCAGTTCAAGGTGGCCCATCGCACCATGCAACGGCGTACGGATCTCATGGCTGACGATTGCCAGAAACATCGACTTGGCCCGATTCGCTTCGTCGGCGGTTTGCTTGGCTTGTATCAACAGCATTTCGTTGGCTTTGCGCTCATTGATGTCGACCAGCCCCAACAGCATCACCGGGCGCCCGCCGAACCGCGTTTGCGAAGACGCCACGCCGATGTAGCTGCTCTGCCCCTCGGCGATGTCCCATTGCACCTCGATGAACGAGTGGTGCGTGCCCGGGACCGCCTCGGCAGTGCGCTCGCGCATGACATGGCGATAGAAGTCCGCGCTGCCGTGGCCGTTGCAGAGCATGCGCTTGGCCACGCCGTTCTCCAACACCACCGACTCGGTCTCCGGAGCGTAGATCCCAATGCCGACCGGCAAGGTGTCGATGATGGCCTTACTGAAGTGTTCGGCCTCGATCAACTTCTCGGCGCTGTTGAGCAGCGGCTTGGTCACCCGCAGATCGAAATAGACGGCAGTTGCCCACATCAGGCTCAATGCGAGCAGACATACCAGCGCGCCGGTCACGAACTCGTGCTGCAGATTGCCCAGCACGTCGCCCCAACTATAGGCATAAACCGCGATCCAGTCCGGCCCGCTGATGCGCTGGACCACGAGAAAGATACCGTTGCGGTACAGGGTGACGGGTTCACTGCCGACCTGATCGAACTGCACCGCATACGCGCGTACCTTGGCCAGCAAGCCGGCTTCGTCGGCATCGCGTGGTGGATCGCCAAGATTTTCGCTTCCGTCCTGGCTGAGCAGGAAGAACCCGGGCCGCCGGGTTTCCTTGCGCAGGAAAAAGCGCATGAACTGACGATCGGGCAGTGACAGCGCAATGGTAAATATGCGCCTGTCGTCATGAAACATCGGCACGATGAGCTGCGAGATGGACGCCTGACCGTCGCTCACGTCGGCTGGGCGCCACAACAGCCGGTCCTTGCGCAGTGTCTGCGGCGGAATGGCCGCGATTAGGTGCTCCACCCCGGCGATGCGCTTGCGGATGAAGTTTTCCACGCCATGATCACGCGCCGCGCGCAGTGCGGCCATCCCCATGACCGGAGAGGCGGCCATGAAACTGCCATCAGGCGTATACAGGAATCCCTGCAGGGTCACCCCGGTCTTCCTGGCATCGATCGACGGTGCAGCAGAGATGTCGCGCACCACGCGCAGCGCCGTCGCCAGCCGCTCGGTGTCGACGGAACCACTCAACGAACTGGCCAGCGTGAAAGGCGTGGCGGTCAAGTCGTCCTCGGTGACGGTGACGCCCTGCCCTTCGGCCAACTTGCGCGCGTAACGCTGCACTGGCACCACATCGTTCTGCCGCAGATTCCACACGCCCTCGTAGACGTCGGCGAATTGAATCAGCCGCGCAGAGAGCTCGTCCACCTGCGTCTGCACTTCCTCGCTGTTCTTGACGAACTGTGCGACCTGCTTGTCGCGGTACTGATCGAGGATGCCGCTGCAGAACAGCACGGCAGCGGTGACGATAGACAGCGAGAGCGCAGCCGCCGACCCGTAGAGGATGCGCCGATAGTATCGCCCCGTTCTGGCAAGTAGTTTTTGCGGCATCTCGGTTCTCGGCAAACGCGCTGCGACGCCGCAGGCAAGCGAATAGCCGCAGGATAGCCCAGCGCCAACACGCTCGCCAGCGGAGCAAAAAGCCGGCTTCTTCGCGCTTCTCCGCTCGCACTCGGGCACCGCCGCACGCTCAGACACGCGCGCATGCCTTTGGGCGACCGCCCATCATCGATTGGGGCATGCGCCATCGCCGCAGCCGCGATCGATCGCCAAGCTGATCGCATCGGCAACGGCGGGATTCAGGCATTGCCGCCCGCGTGCCATCGGTGAGGCCATCATGAACAACAGCGCACATATCCCATTCGTCAACATCCAGAACGCCTTGATCGCGTACGACAGCGAACTGCAAAGTTCTTACGTCGGCAAGCTGCTGCAGCGCTTGGGCGTGCCCAACATCCACAGCGCAATCGACAGCGACCAGCTGCTCGAGCACATGCGCGCCATGCCGATCGACCTGGTCGTGACGTCGGCACGCTTGCAGGGCGCATCATCCCTGCAACTGATCGACACCCTGGCCAATAGCCATTACCGCGGGCATGTCATCGTCGGCGGCGTGACGGACATGCGCATCCAGAGCGCCATCCACGAATATGCGCAACAACGCGATGGCGGGCTCATGCAGTTGATCTTCGCTGGAGAACCGCTGCGGCTGTTCGATTTCACCGACATGCTGTACCGCGCCACCACGCCGGCGACCATCGACACCGATGGCCAGCTGATCGAGGATCTGACCCAACGCATCACCGCCGACGATGTCTATGCCGCCTATCGCGCTGGAGAAATTTCGGCATTCCTGCAACCGAGCTATTGCCTCACCACCGGCGCCATGGTGGGCGCGGAAGCGTTGGTGCGATGGCAGCACCCGACGCTGGGGGTGCTCGGCCCGGCCCACTTCCTCTCCCTGCTCGAGGGAGGTGAGTGCGATTTGGGTGAGGAACTGATCGACCAATTGGTCGACACCGTTGCCAGCGTCAGCCGCTCGCTGAGCACACCAGCACCGCTGAAGCTGTCGATCAACGTGTCCGCCAACCGGCTCGTCTCGGCGAGTTGGGCTGACGGCATCGTCCAACGCTTGATTCATTCAGGCGGCGCCACCCGTCATTTCGCCATCGAGGTGACCGAGGACGGAATGGACAACCGGGATGGCAATATCGCAGGCGCAGTGGCCCACTGGCGGCTCAATGGCATCGATTGTGCGATCGACGACTTCGGCACCGGCGCCTCGTCGATCAATCGCCTGTGCATGGCGCCTTTCAACATCTTGAAGATTGATCGCCAGATGGTCTGGCGCTCGCGGCTGACCACACATGTCTTCGAAATGCTGGAAGGCATCGTCCATCTGGCGCACGGCCTAGGCATGCGCGTGATCGCCGAGGGCATCGAGACCGAAGAAGATCTGCTGCGCATGCGCAGCATCAAGTGCGACGTTGGGCAAGGCTACTATTTCAGCCGGCCATTGCCGGTAGCGGAATTCCTGGCCCTGACATCCTCGCAGAACGTGTTCGGACGTCGCATCCAACGCGCGCCCGTTGCAGCCGCCTGACGCTTTTCCTCTCCTCTCCGACCGCGCTTTACTCGGCCCGAGACCCACCCAGCTTCCTACCGCAGGCCCCCCCACATGTCGCGCAAAAACCTCCTGCTGCTCACTCTCGCCCTGGTCAACCTCGCATCGATCGTCCTCGCTGCCTAGGCGGCTGCATGCCCCGCCCGCCGTTGCGCAGGCGGGGCGATCGAAGCCAGGCTAAACCAGGCCCACGGCGCCTGTGTCCGAAGGGTTCGCGGCAGGTCCGCCCTGACCTGCTAGACGCTTTCAGGCCGAAAAGCAACGCTTACTTGCGGCGCTCGATCACGAAATTGCCGACATTGACGCCCAGATCGACGCCCTCGCCGGTACCCGCCAGGGCCAGCGAGATGTCGCCCTTGGTGACCACCTGCGCGGTACTGGACTTCACCACGCCGGCGTGCGCTTCGGCCGCGGCATAGGTGCCGAACAGGTCGTTGAGGCTGTAGGCGCCAGTGAAGGTGCCGCGGCCGCCGACGATCTTGGACTTGCCGAGGGTCAGGCCACCGCCCTTGCTACTGATCTTGACCGGGATCACCGCGCCGTCGTTGCAGGTGATGGTGCCGGTGCCCTTGGCGGTCTTGTAGAACACCGACCAGCCGGACAGGTTGAAAGAGAGCTTGCAATCGATGTTGCCGGCGGCCTGGGCCTGCGGCGCCAGGGCGGCCGCGCCCAGCAGTGCGAGCAGAGAAAGCGACTTGATCATGTGGGTATTCCGGGTGGGTGGACAAGGCGCGAGGGTAGCAATGGGGTTGTCGCGGCCGCGACAAGGTTGCGGAGGCGTCGCGCGCGCGTTCAGCAGGCATTTCCACTTGCGGCGGGCTGGTCCCTGCCTGGCCGGGCACATGCAGTACGCGACGCCGGCGCCAAGCATCGCTGAAACGCGTTTTCGGCGGCTTGGCCTGACTGCTCGTTGCGTTTGCAGGAGTCAACTGTCATGCAGCGGCGACGCGCAAAGCGGCGTGCTTTCCGATGGCGCAATGCGTCGGGACTGAAGTCCCTCCCACAGTGCACCCGCCAAGCTCGCCGCACGATCCTGTGGAAGGGCTCTTGTTCCCTTGTCGGAATCAACCGCGACAGGTGTTAACGGGAAAGCCCGTCGCGGCTGAAGCCGCTCTTACAAGGGGAGCCCTCCGGACACAGAGTGAGCCTTCTGGATTAATGGGAGGCGCGGGCTAGTCGTCCAGGCTGAAGGCGTCCGCATCGAGCATGGCCGGGAAACGCGCGCGATGCGCAGTCAGCGCAGCGGCGGAGATGGTGGTGGTGGCCACCTGTTCGCGCTCGTGGATCTCCAACTGCGGCTGGCCGAGGAAATCGATCACCGCGCTGTCGCCGGCATAGTGCAATTCGTTGCCGTCCACGCCGACCCGGTTGACCGCGGCCACGAAGCACAGGTTCTCGATCGCGCGCGCGCGCAGTAGCGTGCGCCAGGCGTAGGCGCGTGCCGAGGGCCAGTTGGCGACGAACAGTTGCAGGTCGAAGTCCAACTGGCCGGGGCGCTCGACGTCGTAGCGGTTGCGGCAGAACACCGGGAAGCGCAGGTCGTAGCAGATCTGCGGATTGATCCGCCAGCCCTTCCACTCCACGCACAGGCGTTCTCGCCCGGCGGCGTAGCGCAGGTGTTCGTTGCCGTAGCGGAACAGGTGGCGCTTGTCGTAGTGCTGCAGCGCGCCGTCCGGCGTGGCCCACAGCAGGCGGTTGAACACCTTGGCCTCGCCATCGGCGCCCGGCACGCGCAACTGCACGCTGCCGGTCACCGCCGCACCCAGCCGCGCTGCCTGCTCGCGGATCCACGCTACCGTCGGCCCGTCCATGTCCTCGGCCTGCGCCAGCGCGTCGTTGGAGAAACCGCTGGTGAAGGTCTCCGGCAGGATCACCAGGTCGGTGACGCCGGCCAGCGGCGCCAGCAGTTCGGCGTAGTGCGCGCGGTTGCCGGCCGGATCGTGCCAGCGGGTATCGCCCTGGACCAATGAGATCCTCAGATCCTGTGCCACCTGTGTCATCCCCAACGTACTCCGATGCAGATCGTGCCGACCAGGCACAGCAGGCCCAGTGTAGGCGTTACCCATGGCAGATGGCGGACCAGGCGGTTGCCAGCGTGCCCCGCTCCTTCGGCGTCAGCAGGCCGAGATAGCGGTCCACGTAGGCCTGGCGCCGGAACGGCACCACGCTGAAATCCATCCCGACCCGCTGGCCGCGATCGGCCAATCCCGTCAGCACATGCCCGTAGAACAGCGCCCCGTCGACCACCGCGCAGACCGCGGCCAGCCCAAACGTAACGCCGAAATAGATCCCCCCGACCGACATGCCCGCCCCGCACCAGGAAACCCGCTTCTACCATTCCCCATTCCCGAATCCCCAATCCCGGCGTCTACGCGCGCTACAGCGCGCGTAGACGCTCGATCGCCGCATCCAGCGTCGCCTCGTTCTTGGCGAAGCACAGCCGCGCCAGGCGTTGACCCTGCGGCGGGTCCTGGTAGAACGGCGACAGCGGGATCGCCGCCACGCCCTTCTCGATGGTCAGCCACTTCACGAACTCGGTGTCGGGCAGGTCGCTCACCGCCGAATAATCCACCAACTGGAAATAGCCGCCCGGCACCGGCAGCGGCTTCAGTCGCGTGCCCAGCAACTGTTCGCGGAAGCGGTCGCGCTTGGCCTGATAGAACGCGCCGAGCTGCTCGTCGTGCTCGGGCTCCTCGCGGATCATCGCGGCGAAGGCGTGCTGGGCCGGGCCGAAGCTGGCGAAGGTGTTGTACTGGTGGACCTTGCGGAACTCGGCGCTGAGCGCCGGCGGCGCGATCGCGTAGCCGATCTTCCAGCCTGTGCAGTGGTAGGTCTTGCCGAAGCTGGAGACGACGAAGGCGCGCTCGCGCAACTCCGGCCAGCGCAGCACCGATTCGTGGCGGCGGCCGTCGAACACGATGTGTTCGTAGACCTCGTCGGAGATCAGGAAAATGTCGCTGCCGCGCAACAGCTCGGCCACGGCCTGCAGGTCGTCGGCGCCGAACATCGCCCCGGACGGGTTGTGCGGGCTGTTGAGCATCAGCAGGCGGGTGCGCGGGGTGATCGCCGCACGCACGCGCTCCCAGTCCACCGCGAACGTGTGCGGGTCCAGCGGCACGTGCACCGCACGCGCGCCGGCCAGGTCGATCGCCGGCTCGTAGCTGTCGTAGGCCGGATCCAGCACGATCACTTCCTCGCCCGGGCGCACCACGGCGTGGATGGCGTTGAACAGCGCCTCGGTGGCGCCGCTGGTGACGGTGACCTCGGTGTCGGCATCGACCTGGGCGCCATAGCAGCGCAGCGCCTTCTCGGCGATCGCCTGGCGCAGCGCCGGCACGCCGGTCATCGGCGGGTACTGGTTGTGGCCGTCGCGCATGGCGCGGTCCAGCGCCTCGATCAGCCGCGGCGGCACCGGGAAGTCGGGAAAGCCCTGACCCAGGTTGACCGCGCCGTGCTCGGCGGCCAGTTGCGACATCACGGTAAAGATGGTGGTGCCCACCTTGGGCAGCTTGGTCTGCGGATGCATGCGGGGGATCTGCGGGCAGCGGGAAAACGCCGAGTGTACGCAAAGCCGCTTGCCGGCGATGCGCCATAGCGCCGCCGCTCCGCTGGCGCAGCGCCGCGTGTGGCCGCCGCCGGCATCCGCCGGACGCCCGCATGCCGATACAATGCGCGCCTTCCCTTGCCGCCCGCCGCCGCGCCATCCGCCGCGGCCTTCGCCGATGACCGATCCGCTGTACACCCCGCCGCCGCTGCTGGCCGCGCACGGGCTCACGTTCGCCCGCGACGACGCCGCGGTGTTCGGTCCACTGGACTTCCACCTGGATGCCGGCGAAGCGCTGCTGGTGCAGGGCGACAACGGCGCCGGCAAGACCACCCTGCTGCGGGTGCTGGTCGGCCTGCTGCGCGCCGAGGCCGGGCGCATCGAGATCGACGGCCACCCGGTGCGTCGCGGCGACCGCGCCCGCTTCATGGCCTACCTGGGCCACCTGGGCGCGCTGAAGGCCGACCTGAGCACCCTGGAGAACCTGCACTACCTGTGCGGCCTGCAGGGGCGCCGCGCCAAGCAGATGCCCGGCAGCGCGCTGGCCATCGTCGGCCTGGCCGGCTACGAGGACACCCTGGTGCGGCAGTTGTCGGCCGGGCAGAAGAAGCGCCTGGCGCTGGCGCGGATGTGGCTGTCGCCGGCGCCGCTGTGGCTGCTTGACGAGCCCTACGCCAACCTCGACCTGGACGGCATCACCCTGGTCAACCGGATGATCGCCGCGCACCTGCGCAGCGGCGGCGCGGCCCTGGTCACCACCCATGGCGCCTATGCCGCGCCACCGGTGCGCACCCGCATGCTGACCTTGAGCGGAGTCGCCGCATGAGCCTGGCCACGCCCGTTCCTTCCCTCTGGCAAGCCACCCGCGCACTGCTGGTGCGCGACCTGCGCCTGCTGTGGCGGCGTCGCGGCGACGCGCTGCAGCCGGCGCTGTTCGCCCTGCTGATCGTGGCCCTGTTCGCGCTGGCGCTGGGCAACCAGCCGCGCCTGCTCGGCGAGGTGGCCGGCGCCGCGCTGTGGCTGGCGGTGCTGCTGGCCGGCCTGCTGGCGCTGGACAGCCTGTTCCGCAGCGACGCCGAGGACGGCTCGCTGGAGCAATGGCTGCTGGCGCCGGTGCCGCTGGCCTGGCTGGTCCTGGTGCGGGTGCTGCTGCACTGGGTCACCACCGCGTTGCCGCTGATCGTGGCCGCGCCGCTGCTCGGCGAATTGCTGCACCTGCCGCATGACCGCATGCCGGTGCTGCTGGCATCGTTGGCGCTGGGGACGCCGCTGCTGAGCCTGCTCGGCGCGGTGGTCGCGGCGCTGACGGTGGGCATGAAGCGCGCCGGCATCCTGGTCGCGCTGCTGGCCTTGCCGCTGTACGTACCGGTGCTGGTGTTCGGCGCGGGCAGCGTGGCGGCGGCGGCACAGGGCCTGGATCCGGCCGGCGGCCTGCTGTTGCTGGCCGCCGGCCTGGTCGCGGGCCTGGTGCTGGCGCCGTTGGCGGCGGCCGCGGCGATCCGCATCTCGCTGAGCTGAGCCTTTGGCGCAGCACCGGCGCGGCGGCGGCCGTACCATGCAAGCGCAGTGCTCCATCGCCGTTCCGTCGTTGTCGCATCGAATGTTGTCGCATCGAAGCCCGCCTCCCGCCAGCTAGAATCGTCCGCATGGCCTCTCTCGTCCGCTGGTTCCACCAACTCGGTTCGCCGCCGACCTTCGACCGCTTCGCGGCGCGCTGGACGCCGTGGTGCTACCTGGCCGCGTTGCTGCTGGCCGGCGTGGGCATCTGGCAGGCGCTGTTCGTGGTGCCGGCCGACCGCCTGCAGAGCGATGCCTTCCGCATCCTCTACATCCATGTGCCCAGTGCCTGGATGAGCCTGTTCGTGTTCGGCCTGATGGCCGTGTACGCGGCCATCGCCCAGGTGTGGCGGATCAAGCTGTGCGAGATCCTGGCAATGGCCTGCGCGCCGATCGGCGCCGCCTTCACCCTGATCACCCTGCTGACCGGCAGCATCTGGGGCAAGCCGATGTGGGGCGCCTGGTGGGACTGGGACCCGCGCCTGACCACCGAACTGATCCTGCTGTTCCTGTACATCGGCGTGATGGGCCTGTACCTGGCCATCGAGGACCGGCGCACCGCGGCGCGCGCGGCCGGGCTGCTGGCCATCGTCGGCGTGGTGCTGCTGCCGGTGATCCGCTATTCGGTGGTGTGGTGGAACTCGCTGCACCAGGGCCAGACCATCCGCCTGTTCGGCCAGTCCAGCATGGACCCGAGCATGTTGCCGCCGCTGTGGCTGATGGTGGCCGCGACCAAGTTCTGGTTCGCCGGCTCGCTGCTGGCGCGCGCGCGCGCCGACAACCTGCGCCGCGAGGCCGGCAAGGACTGGGTGACGCAGCTGGCGGAGGCGCGCGGATGAACTACCTGCCGTATGTGGTCGGCGCCTATGCGGTGTTCGCCGGCGTGCTGCTGGCCGATTTCGTGCTGGCGCGGCTGCAGGTGCGCGCTGCGCTGCGGGCGGCGCGGCTGCGCGCGCAACGCAAGCGCCAGGCCAAGGCCGAACCGGCGCCGCCGCTGGAGCTGAGCCGATGAATCCGCAGCGCAAGCGCCGCCTGCTGTGGCTGATGCTGCTGGTGCTGGCCGCCGGCCTGACCACCACCCTGGTGGCGATGGCCCTGCAGCGCAATACCGCCTACCTGTACACCCCGGCCGAGGTGCTGGCCGGCAAGACCGGCGCGCACGCGCGCTTCCGCCTCGGCGGCATGGTCGAGAAGGGCTCGTTCCAGCGCGCCCCTGGCGCGCTGCAGTCGCACTTCCGGGTCACCGACGGCGATGCGCAGCTCACCGTGCAGTACGACCGGATCCTGCCCGACCTGTTTCGCGAGGGCCAGGCGGTGGTGGCCACCGGCCGCATGCGCGACGGCGTGTTCGTCGCCGAGGACGTGCTAGCCAAGCACGACGAGACCTACATGCCGAAGGAACTGGCGGACAAGATGGGCAGCGCGCATCGCAAGCATGATGTGGGGGTGGCGCAGTGATGGCACGGACGGCGCGGGACCCGAACAGCCGGGACTCGGGACCCGGGGCCCGGGACCTGGAAAAGCGGTTGCACCGCGTCTGCGACGTTGTTGCGCATCCACTCATCGGAACTGGCACCGTCCGTTCTTGCTTCGCACGTATCCCGTCGCACCGCTCCCCGACCAACCAACAGACCTCGCATCTACGCTCTTCCGGGTCCCGGGTCCCGGGTCCCGGGTCCCGGCCGTATGCTTCCTGAGGTCGGCCAACTCCTGCTGATCCTCGCCCTGCTGACCGCCGTGCTGCAGGCGCTGCTGCCGCTCGCCGGCGCGCAGCGCGGCGATGCGCGCTGGATGGGCGTGGCGCGGCCGGCCGCGTTCGCGCAACTGGCCTTGGTGGCCGGCGCCTTCGCGATCCTCACCCATGCGTTCGTGACCCAGGACTTCTCGGTGGCCTACGTGGCCGAGAACTCCAATTCGCTGCTGCCGCTGATATACCGCTACTCGGCGGTGTGGGGCGCGCACGAGGGCTCGCTGCTGCTGTGGACGCTGATCCTGGCGCTGTGGACCGGCGCGGTCGCGCTGTACTCGCGGCGCCTGCCGGCCCCAGTGGTGGCGCGGGTGATCGGCACCCTGGCGCTGGTCAGCATCGGCTTCCTGGCGTTCCTGCTGTTCACCTCCAACCCGTTCGCGCGGCTGCTGCCGGCGCCGCTGGAAGGGCGCGATCTCAACCCGCTGCTGCAGGATCCCGGCCTGGTGATCCATCCGCCGCTGCTGTACGCCGGCTACGTCGGCTTCGCGGTGCCGTTCGCGTTCGCCATTGCCGCGCTGCTGGACGGCCAGGTGGACGCGCGCTGGCTGCGCTGGACGCGGCCGTGGACCAATGTGGCCTGGGGCTTCCTGACCATCGGTATCGCCCTCGGCAGCTGGTGGGCGTACTACGAACTGGGCTGGGGCGGCTGGTGGTTCTGGGACCCGGTGGAAAACGCCAGCTTCATGCCGTGGCTGGCCGGCGCGGCGCTGCTGCATTCGCAGGCGGTCACCGAGAAGCGCGGCAGCTTCGGCGCCTGGACCCTGTTGCTGGCGATCGCCGCATTCTCGTTGTCGCTGCTGGGCACCTTCCTGGTGCGCTCGGGCGTGCTGACCAGCGTGCACTCGTTCGCCGCCGATCCCGCCCGCGGCCTGTTCATCCTGGTGTTCCTGAGCCTGCTGTGCGGCGGCGCGCTGCTGCTGTACGCGCTGCGCGGCGGCCGCGTGGCGGCGGCGGCCGACGAGGCGCGGCAACGCTTCGCGCCGGCGTCGCGCGAGACCCTGCTGCTGGCCAACAACCTGCTGCTGACCTGCGCCTGCGCGATGGTGCTGCTGGGCACGTTGTATCCGCTGCTGGCCGATGCGCTGGACCTGGGCAAGCTGTCGGTGGGGCCGCCCTACTTCGGCACCTTGTTCATCGTGCTGATGGCGCCGCTGGTGGCGCTGCTGCCGTTCGGGCCGCTGACCCGCTGGCAGCGCGAACAGGCATCGCGGCCGCTGGCGCTGCTGGCGCCGTGGGCCGGCCTGGCGCTGCTGGCCGGCGCGATCGGCTTCTTCCTGGCACCGCAGGGCGCATGGAAGACCGCCGCCGGCGTCGCTGCCGCAACCTGGGTACTGCTGGGCACCGCGCGTTTCGTATGGAGCCGGCGCCGGCTCAAGGGCAGCCGCTTCACCGCCGAGATGCTGGGCATGACCCTGGCCCACACCGGCATCGCGGTGTTCCTGGCCGGTGCGCTGCTGGTCGAGGCCCTGGAGCAGCAGCGCGAAGTGGCGCTGGCGCCCGGACAGCACCTGGACCTGGGCCGCTACCGCTTCGAGCTGCAGGGGCTGGACCAGCGCAAGGGTCCCAACTACGTGGCCGAGCGTGCGCACGTGCAGGTGCTGCGCGACGATCGCCCGCTGGCGCTACTGCACCCGGAAAAGCGCCTGTACGCCAGCGGCGGCCAGAACATGACCGAGGCCGGCATCCACCCCGGCCTGTTCGGCGATGTCTACGTCGCCCTCGGCGAGCCGCTGGGCGGCAATGCCTGGGCGATGCGCGTCCACGTCAAACCCTTCGTGCGCTGGATCTGGCTTGGCGCGGCGCTGATGGCGCTGGGCGGTTTCGTCACCGCCGCCGACCGGCGCTTCCGTCGTTCCCCGGAGACCCCCTGATGTCCGCTCCCGCTCCACGTCGCCTGCCGCTGCCCGCCATCCTGCTGGGCGCCCTGTTCTTCCTCGGCCTGCTGGCGTTGATGGTGTATGCGGTGCAGCGCTCCGGCAGCGTCGATCGCGACGCGCTGCCCTCGGCACTGATCGGCAAGCCGGCGCCGGCGTTCGAACTGCCGCTGCTGCACGACGCCTCGATCCGCGTGCGCAGCAGCGAGTTGCTGGGCGCGCCGTACGTGCTCAACGTGTGGGGCAGCTGGTGCCCGGCCTGCCGCGAGGAACACCCGGTGCTGACCCGCTTCGCGCTGAGCAAGCGTGTGCGGGTGATCGGCTACGACTGGAAGGACAGCCGCGAGGACGCACTGCGCTGGCTGGAACAGCTCGGCAATCCGTTCCTGGCGGTGCTGTTCGATCCCGACGGGCGCACCGCGATCGACTGGGGCGTGGCCGCGGCGCCGGAGACCTTCCTGGTCGATGCGCGCGGCGTGGTGCGCTGGAAGCATGCCGGCCCGCTGACCGACCAGATCATCCGCGACGAACTGCTGCCGGCCTTGCAGCAGGCCGAGCGCGACGCCCCGCCGACCCGGGCGCAAGGCAAGGCCACGCCATGAGCCACGGCCGGCGTGCGCTGCGGCTGGGCCTGCTGGCGTTGCTGGCGTGGCCCACGCTGGCCGGTGCCGAACCGGTGTCCGATCCGACGCCGCTGGCCTACCGCTCCGCCGCCGAGGAAGCGCGCTTCCATGCGCTGACCGCCGAACTGCGCTGCGTGCAATGCCAGAACCAGTCGCTGGCCGATTCGCACGCGCAGATCGCCATGGACCTGCGCCGCGAAGTGCTGGAGCTCATACACCAGGGCAAGTCGGATGCGCAGATCAAGCAGTTCCTGGTCGATCGCTACGGCGAGTTCGTGCTGTACCGGCCGCAGCTGGAAGCACGGACCTGGCTGCTGTGGTTCGGCCCCTTGCTGCTGTTGGCCGGTGGCGCGGTGGTACTGATCCGGATGGTGCGCCAGCGCGCGCCAGCGACGACCGCGCTGCCGCTGCAGGACGAACAGGAATGGTGAGGCGATGCTGAGTTGGGGCATGTCGGCCGCGGCGGTGGCGCTGGCGGCGCTGGTCTTCGCGGTGGTGCTGTGGCCGCTGCGCGGCGGCGGGCGCAAGGGCGCGGTGCTGGCGGTGGCGGTACTGGCGCTGGGCGTGGCGACCGCAGCGCTGTACGCCCTGGTCGGCACGCCGCGTGCCTTGCAGGCGCAGAACCGCGAGGCGCCGCGCTCGCTGGAAGACGGCGTCAAGCAACTGCAGGCGGCACTGGCCAAGGATCCGAACCGGGCCGACGGCTGGGCCCTGCTCGGCCGCAGCCAGCTGTCGTTGGGGCACGCCAGCGAGGCCGCGGCCGCGTTCGAGCGTGCAGTGCGCCTGGCGCCGGAACAGGCGCCGTTGCTGATCGAAGCGGCCGAGGCGCGTGCGCTGGCCAACCCGCAACGGCAGTTCGACGACCAGGCGCTGGCGTGGCTGCAGCACGCCCTGCAACTGGCACCGGGCAGCGAACGCGGCGCCTGGTTCCTGGGCATCGCCCAGCGCCAGCGCGGCCAGGACGCGGCCGCGGCCGCCACCTGGGAAGCCCTGTTGCCACGCGTGGACACGGCCACCGCCGCGGCGCTGCGGCCGCAGATCGACGCGGCGCGCAGCGCGGCCGGCCTGCCCGCGCTGCCCGCTACCGGCACCGCGGCCGCCACGGCGCAGCCTGACAAGGCGCCGGCGAGCGCCGGCCTGACCGTGGCGGTGTCGCTGGATCCGGCGTTCGCCGCACGCGTACGCCTGCGCGGCGACGCCAGCGTGTTCGTGATCGCGCGCGTGCCGGGCGGCCCACCGATGCCGGTGGCGGTGCAGAAACATCCGCTGCAGGCACTGCCGCTGCGGGTGACGCTGAGCGATGCGGACAGCCCGATGCCGACGCAGAAACTCTCGCAGCTCCAGCAAGTGCAGGTCGTGGCGCGGCTGTCGGCCAGCGGCAACGCGATGCGCCAGGAGGGCGACCTGGAATCGGCGCCGGTGACGGTGACCCTGCCGGCGACCGCGCCGGTGGAGCTGGTGATCGGCAAGCCTTAGTCGCTCCGACATGAGTGCAGGAGGGGCGCTTGTCTTTGAGCCTTGCCGCGCGAGCCCGGTCTCGGGCAGAGCGGGCCTGTGACAACGACGAGAGGCCTACGCGTAGAAGCGGCTCTTGTCTCCTTCGGAATCAGCATGAGCTGAAATGCCGGTCGCGACTGAAGGGCACTTCTAATCCCTAGGAGAGCCCCAGCTTCAGCCGCGACAGGTATTGCCGGTAAAGCCCGTCGCGGCTGAAGCCGCTCCTACGAGGCGACACCTTATCGAGCGTGACCTTATCGCGCGTGGTCATGGCGAACGCGGATGATGAGAGCCGGCACTGCGCAGCTGGCGGATTCCATCGCCATCGACACGCTGCATCTCGCACCACGCATACGCGGATGCGCAATGGCGCGGCTAGAATCGGCGCATGACCGAATTCATCCCGCCCGGCAGCCGCTTCCTCGCCCTGCCCTCGCCGTTCCCGATGAAGCGCGGCGGCCAGCTGCATGGCGCGCGGGTCGCCTACGAAACCTGGGGCATGCTGTCGGCCGCACGCGACAATGCGATCCTGATCGTCACCGGGCTGTCGCCCGATGCGCATGCCGCGGCCAACGCCGACGATCCCACGCCCGGCTGGTGGGAAGGCATGCTCGGCCCGGGCAAGCCGATCGACACGCAGCGCTGGTTCGTGATCTGCGTGAACTCGCTGGGCAGTTGCAAGGGCTCGACGGGGCCCGCCTCGCCGCACCCGGACGACGGCCAACCGTATCGCCTGCACTTCCCCGAGCTGTCAATCGAGGATGGCGCCGATGCCGCTGCGCAGGTGGTGCGGGCATTGGGCATCGCGCAGTTGGCCTGCGTGATCGGCAACTCCATGGGCGGCATGACCGCGCTGGCGCTGCTGCACCGGCATCCCGGCCTGGCGGGCAGCCACATCAACATTTCCGGCAGCGCGCAGGCACTGCCGTTCTCGATCGCGATCCGCTCGCTGCAGCGCGAGGCGATCCGGCTGGACCCGAACTGGAACGGTGGCGACTACGACGAAGCGACCTATCCCGAGTCGGGCATGCGCATGGCGCGCAAGCTCGGCGTGATCACCTATCGCTCGGCGCTGGAATGGGACGGCCGCTTCGGCCGCGTCCGCCTGGATTCGGACCAGACCGACGACGATCCGTTCGGCCTGGAGTTCCAGGTCGAAAGCTACCTGGAAGGCCACGCCCGCCGCTTCGTGCGCCGTTTCGACCCGAACTGCTATCTGTACCTGAGCCGCTCGATGGACTGGTTCGACCTGGCCGAGCCCGCCGGCGGCGACGTGCTCGCCGGTCTCGCCACGATCCGCGTCGAGCGCGCGCTCGCGATCGGCGCCAACACCGACATCCTGTTTCCGGTGCAGCAGCAGCAACAGATCGCCGACGGCCTGCGCGCTGGTGGCGCACAGGCGCAGTTCCTGGGTCTGGATTCGCCACAAGGGCACGACGCGTTCCTGGTCGATTTCGCGCGGTTCGGGCCGGCGGTGCGGGAGTTTCTGGACGCGTTGTGAGTGGTACGGCGTGCTGGCCGCACCACCCCCTCATGCGGTGCCTTGCGATGCCGTCATCGTCATCGGTCGAGATGGGCCTACCCGGAGACGCATCCCATTCGGTGAGTTGAGCTCATTCCGAACACCATCCCAACTTGCAGATCGCTCGCGAGTAGGCAATACCGCGGCCGTACGCGCTGACCATCCGAATGCCGGCGACAGACGAGCTGCCACCGGCAAGAGCGGGAGCACGGCAAATTCTTTGCCGTGCTCCCGCCGATCGTTGCAGCAGAACGCCGGCAACGACGAATCAGTTGAACCTTGCCATGTCTGCCAACGCCGTGTTCTGAATCAGCGTCTCGCCATCGAACTCGAAGTAGCGGCCATAGGCGGTGATCACCTCATGCCGGTTGTTCTTGAGCTCGCGGGTGTCGAACTTGCATGCCTCGCCTGCCGGCCCGTACCAGCAGATCTGCTGGTAGCGCGCCACGCTCTGCAACGGGCCTGAAGCAAGCAGCTTGCCGTTCGCATCCCACATCCAGTACTGCCCGTAGGCGTTTACCGACTCGACCAGCCCGCCCCACTCCGGAAACACGACCAAGGAACGGGTGTCGAACACGCAGAGATTCTTCCCCTTGCAGGGGCCAGCAGCATACCGTGGGACGTCTTTCAGCTCACCGCCCTGCGGACCGAATGGCTGTCCGTTGGCATCGAAATTCCAATAGCGGCCGTAAGCGGTGATTGACTCCAGATAACCAACGCCCGGGTAATTGACCTCAGTGCGGGTTTCGAATTTACACACATCCTGAATATTAACAAATTCCGTACAAGGACCGGCTGCAGCGACATAACGCGGCACGCTGCTCAATGGCGTTGGCCTGGCCGCGAGTTGCCCCTGTGCGTCGAACTTCCACAGATTACCGTAGGCAGTGACGGACACGGCACCATCGGGTGCTTCAGCCATGCTGTCCAACGTACATTCCGTGATTTGGAGCGAATCGCCACCAAAATTGTATAAGCACGGGCCAGGAACTTTGCCACTGCCTACTATCGAACGCGCCCAATTGACTGCAGCCTCCGCGTTAAGCAGACCTGCCCCACATCGATTGCCTTCGCACACCATTGGCGTCGCAGTGCGCTGCAGAATGTCCCTGATCTGATCGGGCGTCAGACTAGGATTCACAGACAGCATCAGTCCGATCACTCCACTGACGTGTGGTGCCGACATGGACGTACCCGAAAGATAACGATAACACGAAGTCAATCCATTGCCATTATTCATCGCCCAAGCAGAAAGCACACCAACTCTCGTTGTGCTGTTTCCCTGCGAAATCCGATTAACTATTACTGGACAATCCCCCACCCCAGCGCCATAGACCCCTTCATCACGGGTAGCGCCACCACCGGGCGCCATCAACGTCAAGGAAACCCCGCCATTCGTGTAAGGAGCCTCAAGATTCATCTGGTCGGTTGCGCCGACAGAGATAACTCCAGGACAAGAGGCTGGCCGCACTTTGTCTACATCCACCCAGGAGGCGGAAGCACCTTGGTCGTAAGTTATTCCTGGCGCGTTATGGTTGCCAGCCGACGCAACAATCGAGACGCCTGCAGCATGTGCTTGGGCAATGGCGAGATTGGTATAATTATAGTTACCACAGGTCATGTTAGCTTCCGCCAGACTTAGATTGATGACTCTGGCACCGGACTGGACAGCTTGTTTGATTGCAGCAGCGAGAGCATCGTCCGATAAGGGCGAATTGACTTTTCTAGACAGGATTTCGCATTGCGGGCATACCCCAGCAATTCCTTGGCCATTCTGCGTTTTTGCAGCAATGATGCCCGCAACATGAGAGCCGTGTGAGAACTCCCCATCCTCTCTCCCTTGGTTCCTATCACTGGACCAAGAAAAGTACAGATCCTTTCCATTCCCGTCCTTGGCCCAATTGATATCCTGATGTCCCGAGTACCCAGAATCGATCACAGCGACGCGAATCCTCTGGCCATTCGCCGGTGCCAATGCCCAGGCTTGCGGTGCGCGAATCGCGGACAGATTCCACTGCTGCGCAGAAAGCGGATCGTTGGTGGGCGCCTGTGCATGCACTGCACCACTCAATATCAGCCCTGCCATCACCCCCAAGCGCACCAGGGCCGACAGACATTTGTTTACGAACATTGTTCCAGGCATAAGTGAAACTCCTTTTCTCCGATGGGCAACCCCCTGTCGCCCGGCAATCCGGAAAAACTGACAACCGCTTCGTGGTGTTCGTTCCGCATCACCGACCGTCGCGGAATTCTAGAGCGGCGACGTCTCACAGGCCGACACTGACGGCGCGTTGTATACCATCAGAGAATCTCGTCTCAGTTGCCATCGTTCTGCAACACATATGCTTGAGGATTGCCGCCATGCGTGGCAGGTGTGCGCCGCGCTTCACCAGTCACGCTGCGCGTGTCTCACACCGTGTCATCGCCCGACACCTCGACGCTGCGCACGAGCCGCCCCTCCTGCAACCGATAGCGCACATGCACCACGCCGGCGGGCAGCGCATCGTGGCTGATCAGCAGCAGGCTGCGCTGGCCCAATGTCTGGGCTAGGTCGCGCAGCAGCGCCTGCGCGGTGTCCACGTCCAGGCCTTCGGTGGGTTCGTCCAGCACCAGCAGCGGCGCCTCGCGCAACAGGGCGCGAGCCAGGGCCAGGCGCCGCGCCTGGCCGGCGGACATGGTGGCGCCGTTCTCGCCGAGCCAGGCGTCGAGGCCGCCGACTTCGTGCAGCCAGACGTCGAGCCGCACGTCGGCCAACACGCGCTGTAGCCGCGCATCGTCGGCCGTGGGATCGCCCAGGCGCAGGTTGTCGCGCACACTGCCGGCGAACACCGGGGCGCCCTGCGGCAACCAGGCGATGCGACGGTGCCACTGTGGCTCGGCGACCTCGCGCAGGTCCACGCCGGCATAGCGGACGCTGCCCTGTTGCGGATCCCACAGCCGCAGCAGCAACGCCGACAAGGTGGTCTTGCCGCTGCCGCTGTCGCCGGAGATGGCGATGCGCTCGCCCGGGGCGATGCGCAGGGTCGCGCCATCGAGCACGCGCCGGGTCTCGCCCGGCCAGGCGAACACCACGTTGTCGAACTGCACCTCACCCGTGGCCGGCAGCGCCTGCGGTTGCGCCGGATCGAGCACCGGCGGGGCCTGCCCGGCGATCGCCTGCAAGCGCCGCGCGGCGACGCGGCCGGACTGCAGCGCCTGCCAGGCCAGGCCGGCCCCGGCCCACACCTCGAGCAGGGCCACGGTCAGAAATACCAGGCCGGCGGCCTGTTCGGCGCCGATCGCGTCGGTGCGGGCCGCACCCAGCGCCACCCACAGCATCGCCAGCAGGCCCAGCGCCGCGCACAGCGCGTGCAAGGCGTTGCCGCCGATCAGCCGCTGCCGCTGGCGCCGGTCCTCGGCGCGCAGTGCCTGTGCGCTGGCGTCCACGCGCGCGATCCAGGCGGCCTGCGCCTCGAGCGCGGCCAGGTCGGCGGCGCCCTCCAGGCCTTCGTAGGCCAGCGTGCGCAAGGCTTCGCGCTGCTGCGCGCGTGCGTGTTCGCGCGCTTCGCCGCCGCGCGCCACTACCCACGGCACGCCAAGCCCGATCGCCAAGGCCAGCGCGGCCAGCACCAGCGCTGCAGGCCAGTGGATCGCGGCGGCCGCGGCGATGCCGATCGCGCCGACCCCGAGCAGGGCCGCCAGTGGCGCCAGCGCACGCACCACTAGGCCATCGACCTCGCCGATGTCCGACATCAGCCGCGCCAGCAATTCGCCGGTGCGGCTGGCGCCGAGCCGTGCCGGCGCCAGCGGCAGCGCGCGGCGGAAGAACCACACGCGCAGGTCGCGGGCGATGCGCAGGGTGGCGTCGTGCCCCACCAGCTTTTCGCCGTAGCGCGAGGCGATGCGCGCGAAGGTCAGTGCGCGGATGCCGGCCGACGGCGAGAAGAAGTTGAAACCGCTGCCCATGCCGACCGCGCCGGCCAGCGCCGCGGCGGTGAGGAAGCCGCCGGAGAGGCCGAGCAGCCCGACCCCGGCCAGCATCGTGCACAGCACCAGCAGCGCGGTCAGCAGCAACCGGCCGAGATGGCGGCCGAACACGCCGCGCAAGGTATTGCGCTTGGTACCGCTCATGACCGCGCTCCCTGCGCCGTGGTGGATGCGTCGCGTGCCGGCAGCCGCAGCACGGTGTCGGCCCAGCGCATCGCCGCCTCGCTGTGGGTGGCGACGATCACGCTGCGGCCGTGGGCGAAGACCGCCAGGGTGCGCAGCAATTCCGCTTCGGTTTCCGCATCCAGGAACGCAGTCGGCTCGTCCAGCAACAGCAGCTCGGGATCGCGCAGCAGTAGCCGCGCCAGGCCGATGCGCCGCGCCTCGCCGCCGGACAGGCCGAAGCCGCGCTCGCCGATCGGCGTATCCAGTCCCTGTGGCAGGCGTGCGGCGAAACGCAGCACCTGCGCCGCCTCGGCCGCCGCGCGCACCTGCGCATCGCTGGCCTGCGGATTGGCCAGGCGCAGGTTGTCGGCGATGCTGCCGTGGAACAGATACGGGCGCTGCCCGGCGTAGCCGATGCGCAGGCCCGCGCGCACCTGCAGGCTGCCGGCACGCGGCGGCAGCCACCCGGCCAAGGCTTCCAGCAGGGTGCTCTTGCCGCTGCCGCTGGGCCCGACCAGGGCCAGGCGCTGGCCGGCATGCAGCTCGAAATGCAGTTCCTGCACCGCATCGCAGCGCGCACCCAGCGGCCGCAGGTGCAGCGCGCGCGCCTGCAGCAGTGGTGCCGCGCGCGACGGGACGACGGCGGGCGCGGCATCGATAGCGGCATCAGCATGGTTCGACGTGGCGGCGTCCTCCGCACGCGCTACCGGCGCATCCGTGGCCTGCGGCAGGCCTTCCAGCAGGCGCTCCACCTCCGCCGCCGCGGCCAGCGCATTGGCGCGGTCGTGGTAATGCGCGGCCAGGCGCCGCAGCGGCGCGTAGAACTCCGGCGCCAGCAGCAGGCAGAACACGCCGGTGCCCAGGGTCGGCACGCTGCCGTGCAGGGCGATCATGCCGAGATAGCTCAGGCCCAGGTACAGCGCGACGATGGCGACACTGACCGAGGCGAAGAACTCCAGCACGGTGGACGACAGGAACGCGATGCGCAGCACTTTCAGCGTGCGCTCGCGCACACCCTCGGCGGCAGCGGCGATCCCGCGCAGTTCGTCGTCGCCGCGCCCGTACAGGCGCAACAGGCCCAGGCCCTTGAGCCGATCGGCGAAGTGCCCGCCCATCCGCGCCAGCTCGCGCAACTGACGGCGGCCGGCGGCTTCGGCGCCCCAGCCCACCAGCATCATGAAGATCGGCACCAACGGCGCGGTGAACAGCAGGATCAGGCCGACCACCCAGTCGCTCCACGCCACCGCCATCACGATCAACAGCGGCACCACGCTCACTTCCCAGCGGGCCGGCCGGTAGCCGGCGTAGTAGCCGTCCAGCGCATCGCCATGCGCCAGCAGCAGCTCGCCCAGTTCGCCGTTGCGCTGCCCGCGCAACCACAGCGCCCCGCGCTGCAGCAGCTGCCGGTACACGCGCCGGCGCAGCTCGAGTTTCGCCGCATCGGCGACGTCGCCGGCGGCGCGCTGCGCTGCGGCGCCGAGCCCGGCGCGCAGCGCCAACACCAGCGCCAGCAGGCCGAAGGCCGGTAGCGCCTGCACCAGTTCGCGGCGATCCACCAGCAGCGCCTGCACCAGCCAGGCGATGGCGCCGGCCTGCACGATCAGCAGCGCGCCGGACACGCTGATGGCCGCCGCGGCCAGGCGCTGGCGGCCGCGCGCCGCCGCGGCCAGGGCATCCAGCCAACGCATGCGCTGCTGCCGCTGTTGCGGCGTGTCGGCGGGCGGTGCGGCGGACGGCTCGGCGGCGGTCAAAACGGGCTCGGCACGGCGAACGAAGCCGCCAGTTTAGCGGGGAAGGCGCTTCCGGGCTGGAACCGCCGTGGCCGCCACGATGCCGGGCACCCCGGTTCCGCACATTGATCTGAATCAAGGTCGAGCGCGCCGGCGCGGCGGAAGATCGCCTCCAATCTCCCGCCCACTCGGCCACCCAGATGCACATCTTCCATGAGGTAGCACAGCCATGATCGACACCACTGTCGTAGAGCTGTCGCGGCTGCAGTTCGCCATGACCGCGATGTACCATTTCCTGTTCGTCCCGCTCACCCTGGGCCTGTCCTTCATGATCGCGATCATGGAGAGCGTGTACGTCATGACCCGCAAGGACGTATGGCGGCGCATGACCCTGTTCTGGGGCGTGCTGTTCGGCATCAACTTCGCGATGGGCGTGGCCACCGGCATCGTCATGGAGTTCCAGTTCGGCATGAACTGGTCCTACTACAGCCACTACGTCGGCGACATCTTCGGTGCGCCGCTGGCGATCGAAGGGCTGATGGCGTTCTTCCTGGAAGCGACCTTCATCGGCCTGTTCTTCTTCGGCTGGAGCAAGCTCACGCCGGTCAAGCACCTGATGGTGACCTGGCTGATGGCGCTGGGCACCAACCTGTCGGCGGTGTGGATCCTGATCGCCAACGGCTGGATGCAGAACCCGACCGGCGCGGTGTTCAACCCGGACACCATGCGCATGGAAGTGGTCGACTTCATGGCGGTGGTGTTCAACCCGGTAGCGCAGGCCAAGTTCGTGCACACGGTCAGCGCCGGCTACGTGACCGGCGCGGTGTTCGTGATGTCGATCAGCGCGCTGTACCTGCTGCGCGGCAAACACCGCGACATCGCCCGGCGCTCGTTCGCGGTGGCCGCCGCGTTCGGTCTGGCCTCCTCGCTGTCGGTGGTGGTGCTGGGCGACGAGAGCGGCTACGCCGCCAACGAACACCAGAAGATGAAGCTGGCGGCGATCGAAGCGATGTGGGAGACCGAGCAGGCGCCGGCCGACTTCACCGCCTTCGGCATCCCCAACCAGGCTACCGGCAGGAACGACTACGCGATCAAGGTGCCGTACCTGATGGGCCTGATCGCCACGCGCTCGTTGAACACGCCGGTGCCGGGCATCCTGGAGCTGGTCAAGCGCGCCGAGCATCGCGTGCGCGGCGGACAAATCGCCTATGGCGCGCTGCAGCGGCTCAAGGCCAACCGCAACGACGCCGAGGCGCGGGCGGTGTTCGACAAGCACTGGCAGGACCTGGGCCACGGCCTGCTGCTCAAGCGCTACCGCGAGGACATCCTCAACGCCACGCCAGAAGAGATCGCCAAGGCCGCGCTGGACACGGTGCCGCGGGTGCTGCCGCTGTTCTGGACGTTCCGGGTGATGGCCGGGCTGGGCTTCTACCTGATCGCCTTCTTCGCCGCCGCGCTGTGGTTCTCGTGCAAGCACAACTTCGAGGACAAGCACTGGTTCCTGAGGCTGGCGGTGTGGACCCTGCCGGCGCCGTGGATCGCGATCGAATGCGGCTGGTTCGTCGCCGAGTACGGCCGCCAGCCGTGGGCGGTGGAAGGCGTGCTGCCGACCTTCTATGCCGCCTCCGGCCTGGCCCTGCACGACATCCTGATCACCCTTGGCGGCTTCGTGGCGATCTACACCACGCTGCTGATCATCGAGATCAAGCTGATGCTCAAGACGATCCGCAAGGGACCGGACGCCCCGCCCGCCCTGCTGCAGCCCACCCCGCGTCCCGTTACCCCGATCGCCGCACCTGCGGCCGCCGGCCACCTCTGACCCCGGCAGGAGACACACCATGGACTTCATTGCATTGGACTACACCACGCTGCGCGTGATCTGGTGGCTGCTGCTGGGCATCCTGCTGATCGGCTTCGCAGTGATGGACGGATTCGACCTGGGCGTCGGCGCGCTGCTGCCGTTCGTGGCCAGGAGCGACGCCGAACGCCGACTGGTGGTGAACACCATCGGCCCGGTCTGGGAAGGCAACCAGGTCTGGCTGGTGCTCGGCGGCGGCGCGATCTTCGCCGCCTGGCCGCCGCTGTACGCGGTCAGCTTCTCCGGCTTCTACCTGGCCATGTTCGTGATCCTGTTCGCGCTGATCCTGCGTCCGGTCGGGTTCAAGTTCCGCGGCAAGCTGCCCAGCCAGCGCTGGCGCACCAGTTGGGATTGGGCGCTGTTCGTCGGCGGCTTCATCCCGGCGCTGATCATGGGCGTGGCGGTGGGCAACGTCGTGCTGGGCGTGCCGTTCCACTTCGACGACACCCTGCGGGTGTTCTACACCGGCAGCTTCTTCGGCCTGCTGATGCCGTTCGCCCTGCTCGCCGGCCTGCTCAGCGTGAGCATGCTGGTGGCGCACGGCGCGGCGATGCTGGTGCTGAAGACCGACGGCCCGGTGGCCGAGCGCGCGGCGCGCTACGGCAGCGTCGCCGCCCTAGTGGCCTGTGCGCTGTTCGCCGGCGCCGGGGTGTGGGTGGCCACCGGCCTGCCCGGCTACGCGGTCACCTCGCAGGTAGTCACCGACGGCGCCACCAACCCGCTGCTGAAGACCGCCGTGCTGGGCGAGGTCGGCGGCTGGATGCACAACTACCAAAGCATGCCCCTGACTGCCCTGGCCCCGGCCGCCGGCCTGCTCGGCCTGCTGCTCAGCGCAGTGCTGCTGCGCAAGCGCCGCGGCGGCCTGGCGTTCATCGCCTCCGGTGCGGCCATCGCCGGCATCATCCTGACCGTGGGCTTTGCGCTCTTCCCGTTCCTGCTGCCGTCCTCCAGCCAACCGGGCTCCAGCTTGACCGTGTGGGACGCCTCCAGCAGCCACCTGACCCTGTGGATCATGCTGCTGGCCACCGTGGTGTTCCTGCCGATCATCCTCGGCTACACCACCTGGGTATACCGCGTGCTGAAGGGCAAGGTCACCGCCGCTTCCCTGGACGACAACCCCAACGCGTACTGACGCGCCCGCAAGGAGAAACGATCATGTGGTACTTCGCCTGGATTCTCGGTGTCGGCCTGGCCTCCACCGCCGCCATCCTCAACGGCATGTGGTTCGAGGCCCGCGAGCGCAACGCCGCGGATGCCGCCACCGACGCGGCCGACGCAACGGACTGAAATTTTTTTGCAAAGGCGCTTGCCGAATGCGGAAGACCTCCGTATCATGTGCGGCTCCTTCGGGGTGTAGCTCAGTCTGGTAGAGCGCTACGTTCGGGACGTAGAGGTCGCAGGTTCGAATCCTGTCTCCCCGACCAGTTTCAAGGTCACAAGAAGCCTGGAAAACCACAGTTTTCCGGGTTTTTTTGTGCCTGCGATCCGGCACCGGCCACGCGACGCGGCAACTGCCGCTCGCCGCCCCCTCTTGGGCAGCAGACCTTGACGACCGGGCCTGGCGTCTCGCCACAATGGCCACGGGGAACCGGCGCATTCATCACGACCTGCGTCTTCGGCGACGTGCCGAGCCGAGGCCGCGGGCATGTCCGTTTCGACACTCACGACTCGGACAAACGGACACAAGACACCATGAAACTGCACGCGGCACTCTGCCTCTCACTGATCGCTTTTTACTGCGCGCCGGCGGCCGCGGTGACCGAAACCGACAAGCTGGTGGATCGGATCGGCGTTCAAGGCAGCACCGTCTACTTCAGCCTCAAGGACGCGCTGTCGGTCAGCTGCAAGTTCGACATCGTCTCTCAGCCTCAGCGACGATTTCGGCAAAGCCGCCTATGCAAACATCCTGGCTGCACAGACCGCGGGCAAGAAGCTTTCGCGCCTGGAATACGCGCAATCCGCCCCGGGCGAAGTCTGCACGCTCTCGCTGGTGGAATCGCGCAGCTGACCTGTGCCGACCGCGGCCGCGCTCAGCGCAGCCGCGCCTTCAGCAGCGGCCGCAACAGGTAGTTGAGCACGCTGCGTTTGCCGGTGAGGATGTCGACCTCGGCGACCATGCCGGGGATGATCGGCAGCGCTTCGCCGCCGCGCTGCAACTGACTGCCGTCGGTCCGGATCAGCACCTGGTAGAACGATTCCTTGCCTTGCGGCGTCTGCTCCTCGATGGTGTCGGCGCTGATCTGCTCGACCGTGCCGCTGAGCTCGCCGTAGATGGTGTAGTCGTAGGCAGTGATCTTGACCCGCGCGTTCATGCCCGGCACCAGGAAGGCCACGTCGCGCGGCTTGATCCTGGCCTCCACCAACAACCGCTCCTCCACCGGAATGATCTCCATGATCGGTTCGCCCGGCGGGATCACGCCGCCGCGGGTATTGATCAGCACGGTGTTCACCCGCCCACGCACCGGCGACAGGATCTCGGTCCGGCGCAACTGGTCGTGGCGCTGGCGCACGATCGGCTCCAGTGCGCTCAGATCGGCCTTGCGCTGCGCCAGTTCGGTGTAGGCCTCCTGGAAATAGGTGTTGCGCAACTCGCCGAGGCGGCCCTGCAAGGTAGCGATGTCCTGGCTGAGCTTGAGCGCTTCGACTTGGCTGACCGCGCCGCGGGCCACCAGCGGCCGCACGATGTTCAACTGGTCCTGGGCCAGGCGGATCTGCCGCTGGATCGCCTGGCTGCCTTCGGCCAGCTTGCTGCGGCGCGACTCGAACAGGTCGCGCTCGGAACGCTGCAAGGCCTAATTGTCGGCGACCTGCGCCGGAAACGCGATGCTGGGCTTACCCAGCACCTCGGCTTCCAGTCGCGCGATCGCCGCATGCAGCACCTGCTCCTGGTTGACCGACTCCTGGTAGTTGGACAGGAAGTGGGTGCGCTCCAGCCGCACGAGCGGCTGTCCCGGCTTGACCAGTTCGCCCTCCTGCACCAGCAAGCGATCCAGGATCCCGCCTTCCAGGCTCTGGATCTTCTGCATGCGGCTGTAGGGCACCACGCGGCCGTCGCCGCGGGTGACTTCATCCAGTTCGGCCCAGGCCGCCCATCCCAGGAAGATGGCCACCGTGGCCAGCACGGTCCACAACAAGGGCCGATACAGCGGATGGGTGGAGGCCAGCAGCGGATCGGACAGGCGCCGCCGCAGTGCGATCGAGCTGCGCTCAGCCATGGCCGCCCGCCAATGCCGTTGCCGGCGCATGGACCCGGTTGCCCTGCAGCACCTGCTCCACCGGCCCGTCCACCACCACCCGCCCCTGCCGCAACACCACCGCGCGCTGGGTCAGTTCGAGCATGCTGCGCTTGTGCGTGCTCAGCACCAGCGTGCGCGTGCCGAGCCAGCGCTGCAGGTAGGCGATGACCAGTTGCTCGCTGTGCTGGTCGAAGGCCGCGGTGGGTTCGTCGAGCAGCACTACGCTGGGGTCCTGCAGCAGCAACCGCGCCAGGCCCAGCGCCTGCCGCTGTCCGCCGGAAAGACTGGTGTTGCCCTGGATCGGCAGGTCCAGGCCGAACGGATGCGCGCGCACGAACGTGCCCAGCCCCACCCCGTCCAGCGCCGCGTACAGTTCCTCGTCGCCCAGCGCCGCGCCGTGCAGGTTGAGGTTGTCGCGCAGGCTGCCGTGGAACAGTGCCACGTCCTGCGGCAGGTAGCCGATGTTGCGCATGCGGTCGGCCGGGTCGATCTGCGCGATCGCCACGTCATCGAGCAGCAGCCGGCCTGATTGCGCATCGAGCAGGCCGGCCAGCAGCCGCAACAGGGTGGACTTGCCGGCGCCGTTGCCGCCGAGCACAGCCACGCGCTCGCCGGCGCCGATCCGCAGTGCCTGTACCTCCAGCGCCGGCGGTTGCTCGCCATGGCGCAGCGTCACCGCGTCCAACCGGTAGTCGCCCTGCAGCCGCAGCTTGTGCACGAAGCGCTTGCCGGGCGGACGCTCCTGCGCCGCACCCAGCAACTGGTCCAGGCCTTCCATCGCCACGCGGGTGTGCTGCCAGCGCCCAAGCACTGCGGCCGCCTGCCCCAGCGGCGCGATCGCGCGTGCGGCCAGCAGCGAGCAGGCCACCAGGGCGCCGACAGTCATCTGCCCCTGCTGGATGCGATAGACGCCGAACACCACCACGCCGACGTAGGCCAGTTGCTGCACCACCGAAGCGGCGTAGCTGAGCGCGGTGGTCAGCGAATGGGTCTTCATCGCCGAGGCCGCCAGTTGCGCGGTCAGGCCTTCCCACAAGCCCTGGCAGCGGCCCTCCGCACGCGCGGCCTTGATCGACTCCAGATGTTCGAACGCCTCCAGCAACAGGCCGTTCTTCATCGCGCCCTCGCGCAGGTTCTGCCGCGACAGCTCGCCAAGCAGGCGCTGCGCCAGCAGCCCGGGCAGCACCATCAGCACGCAGGCGACCAGGGGCACCCACACCACGTGGCCGCCGATCAAGGCGATGATGGCCAGGAAGATCGCCACGAACGGCAGGTCGCTGATCAGCGCCGCGCTGGAAGTGGTGTAGAACTCGCGCACCGACTCGAACTCGCGCACCTGGGTGCTGAACGCGCCCATCGACCCCGGCTTGGCCGCCATGCGCATGGCCAGCACGCGCGAGAACAGCAGCGTGGACAACTGCAGGTCCAGGCGTTTGCCCAGCACCGCCAGCAACTGCCCGCGCAGGGTGCGCAACATGCCTTCCAGCACGATCGCCAGGACCACGCCGCTGGCCAGGATCCACAAGGTGTCGAAGGCCGCGTTGGGCACCACGCGGTCGTACACCTGCATCGCGAACAGGGCCGTGGCGATCGCCAGCAGGTTGGCGACCATCGCCGCCGTCGCCACTTCGGCATAGGAGCGCCACAGTTTCTTCAGCGGACCGTAGAACCAGTGTTCCGAGCCACTGCCGGCGTAGCCGCCGATGCGTCCATCGTCGCGAAAGCGCGGTTTGGCGAACACGGCAGAGCCGCTATACAGCCGCTCCAGTTCGGACAGCGGCATGGCCTGCTCGCCACCACTGGCATGCGGCAGCAGCACCCGCGCCTGCTCCGACGCGATCGCCTCCAGCAGCAAGGTGCGGCCATCGTGCAGCAACAGTAGCGCCGGCAACAGATAGCCGTCCATGCCCGATAGTGGGTAGTCCAGCACGTCGGCATTGAGATCGGCCCGGCGCAAGGCGCGGGGGACCAGATGCAGCGGCAGCCGTCCCTGCTCCAACGCAATGCCGTCCACCAGTTCGGCATCGGTCAATGGCCGTCCCAGGCGTTGGCACAACAACACCAATCCGGGCCGCAACCCGTCCACCGCCGCAGCCGCGTGCGGCGCCCCGATGGGCACCACCGAATCGCCGTCAGCCTGCATGCGCACCCTCCCGAAACATGGCCCGCAATGCGCCCACCTGCGCCGCGGCGCGGAAGCGCAGGCGCTTGCGCTCGATCCGCAGCGCGATCAACTGACGTTCGGCCTCCAGGCGCTCGCGCTGCACGTTGAGCAGTTCGATCACCTCGCGCCGGCCCACGCTCAACTGTTCGCGGTACAGCTCGGCCACCTCCACCGCCTGTTGCGCCTGTTGCAGCAGCGCCTGCTCGCGTCCGTGCAGCGCCTCGCCGGCATCGGCCAGGGTCTGCACCATCCGAAGGACCTCGCGGCGTGCGGCATCCAGGTTCCACTGCGCCGCTTCCAGGCGCTGCCGCGCGGCCTGCGGGCGCAGGAACGTGGACATCCCCTGGAACACGTCCATGCTCAGGCGCAACGAAATCGTCGAATCGTTCTGCAGTCGCCCGCCGACGTCGCGGCGCAGCGCCCCGGCTTCCAGATTCAATTGCGGTTTCAACGCCGCGCGTGCCTCGCGCACCTCCGCCTCGGCGGCACGGACTTGCTCGTTGGCCTTGCGCAGCAGCGGCGAGGCGTCCACCGTGCGCGGCAACTGCGCCGGTGCCAGTTGCGGCAGCTCCGGCAGTTCCGGTTCGAGCAGATCCTCGGCCTCGGTGCCGACCAGCAGACGGAACTGGTTCCGCACCTCCTGCAGCGTGCCCTGCTCGGACGCCAACTGGTCCTGGCCGCGCGCCAGCTCCAGGCGCGTGCGTTCCAGTTCGCTGCGATCGGCGTAGCCGCCGCTGCGCGCTTCGCTGAGTTCGGCGATGGCCTGCAGGCGGTGCAGGTGCTCCTGCACCGCCTGCAACCGCCGCTGCGCCAGCAGCACATCCAGATACACCTCCACGATCGCCAGCGCGGCATCGTCGGCAGCGACCTCCACCGCCGCGTCCTCTCCATGCTGGCGCGCGCGCGCCGCCGCCACCCGGCTCGACACCCGCCCCCAGTCGTACAGCATCTGCGAGAGACTGACGTCGTAGACCACCTCGCTCGGATCCATCGCCTTGGGTCCGGCGCCCACCGACAACGCCGGGTAGTAGCCGCTGCGCGCGATGCGCACGTCGGTGGCCGCGCGTGCCGCCTCAGCCATCGCCGCGCGCAGTTGCGGCTCGCTGCTCAACCCCTGCTGCACCGCCTGGGTCAGCGACATGGCCCAGGCGCCGGGCGACAACGCAAGCAGCAGCCAGGCGCCGACGATCGCCATCCGGCGTGGCCGGCGCATGCGCCGGCCGTGCGTGCAGGACTCCGCCATCAGGCCGTCACCACCGCGAGCGTGTTGTCCTCCACCAGCAACGTGGCGGTGCCGAAGCTGTAGACGTGGTAGCTGATGCCGTCGATCGCCTGGGTGGTGCCGCTGTCGATGGCACCGAAGATGTTGAGCACATCCGCGCTGTCGCCGGTGATCTGCAGCGTGTCGTTGCTGTCGGTGATCGCCAACACCTCCGACGCGGTCAGTGTCAGGGTGCTGCCGGAATCGCCCTTGCCCAGATCGATGCGCTCGATGTTGGAGAGCGTGCCCACGCCCGCCGCGTTGTAGTCCAGGTCGATGCCGTTGGCGAACAGCACGGTATCGAACCCGGCGCCACCGTCGATGCTGGCGAAGTTGGTCGCGGTGATCTGGATGGTGTCGTCGCCATTGCCGGCCAGCACCTGATCGCCACTGCCGACGTTGAAGATCAGGTCGCTGCCGTCGCCGGCGAGGATGCGTTCGCTGCTGCCGTCGGCGCCGGACAGAATATCGATGCCGCCGGTGCCGTTCACGCTGATCGTGCCGATGCCCAGGGCCACGCCACTACCGGACAGGCTGATGCCATAGCGCGCACTGTCGTTGCCGAGCGTGTCGGTGGCGACCACTTCGAAGGCGACCTGCGCGCCGAGGTTGAGCAGGCCCGTGGCGGTGAGACCGAGCTGGCTCAACACGTTGGGGGCGAGCAGGTTCAAGGCGAAGTCGCCGTTGGCATCGGCCTGGATCGGCAGCAGTTCGACGTTGAGCGCCGGCGTGATGACACGGATCGCCAGGCTGGCGTTGGGGTCGGTATTGCCGCTGAGGCCGAAGGTGGCCGGCAGCAGCGCGAAGTCCAGGCCGAAGTCACCCAGGGTCAGCGGCTGCGCGATGTTGGCGCCGACGCCCAGCGAGGCGACCGAACTGGTGTTGCCGGCCGGATCGGCGCCGACCACCGAGACCTGCGCGCTCAACAACTGCGACCAGCTCAGGCCGATATCCAGACCGGTGAGCAGGTCCAGCGAGGCCAGGCCGCTGTTGTCGGCGTTCAGCGTGGCCGTGGCCTGTACCCCGCCGACGTTGACGTTGACCGTCAACGCGGTGCCCGGCTCGCTGGAAATCGTCAACAGGTTGCCGACCAGCGACAACACCGGCGTGGCCGGCGGGATCGTGTCGATGGTGAAGCCGACCGCGGACGAGGCCGGGCCGCCGTTGAGATCGGCGGTGACCGTCGCTGCGCCCTGCGGCAACGCGGCGCCGCCACTGGGCGGCAGCACCGATACGATCACATTGCCGGCCGCGAGGTCGGCGCTGGTGAGCGTGTGCGGGACATCCACGACGTAGCCGTTCTGGCCGGCGAAGTGCACGGTGACCACCTGCCCGACCAGCATGTTCGGCCGCAGTTGCACCACCACCTGGATGCCGTCGCCGATTTCCGCAGCATTGATCCAGGTATCGCCTGCCTCGGGCACGCTGAGAAGCGGCGGCGACAGGTCCGGGGCGGTGAGCAGTGCGGGCGGGCTGACGTTGCCGGCGGCATCCACCGCCACCACCGACAACGCCTGCCCGATCACCAGCGCCGGCACCAGCGGCAGGCTGAAGGCGCCGTTGCCATCGGCCTGGACCAGCAGCGGGTTGGCGGTATCGCCGTTCACGACCACGCGCAGTTGCGCGTTGGCTTCGGCGGTACCGGTGAGCAGGCTGCCATCCAGGCTGATCGTGACCAGCGGCGCTGCCGGCGCCGAAGCATCCACCGTGGTGGTCGCCGGCGGACTGACGTTGCCGGCCGCATCGGTGGCCACGGCGTTGACCACGGTGCCGTCCGGCAGCGCGGCGCCTGGCGTCACGCTCCAGTTGCCCGCGCCATCGGCAGTGGTTTGTCCGATCAGGGTGCCGTTGCCGTCGGTCACCGTCACCGTCGCACCCGCTTCCGCGGTGCCGACGATCGCCGTGCCATTGCTCGGCTGCAGCACCGGCGCCGCCGGTGCCAGCGCGTCCACCGTGGTGGAGGCCGGCGGGCTGGCATTGCCGGCCGCATCGGTGGCCACGGCGTTCACCACCGTGCCGTTCGGCAACGCGGTACCCGGCGTCACGCTCCAGTTGCCCGCGCCATCGGCGGTGGCCTGGCCGATCAGCGTGCCATTGCCATCGGTGACCGTGACCGTCGTGCCCGCTTCTGCAGTGCCGACGATGGCCGTGCCGTTGCTCGGCTGCAGCACCGGCGCCGACGGTGCCAATGCGTCGACCGTGGTGGACGCCGGCGGGCTGGCATTGCCCGCCGCATCGGTCGCCACCGCGTTGACGACGGTGCCGTTCGGCAACGCGGTGCCCGGGGTCACGCTCCAGTTGCCCGCGCCATCGGCACTGGTCTGGCCGATCAGCGTGCCATTGCCGTCGGTGACGGTGACCGTCGCTCCCGCCTCGGCGGTCCCGACGATCGCCGTGCCGTTGCTCGGCTGCAGCACTGGCGCTGCCGGTGCCAGCGCGTCGACCGTGGTGGACGCCGGCGGGCTGGCATTGCCGGCCGCATCGGTGGCCACGGCGTTGACCACGGTGCCGTCCGGCAGGGCGGCGCCCGGGGTCACGCTCCAGTTGCCCGCACCATCGGCGGTGGTCTGCCCGATCAGCGTGCCGTTGCCATCCGTCACCGTCACCGTCGCGCCTGCTTCCGCGGTACCGACGATCGCCGTGCCGTTGCTCGGCTGCAGCACCGGCGCCGCCGGTGCCAGCGCGTCGACCGTGGTGGAGGCCGGCGGGCTGGCATTGCCGGCCGCATCGGTGGCGATCGCGTTGATGACGGTGCCGTCCGGCAACGCGGCACCCGGGGTCACGCTCCAGTTGCCGGCACCATCGGCGGTGGTCTGCCCGATCAGCGTGCCGTTGCCGTCGGTGACGGTGACCGTCGCACCCGCTTCGGCGGTCCCGACGATGGCCGTGCCATTACTCGGCTGCAGGACTGGCGCCGCCGGTGCCAGGGCATCCACGGTGAGCGATGCGGGCGGGCTGACGTTGCCGGCTGCGTCGGTGGCAACGGCATTCACGACGGTGCCGTCCGGCAACGCCGCGCCTGGGGTCACGCTCCAGTTGCCCGCGCCATCGGCGACGGTCTGACCGATCAGCGTGCCGTTGCCGTCGGTGACCGTCACCGTCGCACCCGCTTCGGCGGTCCCGAGGATCGCCGTGCCGTTGCTCGGCTGCAGCACCGGCGCCGCCGGTGCCAGCGCATCCACGGTGAGCGACGCGGGCGGGCTGACGTTGCCGGCCGCGTCGGTGGCCACAGCGTTCACGACCGTGCCGTCCGGCAACGCCGCGCCCGGGGTCACGCTCCAGTTGCCCGCGCCATCGGCGGTGGTCTGGCCGATCACCGTGCCGTTGCCGTCGGTGACGGTGACGGTCGCGCCGGCCTCCGCCGTGCCGACGATCGCGCTGCCATCGCTCGGCTGCAGGACTGGCGCGGCCGGGGCCAGCGCATCCACGGTGGTCGTCGCCGGCGGGCTGGCGTTGCCGGCGGCGTCGGTGGTGACGGCGGTGATGAGCGTACCGTCGGGCAGCGGACTGGCGGGAACGAGGCTCCAGTTGCCGGACGCATCGACCGCGGCCTGCCCGATCACGGCGCCATTGCCGTCGGTGACGGTCACCGTCGCCCCGGCTTCGGCCGTGCCACTGATCTCACTGCCGTTGCTCGGCTGCAGCACCGGCGCCGCCGGCGCCACCGCATCCACCGTGGTGGTGGCCGGCGGACTGACCGTGCCGGCCGCATTGCTGGCCACCGCCGTGATCACCGTGCCATCCGGCAACGGCGTGGCCGGGGTGAAGCTCCAGTTGCCGGATGCATCGACGGTGGTCTGCCCGATCGGCGCGCCGTTGCCATCGGTCAGGGTGATGGTGGCACCCGCTTCCGAGGTACCGGCGATGACACTGCCGTTGCTGGCGTCGATGACCGGCGCCGCCAGCAGATCCGGCGCCTGCACGCTGGCCGGCGGACTGGTGTTGCCGCCCGGATCGGTCACCACCACGGTCAGCGTCTCGCCATCGGTCAGCGGCGGCTGCAAGGGCACGGTGAAGGTGCCATCGCTACCCACCACCGCCGTGAAATCGGGCACGCCATCGCCGTTGGTATCCACGCCCACCGTCGCGCCCGCCTCAGCGGTGCCGCTGAGGCTGCCGCCATCGGCCGACACCTGCAGATTGTCCGCGGCGGCCGGCGGCGTGGTGTCGGGCGCGTTGACGCTGGCGCCGGGGCCGGTGTTCCCGGCGGTATCGGTCACCACCACGGTGACGGTCTCGCCGTTGGTCAGCGGCGGCTGCAAAGGCACGGTGAATGTGCCGTCGCTGCCGACCACGGCGGTCACGTCCGGCACCCCATCGCCATTGGTGTCCACGCCCACGGTTGCGCCCGCCTCCGCGGTGCCGGTGAGGGTGCCGCCGTCGGGCGACACCTGCAGGTTGCCGGCCGCACCGGGCGGGGTGACGTCCGGCGCCTGCACCATCGCCGGTGGGCTGTTGGCGCCCACCTGGTCGATCACCACCACCGCCACCGTTTCGCCATCGAGTAGCGGAGCCGGCATCGTCACGGTGAAGCTACCGTCGTTGCCGACCATCACCACGTGCTCTGCCTGGCCGTCGCCATTGGCATCCACATGCACCCAGGCACCGGGCTGGGCGTTGCCGGAGAGTTGCATGCCGTCCTCGGAAATCTGCAGATTGCTCGCCGCCGCGGGCGGTGCAGACGCCGTGGGTGGCGACGAGGCCGGTGGCGGCACGATCAGGCTGCTGTCATCCCCTTTGCCCATGCTGCCAAGCGCAGCGGCGCCCGCGGCCACGCCGCCGCCCAGCAGCAGCGGCCCGAGCAGACCGCCTGAGGAGGCACCCATGCCGGCCGCGGTCAAGGATTCGAACCCGGCCTCGCCCGCCGCCGGCACATAGCTGGCCAGCAACGCGCCCTCGTCGCTGGTGCTCGCGAACTGCACCGCCACCAAACGCTCGTCCTGGGTCAGGAACAACTGGCTCGGCTCCGACGCGGCATCGAAGAAGTGCGCGATGCGAACCGTCTCGCCGTTCTTCATCCGCACCAGCAGATCGTCGCCCTCACGCGTGTAGCCGGCGACGTTGTCCGGCGTCACGTCCAGCACCACCTGGCTGGCCTGGGCGAGGTTCACCACGCCGTCCACCGGCAGCGGCTGGGCCTTGGCACGTGCGGGATCGGCGCCTTGCGGGACAACCTTGACCTGAATATTCATGACGAACACTCCTTTCGCGAGATTGGGCGGAAACCTGCGGGCGCGAGCCGAGGGCATGCGGCGGTCGGCGCGGCTGGACGCCGTGTCGGCCGGTGCGCAGGCAATACCTCACCTGCGCGGCCCTGTTGGTCCACGACACGCATTGGATCGGTGATCGAACAACGCAGCGCGCAAACGCCGCGCGCCGCGTCCTGGTGAACGCAGCTACGGCTGGCGTCGGTGTCGTTGCAAAGGGGGAACCCAGGGGTGAGGCGGGCGGCGGCGATGCGCAGCGTGGCTGGGCGAACGAGGCGAACGGGCGGTGTCCAATGACATCACGGGCACTCCTGATGAAAGCTGAAACAGGTCGAACGGCAAGACGGCAAAACCATGTGCAGATGACGCTGCGCCGACATGCCTCGCCTGCCTCGCGAGGTGCCCACCCTCAGGTCCGGATCGATCGTGCCGCGTATTCGCCAATGAACTGGCACTACGCGGTCCCCCCTTTCCGTTTGCACGCGCCGATATTTGCCAACAACGACACACAGAGGCAATAAATCGGCACAAATGCGTAACGCAATTGTGTTTCGCACCACACTACAGCGACGCTTTTTTCACAAAGCCCGCTGCGGGTTTTTCCAGGGTGTTGCGCAACGCAATAAAAAAATGACGCTCACCTGCACGAGTGTGGAGCGCGAGGCGGCCGCGGATGTCGAAGCGCTCCCATGCACGGTTGCCTCTTCGGTTACGGACCACGCGGTTGCGGCGAACGCATCGCTGCCGCCCCGCCTGCTCATGGCGATCGGCTCTTCGAACCTGGACGGTCGGCAGCGTGGCGCTTGCAGCGTCGCAGTGCCGGGGCGCGACGCTGCCTGGCTCAGTACACCGGCAGGCTGATGAAGCTGGCCTGCTGCGGCGTGTGCCAGATCCGCTGCGTCGCCTTCTGGTAATCGCCGGGCTTGGCGAAGTAGATGTTGGGCACGTAGGTCTGCGGATTGCGGTCGTACAGCGGGAACAGGCTCGACTGCACCTGCACCATCACCCGGTGGCCGCGCTCGAAGGTGTGGTTGGCCGTCGGCAGGCCGAAGCGGTAGGCCAGCGGCTGGTTCGGGGTCAGCGGCGCCGGATGCTCGAAGCTCTCGCGGTAGCGGCCGCGGAAGATCGCCAGCGACACCGGCAGCTCGTAGCCGCCCAGCTTCGGATCGGACGCCATCTGGTCCGGGTACACGTCGATCAGCTTCACCACCCAGTCGCTGTCGCTGCCGCTGGTGGAGGCCTGCAGGTTCACCTGCGGCGCGCCGGCGATGCGCAGCGGCGCCTGCAGCGGTTCGCTGACGAACGTCAGCACGTCCGGGCGGCCATCGACGAAGCGCTGGTCGTGCACCAGCCAGGTGGTCCACATGTCGCGGTCGCCGAACACCACCGGACGCGGCACGAACGGCACCGGCTTGGCCGGGTCGGACACGTACTCGGTGTACTCGCCCTGCCCGGCCTTGGGCGCCTCGAACGAGACGCGGCCACCGGCCTCCAGGTACAGCGGCTTGCTTTGCGCCGGGCAGCCCTGCGCGCAACTCAGCGGCCAGCGTTGCAGGCGGTCCCAGTGGTTGGCGCCGGTGTCGTAGATCAACACCGGCGGCGTGTCGGCCTTGGGCGCGCCATCGACCAGGTACTGGTCGAAGAACGGCTTCAGCACGTCGCGGCGGAACTGCAGCGCGGTGTCGCCGTCGAACTGCAGCGCACCCAGCGAGGCGCCCTCGTAGTTGACCTGGCTGTGCCGCCACGGCCCCATCACCAGGTAGTTCTTGTCGTTGCCGGTGTCGCGCGGCTCCATCGCCTCGTAGCTGTGGATCGCGCCCCACATGTCTTCCTGGTCCCACAGGCCCTGCAGCCACATCGTCGGCACCTTCAGCGGGGTGCGCGCCATCACCTTGTCCAGCGCCTGCTCCTGCCAGAACGCATCGTAGGCCGGGTGCTCGGTGAGCTTGCGCCACCACGGCAACTGCTCCAGCCCGGCGGCCTTGGCGTAGTCGCCGGCCGAGCCGGCGCGCAGGAAGTTGCTGTAGTCGTCGTAGCCCTGGCGCGGGATGCCCTCGCCCTTGCCGCGCCGGGTCATCTGCCCGGTGAAGTAGTCCAGGTTGACCTGGCGGAAGGCGCCGTAGTTGAGCCAGTCGTCGCCCATCCAGCCGTCGATCATCGGGCTTTCCGGCGCGGCCACCTTCAGCGCCGGATGCGGATCGGCCAGCGCCATCACCACGGTGAAGCCCTCGTAGGACGAACCGATCATGCCGACCTTGCCGTTGGATTCGGGCACGTGCTTGACCAGCCAGTCGATGGTGTCCCAGGCGTCGGTGGCGTGATCGACCTTGGTCGGGTTGAGCGGCCCGCGTAGCGGCCGGGTCACCACGTAGTCGCCCTCGGAGCCGTACTTGCCGCGGATGTCCTGGAACACACGGATGTAGCCGCCGTCGACGAACACTTCGTCCCCCTGCGGCAGCAGATCGCGCATGTGCGGCGAGGCCAGCCGGCTGGCGCGACCGCTGGCGTCGTAGGGCGTGCGGGTCAGCAGGATCGGCGCGCCGTGCGCGCCCTTGGGCAGCACGATCACCGTGTGCAGCTTGACCCCGTCGCGCATCGGAATCATCACCTCGCGCTTGACGTAGTCGTTGGCCGCGGTCGGCACGACGAACGGCTTGCCGGTGATGTCCGGGGTCATCGGCGCGGTCTGGGCGAACGCGGTGCCGGCGGTGGCGAGGGCGACGGCAGCGGCGAGCAGGCAGGGAGCGAGGCGGCGCATGGGCGTTGGATCCCGAGAGGAGGCGAATCCGCGACGCTAGGCGACGGCGCCTCGCTCGGCAAGTGACAAAGGCTGGGTCGCCGGCCGCGCTGGACCGCCGCCGCGACATGCAGGGCGCCGCGCGCCTCGGCCCAGGCCGATCAACCCAGGCCGGTGCCTGGTCCCATCACCGCCACGAACAGGACGCTGGCCACAACCCCAGCCACGCACCACGCATGCCCCAGTTGCAGGCGCCTCGGAGCAGCCGCGGGCGCCGCCGGCACCGCGACGCGCAGCATGCCCGCCATCGCCAGAAAGCCGGTCGCCACGCCCGAGGCCAGTACCAGCATCCACCCAACCGGATTGGACACGGCGCCGAGGACCAGTACGCCGGCGAATCCGAGATACGACAGACGGCAGGCACGCAGCGCAGCCTGGTCATCCAGCAGGCCATCGGCGCACAGCGTCGCCAGCGTGGCGTCGACCGCGTGCACGGCGGCCATATACCCCATCGCGCCGATGAGTCCCAAGGGCACGCGCCAGGCCGCGACCGAGGGAACGCCGGCGAACACCGTCGCCCAGTCGCCGCTTCTCAACACCGCCGAATACACCGGAGACGCAAGCGCGTCGAACAGGTTGAAACTGCCGAACACCCACGCGAAATACCGCCATGCCGGCGACAGCGCGCGCCAGCGTGCGGCCACCAGCGTCAGGGCCGCGCACAGATTGAACGCAGGGCCGGCCAGGGCGATCCATGGCGAGCTGCCGAGCGTGCTCAAGCCGACCGTCGACAGCCGCAGCAGCTTCACCCCAGGTGTGACGGCGGCGACAGCCGTATGCGCCAGTTCGTGCCCGACGTCGCCGAGCACCGCCGCCAGTGCCGCCACCGCCAGCAGCGTCACGCCGCTGCTGGCCTCGCGACCACCCGCCATGTCAATGCCGCACTTGGCCTTCGCCGCGCACCACGAAGCGCTCCACGGTCAGCGCTTCCAGGCCCATCGGGCCGTAGGCGTGCAGGCGCGTGGTGGAGATGCCGATCTCCGCGCCCAGGCCGAGTTCACCGCCGTCGGAGAAGCGCGAGGACGCATTGACCATCACCACCGCCGCGCGCAGCGCCTGCACGAACGCTTCGGCATTGGCCGCGTCCGCGGTGGCGATGACCTCGGTATGGTCCGAGCCGTAGCGGCGGATGTGCGCGATCGCCGCATCCAGGTCCGGCACCACCGCGATCGCCAGGATCAGATCCAGGTATTCGGCGGCGTAGTCGTCATCGCTGGCGCTGTCGATGTCCGGCAACAGGGCGCGGGTGGCGGCGTCGCCGCGCAGGGCGACGCCGCGCTCGTGCAACGCCTGCGCCGCCAGCGGCAGGAAGCGTGCGGCGACGTCGACATGCACCAGCAGCGTCTCCAGGGAATTGCAGGCGGCCGGTCGCGTGGTCTTGCCGTCGACCAGCAGTTTCACCGCTAGGTCCAGGTCCGCCGAGGCATCGACGAACAGATGGCAAACGCCCTTGTAGTGCTTGATCACCGGCACCCGCGCGTGTTCGGCGACGAAGCGGATCAGCCCCTCGCCGCCGCGCGGGATCGCCAGGTCGACGATGTCGTGGAGCTGCAGCAGCTCCAGCATGGTCTCGCGGCGCAGATCCTCGACCAGGGTCAGCGCGGCCTCGCCGATGCCGGCCTCGCGCAGCGCCCGGCGCAGCGCCGCAGCGATGGCGGTGTTGGAGTGGATCGCCTCGGAACCGCCGCGCAGGATCACGCCGTTGCCGGCCTTGATGCAAAGGGCCGCAGCGTCGGCGGTGACGTTGGGCCGCGCCTCGTAGATCATTGCCACCACGCCCAGCGGCACGCGGATCTTCTGCACGCGGATGCCGTTGGGGCGCACGTCGTCGCGGGTGACCTGCCCCACCGGATCGGGCAGGGCCGCCACCTCGCGCAGCGCCGCGGCGATGCCGTCCAGGCGCTTGCGGTCCAGCGCCAGCCGATCGAGCATCGCGCTGCCGACGTCCTTGGCCCGCGCCGCGTCCAGATCGCGCGCATTGGCGGCGAGGATCGCCTCGGCATCCGCTTCCAGCGCTGCCGCCATCGCCTCCAGCAGCGCCTGTTTGGCCGGCGGCGACAACTGCGCCAGCGCTTGCGCGGCATCGCGGCATTGCAGGGCCTGGGTGCGGATGGAGGTCGTCATGGGGTGAGTTCCAAGTAAGTGGGTGGTTTTGGGACGGGACCCGGGACCCGGGACCCGGGACCCGGGACCCGTAAGGCTGGGCGTCTGCCGAATGCCGTCAAGCCAACGCGTCGCAAAAAGCAAGCCAGCGCGACAACAGCGCCCTGCCGCTATGCCGCCGTCCCGGGTCCCGGGTCCCGGGCCCCGAGTCCCGGCTTCTCCAGCACCACCAGATCGTCCCGATGGATCACGTTCTCGCCGTAGTTGTAGCCCAGGATCGCCTCGATGTCGCGCGAGTGGCGGCCGGCGATACGGCGGATGTCCACCGCCGCGTACTGGCTGACCCCGCGCGCCAGGCAGCGCTCGCCGGCTGCGTCGCGCAAGCGCACCTCGACCATGTCGCCGCGGCGGAACTCGCCCACGGCGCCGGCCACGCCGCCCGGCAACAGCGAGGCGCCCTTGTCGAGCAGCGCCGTTGCGGCACCGGCGTCGACCAGGATCGCCCCAGGCTCCACCGGCACGTGGTGCAGCCAGTACTTGCGTGCGGCGATGCGGGTGCGTGCGGCATGGATGCGGGTGCCGCGCAGGCGGTCCTGGGCCAGGCCGCGCACCACCTCGGCGCTGCGGCCGTTGAACAGATAGGTTTCGATGCCGGCGGCGCCGGCCTTGGCCGCGGCCTCCAGCTTGGTACGCATGCCGCCGGTGCCCACGCCGCTGCCACTGCCGCCGGCCATGGCCAGCACCGCCGCGCTCAGCTCCTGCACTTCGTGCAGCGGCTGTGCCTGCGGATCCCGGCGCGGGTCGGCGGTGTACAGACCATCGATGTCCGTAGCGATGAACAGCGCATCGGCGTCGACCAGCGCGGCGACGATCGCGGCGAGGTTGTCGTTGTCGCCGAGCTTGAGTTCGTCCACCGACACAGTGTCGTTCTCGTTGACCACCGGCAGTGCGCCCAGCCGCAACAACTCGCCCAGGGTGGCGCGTGCGTTGAGGTAGCGGCGTCGGTTGCGCAGGTCATCGTGGGTCAACAGCACCTGCGCCACCGGCCGTTCGAAGAAGCGCTGCCACAGCGCGATCAACTGCGCCTGGCCGAGCGCGGCCAGCGCCTGTCGTGCCGCCAGCGCCGCACCGGCCTCGGCAGCCTTGGGCACGATGGCGCGGCCAGCGGCCACCGCGCCGGAGGAGACGATCACCAGTTCGCGGCCGGCCGCCAGATTGGCCGAGACGAACTGCGCCAGGCCCAGCGCGAAGCGCGGGGTCAGCCCGCCGCCGTCGGCGGCCAACAGGCTGCTGCCGACCTTGAGCACCGCGCGCCGCCAGGACGGCAGCGGTTGCTCGGGGAACGGCGACGCAGCGGTGGCGACGTGCGGAGTCATCCAGGCGGCCTCAGCGGACGTTCCATTCGTGCACGGTCAGGTCGGACACCTGCATCGTCACCAACGGATCGGTGGCAACGATGGCCTGTGCCTCGGCCAGGCTCGCGACGTTGCACAGCAGGTAGGCGCCGCCGCTGCCGTCGGCGAATCCGCCGGTCAGCTGCAGCCGGCCCTGCGCGCGCAGCGCATCGAGGAAGGCAAGATGCGGCTGCACTGCGGCAGCGTCAAAATCGGGCCGGCGCATCGCCAGCACCAGGTAGAGCGTGGTCATTGCGAAGCCTCCAACGCAGCGGGTTCCCGGTCGCCGTGGCTGTGCGGTGCCGACACCACCAGGAAGCGGACATCGGCGTTCGAGGCATTGCGCATCCGGTGCGTAGCGCCCGGCGGCACGTGCAGGCCGTCGCCGGCATGCAGCACGTGCACGACGCCTTCCAGCTCCAGCGCCGCCTCGCCGTCCAGCACCCGGAAGAACTGGCGCGCGCGCAGGTGGCGGTGGCGCACCTCGGCCGAGCCGGGCGGCATGCGCTCTTCGAGCACGCTCAGGTCCGGCACGTCCAGCAGATGCCAGCCATCGCAGCTGCCGCCCCAGGTGTAGTGACGGGCCGAGGCGATGTTGACCGCGCTCATCCGGCCAGCGCCTGCCAGCGCGCGCGCAGCTCGTCCAGGCGCAGATCGGCGGCGGCGCCGGGCGAGACCCGCGCCGCCAGGCTGCCTTCCGGCGTACGCCCCTGCCCCGCGCTGTCGGCGGACGCCGCGGCGGCCTGGTAGGCCTCGCGGAACGGCACGCCGGCCACCGCGGCTTCCACCGCCACGTCGGTGGCGTACATGCCCGAATCGATCGCCGCGCGCAGCCTGTCCTCACGCCACTCCAGGTTGGCCAGCAGCGCCGGCAGCAGCTCCAGCGCCGCCAGGCCGCGGCCGAAGCCATGGAAGATCGCGCCCTTGCTGCTCTGCAGGTCGCGGTGATAGCCCGACGGCAGCGACAGCAACTGTTCGATCTCGGTGCGCGCGGCGGCCACGCTGGCGTGGGTGGCGCGCATCAGTTCGATCACGTCGGGGTTGCGCTTGTTGGGCATGATCGAACTGCCGGTGGTGTACTGCGCCGGCAGCGCCACGAAACCGAATTCGCCGCTGGTGAACAGCGACAGGTCCCAGGCCAGGCGGCGCAGATCCAGGGTGGCGCTGCCCAGCGCTTCCAGCGCGGCCATCTCGAACTTGCCGCGCGAGAGCTGCGCGTAGATCGGGCTGACCTGCAGCCGCGCGAAGCCCAGCGCGGCGGTGGTGTGGGCGCGGTCCAGCGGCAGGTTGACGCCGTAGCCGGCGGCGGTGCCGAGCGGATTGCAGTCGACCAGGCGCAGGGTGTCGCGGGCGCGGATCGCGTCGTCGATGAAGGCCTCGGCCCAGCCCGCCCACCACATGCCGGCCGAGGACACCACGGCGCGCTGGATGTGGGTGTAGCCGGGCACCGGCAGATCGCGCTCGGCCTGCGCGCGGTCCAGGGCCACCTTGGCGATCTCCGCGCTCAGTTGCGCCAGGCGCGCCAGCTTGTCCTTCAGCCACAGCCGGGTGGCGACCAGGATCTGGTCGTTGCGGCTGCGCCCGGTGTGGATCTTGCGCCCGGCATCGCCCAGGCGCTCGGTCAGCCGCGCCTCAATTGCCGAGTGGCCGTCCTCGAAGCGCGCATCCAGCACGAACGCGCCGCTGCGAAAATCCTCGGCCAGCACCGCCAGTTCGCGCCGCAGCCCGGCCAGTTCGTCGGCGGACAGGATGCCGATGCGCTGCAGGCCTTCGGCGTGCGCGCCGCTGGCGGCGATGTCGTGCAGGAAGAACTCGCGGTCCAGGAGCACGTCGTCGCCGGCCAGGAACGCCTGGATCTGCGTGTCGACGGCGACGCCGGGTTTTTGCCAAAGCAGATTGGTCATTTGGGGTCCTTTTTTTTCCGGGACCCGGGACCCGGGACTCGGGACCCGGAAAAGCAAAAGCATCGGCTCTTGCTTCTCCGGGTCCCGGGTCCCCGGTCCCGGGTCCCGACGATTTCAAACGGGAATCGACGTCAGCTCGTCCACGCCCAGCGCCAGGTTGAGGTTCTGCATCGCCTGCGTCGCGGCGCCCTTGAGCAGGTTGTCCAGGGTCGCCACCAGCACCAGCCGCTTGTTGCCCGGGGCCAGGGTGAAGCCGCCGAGCTGCACGCCGTGGCGGCCGGCGATACGGCTGACCCACGGCGCCTCGTCGATCACCTCGATCAGCGGCTCGCCGGCATAACGGGCGCGATACAGCTGCTGCACCGCCTCCAGCTTCAACGGCTGCTGCAGCCATAGGTTCACGGTCATGGTGATGCCGCGGAAATGCGGCGCCACGTGCGGCATGAACTCCACCGGCAGGCCGAGCTGCGCGGACACCTCGCGCTCGTGCATGTGGTCGGTCAGCGCGTACGGCATCAGGTTGTCGTGCAGCAGCGCCGGGTTGTTCTTGTCCGACGGGGTGGTGCCGGCACCGGAATAGCCCGACACGCCGAAACACTGCGGCGGGCCGGCGAGCTGCTCGCGCAGCGGCGCGATCGCCAGCTGCATCGCGGTGGCGTAGCAGCCCGGGTTGCTGATGCGGCGCTGCCCGGCATAGCGCGTGCGGGTCAGTTCCGGCAGGCCGTAGTACCAGGCCGGGTCGAAGCGGTAGTCGGCGGACAGATCGACCACGATTGGATCGGCCGCACCGGCGGCGACCGCCGCGTCCAGCGCCGCCACGTAGGGCGCGGCCTTGCCGTTGGGCAGCGCCAGCACCACCACGTCGGCGCGCTTGGCGACCACCGCCTCGGGATCGAGGTTCTCGTAGCGCAGCTCGCCTTGGTAGGTGGCGTGGTGCGCATCGACGCGCTGCCCGTCCAGTTCGCGCGAGGACAGGAACGCCAGGCGCAACTGCGGGTGCGCGCAGATCAGGCGAATCAGTTCGGCGCCGGTGTGGCCGCGGGCGCCGACGATGCCGATGGAATGGATGGGTGACGTGCTCATGCGTGCGAATCCAGGCGGAACTGCAGGTGGCGTTTCACCCCGGCCCATTCCGTATCGATGATGGAGAAGATGACGGTGTCGCGCGGGGTGCCGTCGGCGTGGCGCTTGTGGTTGCGCAGCACGCCGTCCTGCTTGGCTCCCAGCCGCGCGATCGCGGTGCGCGAGGCGTGGTTGAACCAACTGGTCTCGAACACCACGCTGAGGCAGCCAAGGGTGTCGAAGGCGTGGCCGAGCAACAGCAGCTTGGCCTCGGTGTTCAGGCCGCTGCGCTGCACCCGTGGCGCATACCAGGTGTAGCCGATCGACAGCGTCGGCACCTGCGGATCCAGGCCGTAGAAGCGCGTGCTGCCGACGATCTCGCCCTGCGCATCGCGCACCACGAACGGCAGCACCCGGCCCAGCGCCTGCACCTCCAGCGCCGCGGCGACATAAGCCTCCACCCGTTCCGGCGCCGGCACATTGGTATACCACAGCGCGTCCAGGCCGCTGCCGCGCACGGCATCACGCAAACCCTCGGCATGCGCCGCCTGCAGCGGTTCCAGGCTGACGTGGCGCCCGCGCAGCGTCGGCACGTGGCGCCAAGCCTCGGGAAGGACGGGATCGATGCTGGAGATGGGGACGGTCATGATGGCGGTGCCGCTCAGCCCTGCAGGGTCGGCGTGCGCGTGGCGCAATGCGCCACGCAGTGCTGGATCTGCTCGAAGCTCTCCAGCCCGTACCAGAACACCTTCCACTTCTCCTGCTTGAAGCAGCCGTCGGACTCGGCGTAGTAGAAGATATTGACCTGATTGTTGTGGCGCGAGCGCCAGAACAGCTGCGGCGTCTCCTCGCGCATCACGTTCCACACCGCGCGCCCCAGGCCCTCGCCCTGCGCATCGTCGAGCACGGCGAACTTGTCCAGGTAGGTGTAGCCGCCCTCGTCGGTGAGGATCACCGCGGTGCGGTAGTTCTCGCTGACGTAGGCGCGCAGCAGCGTGGTGGTATCGAAATAGTCCGGCACCAGGGTGCGGCCGAAGCTGGATTCGATCAGGGTCTTCAGCCGCGGCAGGTCCAGCTCACCCCACGTCGTGGCGCGCAGTACCTTCTCGCCACGCCGCACCAGGGTACCCGAGCCCTTGTGGGTGAACAGCTCCTTGGCCAGGTCGGCCGGGCGCGTGATCGACACCGACGACTCCAGCGGCAGCCGGTCCAGCAGGTCCTTGATCTGTTCGATCTTCACCTTCATGCCGCCATGGATCCACGGCTGCGCGATCAGGTGGTCGTACTCGGTGGACAGGTTGATCGAATCGATCACCGTGCCGTGCTCGTCGAGCAGGCCGCCGGTGCCGGTGAGGAAGATGATCTTGTACGGCTGCAGTTCCTGCACCAGTTCGTTGGCGGCGAAATCAGCGTTGATGTTGAGGATCTGCCCGCTGGGGGTCTCGCCCAGGCTGGTGATGACCGGGATCGAACCGGCCTGCAGGCTGGCCTCGATCGGCGCCAGGTTCACCGCGGTGACCTCGCCGACCAGTCCGTAGATGTCGCGGTCCAGGTACTGCGCCTCGAACACGCCGCCGGTGATCGAAGTGGCGCGCGCACCGTTCTGCTGCAGCGCCTCGACCAGCTTGAGGTTGGAGGCCTGGAACACCCGGCGCACGATCGCCAGCGCTTCCGGCGAGGTCACCCGCAGGCCATTGACGGTCCGCTTGTCGATGCCGGCGGCGGACAGTTCTGCATCCAACTGCGGACCGGCGCCGTGCAGCACGATCGGGGTCAAGCCCACTTCCTGCAGGAACGACAGCGAGGAGGTCAGCGCCTCCAGGTCATCGCGCAACACCGCGCCGCCGACCTTGACCACAGCGAAGCGCTTGGCGTCCAGTTGCGAGAAGCGCTTGAGGTACTGGCTGATCTCCTTGGCGCTGGCCATGCTCGAGAGCAGGCGCACGATGGTCTGGCGGGTTTGGCGGTTGGCGTGCATGGCGTGGGGCGATGTCCGAAGGAATCCAGGGTGGAGCCGATCGCGGGATCGGTCCGGGGGGAGTGGGAAGGCGTGCGGCTCAGTGCGCGCCGTTGATGATGCGGTGCACCGCGTCGGCGTAGCGCTGCAGTTGCTCCAGCGTCACGAACTCATCGGCGGTGTGCGCCTGGGCGATGTCGCCCGGGCCGTAGACCAGCGCGGTGTAGCCGCCGGCGGAGAACAGCGAGGCTTCGGTCCAGAAGTCCACCGCGTTGCCGATCGGCAGCTCCAGCGCATCGGCGACGTCGCGCGCGGCCAGGCGCTTGTCCTCGGCGCGCGCGATGTCGCCAGAGGGCAGGCTCGGCCCGCGGAAGGTCTCCTCGAAGTGCGCCGCGGCCGGCTCGGCGAAGCCGGCGAAGGTCGCCAGCAAGGCGTCCACGTCCATCGACGGCAGCGGCCGGAAGCCGAAGCGCAGCTCCGCCGCCGGCGCGATCATGTTGGCCTTGATCCCGCCCTCGACCCGGCCGATGTTGAAACGCAGCCCGGTCAGCCCGCCGAAGCGCGCGTGCGCCAGCGACTCCACGTGGTCCAACGCACGGCCGCCCCAGCGCATCGCCTGGTGCAGCGCGCTGGCCGCGGCGTCCTGCTTGCCCGAGGCATGCCCGGCATGACCGGCGAAGCGCATCAGCACCGAACTGATGCCGCGGTGCGCCAGCACCGCCTCGCTCATGGTCGGCTCTGCCACCAGCACCGCCTCGTAGGCGATGCCGCGGGCCAGGAAGGCGGCGATGCAGCGCGGGTCGTTGGCTTCCTCGTCGCTGGAGAACAGGAACGCGGCATCGCCGTCGCCGGCATTGGCCGCGGCCAGCAGCGCCGCCGCCGCGCCCTTGATGTCGCACACGCCCAGGCCGACCACGCGATCGTCCAGGCACCGCATCGTGTGCGGATCGGCGCTCCAGTGCGGCGAATCTGGCACCGTGTCCAGGTGCACGTTGAACAGGTACCTGGGCGTGCCGCGTACCGCGTACAGGCTGACCGCGCCGGCGCCATGATCGATCACCTCCACCGCGAAGCCGGGCAGCTGCGCGCGGAGGTAGTCGAAGATGCCATCGGTGCCGATCGCCCGCGGCGGATTGCGGGTGTCGAAGGACACCAGCTGCTGCAGGTGATCGAGCGTGGAGGTGAGCAGATCGGTCATGGTCAGTCGGGCAGCCGTGGTGCGTCAGATGAATCCTTCTCCCTTCGGGAGAAGGTGCCCCCGAAGGGGGCGGATGAGGGTCCGAGCGAAGCCTCGTGCAGAGAAATATCGCGCGCGCTTCGCGCCCGTACCCTCACCCCAACCCCTCTCCCGACGGGAGAGGGGCTTTGCTCTTTCAGCGATTCACCTGCGCGTACAGCGTCGAACTCATCCCGAACAGCTTGATGAAGCCCTCGGCTTCGGCCACGCCCCAGTCCGCCGACTGCGCGTACGTCGCGCCCTTGGCGTTGAGCAGGTGCGGCGACTTCACCGCCACCGCGTCGACGCGGCCGCCGCGGGTTTCCAGCGTCACTTCGCCGTTGACCATCGCCTGCGACGACTTCAGGAAGGCTTCCAGGTCGGTCTTTAGCGGATCGTGGTAGAAGCCTTCGTAGACCAGCTCCACCCACTTGCGCGACACGTCCGGCTTGAAGCGGTTCTGCTGCTTGGTCAGCACCGCGTCCTCCAGCGCGCGATGCGCGGCCAGCAGCGCCACCAGGCCCGGCGCCTCGAACACGATGCGGCCCTTCAGGCCGATCACGGTGTCGCCGGTATACACGCCGCGGCCCACGCCGTAGGGCGCGAACAGCTTGTTGAGCTTGGCCAGGATCTGTTCGCCCGGCAGCGCCTTGCCGTCGAGCTCGACCGCCTCGCCCTGCACGAACTTCAGCTTCACCGTCAGCGGCTCGCTCGGCCACGCGCTGCGCGGCGCGCACCAGCCGCGGGCGCCCTCGCCCGGCGCTTCCCAGCGGTCGATCTCGCCGCCGGACATGGTCAGGCCGAGCAGGTTCTCGTTGATGGTGTAGGCCTGCTGCTTGGCGCGCACGCCGAAGCCGCGCTCTTCCAGGTATTTCTGCTCGTAGGCGCGGGTCTGGGTGTGTTCCTTCTGGATTTCGCGGATCGGCGCGACGATCTCGTAGTCCCCCAGCGCCTTGACCGCCAGGTCGAAGCGCACCTGGTCGTTGCCCATGCCGGTGCAGCCGTGGGCGATGACCTTGGTGCCCAGCTCCTCGGCGCGCTTGAGCGCGGCATCGACGATCAGGTAACGGTCGGAAACCAGCAGCGGGTACTGGCCCTGGTAGCCCTCGCCGGCCCACACGAACGGCTTGACGAAGCCGGCCCAGATCGCCGGGCCGCCGTCGACGGTGACGTGGCTGGCCGCGCCCAGTTCCGCGGCGCGCTTCTCGATGAAGTCGCGCTCCTCGGCATCCACGCCGCCGGTATCGGCGAACACGGTGTGCACGGCATAGCCCTTGGCCTGCAGGTAGGGAATGCAGAAGCTGGTGTCGAGGCCGCCGGAGAAGGCGAGGACGATGTCCTTGAGGCCGGGATTCGGGAGTGGGGAGTCGGGATTCGTGGAAGCGGTTTGCTGCGACATGGGGGCGTCTCTCTGCGGTTGACTAAGTTAGGAGCGGAAGGGCAGTCGCTGCTGCGACTCCCCAATCCCGAATCACGAATCCCGGCGGCCCTGGCCGGCAAGCGCCGCCATGATCGCCTTCTGCACATGCAGGCGGTTCTCGGCCTCGTCGATGGCGATGCAGTTGGGCGAATCCATCACCGCGTCGGTGGCCTTGACGTTGCGGCGCAGCGGCAGGCAGTGCGAGAACACGCCGTTGTTGGTCAGCGCCATCTTGCGTTCGTCGACGATGAAGTGCTGGTACTGGTCGCGGATCGGCTTCTCCGGGCCCCAGTTGCCGAAGAACGGCAGCGCGCCCCAGCTCTTGGCGTAGACCACGTCGGCGCCGGCGTAGGCGCTGTCGATGTCGTGGCTGACGGTCAGCGAGCCGCCGCTCTCCTGCACGTTCTGTGCGGCCCAGCCCATGTAGCGCTCGTCGAGCACGTAGTCCGGGGTCGGGCACAGCAGGGTCACGTCCATGCCCAGGCGGGTGGCGATGGTCAGTGCGGAATTGGCCACCGCGGTGTTCAACGGCTTGGGATGGTAGGTCCAGGTCAGCACGTACTTCTTGCCGCGCAGGTCGCGGGTGCCGAAGTGCTCCTGCAGCGCCAGCGCATGCGCCAGCTCCTGGCACGGATGGGTGATGGTCTCCATGTTGATCACCGGCACCGGCGAGTACTTGGCGAAGCTCTTCAGCACCAGGTCCTCGCGGTCCTTGGCCCAGTCGACGAACTTCGGGAAGGCGCGCACGCCGATCAGGTCGACGTAGCGGCCCAGCACTCGCGCCACCTCGGCGATGTGCTCTTCGGTGTCGCCGTCCATCACCGTGCCCAGGTCGAACTCGATCGGCCACGCGTCCTTGCCCGGCTGCAGCACCACCGCGTGGCCGCCGAGTTGGAACGCGCCCAGCTCGAAGCTGGTGCGGGTGCGCATGGACGGGTTGAAGAACACCAGTGCGATCGACTTGCCCTTCAGCTCGCTGCCGAGGCGGTTGCGCTTGAACAGCGCCGCCTGGGTCAGCAGCGCGTCGAGCTCGGCGCGGCTCCAGTCCTGGGTGTTCAAGAAGTGCTTCAGAGACATCGATCGATCCTTTGCAGCGGTGGGGACGCGGGACGCGCGGGAGGTTCCATGCGTTGTTCTTTACGGGTGAAACTTTTCCGGCCGATGAAAACGAAAAAACCCAGCCTCGGGCTGGGTTTTCAGAACGAACGGCACGACGCTCCGGTTACCCAGCGAGAATGTGGGATTCCGGTCGACGCGCGCGCGACGTCATGCCCGAGGCCATGCGTGCGGCGCTGAGATCGTGCTGGGGCAGGTTCGCTTTCATCGGCGCGCATCCTCGCACGCGCACGCCACAGGCGCAAGCGCGCGCGGCGCTCAGCGCGGCGGCACCACGACCGCGTCGGGCACGTACGGCGCCACCGAGACGCGGATGCGCAGCCGGTTGCCCGGATCCTCGGGCAGCCGCGAGCGGTACTTGGTGCCCTTGTAGACATAGTCCACGTCATAGGCGATGGGCCGGCGGAATTCGCGGCCGACTTCGACCATCCGGCAGTTGCGCCCGCCCGCCGGTGCCGCGGCCGGCGCGGCCGCCTGCTGTGCCGGCTCCTCGTGGCGGCGACTGAAAATGTCCTTCACCGAATCCATCAGCCGGTTGAAGCGGCTGTCGTCCTCGGCCGGCTTGGGCGCCGGCGCGGCCGGTGCAGGCGCAGGGGCCGGATCGCATTGCTGCTCGGTGCGGGTGGCGCGCAAGGTCTGGTAGACCGGCTCCACGTTCAGCACCTGGGCGTAGTCCAGCTTGACGTTCTCGATCACCACCACCCGGTTGCGCGCCTCGGAGTCCTGCGCCCAGGCCGGCGCGACGGCGCAGGCAAGGATGCCGACCAGCGGCAACAACGGGATCGGACGCATCGGCAGCAGGCTTCGCAAGGGCGGACCAGTGAGTGTAGGCATGGCGGCTTGCGTCGGGCTGAACGCGAGCCGACGGCCGCGCTCCTCGCCGGCACAGGGCGTGCCCTCCATCCCCGCGTACGCCGCGCCGGCCAGGCCCAACCCGAAGGGCCACGGGTGTGTGCGCCCGCCGCTGCGTCATCCAAATCCTCGCTCTTCCTTGCCATAGGCACGCGCAACTGCGGCGCGGCACGCGCGGGGACCGATGACCCGCCCCGGGGCCGCTGCCGGTAGAATCGGGCGGTTTCCCCACCGCCGATGCCGATGAGCCTGCGCCTGCACAACAACCTGACCCGCCGGGTCGACGTCTTCGAACCGCTCGATCCGGTGGCCGGCCCGACGCTCTACGTCTGCGGCCCCACCGTCTACAACTTCGCGCACATCGGCAACGCCCGCGGCCCGGTGGTGTTCGACGTGCTGGCGGCGCTGCTGCGGCGCCGCTACGGCAAGCTGCGCTACGCCCGCAACATCACCGACGTGGACGACAAGATCAACGCCGCCGCGCAGGCGCAGGGCGTGCCGATCTCCACCATCACCGACCGCTTCGCCGCCATCTACCGCCAGGACATGGCCGCGCTGGGCGTGACCCCGCCGGACATCGAGCCGGCAGCCACCGCGCACATTCCGCACATCGTGGCGATGATCGAGCGGCTGATCGCCGGCGGCCATGCCTATGCCGCCGAGGGCCACGTGCTGTTCGCGGTGGCCAGCTTCGCCGGCTACGGCAAGCTGTCGCGGCGCGACCCGGAGGAGATGCTGGCCGGCGCCCGCGTCGAGGTGGCCCCGTACAAGCGCGACCCGGGCGACTTCGTGCTGTGGAAACCCTCCAGCGACGACCTGCCGGGCTGGGACTCGCCATGGGGCTGCGGCCGTCCCGGCTGGCACATCGAGTGCTCGGCGATGGCCGCCGCGCACCTGGGCGAGACCATCGACATCCACGCCGGCGGCGTCGACCTGCAGTTCCCGCACCACGAGAACGAGATCGCACAGAGCGAATGCGCCCACGGCGGCGCCACGTTCGCCCGCGTGTGGCTGCACAACGGCATGCTGACCTTCAGCGGCGCCAAGATGAGCAAGTCGCTGGGCAACATCGAGACGGTGCACGACCTGATCGCCCGGCACCGGCCCGAAGCGCTGCGCTGCGCCCTGCTGAGCGCGCACTACCGGCAGCCGCTGGACTGGTCCGACGCCCTGATCCAGGCCCAGGTCGCCCGGCTCGACGGCCTGTACGGGACGCTGCGCGACCTGCAGGCCATCGACGCCGAGGCGGTCATTCCGGCCGAGATCGAGCAGGCCCTCGACGACGACCTCAATACGCCGCTGGCGCTGTCGGTGCTGTCGAGCCTGGCGACACGGGCGCGGCAGGCGCTGCGCGAGGCGGCGCCGGCCGGCGGCCCCGATCCCGCCGATGGCGAGCAACGTGCGGACGCGCTGCGCCAGGCCAAGGGCCGCCTGCTCGGCGCCGGCCTGGCCCTGGGCCTGCTGCAGCAGGACCCCGAGGTCTGGTTCCAGGGCGCCGGCAGCGACGACGACGCCCGCATCCAGTCGCTGATCGACGCCCGCAGCGACGCCAAGAAGGCCCGCGACTTCGCCCGCGCCGACGCCATCCGCCAGGAACTGGCCGAGGCCGGCATTGTCCTGGAGGACACGCCGCAGGGCGTACGCTGGAAGCGCGGGTAGAAACATCCCTTTTGTAAAGGAAGGCAAGGCTGTTCCCTTCTCCCACCGGGAGAAGGTGCCCCGCAGGGGCGGATGAGGGTACGGTGCGAAGCGACTCGCATAGACAATTCGCGAGGCTGCGCCCGTCCCCTCACCCCAACCCCTCTCCCGGAGGGAGAGGGGCTTACAAGGCGCCCCTCAGGGGCCGGATGGGGGTACGGCGCGAAGCGACTCGCATAGACAGTCCGCGAGGCTGCGCCCGAACCCTCACCCCAACCCCTCTCCCGGGGGGAGAGGGGCTTTATACCGCTTGATCTTGGATTCCCGATGACCGACACCGACTTTCCGCTCGAACCCACGCCCGCCGACGCGCAGGCCGCCATCGCCGAGGAATTCGGCTTCTTCGGCGACTGGTCCGAGCGCTACCAGTACCTGATCGACCTGGGCCGCAAGCTGCCCGCCTTTCCCGAGCACTGGAAGACCGAGGAGCATCGCCTGCACGGCTGCCAGTCGATGGTGTGGATCGTGCCCGAGGGCAATGCCGAGCGCCTGGTGTTCCATGCGATCAGCGACTCGGCGATCGTCTCCGGCCTGATCTACCTGGCCCTGCGGGTCTATTCCGGGCGCAGCGCCGCGGACATCCTCGCCACCGCGCCGGACTTCGTCGCGGCCATTGGCCTGGGCAAGCATCTGTCGCCGACCCGCAGCAACGGCCTGGCCGCGCTACTGGCCTTCATCCAGGACACCGCGCGCGCCCAGCAGGCATGAGCGCGCCCCTGCCCACCCCGCAGACCCTGCGCACGCTGCTGGCGCACCCCGGCTTCGCCCTGGTGCTGGCCTACCGCATCCTGGCGATGCTGTCCTACCAGATCGTCGCGGTCACGGTCGGCTGGCACATCTACGAGATCACCCGCGATCCGTTCTCGCTGGGCCTGATCGGGCTGGCCGAGATCCTGCCGTTCTTCTGCATCGCCCCGTTCGCCGGCTACCTGGTCGACCACCTGCCGCGGCGCTATCTCGGCATGCTCGCCAGCGTCGGCCTGATCGCGACCGCGGCGGTGCTGCTGGCGGTGAGCCGCGGCTGGCTGTCCGCGCACGGGGTGTGGCCGATCTACGCGGCGATCGCGCTGACCGGCGCCGCGCGCGCGTTCCTGTCGCCGGTGTACAACGCGCTGTTCGCCCGCGTCCTGCCCCGCGAGGCCTATGCACGCGGCGCCAGCGTCGGCAGCGTGGCGTTCCAGGCCGGCATGGTGATCGGCCCGGCGCTGGGGGGCCTGCTGGTCGGCTGGGGCGGCAAGAGCCTGGCCTACGGCACCGCCATCGGTGCCTCGACCGCGGCGCTGCTGGCGCTGTGGCTGCTACGCGTGGCCGAGCCGGTCCACGACGGCCCTCGCGCGCCGATCTTCCGCAGCATCGCCGAAGGCGCGCAGTTCGTGTTCTCCAACCAGATCATGCTCGGCGCGATGGCGCTGGACATGTTCTCGGTGCTGCTGGGCGGCGCGGTGTCGATGCTGCCGGCCTTCATCCACGACATCCTGCACTACGGCCCCGAGGGCCTGGGCATCCTGCGCGGCGCGCCGGCGCTGGGCTCGATCCTGGTCGGCGTGTGGCTGGCGCGGCACCCGCTGCAGCGCAATGCCGGACGCGTACTGCTGCTGGCGGTGGCCGGCTTCGGCCTGTGCACCATCGCCTTCGGCCTGTCGCGGCACTTCTGGCTGTCGGCGGCGATCCTGCTGGCCTACGGTATGTGCGATGGCGTCTCGGTGATCGTGCGCTCGACCATCCTGCAGCTGGCCACCCCGGACGCGATGCGCGGCCGCGTCTCCTCGATCAACGGCATCTTCATCGGCTCGTCGAACGAGCTGGGCGCGTTCTACGATGGTGTGATGGCGCGGCTGATCCACTTGGTACCGGCAGTCGTGCTGGGCGGCTGCGTGACCCTGGGCGTGGTCGGCATCACCGCGTGGAAAGCGCCCAAGCTGCGCAATCTGGATCTGCGCGACCTGCAGTAGGTCCGGTGGACGGCGCGCCTGCGTCGTCGCAACGCGTGCGCGGTCAGGGCATGGCCTCGCCGTGCATCATGCGCAGCGACACCGTTGCCTGCGCGCCGCGCAACATCCTTCCGTACGCGGTGACGACTGCGCTCACCGCGCGGCCGCCACTGCATGCGCCTGCGCCTCGTCGTCGGCCCAGGCATGCGCGCAATCCGGCACGCCGGCCGGCTGCGTCAAGCCGCCCCGCCCCGCCAGGAACCGGCAGGTGGCGGCGAACACCGCCGGCACCGCGCGCGAGCGGATCGGCGAGGCCAGCACGTGATTGTCCGCCCCGGGGAAGTCCACCGCCTGGCGCAAGCCCGGCGGCGTTCCCAGTTGCTTGAACATCGCCTGCAGCGCCGCGACCGACACCGTGCGGTCCTGGTGCTGCGGATCGCGGTAGTAGTAGCCGAGGAACACCGGCACATGGATGCGCGCATAAGTCGCCGGCTGCATGCCGCCGCGGGTCAGCGCCGCCAGCGCGCGATAGCCGTCCAGGTGGGTGGCGTCGGCCCAGTAGGCGCTGTCGATCGGATAGCGCAGGATCGGATCGCCACCGTTGTGCGTCCAGGCCAACAATTGCGCGCCCCACGGCCACAGCATCGGCTGCAACTGGTCGCCGTACTCGCGCACCAGCGGCGACCACAGCACCAGCGCCTGCACCTGCCGCGGATTCGCCGCCACCGCCTGCAGCGCCAGCGCGCCGCCCATCGAATTGCCGATCACCACCACGCGGTCGCCCAGTACCCGGGTCACCGCCAGCGCCTCGGCCGCGCCGGCGAGCAGGCGCCCGGCATCGACGCCGCGCAGCGCATCGGCCGCGACCAGCCCATGCCCGGGCAGGCGCGGCAGATACAGATTGCAGCCGAAGCTGCGCGCCAGCCGCACATGCGTGGGTGCGCCCTCGCCCTGGCTGGCGGTGAAACCATGCACATAGACCATGGCGCACGCGCGTCGCCCCGGATGCGCCGGATCGGCCCAGACGATCCGCGCCTGGTTGTCCGGACGCACCCCAGGCGTGGCGCGCTCGCGCGCATCGATCCAGGCCTGCAGCGCCAGCGGATCCTGCGGTACCGCCGGCGCCGCCACCTGCGGCAGGGCCACGCTGACCCGCGGCCCCAGCGCAACGACCGCCAGCAATGACAGAGCGATCAGGATCGGCAAGCGCCAACGACGGCGGCGTTTGCGCACGTGAGGCGCGGACAAATCGGCATTTTGGCTCAAGGGCGGCGCTCCGTTATCGATGCAGCCCCGGATACATAATGGAAACAATTTTCAAGCAATGACATGGATTGTCAGCACCGACATGGCGATATACCACGCCCGTCATTATGCGACACGGTCATGACAGGCACATTTAAACCCGCTCGAAAGCGACCCAAGATACTGAAATTCCAAGCATAAACATCGGAATTACCTGGTTAATTTCGCCACCAATCACCATCGCGAGAACGCATTTCGTAGACAAGATGGAAAGCCCGCAAATATAGAAAGGAAGACGAAAGAAGTCCTCGAAATTATCTCCCACGAATTAAGTTTCAACCCGCTTTTCGAAAATGGACGCGCACCGAGACGCGCGGCTCCCATATGAAACACGGATGGAATCAGCCGAATGGAACATTCGCTTTTCCGTGACGAGGCAGTGGACGCCCGAAGCCAGGCATGGCTGGGGACGGTGCGACTGGCAACGCCACTTTCGACCCGGGCCTGGACCGTCGTCGCCCTCGGCATGGCCGCCGCCATTGTGCTGTGGCTGTTCTTTGGCCACTACACCCAGCGCGTTCATGTCACCGGGCTCCTGGTCCCGCGCGCCGGCTTGATCAGCCTGACCGCCAATACGCTCGGCGTGATCGATCACGTCGGCGTCGCCGAAGGCGATCGGGTCGCGAGCGGACAGGTCCTGGTCTCGCTGTCGGGCGAGCACACCAGCAAGGCGCTCGGGAACACGGCGGCCAGCGTCAGCGCGCAGTTGCAACGCCAGGCCGGCAGCCTGCGCCAGGACATCGGCGATACCCAGCAGTTGCAGGACAAGCAGGCAGAGGACAATCGCACGCAACAATCCGCACTCAAGGAGCAGTTGGTCCAAATCGATGCGCAGATCGCGATCGAGAAGAAGCAGATGCAGCTGGTGCAGGAGTTGGTGAACAAATGGTCGGGCCTGGTCGCCGGCGGCTACATCCCGGCATTGCAGGTCGAGCAGGAGCAATCGGCGTTGCTCGCCGACGAATCGCAGCTGCGCTCGTTGCAGCAGCAACGCGCCAGTACGCAGCAGCAACTGAGCGTGCTCAACGATCAGCTGACCCAGTTGCCGCTGGCGGTGTCTGCCAAGCTCAACGACTTGCGCCGGCAACTGGCGCAGGTCGAGCAGACCCTGGCGCAGAACGAAGCGGCACGCGCCAGCGAACTGCGTGCGCCGGCCAGCGGCACCGTCTCCACCTTGCTGGTCAAACCCGGCGCCTCGGTCGCACTGGGGCAACCGCTGCTCGCCATCGTCCCGGACGGCTCGGCCCTGCAGGCGCAGATCCTGGTTCCCAGCCAGGCGGTCGGCTTCGTCCATCCGGGCATCCAGGTCACCCTGCACTACCAGGCATTCCCCTACCAGAAATTCGGTCTGCACCACGGCGTGGTGAGCAGCGTCTCGCGCAGCGCGCTGACGCCTGGCGAAGTCACGCTGCTGCTCGGTGGCGGTAACCCGCCCTCCTCCGATCCGCTCTACCTGGCCCGCGTGGACCTGGCGGATCAGAACGTCGAGGCGTACGGGCGCAAGGAGCCACTGCGCCCAGGCATGGCGCTGGACGCGGACATGTTGCTGGACCGGCGCCGGATCGTCGAATGGATCTTCGAACCGCTGTACGGCATGGGCCACCGCTGGAGCAGCGGCGCGTGAGCCGGGCATCCGTGGATCACGGCGCGCCGGCACAGGCCGCAAGCGCCCAGGACGGGCGTGTCGGACGCCTGCGCTTCTGGCGCACGCGCGCGCTGCCGAATGTGCTGCAGGCCGAAGCCGCGGAGTGCGGCCTGGCCTGCATCGCGATGATCGCCGGCTATCACGGTCACCATACCGATCTGCCCGCACTGCGGCGCCGTTTCAGTCTGTCGCTGAAAGGCATGACCGCACGACGCCTGATCGAGATCGCGCATGCGCTGGGACTGCAATGCCGACCGCTTCGGCTGGACCTGGAAGAGCTCGGCCAACTGCAGACCCCCTGCGTGCTGCACTGGGACATGGACCACTTCGTGGTGCTGCGCAGCGTCGGCAAGCACGGGATCGTCGTGCACGATCCCGCAGTGGGCGTGCGCAACCTGAGCATGGCCGACGTCGGCAGGCACTTCACCGGCGTGGCGATCGAGTTTTCCAGAGGGCCGACCTTCCAGCGCCAGCGCGAGACACCGCCGGTGTCGCTGCGCGCGCTCGCCGGCTCGGTGCAGGGCCTGGGCCGCGGACTGGCGCAGATCTTCGGGCTGGCACTGGTCCTGGAAGTCTTCGCGCTCCTGGCCCCCTTGTTCATGCAACTCGTCGTGGATCAGGTGATCGCCGACGGCGACCACGACCTGCTGACCTTTCTCGGCCTGAGCTTCGCATTGCTGATCGTGCTCGAGACCCTGGTCTCGGCCTTGCGCAGTTGGACGGTGATGTGGCTCAGCACGCACTTCAACCTCGGCTGGACCGGCAACGTGTTCCAGCATCTGATGCGCCTGCCGCAGTCCTACTTCGGCACGCGCCATCTCGGCGACATCGTGTCCCGCTTCGGTGCGATCGACACGATCCAGCAGACGCTCACCACCCGCTTCGTCGAGATCCTGCTCGACGGGCTGCTCGCCAGCATCACCCTGGTCGTGCTGTTCGTCTACAGCCCCTTGCTGTCGGCCATCGTTCTCGGTGCCGTCGCCGTGTATGCGGCGCTCCGGCTGCTGTACTTCCGCGTCTACCGCGAGGCCAACCTCAGCCAGATCACCGTCACCGCCAAGCAGCACAGCCGATTCCTGGAGGCGGTGCGCGGCGTGCAGACGATCCGCCTGAACAACCAGGAGGCCGAACAGACCGCGCGTTACCTCAACGCCGCGACCGACACGCTGAACACCTCCATCGCGGTGCAGCGCCTGGACATGCTGTTCACCGCATTGCAGAACCTGGCGGCAGGCGCGCAGCGGCTGGGCGTGCTCTGGCTGGGCGCGTGGCTGGGGCTGAAAGGCCAGTTCACCGTGGGCATGTTGACCGCCTTCGTGGCCTACGGAGACCAGTTCAGCAGCCGCGTGGCCAGCCTGGTCGACTATGCGATCGAACTTCGCATGCTGCGCCTGCAGGCCGAGAGACTGGCCGACATCGTCCTGACCCCGCCCGAGGCGCACGCCACCAGCGAGCATGCGGGTCCGCTGCCGCAGCCCAGCATCACCTTCAACAAGGTCAGCTTCCGCTATGCCGAAGGCGAGCCCTGGATCCTGCGCGAGTGCAGCTTTGCGGTGCACGCGGGCGAATCGGTCGCCATCGTCGGCCCATCGGGGTGCGGCAAGAGCACGCTGGTGAGAGTGCTGCTCGGCCTGCTCGATCCGCAGCAAGGCGCGATCGAGATCGGCGGCCTCGATCTGCGCCGACTCGGCAAGTCCCGCTACCGCGCGATCACCGGCAGCGTGATGCAGGACGACCACCTGTTCACCGGCACGATCGCCGAAAACATCAGCATGTTCGACGCACTCGCCACCCCGCAGGACATCGAGGAAGCCGCCTGCCTGGCCGGTATACACGAGGACATCATGGCCATGCCGATGGGCTACCACAGCCTGGTCGGCGACATGGGGTCCTCCCTCTCCGGCGGCCAGCAACAACGCCTGTTCCTGGCACGTGCGCTGTACCGGCGCCCGCACATCCTGGTGCTGGACGAGGCAACCAGCCACCTGGATCTCGCGCTGGAGCGCCAACTCAACCAGGCGATCAAGAGGCTGAACATCACCCGCATCGTCATTGCGCACCGCCCTGAAACGATCGCGCATGCCGACCGCGTCATCGAGTTGCACGAAGGCGCCATCCGCACGCGCCAACCTGCGACGCATGCGCCACCCGCCCCCGTCACCTCCTAGCTCGCCACCGGCGCGACGACCAGTTCGCCGCGCCGCCTCGTCCCATCCCGTATCGCCAACGTGAGGTCGCCATCGTGTCAGCGTCGGAAGCGTCGTCCCTGCAAGTCGTCAACAATTTCGTGGAAGTCCAGCATCTGCCGGAACTGCTGCGCGGTCGCGGCGGCTGGTCCTACGGCCTCTATCCAGGACTGCTCGGCGACGCCGCGCCGTCCTGGCATATCCATCTGTGCGGCAGCCGCAAAGCGCACGAGCGCGCGATCCACGACGACGTCCTCGCGGCGACCCCGGGCATGGAACCGCTCCATGAGCTCTGGACGCAGATCAAGGACAACCTGGCGCAGGACTACGGCCTGGTCCGCGCCTACGTCACCGGCCATACGCATGGACAGGATGGCGCCGCGCACCACTACGCCAAGCCGTCGGACCAGGAGCGTGTCGCCTTGCTCTACGCCAGCACCGAATGGAAGGACGATTGGGCAGGCGAAACCGTGTTCTACGACACCGCGCGCGAGTGCATCTCGATCCGTCCGCGTCCTGGTCGGCTGGTGGTGTTCGATGGCGCCGTCACCCGTGCCTCGCGCGCTCCGGCACGGGAGTGCCCGACGCTGTGCTCGACGATCACCTTTCATATGCGGCGCGTCCGTCGCTGATATCGAGGCAGCAGGGAACTCCACCATGCCATCGGCTTGCCTGCGCTACCTGTTGATCGCAACCGTACTGCTGCTCTGTGGCGTGGCGCCCCGCATCGCCTCGGCGAGCGGCTTCGGCGGCCCCCATGCCGACCTCGGCGAGCCGCTGCAGATCCCCATCACCGATCCCGACGGACACCCCTGGACCTTGCAGGGACGGCTGTGCCGCCCCGCCGGTGTGCGCCGCCCGCGCGTGGTGGTCATCGCACACGGCTCACCGGCGAAGGCAGCCGACCGACCTGGCATGACCCTCGAGACCTGCGACGGCGAGTCGGCACGCTGGTTCCTGCGGCGCCACTATGCCGTGGCATTGGTCCTGCGCCTCGGCTACGGCGCCACCGGCGGTCCTTGGAGCGAGGGCTACGACGGCTGCGATCGCGCCGATTACGTCAAGGCCGGATTGGAAACCGCGCGCCAACTCAAGCGCATCGTGGACGTCCTGACCGCACTGCCCGACTACAGCCCGACCGGCGCCATCGTGGTCGGACAGTCGGCCGGCGGCTGGGGCACGTTGGCGTACGACAGCCTGCCGCACCCAAATGTCAGCGCGTTCGTCAACATGGCAGGCGGTCGCGGCGGCCATTTCCACGACCGGCCCAACAGCAACTGCCATCCTGACCGGTTGATCGCGGCGGCCTCCACGTTCGGCCAACAGGCCACCACGCCGATGCTGTGGATCTATACGGCCAACGACAGCTTCTTCGGACCTGAACTCGCCACCTCGCTGCATCGCGCCTTCACCGAGGCGGGCGGCCATGCCGTTCTGGTGACGCCGGCCGCCTTCGGCGACGACGGTCACCATCTGTTCTTCGGCCACGGGGGTTCCGCGATCTGGGGACCGGCCGTGGACCGCTATCTCGGCTCGATGGACGCGCCCGCGGCCCCTTGATCCCCAACCCACATCCTCCCATTCCCAGCAGGGCTGCACGATGACCATGCAATCGCTTCGGGACCTGATCCAGACCGTCGGCCTGCACACCAGCGCCGAGAACATCCCGCTCATCACCAAGAAGGGCGGCTCCTATCTCTGGCTGTTCGATCTGCGCCGGGTCTTCATGCGACGCGCTGCGCTCGAGCAGATCGCCGAAGCGTTCTGGGAGCGCAACGCCACGCGTCCGCCCTTCCAACTCGGCGGCCTGGAAACCGCGGCGATCCCGCTGCTCACCGCCCTGCTGTTGACCGCCCCGAAAGAACGCGGGCCGGTCAACGGCTTCATCATTCGCAAGGATCGCAAGACCACCGGCATGGGCAACGCCATCGAGGGCGACGTGCTCGACCTGCCCATCGTGCTGGTCGACGATTCGCTCAATTCCGGCAACAGCGTCGAGAAGGCGCGCGCGGTCATCGGAGCGGCCGGACACACGCTCGGCGAGGTGTTCGTGGTGGTCGATTTCCTGTCCAAGGCCGGCATGAAGTGGCGCAAGACGCACGCGATCTCGGTGCAATCGCTGTTCACTCTCAAGGACTTCGACCTGCCGCCGGAACAAAGCGCGCCGCATCCCACCCAGGCGTACCGCGAACTCTGGCGGACGGCGACGCCGGGAGGCTTCGCCTTCCACGTGGTCCCCAAGTCCGCGCCGCTGCTGGTCGGCGACATGATCTACCGCGGCTGCGACGCCGCCAAGATGCAGGCGTTCTCCGCCGAGACCGGCGGGCTGGTCTGGGAATACCCGGTGACCGGCGCGGCGTACACCAAGAAGGGCATCTGGTCGTGCCCGGCCTACCATGACGGGCGCCTGTATTTCGGCGCGTACAACGGCACCGTCTATTGCCTGGATGCGGCCAACGGCGAAGAGATCTGGACGCATCCGGACGGCGACTGGGTCGGCGCTTCGCCGCTGCTGGTGCCGCGCCACAAGCTGATGTACGTGGGCATCGAGTATGTCCGCCCATGGGCGCAAGGCAGTCTCGCCGCCTATGCGATGGACACCGGCGAGAAGATCTGGGAGCACCAGGTGCAAAAGCTGCAGCACGGATCGCCCGGGTACTGGGAAGGCGGCGACCTGGTGATCTGGGGCAGCGCGGACCATGAGACGCTCGCGCTCGACGCCAGGACAGGACGCATCGCCTGGCGCTTCAAGACGCGGCGCTCGGTGAAGTACGCGCCCGCAGTGGACGAGCGTCGCGGGTTGACCGCCTTTGCCTCGTTCGACAAGTCGATCTATGTGCTGGATGTCGCCACCGGCGAAAAGCGCGGCGAATGGCAGACAGACGAAATCTGCTACACCACGCCGCTGTTCGCCGGCAACAAGCTGTTCTGCGGATCGGGCGACCGCCATCTGTACGTGATCGACATCGACACGATGCAGTTGATCAAGAAGATCAACCTGCGTTCGCGTGTGTACGCCTCGCCCAAGCGGATCGGCAACCGGGTGATCGTCGGCAGCAACGGCGGCCGCGTCGTCGAGATCGACATCGACACGCTCGAAACCGTCGGCGTGCTGCAGCTGCCGGACGCAGTGACCAACGGTGTCGCGGTCTCGCCCGACGAACGGCGCATCTACGTTTCCACCTACATGAACCATCTCTATGCGTTCGAGCGCCTGAGCGACGCGCACGCACAACCCGCGCGCCCCGCCCTCGCCGCATCCTGACGCGCGGCGCGCGCGACCGGGATCGTTCCACGCAGGCGACCCCTTCGTCGCATGCGCGGATCAGCCGAAGCGAGGACGGCCTTTTCCCCGCATACCTGTTCGAGGATCACCATGAGAACGCTCGATATCATCGAAATCGATCTGGTCGCAGGCGGGACGCGCACATCGATCGGCGCACACCCGCTGTCCAGTTCGATCCACCATGCCAAGGCGCACAACAAGACCCACCACGCCAAGGCCAAGCTCCATCACCACCACGCCGCGGTGCACAAGTCCGCGACGATGCAGATGGCACGAATGGAAGAGGTCGAACCGATCGGCGAAGGTGGCGAAGGTGGCGAGGGAGGAGAAGGCGGTGAAGGCGGTGAAGGTGGCGAAGGTGGCGAAGGTGGCGAGGGCGGTGAAGGCGGTGAAGGTGGCGAGGGGGGAGAGGGTGGCGAAGGGGGTGAGGGAGGAGAAGGCGACGGCAGCGGCGGTTACGACGACGGCAACGATGCCGACGGCAATGGCCCGGCCGACACCTCGATAGGCAGCAGCCATACCACGTCCGATGGCAGGACGGTCTCGATCACGTACCAGAACACCCAGGACGGCTCGAGCAGCAACAACCCGGTCACCTCCAAGATGGCCTCGACCCTGGGCTCGGTGCTCGACGGCGACCAGAGCGTCGACAGCATCGACATCTCGGCCACGACCAACGGCAGCCACAACCCCAATTCCGCCCACTACACGGGCAACGCCGTCGACATCAACATCATCAACGACGTGCATGTCGGGACGACCGGCGAAGGCCTGCAGAACGCCCAGGCGCTGGAGAATGCGGCGATGGCCAATCCCAACGTGAGCTACGTGGAAGGCCCCGCGGGCAATTTCATCCGCTCCAGCCCCACCGCGGACTGGACCGCCGCCAGCCGCGAGACCGGCGACACCACCCACGTCCATATCAGCGTCTTCAAGTAATCCGCATTTCGCGACCTCCCGGGCCGGCGTCCGCCGACCCGGGAGACGACTGCCTCTCGGAGCTCGTTATGAAATCCTTCTGGTTACCGCGCATCTGCATGGCCTTGGCGCTGGCCCTCGCCGTGCAAGGAGCGTCGCAGGCGAAGCAAGCCCCTTCCCACGCTGGCGGAGAACAGGCGATCGCCTACGTGTTGAAGAACGACATCGTCCTGTCGAGGCTGTTCGGGACCTGTCCTGCATTGAAATTTTCCCGCACCGGCGCCGAAGGGAGCAACGCCTTCCTGATCGACGGCGACTGCGACATCAAGAACAACCCGGAGGAAGACGCGGACTGCCCCGCCTACCACGTCCGTGCGGCCGGAACGGTCGACACGCCATCGCATTGGACGGTCCGTCGCCTGGACCTGACCTTGGTGTGCTCCAGCGAGGGGGCGACGACGATGCAGCGGATGTAACCACCCGATCGGGGGCTTTTGCCGTCGGTGAAGACGCAGTGGCAAGGATGGCGCGACACCGGCAGGCGCTCCCAGCGGGCCGCAGTGCCGGTTCGCGGCCAGGGTGCGCGCTGCAATCCACGGACATCGTGGTGCCATGCGTCGCACGTCGCATCGGCACGCCCAATTTCTTGCGTTCGAGCGCGCAGGCGCAGGAACGGGCCCATGCCCCCTGCTCATGTCCTGACGCAACGCACGCAGCATGAACCGATCCGATCGTCGGCCACGCCGCACGCACCGGATCAGCCGAAGCGGGGACGGCGCTTTTCCCGCACCTCTGTTCAAGGATCAACATGAGAACGCTCGATATCATCGAAATCGATATGGTTGCAGGTGGCACGCGCACATCCATCGGCGTGCATCCGTTGTCCAGTTCGATTCACCACGCCAAGGCGCACAAGAAAACGCACCACGCAAAAGCCAAGACCCATCACCATCACCACATGGCGATGCACAAGACCGCTTCGGCTCAGATGGCCACCAACGACGAGATCGCACCGGTCGAATCGGAGGGCGGTGGCGAGGGCGGCGAGGGCGGCGAAGGCGGTGAAGGAGGCGAAGGTGGTGAGGGAGGAGAAGGTGGCGAAGGTGGTGAGGGAGGCGAAGGCGGTGAAGGCGGTGAAGGCGACGGTGGCGACGGTGATGGCGGCGACGGCGACGGCGATGGTGGCGACGGCGATGGCAGCGATGGCGACGGCGCCGGCAGCAACGACAAGCCCGCGACGTCGGCGTCGGCCAGCGGTACCACGGTGACCTATACCGCAGCCGATGGCACCACGCAGGACATCAGCGGCACGCACCCCAACCGCGACAACAACCCGCTCGACATCCGTTCGGGCACTTTTGCGGACAATCACGGCTCGCTCGGCAACGATCGCGGTTTCGCGATCTTCTCCAGCCCTCAGGCCGGATTGGACGCCGCGGCCTCCAACATGGACCGCCTCAACAACAACGCCGGCGGTAACGCCACGCTGAGCGACCTCATCACCGCCTGGTCGCCGCCGAGCGAGAATCCGACTTCGGAGATGATCACCACCATCACCACCAATTCGGGCCTGAGTCCGTCCGCTCAATGGGGTTCATTGAGCAGCGACCAGCGCGACGCGTTCATCACCGCCTACGGGCATCGCGAAGGCTGGCACGGCAACTAACTCCCCCTGTGGCGAGGACGGGAGCGCTCCCGTCCTCGCCACACATGACCCGTTACGGAGATTTCTCATGACACCCCGGTTTCTTTCGCTGTTCGGCCTGCTCGCTCTCGGCCTAGCCTGCTCGCAGGCCCATGCCGCCGGCAGCGATGCGACGGCCTGCACGCACGCGCTGCACCAGGCCTTTGCAGGCACCAGCAGCGCCGCCACCCTGCCCCCCGCATGCACACGTCTTGGCCCGGTCGCACTCGGCATGCGCAGGCAACAGGTCCTGGCCGCGCTGGGCCAGCCGGACATCACCCGCCGCGATGCGGCGCATCCGGACACGCTCAGTGTGGTGTATCTGTATCCGCGCGGGTTCAATGCGCAGCTGGCACAGCAACCGCGGCCAGCCGCCGCCCTCGCCTACAGCCAGCTGGCGGTGCGTTTTCGCCACGACCGGGTCACCAACCTGATCGCCTCCGCCAATCCCGGCGTGCCATTGCCGTTCGATCTGCTCGGCCAGCCGGCCGGCACGCACGTCGATCGCGTGCTGCAGGCGATCGGCGGCCAGCCGCAATGGAACGCCAGCCGCGACTACGTGCAGTTCGCGGCAATGCCGCTGGGCCTGGAGGTCGATCCGGACACCTCGGCCTTCGTCGGGCTGGACCTCGCCGCCACCAAGCAGGACCTGGACAGCTTCTCCCTGCCCGGCTTGCAACTGAGCAAGGACACGCAAAGCGGTCTGGTCAACGGCGTGCGCTGAGGGGCGCCGTCGTCCACGCCACGGATACGCGACGCGCCGTCCATGCAGCCGCAGGTGGCTCTCGCGCAGGACCGGTCCACGGCCGCGCATCGTGCGCCGACGCCGCGAGGGCCGGTTTGCCGAGGCCGCATCGCCTCCGCGGCATGCGGCACAGCCGACAGGCCAATGCCTGGGCCGGCTGTGATGTGACCAAAAAGCGAAGCCCCGCGCGAGCGGGGCCTTGCCTCGACACAGCGACGACGGTGAGGACTCAGTCGCCCTGCTGCTTCTGCAGGTGCTCCCAACGCTCCTGCGCGTCGATGGTGCGCTCGGCGGTGAGGCGCGCTTCCAGACGCTCCAGGCCGATCTCTTCGCCGGTGTCCACGCAGTAACCGTAGTCGCCGGCGTCCAGGCGCTTGAGCGTGCTGTCGATCTTGCCGATCAGCTTGCGGTAGCGGTCGCGGGTGCGCAGTTCCAGCGAGTTCTCGGTCTCGCGGGTGGCACGCTCGGCCTCGTCGCCGATGTCGCGGACTTCGTCGCGCAGGTTCTCGATGGTCTGCTTGGATTCCTCGACCAGATCGGCGCGCCAGGTGAGCAGGCGCTGGCGGAAATACTCCTGCTGCAGTGCGCTCATGTACTCCTCGTCCGCCGCCGGCTTGTAGCCCTTGGGCAGGATCGGACGGCCGGTGGCCTCGTCGGTCTTGTACTCGACCACCTTGTACTTGGCCGGCTTGGCCGGGGTGTTGGACTTGGCGGTCACGGCCACGGCGACCTTGCCGGTGGGCTTGGCGACCGGCGCCTTCGGGGTGGATTCGGACTTGGTGGGGGTTTTCGCGGAGGATTTCGAAACGGACACGGGATTCTTTTGTGGCGGGGTCGACGGCGCGGCGGACTTGGCGGCAGCGGGCTTGGGAGCCGGTGCTGCGGCAGGCGCGACGGGCTTGACCGGGACAGGCTTGGCCGTAGCCGGCTTGGGTGCCGACTTCGGTACGGAGGTGGTCACCGCAGGTGCGACGGACGCGGTGGCCGGTTTGGATTTGGCAGGAGCGACCCCAGCCTTGGCGACCTTGGCGCCAGGCTTGGCCGCGGGCGTCTTCGCTGCCGGCTTGGCGGCGGGCACAGGCTTGGTCGCGGCCTTGGCCGGTGCGACCGGCTTGGCAGGTGCCTGCTTGACCGGGGCCTTCTTGGCGGGAGCGGACTTGGCCGGCGTAGCCGCGGCCGGTTTGGCCGCCGGCTTCTTGGCCACGACCTTGCTGGCCGATTTGGCCGGCGCGGCCTTGGCTGCCGACTTCGCAGGCGCGGCTTTCTTCAGCGGTTTGCTGGCGGCGGACACCGGCGCTTTCTTGGCGACGGGCTTGGCAGGCTTCTTGGCGGCCTGGACGGCCTTCTTTGCAGGTTTTTTAGCAGCCACGAACGCTCTTCCTTGGTCTTCCCGGGGCCCGGGAAAGCGGGCCTTTATAGCCTACCCTACCCCCCGCGGCAACAACGCGGCGTATACGCCGAGCGACCCGCCTAGTCCAGCACAGTGGCATATCATGGTGGCGTGATCGCCCGCGCTCTCATCGCCTTGCTGCGCCTGTACCAGCGCTTCATCAGCCCGCTGCTGGGGCCGCGCTGCCGTTTCGTGCCCAGTTGCTCGGCGTACGCGGTGACCGCCATCGCCCGTTTCGGCGCAGTGCGCGGTGGCTGGATGGCCGCCCGTCGCATCGGCCGCTGCCATCCCTTCCATCCTGGCGGGTTCGACCCGGTGCCCGACCCCACGGCGCCGCCACCCTGCCGCTGCCAAGGAAAACACTGATGTCCGCTTCCACACTGATCGTCAACGCGCGCCTGGTCAACGAGGGCCGCGAAACCCAGGGCGACCTGCGCATCGCCGACGGCCGCATCGCCGCGATCGCCCCGCAGCTGGCCGCGCGCGAGGGCGAGACCGTGGTCGACGCCGCCGGGCGCTGGCTGCTGCCCGGCATGATCGACGACCAGGTACACTTCCGCGAGCCCGGCCTGACCCACAAGGGCGACATCGCCACCGAATCGGCCGCGGCGGTGGCCGGCGGCCTGACCAGCTTCATGGACATGCCCAACACCAACCCGCCCACGCTCGACGCCGCCGCGCTGCAGGCCAAGTACGACGCCGCGCAGGGCCGCGCCTGGGGCAACTACGGCTTCTACCTCGGCGCCAGCAACGACAATCTGGCCGCGATCCAGACCCTGGACCCGAAGACCGCGCCGGGCATCAAGGTGTTCATGGGCGCCTCCACCGGCAACATGCTGGTCGACAACCCGGACACGCTGGACGCGATCTTCCGCGACGCGCCGACGCCGATCATCACCCATTGCGAAGACACCCCGACCATCGACGCGACCCTGGCCGCGTTCAAGGAAAAGTATGGCGAGGCGCTGACCCCGGACATGCACCCGGACATCCGCTCGCGCGAGGCCTGCCTGAAGTCCTCGCAGCTGGCGGTGTCGCTGGCGAAGAAGCACGGCACCCGCCTGCATGTGCTGCACATCTCCACCGCCGACGAGCTGGCGCTGTTCACGCCCGGCCCGATCCAGGGCAAGCGCATCACCGCCGAGACCTGCATCCACTTCCTGCGCTTCGACCGCGCCGACTACGCCACGCTCGGCAACCTGATCAAATGCAACCCGGCGATCAAGGACGCCAGCGACCGCGAAGCGCTGATCCGCGCGATCGCCGAGGACGTGATCGACGTGCTCGCCACCGACCACGCCCCGCACACCTGGGAAGAGAAGAGCAAGCCGTATGCGCAGGCGCCGTCCGGCCTGCCGCTGGTGCAGTACGCGCTGGTCGCGGCGCTGGAGCTGGTCCACGAGGGCCGGCTCAGCGTGGCCCAGGTGGTGCACAAGTTCGCGCACGCGCCGGCGCTGCTGTTCGACGTGCACGAACGCGGCTTCCTGCGCGAGGGCTACCACGCCGACCTGGTACTGATCGACGACACCGCCTTCACCGTGCGCCGCGAGGACGTGCTGTCCAAGTGCGGCTGGTCGCCGTTCGAGGGCCGCAGCTTCCGCTCGAAAATCGCCGCGACCTGGGTCAACGGCGTGCTGGCCTGGGACGGCACCCGTCTGGTCGGCAGCCCCAACGGCCAGCGCCTGGCGTTCGACCGCTGATGCGCGGCGCCCTGGTGTCCGGCGCCGCGCTGGCGCTGATGCTGCTGGCCGCACCGCTCGCCCCGGTGCTGCATGCGCAGACGCCGGCCGCGGCCGGCGCCGAGGCGCGCAGCGTGTTCCCGCGCAGCGCCTCGCAGGGCGCGCTGGTGATCGGCAAGGTGGCGCCGGGCAGCCGCGTGCAGTACGCCGGCCGCACCCTGCGGGTCAGCGACTACGGCAGCGTGGTGTTCGGCATCGGCCGCGACGAGCGCGGCCCGTTGCGCATCGCCATCCAGCGCCCCGACGGCGGCAGCGAGACCGTCGAGATCGCGGTGACGCCGCGCGACTGGCCGCTGGAACAGGTCAACGGGGTGCCGCCGAAGACGGTGAACCCGCCGCCGGCGATCGCCGAGCGGATCAAGCGCGAACAGGCCCAGGTCACCGCCGCGCGCGACCGCGACGACCCGCGCACCGATTTCGCCGCGCCCTTCCTCTGGCCGGTGCAGGGCCGCATCAGCGGCCGCTTCGGCAACGCCCGGGTCTACAACGGCCAGCCCGGCGCCGGGCATTCGGGCATGGACATCGCCGTACCCACCGGCACCCCGGTCAAGGCCCCGGCCGCCGGCGTGATCACCTTCGCCGCCCCCGATCTGTACCTGACCGGTGGCACCGTGCTGCTGGATCACGGCTATGGTGTCAGTTCCAACTTCCTGCACCTGTCGCGGATCGACGTGAAGGTCGGCGACCGCATCGCCCAGGGCCAGGTGATCGGTGCAGTGGGTGCCACGGGTCGTGCGACCGGGCCGCATCTGCATTGGGGGATGAATTGGTTCGACGTGCGCATCGATCCGTTGTTGGTGCTGGAGCGCACGAAGCAGCCTTGAAGCGCTGGTGCGTCAGGTGGGCTGGCGCGCGGCGGCGTTCCTCGATACGGGTGTCGGGCAGCGGCTGGGGCGGCGGAGCATCAGCGCGTCAGCGCTCGCGCGAATGGCCGTGAGCGGCACGGGCGGCCTAGCGCGAGGCCGTACCCTCACCCCAACCCCTCTCCCGATGGGAGAGGGGCTTGCTGCCGTTCCTTCTCCCGTTGGGACCACGGCCCTCTTTCTCCCGTCCGGACCACGGCCTCACTTTGTGGGGAAAGCGCACCGCAGGGGCGGATGAGGGGTCGGGCGCAGCCTCGTGCAATACCGCTGGCGCCAGCCTTTTCGCTATGCAGGCGTGGCCGCCGGCAGCAGGCGCCCCAGCACCACATGCGATGGGCTGTTGGCCAGGTCCAGCGGCATCACCAGCTTGGGATTGGGATGCGGCAACGGCGTCCCCGGGGCCTCTTCGCCGGCTTCCCGCAGCAGACTGCCGTTGTCTTCCACCTGGTCGGTGACCGGCGGCAGCGGCGGCAGGCCCAGCCCGGCGCGGACCGCATTGGCGCCGTTCAGCAGGTCCTCGTCCGTGACCGTGGTCAGCGCCGAGGCGGCCAGGCTGGCCGGTGCGCCCTCCACCGCCGCCAGGCGCTGCGCCACGTCGCCCAGGACCTGCTGCCGGTGCGGATGCAGCAGTTGCCACACTTCTTCCCATAGCGCCTTCCAGTCCAGGTCCGGGAACGGCATGTGGGTCGGTCCGCTGAGCACGATCTGCGGTGCCAGCCGGCCCGGCGGTATCGCGTCGCATTCGGCCAGCGCGCGGTACACCACTTCGCTGCACACCATGTGCGAGGGGTTGTCGCGGACCAGGTGGTCCAGCGCCTCGCGCACCACGATCCGCGCCAGCCAGTGCTGCGGCCACTTGCCGCGGATGGCGACCAGCAGGCCCAGCGTGGCCAAGCTGTCCAGCGGATACGGAACGCCCAGCAGCGATTGCGCCTTGGCCAGCACGCTGGCGCGGTCGGCGTCGTCCAGCGCCACGCCGGCGTAGCTGAGCGGCCGGTAGGCGTCGATGACGAGGTAATCGGTGGTGTCGGTCAGCCGCTGCGATAGCGGATAGCGGCGCACGCCGCTGGCCGCCGCCTCGATCAGATCGCCCTGGTCGGCGACGATGGCGGCATGGCTGTAGATGCTGTCGCCGCACCAGGCGATCAGTTCGGACACCGGGCCGCAGCCCAGTTGCAACAGGATGTCGCCGACCTGCAACTGATCGGGAGCGAACGCGGGCAAAGCGGGTTGTGCAGTCATGGCTGAGGCTCCTGGTGGGTGGCGCGGGTGATGGTGGAAACGCTGACCCGGTTGCGGCCGGCGGCCTTGCTGGCGTAGAGCGCGGCATCGGCGCGCTGCAGCAGCGCCGCGACGCTCTCGCCGCGCTGCCATTGCGCCACGCCGACGCTCAGCGTGCATGACAGCGCTTGGCCTTCGCGCGGCAACGACTGCGCGGCGACGTGCTGGCGGATGTCCTCGGCCACGCGCCGCGCGGCCTCCAGCGTGGCGCCGGGCATCAGCAGCAGCATCTCGTCGCCGCCCTGGCGGCCGAGCGTGTCGGTGCTGCGCAGGCGCGCCCGCGCGCAGGCGGCGACCCAGCGCAGGCAGGCGTCACCGCCGGCGTGGCCGTGGATGTCGTTGATGCGCTTGAAGTGGTCGATGTCGATGTAGGCCAGCGCCAACGGCTGCGCGCTGCGCGCGGCATCCTGCAGCGCCTCGGCCAGGCGCTGCTGCAGCGCGGCGCGGGTGAGCATGCCGGTGAGTTCGTCCACCGTCGCCATGCGGCTGACGCGGTCGCGATCGCGACGCAGCTCCAGCATCTGCTCGGCCAGGCCGAAGGTGACCAGCAGGCAGGAGATCGCCAGCGCCAGGCTGATGCCATGCGCCAGCACTGGCGCGGCCAGGTCCAGGTGCAGCCACCCGGTCAGTTCCAGGCAACGCAGCACGCACAGCATCCACAGCGGCGTCCACGAGGCCAGCAGTGGCCAGGCGTAGCGCTGCCCGCGCAAGGCCAGCAGCAGGCAGCACGGCAACAGCAGCGCCGCGCCGACGATCAGCCCGAGATTGCCGAGCAGGCTCAGCACCACCGAATCCGACAACAGACAGGCCACGGCGATGCCGAGCAGGAACAGCGCGCACAGCCGCAGCACCCGGTCCAGCCGCGGCAGTTGCCGGTGCATCTCCAGTTGCCGGCGCTGGAAGGTGATGATGAAGAAGCCGCCGAGCGCGGCAACGATGCGCATCGGCGTCGGCGATGACGCGAACACACTGGCCAGTCCGGGCACCGCGCGTGCCTCGCCACCGAGACCGAGCAGGTACAGCAGCACGCACATCACGTTGGCGGTGAAATAGCCGTAGATCGGCTCGCGCAAACGCGCCCACAACGCGATCGCCAGGATCGCCAGCACCGCGGTCGAGCCGAGGATGAAGGCGCGCCAGCCGACGTAGTGCAGATCCTCGCGCTGCACCTGCGCCAGCGGCACGATGCCCACCGGCATCGGCATCGCCGCTGGCGCGTGCACCCGCAGCCAGATCGAGGCGCCGCGCGGCAGCCCCTGCGGCAAGGCGATCACCAGGGCGCGGGTCGAGTAGCGCAGGTCGGCGTCGGCCCCGTAGATCGCATGCCGGGTCGGCGCGGCGCGCCCCGGCACCCAGGCCTCGACCCGGGTCAGGTAGGGCGACTGCAGTACCAGTTGCGGCTGGCCCTCGCTGCCGATCGCGCGGTCGGCGCGGATGCGCCACCAGGTGGGCTGCTTGCTGCGCTCGTACAGGGTCGCGCCATGGCCGGCATCGGCGAACGCGGCATCGTGGCGCCCCGCCACCACCTCCGGCGCCGGAGGGTCGGCTGCGAGCCGTTGCAACAACAGTTCCTGCCCCAGCGCCGACCCGACCATTCCCAGGCACAGCAACAGGCAGCACCAACGGCACAGGCGCTTCAATCGACGGGTTCCAAATGGGATCGGCGTCGAGGGTAGCGCAAGCCGCGACGGGACTCGTATCCAAATTCACGGCCCCATCACGCCGCGGCGCCCAGCGGAGCGCGCGCGCAGATCCATGCCGCAGTGCCGCGACGCTTTGCCGGCCCGCGGCCTGGAACGTCGGTCGCCGGCGCTTTTTTTTTTGGCCCAGGAAGGGCCCGTCCGTCCCCGCCCGGCTGGCGTTCCGTTCGTGCGGTGAATCCGCGATCGTGATGGAGACGACACAATGGATCTCTGGCTGCGACATCGGCCGGCACCCACGCGCAAACGTCCCTACCATCCCCGCTCCGCTGACGACGCCGGACTGCATCATCGAATGACACCGGTATCATGCACCTGTCGCCGCGGCACCTTATCCTTGAGCGGAGGCTTTCCATGACCGTATCGCGCTGGTTGCTGCTTTCCTCCACCCTCGCCCTGGCGGGCGGGGTCGTCGCCGATGCCCCGGCCCTGACCGGGACCGCGTCGCGCCCGCAACTGACCAGCAGCGAGGCGGCCAACCAGACCGTCGCCCGCCACCTGGCCCAGGCCGGTCCGATCGGCGCGCTGGTCACCGACAACTGGGATCCGAGCGCCGGGGTCGCGCTGCTGCAGGCCGACTACGCAGTGGCGGCCGACGGCAGCACCCGCTACCGCACCGTGCAGGGCGCGGTGGACGCCGCGGTCGCTGCCGGCGGCAGCATGCGCCGCTACATCAGCGTGGCACCGGGCACCTACACCGAAGTGGTCTGCGTCCCCGCCGCGGCACCGCCGCTCACCCTGTTCGGCCTGGGCGGCAGCCCGGCCAGCACCACGATCCGTTTCGGCAACGCCAACCCCACGCCCAAGCCCACCGGCAGCGCCACCCACCCCTGCGCCAGCAACGCCGCCAGCAGCACCGTCGGCACCTCCGACAGCGGCACCGTCACCGTACGCGCGGCACAGTTTCAGGCGCGCAACCTGGCGATCGTCAACAGCTACGTCGAGGGCACCTACAGCGGCAGCAACCAGTCGGCGGTGGCGCTGGCGCTGCGCGGCGACAAGGCAGTGCTGGAGAACGTGGTGCTGACCGGCAACCAGGACACCCTGCTGGTCAGCGCCGGCAGCGCCAATACGGTGATCCGCGCGTACTTCAAGGGCGGCACTATCGAGGGCGATACCGACTTCATCTTCGGCTCGGGCGTGGCGGTGTTCGCCGGCAGCACCATCCGCTACACCGCGGCCCGCCGCGGCGCCAACGACGGCGGGGTGATCTTCGCGCCCAGCACCCGCCCCGGCAGCAGCTACGGCTTCCTGGCCGTCGGCAGCACCTTCGATGCGGTCGGCAATCCCGGCAGCGGCACGGTGTGGCTGGGCCGGGCCTGGGACGAGAGCGTGGGCAGCCTGTCCAACTACGTCAACGGCACCTCGCCCAACGGCAAGGTGGTGATCCGCGACTCGACGCTGGACGGGCACATCCGCAAGAGCGCGCCGTGGAACGCCTCGACCGTCGGCCGGCCGTACTGCAGCAGCAACTGCAGCACCTCGGCCAACCGCTTCTACGAATACGCCAACAGCGGCGCCGGCAGCGCCCCCTGAGGCAAGGCGGACATGGTGCGGCCGGGGCTCAGCCCAGCCCGGCCCACCAGGCGCGCCACAGCGTCGCCATCGACCCGGGCGGCTTGGGCGTGGCGGCCGCCTGCTGCGCCGTCCGCGCACGTGCCAGCGCCGACAGGATGCGCCGCGGACGCGGCCCGCGCGCACGGCGCGGCCACGGTTTCAGCAGCGCCTGCGCCCAGCGCTGGCGCTGCTGCGCCTCATCGCCGCCGCGCAGCGCCAGCGGCGCAGTGGCCGCGCCGGCCTCGGCCAGGCGCTGCGCCAGCACCTGCAGCGCGACCGGCATCGCGGCGCCCTCGGCCGGGGCTTCGAACAGCGCGCGCTCGACCGCGACCACCGCCTGCGTGAACGGCTCCAGCCGCTCCAGCGCATGCGCCGTGTCGGCCGCGGCCGCGCGCGACTGCGGCAGGCCCGGCAAGGCCTCGGCCAGTTGTGTCCATGGCGCGGCCACCGGCTCCAGCACCCGCCCCAGCGGATGCCGCGAGCGCTGCCCAGCCCAACTGCGCAGTTCCTCGCCCCACCACGCCAGCTTGGCGTCGGCCGGCAGCGGATCGCCGGCGATGTTGAGGATGTCGTCGAACTCCTGCAGCAGGGCGAACCAGGCCACGGTGCGGGCGCGCTGCGGCGCCGGCACGAAGGCCTCGGCCACGGCCCATTCCGGCCAGCGGCGGCGCCATTTGTCGAGGAAGGCATCCAGGGCGGACGAACTGCTCATGCGATCGGTGGATCCGGATTCAGGCGCGCGCGTCGAAGACGTCGCGCAACGGAGAGTGAGTGAGCGCGGTGGCCGCGCAGAACGCGCAGTTTACGTGCGCGGCAGGTGGATGCCGAGCGGGGTCGGCATGCAGGCGACGAAACGGCGTTCTCTGCGCGGCGGCGTCGCCGACGCGGCGACGGCCACGACGTCAGGCGGCCGCGGCGACCGGCCAGGCCGCGGCCGCATACAGCTCGGCCGGCGCGGCGACCATCGCGTCGGCGCGCCAGGCCAGCGGATCGTCCTCGTCCAGCCGATAGCCCCACAGCACCGCGACCGAGGCCATGCCGGCGGCGCGTGCGGCAAGGATGTCGCGTTCGTCGTCGCCGACGTAGGCCACCTCGTGCGGCGCCACGCCCAGGCGCTGCGCGGCGACCTGCAGCGGCAACGGATGCGGCTTGCGCTCGGGCAGCGTGTCGCCGCCGATCAGCACCGCGCAGCGCTGCTCCCACTGCAGTTGCGGCAGGATCAACCGCGCCAGCGCCTCGGGCTTGTTGGTGACGATGCCCCACACGCTGCCTGCAGCCTCCAGCCGCTGCAGCAACTCGGCGATGCCGTCGAACGGCTGCGAATGGCGGCCGATCAGCGCCTCGTAATGGCGCAGGAACGCCGGGATCAGCGCATCGCGCTGCGCGGCGGGCAGGTCCGGGAAGGCCACGCCAAGCATCGCCCGCGAGCCCTTGGACACCACCGGCCGCAACTGCGCCAAGGTCAGCGCCGCGCGGCCGTGCTCGGCCAGCACCGCATTGGCCGCGGCCAGCAGATCCGGCGCACTGTCCAGCAGCGTGCCATCCAGATCGAACAGCACCACCCGCGGAAAGCGCGCTTGGGTATCGTCCGCGGCTTGCGTCACAGGCGCACGCACCCGCCGTTGCCAATCCCCAATCCCCACTCCCGAATCACGGCTTCCCCGCACACGCCAGGTAATTGACTTCGGTGCGCGAGGACAACCGCGCGCGGTTGCGCCACGGCTCGTAGGCCAGGCCGCTGACGTCGCGCAACTGCAGCTCGGCCTGGCGCAACCACGCGGCCAGTTCCGCCGGCTTGATGAAATCCTGGTAGCGGTGGGTGCCGGTGGGCAGCAGCCGCGCCACGTATTCGGCGCCGACGATGGCCAGGGCGAACGCGGCCGGGGTGCGGTTGAGGGTGGACAGGAACAGCTGTCCGCCCGGCTTGAGCAGGGTCGCGCAGGCGCGCACGATCGCCGCCGGATCGGGCACGTGCTCGAGCATCTCCATGCAGGTGATGGCGTCGAAGCTGCCCGGCTGCGCCGCCGCCAGGTCCTCGACCGACTGCACGCGGTAGTCGACCTCCACCCCGGATTCGAACTGGTGCAGCCGCGCGACCTTGATCAGTTCCGGCGCCAGGTCGATCGCGGTGACCTGCGCGCCCTCCTTGGCCAGCGCCTCGCTGAGCAGGCCACCGCCGCAGCCCACGTCCAGCACCGCCGCGCCGCGCAGCGGCAGGCGCTCGGCGACGTAGCGCAGGCGCACCGGGTTGAGCGCATGCAGCGGCTTCTGCGGACCGTCGGCATCCCACCAGCGGGTGGCCAGGGCGCCGAACTTGTCCAGTTCGGCCTGATCGAAATTGGCGGAGGCGTTGGCGGCGGAAGCGGTCATGACGGTATCTCGTTGGGGCCGCGCTCGGGGTGCGGCACGGCGAACATAGCGGATCAGGCGTGGACGCTGCGGATACGCTCGCGCCACTGCCGCGCGTTGGCGACCAGCGCGTCGACGTCCATGTCCACCAGCACGCGCTGGCTCAGCTTGGGCTGGCCGGCGATCCACACGTCGCTGACCTGCTGCCGGCCGGTGGCGTACACCAGTTGCGACAGCACGTTGTGCAGCGGCTGGGTCTCCAGCGCCGACAGGTCCACGCAGATCAGGTCGGCCTGCTTGCCCGGCTCGATCGAACCGATGGTCTCGCCGAAGCCCAGCGCGCGCGCGCCGCCCAGGGTGGCCGCGCGCAGCGTGCTGGCCGCGTCCAGCGCGGTGGCGTCGTTGGCCACGGCCTTGGCCAGGATCGCCGCGGTGCGGTTCTCGCTGAACATGTCCAGGTCGTTGTTGCTGGCGCAGCCGTCGGTGCCGATCGCCAGGTTCACGCCCGCACGTTGCAGCGCGCAGGCCGGGCAGAAGCCGGAAGCGAGCTTGAGGTTGGATTCGGGGCAATGCACCACGCTGACCCCACGCTCGGCGCACAGGTGGATCTCCGCGTCGGTGAGCTGGGTCATGTGCACCGCGATCAGGCGGTCGTTGACCAGGCCCAGCCGGTCCAGCCGCGCCAGCGGGCGCTGCCCGTACTGCTTGAGCGAATCGGCGATCTCCTGCGCGGTCTCGTGGGTATGCAGGTGCACCGGCACCTCGAGCTGGTCGGACAGCATCCGCACCCGCTCGAAGTTGGCGTCGTTGACCGTGTACGGCGCATGCGGGGCGAAGGCGATGCCGACCAGCGGATCGTCGCGCCACTGGTCGTGCACCTCGCAGGCGCGGGCGAAGTACTCGTCGGAGGTCTTGGCCCAGGCGGTCGGGAAATCGATGATCACCGTGCCGACCCGCGCGCGGAAGCCGTGCTGCTTGTACACCGCGGCCTGCACGTCGGCGAAGAAGTAGTTCTCGTTGGCGCAGGTGGTGCCGCCGCGCAACATCTCGGCGATGGCCAGCGCGGTGCCGTCGGCGACGAACTCCGGGCCGATCACCGCGGTCTCCACCGGCCAGATGTGCTGCTGCAGCCACACCATCAGCGGCAGGTCGTCGGCGATGCCGCGCAGCAGCGTCATCGGATTGTGGGTGTGCGCGTTGACCAGGCCCGGCAGCAGGGCCGCGTCGGGGCGCGAGACGGTGCGCGCGGCGGCGAAGCGCGTACGCGCCTCGGTCGTCGGCAGCACCGCCACGATCTCGCTGCCGCGCACCGCCACCGCGTGGTCTTCCAGCACCACCGCATGCGGCTCGATCGGGACCACGTAGCCAGCTTCGATCAGCAGGTCGCAGGATTCGGGTATGGAGGTCATCGCAGAGGCTCTGAAAAAGGAAGGATCACGGTGCCGGTGCCGCCTGCGCCCGGAGGATGCGCCGCTGGTACACGCGCATCACCCCCCACTGCAGCAGGAAGACCGCCAGGAAGCCGAAACGGCCCAGCCAGGGCGCCACCATGCCCACGGGGATGCACAACGCGAACACCACCGGCGAGACCGCCGCGCGCAGCTTCATCGCCTGCGCCTGCAGCGGACCCAGCCGCTGCGCCAGGCCTTCCTTGCGCACCGCATAGGCATGCAGCCAGTAACCGGCCAGGCCGATCGCGGCCAGGTGCGCGCAGTACACCGCGAACGCCTCGTGGCTGCCGAAATAGTCCGAATACAGCGCGGTGGAGAACGGCAGCAGGCCGATCAGCAGCAGCTGCAGCACATTGAGCCAGATCAGCCGGTCGTCGAACTGGCGGATGTGCCGGCACAGCTGCAGGTGCGACTTCCAGAACAGGGCGGTGACCAGGAAGCTGACCGCGAAGCCGATGAACAGCGGCAGCATCCGGTGCAACGCAGCGAGGATGCCACCGGCCGCCGCGACCTCGGCGTGCCCCGGCACCTTGATTTCCACCGCCAGCAAGGTGATGGCGATGGCGAACACCGCATCGCTGAAGAACACGACGCGGTCGTGCGGGTACTTGCTGTCGGCGCTGTCGGCGTGGCTGGTCGTCACGGGTTGTCCTGGGAGCGAGGTGGTCCATCACCGCCGCGCGGCGATCCGGCGCAGGGCGCTGCCTGGCCGCCGCACGCCAGCGCGTGCGCATGCCCGCGGCCGATTGCGGCCGCGGGCATGCCGACTTACTTGACGCGCGAGACGTATTCGCCCGAACGCGTATCGACGCGGATCACTTCTTCCTGGCCGACGAACAGCGGCACGCGCACCACCGCGCCGGTCTCCAGGGTCGCCGGCTTGCCGCCGCCGCCGGAGGTATCGCCGCGCACGCCCGGGTCGGTCTCGACGATCTTCAGTTCGACGAAGTTCGGCGGGGTGACCTGGATCGGCGTGCCGTTCCACAGCGTCACCACGCAGGCCTCTTCGCCCTTGATCCACTTGGCGGCATCACCGACGCCGGCCTTGTCGGCCTGCACCTGCTCGAAGGTTTCCTGCTGCATGAAGTGCCAGTACTCGCCATCGCTGTACAGGTACTGCATGTCGGTGTCGACCACGTCGGCCGCTTCCACGCTGTCGGTCGCCTTCATGGTCATTTCGACCACGCGCCCGGACTTGATGAAGCGGTACTTGACGCGGGTGAACGCCTGGCCTTTGCCGGGCTTGACGTACTCGGTATCGGTGATGATCGCAGGCTCGCTGTTGACCAGGATCTTCATCCCGTTCTTGACGTCGTTCATGCCGTAGCTGGCCATCTGAAACTCCTCGGGTAAGGCAAACCCGCCGCGTTCGGCGGCCGGCCGGATAGAATGGAAGCTCCGCCGCAACGGCGGGCGCTCGTGTGATGACCGCCTATGATAACCGCAGCCCCCCGCCCGATGCAGCCGTCCCCGCCCCTGCCCGCCGCCGCGCCGCCGCGCTGGCAGCAGGCCTGGCGCGACGCCGTGCGCGATCCGCGCGAGCTGCTGGCACTGCTGGGCCTGGATCCGCAGGCGCTGGGCGTCTCCGAACAGGCTGCGACGCAGTTCGCGCTGCGCGTGCCGCGCAGCTTCGTCGCGCGCATGCGCCCGGGCGATCCGCACGACCCGCTGCTGCGCCAGGTGTTGCCGATCGACGACGAGCAGCGCGTGGTCGCCGGGTTCGCCCTGGATGCGGTCGGCGACGCCGCGGCCAAGAAGGCCGACGGCGTGATCCACAAATACCGCGGCCGCGCCCTGCTGGTGGCCACCGGCAGTTGCGCGGTGCACTGCCGCTACTGCTTCCGCCGGCATTTCCCATACGCCGACGAGACCGCCGCCCGCGATGGCTGGCGCACGGCGGTGGCGGCGATCGCCGCCGATCCCAGCATCGAGGAAGTGATCCTGTCCGGCGGCGATCCGCTGTCGCTGGCCACGCCGAAACTGGTCGAACTCACCGAGGCCCTGGCGACGCTGCCGCAGCTCAAACGCCTGCGCATCCACAGCCGCCTGCCGGTGGTGCTGCCCGAGCGTGTCGATGCGCCGCTGCTGGCCTGGCTGCGCGCGCTGCCGTGGCCGCTGGCGTTCGTGCTCCACGCCAACCACGCCAACGAATTCGATGCCGGCGTCGATGCCGCGCTGGCGCGCCTGCGCGAGGCCGGCGCGCACCTGCTCAACCAGGCGGTGCTGCTGCGCGGGGTCAACGACAGCGTCGAGGCGCTGGCCGCGCTGAGCGAGCGCAGCTTCGCCGCCGGCGTACTGCCCTACTACCTGCATCAGCTGGACCGGGTACAGGGCGTGGCTCATTTCGAAGTGGACGATGCCCGCGCCCTGGCCCTGCACCAGGCGCTGGCCGCACGCCTGTCCGGCTATCTGGTGCCCAAGCTGGTGCGCGAAATCCAAGGCGACAGCGGCAAACGCGCGCTGACGCCCTGACCTATCTGGCGAGCGCCGCAGGCGCGGCGCCGACCGGCCACGGTGCCGCGCCCGCGCTCAGGCGCCGGCGGGCGGCGCGTCCTCGTTGGCCAGCAACTGGCGGAACTCTTCCGCGCTGAGCGGGCGGCTGAGCCAGAAGCCCTGCCCGAGTTCGCAGCCACGCTCGCGCAGCAGTTCGAACTGGGTCTCCTGCTCGATGCCTTCGGCGACCACGGTGATGTCCAGCGAATGCGCCATGGCGATGATCGCGGTGGTCAGCGCCAGATCGTCCGGGTCGCGCTGCAGGTCGGCGACGAAACTCTTGTCGATCTTGACCCCGTCCACCGGCACCTGGCGCAGGTGGCTCAGGCCGGAGAAGCCGGTGCCGAAGTCGTCCAGCCAGACCTTGACCCCGGTGCGGTGCAGCCGCGCCAGCATGCTCGCCGCCTGCAGTTCGTCGCCGATCACCGCGGTCTCGGTCAGCTCCAGGTGCAGTTGCGCCGCCGGCAGCCCGGACTCGCGCAGGCACTCGGCCACCACTTCCGGCAGATCGCCGCTGCGCAACTGCCGCGGCGAGACATTGACCGAGACGAACAGGTCGCGGCTGCCGTCGGCGCGCCGCCACTGGGTGGCCTCGCTGCAGGCCGCGCGCAGCACCTTGGGGCCGATGCTCTCGATCAACCCGCTCTGCTCGGCCACGTCGATGAACACCGTCGGCGAGATCGTGCCCATCGCCGGATGCTGCCAGCGCAGCAGCACTTCCACGCCGACCATGCGCCGGTCCTGGGTGCGGAAGATCGGCTGGTAGGCCAGCTTCAGTTCGTCGCGCTCCCAGGCGCCACGCAGTTCGTGCTCCATGTGCACGCGCCGCTCCACCGCATAGTCCATCGCGCGGCTGTAGAAACGGTGGCAGTTCTTGCCGGCCAGCTTGGCCTGGTACATGGCGATGTCGCCGTTCTTCAGCAGCGCCGAGGCATCCTCGGCATCGCCCGGGTAGACGGTGATGCCGATCGAGGTGCCCATGAACACCTCGCGCCCCTGGATCCGCAGCGGCTCGCGCAACTCCTGCACCAGCCGCTGCGCCAGCGCGGTGGCGACCTTGGCCGCCTGCGCATCCTCGACCAGGATCACGAACTCGTCGCCGCCGAAGCGTGCCAGCAGCGCGTCGTCGCCGCCCAGCTGCTGCACCGCCAGCTGGATGCGCCGCGCGAACTGCAGCAGGGCTTCGTCGCCGGCCTCGTGGCCCAGGGTGTCGTTGATCCGCTTGAAGTCGTCGATGTCGGCGAACAGCAGCGCCAGCCGGCGCTGCGAGGCGCGCGCCGACAGCATGCGATGGTCCAGCGCCTCGCGGAACGCGAGCCGGTTGGTCAACCCGGTCAACGCATCGGTGTAGGCCATGTGGCGCACGTCGCGGTCGTGCCGGGCGATCGCCTCGCTCATGCGCCCGAACGCGCGCAGCAATTCGCTGACCTCGTCGTGGCGGCCGCTGTCGCGACGCTCCACCGCATAGTTGCCGGCCTCGATCTGGCGTGCGGTGGCGGCCATCCAGCGCAAGGGCGCCACCAGCGTGCGCTGCACGTAGACCGTCACCATCGCCGCGGTCAGGCCGAGGGCGGCCAGCAACAGCAGCAGCCAGCCGAGATGGCGCTTGCCCAGTGCGCCCAGACGCTGGTCGAGGTTCTGCCCGGCCTTGCGCTCGTACTCCTGCGCCCGCGTCCAGGACATGCCCACGCGTACCCCGCCCACGCGCTGGTCGCCGATCATGATCGGCATCGACACGTCGAGGAACTCCGGCGACTCCTGCGCCAGCAGGCCGCGGGCGCGGATCGCGGCATCGGCCATCGGCCCGCGCATGCGCTGGCCGTAGCCGAGCAGGTCCTCGCTGCCGTCGTGGATCAGCCGCCCGTCGGCGTCGTAGACCAGCACGTAGGCCACCGCGACATAGCCCAGCGCCCCGCGCACCTGCGTGCCGATCGCATCCAGGTCGGAGTAGTACACCGGGTTGGCCAGCGAATCGGCCAGCTGCCGTGCCAGCGATTCGCCACGGGTGCGCATGCTGCTGTCGAACAGGCTGTGGATGGCATTGCCGCTGAGCGTGCGCACCTCGCGCTGCATCGCTGCCTGGCGTTCCAGCAGCAGGGCCAGGATCGCCATCACCAGCAGCGCAGCCACGCCCATGGCCAGCAGGAACCTGGCCTGCAACCCGAAACGCATGGTCTTCATTCCACTTCCAGCCTCACCCGCGCCACGCCGGCGCGCAGGGTGTCCAGGCGCTTCTGCGACGCCGGATCGATCGGGTAGAACCCGGAGGTCCCGAAGAACTGGCGCAGCGCCGCGCGTCCCTGCGGGTCGTCGGCGGCGTGCAGCAGGACCTCGCGCAAGCGCGTCTCCACCTCGGTCGGCAGGTCGCTGCGGACCATCTCGATCGCACGCGGATACGGCTCGCTGCGGTAGATCACCCGGAAATCGCGGCGGAACGCCGCCGGAATGCGTCGTTCGTCGTCCCAATCGAGATTGCTGAACGCCCCGGCATCCACCAGGTGCTTGTGCACGAAGGCGGCGATGTTGAGTTCCGAGCGCGCGAACACGTAGCCAACCGTTTCCGCCGAGGGCTGGTCCTTGCTCGAGAGCAGGATCTCCGGGTGCAGGCCGTGCTCGAACAGCGTCATCATCGGCACCATGTAGGCGCTGGTGGACAGCGTGCTCTGCAGGGCCAGGGTACGCCCCTGCAGATCCGCCAGGTCGTGCACGGGCCCGTCGCGGCGCACGAAGAACACGGTGTGGTACTCGCGCACGCCGTTGCGCTCGGTCAGCAGCAGCGGCTTGGCGCCGCCGCGCTGCTCCAGCGCCATCGCGGTGGCGGCGGTCTCGGTGACCCAGTCGATCCGGCCACGGCGCAGATAACTGCTCATCTGCTGGCTGTCGCGCGCCATCAGGATCTGCCCGGACGTGATGCCGACCTCGCGCATGCGCGGCACCACGTAGTCCAGCAGTGGCTTGAGTTGCTCGTAATGGGCCTTGGGATTGTCGCTGATGCGCCCCAGCACCAGGACCGAGGGCCGCGCGTGCACGGACGCGGGCCAGCAGATCGCCAGCGCCAGCCACACCACGACCACCCGCCAACGCGAACTGGACAAACCACGATCCCCAAGTAGACCTTGCAAAGCCTAGCCGAAAGCGCATGCCGGTGACAGCGTCACAGAATGACGCCTGCCGCGCGCGCGCTCCGCCCTCGGCGCGCGCCTCCGCGCGCGTGCCGCGATGGACGCCTCCGCGCCTTGTCCGGCTTTAGTTTCCGGCCTGTCCGGCGAGCCGCGCCATGCGCTGCGCATCGGACAGCACGCCGCGCAACAGGCGCACTTCCTGCTCGGTCAGCTCTGTGCGCAGGAACAGCCGGCGCAGCTTGCGCATCGCCGAATCGGGCGCACGCCCCTTGTGGAAGTCGATCTCGTCCAGGGTCTCGGCCAACTGCCCGAACAGCCCTTCCACCTGCGCGTGGCTGGCCGGGGCCTCGCGGAAGCCCGCTGCCGGCGCGGGCGCAGGGGCGGCACCGCGCAACTGCGCCAGGCGCAGTTCGTAGGCCAGCACCTGCACCGCCGCGGCCAGATTGAGCGAGCTGAACGCCGGATCGGAGGGAATGTGCACGGCCGCGTGGCACAGCTGCAGCTCCTCGTTGGTCAGGCCGGTGCGCTCGCGGCCGAACACCAGCGCCACCTCCGCCGGTTCGGCGCTCACGGCGGTCAGGCGCTGCGCGGCATCGGCCGGCAGCAGTTCTTCCAGCGACACGCGGCGGCTGCGCGCGGTGCAGCCCAGCACCAGCCGGCAATCGGCCACCGCGTCGGCCAGCGCCGGCAGCACCGGCGCCTGCTGCAGCAGGTCCTCGGCCCCGGCCGAACGCCGGTAGGCCTCGGTCTCCAGTTCGCATTCCGGCGCCACCAGCACCAGCCGCGACAGCCCCATGGTCTTCATCGCGCGCGCCGCCGCGCCGATGTTGCCGGGATGCTGGGTCCCGACCAGGACGAAGCGGATACGGAGGGAATCGGTCATGGCGGCACGGCAGGCGAAGCGAACGGGGGCGTAGATGGTAAACTGTGCGGCCGGCCTTGGCGCCGGACTGCTCTTTTCCTCCTCCAGACCCACCTCCGCCTTCTCGGGAGCGCTTGCCATGCAAAAACCCGCCGTCACCGTCATGGTCAAGGCCGCCCGCCTCGCCGGCAACGTGCTGTTGCGCCACATCAACCGTCTCGAGGCACTGAACGTGGTGCAGAAGGACCGCATGGACTACGCCAGCGAAGTCGATGCCGATGCGGAGAAGGTGATCGTCAAGGAGTTGCGCCGCGCCTACCCCGATTACGGCGTGATGGGCGAGGAAAGCGGCGTGCAGGGCGGCGGCCGCTACATGTGGGTGATCGACCCGCTCGACGGCACCAGCAACTACCTGCGCGGCTTCCCGCACTACTGCGTGTCGATCGCCCTGGTCGAGAACGGCGAGCCGGTCGACGCGGTGATCTTCGATCCGCTCCGCAACGAGCTGTTCACCGCCAGCCGCGGCAATGGCGCCGTGCTCAACGACCGCCGCATCCGCGTCAGCGAGCGCAAGGAACTCAATGGCGCCATGGTCCACACCGGCTTCGCGCCACGCGAGCGCAAGCGCGCCAGCCCCCAGCTCAAGTGCGTGGACGCGCTGCTGGTGCAGGCTGAGGACATCCGCCGTACCGGCTCGGCGGCGCTGGACCTGGCCTATGTCGCCTGCGGCCGCAGCGACGCCTACTTCGAGGCCGGGGTGAAGGCCTGGGACATCGCCGCCGGCGTGCTGCTGGTGCGCGAGGCCGGCGGCCGCGTCACCGACTTCAAGGGCGGCACCCTGGGCCGCATCGACGACCGCGGCCCGCAGCAGTTCCAGGTGGTCGCCGGCAACCTCAAGGTCGGCGATGCGCTGCAGAAGCTGATCGTCAACACCGGCTTCGCCGGGGAGTTCGACGCGAAGTTCTGAGCGGCCGCGCCGGGCAACTGGCCGGCGCCGACACTTCAGCACAAAAAAAGCCGCGCACTTGCGCGGCTTTTTTGTGCCCGGCATTCGCGCACCGCGCGATCAGGCCTTTCAGCGAAGGTCTTGCACGCATCGCTTTCGCATCGCGAGAGGACATGGGCTTCCAGGATTTCCGCTTGCGCTCGTTGAGCGACACAGCGTCTGCGCCTCACGCCACGCTCACGCATTGCACGCCGCGCGCTTCACCTGTACTTGATCGCGGCTTGCGTAGAAAACGGCGACACGAGGCGCTTCGTGCACGCGCCATGGCTTGTGCGATGCGCCAGATGCGACCGGAGAACACAGCCCTAAAGATCCACCGAACGCGGCCGATACAGATGCGGGTTTTTGCCCGAACTTCCCCCGCTGATCCGCGCCTGCGTTGCCGCCCCTGCGGCAATGGAGCCGGTGGCGCCCGCTCTCTCGCATCTTTCGGAGATCTCGCGTGTCCTTCCATCATCTCACCGTCACCAAACGCCTGGCAATCGGCTTCTGCGGCGTGATCGCCATGTTATTGCTGGTCGGCATCACCAGCCTGATCGGCTTCCGCAAGTTCACCAGCGCCGCGGCGCTGGATGCCCATACCTACAAGGTCATCACCCTCGGCGACCGCATGCTGGTGAGCCTGCTCAACATCGAGAGCGGCGCGCGCGGCTTCGCCCTGACCCGCGACAAGTCCTATCTGGAGCCGTTCGACCTCGGCGAGCGCGAGTTCCGCGCGCAGTGGCAGGAATCCAAGCAGCTGACCGCCGACAATCCGGCGCAGCAGGCGCGCCTGCAAACCCTGATGCAGGACTACGCGCAGTTCATGGCGACCAAGCGCAAGGCGGTCGAGCACATGCGCGCCACCGCCGCCGACAGCGACGACGCCCAATTGGACGCATTCCGAACCGTCGGCAAGCAGCAGATGGACGGATTGCGCGACACGATCGGCCAGTACGAGGACGCCGAACGCGCCCTGCTGCAGGTGCGCAAGGCCGAGAGCAAGGCGCGCGCGCAGTCGGGCGAATGGACCAGCCTCGGCGGCATGCTGATCGGCATCGTCGCCGCGATCCTGCTCGGCCTGCTGGTCCGCAACAGCCTGATGCGCCAGCTCGGTGGCGAACCGGCCTACGCGGCCGACGTGGTGCGCCGCATCGCCAGCGGCGACCTGTCGCAGGACGTGCGCCTGCGCACGCAGGCGCCGTCGCTGCTCAACGACATGCGGCAGATGCAGGAGGAGCTGCGCACGGTGATCCAGGCGCAGACCGAGATGGCCCGGCAGCATGCCGCCGGCCAGATCAGCTTCCGCATGGACGAAGCGCGCTTCCCGGGCGACTACGGGCGCATGGTGCGCGATACCAATGCGCTGGTGCACAGCCATATTTCGGTCAAGCGGCGGCTGATCACGCTGATGGGCGAGTACGCCGAAGGCGACCTGAGCCGCGACCTGGAACAGTTCCCGGGCGAGATGGCGATCCTGACCGAGACCATGGCCAAGGTGAAACGCAATCTCGGCGCGATCAACCACGAGATCGACCTGCTGGTGCGCGCCGCTGCGCAGGGCGACTTCTCCCGTCGCGGCGAGGAGCAGCGCTTCCACCACGCCTTCCGCGGCATGGTCGCCAATCTCAACACGATGATGACCGGCACCGAGACCAATCTGGCGGCACTGTCGCAGCTGCTGCGGGCAATCGCCGCCGGCGACCTGACCCAGACCATGCAGGGCGACTTCCACGGCGTGTTCGCGCGGATGCGCGACGACGCCAATGCCACTGTCGCGCAGCTGACCGACATGGTCGGCCGCATCCAGCAGGCTGCGGCGAGCATCGACACCGCTGCGGGCGAGATCGCCAGCGGCAACGACGACCTGTCGCGCCGCACCGAGCAGCAGGCCGCCAGCCTAGAAGAGACCGCCGCATCGATGGAGGAGCTGACCGCTACGGTGAAGCAGAACGCCGAACATGCGCGCCAGGCCAACCAGCTCGCCGCCGGTGCCGCCTCGGTGGCCTCGCAGGGCGGCACGGTGGTCGGCCAGGTGGTCACCACCATGGACGGCATCGAAGCGGCGTCCAAGAAGATCGCCGACATCATCGGCGTCATCGACGGCATCGCCTTCCAGACCAACATCCTGGCCTTGAACGCCGCAGTCGAAGCCGCGCGCGCCGGCGAACAGGGCCGAGGCTTCGCGGTGGTCGCCAGCGAGGTGCGCACCCTCGCCCAGCGCTCGGCCAGCGCGGCCAAGGAAATCAAGGCGCTGATCGACGACTCGGTCGAGCGCGTGAGCGCGGGGTCGGCGCTGGTCGCCCAGGCCGGCACCACGATGCAGGACATCGTGGCCTCGGTGCAGCGCGTGACCGACATCATGGGCGAGATCGCTGCGGCCTCGCAGGAGCAGTCGGCCGGCATCGAACAGGTCAACCACACCGTCACCCAGATGGACGAGACCACCCAGCAGAACGCGGCCCTGGTCGAGGAAGCCACCGCCGCGGCACGCTCGATGGAACAGCAGGCCGGCGACCTGGTGGAGATCGTCGGCCAGTTCCAGGTGCGCAGCGAGACCTACCCGACGGTGGCGCACCTGGTCGCCCGCGCCACCGCCAACGCGGCGTAGCGCGGACGCGCCGCGCGGCACGCACGCCACGAAGGGATGGGCCGTCATTGCCGGCCCCGTCCCATCATGCGGGCACGCACGGCAACCCGGCCGACGTTGCCGCAGGAGCGGCTTCAGCCTCGACGCGTTACCGGTAAGGCGTCGCGGCTGAAGCCGCTCCTACAGCAGAGCAGATCGCCCTGCCCGCCCGAAGCCTGCCCTTCATCCGCACAAAGAAAAAGCCGCGCATCCGCGCGGCTTTTTCGTTCGCAGGAGGAGTGTTTCAGGACCAGGACATCACGCTTCTACGATTCCCCACTCCCGAATTCCCACTCCCGGCCCCACTCAGGGCCGACGCGCCAGCGCCTCCACATCCTTGGCCTTCGGCAGCAGGTCCTGCTTGGTGACCTGGAACGGCCCGATCGACAGCAGCGGCACCGCCACGATCACCGAGGAGACCACCACGATCACCGCACCGATCATGTGGGTCAGCGCCAGGCCTTCCATCGACTCGCCGCCGTACAGGTACAGCGCCAGCGCCGACAGGAAGAACATCACCGCGGTGATCACCGTACGCGACAGGGTCTGGTTGATCGAGCGGTTCAGCACCTCGATCGGTTCCACGCGCAGGCTGCGGAAGTTCTCGCGCACGCGGTCGAACACCACGATGATGTCGTTGATCGCAAAGCCCATCACCGACAGCAGGCCGGCCAGCACGGTCAGGTCGAACTCGCGGCCGGTCACCGACACGTAGGCCACCGTCACCAGCAGGTCGAACAGCGCGGTCAGGCTGGCCACCACCGCGAACTTCCACTCGAAGCGGAAGGCGATGTAGATCAGGAAGCCGACCAGCATGAACACCGTGGCGTAGACGCCGTTCAGCGCCAAGTCCTTGCCGACCTGCGGGCCGACGAACTCGCCCGGCTTGACCGTGGCCGGGTTCTGCGGCGTGCTCACCGCCTTGCGCACCTGCTCGGCGAGGTTCTTGGTGATGTCCTCGTTGTTGTGCTCGCCCTGCGGCTGCAGGCGGATCACCACCTCGTTGCCGCTGCCGACGTTCTGGACCTGCGCGTTCTCGAAGCCGGCCTTGGCCAGTTGCTCGCGCACCTGGTCCACGTCGACCGGCTTCTGGAAGCTGGTCTGCACCAGCGCGCCGCCGGTGAACTCCAGCGCGTAGTTGAAGCCCTTGGCGAAGATCACCGCGAACGAGGCCAGCGCCAGCACCAGCATCAGCACCAGGGTCGGGTGCCGCCAGCGCATGAAGTCGATCTTGGTGTCGTTGGGGATCAGGTGAAGCGGGAAGATTTTCATGGAGACACGCTCTTCAATTTTTTGGACCCCGCACATGGATGTGCGGGCTCTTGCGAGGGACTCGCATCAAATCGCCACGGACTTGATCTTCTTGCGACGGCCGTAGATCAGCACCGCCAGCGCGCGCGACACGGTGATCGCGGTGAACATCGAGGCGAAGATGCCGATGATCATGGTCAGCGCGAAGCCCTTCAGCGGGCCGGTACCGAACGCATACAGCGCCACGCCGACGATCAGGCCGGTGAGGTTGGCGTCGAGGATGGTGCCGCCGGCCTTCTCGTAGCCGGCGGCGATCGCCGACTTGGGCGGCACGCCCAGGCGCAACTCTTCGCGGATACGCTCGTTGATCAGCACGTTGGCGTCCACCGACAGACCCACCGACAGCGCCAGGCCGGCGAAGCCGGGCAAGGTCATGGTCGCGCCGAACAGCGACATCACCGAGACCACGATCAGCAGGTTCATCAGCAGCGCGACCGAGGTGATCAGGCCGAACATGCGGTAGTACACGCTGAAGAACACCAGGGTGAACAGGAAGGCGTAGACCACGGCGGTGACGCCACGCTCCACGTTTTCCGCGCCCAGGCTCGGGCCGATCACGTATTCCTCGACGAAGTCCATCGGCGCGGCCAGCGAACCGGCACGCAGCAGCTTGGCCAGGTTCTCGGCCTCGGTCTTCTCCAGACCGGTGGTCTGGAAATTCTTGCCGAACACGCCAGCGATCCGGGTCGGCGCCAGCGCCTCCTCGTTGACGCGCACGCTGCGCACTTCCTTGCCGTCGACCATGGTCACGGTGGGGATGCGCTCGATGTAGACCACCGACATCAGCTTGCCGGTGTTGGCGCTGGTGTAGTCGAACATGCGCTGGCCGGCGGCGTTGTTGAGCGTCACCGCCACGGCCGGCATGCCGTTCTGGTCGGTGCTGACGGTGGCGTTGACCATCTGGTCGCCGGACACCAGCACGCGCTTGCTCAGCAGCACCGGGGCGCCGCTGTCGCGCAGGCGGTAGACCTTGGCGTCGGGCGGGATGTTGCCGCTGCGCACCGCATCCTCGGCATTGCCGTCGACCACGCCGCGGAACTCCAGCGTGGCGGTGGCGCCGATCATGCGCTTGGCTTCGGCGGTGTCCTGCACGCCCGGCAACTCGACCACGATGCGGTCGTCGCCCTGGCGCTGGATGATGGGTTCGGCCACGCCCAACTGGTTGACGCGGTTGCGCAGCGTGGTCAGGTTCTGCTCGATGGCGCCGGCGGCGATCTGCTTGAGCTCCGCCTCCGGCACGGTGACCGTGATGGTCTGTCCGGACACCGCGTAGCTCAGGGTCGGCTGCGCCTTGGCGATGGCGGCGCGCGCGGCGGCGGCGTCGACGCCCTCGCCCAGGCTGACCTGGATGCTGTTGTCCGGACGGCGATCGACCGAGCGGTAGGCCAGGCGGGCGTCACGCAAGGTGGTGCGGATGTCCTCGGCGAAGGCGTCCAGGCGCTTTTCCAGCGCCGCCTTCTGGTCCACCTGCAGGGCGAAGTGCACGCCGCCGACCAGGTCAAGACCCAGCACCATCGGCTTGCCGCCCAGCCGCGACAGCCAGTCCGGCACCGTCGAGGCCAGGTTCAGCGCCACCGTGTAGTTCTCGCCCACCTGCTGGCGCAGCACGTCGTTGGCACGGGTCTGCGCCTGCAGGTTCGGCAGGCGCACCATCAGGCTGTCGCCTTCCTTGTCGACCCGCTTCGGGGTGATCCCGGCAGTCTTCAGGTCGGCGAGGACCCGCTCGCGCAGGACGTCGTCGATCTTGCCGCCGCGGCTGGCGGTGATCTGGACCGACGGATCCTTCTGGTACACGTTGGGCAGCGCGTACAACGCGCTCAACGCCAGCACGATCAGGATGAGGACATACTTCCAGCGCGGAAACTCGAGCATTGCGGGACCCCGCACGACGCCACGCCGGCGTCGCGCCTAGCAGTAGGAGAAATGGATCAGGCGGACTTCAGCGTGCCCTTCGGCAGGACATTGCCGACGGCGCCCTTCTGCACGCGGATGCGCACGTTGTCGGCCACTTCGATGGTGATGAAGTTGTCGCCGATGTCGGTGACCACGCCGGCCACGCCGCCGGAGGTGATGACCTCGTCGCCACGGCCGAGCTTGTCCAGCATCGACTTGTGTTCCTTCTGGCGCTTCATCTGCGGCCGGATCATCACGAAATACATCACTGCGATCAGGATGATGGGCAGCAGGAACATCTGCAGGCCGCCACCGGCCGGGGCGGTGCCGCCGGCGGTCTGTGCCTGGGCGACGGGAATCAGGAAATCGAGCGGATTCATCGGGTACGTCCTATGGTTTGGGCAGCCCGACGCCCTGGGGCACGGACCGCTGGTTTGCCTTGCGGCAGCAAGCAGCCGCCGATTATGCCACGATCTTCCCCTGGCCCCCGGAACGGCCGCACCGCCCTTTTCCTTCTCCCTTCGGGACCATGGCCCCTTTCTCGGGGGAAGGTGCCGCGCAGCGGCGGATGAGGGTACGGCGAAGCCTCGCGCAGTCGAAATGCCACGAGGCTTCGCCCGGACCTCACCCCAACCCCTCTCCCGGGGGAGAGGGGCTTATCCCTGCTCCGTTGGGAGTGGGGTGGCTTCCACCCCGCGCGCCGCATAGAAGGACCGCCGGAACTGGGCAAAGGTTCCCGCCGCGATCGCCGCGCGCATGTCGGCCATCAGCTTCTGGTAGTACCAGAGGTTGTGCAGGGTGCCCAGCATCGGCGCCAGCATCTCGTTGCAGCGGTCCAGGTGGCGCAGGTAGGCGCGGGTGTAGCCGCTGCTGCAGGCATGGCAGCCGCAGCCCGGCTCGATCGGGTCCAGATCGCGCTCGTAGCGGGCGTTGCGGATGCGCACCGTGCCGAAGGAGGTGAAATAGTGGCCGTTGCGCGCGTTGCGGGTCGGCATCACGCAGTCGAACATGTCCACGCCGCGGGCCACGCCTTCGACCAGGTCCTCCGGGCGGCCCACGCCCATCAGGTAGCGCGGGCGGTCGCCCGGCAGGCGCGGATGCAGGTGCTCGAGCATGGCGTTGCGCTCGTGCTCCGGCTCGCCCACCGCCAGGCCGCCGATCGCATAGCCGTCGAAACCGATCGCCTGCAGGCCCTCGATCGAGCGGGTGCGCAGGTCCGCATGCACGCCGCCCTGGACGATGCCGAACAGCGCCGCGTCGTTGCCCAGCACATCGTGCGCGTCCCGCGAGCGCTGCGCCCAGCGCAGGCTCAGTTCCATCGAGCGCCGCGCCACGTCCTCGGTGGCCGGGTATGGGGTGCACTCGTCGAAGATCATCACGATGTCCGAATCGAGCACCCGCTGGATCTTCATGCTCTCCTCCGGCCCCAGGAACACCTTGGCGCCGTCGGTCGGCGAGGCGAAGGTGACGCCCTGCTCGCTGATCTTGCGCCGGTGCGCCAGCGAGAACACCTGGAAGCCGCCGGAATCGGTGAGGATCGGCCCATCCCAGCGGGCGAAGCCGTGCAGGCCGCCGTGATCGCCGATCACGTCCAGGCCCGGGCGCAGGTACAGGTGGAAGGTGTTGCCGAGGATGATCTGCGCGCCCAGCGCCTTGATCTGCTCGGGCAGCACGCCCTTGACCGAACCGTAGGTGCCCACCGGCATGAACGCGGGAGTCTCGACCGTTCCGCGCGGGAAGGCAAGGCGGCCGCGGCGCGCGGCGCCGTCGGTGGTGTGGAGCTCGAACTGCAATCGGGACATGGTCTGGCGCATCTCGGTAAGCCGCGCATTGTCGCATTGCCGGGCCGCCGGCGCCGAACCGCCTGGCGGTGCGCCGCCCAGCGGAAGCACCACGGCCGGCTGGTGCCATGCGCGTCGGACACGCACAGCGCATGACCCGCCAGGATCATGCCATGGCGCGTAGCCGGCGCCTCCCTGCCCTGACGGCGCGACACGGATGTCGCGCCGTCGCCAGCCATCCTGGATGGCGAGCCGCTTCAGTCCGCCGCGACGAAGCCGCCGGTCTGGCGCGCCCACAGCCGCGCATACAGGCCGCCGCGGGCCACAAGTTCGGCGTGGGTGCCGGTCTCGACGATGGCGCCGCGGTCCATCACCACCAGCCGGTCCATCCGCGCGATGGTGGAGAGCCGGTGGGCGATCGCGATCACCGTCTTGCCGGCCATCAGCTCGTCCAGGCTGTCCTGGATCGCCGCTTCCACTTCCGAATCCAGCGCCGAGGTGGCCTCGTCCAGGATCAGGATCGGCGCGTCCTTGAGCAGCACGCGGGCGATGGCGATGCGCTGGCGCTGGCCGCCGGACAGCTTGACCCCGCGCTCGCCGACCTGCGCGTCGTAGCCGCGCTGGCCCTCGCCGTCCAGCAGTTGCTCGATGAACTCGTCGGCGCGCGCCTTGGCCACCGCCGCACGCAGCTGCGCCTCGCTGGCGTCGGGGCGGCCGTACAGCAGGTTGTCGCGGATCGAGCGATGCAGCAGCGAGGTGTCCTGGGTGACCAGGCCGATCTGCTGGCGCAGGCTCTCCTGGGTGACGCCAGCGATATCCTGCCCGTCGATCAGGATGCGGCCCTGCTCCAGGTCGTACAGCCGCAGCAGCACGTTGACCAGGGTCGACTTGCCGGCGCCGGACGGCCCGACCAGGCCGATCTTCTCGCCCGCACGCACCTGCAGGTCGAGCCCGGCGATGACCCCACCGCGCTTGCCGTAGTGGAAATGGATGTGCTCGAAGCGCACCTCGCCGCGCTGCACCTGTAGCGGTACCGCATCGGCGCGATCCTGCACCTGCGCCGGCTGCGCGATGGTCTCCATGCCGTCCTGCACCGCACCGATGTCCTCAAACAGGCCGTTGACCGTCCACATGATCCAGCCGGACATGTTGTGGATGCGGATCACCAGGCCGGTGGCCACGGTGATCGCGCCCACGCTGATCTGGCCGCGGTTCCACAGCCACAGCGCCAGGCCGCAGGTCCCGACGATCAGGAAGCCGTTGGCGATGGCGATGGCGGTATCCATCGCCGTGGTCATGCGGGTCTGCCGGCGATGCTTGACCGCCAGTTCGTCGATCGCCTCGCGCACGTAGCCCTGCTCACGACCGGCGTGCGAGAACAGCTTGAGCGTGGCAATGTTGGTGTAGCCGTCGACGATGCGACCCATCGCCTTGGAGCGCGCGTCCGAGGCGATCCAGGCGCGCTGCTTCATCCGCGGCACGAAGTAGACCATCAACCCCACGTAGACCAGCAGCCACGCGATCAGCGGCACCATCAGCCACGGGTCGGCCTGGGCGAACAGCCACAGCGCACTGGTCGTGTAGACCAGGATGTACCACAGCGCATCGACCATCTGCACCGCCGACTCGCGCAGCGAGGTGCCGGTCTGCATCACCCGGTTGGCGATGCGCCCGGCGAAGTCGTTCTGGAAGAAGCCCAGGCTCTGCCGCACCACGTAGTTGTGCATCAGCCAGCGCGCGCGGTTGCTCAGGCCGGGCACGATCGCCTGGTTCACCAGCAGGTTGTGCAGGCCGACGAAGAACGGCCGTGCCACCAGCACGATCAGCGCCATCCACAGCAGTTCGCCGGCGTGGCGCTGGAAGAAGTCCGGCCCCGGCTGCTCGGCGACCATGTCGACGATGCGCCCGAGGAAATCGAACATCGCCACTTCCACCAGCGCCAGCAGCAACCCCGCCACCACCGTGGCCAGCAGCAGCGGCCACAACGGGCGCAGGTAGTGCAGATAGAAGCGCACCACCCCGCGCGGCGGCATCTGCGTCTCGATCTTCGGGAAGACCTCGATCAGGGACTCGAACCAGCGGAACATCGCCACGCCATGCTGAAAAAGGGGCGTCAGGGTAGCGTATCGGGCGTCACGTTCTGTGACGCTGGGAATGGGGATTCGAGATGAAGCGGGAATTAGGGATTGGAGATTAGGGATTCGCAAAAGCGGCGCCACCCGCTGACGCCCAACGTGTAGAAGCGGCTTCAGCCGCGACCAGGCGTTACCGATAACGTCTGGTCGCGGCTGAAGCCGCTCCTACGAATCCCGAATCCCCACTCCCCAATCCCGGCCTCACTCCGGCGTCAGCACCAGGTCCTGGAAATCGAAGCTGAAATCGGTCAGCGGCGAGATCGCCTGCATGCGCGCCTCGCGCACCTTGCCGTCGGGCGTCAGCGCGAAATTGACGAAGGCGTCGGCGTTGAGCGAGCGGTCGCGCCAGCGCACGATGAAGGTGTCGTGCTGCCAGTGCTCCAGGGTGCCGACCAGTTGCGCGGTCTTGCTGAACTGCAGTTCCAGGCGCTTGCCCTGCTGGCGCACCACCACGTCGCCGTACCACGGGTCGCGGTAGGTGCCGGCGTAGCCGGACAGCGGCAGCGACGGCGTCGACTTGGCGTCGCGCGCGGCCACGTGCTTAGCCCAGTCCTCGTCGGCGTTGGCGTCGGCCTTGGCCACGGCCTTGGCGTAGGCACCGGTCCAGTCGGTCGCAGGCGCGCCCAGGTAGGCGTCCAGCACGCGCAGGGTGATCGCGTTGAAGGCGGCGCCCACCTCCTGGTTGGTCAGCACGATCACGCCCAGCTTGCGCTCCGGCACCAGGGTCAGCCGCGAGACCATGCCCGGCCAGCCGCCGGTGTGCCAGACCAGCTTGGCGCCACGGTAGTCGCTCAGGCTCCAGCCCTCGCCGTAGCCGGCGAAGTTCGGCTTGGCCGGCAGCAGTTCCGGCACGCTCGGCTCGGACACCGCGATCGGCGTGATCATCTGCCACATCTCCTGCTGGCGCTGGGCGCTGAACAGCTGACGCGCCTGGCCGTCGGCGGACGGCAGGCGCCCGCCGTCGAGCTGTACCTGCATCCACTTGGCCATGTCGTGCACGTTGGCGTAGATGCCGCCAGCACCGGAATTGTTGGACCAGGTCAGCGGCGCCACCGTGCGCAGCTCGCGGAAATCGAACTTGGCGTGGCCGACCGCGGCCTCGTCGCCCGGCTGCAGGTGGTCGCTGTTGATGCGCGCGCCGGTCATGCCCACCGGCACGAAGATGCGCTGGCGCACGAACTCGGCGTAGCTCTGCCCGGACACCTGCTCGATCAGCTTCTGCGCCACCGCGTACAGGATGTTGTCGTAGGCGTAGCGGTCGCGAAAACCGCCCTTCAGCGGCACATGCGCCAGGCGCCGCACCACTTCTTCGTTGCTGTAACTGGTGGCCGGCCAGAACAGCAGATCGCCCGCTCCCAAGCTCAGGCCGCTGCGATGGCTGAGCAGATCGCGCACGCGCATCTCGCGGGTGACGTAGGCGTCGGACATCTGGAACCACGGCAGGTGGTCCACCACCCGGTCCTCGAGCTTGAGCTTGCCTTCGTCTGCCAGGATCGACAGTGCCGCGGAGGTGAAGGCCTTGGTATTGGAGGCGATGGCGAACAGGGTCTGCGCATCCACCGGTTCCGGCTTGCCGAGTTCGCGCACGCCGTAGCCGCGCTCCAGCACCACCTTCCCGTCCTTGACGATGGCGATGGCGATGCCCGGCACGTCGAACTGCTTGCGCACGCGCTCCACCTGCGCATCGAGGTCCTGCAAGGCCGGCGGCAACGCGGCCGGGGCCGGTGCGGGGGCCACGTCGGGGGCCGGCGCCTGCGCCTGCACAGTGGCGCTCACCGCCAGCAACAGGCCGCAGCCCATCGAGATGCTCTTCAACTGCGTCGCTCCTGAAGAAGGGAAACCAAGGCCGCACGCAGCCGCGCGCGTCGAGGGCGAGTGTAGAGCCTGCCGGGCCGTTTGCGGCGGAGCCACGCTGCGCTGCGTCCACGCCGCGCAGTTCCGGGTGCCATCCAGCCGGGCGCCGCCACCTGACGCCGACGTCCATCCCGCACGCAGCGGCCAGCGGAGCCTGGCGGCCATTCCCGCTTCCACGCTTGCATGCCGCACGCCGCATGCCATCGCGCGGGCGACGAACACGCTGCACAGGCGCGCGCCGCGCACCGCCTGGCGACGCCACGAGGCCATTGGCGCCCGCGACGACACCTCGCAACGCCGCGCTGCGGCACAATCGCCCCCCCGCCTGCCGCCGGACACGCCCGCATGAACGACCTCTTCGACTCCGCCCCGGCCGTGCCGGAGGGCATCCGCGTCGGCATCGGCGGCTGGACCTACGCGCCGTGGCGCGGCGGCATGTTCTATCCGCAGGGGCTGGTGCAGCGCCGCGAGCTGGAATACGCCAGCCGCAACGTCACCAGTATCGAGATCAACGGCACCTACTACGGCGCGCAGAAGCCGGAGACCTATGTGCGCTGGCGCGACGAAACGCCGCCGGGCTTCCTGTTCTCGGCCAAGGCGCCCAAGCGCATCACCGCATTGAGGCGGCTCGCCGGCGCCAGTACGCAGATCGAGGATTTCGTCGGCGGCATCGCCAGCCTTGGCGACCGCCTCGGTCCGCTGCTGTGGCAGTTCGAGCACGGCCATCGCCTCGACCTGGACGACCTGGCCGCATTCTTGGACCTGCTGCCGCGCAAGGCCGACGGACGCCGGCTGCGCCACGTGCTGGAAGTGCGCGATCCGACCTGCGTCGGCCCGGAACTGCTGCACCTGACCCGCCGGCACGGCGTGGCCACGGTGTTCACCGACTCCCCCGAGTTCCCCTCCTTCGCCGACCTGGGCGCCGACTTCGTCTATGCGCGGCTGATGCGCAGCCGCGCCGATCTCGCCCATGGCTACCTGCCGAAGGAACTGCAGGCCTGGGCCGCGCACGCGCAGGCCTGGCGCCGCGGCGAGGATCCGCAGGCGCTGCCGCACGCCGACACGAGCGTGGCCAAGACCACGCCGCGCGAGGTCTTCGTCTACTTCATCAGCGCCGCCAAGGAACGCAATCCCGCAGCGGCGATGGCCCTGCTGAAGATCCTCGGGTCCGCCGCACAGGCGTGACGCGCTGTGCCGCACGCACGCGACGTGCGGCACAGCGCAAGCGCGACCGTCGACGCCACGGGCGCAAGACGGCTGAACCGGGCCTCGACCGCACGCACCCGGCGACACCTGGCGGTCGCCGCGCTGCGGTACAACAGCGCCCGTCCGGCGCCGGTGCCGGGCCGCGGCAACGCGCCGTGCCTCCACCCGCGGAGTCCATCGATGCGGATCAAGCGCACGCTCGAACGTCTTCCCGGCGGCATGATGCTGGCGCCGCTGCTGCTCGGCGCGCTCTGCCACACCCTGTGGCCGCAGGCCGGCGCCTGGTTCGGCTCGTTTACCCAGGGCCTGATCGGCGGGCTGGTGCCGATCCTGGCGGTGTGGTGCTTCTGCCTGGGCGCCTCGATCCGGCTGCGCAGCGGCGGTCGCGTGCTGCGTGCCTCCGGCGTGCTGGTGCTGACCAAGATCGCGGTGGCATGGCTGACCGCGGTGATCGCCGCGCGGCTGTTGCCGCCCGGTGGCATCGTCGCCGGCATCTGGAGCGGCATGTCGGTGTTGGCGCTGGTCGCGGCGATGGACATGACCAACGCCGGTCTGTTCGCCGCGCTCATGCAGCAGTACGGCCGCCACGGCGAAGCCGGGGCGATGGCGCTGATGTCGCTGGAATCCGGACCGCTGGTGACCATGCTGATCCTGGGCAGCGCCGGCGTCGCCAGCTTCGAACCGCGACTGCTGCTTGGCGCGGTGTTGCCGCTGCTGGCGGGTTTTGCGCTCGGCAACCTGGACCCGGCGCTGCGCGCCCTGTTCGCGCGGGCGGCGCCGGCGCTGATCCCGTTCTTCGCCTTCGCCCTGGGCAACACCCTGGACCTGCGCATGGTCGCCCACGCCGGCGTGGCCGGAGTCGCGCTGGGCCTGCTGGTGATCGTGGCGACCGGGATCCCGCTGTTGCTGGCCGACCGCTGGCTGGCCGGCGGCAACGGCAGCGCCGGCCTCGCCGCCTCCAGCACCGCGGGCGCGGCGGTGGCCACGCCGGCACTGGTGGCGGCGGTGGCGCCGCAGTTCCAGGCTACCGCGCCGGCCGCGACCGCGCTGGTGGCGACCTCGGTGGTGGTGACGGCACTGCTGGTGCCACCGCTCACCGCCGCCTATGCGCGCAAGATGGCGCGGACCGCGTCGCCGTCCGCAGCGGACGGCTGATCCGTAACCCGATCCGCGACCGTCGCGGCGCGCTTTGCGCGACAATACGCGGATGCCGATGCACCCCACCACCAAAGCCCAGCTGCAAATCCATTTCTGCGTCCTGCTGTGGGGAATCACCGCGATTCTCGGCAAGCTGATCACCCTGCCCGCGCTGCCGCTGGTGTGGTGGCGCATGCTGATGGTGGTGGCCGCGCTGGCCCTGCTGCCGCGGGTGTGGCGCGGACTGGCCGCACTGACGCCGAAACTGGCGCTGGGCTACGCCGTGGTCGGCGCCCTGGTCGGCCTGCACTGGCTGACCTTCTACGGTGCGATCAAGCTGGCCAACGCCTCGGTCGCAGCGACCTGCATCGCGCTGGCGCCGGTGTTCACCGCGGTGATCGAACCGTGGGTGGCGAAGCGGCCGTTCCGCCCCAGCGAACTGGCCTTCGGCCTGGCGGTGCTGCCGGGTGTGGCCCTGGTGGTCGGCGGGGTGCCGCACGGGATGCGCGCCGGCGTGGCGATCGGTGCGGTGTCGGCGCTGCTGGTGGCGGCCTTCGGCTCGCTCAACAAGCGCCTGGTCGACCATGCCGATCCGCTGACCGTGACCGCGCTGGAACTGGGCGCCGGCACCCTGACCCTGACCGCACTGGCGCCGTTGCTGCCCTTCGTGTTGCCAGCGCTGAGCGGGCCCTTGCTGGTGCTGCCCAGCCTGCACGACACCGCGCTACTGCTGGCCCTGGCGCTGCTGTGCACGCTGCTGCCGTTCGCCCTGGCCCTGGTCGCGCTGCGCCGGCTCAGCGCCTACGCGGTGCAACTGGTCACCAACCTGGAACCGGTCTACGCGATCGTGTTCGCGATCGTGCTGCTGGACGAGCAGCGCCAGCTCACCGGGCTGTTCTACCTCGGCGTGGCGGTGATCCTGGGCGCGGTGTTCCTGCATCCGCTGCTGACCCGCACCCGCACGGTGCAGCACCCGGAGCTGCTGGCCACGTGCGAGGCGAAGAACGTGGTGGAGTGAGCGCTGGGGCGTTCACTCCGGGATTGGAGATTGGGGAGTCGAGATTGGCCCGGTCCTGCGCATGTGCGGCATGGCCGCAGGCCCAATGCGATGGGCGGCCTGCTCGGCACTCCTAGCCCCCCTCCCCTCGGGAGAGGGGTTGGGGTGAGGGTAAGGCGCGAAAGGGTCTCTGGCGGAATGTGAGTACGCGGGGCTGCGCGCCCACGCTCGTCCGGCCTGCGGGGCACCTCCCCCGAAAAAGGGGCCGCGGTCCCGTCGAGAGAAGGAAGAACTCAGGTGTCGCTCCGGGATGAGCTGACGCGCCTACGCCGCCAGCGACACGCAATCGCGGCCGGCGCGCTTGGCCTCGTACAGGGCCTGGTCGGCACGCTTGAGCAGGTCCTCGGCGCTCTCGCGGCCCTGCAGCGCGGCCACGCCGATGCTGGCGGTGAGCGGCACGCCGAGCTGCAGCAGGCTGGTGTCCTGACGCAAGCGTTCGCAGGCGTGCACCGCCCGCGCCGCATCCAGGCCCGGCAGCAGCAGCGCGAACTCCTCGCCGCCGTAGCGCGCCACCACGCTGTCCGGCGGCATCCGCGTGCGCAGCATCTCGGCCAGCGCCAACAACACCTCGTCGCCCTTGTCGTGGCCGTGCAGGTCGTTGACGCTCTTGAAATAATCCAGGTCCAGGATCGCCACACTGAGCGGCGCGGCGCTCAGTTGCGCCGCCTCGGCATGGATCATCAGCGACGTGGCGAAGGCACGGCGATTGAGCAAGCCGGTCAGCGGATCGGTGCGCGCCTGCTCCAGCAGTTCGGCGTTGAGCGATTCCAACGCGTCCTGGTACTGCAGCAACTGCTGCTCGTACCACGCGCGTTCGCGCAGTTGCAGCGCCAGCGCGTGACTGCTGCGGCGCAGCTCGATCAACTGCATTACCTGCCGCGACAGCGCCTGCAACGCTTCCAACTGCGCCGGCTCCAGGGTGCGCGGACGGTTGTCGAGCACGCAGACCGTGCCGACCGCCAGCCCGTCGCGGGTCAGCAACGGCGCGCCGGCGTAGAACCGCACTCCACCCTCGGTGACCAGCGGATTCTGCTGGAAGCGCGCATCGGCAGTGGCATCGGCGACCACCATGACCTGCTCCGGGGTCAGGATGGTGTGGCCGCAGAACGACTCGTCGCGCGCGTCGCTCAACAGGCACACGTTGCGCTGCGCCTTCAGCCATTGGCGCTCGTCGTCCACCAGCGAGATCAGCGCCGAGGGCGCGTCGCACAGCTTGGCGGCGATGTCGACCAGATCGTCGTAGGACGTTTCCGGTTCGGTATCGAGGATCTGCAATGCGTGCAGCGCCTGCAGGCGCGCGGCTTCGTTGTCGGGCTTGCGGGGCTTGATCACGGGATACCCGGCGGCGGCGATGGTTCGCGTTGCGCAGTATGGCCAAATCCGCGGCGGACGCCAGTCCTGGCGGACGCGCCGCCGGTGCAGGCTGGCCGCGTGGCGGCGGCCATCCATCGACACTGCGACGTGGTTACCATTCCTGGCGCTGCGGCAGCAGGCCGCGCAGTTCCTGCTCGGTGAGATTGCGCCACTGGCCCGGCTTCAGCGCGCCGAGCTTGATGTTGTCGATGCGCACCCGGCGCAACTGGGTGACGCGGTAGTCGAACGCGGCCGCCATCAACCGGATCTGCCGGTTGAGCCCCTGCTCCAGCACGATGCGGAAGCCAAACTTGGCGATCCGCGCGGTGCGACACGGCAGCGTCATCTGGTCGTGCACGCGCACGCCACGCGCCATGCCGCGCAGGAATTCGTCGGTGACCGGCTTGTTCACCGCCACCAGGTATTCCTTCTGATGGCGGTTCTCGGCACGCAGGATTTCGTTGACGATGTCGCCGTTGCTGGTCATCAGGATCAGCCCCTCGGACTCCTTGTCCAGGCGCCCGATCGGGAAGATGCGCTGCTCGTGGCCGACGAAGTCGACGATGTTGCCCTTGACCGCGCTCTCGGTGGTGCAGGTCACCCCGACCGGCTTGTTCAGCGCGATGTAGACGTGGCGGCGCCCGCTCTTGGCTTTGGCGCGCGCGCGCAACGGCTGCCCGTCGACCTTGACCTCGTCGCCCTCGCCCACCACCGACCCGACCCCGCCCGGCATGCCGTTGACGGTGACCCGGCGCGCAGCGATCAGCCGATCGGCCTCGCGGCGCGAGCAAAAACCGGTCTCGGCGATGTGCTTGTTGAGGCGGACTGGCATGGGGCGGGGATTCGGGATTGGGGATTGGCAAAAGCGGGATGCCGCGTGTGCGGCAAGGATACGAAAAGCCGAGCGGGAACAGCGGCCAGCTGACGTCGCTTCGCCAGGCATGTCATAGGAGGGTCGGGGCGCAACACACCCATCACCATGGCATCGCAGGGAGAGGTCGGAACTAGGAACGCTGCCACCAATCCCCAATCCCGACTCCCCAATCCCCGCCTCTCAGCGCTTCGGTGGACCCTTGCGCGGCGGGCGGTCGGCGGCGAAGCGGCCGGCCGGGCGCGGGCCTGCGGCGTTGGGCTTGCCGCCGGGCTTGCCGGTGCGGGCGAACTTCGGCTTGAACGGCGCGCCACCGGCATCGTCGCCCTCGAGCTTGCGCATCTGCAGTTGCTGGCCGGACACCCAGACCTTCTTCAGGTGCGTCAGCAGTTCGCGCGGCATGTCCGCCGGCAGATCCAGGACCGAGTGGTCGTCATGGATGTCGATGCGGCCGATGTACTTGCTTTCCAGTCCGGCTTCGTTGGCGATCGCGCCGACGATGTTGGCCGGCTTGACCCCATGCTGGTGGCCGACCTCGATGCGGTAGGTCTCCATGCCCACTTCCGGCGCGCCGCGCGGCGCTTTCGGCGCCTTGTCGCGGCGCGGTGCCTCGAAGCTGCCGACGTCGCGGTGGTAATCGAAATCCTCGCCGCGCGCGGCCGGGGCCGGACGCGCCGCACGCTCGCCGTCGTCGCGACGCGGCGCACGCGGCTCGCGCTCGAACTTCGGCTCGAAGCGGGGGCGCTCCGGGCGCTCACCACGTTCGGGCCGCTCGCGGCGCTCGAAGCGTTCGCTCTGCGGCGGACGCGGACGGTCCGGAGCCAGCAACAGCGGCGTGTCGCCCTGCAGCAGGCGCGCCAGCGCCGCGGCCACTTCCACCATCGGCACGTTTTTCTCGGCCTCGAACTTCTGCAGCAGATCGCGGTACATGTCGATGCCGCCGCTGGCGATGGTCTCGCTGATCTTCTCCATGAAGCGGGTCACGCGCTGGTCGTTGACCGCGTCGACGCTGGGCAGCTGCATCTCCTCGATCGGCTGCCGGGTGGCACGCTCGATCGCACGCAGCATGCCGCGCTCGCGCGGACTGACGAACAGGATCGCCTCGCCGCTGCGCCCGGCACGGCCGGTGCGGCCGATGCGGTGCACGTAGCTTTCGGTGTCGTAGGGGATGTCGTAGTTCAGCACGTGGCTGATCCGCTCCACGTCCAGGCCGCGCGCGGCCACGTCGGTGGCGACCAGGACGTCGAGCTTGCCGTCCTTGAGCTGCTGGATCACCCGCTCGCGCTGCGCCTGCTGGATGTCGCCGTTGATCGCCGCGGCGGCCAGGCCGCGCGCCTGCAGCTTCTGCGCCAGCTCGTCGGTACCGGCCTTGGTGCGCGCGAAGATGATCATCGCGTCGAACGGCTCGACCTCCAGGATCCGGGTCAGCGCGTCGAGCTTGTGCAGCCCGCTCACCGCCCAGTAGCGCTGGCGGATGTTGGCCGAGGTGGTGGTCTTGGAGGCGATGATCACCTCGGCCGGATCGTTCAGATAGGTCTGGGCGATGCGCTTGATCGCCGGCGGCATGGTCGCCGAGAACAGCGCCACCTGGCGCGAGTCGGGCAGCTTCTTCAGCACCGCTTCGACGTCGTCGATGAAGCCCATGCGCAGCATCTCGTCGGCTTCGTCCAGGACCAGCGTCTTCAGTTCGGACAGGTCCAGGGTGCCGCGGTCGAGGTGATCGATGACGCGCCCGGGGGTGCCCACCACCACGTGCACGCCGCGCTTGAGCGCCGACAGCTGCTGCACGTAGGGCTGGCCGCCGTACACCGGCAGCACCTGGAAGCCGGGGATCGCGGCGGCGTAGCGGTGGAACGCCTCGGCCACCTGGATCGCCAGTTCGCGCGTGGGCGCCAGCACAAGCGCCTGCGGCTTGCGCTGGGCGAAATCCAGCCGCGACAGGATCGGCAGCGCGAAGGCGGCGGTCTTGCCGGTGCCGGTCTGCGCCTGGCCGAGCAGGTCGCGGCCGGTCAGCAGCGCCGGGATGGTGGCGGCCTGGATCGGCGACGGCGACTCGTAGCCGACGTCGGCGACCGCCTTCATCACAGCAGGGGAGAGGCCGAGATCTGCGAACAGCAGCGGCGCGGGGGTATCTTGGGACATGGGAGACTCCGGGGGCGCCGCAGAGAACCGGCAGGCGCAAAGAAGCCCCTATTGTGCGCCCTGCCGGGCCGCATGTCGAAACCAGGTGAACGGCACCGTTCAGGCGTGACCCTCTCCGCACTGCCGGCCGCCAGCCATGGCGGCCGCCTCCAGCAGGCGCGGCGCCGCAGGCTGCGGCAACAGCGACAGCCGCAACCGCCGACATGGTGGGCGTTTTGCCCGCGAATGACCGACAATGGGCGCCGATTTCCGAGCCAGACCCCAATGCAGACCATCGATCTCCAGTTAGAAAGCGACTACGTGGAACTCAAGCACCTGTTGAAACTGACCGGCTTGTGCGACAGCGGCGGTGCAGCCAAGGCCGTGATCAGCGAAGGCCAGGTGCGCGTGGACGGGGAGGTCGAACTGCGCAAGGCCTGCAAGGTGCGGGCGGGCCAGGTGGTGCAACTGGGCGACGTACAGGTGCAGGTGCTCGGCAAGGTATGACCGCCATCGGCGCGCCCGGCCTGCCCCTCGCCGGCCGGCGCTGCCGGATACCACGGGTCGCCGGGCGATGCTGATCACGCTCGGCATCCGCAACATCGCGCCGTCCGCGGAGGATCCGCACCACGACGTGTACATCGCGCAGCTCGACCCGGACGCAACGCAGCCGTTCCACCTGGGCCAGTCCATCCGCGGCGGCCACGCGGAGCGCGGCGGTTCCATCTCCCTGGCGCTGGACGAACTGGAGGCCTGGACTGGCGACTGGCGCCAGCACCTGCGCCACGCCGGCTGCGCCTGGGCCATCGCCCCGATCGAAGCGGCGCAGCGCAGCGGCGACCTGCAGAGCGCCCTCGACGCGCTGGTCGCCATTGCGGAACAGCGGCGCGGCGACGCTGGTTAGACTCCGCTGCACCGGGCGCCTCCCTCCATCTGATGCCATGCGCTCCCACAGGGGCTTGGACGAGCCCGCCGGGTGCACTGTGGGAGGGACTTCAGTCCCGACGCGTTGCGCCATCGGACGGCACAGCATCTCGCGCGTCGCGGCTGCATGACAGTTGACTCCTACGACAGGCAGAGGCGGCTCGCATTTTCCCCGAGAAGGCCAGGCCGAGATCAGGATCGCCACAACCGCACCACGCCCCTCAGCGCGCCACGGCCGCCACGCGCTGGGTCAGATGTGCAGCGATCGCACGCTTGAACGGCACGACCCGGTCGGCCAAGCGCAGCGCGGCACTGCGCAGGGCACGCGCCGGCAGGCGGTCGTCGGTGTACAGCGCGGCGATCGCGTTGGTCGCCTCGTACAGCGGACGCGTGGCCAGGCGATGCCCGCGTTGGTAGCCGGCCAGCAAGGCCGGCGCGGCGATATCGCCGCCGCGTGCCACCGCGTCGTGCAGCGCGCGCGCCAGCCGCGCCTGGCTCTGCAGGCCGAAGTTGAACCCATGCGCGGTCACCGGATGCATGCCCACCGCGGCGTCGCCGATCAAGGCATAGCGCTCGGCCACGAAGCGCTGCGCGTACACCGCCACCAGCGGATAGGCCTGCGGCCGCACCAGCGGGGTCATGGCGCCCAGGCGATGCTCGAAGCAGGTACTGATCTCCGCCCCCAGCTCTGCCGCGTCCATCTGCAGCAATGCCTGCGCGCGCTCCGGCGGCAGGGTCAGCACCGCCGAGGCCTCGTTGCCGTGCAGCGGCAACAGCGCCATGGTGCGGCCGTAGCCGAACCACTCCCAGGCGGTCTGATGGTGCGGACGTTCGTGGCGCACCCGACACACCAGCATGGTGCGGCCGAAATCGCGCAGCTGCGCGCCGATCCCGCTCATGCGCCGGGTGCTGGAGAAGCGGCTGTCGGCCGCCACCACCAGGCGCGCGGCCACGCTGCGCCCGTCGGAAAGCTGTACCTGCGCCTGGCGCGCGTCGCGGCGCAGTGCCTGCACCGAGACCCCATCGAGCAGGGTCAGGCCGGGCTGGTCTTGCACTGCGCCGAACGCGGCGCGGCGGATCAGGTGATTGGGCACCAGCCAGCCGAGATCGCCATGGCCGCCCTCGCCCGCGGCGAAGGTCAGCGCGAACGGCGAGGAGCCGTTCATCACCCGCGCATCGCGCAGCGGCGCAATCGCCTGCGGGTCGATCCGCGCCCACAGGCCCAACTGTTCCAGCAATGCCCGCGAGGCATGGGTCAGGGCGATTTCGCGGCCATCGAAGGCGGCCTCGGCCAGCGCCACGCGCGGCTGCGGCTCGATCACCGCCAGCGACAGGCCGCTTCCGGCCAGCGCGCGGGCGAAGCACAGGCCGGCAGGGCCGGCCCCGACGATGGCGATATCCACTTGCATGCGACGACTCCGTGATCGGACCCGGCCAGCATACGACCGCCGCGCGCCGCGTCCTTGATCTGGATCAGCGCTGCGACGATCGGTCGCAGCCCGCGGCGCTCAGAACAGCGCCCACACCAGTTGCAGGATCGCCCACAGCGACACCACCCACACCAGGCTGCGCACGTACGGCACGCCCGCCGCGTACAGCGGCACGTAGGCCACCCGCGCCCACAGGTAGATCTGCGCCGACAGCGCGGTGTGCGCATCGCCCTTGCCCAGCGCCGCCACCGCCACCGCTGCGGCGGCGAAGAACGGGAAGGTCTCCAGGAAGTTGCGCAGCGCGCGGTCCAGGCGCCCGGCCACGCCGGCCGGCGGCGGTTGCGGCGCATCGCGCGCGCTGGCGTTCCATTTCACCCCGCGCTGCGCGGTGACGAAGGCGGAGGCGAGCAGCAGTTGCGCGATCCCGAGCAGGATCGCCCAGGCCAGCATGCGGATTTCGATGGGCATCGGAGCCTCTAAGGGAAAGGGAAGACGGCGCGCAGCATGCCGCTCAGTCGGGCAGGCCGACGTGATAGCCGACCAGGCGCCAGGTCTTGTCCTCGTCCAGCCGCAACGACACCAGTTCGCGCACCGGCTGCGGCGCATTGGCGAAGCGGCTGGGGAAGCTGATGTTGACGTAGGTGCCCGGCGGCACCTGCGAGCCGGCGGCGTACTGCACCCGCGCCACGCTGGCGACGCCGCGACCGAGCAGCGCACCCAGCCGTGCGCGCGCGGCGTCGATTTCGCGCACGAACACGGCGCGGGTCACCGCCTTCTTCGCCACCACCGAGGCGCCATCCCACAGCTCGCCGGTGCGTCCGGCATCGACCAGTTGCGCGGCGCGCAGGCCGGCCTGGGCCATCTGCGCGTCCTGCTTGGCCAGCGGTCCGGGTGCGGGCGCGGTGGCGCCGGCATGGCGCGGCGCCGGTTTTGGTGCAGCCGTGGGCGCGGCAGAGGACGTGGGCGATGCCGCTGGCGGAGCAGCAGGCGGCGCAGGTGCAGCCGACGGCGTCGGCGCCGCGGTTTGCGCAGCGGCGGCACCGGCAACGAGAGTCAGCAGGACAAGAGCCAGACGAAACGGGACGGAGATGGACAAGGACATCGCTGGGCAGCGGCGGTGGCGAGGGCCGCAGTCTACGCCGCCCTTGCGCGCCAGCGCAGCGGCGCCTACGTCGTCTCCTCCCCAGGCGCCGCGACGGCGGCGGCTGGCGCGGCGTAACGCTGGCGGTGCCAGGCACGCCAACTCGCCCACAGCGCCCAAGCGGTCGCCGCGAGCAGGCCAAACAGGCTCAGCAGCGAGCCGGTCCGCGCCAACCATGGCGCATGCAGGCCGTTGGCGAGTTGCAGCAGCACTTCGGCGATCACGAAGCCGCCCAACGCCAGCAACGCCGGGGGCAGATACAGCCGCAACATCAAGCGGGTTCCGGCGGCCATGCGCGTGCTCCGGGATGGGATGCAGCGACGCTAGCCCCGCGTCCATGCCCGCCACGTGAATGGGCGGCATGCGCCGCGGCGGCCGTTCAGGCGCCGGGCGAAGCCAGCGGCAGCGTCGCCACGTCGATCTCCGACAGCGGGCTTTCCATTGGGCAGGCCTGGTCCGGGAATCCGAAGCGCTGCTTCAGCGCCTGGCCGCAGGCAGTCAGGGTTTCCAGATCCACGTCCTTGCGGGTCTTGCACTCCTGGTCGAAGGCGACCAGGAACGCATCCTTGCGCCGCACGAAATCGTCGCCGCACTTGCGCAACTGCTTGATTCGCTCCAGATCGTCCTGCACGGCGTTGGTGCCGTCGAGCCCGTACTGCTTGAGTTCGTCGCTGGTGAGCAGGCGCAGGCTGCGGTTGGGCACGGTCATCATCAGGTCGGCTACCGCCACCGCCACACCGTTGCGCTCCAGGTAGTCCTTGACGTTGCCGTAGACCTCCTGCAGTTCGCGGTTGAGCTCTGCGCGCGAGGTCGCGGTGGAACTGATCCGCATCATCCGGTGGATGCCGACCTTGCCGGAGATCAGCCGGTTGTCGCCGGCGGCCAGCACGAACACGCAGGCGCTGTGGCAGACCGAGCCCTCGCGCACCCACACGGTCCAGCCGGATTCGCCGATCGCATCGCCGGCACGGATCGCCGCTTCGACCTGGCCGCCGCTGGAATCCAGGTCGAGCACGCGCTTGCCGATGCCGGTCTGCCTGGCCACGTCGGCCAGCCGCCGTACCATCTCGGCGAAGCCGGCGTTGATCTTGCCGACATAGCGCACCCGCATCAGCCCGCGCTCGCGGCACGGCGCCAGCGCCGCTTCCACCGCTGGCCGATCCAGCCCGGCCAGCGGCTGGCCGTCGCCGGCTTCGGCGGCATAGTCGGTGTCGCAGCTGATGAAGGCCTCGCCGTTCTCCAGGGTGGCCTCGTCCCAGGCTTGCGGATCGCGCTTGGGCGCGACCGCATGCGGCGGCGGTGCCGACGGCGCACCGATCGAGACCATGTGCTCGCCATCGGCGGACGGGCTGTCGGCGACGGTCCGCGGCGCCGACGCCGGCTGCTGCCCGCAGGCCAACAGGCCCAGGCAACACAGCGACAACCAGCAGAGTCTGAACGGAGCGGCCAAACGGAGGATCCATGGACGATACGAAAAAGACAGGCGCCAGGCACCTGTGGACCTAGTCTAGTGCCGCCGCGCGGAGCCTCCCCAACTGCGCCTAAACCGCGGACGCCGCGGCCACGCGGCAGCGACGGCATTGCTGTCCGAAAACGGCCAGTGCGCCGCGCCGCGGCCGACTAGACTGGCGCCATGCCTGCCCTCGCCGCCACCGACCACGCCCTCTACGACCGCGCCCGCCAATCCCGCGACGCGCGCTTCGACGGCGTGTTCTTCACCGCCGTGCGCAGCACCGGCATCTATTGCCGGCCAGTGTGCCCGGCGCCGCCGCCCAAGCGCAGCAACGTGCGCTACTACCCCAGCGCGGCCGCGGCCGCGGCGGCCGGCTACCGGCCGTGCCTGCGCTGCCGCCCAGAACTGTCGCCGGAGGCGCAGCAGCACCTGGGCGAAGAGGTCGTGCGCCGCGCACTGGCGCTGATCGCCGAAGGCGCGCTGCAGGACGCCAGCGTCGCCGCGCTGGCCGCCGAACTGGGGATCAGCGCGCGCCAGTTGCAGCGCCTGTTCGTGGCCCAGCTCGGCGCCACCCCGGCAGCGGTGCACGCCACCCGGCGCCTGTTGCTGGCCAAGCAGTTGCTCACCGAGACCGCGCTGCCGATCACCCAGGTGGCACTGGCGGCCGGCTTCAACAGCCTGCGCCGCTTCAACGCCGCCTTCCTGGACGGCTGCGGCATGGCGCCGTCGGCGATCCGCAAGCAGCGCGCCGAGAGCCCCGGCGGCGACCTGGTGCTGCGCCTGGGCTACCGGCCGCCGCTGGACTTCCCGGCGATGCTGGCGTTCCTGCGCAAGCGCGCGATCCCCGGCATCGAGCGCATCGGTGAGGACAGCTACGAGCGCGTGCTCGGCCCGTGCGAGGCCTCCACCCGCATCCGTGTCGAGGCCGATCCGCAGCGCCACGAGCTGCGCCTGCACATCGCCGCGGCCGATCCGCGCGCCATTCCCGACATCGTGCGCCGGGTGCGCCGCGTCTTCGACCTGGATGCCGACCTGCGCGCGGTGCATGCCACGCTCGACGACGATCCGCTGCTGGCGCGCGCCATCGCCCGGCGCCCCGGGCTGCGCGTGCCGGGCGGCTGGGACGGCTTCGAAGTGGCGGTACGCGCGGTGCTCGGCCAGCAGGTCAGCGTCGCCGGCGCGGCGACCCTGGCCGCGCGCCTGGTCGACCGGCACGGCGCCGCGCGGCCCGGCGGGTCATCGGGGCTGGATCGCGCGTTCCCGACACCGCAGGCGCTGCGCGACGCGCCGCTGGAAGCCATCGGCCTGCCGCGTTCGCGAGCCGCAACGATCCGTGCGCTGGCGCAGGCGGTGCTGGACGGCCGCCTGTCCTTCCGTGCCGGCCAGCGCCTGGACGATTTCGTCGCCCACGCCATCACCTTGCCCGGCATCGGCGCCTGGACCGCGCAGTACATCGCGCTGCGCGCGCTCGGCCAGCCCGACGCCTTCCCCGCCGGCGACCTGGTGCTGCAGCGCATGCTCGGTGCGGACAGTGCGCGCCTGAGCGAACGCGCCACCGAGGCACGCGCACAGGCCTGGCGGCCCTGGCGCGCCTACGCGGTGCTGCACCTGTGGCACCTGGCCAACGATCCTCCCGAGGAGACCTTCGCATGACCGCGTCCCCGCTGTACTACGACCGCTTCGACACGCCGATCGGCGCCCTGACCGTCGCCGTCGGCAACGATGGCGTGCGCCACATCCTGTTCCCGGAGAACCGCTACGATGCGCGCGGCCGCGCCGACTGGATCCACGACCCAGCGCCGGTGCGCGAGGCCCGCGAGCAATTGCTGGCCTACTTCGCCGGCGAGCGCGAACGCTTCGACCTGCCGCTGGCCCCGCACGGCACCGATTTCCAGCGCCGCGTGTGGCTGGCGCTGGCCGAGATTCCGTTCGGCGCGACCTGGAGCTACGCGCAGCTGGCGCAGCATGTGGGCCAGCCGCGTGCGGTGCGTGCGGTCGGCGCCGCCAACGGCCGCAACCCGCTGCCGATCGTGCTGCCCTGCCATCGGGTGATCGGCGCCAACGGCGCGCTCACTGGCTTCGGTGGCGGCCTGCCGACCAAGGCCGCGCTGCTGGCGCTGGAGCGGCGCGAGGGAGGCGGCGCAACCGCCGGCACGATGGCCTCGCTGTTCGGCTGATCGCCACGCCCTGCAGCGAATGCGACGGCGTTGCGCGCCGCCCCAGTGCCGATGGACGCGCGGCGGCCCTGTCTTCGCCACGTCACCGTGCGCGCCTTATGATGCCGCGATGATGTCCTCCGTCCTGCGCTCCACGCTCGTCTGCGCTACCCTGCTGCTCGGTGCCTGCGCCTCCGCCCCCTCCACGCCGTCGCACGCGACCGCCGCGGCCGCCGCGCCCAGCGCCGCCGCACCGGCCCCCCTGCCCACGCCGGTGCTGCTGATCTCGATCGATGGCCTGCGCGCGGACATGCTCGATCGCGGCATCACCCCGAACCTCAGTCGCATGGTCCACGACGGCGTGCGCGCGCAGTGGATGACGCCTTCGTATCCGTCACTGACCTTCCCCAACCACTACACCATCGCCACCGGCCTGCGCCCGGACCATCACGGCATCGTCCACAACAGCATGCAGGACCCGCTGCTGGGCGCGTTCCAGATCAGCGATCGCGCCGCCGTCGGCGATGGCCGCTGGTGGGGTGGCGAGCCGATCTGGGTCGGCGTCGAGAAGGCCGGCCTGCATGCCGCGACCTGGGCCTGGCCCGGCAGCGAGGCCGCCATCCAGGGCGTGCGCCCCAGCCGCCGGCAGACCTTCGACGCGGACATGCCGCCGAACGCACGGGTCGATCAGGTGCTGGGCTGGCTCGACGATACCAGCGCGCCGCGCCCGCAACTGCTGACGCTGTACTTCGAACAAGTGGACGAAGCCGGCCACGACCACGGCCCGGAGTCGAAGGAATACGCGCAGGCCATCGCCAGGATCGATGCCGCGATCGGGCATCTGCTCGACGGCCTGGCGCAGCGTGGCGAACTGGACCGCGTCAACCTGGTGCTGGTCTCCGACCACGGCATGGCCGCGGTGCCGCCCAAGCAGGTGCTGGCGGTCGAGGAGATGGTGCCGCCGCAACAGGTCACGGTGATCAGCTACGGGCAATCGGTGGGCATCGCCCCGCGCCCGGGCCAGGAGGCGGCGGTCGAAGCGCGGCTGCTCGGCGCGCACCCGCAGTACGACTGCTGGCGCAAAGGCGAGCTGCCGGCGCGTTGGCACTACGGCAGCAACCCGCGCATTCCGCCGATCGTGTGCCAGATGCACGAGGGCTGGGATGCGCTGCCGCGCGCGCGCATCGCCGAGAAACCGCGCGGCCTGCGCGGCTCGCATGGCTACGACCCGGCGCTGCCGTCGATGCGCGCGGTGTTCGTCGCCCGCGGCCCGGCGTTCCGCCGCGGCGTCACCCTGGCGCCGATCGACAACGTCGACGTCTACCCGTTGCTGACCCGCCTGCTCGGCATCCCCGCCGCGCCCAACGACGGCGATCCGCAGGCGCTGTTGCCGGCGCTGCGCTAGGGCGGGTCACCAATCCCCGAGCATGCCGCGCCGCGATTGCGCGTGCCTGTGGCAAGGAAGAGCAAGGAAGTGGACGTCCGTGCACGCCCGAGCGATGACGCGGCCGCGGGCGCGCACAATCGCGGCCCTTCGGGTTGGGCCTGGCAGGCGCGCGGCCGGCGCCGCGCGCCTGCCAGACCCAACGCGGCATACTCCGGAATGGGTGACACGCCCTAAGCGCCACGACAACGGCCGGGTCCCGCCGGCGCCCGCGCTCGGCGACGCGTGCGACAATGGCCGCATGCACTCGCCCGACTCCGCGCAACCGCCGCGCCTGCGCCATCGTCTGCGCCCGCTGATCTCGCAGGAGAGCTGGAAGCAGCGCGCCGTGCTGTGGGGCGGTGCGGTGGCGGTGGCACTGGTGTCCATCGTCTTCGCCAAGGCCAGCGATGCCGCCTTCCACGTGTTCCAGCGCATCACCGCGCATTCGCCGTGGTGGGCGCTGCTGCTGACCCCGGGTGTGTTCGCCCTGCTCGCCTGGCTGACCAACGGCGCGCTGCGCCCCACCCGCGGCAGCGGCATCCCGCAGGTGATCGCCGCGCTGGAACGTCCCGACGACGGCTTCCGCCAGGCCAACCTGTCGCTGCGCGTGTCCGCCGGCAAGCTGATGCTGACCACGATGGCCCTGTTCGGCGGCGCTTCGATCGGCCGCGAAGGCCCGACCGTGCACGTCGGCGCCAGCCTGATGTACGTGTTCGGGCGCTGGTTCGGTTTCCGCGACGCGCGCCAGGCCAGCCACTTCCTGCTGGCCGGCGGCGCTGCCGGCATCGCCGCCGCGTTCAACACGCCGCTGGCCGGGGTAGTGTTCGCCATCGAGGAACTGAGCGGGCGTTTCGAGCATCACTTCTCCGGCACCCTGCTGACCGCGGTGATCGTCGGCGGCGTGATCTCGCTGGGCCTGCTCGGCGACTACACCTACTTCGGCCGGGTCGCCACCGCCGGCCTGCCGCTGGGCAAGGCGTGGCTGGCGATCCTGCTGTGCGGCGTGGTCGCCGGCCTGCTCGGCGGCACCTTTTCGCGCATGGTGCTGGCGAGCGCCGCTGGCAGACCACGCTGGCTGGGCGAGCTGCGCCGACGCCAGCCGGTGCTGCTGGCCGCGCTGTGCGGCCTGGCGCTGGTGCTGCTGGGCCTGATCTTCGGCGCCGGCGCGTTCGGCACCGGCTACGAGCAGGCGCGCAGCCTGGTGCAGGGGCATGCCAGCGTCGGCCATGAATTCGGCCTGATGAAGCTGCTGGCGAACCTGGTGTCCTACGTGGCCGGCATCCCCGGCGGCCTGTTCTCGCCGGCCCTGGCGGTCGGCGCCGGGCTCGGCCACAACCTGGCCGTGCTGATGCCAGGCGTGGACCCGCGCATCTTCGTGCTGCTGGGCATGTGCGCCTATCTCACCGGGGTGACCCAGGCGCCGCTGACCTCGGCGGTGATCTCGCTGGAACTCACCGACAGCAGCGACATGCTGCTGCCGATCCTGGCGACGGTGCTGATCGCACGCGGCGCCTCGGCGCTGGTGTGCCGTACGCCGATCTACCGCGGCCTGGCCGAGCTGTTGCTGGTGGCACCGCCGCCGGCGCCTACGCCGCCCGCCGAAGAGGACGCGCCGACCTCGCTGGTCGCCGATCTGGCCGGCAGCGACCACGACGACCGCGACGACGGCCCCACCGCGCCACGTCCGCACTGAGCGGCGGCTTGCCCGGCGCAGCCGATGCCCTGCGTGGCGGCGCGACCGGACGGTGCGCTTCCCGCTTCGCCCTCCGCAAGGCCGCTCGTCTTCCGGCGAGCGCCCGCAGGAAAACAGGCATAAAAAAACGCGGCGCAAGCGCCGCGTTCTTCGTCGCAACCGGTGGCTGGCTCAGCCGGCCTTGGCGACCGTCTTCTTGGCCACGGCCTTCTTCGCCGCCGGCGCCTTGACCACCGACTTCTTCGCGGCCGGCGAGGCAGCGCCCACGGCCACCTTGCTCACGCTGTGCGAGCGCGAATTGCCGTAGCTGGCGTTGTAGCGCTTGCCCTTGGCGGTCTTGCGGTCACCCTTACCCATGCTCATCGACTCCTGAATGTGTGTGCGAAAACCCCCGCGAGATGCACGGGGTTTGGCGAGGCCAACGCGGTCAGCGCCCTCGCGCAAGGGCGGCAAGCCTACCACGTGCGCTCAATGGGCGCAGCTTGCGTCGTGCACGTGGCCGTGGTTCAGGCGCAGGTTGAGCAGGTGGGCCAAGCCGACCAGGGTGCCGCCGAAGGTCATGATCGCCGCGTGCGGCGCCACCGCGTGGTGCAGCGCCGGCACCAGCAGCCCGGCCCACAACGACAGCAGGCCCAGCAGCAGCAATCCCAACGCCTGCCACACGCGATGCCGGCGATAGCCGAGCATCAGGCTGAACAGGCCCAGGCAGGTCACGAACAGCACCAGGGTGCGCTCCACGCCGTCGCCCAGCCACATCGACAACCCCAGCGACGGCAGCACGGCGAGCGCCAGCGGCAACACCGCGCAATGCACCGCGCACAGCAGCGAACCGGTGGCGCCGAGGCGGTCGAGCGCGGCGCGCAGATCGAACGGTGAGGACATGACGGTCGGCACGGGTTGAAAGTGTTACGGAATAATATAACATTCGGCCGCCGGCGACCAGCGCGCCCCGCGTCCCTTCCCCGACCGTCCACCGCCGCTGTGCGGTGCCGGCAGCGCGCACGTCGCCCCCGACTGTCCCTCCTAATGGAATGCCCATGCCCTCTCCCCGTCCCGCCCTGCTCCGCCGTTCCGCCCTGTCCCTGGCCCTGCTCGGCCTGCTGAGCCCGTCGCTGGCCCTGGCCGCCGACCCGACCCCCACGACGACCGCGACCGACGCCACGCCGCCGGCCAGCGACAGCCGCCACGGCGCAGGCCACAGGCAGGATCGGCACGTGAAGGACATGGACCAGGTGGTGGTCACCGCCAGTCCGCTGCGCGATGCCGCCGGTGCGCTGAGCCAGCCGGTGGACGTGCTGGCCGGTGAGCGCCTGGACGAGAACCGCGGCGCCAGCATCGGCGAGACCGTGGCCAGCCTGCCCGGCGTGCAGAGCTCCAACTTCGGCCCCGGCGTGGGCCGACCGATCATCCGCGGCCTCGACGGCCCGCGCGTGGCGGTGCTCAACGACGGCCTGTCCTCGCAGGACGTGTCCACGGTCAGCCAGGATCATTCGCCTGCAGTTGAGCCGTTCCTGGCCGACCAGATCGAAGTGCTGAAGGGCCCGTCCACCCTGCTGTACGGCTCCGGCGCCATCGGCGGCGTGGTCAACGTGGTCGACGGGCGCATCGCCGAGACCCCGGTCGACGGCGTGCACGGCCGTGCCGAGGCGCGCTGGGAAGGCGGCGACAAGAGCGGCAACACCGACATGTTCCGCGTCGACGCCGGCAACGGCAGCGGCCTGTCGATCCATGCCGACGGCGTGTATCGCAACCTCAAGGACTACGACACGCCGCAGGGCCCGCAGCTCAACTCGTTCGTCAAGTCCAAGGTCGGCTCGATCGGCAGCTCGCTAGCCGGCGACTGGGGCTTCGTCGGCGTGTCGATCTCGCGCTTCCGCGACAACTACGGCAACCCGGGCGAGCCCGGCGATCCGGCCGCCGGCGAGCGCGGCGTGTCGCTGCAGCTGCACCAGGACCGCTTCGAGCTCAAGGGCGCGCTGAACGACCCGTGGGGCGACGGCAGCGCACTGCGCTACAGCTTCGGCCACACCGCCTACACCCATACCGAGTTCGAAGGTGCGGAAGTGGGCACCAAGTTCGACAAGCGCGCCAACGAAGGCCGCGTGGAGGCCTCCTTCGGCCTGGGCGGCGGCTGGCAGACCGCGGTCGGCGTGCAGGGCAGCGACTCGACCTTCCAGGCGGTCGGCGAAGAAGCCTTCGTGCCGAAGACCGATACGCGCGCCATCGGCGTGTTCGCGCTGGCGCGCAACAGCTGGGACCGCGTGCAGGCCGAGCTCGGCGCGCGCGTGGACAAGACCAAGTACGAGACCGACACCGGCGTGGACCGCGACTTCACCCCGAAGAGCCTGTCGCTGAGCGGCGGATTCCGCCTCAACGAACAGTGGCGCCTGACCGCCAACCTCGACCACGCCGAGCGCGCCCCGGCCGAGGAAGAGCTGTTCGCCAACGGCCCGCACATCGCCACCCTCGCCTACGAGATCGGCAACCCCGACCTGAAGACCGAGAAGGCCAACCAGGCCGAGCTGGGTCTGATCTTCAAGAACGACTGGGTCGACGCCAAGGTGGCCGGCTACTACAACCGCTACGACGACTTCATCTACATCGTCGACACCGGCGGCCAGTGGTTCCACGAGGAGGACAACGACTTCCTGCCGATCCGCCAGTGGACCCAGGCCGATGCGATCTTCCACGGCTTCGAGGGCGAGGCCACCTTCCACCTGGCCAACAACGACAGCGGCGCCTGGGACCTGCGCGTGTTCGGCGACACCGTGCGTGCGCGGCTGAAGGACGGCGGCAACCTGCCGCGCATCGCGCCGGCGCGCTACGGCGCACAGCTGCGCTGGGACGCCAGCCACTGGCGCGCCGCGCTGGGCGCCACCCGCTACCAGAAGCAGGACAAGGTGGCGGTCAACGAGACCCCGACCGCCGGCTACACCCTGGTCGATGCGCACCTGGCGTATCACGTCGATACCGGCAGCACCGCCTGGGAAGTGTTCCTGGACGGCAACAACCTGACCAACCAGGACGCGCGCGTGCATACCTCGTTCCTCAAGGACGATGTCATGCTGCCGGGCCGCAGTGCCTCGTTCGGTGTGCGCCTGTTCTTCTGATCGCCACGTTCGCCGCAGCGTGACGAGGCCGCCTTCGGGCGGCCTCTTTTTTTGGCTAATGCGGCGCGCTGCGCGAGAACACGTTGATCACCACCACGCCGGCGACGATCAGCGCCATGCCGACGATCGCTGGCGGATCCAGCGCCTGGCCGAACCGCCACCACGCCAGCAGCGAGATCAATACGATGCCGATGCCCGACCAGAGCGCATAGGCCACGCCCACCGGCACGCTGCGCAGGGTCAGCGACAGCAGATAGAAGGCGATGCCATAGCCGCACAGCGCCAGCAGCGTCGGCCACAGCCGGGTGAAGCCCTCGCTGGCCTTCAGCGCCGAGGTCGCGACCACCTCGGCGAGGATGGCCACCAGCAGGAACAGCCAGTTCTTCATTGCAGAACGCTCCTGGAAATCCTGCGCGCCACGATAGCAAGCGGCGTGTGGTGGCGATGGCGACGGTGATTGTCGCGGATGCACGCTGCATAGGAGCGGGGCTTTGTGCGCTCCTGGAAATAGACTGCGATGGGCATTCCGGGATCGCCTCTGTCACGGCGGCGTCCCTCATGCGAAGCCACGCATGACCACATGCATGACCAAATGAAGCGACGCCGCACTGCGCACCGCGTGCCGTAGGTTGCAGTGCGATGGCGACCTGGCTGGGCAACCTGTCACGCAAACGAGGCATGTACCGCGCTGCACAACGGCCCGATCGCGCGACGGCGTTACAAAGGGCGCCGCGCGTTGCCCCTGTCTCGCGCCGTCCCGGCCGATGCGACGCGGCCGCGCGCTGCACGCGCGTGCCGCATCCCGGCCGATCGTTCCGAATGAAGAAAGGAGAGATTCTTCATGCGCCTTGCCCCGCTTCGCCATCTGCTGCCCCTGTCCGTCGCCGCTGCCCTGCTCGCGCCCCCCGCGCTGGCACAGACCGTCGACGCACCCGCTGCGCCTGCAGCGCAACCCGATGCCACCACCCTGGATACCGTCGTGGTCAGCGGCACCGCGCGTTTCAAAGGCTTGCGCAAGCGCGACGCGAGCTTCTCGATCACCACCGCCACGCCCGAGCAGATCCAGCAGGCGGTGCCACAGAGCAGCGCCGACCTGCTGAAGATCGTGCCCGGCGTATGGGCCGAACCCAGCGGCGGCGGCACCGGCGCCAACATCTTCGTGCGCGGCATGCCCTCCGAAGGCGATGCGCCGTTCGTCACTTTCCAGCTCGACGGCGCGCCACTGTTCCCGCCGCCGACGCTGTCGTTCCTGGAGAACTCCACGCTGTTCCGCACCGACGACACCATCGAGCGCATGGAGGTGCTGCGCGGCGGTCCCAGCCCGATCTTCTCCAACGGCCAGGCCGGCATCACGGTGAACTTCATCCAGAAGCAGGGCCAGGACGAGCCGGAAGGCAGCGTGCGCGTCACCGGCGGCAGCGATGCCCTGCGCCGCATCGATCTGTTCGACAGCGGACCGATGAGCAACGGCTGGTACTACAGCGTCGGCGGCTTCTTCCGCGAGACCGATGGCGTGCGCGACCCGCAGTTCCCCGCCGACAAGGGCGGCCAGTTCAGCGCCACCCTGAGCAAGCGCTGGGACAGCGGCGAACTGTCGTTCTATGCGCGCCATACCGACGACAACAACGCCTTCTACACCGCGATCCCGCTGCTGTCGCGCAACAACGGCAACGACCTGTCCAGCTTCCCCGGCCTCAACGCGCAGCGCGGCACGTTGCTGAGCGACGACTTCCGCAACGTCACCCTGCCGGTCGGCCCGAACGGGCAGACCATCCGGCGCGATCTGGGCGACGGCCGTGGCGTCAACATCGACGTGTTCGGCGGCGAGCTGAATTGGCAGGTGGGCGACTGGACCATCGCCGACCGCTTCAACGTGATGGGCGGCACCGCGCCGACCTACGCGCTGTTCACCGGCGACGCGCCGCAGCGGCTGGGCGACTTCATCGCCGGCTACGGCAGCCCCGGCAGCGCGCGCTATACCAACGGCGGCGGTGCGGTCGATCCGAACCAACAGGTACTTGAAGCCGGTTGGTGGTCGGTGGACAAGCGCCTGAACTCCTTCACCAACGACCTGCGCCTGAGCCGCACGCTGTTCGCCGGCAACACGCTCACCGTGGGCAGCTACTACGCCAGGTATACCTCCAACGACACCTGGTACCTCGGCAACACCATGCTGCTGACCGCGCAGAACCATGCACGACGCATCGACGTCGCGCTGGACGACGGCCGCCAGCCCACCCGCGACGGCTTCACCAGTACCGCCTTCCTGGCGCTACGCGCGCACTACCGGGGCGAGAACGCCGCGGTGTTCGTCGCCGACGAATGGGACCTGGACGACCGCCTGCGCCTGGACCTGGGCGTGCGCTACGAGCGCCAGCACGTCACCGGCACCGTGCACGACACCGCCACCGTGGACCTGGACGGCAATCCGGCCACGCTCTACGACAACGCCACCTCGATCTCGCTGCCGAGCGCGCGGCGCATCGACCAGGACGACGACGCGCTGTCGTGGACGGCCGGATTGAACGTCAAGCTGGACGCGCACAACAGCGTGTTCGCGCGGGTCAATGCCGGGGTCAAGTTTCCCGGCTTCGACAACCTGCGCGACGGGCAGACCAAGGTGCAGGACATCCGGCAGTACGAACTGGGATTGAAGTCCGGCGCGACCAACTACGACCTGTACCTGACCGCGTTCTACAACACCTTCAAGAACTCGCCGTTCCAGGCCTTCCTGGCCAACGGCAGCAACTTCACCACGGTCGGCGATTCGCGCGCCTACGGCCTGGAAATGGAGGGCGCGATCCGCCCGTTCGGCGGTTTCGAACTGGCCGGCACCGGGGTATGGCTGGATGCGAAGTACCGCAATTACCGCGAGTACACCGGCAACCAGGTCATGCGCCAACCCAAGCGCCAGTTCCGACTGACCCCGAGCTACTACTGGATGCTGCCGTTCGGCGACCTGCGCGTGTTCGCCACCTATTCCTACATCGGCGAACGCTACGCCGACCTGGCCAACAGCCAGCGCCTGCCGTCCTACGACATGCTCGATGTCGGCGCCAGCCTGCACAGCGGCGAGCACTGGGAGTTCACCGTCAGCGGCAGCAACGTGACCGACACGCTGGGCCTGACCGAAGGCAATGTGCGCGTGCCCGGTGCGGCCACCGGTGGCGTGTTCATGGGCCGCCCGATCGCCGGCCGCCAGTATCAGCTGTCTGTGGCGTACCGCTGGTAACGCCTGCACGCTTGCAGACGCATGTGATGCGAGCACGCTGGCGGTAGCGCGGCGTCGACCGCGATAGGCGCGATCCGGCGCCTGTCGCGGTGGCGGCCGCTCGTGCAGACGCGCGCGCGCCATCGCCGATCCACCTGACCACGACGCCTCACTGCCTCGACACCCTCCTTTCGCGCTCTCTTCGCAATCCCTTCGCGGTAGCGCCGCGATGCTGGCGGCCGGGTTCGGATGCGTGCCCGTTCGCCGGCGCCGCGATGGCGGTGCCGCTACCCAGGTCGACTCGCTCCATGCTGCGCCACGGCGCGCGCGGCGGCGGTCCCCAGGCAGGAGAGACCGATGCAGCATGAGCCCCACCGTTCCGATGACGCGTCCGCCGCCGCCGACAGCGCACGCGATACCCCGTTGAGCGAGGACGAGGCCGCGCTCGCGCGCCGGCTCGGCATCAATGGCCTGTCGCGCCGCGAGTTCATCGCCCTGCTTTCGGCCGCCGGCCTGAGCAGCGCAGGCGGCCAGATCCTCTTCAGCGAGGCCGCCTTCGCGGCGCCGGTTGCCAAGGCCGGGCCGCCGCAGAACGCGTTGCCGGTGGTGCTGGAGGTCAACGGCCAGCGCCACGCGCTGCAATTGGATCCACGGACCACGCTGCTGGACGCGTTGCGCGAACACCTGGCGCTGACCGGCACCAAGAAGGGCTGCGACCACGGCCAGTGCGGCGCCTGCACGGTGATCGTCGATGGCGAACGCCGCCTGTCCTGCCTGACCCTGGCCGCACAAGCCGAAGACACGCAGATCACCACCATCGAAGGCCTGGCCGACGGCGAACGGCTGCATCCGATGCAGGCCGCCTTCGTGCAGCACGACGGGTTCCAGTGCGGTTACTGCACGCCGGGACAGATCTGCTCGGCGGTGGCACTGTTGAACGAGATCAAGCGCGGCGACGCCAGCCACGTCAGCGCCGACGTCAGCCGGCCGGTCACCGAGCTGAGCGACGCCGAGGTGCGCGAGCGCATGAGCGGCAACATCTGCCGCTGCGGCGCCTACCCGAAGATCGTCGCCGCCATCCAGGACGTGCACAGCGGCGGTGCGCCGCGGCCGCTGAGCTGGCGCTATGTCGACCAGTCCGAGCTGACCGCCCTGAAGATGGCGAAGGAGGTGGCCGATGACGCCGTTTAAGTACCAGCGTGCGACCTCACCGGAAGACGCGGTGCACCGTGTGGCGGCCAACCCGAACGCCCGCTTCCTCGGCGGCGGCACCAATCTGCTCGACCTGATGAAGGAAGGGGTGGCCGGCGCCGACGAGATCGTCGACCTGACCCGGCTCAAGGGCCTGGCCGAGATCGCCGAAACCGCCGACGGCGGCCTGCGCCTGGGCGCACTCGCCAACAACACGCAGACCGCCAACCACCCACTGGTGCGCCAACGCTATCCGTTGCTGAGCCAGGCAATCCTGGCCGGGGCCACGATGCAGTTGCGCAACATGGCCAGCAATGGCGGCAACCTGCTGCAGCGCACCCGCTGCGGCTACTTCTACGACACCGCCCTGCCCTGCAACAAGCGCGAACCAGGCAGCGGCTGCGGCGCGCGCGAGGGGCTCAACCGCACCCACGCCATCTTCGGCCACAGCGCGCAGTGCGTGGCGGTGCACCCGTCGGACATGTGCGTGGCGCTCGCCGCGCTGGACGCCACGGTGCACGTACGCACGCCGGCCGGCGCACACCGTGAAATCCCGTTCGCCGAGTTCCACCTGCTGCCCGACGCACGCGCCGACCTGGACAACCAGTTGGCGCATGGCGAACTGATCGAGTCGATCACGCTGCCGGCGCAGAGCTTCGCCGCGCATAGCCACTACCTGAAGGTGCGCGACCGGGCCAGCTACGCGTTCGCGCTGGTGTCGGTGGCCGCGGCGCTGGCGCTGGAACCGGACGGACGCATTCGCGAAGCGCGCATCGCCATGGGCGGGGTGGCGCACAAACCCTGGCGCGCGCACGCCGCCGAACGGGCGCTGGTCGGGCAGCGTGTCGGCGAGGCGGCCTTCGCCGCCGCTGCGCAGGCCGAGATGGCGGCGGCACGGCCGCTGGCGCACAACGCCTACAAGATCCCGATGGGCACGCACGCGATGATCCGCGCCCTGCACCGCGCCAGCGGCAGCGACGCCGCGTGAGCGGCCAACCGGAGAACCGGCAATGAACTACATCGGCAAGGAAATGCGCCGCGTCGACGGCTACGCCAAGGTCACCGGCAAGGCGCGCTATGCGGCAGAGTTCCAGATCCCGCATATGGTCCACGGCTACATCCTCACCAGCACCATCGCCAAGGGCCGCATCGTGCGCATCGACAGCCGCGCCGCCGAAGCCGCGCCGGGCGTGATCAAAGTGCTGACCCATCTCAATGCGATCAAGCCGGTGTCCGACGCGGTCAAGAAGAAGGGCGAAGACCTGTCGTTCCGCGCCCTGGTCGACGACCGCATCCATTTCAATGCGCAGCCGATCGCGGTGGTGGTCGCCACCACCTTCGAACAGGCGCGGCATGCGTCGCGGCTGATCCAGGTGGACTACGCCGCCGAGCCCGCGCACACCGACTTCGACGCGCTGCTCGACCAGGCGCACGACCCGACCCCGGAGGAATCGCCGAAGCCGCGCGGCAACCCGACCGCCGCGTTCGCCGCCGCGCCGGTGAAGCTGGAGGCCACGTACACGATGCCGGTCGAGCATCACAACCCGATGGAGCCGCACGGCGGCATCGGCTATTGGATCGGCGACACCCTGACCGTGGTCAACAAGAGCCAGAACGTCTACCAGGACCGCGAACAGTTGGCCGGCTACTTCGGCATTCCGGTGGACAAGGTCAACGTGGTGTCGCTGTTCGTCGGTGGCGCGTTCGGCTCGTGCCTGCGCCCGAACTACTACACCTTCCTGCTCGGCGCGGTGTCCAAGGCGGTCGGGCTGCCGGTGAAGATCGTCTACACCCGGCGGCAGATGTTCAGCGGCCATGGCTACCGCCCTTACTACCGCGTGGAACTGGGCCTGGGCGCCGATGCCGCCGGCACGCTGCAGGCGATCCGCTACCGGCACGTGCTCAACACCTCGCGCATCGAGGCGTTCAACGAGGCTTTTTTCCGCAACGCGCGCTCGCTGTACGCCTGCCCCAACGTGGAGGATCGCTTCGAGGTGGTGGAGACCGACCTGCCGACGCCGCAGGCGATGCGCGCACCTGGCACCATCAGCCAGATGTTCGGCATCGAGTGCGCGATGGACGAACTGGCCTATGCGCTGAAGATGGACCCGCTGCAACTGCGCCTGGCCAACTACGCCGAGACCGATCCGGAAACCGGCAAGCCGTTCTCGAGCAAGGCGCTGCGCGAGTGCTACGCGCTGGCCGCCGAGACCTTCGGCTGGAGCAAGCGCACGCCCGAACCGCGCTCGATGCGCGACGGCCGCCTGTTGGTCGGCTGGGGCATGGCCACCGGCACCTGGGCGGCGATGCAGATGCCGGCGCTGGCGCGGGTGGTGCTGAAGGCCGACGGCAGCGCCCGGGTCGGCAGTGCCACCGCCGACATCGGCCCCGGCACCTACACGGTGATGACCCTGATCGCCGCCGAGTATCTGGGCATCGACGCCAAGCGCGTGCAGTTCGAACTCGGCGACACGCGCCTGCCCAAGGCGCCGGCGCAGGGCGGCTCCTGGACCACCGCCAGCGTCGGCAGCGCGATCCACGGCGCGGCGCGCGAGATCCGCGGCAAGCTGCTGGAGTTGGCCAGGCACGACGGGCAGGCCGCGTTCAGCGGGCTGGACGTGGACGCGGTGGAACTGGTCGATGGCCAGTTGCGCCCGACCGGCAAGCCCGAAGCCGGTCTGGAGGTCGCCAAGCTGATGCGCCAGCACGGCCTGCAGGAGCTGGAGGTGATACATGAATCCAAACCCTCGGCCGAGCGCAAGCAGTACGCCACCGCTGCGCACGGCGCGCAGTTCATCGAGGTCAAGGTCGATCCGGATACCGGCATGGTGCAGGTGACGCGGGTCATCGAAGCCACCGCCTGCGGCAAGATCATGAATCCGCTGACCTCGCACAGCCAGGAAATCGGCGGCGTGGTGATGGGCATCGGCATGGCGCTCAGCGAGGGCACCGAGATCGACCATCGCTACGGACGCATGCTCAACGCCTCGCTGGCCGACTATCACGTGCCGGTCAACGCCGACGTGCACGAGATCCAGACCATGTTCGTCGAAGAGGACGACACCATCGTCAACCCGCTCGGGGTCAAGGGCATGGGCGAGCTGGGCATGGTCGGCATCCCGGCGGCCATCGCCAACGCCGTGTTCCACGCCACCGGCAAGCGCATCCGCGATCTGCCGATCACCCCAGACAAGTTGATCGGCTGAGCATGTTGATGGGTTGAGCGCGATCGTCCCCTGTGGCGGCGCGCTCCAAAAACGTACATGCAGCGCGCCCTCGCCCTCCCTCGTAGGAGCGGCTTCAGCCGCGACAGGCGTTACCTGGAACGCCTGTCGCGGCTGAAGCCGCTCCTACAACAGGGCTTCCGTCGTCATTGGGGAGGCCCTTTCAATAACGTCGACCGTCGACTGACGGAAACTTCCGCTCGCTTCAATCGGACATCGCGTAGCAATCCCCGCAGGATCACCGCAAGGCCCCGCCCCACGGCAACCGCTACGGATCCAGCCACCCCCGCGCCACCGCCGCCTGCACATCTTCCGGCGTGTCCAGGTCCAGTGCCAAGGCCGGCGCGACGATGCAGCCGAGGCTCTCCGGCGCCAGCGTCGCGAACAGCGTGCGCAAGCCCTGGTCGCCGCCCAATGGCAGTGACTGCCAGCGGTGCTGCGCCACCACCGCCGGCATGCCGCGCACGCCGGCATAGGCGCTCACCGCGCAACCGGACGTCGCCCGCGCGGCCGCCGCCAGCAGATCCTGCAGATGCGCCGCGGCCAGCGCCGGCTGGTCGCAGCCGAGCACCAGGCTATGGGTGATCGATGCATCGTCGCATACCGCCGCACGCAGACAGTCGAGGCTGCCGCCCATGCCGGTAGACCAGTCCGGATTGCGCACGCATTCCACCGGCAATCCCTCCAGCAGTGGGCGCAGCGCCTCGGCCTGCGCGCCCAGCACCACCACGCAGCGTGCCGGTGCCGTGGACAGCGCCAGGCGCACGACCCTGCGCAGCAGCGGCTCGCCGTCGCTGGTCAGGGTCTGCTTGGAGTGGCCGAGGCGGCAGCTGGCGCCTGCGGCCAGGATCAACGCCGCATGCACCTGCGCCATCACCTGCCGCCCTCGGCCAATCGCGGAGCTGCCGCCAGCGCATCGCGATGCGCTCGCCGCGGCCTGTCGCCCGCCTGCGCGACCGCGCTCAGCCGCGGCGGCGTCGCACGGCTGGCCTGCAGTTGCGCGGCGATGCTCAGCGCAATCGCCTCCGCGCCGCTGCCTCCCAGGCGCAACCCGATCGGCGAATGCAGGCGCGGCGACAACTGCGCGCGTTGCGTCGGACTCAGCAAACGGAACAGGTCCTCACGCCGCCGCACCGGCCCCAGCAGGCCGAGGAACGGGATCGCGCTGCCAGCGAGCGCATCCAGCGCTTCGCGATCCAGTTCGAAATTGTGGTGCATCACCAGCGCCGCATCGCTGTCGGCGCAGTCGGCCAGCGCGCGTGTCGGCGTGCATTCAAGGGCGCGGTCGGCCAGCGCAGCCAACGCAGCCCAGCGCGGCCGCTGCTCGACCAGGGTGGTCATCCAGCCCAACTGGCGCAGCAAGGGCAGCAGCATGGGGGTTTCCGGGCCGGCACCGAAGACGCTGACCCGCGGCGGTGGCGGCACATGCACTTCGCCGACGCGCGGCGCCGCCGCAGAAACGGTGCGCCACGGCAAGCGCCACCGCAACGGCTGCCCGGCCACGCTGGCGACAAAATCGCCATCGGCCTCCAGCGCCAGGGTCAAGCCACCGCGCCCCTGCAGCCAGGCCTGGGCCAGCCCGTCGAAGCCCGGCAAGGCGAGCAGCGGCAGCAAGGCCAGGTGCAGGCGGCCCCGGCAACCGGCGGACGAACCCGACAGCAGGTCTTCGTCCTCGCGCGTATCGATCTCCATCCACAGCGGCATGCCGGCGACGGCGGCCTCCGCGGCGCACCGCGCGATCTCCGGCTCCAGGCAACCGCCGCTGAGCCAACCCTGCTGCGCACCATCCGGACCGAACAAGGCCATCGCCCCGGCATGCGCGTAGGTGGAGCCTTCGCGGGCCATCGCCACGGCGAGGACCGCGGGCGTGCCGGTGCGGCAGGCGTCGAGGGCGTCATGGAGACAGTGTCGGGTAGCGGACATGCGGCGGCAGGGGCGACGTGAGAAACCCGAGCCTAAGCGGCAGCCTGTGGTCGCGAGGTGACCCTGGTCGCGGTGTGTGGGCGTCGGGTTCGCGACCACGGCAGCGCAAGAGGGCGGCAACCAGTCCACGCCTGCGACCGGCGATGCGCGGCATCCTGCCGAAGTCCGGCGCTGCGCCAGATGCCGTTGGTGCGACATTGCGCCGCCCGCAGGTCACACACCCGCGCCTGCAACGCCCCGCTACAGCAAATGGAAGCGTTCGAAGCGCTGCAACGCCGCGTCGATCGTCGCCTGCAGCGCCGGGCGTCGCGGTTCCAGCCAGGTCCATTGCTGGACCAGCAGGCGACCGGCGCGACGGTCCATCTTCAGGTCGAGCGCGGCGACGATGCGGTCGCCGACCAGCACCGGCAGCGCGAAGTAGCCCAATACCCGCTGCGGCGCCGGCACGTAGGCCTCGAAGCGATGCGTGTAGCCGAAGAACTGCTGCAGCCGCTTGCGCTGGATCACCAGCGGATCGAACGGCGACAGCAACTGCGCCCGCGTCGGATCCGGCGTCGGCGGCGTTCTGTCCAGCAGCTCCGGCTCGGCCCACAGGGCGACGCCCTCCTGGCCCTGCAGATGCACCGGGCGCAGGCGCTTGCGCGCCACTTCCGCGGCGATCAACGCGCGCACCGCCGGCTTGGCGGCGGTCTCGCCATAGCAGACCGAGTCCATGCCGACGATCGCTTGCGCGCGCAGCGCACGCTGCAGCAGGTAGCGCGCGTACTGCGCCTCGCTGACCGGGCGCGGCCGCTGCCGCCAGCCGAAATGCCGCGCGGCCAGCTCATAGGTCTTGAGCATGCCGCTGCGCTGGCTGACCACCAGGTCGCCGCTGAAGAAGCCGTACTGCAACGCGGCCCGCGACGGCTTGCGGCTGCCCCACGGATGGGTCTTCTCGACCAGCACCTCGTCGTCGATGTCGCGGATCGACAACGGTCCCTCGCTGCGGATGCGCCGCAGCAAGCGCGCGTAATCCTGCACATCCACCGTGCCCCTGGCGTCGGCCTGTGCGCGTCGACGCGCCATCTGCGCCACGTACATGCGGTAGTCGGCGACCGGCACGTACGCCAAGGCATGCGTCCAGTACTCGAACAGCGACTTGTCCTGCGATTGCGCCTGCTCCAGGTCCTGTTCGCGGTAGTCGGGAATACGCGTATGCAGCACGTGGTGGTGGCTGCGCGCGATCACGTGGATGGTGTCGATCTGTACATAGCCCAGGTGCGCGGTGGCCTGCCGCACCGCCTCCGCACCACGACCGAATGGCGCCGGCGTGCTCAGCCGCTGCGCGTGCAGCCACAGCGCGCGTGCCCGGGCGGGCCCGAGTGGAACAGAAGCGACGGGAGTGCGCATCGAACGACCTTCCTGGCAACGCGGCAGCGCCCATCAGGATAGCAACCGGATTGCGCAACGCGGACCGCGATGCGTCCATTGCGACGCGTTTCGTCGGCACCCGCCGCGCTTCGTCCGCCGCGGCCGCCACCGGTCCGATCGCGCAGGCGCGGCGACGCCGCGCTGTCGACACTGCGCGCAATCGCCACCGCTGCTCACGCCGCCATGCCCTCGATCGCCGCCATGCCTCGCCATCCCACTCCCGCCGCGCCCCACTTGGCGCAGTCGCACGCCGGGCAAGGCTGGGCAACACGCCTGCTGCGCGGTGCGGCGGCGCTGTGGATGAGCATCGCCATCGGCGGTCAGCTCGCCTTCGCCGCCTACGTCGCCGGCTTCTACGGACGCACCGCGCTAGCCGGCACTCCCGAGCGCTGGAACCAGGTGATGGCGCGTGGTCATGTCGCCGGCGACAGCGTCTTCAATGCGGTGCTGGCGCTGCACCTGGGCCTGGCCGTGGCGATCGTGCTCGGCGGCGCAGTGCAGCTGCTGCAGGCGTTGCGGCGCAAGCGTCCCGCCCTGCATCGCTGGAACGGACGCCTCTACCTGGTCTGCGCCGTCGTCCTCAGCCTGGGCGGGCTGGCGATGATCTGGATCCGCGGCGGCGTCGCCGGCGATCTGGGACAGCATCTGGGCACCAGCACCAATGCGGTATTGATCCTGCTGTGCGTGGCCATGGCCTGGCATCACGCCCGCCGCGGCCAGTGGCCGGCGCATCGGCGCTGGGCGCTGCGCCTGTTCCTGGCGGTCAGCGGCGTGTGGTTCTTCCGGATCGGGTTGATGGGCTGGCTGGCGCTCAATCAGGCGCCGGTCGGCTTCGATCCGGACCGTTTCGTCGGCCCGACGCTGACCGCACTGGCGTTCGCGCAGACATTGCTGCCATTGGCCGTGCTGGAACTGTATCTACGCGCACTCGATAGCCGCCGCAGCGGTCCGCAGTGGCTGGCCGCGGTGGTGCTCGCCGCGATGAGCGCGGCCACCCTGGTCGGCACCCTCGCTGCGGTCATGGGCATGTGGTGGCCAGTGCTGCGGCAAGCCTGAGCGGCTGCCGCGCCGAACGTCGGCGCTCCGGTATGCTCGCAGCCATGTCGCCTCCGTCCCCGCTCTCAACACCGCCGCGCATAGCCGCGCTGCTGACCTGGGCGCGCATCGTGCCGGTGTTCGTGGTCTCCGGGGTGCTTGGTCTGCTGATGAGTCTGAGCTGGGACGCTCCCGTGCCGGTGCTGGTCCGCAGCTTCGTGCTGGGCGCCGCCGCGCTGGGCGCCTACACGCTGTTGGAGCGCTGGCCGCGACGCCTGCCGCGCTGGCTGGCGCGCTGGGTGCTGCAGGTGTTCGGCGTCGCGTTGGCGATCCCGACGACGACCCTGCTGATCTACCTGGGTTCCACCCAGGCCGGTGCGCCGCCGTTCTGGCAGGACCCGGATCGGCTGGCCGGCTTCGCCACGCTGACCATCGTCGGCGTGCTGATCGCGCCATGGATGGCCCTGGCCGCCCTGGTACGGCAGAAGGACGCTCTGGCCCGGCACCAGGCGCTGGCATTCGCGCTGGAGCGCAGCGAACTGGAGCGCGAGGCGCTGGACGCGCGCCTGCAGCTGTTGCAGCGCCAGGTCGCCCCGCATTTTCTGTTCAATACCCTGGCCAACGTACAGGCGCTGATCGATGTCGGTTCGCCGCGGGCCGCGGAGCTGATGCGCAGCCTGATCGCCTACCTGCACGCCGCGGTGCCGCGCCTGCACGAGGCGACCAGCACGCTGGGCGACGAACTGGCGCTGGCCCGCGCTTACCTGGAACTGATGCACATGCGCATGCCCGACCGGCTGCACTACGCCATCGATGCCGAGGACGCCGTGCAGGGAGTGCGCTGCCCGACCCTCGCCGTGCTGACCCTGGTCGAGAACGCGGTCAAGCACGGCATCGACCCGACCGAAGACGGCGGCAGCATCGCCATTCGCGCCTGGCGCAGCGGCGAGCGTTGCCATCTGCGGGTGGAGGACAGCGGCGCCGGCGAGGACCACGGCCGCGGTGGGCTGGGCACCGGGCTGCGCACCTTGCGCGACCGCCTCGCGCTCGGCTTCGGCGACACCGCGCAACTGCAGTTGCGTCCACGCCTGCCGCACGGCACCTGCGCCGATCTCAGCCTGCCGATGACGGCACTGCCCCGATGATCGCGCCCACCGCGCTGATCGCCGACGACGAACCGCTGCTGCGCGAGGCCCTGCGGCGGCAGCTGGCACGTCTGTGGCCCGAGTTGCGGATCGTCGCCGAGGCGCGCAACGGCCGCGAGGCGGTGCGCCTGTTCGAGGAACACGCACCGCAGATCTGCCTGCTCGACATCCAGATGCCGGGCCTGTCCGGGGTGCAGGCCGCGCAGCAGATCGGCCGCCGCGCGCATCTGGTGTTCGTCACCGCCTACACCGACTACGCGGTGCAGGCCTTTGCCGAAGGTGCGCTCGACTACCTGGTCAAGCCGGTGCAGGACGCGCGCCTGGCCGATACCGTCGCACGGCTGCAACAGCGCCTGCAGGCCGCGCAACCGGCGGCCGACCTCACCGAGCAACTGCTGCGCCTGGCTGAGCGGCTGCGCCCACCCGAACGCCCCGTCCCGCTGCGCTGGCTGCAGGCGCAGAGCGGCAGCAGCGTGCGTCTGATCGCCGTGGAGGCCATCGACTACCTGCGCTCGGACAGCAAGTACACCAGCGTGGCCTGGCGCGACCCGGATGGACAGGCATGCACCTCGATCGTGGCCACGCCGCTCAGGGACCTGGCCGCGCAACTGGATCCGGATGACTTCCAGCAGGTGCACCGCGCGGTGGTGGTCAACCGCCGCGCAATCCTGCATGTGGTGCGTGGCGACAACGACACCGCACGGATCCACCTGCGCGGCCGCGCCGAAACGCTGCCGGTCAGCCGCAGCTATCTGCCTTTGTTTCGGGCGATGTAGCGACATCTTCCGCGCCGACCCGGCGCCACACCACGCGTCCAGGTGATGGCGTGCATGCCTGCATTCCGCTTCGCGCGGCCGCGGCGGCACATCGGTTGCACGGACCACGCGGCCGTCGATGTGCTGGAGCAATTCGTAAACGCTTTGCCCAGGCCGGCAGCGCGTTTCGGCTGAAATCCCACGTCATCGCGCCGCGATCGGCACAGTACCGGAACACATGCGAACTGCGTCATTTTCGGGGCGTGCGTTGCGCTTGCGACGGAAATCCAGATGCGGGTAGTTTGCGCCGCGCCTGGCGATCGACCGCAATCCGATCCGATCGCGAACGCCAGCATGCAACGCCTCGATCGGCACTGCGCAGGTGATGCCTGGCATGCATGCGGCAAGCGCCATGGACCGTCCCCCACCTCCCCTGGATCCGCCACATGACACCATTCCGCACACGACCGGCCACTGTCCTGCTGTCGGCACTCGCGCTCGGCCTGGCCGCAGGCAACGCCGCGGCCGCCGCGAGCGCAGCCGACGATCCGCTGTTCCGCTATCAGTGGTACCTGGACAATCAGGGCCAGGACGTCATCGGCGACACCCGGCCCACGCCGGGCATCGACCTGGATGTGGACATCCTGCATGAACTGAACATCCGCGGCGCAGGCACCAGGATCGGCGTGATCGACGGCGGGTTGGACATCCGCCACGAAGACCTGGCCGCCAACATCATTCCCAACGGCTCGCACAATTTCCTGGACGGTTCGCACGATCCCAAGCCGAGCGATGCGGACGACGCGCATGGCACGGCCGTGGCCGGCATCGCCGCCGCGGTGGGCTGGAACGGCAAAGGCGGACGCGGCGTCGCCCCGCAAGCGTCGCTGGCCGGCTTCAACTTCCTGCAGTCGGACCAGAGCGACGACAAGCTTCGCAACGCATGGGGAAACGGCGCTGAGGCCAGGACGTTGGACATATTCAACAACAGCTGGGGCATCGTCTCCAATTTCTATCCCAACGTCTCGGTCGAAGATCAGTACGCCTGGGAGAAACTCATGCGTGCCGGACGCAACGGCAAGGGCGCCATCTACGTCAAGGCGGCCGGCAACGACTTCGACAGCTTCATCTACGCGGACGTGCAGGGCACGCTGGCCGATCATTGCCCGGATCTGCCCAAGCGCTACAACGTCGCCTGCAGCCTGGCCAACGTCGACCCGAAGAACGATCTGATCACCACCATCGTGGTCGGTGCCGTCAATGCGAGAGGCGTGCGCAGCTCGTACTCGTCGCCCGGCTCGGCGGTCTGGGTCAGCGGCTTTGGCGGCGAATACGGGCAGCAGAAGCGCTACCAGCAGTCCCGGTCGGCCCCGACCGCCAGCGACCCCCACTACGATCCGGCGATGGTGACCACCGATCTCAGCGGTTGCGCCGCCGGCTACAACCGCGACGGGGTACCGGTGGAGAACGCACTCGACGGCAGCAAGTCCCCGATCGACGCTTCGTGCAACTACACCGCGGGCATGAACGGCACGTCCTCTGCCACACCAACCGTGGCGGGTGTGACGGCGCTGATGCTCGGTGTGAATCCGCACCTGACCTGGCGCGACGTCAAGTACATCCTGGCCACGACCGCGCGGCAGATCGACAGTGGGCAGCCCAAGGCGCTCTACAACGGCAGCGTGATCGATCCCGGCTGGATCACCAACGCCGCAGGCCATCGCTTCAGCAACTGGTACGGCTTCGGCCTGGTGGATGCGGCCGCGGCCGTGGAAGCGGCCACGCACTTCACGGCGCTGCCGCCGCTGCAGGACACCGACTACCAGGTCTACAGCGGTGCGGCCAGCACCATCGGCGGTGTCGCATCGCCAGCCAGGCTGACCGTCAACATCAAACAACAGATGAAAGTCGAGGCGGTGCAACTGTATTTCGACGGCACCCACAAGGATCCCAGCCGTCTGCGCGTGGTCCTGATCTCCCCGCAGGGCACCCGCAGCTACGTCATGACCCCGTTCTCGGCCTTGAACAAGGACGTCTACACCCAGGGCATGTCGATCCCACTGACCGCCAGCAATGCCTTCCTGGACGAAGCGGCGGCCGGACCCTGGACGCTGGAGGTCGCCGACATGCTCGACGCGCATGGCAAGGAACAACTGCAGCACTTCGAACTCCGCGTGGTGGGCCACTGACATGAAGACCGATACGCTCTTTCTTTTCGCCGCGCTCGCACTGACCGCGGCCGCGCCCGCTTCGGCCCAATACGCCGATGCCCAGGTACTGCACCAGGCGGCAAGCGGCAAACGCTTCCAGGTCGGCCGCAGCACCTACCGTCTGCTGTCCGATGCCACGGTGCGCACCGCGCCGCAGATGGCAGGCAACGGCACGCAACGCGCCCAGGTCGCTGCGGCCGATGGCGGCGGCACCGTCGCCGCCCGGATCGGACCGTATGCCATCGTGGTCGGTGGCAACGCCCGCGCCGGCACCGCAGCAGCGGCATCGTCCCATGCGGTGGACGACGCCGCGCTGCGCGCCGCGGTCGACGAGCGCAGCGGCCAACCGGTAGTGGTCACCGGCAAGCTCAAGCTGTTCGGCACCACACCGGACGTGGCCCGAGCGCTGGCGCGCCGCAGCGGCGGCAACCTGGTGTATGCCTCGGACATCGATGGCAGTGCCATGATCGACTACGGCTCGGCCGACGCGGCGATGGCGGCGTGCAGACAACTGCAGGGAGCGCTTGGCACGCGCGAGGTCTCCATGGAGATCGTGCAGGGCTTCAATCGCGCACTGTGACGTTCATGCGCGCCGCCCAGCCACGCTGGGCGGTCGCGTGCAGCGGACGCCGCGCCCCTGCACAACTAGGCGTCCGTTGAACCAGTGGGCGGGACGCATGGCGCGCCTGGGCCAGCGCGGGCTTCGGCATGCGCCGTGCCCGCCCCGCGACCGCGCACCACAGCAGCACGTCACGGCGGACAGGACGTGCCCGCGTTGCGGTGATAGCAGGCATTGCCGACCGCAACCCATCCCGCTCCGAGCTGGGTCGCGTCCTGCGCGCTCATGTTGCAGGTGTACTGGGTCAGCGTGCCCGCCGCACTGCAGAAGGCGCCGCCCGGCCAGGTCTTGACGCTGGGGTCGTACCAGATCGTGGTGCTGATGGTCTTGCCCTGGGTGATATGCCCCATGTACACCGAGGTCAGCGTCCAGTGGCTCGGATCGCGGTCCAGGTTGATGGGATTGCCCTGCGCATCGCGCACCGGCTTGGTATGCCCCTTGCCGATGACCTGTAGCAGCCTGGGCAGGAAATCGACGTCGTTGGAGGTCGCCGTGCCGGCGAGATTCCACTGCCCGCCCATGTTGCGGATGTCGTCGTCCAGGCAGAACGCGAGGCTGGGCGTGTCTTCGTACCCCTGCGGGCACCACGGCGTGGACGGATCCTGCGCCGGGGTCGCGCCGGTACGGCCCAGGTTGATCTGATAGAACAGGGTCTGGCCCTGCGTATTGCCGAGAATGAAGCTGAAGGCATACCCGGTGTAGCTGGGCGCCGTCCCGCCGCAGCGGACATCGTCCTCGTAGGTCCTGCTCAACCCGACGCGGACACGAATGGCGCCGAGACTGGACAGCGGCGCGCTGGGCGTGAAGCCCAGCAGGGCGTTACTGCCCCAGAACGCCGGATCGGCGGTCACCAGGAACAAATCCTTCTCGCCATCGTACGGGTTCGGATTGCCCGGATCCGAGCCGGCGCACGTGTTGTTCGCCTGCGCCAGTTCGTAGGCGTTGGCGTGACCCGCGTACACCGGGTAGTACTTCACCCGCGCACGCACGCTCTCGGCTTGCCAGCCCTGCCCCGAGCCGCTGACGACCGGCTGCAAGGTGTCCGAATCGTTCGGATTGGCGCCCCATTGCGCCAGGGCATACGCGGTGGGCTGCTGCGGCCCGGACGTCCCGAGGATCTTGCCGTTGTCGTCGTTGAAGATCAGCGACGCGGGCAGCGGTCGCATGAGTTCGGTAGGGGGATCGGCCATCGCCTGCGCGATCGGCAGCAGCGTCGATGACAACATCCAGCACAGCACGCGCACGTTCTTGTCCATGTGCATCCTCCATTGCGCCTGATCCTGCGGCAGGAAGCCGGCACACCGCCGGCACCGCGCGGGACTGCGCCCGCGCCGCGCCATTATCGTCCTGCATCCGGCAACCGGCGGCGCCGAGCGTAGACAAGCGCAGCTGGACCGCTTCGACCGCGTGCAACTGGAAGACATTCGCCGTCTCGCGCATGCAACGCGCCAGCACCAACGACGCCGACCGCCTGCGCAAGTACCTGGCGCGGTTCGGCCTGGACTGGGAGCAGGTGCGCGAGGGCGGGCGCGCCGTGCCTCAGGATTGAGCAAACGCGTCCACCGGCCTCAGGCAATACGGCGCGCGGCGCGGCTCGACAAGAAAGGACCACAACGAGGCAGGCGAACACCACCCGCAGACTGGACCACCCTGCCGGTGGCGCCGCGGCAACGTCCGACCGCTCGCGCGGCGGACACGCTCAGATCAATCGAACGCGCTACCTAGTCGACATGCCAGGCCAGGCAACGCGAGCCTGACTCAGCCCGCGCACTTCGCGCACAGACCGTGCACTTCCAGGGTCTGCGCCTGCGGCTGGAAGCCCAGCGCCTTGGCGCGCTGCTCCAGTTGCGCGACCACGTCGCGGTCCTCCAGTTCCACCGCGCTGTGGCAGCGGTCGCAGATCAGGAACGGCACCGAGTGCTGGGCACTGCTCGGGTGGTGGCAGGCGACGAAGGCGTTGACCGATTCGAGCTTGTGCACGAAGCCGTTGGCCATCAGGAAATCCAGCGCGCGGTACACGGTGGGCGGCGCGTCGGCGCCCACGCCCTTGCCCTCGCGCACCCATTCCAGCAGGTCGTAGGCCTTGACCGGGCGCCCGGCCTCGGCGATCAGCCGCAGCACGTTGGCGCGGATCGGGGTCAGGCGCAGACCGCGCTCGCGGCTCACCCGCTCCACCACCTTGACGAAGTCGGCAGCGTCGTGGACGTGGTGATGCGGCTCGGTGCAGGCGGTCTTCTTGCTGGACATGGCGGTCTCCGGGGAATCAGCTTCCCGCTGGGATCTTGATGAGCGCGGCATCGATACGTTTCAAGGCCTCCTCGCGACCGGCCAGGTAGACGGTCTGCGAGATGTCCGGGCTGACCTGGGTGCCGGTGATGGCCACGCGCAATGGCTGCGCCACCTTGCCCATGCCGATCTCCAGGGCGGCGGCGGTGTCATGCAGCGCGGCGGCGACGCCGTCCAGGCTCCACTGCGGCAACGCGGCCAGCAGTTCCCGGGCCTTGCCCAGCGCCAGTTCGGCGCCCGGCTTGAAATGCTTGGCCACCGCCGCCTCATCGTAGCTGGTCAGCGGGCGATACCAGACCTCGGCCTTCTCGGCCATTTCCTTCAGGGTCTGCACGCGCTCGCGCAGCGCCACCACCACCTCGGCCGCGGCCGGGCCGGCGGCCGGGTCGATGCCGAGCTTGCGCAACTGGAATTCCAGCTGCGGCGCGATCGTGGTCGGGTCGTCGCTCTTGAGGTAGTGCTGGTTGACCCAGCCGAGCTTGGCCATGTCCAGGCGCGCGGCCTTGGAGTTGACGTCCTTGACGTCGAACAGGTCGATCAGCTCCTGGCGTCCGAACAGCTCCTGGTCGCCGTGCGACCAGCCCAGCCGCGCCAGGTAGTTGATCAGCGCATGCGGCAGGTAGCCGGCGTCCTTGTACTGCATCACGTCGGCCGCGCCGGTGCGCTTGGACAGCTTGGCGCCCTGCTCGTCGAGGATCATCGGCATGTGCGCGAACTTCGGCACCGGCGCGCCCAGCGCCTGGTAGATGTTGATCTGCCGTGGGGTGTTGTTGATGTGGTCGTCGCCGCGGATCACCTCGGTGATGCCCATGTCCCAGTCGTCCACCACCACCGCGAAGTTGTAGGTGGGGTAGCCGTCGGGGCGGAAGATCACCATGTCGTCCAGTTCGCTGTTGGCGATCTCGATGCGACCCTTGATCAGGTCGTCGAACGCCACCACGCCCTCGGTCGGGTTCTTGAAGCGGATCACCCGATTGGGATCGTCGCGGTGCGGCAGGTTCAGTTCGCGCGCGGCGCCGTTGTAGCGCGGCTTTTCCTGCCGCGCCATCGCCGCCTCGCGCATCGCGTCCAGTTCCTCGCGGGTCTCGTAGGCGTAGTAGGCCTTGCCCTGCGCCAGCAACTGCTCGGCCACCTCGCGGTAGCGATCCAGGCGCCGGGTCTGGTAGATCGGGCCTTCGTCGTAGTCCAGGCCCAACCACTCCATCGCCTCCAGGATCGCGTCGATCGCCGCCTGGGTGCTGCGCTCGCGGTCGGTGTCCTCGATCCGCAGCACGAATTCGCCGCCGCGGTGGCGCGCCTCCAGCCAGCAGTACAGCGCAGTGCGCGCGCCGCCGATGTGCAGGTAACCGGTGGGACTGGGGGCGAAACGGGTGCGGCAGGCCATGGAACGCTCGAAACGACGGGAATCGGGCGATTTTACCTTGCTGGGGCGGCGCCTGCCTGGCGCCGGGAGTGGGGATTGGGGATTCGGGATTGGTACAAGCGGCGTATCGCCGAGGAAACAGGTCTTGGCAAGCCCGTCGCTGCCGATGACAGGCGCCTGCCCTCTACGCGAAGCCGCTCAGTTCCGCGCGTACCACGGCCGGTGCAAGCTGGCCGCGCCAGTCGCGGTCGTTGGCCACCTGCGCGTTGGCGCGGCTGGCCTCGAGCGTGGCGACATCCAGCTCGGCGATCGCCCAGACCTGCTCGCCGTGGGTCTGCGCGAGAATGCCGTCGGCGGGGAAGCCGGCGTCCATCGGCGCGTACAGCGTCGCCTCGCCGGTGTTCACGTCCAGCGCCGGGCTCCATTCGGCGATGCCGGCGGTCACCGACTGGGCCACGAAGATGCGGTTCTCCAATGCCCGCGCCAGGCACCCCACGCGCACGCGGGTGGCACCGGCCTCGGTGTCGGTGCAACTGGGCACCACCAGCAGGCGTGCGCCGGCCTCGTACTGGGCGCGGACCGGCAACGGGAACTCGCTGTCGTAGCAGACCGCCACGCCGGCGCGCACGCCCTCTGCGTCGAACACCTTCAGCGCCTCGCCGCCGTCGATCAGCCCGGTGGCCTTTTCGAAGCCGGTCAGCTGCAGCTTGTCCTGCCAGCCATGGCCACCATCGGGGGTGAACCAATAGGCGCGATTGCGGTAGCGTCCCTGGCCCAGGTCGAGCAGGAAGCTGCCGGCGACCACGTGCAGGCGATGGCGCCGCGCCAGGTCGGCGAACAAGGCCAGGTACGGCGCATGCAACGCCTGGATCGCAACAAGCGACGCCGGCAGCCGCGATGACACCGCCGGGCCGAAGGTCGCGGCCAGTTCCAGCGACAGGTACTCGGGCAGTACCGCCAACTGCGCGCCGGCCTGCGCGGCCTCGCCGAGCAGCATGGCCTGCTTGTCGGCGAAGGCGGCGAAATTGGCAGGCGCGCCGATCGGATACTTGGCGACGGCGACTTTCATGCGGCAGGCTCCAGCGCGCGGGTCCAGAAACCCAGGGTATGCGGTGTTTCGCCGCGGCCGACCTCGTTCCACGGCAGGTGCATGCGCAACGCCGGCTGCGGCTGGTAGCCGCGCTTGCGCCAGAACGCGTCGTTGCCGCGATAGTCCGGCGGCCGCCGCGGATCGTCGGGTGCCCGCTCCACCGAACAGAATGCGGTCAATTTGAAGCGACCGAGCGCGCGCGCATGCGCCTCGCGCTCGTCGAAGAAGGCGTGGCCGATGCCGCGACCGCGGTACTGCGGCAACAACACCGACTCGCCGAAATAGAACACCTCGGCCGGGTCGATGCCACTGCCGGCGAAGGCCGCGGCGAACGCCTCGGCATCGTCCAGCAGCGGCAACCCGGTGGACGCACCGACCACCTGCTCGCCGTCGCACGCCAGCACGAACACGCTGTCCGGCGAGGCGGCATAAGCGGCCAGGTAGTCGCGCTCGTAGCCCAGGTCGCCGTCGTAGAGGTACGGCCAGTCGCGGAACACCGCGATGCGCAGCTGCGCGACCGCGTCCAGGAACGGCACGATCCCGGCGCCGCGCAGGCGCTGAATGGAGAGCGGAGAGTGCATCCGTGCACTCTACCGCAAGCGTTTCCCTGGCGCTGCCTGCCTGGCGGTGCCCTCGCGTACGCGTCCTTGCCGCTTCCCTGCGTGGGCGTCCTGCCCGTCCTGTGATGTACGCGCTTCCTCGCGCTGCCTGGCTCGCGATGCCCTTGCGCGCATCCTTGCCACGTCTCTCTGCGTAGGCGTCCTGCCCGTCCTGTGATGCGAGCGTTTTCTACCACTGCCTGTCTGCCGGGCGATGCGCTTGCGGATGCGTCCTTGCCGCCTCCCTGCGTGGGCGTCCCGCCCGTCCTGTGAAAGGTGGTGGCGTCCTGCCACCACCAGCGTTCCTGTCGTTGATGACCGATGACGATCCGGTCCCACCGTAGCGGCGATCGATGCGGACGCCCTGCCTCAGCGCCACCAGCGACACAGCAGGGCGGCCTGTGCCGGCAGCACCAGCAAGCGTGCGCGGCCCTGCGCCTCCCAGGTAACGAAGCCCGGCGCGGGCGGGTGCCCGCCCTGCTCCACGTCCATCGCCCAGGCCGGATCGCGGCGTACCGCGCGCCAGGGGCAGTAGCGCCACGGCGCAGCGTCGCCGGGCAAGGCCGCGCGCGCCTGCAGCGCGCTGGCCAGGAACGCCGCCGCGTCGCCGGCCAGGGCGGCGCGGCTGCGCTCGCTCAGGCGCAACCAAAGGGCGCCGCCCCGGTCGGCGGCGGTGACCAGCGCGGCCTGTGCGCTGCGCGCCAGGCTCGCCGGCAAATTGCCGTGATGCAGGCCATGGGTCTCCAGCGCTGCAGGCAGCAGCGCCTGCAGGCGACGATGCAGATGACGGTGCGCGACCATGTCCGGTGCTCCTTCCGACGGCTCAGCGCAGCGAAGCGCCGAGTTCGTACCAGTCGATCCGGCGGGTGATCCACATGATCGCGCCGAGGATGCCGAACAGCAGCAGCGAGCCCATCAGCAAGGCGTTGTCCTCCGAGGCCAACAGGCCGTACAGCGCCCCGTACAACACGGTGAGCATGGCGGCGAAGCCGGCCGCGCGCAGGCGGCTGCGCAACACCCCGGACAGGTAGAAGAACTGCAGCCCGATACAGGCCGCCGCCGAGACCAGATAGGCCTGCCAGAACGGGATGTGCTCGGACAGGCTGAGCAGCAGCAGGAAGAAGATCGCCAGCGCCAGGCCGACCAGCAGGTACTGCAGCGGATGGATCGGCAGGCGCTTGATCAGCTCGAACAGGCCGAAGGCGACGAAGGTCAGCACCACGAACAGCAGGCCGTACTTGCTGGCGCGCTCGGCCTGGGTGTACACGTCCACCGGGTCGACCAGGTCCACACGCAGCGCGTCGAGATCCTGCCCACCGGACGCCAGCTGCGCCTGCGCACCGGTGGCCAGCGACGACAGCGCCCAGTTCGCCTGGAACCCCTGCGCGGTGATGCGGCGCTCGTTGGGCAGGAAGCGGCCGCCGAACAGCGGATGCGGCCATGGCGAATTCAGCGCGATCTGGTTGTCGTCGCCGACCGGCACGATCGACAGCGCCTGGGTGCCGTCGAGCACGAACTCCATCTGCACATCGTGCAGATTGGTGAGCCGCCCCTGCTGCGTATCGGCCAACGCCGGCAGCACCGCGTGCACGCCCTTGGTGATCGTGGCCAGCCCTTCCGAGCCCGGCTGCAGCGGTAGCGCGCGGCCGTCGGCGCGCAGGTTCGGCGTACCGACCAGGCCGCGCACGTCCTGCAGGCCGATCGCCAGGTACGGCGTGCCGTAGCGGCGGCGGTCGGCGGCGGCGTAGTCGAGATCGTCGAACTCGGCCTTGAGTCGCGCATGCCAGCTGTAGACCTGCACCTTGAACAGGCCGATGCGGCGCTGCGACGGCTTCAGTTCGCCTTCGACCTGCAGCCGCCGCGGCGCCTGCAGCACGTAGCCGGTCTCGGTCTGGCGCTGGCTCACGCGTTTGCCGTCGGCATCGAGGACCATCACGTCGCGTTCCTGCGTCCACGGGATCACCCGCAGCGGGCCAAGCAGGCGCTGTTCGCCGGCCTTGCTCTGCGACACCCGCTCCACCGCCTGTTCGCGGTAGTGCTGGCGGTCCTGCACGGTGCCGCGAATCATCAGCAGCGGGATCAGCAACAACAGGATCAATCCGCCGATGGTGGCGAATCGCAGCAGCAGTTTCAGGGATTTCATGGCGGCCTCTCGATTGGGAGGGCGCCAGGATGCGGCCGCTGCGTGGGGAGGGTTTGAGGCGAATTTGAAGTGGGTGTGAAGTGCGGGGATTGGGGATTGGGGATTGGGGATCCGGGATCCGGGATCCGGCGACCGGCAACCTGTCGACGCGGCGCATTGACATTGTGGGAGGGACTTCAGTCCCGACGCGGGAACCCCGGGCGCTTCAACGCACCCTCGCGCCCATCGATCCGGCTCAGGCCAGCGGCAACGCCAGGCCGGCCACCGCGCCGCCGCCGTCGCGGTTGCGCAGGCTGGCGTCGCCACCGTGCAGGCGCGCCACCTCGCGCACGAACGGCAGGCCGAGGCCGGAGCTGCGCTGGCCGGTGGCCGGGCGCGCCAGCGAATAGAAGCGCTCGAATACCCGCTCCAGCGCGTAGTCCGGCACCCCCGGACCTGCGTCCTCCACCGACAGCAGCACGCGCGCATCGGCGCCGCGTTCGACGCGCAGCACGAGGGCCGCGCCCTCCGGCGAGAACGCGATGGCGTTGTCGAGCAGGTTGTGCAGCGCCTGGCGCAGCAGGTAGGGGTCGCCCGACACCACCAGGCTCGGGTCCAGCGCCTGGACCTGCAACTGCAGGCCGCGCGCCTGCAGCTGCGGCGCCAGCGCTTCGGCCAAGTCGGCGCACAGCGGCGCCAGCGCCACCGGCTCGCGCCGCTGCAGCCAGCCGTGCTGCTCCACCTCGGCCAGCGCCAGCAGCTTGTCGATGGTCTCGGTGAGACGCTGCTGCTGTTCGACGATGTTGCGCACGAAGCGCTGCCGCTCCGGCTCCGGCAGCGGCTCCTGCAGCAGTTCCGCGGCACCGCGGATCGCCGCCAGCGGGCTCTTCATCTCGTGGGTCAGCGACTGTACGTACTGCTCGACGTACTGCTTGCCCTCCAGCTTGCGCCGCATCGTCTCCAGCGCCCGGCCGAGATCGCCGATCTCGTCGCGGCGCGGCGGCGGCGGCGGCACCGGTGCACCGGCGCTGACCGCCTGCGCGTAGCGGTTGAGCCGGCCGATCCCGCGCAGCAGGCCCCAGGTCATCAGGATCCCGATCAGCGCGGAGATGCCGATCAGCCAAGCGCCGCGCAGCAGGATGCTGCGCTGGCTGGCAACGATGAACGGCTCGATGCTGCGGTTGGGCTGGGACAGGGTCAGCACGCCGATCAGCCGCCGCGGGTCGGCCGGATCGTAGACCGGCGCGGCCACGTGCATCACGGTGTGGTTGGGGTCGCCGTCGGCCTCGGGACTGGAGCGGGCGCCGTACTCGCCGCGCAGGGTGCGGTACACGTCGTTCCAGCGCGAGTTGTCGCGGCCGATGTCCTGCCCGCGCGAGTCGAACACCACCACGCCCGCCGCATCGGTGATGGTGACGCGGTAGTCGACGCTGTGCTTGGGGAAGCGCCAGACCATCGCGCGCGGATCGCGCCGTTGCGCGGCGCCCAGGTCGCGGGCGAAACGGCCGCTGGCGATGCGTCCGTCCTTCAGGTCCTGCGCGGCCATCTGCGCCAACACGTTGGCTGCGTCCACCAGGGTCGATTCCATCGCCTGGCGCACGCCCGGCTTGACCTCGTTGACGAACACCCGCATCACGAAGAACGCGGCCACCCCGACGATCAGGAAGAAACCCAGGAACAGCTTCAGCCCCAGCCGCACCTCAGGCCTCCAGCGCGTAGCCGAGGCCACGGTGGGTGCGGATCGGGTCGTGGCTGGCGCCGGCCGCGCGCAGCTTGGCGCGCAGGGTCTTGATGTGGGTGTCGACGGTGCGGTCGGCGCTGTCGGCGCTGCTGTCCCAGCCGCGGTCCATCAGTTGCGCGCGGCTGAGGATGGCGCCGGGCCGCTGCAGCAGCGCCGCCAGCAGCGCGTACTCGTAGCGGGTCAGGTCCAGCACTGCGCCGCGCCAGCGGATGCGGCGGCCGTCGCGGTCGATGGCGAAATCGCCGTGCTGCTGCCAACCGGCCTCGGCCTCGCCGATGACGACCGCCGGGCGTCGTAGCCGCGCCCGCACCCGTGCGACCAGTTCGCGCGGCGAGAACGGCTTGGCCATGTAGTCGTCGGCGCCCAGTTCCAGGCCGAGCACGCGGTCGATCTCCTCGTTGCGCGCGGTCAGGAACAGCACCGGCACCTGGCTGAAGCCGCGCAGCGTGCGGCACACCTCGAACCCGCTCACGTCCGGCAGGCCCACGTCCAGCACCACCACGTCGATGCCGCCCTCGCGCACCTGCGCCAGCGCCTCGCGCCCGAGCTGGCAGTGGCGCACCTGGTAGCCCTCGCTGCGCAGCGCGTACAGCACGGTATCGGCGATGGCGGATTCGTCCTCGACCACGAGGACACAGGCGGCGGCAGGCGTGGACATGGCGCGCAGCATAGCGGCCACGCGGGCGCCGCGGCAGTCCGTGCCGCCATTGCCGCATCGGCAATGCTCGGTACGGACTGCGCCGCGCGCAGGTGGGGATCGGGTCAGCCGCGGCTGCCGCCGTGCGCGCCGTGCGCGGCCGACGGCGCCGCCAGCTCCACCCGATTGCGGCCGCCGTGCTTGGCCCGGTACAGCGCGGCATCGGCGCGCGCCAGCAATGCCTGGCTGCTTTCGCCAGCGCCGGCTTCGGCGACGCCGATGCTGACGGTCAGGCGCAGGCCTGGCACGACCGCGTCGAACGACTGCCGCTCCAGCACCTCACGCAACTGGTCCGCCAGCTGGCTCGCCTCGGCGCAGGCCGCGCCGGGCAACAGCGCCAGGAACTCCTCGCCACCGGTCCGGCCGAAGCTGTCGTTCCTGCGCAGGCGCTGGCGCAGGGTCGTGGCGACCAGCCGCAGCACCTGGTCGCCCGCCGCATGGCCGTGCTCGTCGTTGATGCGCTTGAAGTGGTCCACGTCCAGCGCCAGCACCGCCAACGGCATGCGCCCGCCACGCGGCAACGCCGCCAGCGCGGTGTCCAGTTCGCTCAGGACCTGGCGCCGCGAGGCGACGCCGGTGAGGCTGTCGATGCGCACTTCGCGGCGGGCGCCACGCAGGCGCCCGAGGGTCAGGAACAACACCCCGCCAAGCACCGCCAGCAACAGCAGCGCCGCGCCCAGCAGCGCGCGTCGCAGGGTCGCCTCGCGTTCCATCGCCTGCAGCCGATTGCGCTGGGTTTCGGCCTTCTGCGCCAGTTGCAGCGCCGCCAGGTCGCGCTCGCGGCTTTCCGATTCGGCGATCAGGAATTGCGATTGCTCGCGCTGCATGCGCGTGTCAAGTTCCTGCTGCACCCGCATCTGCGCCTCGCGCGCATCCAGTGCCTGGCGCCATGCACCGAGCGCGCGCAAGGCCGTGGCCTTCAGATCCAGCACGTCGCCGAGGCTGCGCAGGTCGCCGTTGGCGCGGTAGCCCTGTTCGGCCTGCTCGGCCAGCGCTAGGGCGGCGCGCGGGTCGCCGCTGCGTTCTGCGATCAGCGCATCCACGTAATCGCGGCGCGCGCGCATCAGTCGCGTGGCACCCATCGCGAGCAGTTGCGCCTCGGCCTGCTGCCGCTGCGCTCGCGCCTGCGGCAGGTCGCCCAGCAGCGCATTGACCCGGGCCGCGCGCAACAGCAACGACGCTTGCGAACCCTCCAGCGGATGCCGGCCATGCAGCTCCGCCGCGCGCAGGTAGGCGGCCAGCGCCGCCGTCAGGTCGCCGCGCTGCTCGGCGATGGCGCCTTCGCGCTCCACCGCCAGCGCCTGCATGTAGCCGCCATCGCCCTGCCTGGCACGCTGCAGGACCTCGGCGACGACTTGGTGCGACAGGTCCGGCAGGCCCATGTCCAGATAGGCGTCGGCGATGCCGATCAGGGTCAGCAGCGCCACCCAGCCAGCATCGCGCTGTGCGTCGAGCCGGCGCAGTTCCTGCAAGGTGCGCAGCGACTGCGCGTAGTGGCCGGCGTCGCGCTCGGCGAAGGCGCGCATGCGCAAGGCTGCCGCGCGCAGGCGCGGGAACCGCTGCGCGTCGGTCAGCGCCAGGATCGTGGTGGCGGGCCGCAGGTAGGCCGGGCGCTGGCCGTCGTTGTACAGCGCATAGGTCTCGCACAGCAGGTACTCCAGGCGCACCTGCACGTGGGCGCGCGCGATCGCGCCGCGCTCGCCGCGTCGCGCCTGCTCCACTGCCGCCGCCGGCCCCTGCGGGAAATGCTGGCAGTCGAAGGCGTCCAGACGCGCGCGCCGCACCGGGTCGCGGGCAGGCAGCAGCGCCTGCAGGCGGGCATGCGCGACACGGTAGGCCTGCTCATCGGCGGCCATGTCCTTGCCGTGCGCGCCGAGATCCTCGATCAGCGCATCGAATGCCGCGGCCTCGGCTGGGCCGGGGGTGGTCGCCTCGGCGCGGGAAGCGCCGAATGCAACGAACGGCAACGCCAGCGCGAGCACACCGAGCAACAAAGAAGAAAGCATGAACATGCAACCGTGGCACTCGCCGGCCGCCCACGCGGCATCGGCATTGCGCACCCGAACGCTCCGACGACGCCTGCGCCCGGATGCACAGGCCCATCGTCCACGCCTTCCGGGTCCTTGCCCGGCAGGCGCCGCGCGGCCGCGCGCGGTCGCCCGGCTAGTGTACCGCGGCCGCGGACGCGCCCCGCCCGGCACCATGCCAGGCGTGGCCGGCTGGCGTGGCGCCCCGTACACTGCGCGGATGAATTACCGCCACGCCTTCCACGCCGGCAACCATGCCGACGTCCTCAAGCACATCGTGCTGCTGGCGCTGCTCGATGCGTTCAAGCGCAAGGACAGCCCATTCTTCGTGCTCGATACGCATGCCGGGCGCGGCCGCTATCTGTTCGCTGCCAACGAGGCGCGCAAGACCGGCGAGGCGGTCGCTGGCGTGCTGCGGCTGATGGGCCAGCCGACCCTGCCCGAGGTGGTGGAGCGCTATCTGCGCGCGGTGCAGGCCGACAATCCCGTGGGTGCGCTGGTCGCGTATCCCGGCTCGCCGCTGCTGGTGGCGCAGGCGCTGCGCGCGCAGGACCGGCTGGCCGCCTGCGAGCTGCAGCCCGAGGAAGCCGCCGAGCTCAAGGCGCTGTTCGCCCACGATCGCCGCGTGCAGGTGCATGCCGGCGACGGCTATGCGGCGATCAAGGCGTTCCTGCCGCCGAAGTCCGGGGCCAACCGGATCGGCCGCGGGCTGGTGCTGATCGACCCGCCCTACGAGGCGCAGGACGCCGAGTACCCGATGATCGTGGCCGCGCTGCGCGAGACCCTGGGCCGCTGGCCGCAGGCGGTGTGCGCGGTGTGGTACCCGATCAAGCAGCGCCGCAGCCTGCAGCCGTTCTTCCGCAAGGCCGCGGCCCTGCCGGTGACGTCGGCGCTGGTTGCCGAGCTGCAGGTGCGCCCGGACGATTCGCCGCTGCGGCTCAACGGCAGCGGCATGCTGCTGCTCAATCCGCCCTGGCAGTTCGAGCAGACCCTGGCGCAGGCGCTGCCGCCGCTGAAAACGCATCTGGGCGAAGCGGGCGCGGCCACGCGCCTGGAGTGGCTCAAGCGCGAAGCATGAGCTGCCGGGACGCAGCAATGGCGCGCAGCACCTCTCGCGCCTGGCGCATGCGCATGCTCAGAAGCAGTCCCAGTGGTAGGCGACGCGGCTGAAATCGCCGCGCCGCAGGTCGTCCGGGTCGATGAAGAAATTGGCGACACCGCTGTCGCCCCACATCATCTCCTCGTCGCTGTCCAACTGCAGCAGCAGGACCTGCCGGTCCTGCAGCGTGCGCGGGTCTTCCTGGGTGAACTCCGGATAGCCGCCAAGCTTGTGCCCGCCGCGGCTCAGCGCATCGAACAGCGCGTCGTCCACCGCATCCTGCGACAACGCGTGGCCGTTGGCGTACGCGGCGGCGACTTCATCCAGCGGCTTTCCGAGCACCTGCTCGAACCTTACATCGCTGCTGCCGATGGTTTCCTCGCTGGTGTCGAACCGCATCGCCCGCGGCCGCGCCGGATCGAACGGCAGCTTCTCGGCGGTCGGCAACGGCACCTGCGCCTGCCGCGCCGATGCCTCCGGCCGCGGCCAGTACACCACGCGGAAATTGCGTTGTTCGCTCAGCGCGGCCAGGTCGCTGCGCGCGCCGCTGAAGTTGGCGCCATAGAAATCGTCGCCGCCGATGAAGAACTGCAGCATGCCCTGGCGCGGGTAGCCGGGCAGCGGCGGCACGCGCGCCAGATCGATCTGCGCCAGCAGTGCCAGCGGCTGGCCATCGGCGCCATGCGGATAGGGCCTGTCCCCGGTCCAGTAGGGACGCCCGCCGACCTTGCTGGCCAGGCGATCGTCCTGCGCCATCGGCTGCAACTGCACCTGCAGCATCGACCGGCGCGTGGCCTGCAGGCGCGCCTGGTACGGGGCCAATGCCTGCGTCGCCAGTTGCTCCGCATCGGCGTCAGGGGCGGCGGTGGCGGTCGTCGGAGTATGGCTGTGCTGCCCGCGCAGCACCCACCAGCGGCCGCCGAGCAGCAGCAACGCCAGCAGCGCGACCAGGCCCAATCCGATCGCCGCCGACACGGCCACGGCATGCGATGTCTTCATCGTCGTGCATTCCCTTGAACGAAGCGCCACTCTAGCAAGACCACCCGAACGGCACATCCGCAGGACGCTGCGTTCACGGGCGCAAGGTTTTGGTAATGCGAGAATCCAGACTTCGTCGAGGATCATACGGCCATGGCTACCCGCAACCGCATGCCTCCGTGGCATGAAACCTTCACCCTGCCCAGTGGGCGCGAGTTGCTGATCCGGCCGATCCGGCCGGAGGACAGCGCCCCGCTGCAGGGCGCCTTCGGCCTGCTCGGGCCGACCGAGATCCGCGAACGTTTCCTGCATTCGACGCAGGAACTGACCGAGGACATGGCGCAACGCCTCACCCATCCCAATCCGAAGTCGGAACTGATCCTGGTCGCGGCCGAGCCGCTGCCGCCGGGCGAGGCCGTGGTCGGCGCGGTGGCGCGCGCCGCGATCCTCCCCGGCACCCGCGAGGCGCAGTACGCGATCCTGGTCAGCAGCTTCGTCTCCGGCCAGGGCCTGGGCCGGCAACTGATGCGCAAGCTGGTCAAGTGGGCGCGCCGCAAGTACCTGGACCGGCTCTACGGCGACGTGCTCGAGCGCAACGTGCCGATGCTGCAACTGGCCGAGTCGCTGGGCTTCCAGCGCATGCCGCATCCGGACAATCCGGACCTGGTGCGGGTGGTGCTGGAACTGGGCAACTGAAAACTCGGGACCCGGGACCCGGGACCCGGAAACGCCAGCGTTCCGCAGGCAACTTCAGCCCCTGCTCTTCCGGGTCCCCGGTCCCGGGCCCCGGGTCCCGACCTTGCTAGACTAGTTGGTCCATGCCGCCCCTTCCCTTCCCCATTCCGCCGCTGCCCAAGTCCGGCCAGCTCCGCGCGCACTGGCGCGCTCCCGCGTCCTCCACCGCACTGGCCTGGCACATCGCCTGCGCCGCGTCCGCGCATCGCGGTCCGTTGCTGGTGGTCGCCCGCGACAACCAGAGCGCACATCAGCTCGAAGCCGACCTGCACAGCCTGCTCGGCGACGATCCGAGCCTGCCGGTGGTGCCGTTCCCGGATTGGGAGACCCTGCCCTACGACCAGTTCAGTCCGCACCCGGACATCGTCAGCCAGCGCCTGGCGGCGCTGCACCGGCTGCCGACGCTGACCCAGGGCATCGTGGTGGTGCCGGTGCAGACGCTGATGCAGCGGGTGGCGCCGCTGCGCTACATCGTCGGCGGCAGCTTCGACCTGCGCGTAGGCCAGCGCCTGGACCTGGATGCGGAGAAGCGCCGGCTGGAGAGCGCCGGCTACCGCAACGTGCCGCAGGTGATGGATCCCGGCGATTTCGCCGTGCGCGGCGGCCTGCTCGACGTGTATCCGATGGGCACCGAGGCGCCGCTGCGCATCGAACTGCTGGACGAGGACATCGACTCGATCCGCGCCTTCGACCCCGAATCGCAGCGCTCGCTGGACCATGTGCAGGCGGTGCACATGCTGCCCGGGCGGGAAGTACCGATGGACGACGTCAGCGTGGAGCGGGTGTTGAGCGCGCTGCGCGAGCGCTTCGACGTGGACACCCGGCGCAGTGCGCTGTACCAGGATCTGAAGGCCGGGCTGGCGCCGTCAGGCATCGAGTACTACCTGCCGCTGTTCTTCCAGGACACGCGCAGCAGTGGCGCACGCGAGACCACCGCCACCCTGTTCGATTATCTGGGCGCGCACGTGCTGCCGCTGATCGCGCCGGGCGTGGGCGCCGCCGCCGATGCGTTCTGGACGCAGACCCAGGCCCGCTACGAGCAGCGCCGCCACGACGTGGAGCGTCCGCTGCTGCCGCCGGAGGAGCTGTACCAGGCGCCGGACGCGTTGCGCGAACGCCTCAATGGGCTGCCGCGCATCGACGTGTGGGCCGCCGACCATCCGCGCATCGACGAGGCGCAGGCACTGGGCGACCAGCCGTTGCCGCCGTTGCCGGTGGCCGCCAAGGACGCCGCGCCGGGCGCGGCGCTGAAGAGCTTCCTCGATCACTATCCAGGCCGGGTGCTGATCGCCGCCGATTCGCCGGGTCGCCGCGAGGCGCTGCTGGAAGTGCTGGCGGCGGCGGAGCTGAAGCCGGAGGTGCTGCCGAACTTCACGGCATTTGTTCCTTCTCCCTCCGGGAGAAGGTGGCGCGAAGCGCCGGATGAGGGTACGGCGCGCGCGCGGTCGGGAACGAAGAAGGCGGGTTCTTCGGCAACTTCCACAGCTGCGCAGACGAACACCCCTAGCGGTCATACCCTCACCCCACCCCCTCTCCCGGAGGGAGAGGGGCTCGACTCCGGCGAGATCGGTGCACGTTTCGCCATTGCCGTTGCGCCGCTGGACGATGGCTTTGCGCTGGAGGAGCCGCGCATCGCGGTGCTGACCGAGCGCCAGCTCTTCCCGGAGCGCGCCAGCCAGCCGCGGCGCAGCCGGCGCGTGGGGCGCGAGCCGGAAGCGATCATCCGCGACCTGGGCGAATTGTCCGAAGGCGCGCCGATCGTGCACGAGGACCATGGCGTCGGCCGCTACCGCGGACTGATCGTGCTCGATGCCGGCGGCATGCCCGGCGAGTTCCTGGAAATCGAATACGCCAAGGGCGACCGCCTGTACGTGCCGGTCGCGCAGTTGCACCTGATCAGCCGCTACTCCGGCGCCTCGGCCGAGACCGCGCCGCTGCATTCGCTGGGCGGCGAGCAATGGACCAAGGCCAAGCGCAAGGCCGCCGAGAAGGTGCGCGACGTGGCCGCGGAACTGCTGGAGATCCAGGCGCGCCGCCAGGCCCGCGCCGGCCTGGCGCTGCAGGTGGACCGCAGCATGTACGAGCCGTTCGCCGCCGGCTTCCCGTTCGAGGAAACCCCCGACCAGTTGGCCGCAATCGACGCCACCCTGCGCGACCTGGCCAGCAGCCAGCCGATGGACCGCGTGGTCTGCGGCGACGTCGGTTTCGGCAAGACCGAGGTGGCGGTGCGCGCGGCCTTCGCCGCGGCCAGCGCCGGCAAGCAGGTGGCGGTGCTGGTGCCGACCACGCTGCTGGCCGAACAGCACTACCGCAACTTCCGCGACCGCTTCGCCGACTACCCGCTCAAGGTCGAGGTACTGTCGCGCTTCAAGAGCAGCAAGGAGATCAAGGCCGAGCTGGAGAAGGTCGCCGCCGGCAGCATCGACGTGATCGTCGGCACCCATCGCCTGCTGCAGCCGGACGTGAAGTTCAAGGACCTGGGCCTGGTCATCGTCGACGAGGAGCAGCGCTTCGGCGTGCGCCAGAAGGAAGCGCTGAAGGCGCTGCGCGCCAACGTGCACCTGCTGACCCTCACCGCCACGCCGATCCCGCGCACCTTGAACATGGCCATGGCCGGGCTGCGCGACCTGTCGATCATCGCCACGCCGCCGCCGAACCGGCTGGCGGTGCAGACCTTCGTCACCCAGTGGGACAACGCGCTGCTGCGCGAAGCCTTCCAGCGCGAGCTGGCGCGCGGCGGCCAGTTGTACTTCCTGCATAACGACGTGGAGAGCATCGGCCGCATGCAGCGCGAGCTGAGCGAGCTGGTACCGGAGGCGCGCATCGGCATCGCCCACGGGCAGATGCCCGAGCGCGAGCTGGAAAAGGTGATGCTCGATTTCCAGAAGCAGCGCTTCAACGTGCTGCTGTCGACCACGATCATCGAATCGGGCATCGACATCCCCAACGCCAACACCATCGTCATCAACCGCGCCGACCGCTTCGGCCTGGCGCAACTGCACCAGTTGCGCGGCCGCGTCGGCCGCTCGCATCACCGCGCCTACGCCTATCTGCTGGTGCCGGACCGGCGCAGCATCACCCCCGACGCGCAGAAGCGGCTGGACGCGATCGCCTCGATGGACGAACTGGGTGCCGGCTTCACCCTGGCCACCCACGACCTGGAGATCCGCGGTGCCGGCGAACTGCTCGGCGAGGACCAGAGCGGGCAGATGGCCGAGGTCGGCTTCAGCCTGTACACCGAACTGCTGGAACGCGCGGTGCGCAGCATCCGCCAGGGCAAGCTGCCGGACCTGGATGCCGGCGAGGAAGTGCGCGGCGCCGAGGTGGAACTGCATGTGCCCGCCCTGATCCCCGACGACTACCTGCCCGACGTGCACACCCGCCTGACCCTGTACAAGCGCATCTCCAGCGCCCGCGACAGCGACGGCCTGCGCGAACTGCAGGTGGAGATGATCGACCGCTTCGGCCTGCTGCCGGATCCGGTGAAGCACCTGTTCGCCATCGCCGAGCTGAAGCTGCAGGCCAACGCGCTGGGCATCCGCAAGCTGGAACTGGGCGAACACGGCGGGCGCCTGGTGTTCGAGGCCAAGCCCGACGTGGATCCGATGACCATCATCCAGATGATCCAGAAGCAGCCCAAGCTGTACGCGATGGACGGCCCGGACAAATTGAAGCTCAAGCTGCCGCTGCCGGAAGCGGCCGACCGCTTCAATGCCGCACGCGGCCTGCTGACCGCGCTGTCGCCACGCTGAGCGACGCGGGCGATTTTGCCCGCGTCTGTTCACGCACCCAGCGGCCGCCGCACACGGGCCGTACTCTTTTCGTTCTGAAGTATCGCCGCCACATGCGGCGGCATACGGCGCCTGCACTTGCGCAACACCTGAACGCAACGGTCTTCACGTGAAGACCGAAGGACGCGCCTTGCGCGGCTTTTTTGACGTCTTCACGCGCCGTTGCCATTGGCACGGCACGTGCAGGAGACAGGGGCCTCGCTGCATCTGAGCCCTTGTGGGATGTGCATCTTGCATTGGTCTGAACAACTCAGGTTTGCGTGCGGCGTGGGAGACAAATGCTTCACGCGCACTAAATATTTCTAAATATTTCCTGTCTGAGCCGATATCGCTCTTACCGAAGCCTGCACGTGCCCTTCATGGGGCGCCACCGGCTTTCCACTCGTCCACTGCCGGAGACCCGCCATGCGCTCGACGCCCCCCGATGAACAGGATCCGCCGCTGCAGCTGCGCGTGGACGGCGACATGACCATCCGCCGTGCGGCCGAACTGAAGCCGCTGCTGCTGCCGGCGCTGGAGCATCCCGGCGGCCTGCGCCTGCAGTTGCAGGAGGTCACCGACATCGATGCCACCGGCGTGCAACTGCTGCTGGCCACCCAGGCCGCGCTGCGCGCGCTGGGGCGGCCGTTCCACCTCGAGGGCTGCAGCACGGCGGTCGGCGATGCGCTGGACCTGCTCGGCCTGGGCGACGCGTTCGAGCGCGTCGGCGACGACACTCTTCACTAATCGGCAGCACGACATGAACATGGATCAATTGCTGCAGACCTTCATCGCCGAGAGCCGCGACCTGCTCGAGGACATGGAGCGCAATCTGCTGGAAGCCGAGCGCGGCGAAGCCGGTCCCGACGCGGTCAACGCGATCTTTCGCGGTGCCCACACCATCAAGGGCTCCGGTGGCCTGTTCGACCTGGCGCAGTTGGTCGGCTTCACCCACGTGGTGGAGAGCGTGCTGGACCTGGTGCGCGAGCATGCCGTCGCGCTGGATTCGGAACTGATCCAACTGATGCTGGCCTGCTGCGATCACATCCGCGCGCTGGTGGAAGCCGCCGCCGGCGCCGAGGCCGACGAAGCCACGCTGACCGCCGCAGGCGCGCCGCTGCTGGAACGCCTGCAGACCTACCTGCAACCTGCCGCTGCGCCGGCCGCAGCCGCGGCCACGCCGGCGGCCCCGGCCGCACCCGCGCAGACCGGCTACTGGCGGATCTCGCTGCAACTGTTCACCGACGCGCTGCGCTTCGGCAACTCGCCGCTGCACCTGATCCGCTGCCTGCGCAGCCTGGGCACGCTGGAAGCAGTGCGTACCCGTCACGAGCGCGTGCCGGCGTTGCCCGAACTGGATCCGGAGGCCTGCTACCTGGGCTTCGACATCCTGTTGCGCAGCGACGCGCAGCAGGCCGCGATCGAGGACATCTTCGAATTCGTGCGCGACGACTGCGACCTGCAGGTGCTGGCAGTGGAGCCGAACGGCGACGCCGCCAACCTGGACTTGCCGCTGCTGGTGGCCGAAGCCGGCAGCCAGGCCAGCGCCGACGACTTCGCCGGGTTCGAGAGCGCCGCCGCCCCGGTGGCCGCGCCAGCCGCGGCCGCAGCGGCCGTCGCCAGCGCCCCGGCCGCGGCAGCGACCACCGCCGCCAACGCGGGCCCTGCCAAGGCCGCAGCTGCACGCGGCGAAGGCGGCTCGATCCGCGTCGACGCCGACAAGCTCGACCGCATGATCGACCTGGTCGGCGAGCTGATCATCGCCGTCGCCAGCACCGGCGCCAATGCGCAACGCACCGGCGATGCGCAGTTGCTGGAATCCACCTCGATCCTCGCCGGCCTGGTCGAGGAAGTGCGCGAAAGCGCGCTGCAGCTGCGCATGGTCAAGATCGGCGGCACCTTCAGCCGCTTCCACCGCGTGGTCCACGACGTCGCCCGCGAACTGGGCAAGGACATCGTGCTGGTGGTCAACGGCGAGGACACCGAGCTGGACAAGTCGGTGGTGGAGAAGATCGCCGATCCGCTGACCCACCTGGTGCGCAACGCCATGGACCACGGCATCGAACCGGCCGAGGTGCGCCAGGCGCGCGGCAAGCCGGTGCGCGGCACGGTGCGGCTCAACGCCTTCCACGATTCCGGCAGCATCGTCATCCAGATCAGCGACGACGGCGGCGGCCTCAACCGCGACCGGATCCTGGCCAAGGCGCTGGAACGCGGCCTGATCGAACCCGGCCGCCTGCTCTCCGACCGCGAAGTGTTCGCGCTGATCTTCGAGCCGGGCTTCTCCACCGCCGAGAAGGTCACCAACCTGTCCGGCCGCGGCGTCGGCATGGACGTGGTCAAGCGCAACATCGCCGCGCTGCGCGGCAGCGTGGACATCAGCAGTCAGCAGGACGTGGGCACCACCATCTCGGTGCGGCTGCCGCTGACCCTGGCGATCATCAACGGCTTCCAGGTCGGGGTCGGCAAGTCGGTGTTCGTGGTGCCGCTGGACGTGGTCGAGGAATGCGTGGAGTTCGCGCCGAACTACCAGAGCGAGTACATCGACCTGCGCGGCAACGTGCTGCCCTACGTACGCCTGCGCTCGCTGTTCGCCATCGCCGGCGCGCCGCCGGCGCGCGAGAGCATCGTGGTGATCCGCCAGGGCTCGCAGCGCTTCGGCCTGGTGGTCGACACCCTGCTCGGCGAGTGGCAGACCGTGATCAAGCCGCTCTCCAAGGTCTTCGCCCAGGTCAAGGGCATCAGCGGCTCCAGCATCCTCGGCAGCGGCGGGGTCGCGCTGATCCTGGACGTGCCGTCGCTGCTCGGCCAGTTGCAACCCGGCGCCGAATCGCTGGCGGCCTGAGCCGCCGCCTCGCCCGCCGTCATTCCTACGTCGCGCCATCAACCAGGAATCTCCGTCATGTCCCAGAACCGGACGCCCCTTACCACCCTGTCGACGGCCGCCATCGTCGCCGTCGCCCTGCCCGCTGCCGCGGCCGTCGCGGCGCTGGCACTGCCGCTGGCCGGCGGCCCCGCATGGATCCTGGTCGCCGTGGCCACGCTGCTCGCCGCAGCGGTGCTGGGCCACGGCGTGCGCGCGGCACAGCATGCGGCCGTGGCCGCGCAGCGCGAACTGGAGCTGGCCCGCACCGGCCTGCAGGCGCTGGCGCTGGGCGAGCTGGACCGCGTGGATGCGGCGGCGGGCGGCAGCGAGATCGGCCAGGCCCTGCTCGCCGCGCAGCGACCGCTGCGGCAGCTGCAGGCCGACGTCGCGCACATGACCAGCGCACATGCCGCCGGCGACTGCGACGTGATGCTGGATGCGGCGCAGGCCAACGGCGCCTACCGGACCGTGGCCGGCGACATCAACCAACTGGTCGGCGCCCACATCGGCGTGTGCAAGCAGGCGATCGACTGCGTCGGCGAGTTCGGCCGCGGCAACTTCGCCGCCCCGCTTGCGGCGTTCCCGGGCAAGAAGGCCTTCATCAACGACACCATCGAGCAGGTGCGGCGCAACATGCTCGGCCTGATTGCCGAGATGCGCCGTGTCTCCGAGCAGCACGAGGCCGGCGAGATCGATGCCAGCATCGACAGCGCGCACTTCCAGGGCGACTTCCGCAGCATGGCCGACGGCATCAACCGCATGGTCGGCAGCCACATCGCGGTCAAGAAGCAGGCGCTGGGCGTGGTCGCCGAGTTCGGCCGCGGCAACTTCGACGCGGCCATGCCGCAGCTGCCCGGCAAGAAGGCCTTCATCAACGAGACCATCGAGCAGGTACGCGGCAACTTCAAGCGCCTGATCGCCGAGATCGCGCGCATGTCCGAGGAGCACGACAAGGGCGACATCGACGTGCAGATCGACTGCAGCCACCTGGACGGCCAGTTCTGCGCCATCGGCAAGGCCATCAACCGCATGGTCGCCGCGCACATCGCGGTCAAGAAGCAGGCGTTGGGCGTGGTCGCCGAGTTCGGCCGCGGCAACTTCGAGGCGCCGATGCCGCAGCTGCCCGGCAAGAAGGCGTTCATCAACGAGATCATCGAGCAGACCCGCGGCAACCTGCGCAGCGTCGGCGACGTGATCAAGGTGATGGGCGCGATGGCCGAGGGCGATCTCAGCCGCCAGGTGCAGGGCCACTACGAGGGCGCCTTCGCCGACATGCAGCGCTACGTCAACGCCACCATCGACAAGCTCACCAGCATCGTCAACGAGGTCAACGGCAACGCCGTCACCCTGGCCAGCGCCGCCGAGGAACTCTCGGCCACGGCGCAGTCGCTGAGCCAGGCGGCCAGCGAGCAGGCCGCCGGCGTGGAGGAGACCAGCGCCTCGCTGGAGCAGATGACCGGCTCGATCGCGCAGAACGCGGAGAACGCCAAGATCACCGACGGCATGGCCAGCAAGGCCTCGCGCGAGGCCGCCGAGAGCGGCGAGGCGGTGCGTGCCACCGTCTCGGCGATGAAGGAGATCGCGCGCAAGATCAGCATCATCGACGACATCGCCTACCAGACCAACCTGCTGGCGCTGAATGCGGCGATCGAGGCCGCACGCGCCGGCGAACATGGCAAGGGCTTCGCCGTGGTCGCCGCGGAAGTGCGCAAGCTGGCCGAGCGCAGCCAGGTGGCCGCGCACGAGATCGGCGATGTCGCCGGCACCAGCGTGACCCTGGCCGAGACCACCGGGCGCCTGCTCGGCGAGATGGAACCGTCGATCCGCCGCACCTCCGACCTGGTGCAGGAGATCACCGCCGCCTCCGAGGAACAGAGCACCGGCGTCGGCCAGATCAACGCCGCCGTGGTTCAGCTCAGCCAGACAACACAGCAATCCGCTGCCAACGCTGAAGAATTGGCCGCCACGGCCGAAGAAATGAGTAGCCAGGCCGAACAGTTGCAAACGCTCATGAGTTTCTTCACCACCGGCGCCGCCACCACTGCGGCGCAGACCCCGCAACCGCGACGTCTGCCGACACCGATGCAGCGCGTGCCCCGCTCGCGCAGTTTCGGCGGCCCCGCCGGCACGGCCCAGGCCGCACGCCTGGAAGAAGCCGCGTTCGTTTCGTTCTGACCCTTCCCCGCACCGGCCGGCCGGCTGGTGCTTCTCTTCCCGTACAGGTATCCGGCATGTCCAACTCCCTTTCGCTGTCCTCCAAGCTGTGGACCGGTTCGGCCATCGCCGTCGTGCTGCCATTGGCCGCCGCCGCGTGCGGGTTCGCCCTCGGCCTGCCCGCCGGGCAGACCCTGGCACTGAGCATCGGCGCCACCGTGCTCGCCGCCGCGGTGCTGGCCTACACGGTCCACGCCATCACCCGTTCGCTGCGGATCGCCACCACCACCCTGGCACGTTTCGCCAACGGCAACTTCGAAGTGGTGATGCCGACCGTGCGCAACGACCAGGCCTGCGAGGTGCTGCTGGCACTGCGCCAGGTGCAGACGGGCGTGCGCCAGATCAACGACGAGATCGTGCGCATGTCGCGCGAGCACGACGCCGGCGACATCGACGTGGTGATCGAGAGCCACCGCTTCGACGGCGAGTTCAAGGTCATCGCCGACGGGATCAACCGCATGGTCGGCGACCACATCGCCACCAAGAAGAAGGCCATGGCCTGCATCGCCGAGTTCGGTCGCGGCAACTTCGAGGCACCGCTGGAGGCGTTCCCGGGCAAGAAGGCCTTCATCAACGAGACCATCGAACAGGTCCGCCGCAACCTGCTGGGGCTGATCGCGCAGATGCGGCACATGTCCGCCCAGCACGACGCCGGCGACATCGACGTGATGATCGAGAGCCACCGCTTCGAAGGCGACTTCCGCAGCATGGCCGATGGCATCAACCGCATGGTCGGCGACCACATCGCCACCAAGAAGAAGGCCATGGCCTGCATCGCCGAGTTCGGCCGCGGCAACTTCGATGCGCCGCTGGAGACCTTCGCCGGCAAGAAGGTGTTCATCAACGACACCATCGAGCAGGTCCGCTCCAACCTGCGCGCGCTGATCCGCGACACCAGCCTGCTCGCCGAGGCGGCCAGCGCCGGCCGCCTCGGCGTGCGCGCCGATGCCAGCCAGCACCATGGCGACTTCCGCCGCATCGTCGACGGCATCAACCTGACCCTGGACGCGCTGATCGGCCCGCTGAACGAGGCCGGCGCGGTGCTCAAGGCGGTCGAGGGCGGCGACCTGACCCGGGTAGCGGACGTGCAGTGCCAGGGCCAGCTGAAGGAACTGTGCGAGAGCATCAATGCCACCGTCGCGCGCCTGGCGCAGGTGGTCAGCGAGGTCAACATCAACGCCGAGGCGCTGGCCAGTGCCTCCGAGCAGGTGAGCGCCACCGCGCAGTCGCTGAGCCAGGCCGCCAGCGAGCAGGCCGCCGGCGTGGAAGAGACCAGCGCTTCGCTGGAGCAGATGACCGCATCCATCGCGCAGAACACCGAGAACGCCAAGGTCACCGACAGCATGGCCGCCAAGGCCGCCCGCGAAGCCAACGAAGGCGGCGATGCGGTGCGCTCGACGGTGACCGCGATGAAGCAGATCGCACAGAAGATCGGCATCATCGACGACATCGCCTACCAGACCAACCTGCTGGCGCTGAACGCGGCGATCGAGGCCGCACGCGCCGGCGAGCACGGCAAGGGTTTCGCCGTGGTCGCCGCCGAAGTGCGCAAGCTGGCCGAGCGCAGCCAGGTGGCGGCGCAGGAGATCGGCCAGGTCGCCGAGTCCAGCGTGGAGCTGGCCGAGAACGCCGGCAAGCTGCTGGACCAGATGGTGCCGTCGATCCGCCGCACCTCCGACCTGGTGCAGGAGATCACCGCCGCCTCCGAGGAACAGACCTCCGGCGTCGGCCAGATCAACGCCGCGGTCGGTCAGCTCAACCAGACCACCCAGCAAGCCGCAGCCAACTCCGAGGAACTGGCCGCCACCGCCGAGGAAATGAGCGGCCAGGCCGAGCAGTTGCAGCAGTTGATGAGTTTCTTCCGCACCAATCAGGCGGTGTCGCCGCGACGTCCGGCCGCGACACCGGCCGCGTCGCGCAAGGCGGCGCCGGCGCGCAAGCGTGGCTTCGGGGAGGTCGGCCTGGCACTGGTGCCCGCGCCGGACGAAGCCCACTTCGACACGTTCTGATATCCACTCCACTTCCACGACATCACATCCAGGGGATCACGATGTTCACGCACATGAAAATCGGCACGCGTATCGGCATCGGCTTCGGCCTGGTGTTGCTGCTGTTGCTGGGAACCGGCATTTTCGCCACGCTGCAAATGGCCCGGATCAATGGCTCCTCCACCGAACTGGCCACCAACTGGATGCCCAGCGTGCGTAACGTCGAGGAGATGAGCGCGAACTTCAACAAGCTGCGTTTGCTCGAGTTGCAGCGGGTCGTCGCCACCAGTCCGGCCGAGATGCAGGACTACGACACGCGCATGATCAAGACGTTGGAGGCGTTCGAGAACAACAGGAAGACCTATATCCCGCTGATCTCCTCGCCCGAGGAGCAGGCGCTGTACACGGATTTCGCCAAGAACTTCGACCGCTATACCGAATTGCACAAGCAGCTGCTGGCGCTCACCGCACAGGGCAAGACCCAGGAGGCGACGGCCGTGCTGAACGGTGAGCAGCGGCAGATCTTCCGCAGCACCGCCGAGGCGATCGACAAGCTGGTCGACCTGAACGTCAAGGGCGGCCAGGACGCCAGTGACAGCGGCGACGAACTCTACGCGTCCGCCCGCACGCTGATCATCGCCACCATCGCGGTGGCGTTGCTGCTGGGCGCGGTGGTGGCGGTGGTCATCGTGCGCCTGCTCACCCGCCTGCTGGGTGGCGAGCCGGCCTATGTGGCCGAGATCGCCAACAAGGTGGCGCAAGGCGACCTCAACCTGGACGTGGCGGTACGCGCCAACGACAACGGCAGCGCGCTGTATGCGATGAGGACCATGGTCGAGCGGCTGAAGCTGGTGATCGACGGCCAGCGCCGCGTGGTCGCCGCCGCCAACTGCGGCGACTTCTCCGAGCGGATCGCGCTGGACGGCCTGGCCGGGTTCCAGCGTGAGATGGGCCAGGGCCTGAACGACTTGGCGACCACCACCGGCGGCAGCATCCAGGACGTGGTGCGGGTGATGGGCGGCCTGGCCGAGGGCGACCTGACCCAGAGCATCGACAAGCACTACGACGGTGCCTACGCCGAGATGAAGAACTACATCAACGACACCATCGCGCGCCTGTCGCAGGTGGTCAGCGAGGTCAACGGCAATGCCGAGTCGCTGGCCAGCGCCTCGGAAGAGGTCAGCGCCACCGCGCAGTCGCTGAGCCAGGCGGCCAGCGAACAGGCCGCCGGCGTGGAAGAGACCAGCGCCTCGCTGGAGCAGATGACCGCGTCGATCTCGCAGAACACCGAGAACGCCAAGATCACCGACGGCATGGCCAGCAAGGCCTCCAGCCAGGCGCTGGACGGCGGCGAGTCGGTGCGGGCGACCGTGCAGGCGATGAAGCAGATCGCGCAGAAGATCGGCATCATCGACGACATCGCCTACCAGACCAACCTGCTGGCGCTGAACGCAGCGATCGAGGCCGCACGCGCCGGCGAACACGGCAAGGGCTTCGCCGTGGTCGCCGCCGAAGTGCGCAAGCTGGCCGAACGCAGCCAGATCGCGGCGCAGGAAATCGGCGACGTCGCCAGCTCCAGCGTGGAACTGGCCGAGAACGCCGGCAAGCTGCTGGACGAAATGGTGCCGTCGATCAAACGCACCTCCGACCTGGTGCAGGAGATCACCGCCGCTTCCGAGGAACAGACCTCCGGCGTCGGCCAGATCAATGCCGCGGTCGGCCAGCTCAACCAGACCACCCAGCAGGCCGCGTCCAATTCCGAGGAACTGGCCGCCACGGCCGAGGAAATGAGCGCGCAGGCCGAGCAGCTGCAACAGCTGATGAGCTTCTTCAAGGTGCACGGCACCCCGCAGGCCAGGACCGCCGCACGCCGTCCTGGCGCCGGGCGCGGCCGCAGCGGGCACGCCGGTGCCAAGCCGATCGCGCGCGTCGCCAACGGCCAGTTGATCCTGGCGGATTCGCTCGACGAAGCCCACTTCGAAACCTTCTGAGACATGGCCATGAACGCTTCCGCTTCGCTCTCCTCCTCCGACGCCGGCGACCTGGCGACGGACCAGTTCCTGACCTTCCTGCTCGGCAAGGAAATGTTCGGCGTCGGCATCCTCGGCATCAAGGAGATCATCGAGTACCGCACGCCGACCGACGTGCCGATGATGCCGCCCGCGTTGCGCGGGGTGATCAACCTGCGCGGCGCGGTGGTGCCGGTGGTGGACCTGCAGCAGCGCTTCGGCCGCGCGCCCAGCGAGATCAGCAAGCGCACCTGCATCGTCATCATCGAGGTGGCCGCCGGCGAAGAGCGCCAGGTGCTCGGCCTGCTGGTGGACGCGGTCAGCGAGGTGCTGGAGATCGCCACCGCCGACATCGCGCCGCCGCCGGCGTTCGGCACCGGCATCCGCCGCGATTTCATCCACGGCATGGGCAAGGTCGGCGAGCGCTTCGTGATCCTGCTCGCCGCCGATGCGGTGCTGGCGCCCCAGGAGTTCGCCAGCATGACCGGCCTCGACGCCCACCTGGAAGAAGGCATCGCGGCCTGATCGGCGTTCGCCGCACAGCGCCCTGCCCTTTCCTCGAAACGGATTTCGCATGCCCACGTCCCCCGACACCGCCGCCCTGCACCACTTCGGCACGGTCCTGGTGGTCGACGACAGCCAGGTCCAGCGCGAACACGCGTTGGCCCTGTGCCTGCGGATGGGCGCGGTGGCGGTGGAAGGCGCGGCCGACGGCCACGCCGCGCTGGCGAGGATCACCCAAGGCGCGCCGCTAGGGCTGTTGATCGTGGACCTGGAAATGCCCGGCATGGACGGCGTGCAGTTGCTCGACGCACTCGCCCGCTGCGGCGTGCGCGCGCCGATCGTGGTCGCCTCGCAGCGCGGCGCGGCCTTGATCGACTCGGTGCTGCAGGTCGGCCGTAGCAATGGCCTGCAGGTGCTGGCGGGACTGGAAAAGCCGCTGCGCGCCGCCCAACTCGCCGCCGCGGTGCGCGCCCATGCGCCGACCGCGCCGGCGCCACGGAACGATGCCGAGGCGCCCGGCGAGGCGACGATGACCGCGATGCTGCGCGAAGCGCTGCAGCGCGGCGAGATCGAGGTGGCCTACCAGCCCAAGGTGGACATGCGCAGCGGCCGGGTCGGCGGCGTGGAAGCGCTGGCGCGCTGGCGCCATCCCAGCGCCGGGCCGATCGCGCCGGACCGCTTCATCGCCGTGGCAGAGCGCGAAGGCCTGATCCACGCGCTCACCGCCTGCGTCGCCGACCAGGCGATGGCACGGCTGGCGGCGTGGAAGCAGGACGGGTTTCAACTGACCCTGGCGCTGAACCTGTCGCCGAGCATGCTGCAGGACCCGAACCTGCTCGACGAACTGCTCGGGCTGCTGCGCAAGCATGGCCTGGCGCCGTCCGACCTGGTGCTGGAAATCACCGAAAGCTCGCTGGTCTGCGGCAGCGCGCTGGGCATGCTGGCGCGGCTGCGGCTGCAGGGTTTCGGCCTGTCGCTGGACGACTACGGCACCGGCTTCTCCTCGCTGCAGCAACTCACCCGCATTCCCTTCACGGAATTGAAGATCGACCGCATCTTCGTCCACGACGCGCATCGCAGCCGCAACCTGCGCACGGTCCTCGAATCGGCGCTGGGCATGGCCCAACGGCTGGGACTGCACACCGTCGCCGAGGGCATCGAAACGGTGGAGGACTGGACCCTGCTGCAGGAGCTGGGCTGCGACTTCGGCCAGGGCTATCTGCTGGCGCGCCCGCTGGGGGGCGGCGCGCTGCATGCCTGGCTGCTGGAGCACCAGCGCCTGCTGCAGGAACACGGCCCCACCGGCAACGCCCACGCCCCCGCTTCCACCCACTGACCGGCCAGGACCATGACCAGCCACGACACCATTACCGAGCAGGAATTCGGCCGGTTCCAGCGTTTCATCTTCGACGCCGCCGGCATCACCATTTCGCCGGCCAAGAAGGCCATGCTGTGCGGACGCCTGGGCAAGCGCCTGAAGGCGCATTCGCTGCAGACCTACACCCAGTACCTCAAGCTGCTGGAAAGCCGCGAGGGCAGCGGCGAGGTGCAGACCGCGATCGACCTGCTGACCACCAACGAAACCTATTTCTTCCGCGAGCCCAAGCACTTCGACCTGCTGCGCAGCGTCGCCGCCGCGCATACCGGCAGCGCGCCGTTCCGCTGCTGGAGCGCGGCCAGTTCCACCGGCGAGGAGGCCTACAGCATGGCCATGGTGCTGGACGACACCCTGCAGGGCCGTCCCTACGAGGTGGTCGGCACCGACATCAGCACCCGCGTGCTGGAGAAGGCGCGGACCGGCCACTACCCGTTGCTGCGCATCGAGCACATGCCGCCGGCCATGCTCAAGCGCTACTGCCTGAAGGGCCGCGGCGAGTACGAAGGCAGCCTGCTGATCGACCGCAAGATCCGCGACCATGTGCGCTTCGTGCACGCCAATCTCAATACCGCCCTGCCCAACCTGGGCCAGTTCGACGTGGTATTCCTGCGCAACGTGATGATCTACTTCAACGGCCAGACCAAGCGCGAAGTGGTGACGCGGGTGCTCGGCACGCTCAAGCGTGGCGGCATCTTCTGCATCGGCCACTCCGAGAGCCTCAACGACGTCAACAGCGACGTGGTGCAGATCGCGCCGTCGGTGTACCGCAAACCATGAAGGCCGACGTGCCAGGAGGGAACCCCGCATGACCACGATCAAGGCCATGGTGATCGACGATTCGGCGGTGGTGCGCCAGGTGCTGGTCGCCGTGCTCAACGACGCGCCCGGCATCGAGGTCATCGCCGCCGCGGCCGATCCGCTGCTGGCGATGGACAAGATGCGCCAGCAGTGGCCGGACGTGATCGTGCTGGACGTGGAGATGCCGAAGATGGACGGCATCACCTTCCTGCGCAAGATCATGAGCGAGCGCCCCACTCCGGTGGTGATCTGCTCCACGCTCACCGAGAAGGGCGCGCGGGTGACCATGGACGCGCTGGCCGCCGGCGCGGTGGCGGTGGTGACCAAGCCCAAGCTCGGCCTCAAGCAGTTCCTCACCGATTCGGCCGAGGAAATGATCGCCACGGTGAAGAGCGCAGCGCGCGCCAACGTCAAGCGCCTGTCGGCGCGGCCGGCCGTGGCCCCGGCAGAGCCGGAGATCAAGCACACCGCCGACGTGATCCTGCCGGCGCAGGGCGGCCGCGCGTTGTCGCAGACCACCGAACGGGTGGTGGCGATCGGCACCTCCACCGGCGGCACCCAGGCGCTGGAGGAAGTGCTGACCGCGCTGCCGCGGGTCAGCCCGGGCATCGTCATCGTCCAGCATATGCCGGAGAAGTTCACCGCCGCCTTTGCCGCGCGCCTGGACACGCTATGCCAGATCTCGGTGAAGGAAGCGGCCAACAACGATCGCGTGGTGCCCGGACGCGCATTGATCGCACCGGGCGGCAAACACATGCTGCTGCGTCGCAGCGGCGCGCAGTACTTCGTCGAAGTGCTGGACGGACCGCCGGTGAACCGACACCGGCCCTCGGTGGACGTGCTGTTCCGTTCCGCCGCGCGCGCCGCCGGCGGCAATGCGCTGGGCATCATCATGACCGGCATGGGCGACGACGGCGCGGTCGGCCTGCTGGAGATGCGCCAGGCCGGCGCGCGTACCGTGGCCCAGGACGAACAGAGCAGCGTGGTGTTCGGCATGCCCAAGGAGGCGATCAAACGCGGCGGCGCGGAGAAGATCCTGCCGCTGGGCGCGATGGCGCGCGAGATCGGCCAGCAGCTGAGCTAACTCGGCCAAAGCGGCTTTGTCCGTAGGAGCGGCTTCAGCCGCGACGGAGCCTTCCCATGGAAGGCCCGTCGCGGCTGAAGCCGCTCCTACGACGCAGGCAGGCTGCGCATTGCCACTGCAGCAGCCGACCGACACCCGCGCACCTGCAAAGAGGTGCGCGGCATGCGCACACGCACCGCACCCGCAAGCTCCCTCAGCCCGAATTGATGTGCTCCTTGCAGTACAGGCGCCGGTACGCGCTGGGGGTCATGCCCAGACGCTGGCGGAACACCCGGCGGAAGTAGCCGCTGTCGCTGAAGCCGGCGCGCTGCGCGACGTCGTCCACCGCGCAGGTGTTGACCAGCAACAGCTTCTCGGCAAACGCGATGCGCTGGCGGTGGATCGCCTCGGTCAGCGTGGTGCCGAAGCTGCGCCGGTAGATGCGGCCCAGATAATCCGGATTGCAGTGCAGTTGCGCGGCCAGCGACGAGGCGGTGAGCGCGGTATGGAACTGCGTGCCGATCAGTTGCTTGGCGCGGTACGCCAGCGCCACTCCCGCGCGCTCGGAGTCGTGCGGATCCGGCCATGCACCGGCCACGCATTGCAGCATCGACAGCACGATCGGCTCCAGCATCGGTAGCGTGCGCCGCTCCTCCTGCTCGGCCAGGAACCAGCGGAACAGGCCGACGAAGCGTTCCGGATCGCGGATCGCGGTGCGCTGCGGCATCGACAGCGCCACCGCGTTGTCCGCCTGCGTCACGCCCGGCTCCAGTTCGAAATGCACCCAGTAGAAGCGCAGGTCGTCCGGGAACTGGCCCAGGCCGGCATGCGCGCGGCCCGGCCACAGCAGCAGCGTCTCGCCGGGGCCGACATGGAAGTCGTTGTCCTGTTCGCGAATCGACAGGATGCCGCGTTCGACGAAGATCAGCTCGTAGGACTGGATCACCCGTGCCGGATGCGCGCCCACCCCGCGGGAAATGAACAGGCCTCCGTTCTGGACCCGGATCGGATAGGCGACGGCGAACTCGAGCATGTCGGAAACGTCTCCCCTTGCGCGCGACACGTTGCACTGCAGCAATCGAATGAAAGCCGCCACACATGTGCGGCCTGGCAATCGTGGTCGGAATCGTACCGGTTTTATACCGCACAGACTCTTGTCGCGGGTGCGCGGCCATGCCACTTTGCGCTGGCGCCGGACCAGGCGCGCCAGGAGCCGCCCCGTTGACCGCGACCGCCATCGGCCCCGCCGCCGCAGACGCCGCACCGGCCACGACCACGCCGCGCCTGTCGCGTCTGGAGAAGTTCGGCTACGGCCTGGGCGATGCCGGCGGCACGGTGGTCACCTGCCTGATCGCCAACTTCCTCACCTTCTTCTACACCGACGTGTTCGGCTTGACCCCGGCACTGGTCGGCACCCTGTTCACCGTGCTGCGCGTGGCCGACGCGGTGTCCGATCCGGTGATGGGCCTGATCGCCGACCGCACCCGCAGCCGCTGGGGCCGCTTCCGCGCCTGGCAACTGTGGATCGCGGTACCGATCGGCGTCGCCTGCGTGCTGACCTTCAGCGCGCCGCAACTGAGCGCCGGCGCCAAGATCGCCTATGCCTTCGCCAGCTATTTCCTGCTGTCGCTGTGCTACACCGCGATCAACGTGCCCTACTGCGCGCTGATCAACAGCATGACCGGCGACCACCGCGACGTGGTCTCGGCGCAATCCTGGCGCTTCGTGCTGTGCGGCATCGCCGGCTTCCTGGTGTCGGTCGGGCTGCCGTGGCTGGTGCGGGAACTGGGCAACGGCGACGCAGCGCGCGGCTACCAGCTTGGCGTGGGTCTGCTGGCGGCGCTGGCGGTGGCGATGTTCCTGGGCTGTTTCTTCGCCGTGCGCGAGCGCGTGCCGGTCAGCCTGCTCGGCGGTGCCGGCATCGGCGCGCACCTGCGCGGCCTGCTGCGCAACGACCAACTGCGGCTGGTGCTGCTGATGTCGTTCCTGCTGATCAACGTGTACAACATCCGCGGCGGCGCCTATCTGTACTTCATCACCTACGTGCTCGGCGGCAGCAGCGGCTACGCCTCGCTGTTCTTCGCGATGGTGGCGCTGGCCACCGTGCTCGGCGCGATCATGGTCAACGCCTTGTGCCGCCGCTTCGACCCGTTGGCGCTGTACCTGCACACCAACCTGGCGCTGGCCGCGTTCGGCGTGGCGCAGTGGTGGCTGCCGACCGGGCCGGCGCAGCAGACGCTGTGGCTGGCGGTGATCTTCGTGCACTGCCTGGTGCTGGGCTTCGCGCTGCCGCTGCACTTCTCGCTGATGGCCTTCGCCGACGACTACGGCGCCTGGAAGAACCGGGTGCGCTCCTCGGGCATCAACTTCGCGTTCAACCTGTTCTGCATCAAGCTCGCCTGGGCCTCGAGCGCGGTGGTGATCAGCGCGCTGTTCGTCTACGCCGGCTACCGCGCCGGAGCCGCGCAGCAGAGTCCCGCCTCGCTGCACGCCATCACCCTGTTGGAAACCCTGATCCCCGCCGGCCTGCACCTGCTGCTGGCCGCGGTGATCCTGCGCTGCCGGCTGCGCCGGCCGCTGCTGGCAAACATCGCTGCCGACCTGGCCGCGCGCCCGGTGCACTGACCTTCCCCACTCTCCAGGATCTCCGTTCCATGCCGCATTCGCCCGTGCCGTCCCCGGAACTGCCGCTCGCCCACCTGCGCATCGCCGACCCGTTCTGGCAGCGCTACCAGCGCCTGGTGCAGGAGGTGGTGCTGCCCTACCAATGGGACGCGCTCAACGACAACGTCGCCGATGCCGAACCCAGCCACGCCATCGAGAACTTCCGCATCGCCGCCGGCCGCAGCGACGGCACCTTCTACGGCATGGTGTTCCAGGACAGCGACGTGGCCAAATGGCTGGAGGCCGTGGCCTACCTGCTGGCGCAGCATCCCGACCCGGCACTGGAGCGCGATGCCGACGCCACCATCGAACTGATCGGCGCCGCGCAGCAGGCCGACGGCTACCTCAATACCTACTTCACGGTGAAGGCGCCGCAGGAACGCTGGAGCAACCTGGCCGAGTGCCACGAGCTGTACTGCGCCGGGCACATGATCGAGGCCGGTGTGGCCTACTTCCAGGCCACCGGCAAGCGCGCCCTGCTCGACATCGTGTGCCGGCTCGCCGATCACATCGACGCCACTTTCGGACCCGGCCCGACGCAGTTGCACGGCTACCCTGGGCATCCGGAGATCGAACTGGCGCTGATGCGCCTGTACGAGGCCACGGGCGAGGCGCGCTACCTGGCCTTGGTGCGCTACTTCGTCGAACAGCGCGGCACCACGCCGCATTACTACGATGAAGAGTACGCCAAGCGCGGCCAGACCTTCTTCTGGGGCGGGCACGGCCCGGCCTGGATGATCCAGGACAAGGCCTACAGCCAGGCGCACCTGCCGGTGGCGCTGCAGGACACCGCGGTCGGCCATGCGGTGCGCTTCGTGTATCTGTACGCGGGCGTGGCGCACCTGGCCCGGCACAGCGGCGATGCCACGCTGCGCGCGGCCTGCGAGCGGCTGTGGGACAACGCCACGCAGCGGCAGATGTACCTGACCGGCGCGATCGGCGCGCAGAGCTACGGCGAAGCGTTCAGCGTCGACTACGACCTGCCCAACGACACCGCCTACAACGAGAGCTGCGCCTCGATCGGGCTGATGATGTTCGCCAATCGCATGCTGCAGCTGGCGCCGGACGGCCGCTACGCCGACGTGATGGAGCGGGCGCTGTACAACACCGTGCTGGGGGGCATGGCCCTGGACGGGCGCCACTTCTTCTACGTCAATCCGCTGGAAGTGCACCCGCCCACGGTGCACGGCAACCACACCTTCGATCACGTCAAGCCGGTGCGCCAGCGCTGGTTCGGCTGCGCCTGCTGCCCGCCCAACATCGCCCGCGTGCTGACCTCGCTCGGCCACTACCTCTACACCCGCCGCGACGACACCCTGTACGTGAACCTCTACGTCGGCAGCGACGCGCTGTTCGAGGTCGGCGGGCAGACCCTGACCCTGCGCCAGCGCGGCGAGTATCCGTGGCAGGACACGATCTCCTTCGACGTGGAGTGCAGCGCACCGGTGGAGGCCGCGCTCGCGCTGCGCCTGCCGGATTGGTGCCAGGCGCCGCACCTGCAACTCAACGGCGAGCCGGTGGCGATCGACGCGCATCGCCAGCATGGCTACTGCGTGCTGCGCCGGCGCTGGCAGTCCGGCGACACCTTGCAGCTGCGCCTGCCGATGCCGCCGATGCGGGTCAGCGGGCACCCGCGCGTGCGTCACCTGGCTGGCAAGGTCGCGGTGCAGCGCGGGCCACTGGTGTACTGCCTGGAGCAGGCCGACAACGGCGCCGACCTGCATCAGCTGCGCCTGCCGGCCAGCGCCACGCTGCAGGCCGTGCCCGGCAGCGGCGCGCTGGACGGCCAGGTGTTGCTGCAAGCCAGCGGCGAACGCCTGCACGGCGACGTCGACGCCGCGACCGCACCGCTGTACAGCTACGATGCGCCGCCGCCGGCACGGCAGCCGCAGACCCTTACCTTCGTGCCCTACTTCGCCTGGGCCAACCGCGGCGAGGGCGAGATGCGGGTGTGGGTGGACGCCAGCGACGGTTGAAGGCAACGCTGCGGGACATCTCCTGTAGGATCGGCTTCAGCCGCGACGGGCGTTCCCGATAAAGGGGGCAAGAGCCGCTCCTACTGGGCAAGCTGCATCCGGTTTAATTGTGGCGGAAGCAGGTCACCGAAGCGACGCCTGCTCGCCGCGCCCCACGGGCCGCGCTGCACGCGCCGCAACGGCCAGCGCACGCTCTAAGCTAGCGCCATGGATGCCTTGGCCACTGCCGCACCGCCATTCGCCCGCCTCGCCCTTGGCGCGCATCGCATCGCCGTGCCGAATGCCTGGCTGCTGGCGTTCGAGGTCGATGCCTTCGACAGCGACGATTTCCAGCGCCATGGCCTGCAGCAGCCGGCGTCGATCGCGCGCAGCGTGCGCAAGCGCCAGGCCGAGTACCTGGCCGGACGGCGCGCGGCACTCGCCGCGCTGCGGGACGCGGGCAGCACGGCTACGGACCTGCCGATCGGTGCCGACCGCGCACCGGCCTGGCCGGACGGCTTCCTCGGCAGCCTCTCGCATACCGACGGCCTGGCGGTCGCCATCGCCCTGCCGGCATCCGCAGGGGCGCGCGGCATTGGCCTGGACGTGGAACGCGTGGTAGCGGAAGACCAGCTCGAGGCGATCCGTAGCGTGGCCCTGGACGCCAGCGACTGCGCCGCCCTGGCTGCGCTCGCCCATGTCCGCGGCTGGCCGTATGCGCTGACCCTGGGCTTCTCGGCGAAGGAGAGTTTCTACAAGGCCGCGGCGGCGACCGTCGGCCGCTTCTTCGATTTCGACGCCTTGCGCATCGAGGGCTGCGACCCGGGCAGCGGCAGCGTGGACACACGGATCGCCACGCCGCTGGCGCCCGCCTTGCCGGCCGGACAAGCGCACCGCCTGCGCTGGGTGGAGGTACAGCCCGACCTGCTGCTCACCAGTTGCGTCTGGTAGCACGTCCCGGCGTTACCACGTGGCCACGCGGATGCAGTGACGCACGCCGCATGCGACACGCCGCGCGTTGCGAACACTCGCACTGCGCCGTGCCTGGTCAGACCACGAAGACGCGCCGCCTGCCGCGGCGCCATACGCTCACAGCGCATCCAGGATCTGCGCGCGCCGGCGTGCGTACTCGGCCGCGTCGATCAGGCCCTGCGTCTTCAACTGCTCCAGCGCGCGCAAGCGCTGCTCGACCGAGGCGGCCGGCGGCAACGGCGGCGGCGCCGCGACCGCCGGCCGGCGCCGCTGCGCGCGGATCGCCAGCCACACCACCACACCGATCAGCAGCGGAAAAGCGAACACGACCAATAGCACGAGCCAGTGCCAGATGCTGAATCCGCCCATTGCGTCCTCCTGCCGAGCGCGTGCCGATCCTGGCGCTTACTTCGCCTTGCCCTGGTTGGCCACCGCTTCGGCCGCCTTCTTCGCCGCTTCCGGATCGCCCAGGTAACGGTAGGACTGCACCTGCAAGCTGTCGTCCAGCTCGAACAGCAGCGGGATGCCGGTGGGGATGTTGAGCTCGAGGATCTCCTCGCGCGACACGTCGTTCAAGTACTTGTACAGCGCGCGCAGCGAGTTGCCGTGGGCGGTGACCAGCACGGTCTGCCCGGTCTTGAGCTGCGGCGCGATGGCGTCGTGCCAGTACGGCAGCACGCGCTCGAGCGTGGTCGCCAGCGACTCGGTGGCCGGCAGCGCGTTGCGGTCCAGGGTGGCGTAGCGACGGTCGTGCAGCGGATGGCCCGGATCCTCGGCGTCCATCGGCGGCGGCGGGATGTCGTAGGAGCGGCGCCAGATCTTGACCTGGTCCTCGCCGTGCTTGGCCGCGGTCTCGGCCTTGTCCAGGCCCTGCAGGCCGCCGTAGTGGCGCTCGTTGAGGCGCCAGCTCTTGTGCACCGGCAGCCAGTCCTGGTCCAACTCCTTCAGCGCGCCCTGCAGGGTGTGGATGGCGCGCTTGAGCACCGAGGTATGGGCGACGTCGAACTGCAGGCCCTCCTCGCGCATCAGCCGGCCGGCGGCCACGGCTTCCTGGCGGCCCTGCTCGGTCAGGTCGACGTCGACCCAGCCGGTGAAGCGGTTATCCAGGTTCCACTGGCTCTGGCCATGGCGCAACAGTACGAGTTTGCGGGTCACTGCGACGGTCTCCGTTGGGGATGCGTGGGTCGTGCGGCCCTGGATTGTAGCTGGTGGCGGGGATTGGGGATTCGGGAGTGGGGATTCGCCAGAGCCGGTTCCCCGCCGATCGCTGGCGACCAGGGCACACCGGGCCGCACGACCTGCTGGAGACCCATGCTGTTACGAATCCCCACTCCCGAATCTCCACTCCCGGCCCCTCCACACCCCAGCCACGAACGCGGCGTCATGATCGGCGCATGGACACTTCTTCGCACTCCGTATTCGGCGATTGGGATGGCAGCATCGTGCAAGCGCGCACGCTGCAGGCGACGCTGGCGCGCCAGGTCAGCCTGCAGGACGATGTCCCCGACCCGCCGCGCTGGCTGGCCGGCTTCGACGTCGGCTTCGAGGACGACGGCCAGGTCACCCGCGCCGCCGCGGTACTGCTCGACGCGCAGACCCTGCAGCCGCACCAGGCCGAGATCGCCCGCGTGCCCACCTCGATGGCCTATGTGCCCGGCCTGCTCAGCTTCCGCGAACTGCCGGCGCTGCTGGCGGCATTGGCGTTGCTGCGGCAGCGCCCGGACCTGGTGTTCGTGGATGGCCAGGGCATCGCCCATCCGCGCCGGCTCGGCATCGCCGCGCACTTCGGCGTGGTCACTGGGCTGCCCAGCATCGGCGTGGCCAAGACCCTGCTCGCCGGCCGCTTCGAAGAGCCAGGAGCCCAGGCCGGCGACCACAGTCCTATCGTGCACCGCGGCGAGATGGTCGGCTGGGCGCTGCGCAGCAAGCTGCGCTGCAATCCGCTGATCGTCTCGCCCGGCCACCGCGTGGCGGTGGACAGCGCGCTGCAGTGGACCCAGCGCTATCTGCGCGGTTACCGCCTGCCGGAGCCGACTCGGCTGGCCGACCGGCTGGCTTCGCGCCGCGGCGAGGTGGTGGTACAGGCCGCCAACACGCAATCGCTGTTCTGAATCGGCGCCGCGGCCGGCGGCTACATCGATCATCGATTGCTGATGACGATGCCGTTGTCGACGATCTGGATGTACATGCCCGCCGGACGCGGCCGCGCGAAGAACGTGATGTTGACACTGGCGATGCCACTGCCGACAGCGCAATCGGCGGTCGCCATGCCGATCGCCGTGTAGCGGATATTGGTGCGCAGGGTTGGGCCGGCGACGCGATGGCCGTTGGCGACCGGATAGCAGCCGGCACCTTGTCCACCGGTGACCAGCAAGGCCTTCGCACCCCACAGATCGTTGATGATCTCGGTAGGCACGTTCATGTTCGGCACGCCTTGCGCCTGCGCCGCGAACACCGCGCCTGCGAGCAGAACCAGGCCAAGGCGCGACCAGGCGGCGCGGCGACAGCGGATGTGCGATGCGACATTCTTCATGTGGGTGCTCCTTCGGGGGAAGAGGGATCGATGCAGCGCCACGTGCCGTGCGCTCGCTCGTGCGAACGGCCACGACGCGCGCCGATTATTCACAGGCCCACCGCTGCGTCGCAGACAAGAAGCGCGCGCAATTCGCACTATGCGATTCCGGGATACCGGCATAACCGCGCGACATAGCGCGCACACATCGGGGATCGGCGCCGCGCATGAGCGCATCCGGGACAGTCCGTCTTGCCGTGGCGCCGCACCGCGGCCGCCGCGCATGCGAAGCTTCGCTTCCGTTTTTGCGACCGCGAGCATCCGCATGCCCACCCTCATCGCCCCCCGCGTCCACGATATCGGCGGCTTCGAAGTGCGTCGCGCCGTCCCCAGCATGCAGGCGCGCAGCGTCGGTCCCTTCGTCTTCATCGACCACATGGGGCCGGCGGTGTTCGAGCCGGGCCATGGCGTGGACGTGCGGCCGCATCCGCACATCGGCCTGGCCACCGTCACCTTCCTGTGGTCCGGCGAGATCGGCCACCGCGATTCGCTCGGCTCCGATCAGGTGATTCGTGCTGGCGACGTCAACTGGATGACCGCTGGCCGCGGCATCTCCCACTCCGAACGCACGCCGACCACGCTGCGCGAGCATGCGCATCCGCTGCACGGCATGCAGACCTGGGTGGCGCTGCCGAAATCGGCGGAAGAGACCGCACCGGCGTTCTACCATCATGCCGCCGCCAGCCTGCCGCAGCAGCGCCGCGACGGCGTGTGGCTGCGGGTGATCGCCGGCCGCGCCTACGGCGAGGAATCGCCGGTGACCGTGTTCGCCGACACCCTCAACGTGGCCCTGGACCTGGATGCGGACGCGGAAATCGACCTGGACGCGCAGCACGCCGAGCGCTCGCTGTACGTCCTTGAAGGCGAAGCGCAACTGGACGGCGTGGACATTCCGGCACGGCACTTGGTCCTGCCTGAGCCCGGCACACGTGGGCGGCTACGCGCCAAGACCCCGCTCAAGGCCATGCTGATGGGCGGCGAACCGCTGGATGGCCCGCGTCACCTGTGGTGGAACTTCGTGTCCAGTTCGGTGGAACGCATCGAGCAGGCCAAGCAGGATTGGCGCGAGGGCCGCTTCGGAATCATTCCGGGCGACGACCAGGAATTCATTCCGTTGCCCGAACCGGGCCGCTGACACCACGGTCGCCGCCAGATCGGGCCGCCAAGGTGCGTGGCCCGCTCGCTCTCGTCCCGCTCCTCGTCGACTGGCACCGCATCCCCGCACACGCCCTGCGTGACGACCGCTGCCGCGGGTGCCGCCACGCCGTACCACGTGTGCGGACATTCCGGAATTCGCATCCCAATTGTCAGCACGGCCCCGCTGGGCTATGGTGCAGATGCGGTCGCGCGCGCGTGGCCGCACACGGGGACACGCACTGCGTCGGGGGATGCACTGCCGGGATCCCGCACAGGATGGCGCTCCCGCAGACGACGCCGCAGGCGTGCGTATGGATCGAACGCGTCGCAGCGCGGCGTATGGGGAACATCGCGAATGAAGACACTCTTGCGCAAGGCGCTGCTGACCGCAGCGGCGGCGTTGCCTGCCGCTGCCGCCATCGCGCAGCAGGCACAGAACTGCCCACCGCTGCCGCCGCAGAGCAAGCTGCAGTGGAGCGAACGCAGCGACAAGGGATTCATCGTCTGCCGCGCCAGCGACGCCGACGGACGTCAGGTGCTGGGCATGATGCTCACCGCACGCGACCCGAACATTCCGCTGCAGCGCACGCTGCGCGAGGAAAAGGGCGCCATCGCCGGCGAGCAGGTGTACTGGTATCGGCCCGACCTCGGCGGCGCCGACCTGCCGGGCCTGGCCTCGCGCCGGATCGCGGTCGCGGAACTGAAGAAGGGCCAGTTTGCGCAGGTGTGGATCGACGCCGCCGACACTCAGGAACTGCAGACCCTGCAGTCGCTGGTGCAGGGCCTGGACATGCGCCAGTCGAGCCTGGCGCTGGAGCGCTGAAGGCGCGGCACAGTGCGCGATGAATTGAGATGTGTCGTAGGAGCAGCTTCAGCCGCGACGGGGCATGACCGCGAACGCCCGTCGCGGCTGAAGCCGCTCCCACGAGAAAACAAACCCGCGCACTAAAACCGCGCGAAGCACGCCCTCAGAAGCGCCCTTCCTGGAAATCCAAGAAGGCCTGCATCAGTTCCTGGCGCGTGTTCATCACGAACGGCCCATGCCGCGCCACCGGCTCGCGCAACGGCCGGCCGGCGACCAGGATCAGCCGCGCGCCCTGCGCGTCGGCCTGCAACTGCAGCAGGTCGCCGCCGCCGAGCACGGCCAGCGTCTGCGCCGGCAGCACGCGCGCCGCCTCGCCCTCGCCCAGCGACGCCTCGCCCTCGAACATGTAGGTAAAGGCGTTGTGCCCGGACGGCAGTTCGAACGCCCAGGACGCGCCTGCGTCCAACGCGATGTCCAGATACAGCGGATCGGTGGCCGGCTGCGCGATCGGGCCGTGCACCTCGCCGACCTGGCCGGCGATCACCTTGACCGTTACCCCCGGCGCCGGCTGCGCCACCGGGATGCGCTCGGGCGCGAATTCCTGGTAGCGCGGCGCAGTCATCTTGTCGCGCGCCGGCAGGTTCACCCACAGTTGGAAGCCGCGCATGCGCCCTTCCTCCTGCTCCGGCATCTCCGAATGCACCAGGCCGCGGCCGGCGGTCATCCACTGCACGCTGCCCGGGGTCAGCAGGCCCTCGTTGCCGTGGTTGTCCTTGTGCCGCATGCGCCCGTCGAGCATGTAGGTGACGGTCTCGAAGCCACGGTGCGGATGGCTGGGGAAGCCGCCGATGTAGTCCTCGGCCCGGTCGGTGCCGAACTCGTCGAGCAGCAGGAACGGATCCAGCTCGGGCAGCGCACCGCCGCCGATGACGCGGGTCAGCTTGACCCCATCGCCGTCGGCGGTGGCGTGGCCGCGGATGGCGCGCAGGATGCGCGCGGGGGCGACGGTGGTGGCAGCGGTCATGGTGGACGATCTCCTGATGAGATCCCCACCATGGGTGCCACCGCCACCGCGGCCAACCGCGACCGGCGCAACCCATCGTTCCATCGACTGCGGCAGTGCAGACTGCTGCTTCCTTCTCCCACCGGGAGAAGGTGCCCCGAAGGGGCGGATGAGGGTACGGGCGCAGCCTCGTGCACTGGCCCACATTGCGGGCTGATTCGCGAGGGCTTCGCCCCGTACCCTCACCCCAACCCCTCTTCCGAAGGGAGAGGGGCTCAAGCGTTCTGCGACGACTCGTTATCTGTTCGAGGCCATGAATTCCCTTCTCCCACCGGGAGAAGGTGCCCCTATGGGGCGGATGAGGGTACGGGCGCAGCCTCATGCATTGCCCATGGTGCGGACCGAGTTCGCGAGGGCTTCGCTCCGTCCCCTCACCCCAACCCCTCTCCCGAGGGGAGAGGGGCTCAAGCGTTCTGCGACGACTCGTTATCTGTTCGAGGCCATGAACTCCCTTCTCCCACCGGGAGAAGGTGCCCCGAAGGGGCGGATGAGGGTACGGGCGCAGCCTCGTGCAGCGTCCCACGCTGCAGGCTGATTCACGAGGGCTTGGCCTCGTACCCTCACCCCAACCCCTCACCCGATGGGAGAGGGGCTCAAGTCGCTGTCACGCGACCGTCCCCATCAAAGTGCGTCACAAGGGCCGTCTACGACCAAAGTACTAGCCCCTCGGCCCTCGCCACCATTGACCCCCCAGGCCATCGGGGCGACCCTTGCGGCAATCTCGTGGGGGAGCGTTCTGCATGAAAGGGTTTTCCAAGCTGGCCTGGGCCGCACTCGCCATCCTGGCGGCGTTCTGCCTCGGCACCATCGCCCTGCGCCGCGGCGAACACATCAATGCGCTGTGGATCGTGGTGGCCGCGGTGTCGATCTACCTGATCGCCTACCGCTTCTACAGCCTGTTCATCGCCGACAAGGTGATGCAGCTCGACCCTACCCGGGCCACGCCGGCGGTGCTCAACAACGACGGCCTGGACTACGTGCCGACCAACAAGCACGTGCTGTTCGGCCACCACTTCGCCGCCATCGCCGGCGCCGGGCCGCTGGTCGGGCCGGTGCTGGCCGCGCAGATGGGCTACCTGCCCGGCCTGCTGTGGCTGGTGGTCGGCGTGGTGGTCGCCGGTGCGGTGCAGGACTTCATGGTGCTGTTCCTGTCCAGCCGCCGCAACGGCCGCTCGCTCGGCGACCTGGTGCGCGAGGAGATGGGCCAGGTGCCCGGCACCATCGCGCTGTTCGGCGCGTTCCTGATCATGATCATCATCCTGGCGGTGCTGGCGATGGTGGTGGTCAAGGCGCTGGCGGAAAGCCCCTGGGGCATGTTCACGGTGATCGCGACCATGCCCATCGCGATCCTGATGGGCGTGTACATGCGCTACATCCGCCCCGGCAAGATCGGCGAGATCTCGGTGGTGGGGCTGATCCTGCTGCTGGCGGCGATCTGGTTCGGCGGCAGGGTCGCCGCCGATCCCACCTGGGGCCCGGCCTTCACCTTCACCGGCACGCAGATCACCTGGATGCTGATCGGCTACGGCTTCGTCGCCTCGGTGCTGCCGGTGTGGTTGCTGCTGGCGCCGCGCGACTACCTGTCCACCTTCCTCAAGATCGGCACCATCATCGCCCTGGCGATCGGCATCCTGGTGGTGATGCCGGAGCTGAAGATGCCGGCGCTGACCCAGTTCGCCGCCAGCGGCGACGGCCCGGTGTGGAAGGGCGGCCTGTTCCCGTTCCTGTTCATCACCATCGCCTGCGGCGCGGTGTCCGGCTTCCATGCGCTGATCTCCTCCGGCACCACGCCCAAGCTGCTCGCCAACGAGTCGCACATGCGCTACATCGGCTACGGCGGCATGCTGATGGAATCGTTCGTGGCGGTGATGGCGCTGGTGGCGGCCTCGATCATCGACCCGGGCGTGTACTTCGCGATGAACAGCCCGGCCGCGGTGATCGGCGCCGACGTCGCCTCCGCCGCGCACCACATCAGCACCACCTGGGGCTTCGCCATCACCCCGGAGCAGTTGACCGCCACCGCGGCGGCGATCGGCGAACCCACCATCCTGCATCGCGCCGGCGGCGCGCCGACGCTGGCGGTGGGCATCGCGCAGATCCTGCACCAGGCCATCCCCAACAGCAGCGACGCGATGATGGCCTTCTGGTACCACTTCGCGATCCTGTTCGAGGCGCTGTTCATCCTCACCGCGGTGGACGCCGGTACCCGCGCTGGCCGCTTCATGCTGCAGGACCTGCTCGGCAACTTCATCCCGGCGCTGAAGAAAACCGAGTCGTGGACCGCCAACATCATCGGCACCGCCGGCTGCGTGGCGCTGTGGGGCTACCTGCTGTACACCGGCGTGGTCGATCCGTTCGGCGGCATCCAGACGCTGTGGCCGCTGTTCGGCATCTCCAACCAGATGCTGGCCGGCATCGCGCTGATGCTGGGCACGGTGGTGCTGTTCAAGATGAAGCGCGACCGCTACGCCTGGGTGACCGCGGTGCCGGCGGTGTGGCTGCTGATCTGCACCACCTACGCCGGCCTGATCAAGATCTTCGACAGCAACCCGTCGCAGGGCTTCCTGGCCCAGGCGCACAAGTTCCAGGACGCCATCGCCAGCGGCACCGTCACCGCGCCGGCCAAGTCGGTGGCGCAGATGCAGCAGATCGTCACCAATGCCTACGTCAACACCGGGCTGACCGTGCTGTTCTTGTTCGTGGTGTTCGCGGTACTGGTCTACGCGGTGAAGACCATTCTTGTCGCGCGCCGCAACCCGCAGCGCAGCGACCGCGAGACCGCGTACGTGGCCTTGCAGCCGCACCAGATGGCGGACCTGTAATGGCTGGCGCACTGGTTCCGGTCGGCCAGTACCAGGCGCACCGCCGGCTGTGGCGGCGCCTGGTGCAGACCGCGCGGCTGTGCTGCGGCATCCCCGACTACGACAACTACGTGCGACACATGCTCGAGAAGCATCCGGACCGCGAGCCGATGGACTACAAGACCTTCTTCCGCGAGCGCCAGGAGGCAAGGTATGGCGGCAAGAGCGGATTCCGGTGTTGTTGAGGGGCTGGGATTTGGGATTGGGGATTGGGGATTCGCGACAGCAGCTTCCCCGCGCACCTCATTCCCTATGACAGCGGCTTTCGCCCCAACGCGGTTTACCGCAAAGAAACGCTGCAACCCCTGAAGCCGCAGCACCGCGGTTTTGTGGGAGGGGCTTCAGCCCCGACGCTTTACCGAGAGAGCGTCAGGGCTGAAGCCTCTCCCACATAAAACCAGCACGACTGCGAGCCTGCGGGAATCGATTCCCGAATCCCCATTCCCGAATCCCGGCTCGTCAGGCCGCCGCAGCCCGCACCATTTCCGCATAGGTCTGCGGCAGCTCGCGCATGTGTTCCATCACCGCGGCCACGCCGAGTTGGCGCAGGGTCGCCGCATGCCCGGCGGGGATATGCGCGGCGCCGGTGAAGCCGATCACGGTCATGCCCGCGGCCAGCGCGGCACTGGCGCCGGTGGCACTGTCCTCGATCACCAGGCAGCGCTCCGGCGCCACGCCCAGCGTCTTCGCCGCCAGCAGATACACGTCCGGCGCGGGCTTGGGCCGCGCCACCATGTCGGCGCTGAAGATGCGATCGCCGACACGCTCATGCAAGCCGGCGCGCGCCACCGAGGCGACCACGCTCTCGCGCATGCTGTTGGAGGCGACCGCCAGCGGCAGCGGCAATGCCAGCAAAACCTCGCGCACGCCGTCGATCGGCTGCACTTCCGCCGCGATCAGCGCTTCGGAGCGCGTGCGGATCTCCTGGTACAAGCCTGGCGGCAGATCCAGCGCGTACTGACGCTGCACGCGCTGCACGATCTCCTGCGCGGTGAGGCCGAAGCTGCCGACGAGGAAGCGTTCCAGTTCGGCGCGCGGCACATAGGCGCCCAGCACATCGAGCATCACCCGGTCGGCCAGCACTTCGCTGTCGACGAGCACGCCGTCGCAATCGCTGATCAACAGGTCGAAGGGGGTCGCCGTCATCGCGCGCTCCTGGAGGGAAACCGCCATTATGCCGCCGTGCGCATGTCCCCCACCTGTGCGAAGGCCTGCAGCGACAACACTGCGACCATCGCGCATGTGCAGATCGCGCACGTGCAGGACGTGCAGGACGTGCGCACTATGCGCCCGCACGCGGCGTGATGCCTGCACGCCCTGCCCGCCCGCAGCCACCGCCGCAGCGTGGCGGCGGCCTGTCGTGCAAGCGTTGGTTTCCGGTTAAACCGCCTGCCACCCATCGGCGTGTCGCCTGCAATCCGCAGACAGCGTCACAAAACTGCCGCCAACCTCCGGCCGTCCGCTGCTAGCATCGGCAACGGCGCCAGGACACGCGCCGTCATCCCAGGACCGCGAACAGGAAAGGAGCCTTGCATGCGTACGCCCGTCCCCGCCCTGATCGCACTCGCGACCTCGCTGTTCTTCTCGGTCAGTTGCGCCGCACAGTCCGGCGCCAAGGAGCATTCCGCCATGTCAGCCTCGCTGCAGGATCATTCGGTCGCCTTCCGCGACCCCGCACTCGCCGACATCGCCGCCGCCATCGCGCGCGGCGATGTCGCCCGCATCGCCGCCCTGGCGCCCAGCACGGACCTGTCCGCGCACGGCGACCAGAACGTCACCCTGCTCGAATGGGCGATCTGGAACGAACAGCCGCGCGCCCTGGCGGCGCTGCTCGATGCCGGTGCCGACCCCTCGCTGCCGGGCATGGACCAGGAAACCGTGGTGCACATGGCGGCCATGGCCAACGACCCGCAGTACCTGCAACTCCTGCTGCAGCACGGCGCCCCGGTCGACCCGGTGAGCGCGCGCGCGCACTGGACGCCGCTGTTCCGCGCCGTGCAGAGCAAGCGCGACGCGCAGATCGAAATGCTGCTCAAGGCCGGCGCCGATCCGAAGCGGGTCGACGCGACCGGCAACTCGTTGCTGCATCTGGCCGCGCAGAGCAGCGCCGGCAATCCGTGGGTTCCGAAGCTGCTGCAGGCCGGGGTCGACCCGAGCCTGCGCAACGCGCAGGGCAAGACCTTCCAGGCGTACTTCTTCAACACGCCCGAGCGCCTGCTCAATGCCAACGCGCAGCAGACCCGCAACGACGTGCGCGCCTGGTTGAGCGCCCACGCCATCCCCTTGGAAGCGACCCGCTGATGCGGTCGGTCGCCACACTCGCACGGAGCCGCGCATGAACCAGAGCGATCTTTCCCCGTCCGATCCGTCCACTTCGTTCTCCGACGCCGTCCGCGGCCAGCAGCCGCAGGCCGTGGACCGGCAACTGCCGCCGCTGCTGCAGGACCTCTACCACACCGCGGCCGAGCGCCACGCTGGCGGCGCCGAGACCTTCGCTGCGCTGCCCGATGGCTGGTCGCGCATGGACGACGCCGCCCTGCAGCGCGCCGGCATCGATCCGAGCCTGCAGCACGACGCCAAGAGCGGCTTCGATGCCGCGTTCTACCGCAACCCGCAGGGCAACGTGGTGCTGGGGTTCTGCGGCACCGACGAACTGAAGGACTGGAAGCACAACATCGGCCAGGGCCTGGGCTTTTCCGACGCGCAGTACGCCTCGGCGATCCAGCTCGGCAGCCAGGCCAAGCAGGCCTTCGGCGAGAACCTGCTGATCTCCGGGCATTCGCTGGGCGGCGGCCTGGCCGCGGCCTCGTCGATGGTCAACGACGTGCCGGCCGTGACCTTCAACGCTGCCGGGGTCAACGACAAGACGCTGGAACGCGAAGGACTGGACGCCGACGCCGCCAAGGCCTATGCCGCCGACGGGCTGATCCGCGGCTATCACGTCAAGAACGAACTGCTGACCTACCTGCAGGAAGACAACCTGCTCACCCGCGGGCTGATGCCGGACGCCGCCGGCCACCAGATCCAGCTGCCCGAACCGGACCCGCTGTCGTTCGGTCAGCGCCTGATCCCGGGCATGATGTTCAAGCATCGCCTGGACTTGCACGGCATCGACTCGGTGATGAAGGCCGAGGATCTGCAGGTGCAAAGTCAGGGTCAGGCGCAATCGGCCGGCCTGTCGACCGGCAGCCGCCTGTTCAACGACGCGGTGGTGCAGTTGGACGGCCAGCGCGACCGGCTCGGCCTGCACGACGACGCGGCTTTCCTCAACACCGCCGCCAGCGTCGCTGCGCATGCCGGCCAGGACGGCCTGCAGCGCATCGACCAGGTCCTGCCCAGTCGAGACGGCGACCGCCTGTTCGCGGTGCAGGGGCAGCCGGAGAACCCGGCGCATCTGCGCAGCCAGGTGCAGACCGCAGCCGCGGCCCATGAGCCGTCGCAGGCCAACGTCGGCCAGTTGCAGCAGCAGAACCTGCAGGCGCCCCCGCAGCAGCAGGAAGAACGGCAGCGCAGCGTGGCGATGCAGTAGTCGCAGCAACGGGCCGCATCGCGGCAGGCGTCCAGGCGGACGCCTGCCGTGACATCCACAACGGACGTGCACGGTAACGCGCTGGCTCTACAGCATCCCCGGCAGCAGCAACCTGGGCAGACCTTCGCGCCCCCCGGACGAGCACCGCGGGACGTTCCATGCGACACGTCTCTCTCCGCCGCGTCTCCCCTCACGAGCACGACGGCCAGCACCTGGCGCGGCCCAGGGGACCGGCGTCCTCCACTGCCAGCGCAACGATACGATCACCTCTGAAGCCATTGCCCGGCAGTAAGTCGATGGCGGATCTCACACGCCAGGACCTGCATGCGCGTCGTCAGGGCGCACTTGGTGCAGATCGCGCAAATCGCGCTCGATCTCGGCCAGGCGCCGATGTTGCGCAGAGCGCTCGAACCAGGCCGGCCAGCGCAGCGATGCCACCACCAGGGCAACCGAGATCGCCAGACCGGCCAGCAGATTCGCCAGCATCACCGCCGGACGCAGCACCCACACATCCACGCCCGCCGCGTACAGCAGCAAGCCCAGTGCCGGCACCCACATGACGCCGCCGCACGCGAACAGGATGCGATCGCTGCGCAGCCGCGCGCGGCGCAAGCGCACGATCGCCTGCTGGCTGTCGGCGATCGGGCCGGCGTAGTCGATCGCACCGATGCGCCGCAGCTGTACGGCCGCGGTCACTAGCAGCGCCAGGCCGTAGCCGTGCAAGGCGAGGCCGTAGGCGACCAGATGCCAACTCCCCCAATGGTCGGTCCAGGCCGCCCCGCCCCACAGACTGAACAGCAGGCCGACCGCCAACTGCAGCCACTGCGCGCCGGCGAGCAGGCGCACGCGCCGGCCGATGCCGTGCAGCCCGCGCGCGCGCTGCAACGCATCGCTCCGCGTCGCCTGCCGTTCCAGTTGCCGGCCGTAGTCGATCCAGGCCGTCTTGAGTTCATCGAGTTCCATTGCCGTCTCCTCAGTGGCCGCCGGTGGTGCGGCGCAGTTGATCCTTGATGCGGCCCAGGCGGGTCGCCACGTTGCCTTCGCTCGTGCCCAGCACCTCGGCGCATTCGCGCTGGCTGCATCCGTCCAACTGCAGCAACAGCAGCGCGCGATTGACGGGGGACAACAGGCGGATCGCCTGCTGCAGCAGCGCCACGCGCTGGCGCGCTTCGATATCGACGTCCTGAGCCCCCATCGCGTCCGGTGCGTACTCGGCTGCCACCTCACGATCGCGATGGCGGCTGCGCCGCTGGTGCGAGATCGCCACGTTCAGCGCGACGCGGTACATCCAGGTGGAAAACGGCCGCGCCGGATCGTAGGACGGCCACGCTCGCCACAGCGCGGCAGCGATCTCCTGGGCCAGATCCTCGCGGTCGTGGTAGCCCAGGCCATAGCTGGCGGCAATCTTGTAGACGATGCCGCGATGCGCGCGCAGCAGGTCAGTGAAGTCGGAGGCGGCGCGGGGCGACATAGCGGTGCCGATAGGAAGGTTGTCGAGGTGATACGCGCCAGCGGGCAAAACCTCACACTTGCCGCAGTCGCCGCCGCAGCAAGCGGCGGCTGACCATCGCACCGCCGCGGCTCAGCCGGCGCCGGCCATCGCGCGCAGCACGATGCCCACCACATAGGCCAGATAGGTACCGGTGGCATAGCCCATCGTGCCCAGCAGCACGCCGACCGGCGCCAGCGCCGGATGGAACGCGGCAGCCACCACCGGTGCCGAGGCCGGGCCACCGACGTTGCTCTGCGAGCCGATCGCAAAGTAGAAGAACGGCACCCGCAGCAGCTTGCCCAGCGCCAGCAACAGCAGGACGTGCACGATCAGCCAGATCAGGCCGAGCGCGAAGATCCAGGGCCGGTCGAACAGCGCCAGCAGATCCATCTGCATGCCGATGCAGGCGATCAGGAAGTACAGCAAGAGCGTGCCGATACGCGAGGCGCCAGCGCCCTCGAGGGTGCGCGCGCGGGTGAAACTGAGCAGCAGGCCGAAGGTGGTCGCCAGCACCACCACCCACACGAACGGCGAGCCCAGGCTGAACTGCTTGGCCCAACTGACGTTGGCGTCGAACCAGGCCGCCGCCGGCGTGGCGATCGCATGCGCCAGGCCCACCGCGCCGAAGGCGATGCCGACGATCAGCATCAGGTCGGTCAGGCTGGCCACGCGTTCGTGCTGGGCCTGGAAGTGGGCGATGCGCTGCTTGAGGTCGTCGATGCCGCGGGTGTCGGCGCCGCTGCGCGCGTCGATGGCCGGCGCACGCTGCGCCAGGAAGATCAGCAGCGCCATCCACACGTAACCGACGCCGACGTCGACCACCGCGAACTGGCCGAAGGTGGTGGCATCGACCTGGAACACTTCGCGCATCGCCAGCATGTTGGCGCCGCCGCCGATCCAGCTGCCGGCCAGCGCCGCCATGCCGGCCCAGGTATCGCCGGCCACGGTGACCGGATGCAGCCACTTCATGATCTGGAACGCCACCACTGCGCCGAGCATGATGCTGAAGGAGGCACCTAAATACATCGCCACCAGCTTCGGCCCCAGCCGCAGGATGCCCTTGAGATCGACGGTGAGGGTAAGCAGCACCAGCGCCGCCGGCAGCAGCACGTCGCGCGCGACCGGGTTGTAGAGTTTGTTGTGCTGCCCGTCGATCAGGCCGACGGTGTTGTAGATGCCCGGAATCAGGTAGCACAGCAGCAGCGCCGGCACGATGCCGTAGAAGCGCTTCCAGACTCCCGACGGCCGCGCCGCGGTCCAGAACACCGCGCCGAGGGTGGCGGCGATCAGGCCGAAGATGACGATGTCGTTGGTGATCAGGGGCGTGGAGGGCATCAGGCGGTGCGGCCGGGATTGGGGATTGGGGAATAGGGATTCGCGGTTGGAGGTTGAAGGTTGGAGGTGGAGTTGGAACAAAGATCGAAACAGCGCAGCAGCATGCGGCGACTTCGCAGGACGGCTGCAAGCACCTCGCTTTTTGTGGGAGGGGCTTCAGCCCCGACGCCTTACCGATGAAGCGTCGGGGCTGAAGCCCCTCCCACAAGGGCGATCGGATTACCGGGATCGCGGGAAAATCCCGAATCCCGAATCCCGAATCCCGAATCCGCAATCCGAATCCCGGGACCTGGGCCGTGTTCCCAGAAGGGGCCCGGGAAACCCCAGCCCCCAGGCCCCTTCACTCCCCGATATGCTGCTTCAGCCAGCCGTTGACCGTGTCGTGCCACAGGATGCTGTTCTGCGGCTTCAGCACCCAGTGGTTCTCGTCCGGGAAGTACAGGAACTTGGACTCGATGCCCTTGCGCTGCAGCGCGCCGAACGCGGCCAGGCCCTGCTCCATCGGGATGCGGAAATCCTGCTGGCCATGGATCACCAGCATCGGCACCTTCCACTTGTCCACGTGCAGGATCGGGTTGAACTTCTCGTAGCCGGCCGGGTTCTGCCACGGCGTGCCGCCGTTCTCCCACTCGCTGAACCACAGTTCCTCGGTGGCGTAGCCCATCATGCGGTTGTCGAACACGCCGTCGTGGTCGACCAGGCACTTCCACGGCTTGTTCCAGTTGCCGGCCATCCAGTAGACCATGTAGCCGCCGTAGCTGGCGCCGAGCGCGCAGGCCTTGTCGCCGTTGAGGAAGCCGTACTGCTTCTGCGCTGCGTCCCAGCCCTTCTGCAGGTCTTCCAGCGGGCGGTCGCCCCAATGCTGGCTGATCGCATCGGTGAAGGCCTGGCCGTAGCCGGTGGAACCGTGGAAGTCGATCATCACCACCGCGTAGCCCTGCCCTGCATAGGTCTGCGGATTCCAGCGGTAGCTCCAGCCATTGCCGAAGCTGCCCTGCGGGCCGCCGTGGATCAGGAACGCGACCGGATAGGTCTTGCCTTCCTGGTAGTTGTACGGCTTGACCACGTAGCCGTGCACGGTGTCGTTGTTCCAGCCCTTGAACGAGAACTGCGCGTAGTCGCCGAACTTCACGTCCGGCAGCATCTCGCCGGCGCTGGGGGTGATGGCGCGCGGCTGCTGGCCGTCGGCATCGGCGACCATGATCTGGTCGCCGCTTTTGAGGCTGTTGCGGGTGAAGGCCAGGGTGTTGCCGGCCAGCACCGGTGAGCCCACGCTGCCGTCAGCGGCCACCGTGCGGACCTTGCCGTCGGCCACGTCGACCGCGAACAGCGGATGCTGGCCCATGTCGTCGGCGGTGGTATAGACGGTCTTGCCGTCGGCCGACAGCACGATCTCGCCAGCGGAACGGTCCCACTGCGGGGCGATCTCACGGGTCTTGCCGCTGGCCACGTCCATCGCCATCAGGCCGAAGCGGTCGGCCTCGAAACCGGGGCGCCTCATCGCGCGGTAGAACAGGGTCTTGCCGTCGGCGGAGAACACCGGGCCGGCGTCCCAGGCCGGGTTGGACGCGGTCAGGTTGACCGGCGCGGCGTTGCCGGCGGCATCCAGCCGGTACAGGTCGAAGTTGGTCGACCACGGCTCTTCGCGGCCGGCCACGCGCACGCTGGCGACCAGCGACTGCCCGTCCGGCGCCCAGGTGTAGTCCTCGCTGCCGCCGAACGGCTTGGAAGGAATGTCGCCGGCCAGGGTCACGCTGACCGCCGAGGCGCCGGCGACCGGCTTGGCCTTGGCGCCGGCCGGCAGCGGCGCGACGAACAGGCTGTTGCGGCGGCCGTCGTTCCAGGTATCCCAGTGGCGCACGAACAACTGGTCGAACACCACGCCGGTGGCCTTGGACTGCTTCTTGGCGTCCAGGCGCTTCTGCGTGCAGGCCAGGTCCGAGCCGCAGTCCTGGAACACGCCGGCGCTGAAGGCCACGCGGTCGCCCTGCGGGGCGATGCGGTAGCTGTCCACGTCCAGCGCGAAATCGGTGAGCTGGCGCGGCGCGCCGCCGGCCAGCGGCAGCGCGTACAGCTGCTGGTGGCCGGACTTGGCGCTGAGGAAGTACACGGTCTTGCCGTCGGCCGACAGCTCCGGCGAATTGACGTTCCAGCCTTCCGGCGTCAGCCGCTTGGGCGGCGCCGCATCGCGGGTGCGCAGGTCGCGCAGCCACAGGCTGGTGCTGGACTTCTCCAGCGCCTTGTCCATCTGCCGCTTGGCGAAGACCACCGTGCCGCCATCGGGCGTCAGCAGCGGCGAGGACACCCGGTCCAGCGCGACCATGTCGCGGACTTCGAAACCGCGGGTGGCGGCCAGCGCGGGCAGCGCGGTCAGCAGGGCCAGGGGCAGCAAGGCGTAGCGCAGGGTCATCGGGCGTCTCCGGAACACGGCAAAACGTCGATGGTAGGGGCCGCGGCGGGCGTGGCGCAAAGGACTGAAGTCATGGAGGGGCTGGGATTGGGGAATCGGGATTGGGGATTGGGAAGAGCGAGGTGCTGCCTCGGCTGTGATTACGAAGACCCGCACTGACCCGGTTTCGGATAGCAAGCGGACCGTGGCTATACCGAGGCCGGATGAGCGTGGTGGATCGGGAGTGGCCGCGATGCACTGATACGGCGAAGCGCAGCAGGCCGGTGCCGAGGCTGGCCTTGGTAGTGAGGCGGGCCGGGGAGGCGCACGCGGCCGGGGCAAGATTCGGTCTTTGCGACACACGCGGCGCGGAGCAGCCAGCGAGAAGCTGGTGGGATTGGCACGTGCGGCGTGCGGGCCCGGCCGGCAAACGCGAAGCCCGGCGCGGGACCGGGCTTCGATGATGTTGCGTTGCGGGAGGCCGTTGCGCCGGTTACGCGTGCGGCGCGGCCGCGGCTTCGCCCTTGCGGCCGGTGCGGTACAGCAGCCAGCCGACGAAGGCTAGCAGGGCCAGGCCGTACCACTGGTTGAGGTGGAACGCGTCCGGCAGCGCCAGCACATCGGCGCGGCCCGAGGCCACGATCGGCACCGCGATGGCGATGCCCATCAGCGCCTCGCCAGTGATCAGGCCCGCGGCGAACAGCGTGCCCGGACGGTGCACGCGGTCGCGGCCCTCTTCGTCGTCGGCGCGGATCTTGTGGAAGCGCTCGACCAGATGGGTCAGCAGGCCGCCGAGGAAGATCGGCACCATCAGCTCCAGCGGCAGGTAGATGCCGATCGCCGCGGCCAGCACCGGCACGCGGAAGCGCTTGCCGGTCTTCTTCAGCCACTCGTCCAGGGCGATGATCGCCGCGCCGACGCCGGCGCCGATGCCGATCATGGTCCACGGCAGTTCGCCGCCGAACAGGCCCTTGGCCACCGACGCCATCAGCGTGGCCTGCGGCGCGGCCAGCGCATTGGGATGCTGCGGCGTGGCCGCACCGATGCCGTAGGCCTGGGCCAGCAGATTCAGCACCGGCGCCATGATCAGCGCGCACGAGAACGCACCGATCGCCAGCATCAGCTGCTGCTTCCACGGCGTGGCGCCGACCAGATAGCCGGCCTTCAGATCCTGCAGGTTGTCGCCGCCCACTGCGGCGGCGCAGCACACCACCGCGCCGATCATGATCGCGGCGACCGCGCCGATCGGCGAGTCGCGCCCGAGCAGCAGCACCAGCACCGCCGAGGCGAACAGGATGGTGGAGATGGTGATGCCGGAAACCGGGTTGTTCGACGAGCCGATCAGGCCGGCCAGGTAGCCGGACACCGACACGAACAGGAAGCCGGCGACGATCATGATAAGGGTCATCGGCACACTGACGTGCCACTGGCCGACGATGGCCTGATACAGGCCCAGCAGCGGCAGCGTGCACAGCAGCAGCGCCACCAGCATCCACTTCATCGGCAGGTCGCGGTCGGTCTCGGCCACCGCGGCGCCGCCGGTGCTCTTGCGCGCCGCGGCGAAGCCGCTCTTGACGCCCGACAGCAACGACTTGCGCAGCGAGAACAGCGTCCAGACGCCGCCGATCAGCATCGCCCCCACGCCGAGGTAGCGCACCTTGGCCGCCCAGATGCCGAACGCGGCCTCGGCCGCCGGCGCATTGGCCAGGCTCTGCGCCAGTGCCGGGTCGGAGCCCATGAAGAACTGCTGGTACAGCGGGATGGCCAGATGCCAGGACAGGATCGACCCGGACAGCACCACGATGCCCACGTTGAGCCCGACGATGTAGCCCACGCCCAGCAGCGCCGGCGACAGGTTGGTACCGACGTAGCCGACCATCTTGCTGCTGCCGATGTACGCGGCCTGCGCCCAGGTATCCGGGATCACCTTCAAGCCACTGGCCGCGCCGAGCTTGACCAGCCCGCCGATCGCCGCCGACAGGCCCAGGATCTTCAGCCCCGGTCCGGGATTTTCGCCGGCCTTGAGCACTTCCGCAGCGGCCTTGCCTTCCGGGAACGGCAGCGGATCCTCGACGATCATCGAACGCCGCAGCGGCACCGAGAACAGCACCCCGAGCAGGCCGCCCATGCCGGCGATGCCGAGCACCCACCAGTACTTGAAATCCGGCCAGTAGCCCATGATCACCAGCGCCGGGATGGTGAAGATCACCCCCGCCGCGATCGAGGAACCGGCCGAGGCGCCGGTCTGCACGATGTTGTTCTCGAGGATGGAGCCGCCGCCGAGCAGGCGCAGCACCCCCATCGACACCACTGCCGCCGGGATTGCGGTGGCGATGGTCAGGCCGGCGAACAGGCCGAGGTAGGCATTGGCGGCGGACAGCACCACGGCCAGCACGATCGCCAGCACCACGGCACGGAACGTGAGCTGGCGCGGCGCGGCAGCGTTGTTCATGGTTACCCCTGAAACGACAAAAACGCTTTGCACGCTAGCGTCTGGGGCGGGGCAAGTCCAGCCTCCCGGCGCCCAGCTTGTGGCACATGCCTGGGGGCGGGGATTGGGGATTGGGGATTGGGGATTGGGGATTCGCAAAGGCAGCGGCAGCTGGTAGCCCCTTTCCCACCGGGAGAGGGGTTGGGGTGAGGGTACGGCCGCGCGCAGTGCACTCAGCCACTCCTGGCGCGACCCGACCCTCATCCGCCCCTGCGGGGCACCTTCTCCCGGCGGGAGAAGGAACGACAGCAGCCCCTCTCCCATCGGGAGAGGGGTTGGGGTGAGGGTCCGGCCGCACGCAGTGCACTCAGCCACTCCTGGCGCGCGCCGACCCTCATCCGCCCCTGCGGGGCACCTTCTCCCGGCGGGAGAAGGAACGGCAGCAGCCCCTCTCCCACCGGGAGAGGGGTTGGGGTGAGGGTACGGCCCCGCGCCGAACCGCCCATGCCGCGCGCCGCCATTCGAGCGAGCGCTGGCGCCCCTATACTCCGCCGCTGCCTCCCTGCGCCGAGAGTCGCCGTGTCCGTGTCCTCCCTGCCGCTGCGCGACGCGCGCGACGATTTCCTCGGCCATCCCAAGGGCGTCTACGTCTGCTTCTTCACCGAGATGTGGGAGCGCTTCTCCTTCTACGGCATGAAGGCGCTGCTGTTGCTGTACCTGACCAAGTACCACCTGTTCGGCGACGACGCCGGGCTCGACCTGCTCGGCGCCTACGGTGGCCTGGTGTACTGCGTGCCGGTGCTCGGCGGCCTGCTCGCCGATCGCTGGCTGGGCATGCGCAAGGCGGTGGTGTTCGGCGGCCTGCTGCTGGTGCTCGGCCACATCGGCATGGCCTTCGAGGGTCACGCCGCCACCCGGGTCAACGGCGAGGTAGTGCGCGACACCGCATCCCTGGGCGTGACCTACCTGTCGCTGGCGCTGATCATCATGGGCGTGGGCTTCCTCAAGCCCAACATCTCCACCATCGTCGGCAAGCTGTACCCGGCCGACGACCCGCGCCGCGACGCCGGCTTCTCGCTGTTCTACGCCGGCATCAACCTCGGCGCCCTGTTCGCCTCGCTGGTCTGCGGCTTCCTCGGCGAGGCCTACGGCTGGCGCTACGGCTTCGGGGCGGCCGGCATCGGCATGCTGCTCGGCCTGGGCATGTTCCTGTGGGGCCAGAAGTACCTGCACGGCCACGCCGAACCGGCGCAGCCGGCGCTGCTGCGCGAGCGCGTGCTGGGCGTGCCGCGCGAATGGGCGATCTACCTGTGCGCCGTGCTGGGCGTGCTGCCGGTGGCCGCCTTGATGTGGGCCGCCGCCAACGGCGCCTTCAGCCTGGGTGGGGAAATCTCCCTGGCGCTGTTGTTGATGCTGCTGGTGCTTGGCGCGGTACTGCTGTGGTTCGCCTGGTTCACCGGCACCCAGTGCACCCCGGTGCAGCGCCAGCAGATGATCGCGCTGATGGTGCTGATCGCGATGGCGCTGGTGTACTTCACCCTGTACGAGCAGACCTACGGCTCGTGGGTCACCTTCACCGACCGGCTGATGACCAAGGACATCGTGCCGTCGCTGGTGATCCGCGGTGGCACGCCCCTGCCCTGGTCGATCGCCTCGCTGCTGCTGGCGCCGCTGGGTTTCGTGCTGGCGGCGGCGCTGTCCGACCGCCGTCCCGGCTCGTCGGCGCCGCGGTTGCTGTTCGTTGGGGTCAGCGCCCTGATGCTGCTGTTCCTGATCCGCGACTGCCTGGTGCTGCCGCAGACCGCCGGCTCGCTGACCTACCTGGGCGCGCTGTTCCTGGTGCTGCTGGCGCCGCTGTTCGCCGCGCTGTGGGCGTGGCTGGCGCGGCGCGGACGCGAGCCATCCAAGCCCGCCAAGTCGGCAATGGGGCTGCTGCTGGCCGGCCTGTCCTTCGTGCCGCTGGCGCTGGCCGCGCAACAGGTCGGCGCCACCGGCCAGATGGCGAGCGTGTGGTGGCTGGTGCTGGCCTACTTCGTGCTGGAAGCCGGCGAGATGTGCCTGTCGCCGGTCGGCCTGTCGGCGGTGACCCAGCTCGCGGTGCCGCGCGTGGTCAGCCTGATGATGGGCACCTGGTTCCTGGCCACCGCGTTCTCCGAAGCGCTGGCGGCGCTGTTCGGCAAGCTCGCCGCGATCGAGGTGCCGGACGGCCAGACCCTCAACGTCGCCGACGCCGCGGCCAAGTACGCGCACCTGTTCTGGCTGTTGCTGTGGATCGGCGTGGGTTGCGCGGTGCTGGCCTTCCTCGCCGCCCCGCTGCTGCGGCGGATGATGCACGGGGTGCGCTGAGCGGGTGGCCACTGCGGTCGCATGATTGCGACCGCGATGCGACAGCAACGGGCGTCGGGCCAGGCCAGCGACCAACCGAGGCAAGTGCGGTCCAGGCTTGCCCCGGACCGCACTGATGGTGTGCAACCGCGATGCGCGCCGTGCAGGCACGCATCGCCAGGCGAAACCACTTACGGCTTCGCTGCCGCCGGCGCCGCCTGCGCACCGCCCAGCGACTTGCTCAGGAACGCCAGCAGCCGGGTGTAGAACTCGCGGCGATGTTCTTCGGTGTAGAAGCCATGGCCCTCGGTCGGGACGTACAGCGTCTCCACCGGCACACCCGCTTTCTTCAGCGCGGCTTCCATCTTCTTGGAATGCTGGATGGGCGCGCGCTCGTCCTCGCCACCAGCCGCCAGGAATACCGGCACCTTGATCTTGTCGGCTAGATTGACCGGCGACACCGCAGCCAGCTCGCTGGGTGAACCAACCCATTCGCGCAAATAAGTCTTGCCCGAATCGCGCTGTTGCGTATCGCCTTTGACGTACAGCATCGGTAGATCGTAAACACCGACATAGCCGGCGGCGCAGCGATACAGCGTCGGCTCCTTGGCCACGCCCATCAACGACGCATAGGCGCCATAGCTGGCACCGAACATGCAGATGCGCTGCGGATCGGCGATCCCCTGGGCGATCGCCCAGCGTGTGGCATCGGTGACATCGTCCTGCATCGCGCCGCCCCACTGCCCCCCACCCGCCTGGGTGAAGGCGCGGCCGTAGTTGGCGGAACCACGGTAGTTGATCTGTAGCACGGCGTAGCCAGCGCTCGCCAGGATCTGCGCACTTTCGTCGAACAAGCCGCTATCGAAGATACCAATCGGCCCACCATGCGGCATCACCACCATCGGCACCTTGCCGGATGCAGCGGCAGCCGGCAAGGTCACGAAACCGTGCAGTGCGAGACCGTCGCGCGCCTGCAACGCGACAGGCCTTACTTCGGCCAGTTTGGACGGCTGCAGCGCGGCACGACGAGCGAAAGCGAAGCCCGCTTTCTTCGCCTCGGTATCGAACAGGTAGAACTCACCAGGATTGCGTCCTGACGTCACCTGCACAAGGTTGAGACGACCGTCGCGGGTGCTCGAGGTGACATAAACAGACTGTCCAGGAAACGCGGCTTCCAGCGAACGCTGGGTCTTCGCCTCGGGCGAAGCCGAATCGAAGAACAGCGTGTGCGGCTTGTCACCGAGTACCACGATCCCGATCGGAACATGGGTGCCATGGCGATAGAGCGTGTCGTACGGATCAGCCATTGGATCGCGTGCCACCACCTTGCGCTCGCCGCTGGCGGCATTCCAGGCCTCGATGGCATCGGTGCCACTAGCCTGCTCAACGCGCAGATAGGCGACCTCTCCATCTTCCGAGAAACCGAGAGGCTCCTCGACGTGATGACTTACGGTCTCGTCGTTGAGCAAACGCCAGTCGCCGCCATCCGCGCTGCGGTAGAAAAGCTTGCTGGCTCTATCCGCATCGGCGCCCAAAGCGAAGCGCACCTTGCCCTGCTCATCGGCAAAGAACTTGGCGCCACGCACCTTCGGCGAACCCACCAGTGGGCGCCGACGGCCGCTATACACATCAAGAACTTCGGTACGGCTGTACGGATCCTGGGTGACGCTGAACGGGTATACCCGGATCACGACATTGCGATCGTCGCCAGGCAACGGACCAACCCAATCCGCGGCGACCTTTTCCACCTTCTTGGTCTGGATCAACGTGCCCGGCCCATTGCCAGTCACTCGCTGCCCCACTAGCAATTCAGCCGCACTGCCATCGGCATTGATCGCAAACAACTCGCCAGTCGGTCGGGGCTCGTCCATCGCACCGATCTTGACGTCCATGCTGAACAGCACACGCGTATCGTTGACCCATTCGAAGTCGGCGACATGGGTGTTCTTCTCCATCGAAAAACTGCCGACGATCTTGTTGTCGGCGCGACGCATCACCGCCAACGCGGTGCGATCCGCCAACGGCACGGTGGCCGCGAAATACTCACCCGTCGGCGATAGCTTGACCTCTCCGAACTCTTCCTTCTTCAGATACGGCGCCAGATCCACCTGCGCCCATGCATTCCCCGCTCCCAGCAGACACAACAACGCGACTGCGCGCAGTCCCCTCTTCATTCCTTGTTCCCCTGTTCCTGTTGGCGTGACGTACGTGTGAAGTCTAATCCAGGCGCTTGCCTCGATGGAGTACCGGAGGCTGGGCCCCGACCTCCGGCGACGTCGGGGCTGGAAACCCAAAAGGGCGTGCAGCCCGGAGACCGCACGTCAGTCATCTGCCGCGGAAACGGCAGCGCGCACCGATCGAGTGCATCGCCCCTGCCGTCACCTACCCCCTCGGCGCACCGGTCGACCCGCGCACCATCAAGCTGAAATCCAGCGTCTGCTGCGGCGGTACGTCGCCCCGTTCGATGATGGCGAGCAGCAGGTTGACCGCGCGGACACCGATGTCGCGCATGGGCTGCCTGATCGTCGTCAACGGAGGCGTGAGGTAACTGGACGACGCCAGGTCGTCGAAACCGACGATGGACAGATCGTGCGGCACGCGGATACCCAGGTCGCGGCAGGCCGCCAGGGCCCCCAGTGCCATCTGATCGCTGAAACAGAAGATCGCGGTCGGCGCGGGTGTACGGCCCAATAGCGCCATCGCCGCCGCATGGCCGGATTCCACGGAGAAGTCGCCCGGTACCACCGTCAGGCTGCGCAGGCAGCGGCGCGCCTTGGCAGAGGCGCGCACGCCTTCCAGTCGTTGCTGATGCAGGGGATTGTCGGGCGGGCCGCCCACCACCGCGATCCGCGCGTGTCCCAGTCCATACAGGTGTTCCATCACCGCCTGCGCCGCGGCCGCGTTGTCGATGTGCACGCTGGGGATGCCCAGCGCCGGGTCGAACTCGCAGCCATTGACCACCGGCGCGGCGGCGCCTTGCTGCTTGACGATCTCACGCGCCGTCGGCGGAAGGCGGTGCCCCAGCACGATCAGGCCATCCGCCTCGTTGCGTGGGAGCATCTGCGCATAGCGCTCCTCGCGGTCGGGCTGGTGCTGGGTATCGCCCAGCAGCACGGCATAACCGACCGCCTGCGCGGCATCCTCCGCGCCCTGCAGGATCTGCGCAAAGAAGGGATTGGCGATGTCCGGGACGGTGACCAGGAGCTTGCCGCTGCGCTGGGTCTTGAGCGTCCTGGCCACCGTGTTGGGGACATAGCCCAGCGCGGCGGCGGCCTGCTCGATGCGCGCGCGCGTGGCGGGCAGGACTTTTTCCGGCCTGGAGAGCGCCCGCGACACCGTGCCCGCGGTGACGCCGACGTGCTTTGCGATGTCGTAGATGGTTGTCGCCATGAACTGAACTCGTGTTCTGCTGTGCAGTGCACAACGGGTCTTGCGGGAGGCCCATGCTAGGATGATTCAATCGATTGCATGAGGGCGAATCACGTTGAAGACGCTCAAGGGTCCGGCGCTGTTCCTGGCACAGTTCATCGCCGACACACCTCCCTTCAATCGCTTGGACACGCTGGCCGAATGGGCCGCGGGCCTGGGCTATTCTGGCCTACAAGTCCCGACCAGCGCGCCCCACCTGTTCGATCTGGCCCAGGCCGCGCACAGCCAGGCGTACTGCGACGACCTCGCCGGCATGCTGGCCGGGTACGGCCTGCAGATCACCGAGCTGTCCACCCACCTGCAGGGACAGCTGGTCGCCGTGCACCCCGCCTACGACAGTCTGTTCGACGGATTCGCACCGCCGGACACGCGCGGCAACCCCGCCGCCCGCCAGGCTTGGGCGGTGGAGCAGTTGCGGCTGGCCGCCAAGGCCAGCCAGCGCCTGGGGCTGACGGCGCATGCCACGTTTTCCGGCGCGCTGGCCTGGCCTTACTTTTATCCCTGGCCGCAACGCCCGCCCGGCCTGGTGGAGGAAGCCTTCGCCGAACTCGGCCGGCGCTGGCGCCCCCTCCTGGATGCCTTCGACGCCTGCGGCGTGGACCTGTGCTTCGAGATCCACCCGGGCGAGGACCTGCACGACGGCGCGACCTTCGAGCGCTTCCTCGACGTGGTCGACCAGCACCCGCGCGCCAAGATCCTGTACGACCCCAGCCACCTGCTGCTGCAGCAGATGGACTACCTGGGTTTCATCGATCGCTACCACGCGCGCATCGGCATCTTCCACGTCAAGGACGCGGAGTATCGCGCCAGCGCGCGCAGCGGCGTCTATGGCGGCTACCAGGACTGGATCGATCGTCCGGGGCGGTTCCGTTCGCTCGGCGATGGCCAGATCGATTTCAAGGCGATCTTCTCCAAGTTCGCGCAATACGATTTCCCAGGCTGGGCCGTGCTGGAGTGGGAGTGTTGCCTGAAGCATCCGGAAGACGGGGCAAGGGAGGGTGCCGCGTTCATCCGCGACCACATCATCCGCGTGACCGAACGCGCCTTCGACGACTTCGCCGGTAGCGGCGCCGATCCGGAATCGCTGCGACGCATGCTGGGAACCTGAGTCATTACCGCCCTGGGAGGGGACGCCATGACGCACACCATGTCGCGCTTGGGCGCGATGATGTTTCTGCAGTTCTTCATCTGGGGGGCATGGTTCGTGACCCTGGGCACGTACCTGGTGCAGGGGCCGCTGCACGCCAGCGCGAGCCAGGTGGCGACGGCGTTTCTCAGCCAGTCCATCGGCGCCATCGTCGCACCGTTCCTGGTCGGCCTGATCGCCGATCGCTACTTCGCGGCGCAGCGCATCCTCGGGGTACTGCATCTCGCTGGCGCGGTGCTGATGTGGCTGGCGTCCACGGCGACCAGCTTCGGCGTGTTCTTCGCCTGCGTGATGGGCTATATGCTGCTGTTCATGCCGACGCTGGCACTGGCCAACAGCGTGGCGATGCGGCACATGCAGTCGCCGGAGAAGCAGTTTCCGCCGGTGCGGGTCGCCGGCAGCGTCGGCTGGATCGTGGCCGGCGTGCTGATCGGCTGGCTGGGCTGGGAACAGGCGCATCGACTCGAGCTGACGTTCCGGATGGCGGCGCTGGCGTCGCTGGCGCTGGGCCTGTATGCCTTCACCCTGCCGCACACGCCGCCCCTGGCGCAACAGCGCGACGCCGGGCTGGGGCAGATCCTGGGGCTGGACGCGCTGCGGCTGCTGAAGTCGCGCTCCTATCTGGTGTTCTTCCTGGCCTCCATCGCCATCTGCATCCCGCTGGCGTTCTACTACAACTTCACCAACCCCTACCTCAACGACCTGGGTGTGCGCGGCGCGGCCGGCCTGCAATCGCTGGGCCAGGTCTCCGAAGTCCTGCTGATGCTGGCGATGCCGTTCCTGTTCGTGCGGCTGGGGGTCAAGACCATGCTGGCGGTGGGCATGGCGGCGTGGGTGGTGCGCTATGCGATGTTCGCCTTCGGCGATGCGGGCGGCGGCTTCTCCCTGCTGGTGATCGGCATCGTGCTGCACGGCATCTGCTACGACTTCTTCTTCGTCACCGGCCAGATCTACACTGATGCGCACGCCGGCCCGGCCGCGCGCAGCAGCGCACAGGGCTTCATCACCCTGGCCACGTACGGCGTGGGCATGCTGATCGGCACGTTCCTGTCCGGCGCGGTGGTGGAGCACTACACCACCGCGGCGGGCCCGGATTGGCGGCAGATCTGGCTGTTCCCGGCGGGCGTCGCGCTGGTCGTGCTGGTCGCCTTCCTGGTGCTGTTCCGCGACCGGCCTGTCGTCGCGGCCGCACCTTCCGCGTCGTGAGGATCCCACCGATGCCCAAGCTTGGAATCGCCATCGTCGGCACCGGCATGATCGGCGCCGTGCACCGCCGCGCGGCCCTGCTGGCCGGTGCCGCGGTCCGCGGCGTCGCCGCCTCTTCCCCGCAGCGCGCACGCGAGATGGCGCAGGCGTGGGATGTGCCGCGCGCCTATCGCGATATCGAGGAGGTGGTCGCCGATCCGCAGGTGCAGGTCGTGCACGTCTGCACGCCCAACCATCTGCACCGCGCCATGGCGCAGGCGGCGCTGGACGCCGGCAAGCACGTGATCTGCGAGAAGCCGCTGGCGACCACGCTGGAGGATGCCCAGGCATTGGCGGCCCTGGCCCGCGCGACCGGACTGGTCGCCACGGTGCCGTTCGTCTACCGCTACCACCCGGTGGTCCGCGAGGCGCGCGCCCGCATCGCCCAGGGCGAGCTGGGGCCGCTGCGCCTGATCCACGGCAGCTACCTGCAGGACTGGCTGCTGGACCCTGCCAGCAACAACTGGCGTGTGGACCCGGCACTGGGCGGCGCGTCGCGCGTGTTCGCCGACATCGGCTCGCACTGGTGCGACCTGGTGGAATGGGTGAGCGGCGAGCGCTTCACCGAGGTCAGCGCGGCGTTCGCGACGGTGATCGCCGAACGCGGCACCCAAACCGGGCAGAGCTTCACCACGCCGGCGGCGGGCGGCGCGATGCAGGCGGTCGCGAGCGAAGACGTGGCCATGGCGATGCTCAGAACCGGCGCCGGCACGCTGGCCTCATTGACGGTCAGCCAGGTCTCGGCGGGGCGCCGCAATCGCCTCTGGTTCGAAATCGACGGCGCCAGGGCCAGCGTGGCGTTCGACCAGGAGGACGCCGAACGGCTATGGATCGGCCGGCCCGACCAGCGCGAAGAAATCTTCGTGCGCGGGCCGGGCGCCGGCAGCGCCGAACAACGCCGGCTGGCGACGCTGCCGGCCGGGCACGCGCAGGGCTACGGCGATTGCTTCGAGGCGTTCGTCGCCGACACTTACCGCGCCATCGACGGCGAGCGGCCGGAAGGCCTGCCGACCTTCGATGACGGGCTGCGCTCGGCGCTGATCGTCGATCGCGTCATCGCATCGGCCAGGACACGCGGCTGGACATCCATCGATTGAATCCCGGAAGGACTTCCTGATGAACACATCGACACGCAGAACCACAACCCTCGCACTGCTGCTCCTCGTGGCCCTGCCCGCCTTCGCACGCGACGCTGCCGGCCCGCAGGCCCCCATCGCGGTGCAGATGTACACGCTGCGCAACGCCGGCTCGCTCGAGCAACAGTTGAAGATCGTCCATGACGCCGGCGTGGGCGCGGTGGAAACGGTGGGCACGCAGAACGTCGGCGCGGCGGAACTCAAGCAGTTGCTGGACAAGTATTCGATCAAGGCGGTCTCCTCGCACGTGCAACTGGCCGACCTGCGCAAGGACCTGGACGGCGTGGTGGCGTTCAACCGGTCGATCGGCAACACGGTGCTGGTGGTGCCTTACCTGGACCAGAAGGAACGGCCGACCGATGCCGCAGGCTGGACCGCACTGGGCCAGGAACTGGGCCAGATCGCGAAGCGGGTGCGCGCCAAGGGCATGCGTCTGGCGTATCACAACCACGACTTCGAACTGGTCGATTTCGATGGCAAGACCGGCCTGGAACTGCTGTTTGCCGCGGCCGGCCCCGATCTCAAGACCGAACTGGACCTGGCCTGGGTGGCGCGCGCGGGCTACGACCCGGCGACGATGCTGGGCAAGTTCAAGGGCCGCATGTTCGCGGTCCACGCCAAGGACAATGCACCGAAAGGCCAGGCCGAAGACGAAGGGGGCTTTGCCGCCGTCGGCCAGGGCGTGCTGGACTGGAGTGCGATCCTGCCGGCCGCGGCGGCGAGCGGCGTGCAGTGGTACATCATCGAGCACGACCAACCGCGCGATCCGGCCACCGTGGTGCGAACCGGGGCGGACTACCTGCGCAAGCACCTGCCCGCTGCCGCACCGCGTTAGTCCGCAAAGGAGTTCCGCTTGAACACGATCCTGACGATGGCCGTCGTGCTGCTGGGGGCGACGCTTGCGCCAACGGCCTGGTCCAAGGACGACCCGACGGCCGGCGCGCGGCTCTACGCGAACCACTGTACGGCCTGCCATGGCGCGAATCGCGCGGGCGTCCCGCCCACGTTCCCCGCGCTGACCGACGTGGGCAAGCGCCTGCAGCCGGCGCAGATCAAGGAAAAGATCCGCAACGGCGGCGGGTTGATGCCGCCCTTTTCGCAGCTGTCCCAACAGGAGATCGACGACCTCGCCAGCTTCCTGGTGCGCTAGGGCGTGTCATCCAGTCCCGAGCATGCCGCGTTGGGCGCGGCATACTGAAGGGATTGATAAGCCCCCCCAGGAGACCGGCACCGACTGACGTTGCACGACGCGGTAGGCCGCACGCAGACCAGCCTCCACGTTGACGGTGGGATCGGCGCGGTACGGCAGGCGCTGTGCACGCGCCTCCTGCGGGCGCACCCGGTAGTAGTCATCGACGTCACGGCGGTCCAGCCAGGCCGCGCAATGCGCGGAGTCAGCTCGAACAGGCCGAGGTCGAAAACGCGCTCGACGGACGCGCCGATTCGCTGCCCGCGGCGGTGGACACATCGTGCATCCACTGCAGCGCCGTGTCGGCGATGCCGGTGCGCCACTTGCCCGAGCCGCCTAGCCACAGGCGATCTTTTCGCGTGGTCAGCGAGAACGCTACCGGCCCCAGCGGCGGCAGGTTCAGACCGAGCGACGGCCCGGACACGCTCCACCACTTGCTTTCGTAGACCAGCAACGGCCGCGTGACGCGCTCCGGATCGACGCCGCGATAGGGCTTCTGGATGCTCGGTGCGGCCATGCCCAGCCCCAAGCGCGACCCGCTCGGCGGCGCATCGGCGGCGGCGCTCGTGTCCGCCCATGCGACGTAGACTGGCCACACCAGCAGCGCGACCAGCGCGATCGCCAAGACCACGCAACGCCAGAACAGCGTCGCTCGCGGCGTACGCCGCCGCGGGAGATCGGGGAGATCGAAAAGCGCCTGCAGTCCAGGACGAAGAGTGTGCGGCAGATGTGGTGGAGCGGATCGACGTGGGCGCATGGAAGCGTGTCCTGATCGCATGTGGGCGGAACGGAAACCGAGGTGAATGCCGGCGGGCCGTGCACCGTTGTGGCGAAGGCACCGTCAGTCGAGGCGTGCGACCAGATCCTGCGCACCCTTCTTGATCCCCGCCTTCGATGCGCCGAGACCGCCGATGGTGGCCTTGACGTTCAATGCGTTCGGATACTGCTTGGATACATAGGCGCTGAGCAGGTGATCGGTGGTGGCGTCGTAGATCTCCACCGCATAGCTGACCGAACCGGACAAGGCGCCTTCCTTGCCGCGGATTGACTGCACCACGTTGTACGGGCCGCCGGCGAGGTCGAACTTGGTCACAGTGCCCGCGAACTGTGTCGTCTTCTTCGCACCGGTCAGTGTCACCGCCACGCGCAACGAGCCCGGTCGTGGCCGGTTGACCACCGAGAAGCGCGCCTGCAGCGCCTGGCTGAAGGTGGCGCGCATGAATTGCGCCAGTTCGATCTTGTCCTGCTCGGAAACCTTCTCGTCGAACTGGTTGTCAGGCCCGCGATAGATCGCCACCGGCTCGACCACCACGCTGTCGTAGTCGCGCCAGTTGGCGCCGGCGGAATAGTCGTAGGGAACGCGTCCGGAGCGGTCGCTGGGATTGGGCCGCAATTGCTGCGAGGAAGCGATTCCCGAATAGGCGACAGGCTGGGTGGTGGCGCAACCGGCCACGCCCAGGCAAGCCAGCGCCGCCAAGGGAAACAGCAGGTAAGAACGTTTCATAGGAGCACCTTTCATGAAGTCGATGAGGCAGTCCGCAACACATTGGCGGCTGCATGCGCGCACCCGTGCGGTATCGCGGTAAGCGATGGCGGCCGGCCGAAACGGGCTGGACACCGCATGCCGCTAAATTAAACCGTACTGTACGGTTTATTATTAGAGGCGATTTTTCCCGCTGTCAAGAAAAATGTACAGTTGGGTTCACTTTAGGAGGCGCAATGAAGGTTCGAACCGAGGCCCGACGCGAGGCCATCGTCGAGGCGGCGACGAAACTGTTCCAGGAACTGGGCTACGAACGCGCTTCGATGAACGAGCTTGCGAAACGACTGGGCGGCTCCAAGGCCACCTTGTACGGCTATTTCGCGTCCAAGGAGGAACTATTCACTGCCGTGATCCGCGCCGCGGCGACCGCACATTTGTCCGACGCGATCTGGCGCCTGCAATCGCCCCAGGCTGGCGAAACCGACCTGCATTCGATGCTGATGCAGTTCGGCGAATGCATGCTGCAGGTGGTGAGCAACGATGCGGTCGCCATCGCGGTCTACCGCATGGTGGTAGCCGAGGCCGGCCGCTCCGATGTCGGACAGCTGTTCTACCAGGCCGGTCCCAGCGAATCGGTGGTGGCGGTGGCCGCAGTGCTGGAAGCGGCAATGGCGCGCGGCGAACTGCGCGCCAGCGACCCGATCATCGCTGCCCTGCACTTCCTGGCACTGCTGACCGCCGAAGTGGACGTACGCATCTACCAGCGCGATCCGCCGCCGCTGGCGCCAGCGCTGGTGCGCACTATGGTGCTACGCGCGGTCGAGCAGTTCCTGCTCGGCGCCGCGCCGCGACAGGCGACCTGAAAAGACGCACGCGCAGCCGGCAAGGCGGCGTGAGGCAACTGGACGACGCCAGGTCGTCGAAGCCGACGATGAACAGGTGGTCCGGCACGCGGATGTCCAAGTTCCGGCAGGCCGCGAGGCCCCCAGCGCCATCTGATCGCTGAAGCAGAAGTTCGCGGTCGTCGCGCCATTCCCGAGTGCGTCGCGTTGGGCGCGGCATAATGAGGGATTGATGACACGCCCCGGTGACCAGCACCGACGGCGCGCCGGCGCTACAGCTCGCGCACCCAGATGTTGCGGTAGCTGACCTTGGAATCGTGCTCCTGCAGGAAGATCGGCGCGCAGGCATGCGGCGCATACGACGGCGCGCCGATGTACTCGGTCTTGCCCGACAGCACGGTGTCGTTCTGCACCAGGACGCCGTTGTGCAGGACGGTGATGCGGGCGGGTGAGGTGAGTCCGCCGCCCTGCGAGAAACGGGGCGCCGTCCAGATGATGTCGTACATCTGCCATTGGCCTGGCGCACGCGAGGCATTCACCAGCGGAATGGCCTGCTTGTAGATCGCGCCGGCCTGGCCATTGGCATAGGTCGGGTTGTCGTAGCTGTCGAGCACCTGCAACTCATACAGCTCCTGCAGGAAGATGCCGCTGTTCCCCCGCTGCTGGCCGTCGAAGCCACGGGTCGCGGTGGGCGTGCGCCACTCGACATGCAACTGGATGTCGCAGAAGCGCTGCTTGGTGCGGATGCCCTTGCTGCCCGGCACCACGGTCAGCGCGCCGTCGGCGACGCGCCAGGGCACGCGTCCGCCCTGCTCCGACTCCCAGGCCGACAGATCCTTGCCATCGAACAGCACGATCGCGTCCGAGGGCGCGCCGCCCGGGGGCGTGGCCACGGTCGCGGGCACGGGCTTCCACACTTCGGTCTTGGCAGGATCGCGTGCGGGATCGCCGTCGGCCTGCGCGACCGCAGGCGCCGCGGCCAGCAGGCAGGCCGCCATCAGCAGGGATCTGGTCATCGTGTTTCCTGGGAAAGGAGGAAGGGCGAAGCGTGACGGTCCATCAGCTGGTCGCCCAGGCGGGCGTACCGGGAACGTAGGGAATGTCTTCGTAGCGGCCCGGCACGGCGACGTAGCGCAGCACCTCGTTGGCGCCGACCTCGGAGGTGAAGAAGCCGAAGATGGTCAGCTGCTTGATCATCGTAAAGGGATGCGGCATCGCGTCCGCCGCTTCGGCGGTGCCGGTGTCGGTCACGTCGATGGCCTTTGCCCTGGCCTCCGCATCCAGGGCGCGCAGCAGCTCGGTGCGCGCCTGTGGCGCGAGCGACACGAACCGACCGCCGGCACGTTTGTCGATCTCGGCCAGGCCGGCGCGGAACGCCGCCTGCTGCCGGGGGGTGTAGCAGTCGGTGACGAATTTCGCCATGAACGCGCCGGCACCGGCGTCCTTCGCCCCCGGCGTCTTGGTTCGCGGCAGGATGGTCTCGGCGATCTCGTCCAGCGTGCCGATATCGGCAGCGGTGAAGAGGGCCTTCGCCGCCGCGGCCGGCGCCTGTGCATGGGCGAGCGCGGGCAGCCCGACCATCGCCGCGCCCGTGGCGGCGAAGATCATCTTCAGCAGTTCGCGACGTTCCATCACAGGTTCCCCGCTTTCAGTTCGCGCACGGCATGATCGGCGGCACGTGCGGTCAGCGCCATGTAGGTCAGCGAGGGATTCACGCAGGCGCTGGAGGTCATGCAGGCGCCATCGGTCACGTAGACGTTCGGCGCGTCCCACACCTGGTTGTACTGGTTGAGCACGGAGTTCTTGCGGTCCCGGCCCATGCGCGCGGTGCCCATCTCGTGGATGCCCTTGCCCGGCGCATAGTCGGCATCGTGCATTGTCACGTCCTTGACGCCGGCCGCCTCCAGCATCTCGGCGGCATCGGCGGCCATGTCCTTGCGCATGGCCTTTTCGTTTTCGCGCATGGCGACGTCCATCGCCAGCACCGGCAGCCCCCATTTGTCCTTGCGCTGCGGGTCCAGGCGAATCGTGTTGTCGTGGTGCGGCAACATCTCGCCGAAGCCGGTCATGCCGATGCGCCAGTCGCCCGGCACGGTCAGCGCCTCCTTCAGGTCGGCGCCGATGTTCAGTTCGGCGATCTCGCGCGACCAGCCGGTGCGGCTCGCACCACCCTGGTAGCCGAAGCCGCGCAGGTAGCTGCGCTTGTCCGTGGCGACATTGCGGAACCGGGGAATGTAGAAGCCGCAGGGACGGCGGCCGAAGTAGTACTTGTCGTCGTAGCCCTCCACCCGGCCGGAAGCACCTGCGCCGAAATGATGGTCCATCACGTTGTGCCCCAGCTCGCCGGACGACGACCCCAGGCCACCGTCCCAGACGTCGGTGGCCGAGTTCATCAGCAGCCAGGTCGAATTGAACGAGGACGCGTTGAGGAAGATGACATTGGCCGTGTATTGGTAGGTCTGCCCGCTCTCGGCGTCGATGATCTCCACCCCGCGCGCACGCTTGCGGTCCTTGTCGTAGAGCACCTCCTTGACGATCGAGAACGGCCGCAAGGTCAGGTTGCCCGTCTTCATGGCCGCCGGCAGCGTTGCCGCCTGGGTCGAGAAGTAGGCGCCGAAGGGACAGCCCAGGATGCACTTGTTGCGATACTGGCAGTTGACGCGGCCCTGCTCGACCTTGGGCTGGGTGATGTTCGCAGTGCGCGAGTGGATCAGGTGCCTGGTGCCGCCAAAGGCCTTCTTGATCCGCGCGGCGACGTCCTTCTCGACGATGTTCAACGGGATCGGCGGCAGGAACTCGCCATCCGGCAACACGTCCAGTCCCTCGCGCGTGCCGGCGATGCCGGCGAACTTCTCCACGTGGTCGTACCAGGGCGCGATGTCGGCGTAGCGGATCGGCCAATCGGTGGCGATGCCGTCCTTGAGGTTCGCCTCGAAATCCAGGTCCGACAGGCGATAGCTCTGCCGTCCCCACATCAGCGAGCGACCTCCCACGTGATAGCCGCGAAACCAGTCGAACCGCTTGATCTCGGTGTAGGGCGATTCCTGTTCGTTGGCCCACATCCCCTGCAGGTTCTCGACCAGGGCGTAGTCGCGCATCAGCACAGGATATGCGGCCTTCATCGCCTGGGTCGGGCGGTTGCGGTGCGGGAAATCCCACGCCTCCTTCATCGCGTTGACGTAGTCCTTGACGTGCTCGATGTTGCGTCCGCGTTCCAGCATCAGGACCTTGAGTCCCTTCTCGGTCAGCTCCTTCGCCGCCCAACCGCCACTGATGCCCGAGCCAACGACGATGGCGTCGTAATGATTGTCTGCCATGGGTTCTACTTCACCTGGGTGGATAGCGTTTCAGACGTCGCAGAGGCGGATTGCCTCGCGCAGCGAGCCGACGGGATCCGGCGCCGTAGGAACGAATTCCTGCGCCAGATAGCCATCGAAACCGGTATCGCGAATCGCGCGACAGATCGCGGGATAGTGGAGCTCCTGCGCGTCCCCGATCTCGTGCCGGCCCGGGACGCCGGCGGTGTGGTAATGCTTGAAGCACGCGTGATGCTTGCCGATGGTGGCGATGATGTCGCCCTCCATGATCTGCATGTGGTAGATGTCGTACAGCAGGCCGAAATGGTCCGAGCCGATCCGCCGGCACAGCTCGACGCCCCAGGCGGAGTGGTCGCACAGGTAGTCGGGGTGATCGACCTTGGAGTTCAGCAGCTCCATCACCAGCACGACACCGCGCCTCTCGGCATGCCCGAGGATGCGCTTGAGTCCGGCTTCGGCGTGGGCCATGCCGTCCTGGGGATCCATGCCATTGCGATTGCCGGAAAAACAGATGAGGTTGCGATAGCCGGCATCGGCCACCAGGTCGATGTGCCGCGTGTAGCGCTCAACGAGTTCATCGTGGAACTGGCTGTCGGCGAAGCCCTTGTCCAGGCCGAGTTCCGCGCCGTTGCACATCGCGCTGTACACGCCATGCGCCTTCAGCGTGGGCCAATCCGCGGGGCCAACCAGATCGATGGCGGCGAACCCCATGCCCTTCACCACTTGGCAAAGCTGTGCGGTCGACAGCTGCGGAAACGTCCAGCGGGCGACGGACTGCTTCAGGTTGCCCCTGAGCGGCGTGGCGGCAGCACGCGCTGGCAGCACTGCCGCTGCCCCAAGGCCAAGGCTCCCGGCGACCGCCAGGCGCAGCGCGTCGCGCCGCGTGAACCCCGAGGCCGGCGCCGGTTCGATCGAATGGATAGACATCCACCTTCCGGCCTCCCAACCGGTGTCAAACGCTGACGAATCGCCGCGATTCAATCGATTGAACCATACGGGAGGAAATCGCGTTTGTGCAAGACGCAGTGCACGAAAGCTCATGCTGCAGGGCACAACGTTGTCGCGCCGATGGCCGCATGCCGATGGTGAAATGCCGGGAGAGGCATGGAGAGAGACAAGCCGATGTACAGCGAAAACAGGCTTGCAGCAGCGTGAACATGTCCATGCAGAGGAAGCATGGCGAGAAGCAGATGAAACAGTGGCTTGGCCTTGGAGCCAGGGCACTGGACTGCCTGCACGGTGGCTGGGATGGCGGGTTCGGATGGAAGTTCCAGTGCATCCCCGCCACGCTGCCACACGCATTCATGTGACGCGGATATTGGTGTGGAGGCGAGTGCAGCCAATGTGCTTTTTCGTAGGAGCGGCTTTTAGCCGCGACAGGCTTTCCCAGGAAAGCCGTCGCGGCTAAAAGCCGCTCCTACGGCACTTGATCCGTTCCGGTCGCGCCGGCCTGCCGGGAGCGACGACAAGGATTCGGCAAGAAAAGCCGCGCACCAAGGCATTGCGCGAGGCGGCCGCGTGGAACCACGCTTGGCAATCAATCTGATTTCGCGAAGGCGAAAACAGCACAGCACCCACCGCATGCACGCTCGCTTCGGCCGAAATTCTCCAAGCCTGGAGAAAGAGGATGTTCCATGCCCCCAATCGACCGAGCGCGCCTGGCTTCGCGTCGCCGTTGTTGGGGACAGAGCAAAAGCGCGCCGAAGCTTGGCCTCGCCTCTCAGTCGATCGATCGCCTGGCACGCGTGGCCGCGCCATCGCCCATCCTCTCCAGGCAGAAGATCGATGCCGGGCCAGCAGCAAAGAACACACCTCGTGCAAAACAAAAAGCCCCAGCAAGCACGGCGGCTGACTGGGGCTGAGTGACATCAGGCAATGACTGAAAATCAGAACGGAATATCGTCGTCCGCGAAGTCGTCCATCGGTGCGGACTGCTGCGGTGCCGGCTGCTGCCGACGCGGCGCGTAATCCTGCCCGCCACCACCGCCACCGCCGCCCATGCCGGAGCGTTCCTGGCGCGGCGGCGCCGAGCGCTGCGGACGGTCGCCGCCGCCCATGCCGCCACCGCCGCCCTCGCCGCGGCCGCCGAGCATCTGCATCTCGTCGGCGACGATGTCGGTGGAGTACTTCTCCACGCCGTCCTGGCCGGTGTACTTGTCGTACCGGATCGAGCCTTCGACGTAGACCGAGCTACCCTTGCGCAGGTACTCGCCGGCGATCTCACCCAGCTTTCCGAAGAACACGACGCGATGCCACTCGGTGCGTTCCTGCTGGTTGCCGTCGCGGTCCTTGCGCACGCTGGTGGTGGCCAGGCTGATGCGGGTGATGGCCATGCCGGCCTGGGTGTACTTGGTGTCGGGATCGTTGCCGAGGTTGCCGACGAGGATGACTTTGTTGATGCCGCGGGCCATGAGCTGCTTCCGTCTGGGGTCTCCGCGGCCGGGAGCACGCGGAGCGGTAAAGAAGATTTCGGGGGAGCAATCCTAACATCGCCGGGCTGGGCCGGCCTGCGCCAGGCGCCCGCGGGCGCCCCGGAAAACGCCGCATCGGCCTGTCGGATTCCTACCGGCACGCGCCCCGCCGGGCGTTGCAAACCCAGGCGCGGCAAGCCTTCAGGCCCCGGCCGCGCCCCACGGCGGGACGGATGTGGCCGCGCAGCCTATACTTCGCGCACGTTTCCAGTCCTGTCCGCATGAGCATCGCCGAATCCCCCAGCTCCGCCCTGGGCCTGCCCCAGATCCAGATGCTCGCCGCGCCGGACATGGCCGAGGTGGACGCCCTGATCCGCCGCCGCCTGGCCTCGGACGTCGTGCTGATCAACCAGATCGCCGACCACATCGTCTCCGCCGGCGGCAAGCGCCTGCGCCCGATGCTGGTGGTGCTGGCCGGCCGCGCCTGCGGCGCCGGCGGGCCGATGCAGCACCAGTTGGCGGCGATCATCGAATTCATCCACACCTCGACCCTGCTGCACGACGACGTGGTGGACGAGTCGGACCTGCGCCGAGGCCGCAGCACTGCCAACGCGCTGTGGGGCAACGCGCCCAGCGTGCTGGTCGGCGACTTCCTGTATTCGCGCAGTTTCCAGCTGATGGTGGAACTGGACAGCATGGCGGTGATGCGCCTGCTCGCCGACACCACCAACCGCATCGCCGAGGGCGAGGTGCTGCAACTGCTGCATGTGCACAACCCGGACACCGACGAAGCTGCCTACCTGCGCGTGATCGAGCGCAAGACGGCGGTACTGTTCGCCGCCGGCACCCGCCTGGGCGCGCTGGCCTCCGGTGCCAGCGAGGCGGTGCAGGAGCACCTGTACGACTACGGCATGCAGCTGGGCTATGCGTTCCAGATCGCCGACGACGTGCTCGACTACACCGCCGACGCCACCGACCTGGGCAAGAACCTGGGCGACGACCTGGCCGAGGGCAAGGCCACGCTGCCGCTGATCCACGCGATGGCGCATGCCGACGAGGCCACCCGCGCGCGCCTGCGCCAGATCGTCGAACAGGGCGATGCCAGCGCGATGCCCGAGGTGCTGGCCGCGATCGAAGCCAGCGGTGGCATCGACTACAGCCGCCGCCGCGCCGCCGACTACGCCGCCGCCGCCGAGCGCGCCCTGGACGGCCTGCCGGAGAACGAGGCGGTGGCCGCGCTGCGCGGCCTGGCGCGCTACGCGGTCGAGCGCAGGCACTGATCGCCGCTCGCGCATGACCACATTCACCGCCGAGGAGCGCGCCGTGCTGCTGGCGGTGAAGGGCGTCGGCCCGACCGTGGTCGCACGGCTGGAGCAACTGGGCGTGCATACCCTGGAGGCGTTGTCCGCCTGCGACGCGCAGCACCTCACCGAGCAGGCCGCCGCGCTGCTCGGCTCCACCTGCTGGCGCAACAGCCCGCAGGCGCGCGCGGCGATGAATGGTGCCGTCGCCGCTGCGCAGGCGCACTTGCTCAAGCCATCCTCCAAGACACCGTAAGGGTTCATTACGCCCGTTAGGCCGCTTATCCGGCGCGCTACCGCGCGCCGGAGGGATTGGGGAATCGGGATTGGGAATTCGTTAAAGCCGGTTGGCTGATGCCTGACGCGTTACCGGCTCACGCTGCATAGTCAGCAGCGCACACGCTTTAGGTCTGGTTACGCAGCGGAATTGGCAAAGCGCGATCCACCGCCTTTGCCAATCCACAATCCCGCCGAGCGCGCAGCGCGAGGCACCTCCCAAATCCCGGCGCGCTGTGTGCGCCGGAGAGATTGGGGAATCGGGAATGGGGATTCGTTAAAGCCGGTTGGCTGGCGCCTGACGCGTTACCGGCTCACGCTGCAAAGTCAGCGCCGCACACGCTTTAGGTCCGGTTACGCAGCGAAATTGGCAAAGCGCGATCCACCGCCTTTGCCAATCCCCAATCCCGCCGAGCGCGCAGCGCGAGGCACCTCCCTACTCCTGGCCGAAGCGCTCCTCGAAGAAGTCCTCGAGCATCCGGTAGGCGCGCTTGGCCGCACGCGGGTTGTACTGGCAGCCCGGCGGGCTGTTGGCGTCGGCTTCGGCGAAGCAGTGCACCGCGCCGCTGAAGTTGACGAACTGCCAGTCGGCGCCAGCGCCGTTCATCTCCTGCTCGAAGGCGGCGATGTCGTCGCGGCTCACGCTCTTGTCGTCGGCGCCATTGAGCACCAGCACCGGCGCCTTGGCGCTGCCCGCGGCCGCCGGCGCCGCCGTGGCCAGGCCGCCATGCAGGCTGACCACGCCGGCCAGCGGCGCACCGGCACGGACCAGCTCCAGCACCGTGGTGCCGCCGAAGCAGAAGCCGACCGCGCCGATCCGGGCCGGATCCAGCGGCGCCTTGCCGGCCTGCCCCTTCACCGCCGCCACCGCCGCCAACGCCCGTGCGCGCAGCGTGGCCGGATCCTTCTTCAGCGCACCGGCGAACTGCCCGGCCTCGGTATCGTTGGCCGGTCGCTTGCCCTTGCCGTAGACGTCGGCCACCAGCACCACGTAATCGTCTCCGGCCAGGCGCTTGGCCTTCTCCACCGCGGAGCCGTTGACGCCGCGCCAGTTCGGCACCATCACCAGGCCGGGGCGCTTGTCGTGCTCGGCATCGTCGTAGACCAGCACGCCGCTGAAGGTGTCCTTGCCGACCTGCCATTCCACCGGCTTGGCCTGCATCGCCGCCCAGGCCTGCAGCGGCAGTGCCAAGGCCAGCGCGAGCAGACCGGTCCACCGCATCATCGAACGTGTGCGCATCGTCCTTCTCCCGTGGGAACCAGGCGGCAGTCTAGAGCGTGACATGCACGCCGAGGTGAGGGCGACGGCGGCCCACGATGGCTCTGGGACAAGGCGCACAGCGCCGTCGTGTGGCGGCCCGGCGGCCGCTTCCGGTCATGCTCTTTCCGCAGCTGGCATGTCAGCCCAGAGCCACGCATCGCAACGTGCGGTAGTCGCACCGACAGCGCGACGCCAGCGCACTGCGTGCGCCGACGCCGCGCCGCCACTCAGGCGATGCCCAGCCCCGGGATGGCGCTGATCGCGTCCGGGTCGAACCCGGTCAGCGCGGCGAAATGGCGGCCGCGCGCCACGTAGTCGCGGTAGGCGCCGAAGCTGGGCGCGCCGGGCGACAGCAGCACCACGCCGCCCTGCTCGTCCAGCGCCACGCGCGCCAGCGCCACCGCTTCCGCCAGGTCGGCCGCCGCATGCAGGCCGAAGCCGGCGCCGGCGGCCAGCGGCGTCAGCAAGGCATGGATGCGTGGGCCGTTGGCCCCCATCGTGACGATCTCCAGCGGTGCGCCACCATCGCGCATGTGGTCGGCGAAGTCCTGCCAGTCCAGGCCGCGGTCGTGGCCGCCGACCAGCAGCGCGATGCGCCGCCCGCGGAAACACTCCAGCGCCGCCAGGCTGGCATGCGGCGTGGTGCTGATCGAGTCGTTCACATAGGTCACGCCGCCACGCGTGCCCAGGGTCTGCAGCCGGTTCGGCAACGGCCGGAAGCGATCGGCCGCCGGCGCCAGCGCCGCCGCGTCCAGCCCCAGCGCCTCGATCGCGGCCAGCACCGCGCACAGGTTGCCGCGGTTGTGCCGGCCCGGCAGCGGCGCCTGCGCGCTGTCGTACACCGCGGTGTCGCCGCGATAGACCACCTCGCCGCGCATGTGCCAGCCGTCCTCGCGGTTGAACCAGCGCACGTCACTGTCGGGCAGTTGCAGCGCCGCCAGTTGCGGATCGGCGGCATTGAGCAGGGCGATGCGCGGCCGCGCATGGGTGACCAGCTCGAGCTTGTCGGCGATGTAGCGCGCCTGGCTGCCGTGCCAGTCCAGATGCTCGGGAAACAGGTTCAGCACCAGCGCCAGCTGCGGCCGCGCGCCGCTGCGGGCGACATCGCCGGTCTGGTAGCTCGACAGTTCGATCGCCCAGTATTGCGGCGACGGCATCGGCGCCAGCACTTCCAGCAGCGGCACGCCGATGTTGCCGACCAGGCCGGTGCGGTGGCCGCCGGCGCGCAGCAGGTGCGCCAGCAGCGCGGTGGTGGTGCTCTTGCCCTTGGTCCCGGTGACGCAGACGCTGCCGGGCACCACGCCATCCGCGCCGGCGTGTTCGGCGAACCACAGCGCGGTGCCGCCGACGAAGCGCGTGCCGCTCGCTGCCGCGGCCTGCGCCTCGGGCCGGTACGGGCTGATCCCGGGCGACTTGATCACGACATCGAACGCGGCCAGGCGCTCGGCGCTGGCCTCGGTCTCCATTTTCAGGTGGGGATCGTGCAACGCAGCGATCTCGGCCGCCTCATCAGCCGAACAGAACACCGTCAGCGGCGACGCGCCTCTCGGGTCCCGGGTCCCGGGCCCCGGGTCCCGCAAAGCGGCATAGGCCGCGCGGCCTTCCCGCCCCCACCCCCACAGCGCGACGCGCTGCGACTCAAGCTGCGAAATTCGCACGCACGCGTTCCCACAGGTCGGCCGGGATGCGGTGTTGCGCGTCCAGTTCCAGCAGCGGCTCCACGCGCAGGTCGGCGGGATCGAGCTGCGGCTGGATCTCGTGGATGAAGCGCGCCACCAGCGCGTCCTCCTTCCACTCCGCACGCGCCGCCAGCGCCGCCATCGCCGCACGCGACTCGCGGCCCTCGCCCACGCACTCGAACGGCTTGTGGTCCTGGAACTCCAGCAGCGCGTCGAAGCCGCCGGCCTGGCCGGCATCGTCGAGCAGGTTACGGCCGAAGATCCGCACCAGGCGCGTCTTCGGCATGAACGGCGCCAGCGCCAGGAACACGAAATGGCACTTCGGGCAGACCCCGCACCAGCGGTGCGCCGGGCGCTCGCCGAGGATGTGGAAGTTGCGGTTGCAGCTGGAGAAATGCGCGTCGTAGTGGTCGGTCTTGGCGAACTGCCGCGCCACCGCCAGCTCCGACAGCGGGCGCAGCAGCGAGTAATAGCGCAGGTCCGCGGCCACGTAGCGCTGCACCTGGGCGCCGAACGCCTGCTCGAAGGCCCAGCCCTTGGACCACTGGTGGTTGACCTCGCCGGTGCCGGCGATCTGGCTGCCGTAACTGGCCGAGTGCTCGTTGGAGAACACCACCTGGCCGGCGTCGTGAAGCACCGCGGCGAACACCAGGATCGCCGAGTTCACCGCGGTCACCGGGATGTGGCCGTTCCACGCGCCCTGCCGGTTCAGCTCGAACAGTTCCGGCGCCAGCGTGCGGCCGATGTTCAAGGTCGGCAACCCGGTGCGCTCGGCGCAGGCGCGGATCAACTGCGATCCGCCGATCCAGGTCACCGTCTGCGCCACGCCGGCCGCGCGCAGGGCCTCGATGCTGACCAGCGAATCCTTGCCGCCGCCGATCGCCACCAGGGCCTGGTCGCGCAATCCCAGCGCCGCGGCATCGGCCACGACCGCGTCCGCGGCCGGGAAGCGGATGCGCCCACGCAGGTCCAGGCCGTTGCGATAGGCGAACTCGCCCAGGCCATGCAGGTACACGCTGTCCAGCAGCGCAGCGGTCTCGGCATCGATGGCGTAGTCGTCGATGACGATGCGCGGCGGCACCGCCGCCTTGTAGTAGCTGACGCCAGCGATCAGGTGCAGCAGGCGCAGGGCGCGCTGTGCCGCCTGCGCCCGCGCCGGATCGAGCACGAACGGCGCGCCGGGCACGGTGATGGTCTCCACCAGCTCCGGGCCGTCGTCGAACGCATAGACCAGGCGCGCCACGCCGCTGTCGGCATCGAAGCCGCAGCGCACGAAGCGAAAGGTGGCGATCTGCTGTTTGTCGAAAGCGGTCATGGATGTCCTGCAAGCACACGCGTGTGCCGCAGATAGCGGCGACACAGAAGAAATTCGATCATCGAAAACGGCAAGGCGGCCCACAGCAGCGGCAGGCAGCCGAACACGAAGGCCATCAGCAGCAACTGCCATGGCAATCCGGTCGGCACCGACGCGGCGGAGGCCAGGACGGCCACCAGCACATACAGCGCCAGCGCCGGCACGTAGGCCAGCCCGGTCAGCAGCAGGGCGCGCAGGGCCAGCGCGCCGGCGCTGGCAGCAGGCCTGCGGCGCGTCCAGCGCAATGCCAACCACGCGCCGGCGGCAGCGGCGGCCAGGGCCGGCAACGCCCACTTCAGGCTATCGGTCCACGGCAGCGAGGTGCCGGACTGATCCACCGCGGTGGCAGCCGCCATCGCCAACGCGCCGGCCGCGGCACTGCCCGCGACGAACTCAGTCCGCGCGCGCATCGATCGCCTCCTCGCGGGGCAACTCGCGCTGGTTGTAGGTGCTGGCCATGCTGTAACCATAGGCGCCGGCGTCGGCGATCAGCATCACGTCGTCGGGCGTGGTACCCGCCGGCAGGCGCCGACGCTTGCCGAACACGTCGCTGGACTCGCAGATCGGCCCGACCACGTCGAACACGGTTTCGGCCGGCTGCTCGAGCCGGCTCAGGTTCGCCACGTCGTGCCAGGCGTCGTACAGCGCCGGGCGGATCAGCGTGTTCATGCCGGCATCCAGGCCGACCCGGCGGATGCCGTCCTTCTCGATCACCTGGGTGGCGCGGGCCAGCAGCACACCGCACTCGGCCACCAGATAGCGGCCCGGTTCGATCGCCAGGCGGAACGCCGGATGCACGGCCTTGGCCTCGGCCAGGCCCTGCGCGAAGGTATCCAGGTCGAACGGTTCGTCGTCGGCGCTGTACGGGATCGGCAGGCCGCCGCCGATGTCGATGACCTCGACACTGCCGATGCGCCGGGCGAAGCCGGCCAGCTCGTCGCACATGCGCCGCCAGTGCTGCGCCGTCTCCACGCCGCTGCCCAGGTGCGCATGCAGGCCGACGATGCGGATGTCCAGCGCGCGCGCGGCCTCGACGAACTCGTCGACACGGGTCGCCGACAGGCCGAACTTGGAGGCCTTGCCGCCGGTGTTGACCTTCTCGTGGTGGCCGTCGCCATGGCCCAGGTCGATGCGCAGCCACAGGCTGCGGCCGCGGAACAGCTCCGGCCAGCGCTGCAGCGCCTCGACGTTGTCCACGGTCACGGTCACGCCCAGCGCGAACGCGGCTTCGTACTCGGCCCGGGGCGCGAAGCTGGGGGTGAACAGCACCCGCCGCGGCGACAGCTCCGGCACGATCTCGAACACCCGGCGCAGTTCGCCGTGCGAGACGCACTCCAGGCCGAAGCCCTCCTCGACCAAGGTCTGCAGGATCGCCGGATGCGCGTTGGCCTTGATCGCGTAGTAGCGCTGGTCCACCGCGGCGATCGCCTTGAGCGCACGCGCGCGTTCGCGCAGGGTCGGCAGGTGGTAGAGGTAGCGTGGCGTGCCGGCCTCGGCCAGGCGCAGCAGATGCGCGCGCTCGCCCTGCCACCACGGCACCGGCCGCGGCCGCACAGTGCCGGCGATCTCGCGCCAGCGCGGGCCGAACACCTCGGTCTCCTCCACCGGCATCGCGCCGCTGTCGATCAGCTCGGCGTGCAGGATCGGCAGCAGCCCGTCGGCATCGGTCTCGTCGATGACGAAGGTCAGGTTCAGGTCGTTGGACGACTGCGAGATCATGTGCACGCGCTCCTTGCCGAACGTGGCCCACACGTCCGAGAGCTTGTGCAGCAGCGAACGCATGCCGCGCCCGACCAGGGTGATCGCCGCGCACGGCACGATGATCTTGACCCGGCAGATCTCCGCCAGGTCGGCCGACAGCGCCGCCAGCACGTCGGTGTTGACCAGGTTCTCGCTCGGGTCCAGCGACACAGTGACGTTGGTCTCGGCCGAACCGATCAGGTCCACCGACAGCCCGTGCTTCTTGAACAGCGCGAACACGTCGGCCAGGAAGCCGACCTGCTGCCACATGCCGATGCCTTCCATCGACACCAGCACGATGCCGTTGCGGCGGCTGATCGCCTTGACCCCGGGCACGGTGCGGGCGTTGCCGTCGATGCTGGTGCCGGGCAGCTCCGGGCGCTCGGTGTCCAGGATCGCCATCGGCACGCCGCCGTCGCGGCACGGCTTGATCGAGCGCGGGTGCAGCACCTTGGCACCGGTGGTGGCGATTTCCTGCGCCTCGTAGTAGTCCAGGCGGGTCAGCAGGCGCGCGTCCGGCACCTCGCGCGGATTGGCGCTGAACATGCCCGGCACGTCGGTCCAGATCTCCACCCGGCTGGCGCCGAGCAGCGCGCCGAAGTACGCCGCCGAGGTATCCGAGCCGCCGCGGCCGAGAATGGCGGTGCCGCCGTCCTCGTGTCGGGCGATGAAGCCCTGGGTGATCAGCATGCGCGTGGGTTGGGCGACGAAGCGCGCGCGCCACTGTGGATCGGACTGCCACTGGCACGACACCGACAGGCGCCGCGACCAGGCGCTCTGGTTCGGCTGCGGCGGCAGCGCGTCCAGCCATTGCCGCGCGTCCATCCAGCCCATGTCCAGGCCGTTGGCGCGCAGATAGGCCGCGCCCAGGGTCGAGGACAGCAGTTCGCCCTGCCCCAGCACCTCGGCCTGCCAGTCCAGCGTGCGCTCGGCCGCGCGCGGATCGTCGAGCAGGCCGCGCAAGGCCGCCAGGCGTTCGCCCAGCACAGCCTCGGCATCCAGCTCCAGTTCGGCCAGGAACTCGCGGTGGCGCTGCTCCAGTGCGGCCACGCGTTGCACACTGTCGGCGCTGCCGTCAGCGATCGCGGTCAGTTCGTTGGTGACCCCGGACAAGGCCGACACCACCACCAGCACCCGCGCGCCGGTCTCGTCCGCGCGTTTTTTTGCCAACGTTCCAATAGTGTCCCAGCGATGACGACGCGACACCGAAGTGCCGCCGAACTTGAGGACGATCCAGCGATCGACAGGAGAGGAAGCTGACATGGAGTGGGGGTGTCTGCAGTGTGGGGAAAACGCCGGCATGCGCGGGCGCAACCCCCGATTCTACTGCCAACCGAGCGCCGGTGAGCGAGCGCCGCGACCTGCAACTGGACGTGTTTTCCGCCAGCCCGGGATTGGGCGATCCGGATGCAGCGCGCAACTCTGGACGAACGGCCCGGACTGGTGGCTGCTGGAACTGGCCGAAGAGCGCGCGCTACGCACGCTCACGCCGGAGCTGTCTGCAATCGCTACCTTGTTTTGCCCTATGCCGGCAAACTGGCCGCATCGCCTTCAGCGATGCCGCCGAACACCAGCTCGTAGTCCGAGCCTTCGCCCCTGGCATCTGCGTCGCCGAGGACCCGGTCACCAGCAGCGCCAACGCACTGATCGCCGCCATGCTCGCCGCGCAGGACCGCTGGCCGGGCCATCACGGACGCTACGTCGACAGCCAGGGACGCGAACTCGGGCGCGACGGCCGCGTCGCGCGCCTGGTGGACGGGGAAGCGGTGTGGATCGGCGGCCTGGTGCGAGCGGTGATCGCTGGCAAGATCGCTTGGTAAGCTCCGGTCTCCCCCACCGCAGTCCGGAGTTTCCCCTCATGGCCGCACGCCGCTTCTTCCAGGTCGATGTCTTCTCCGCCCGCGCCGGCAACGGCAATCCATTGGCCGTGGTGCTCGATGCCGATGGCTTGGACGCCGCCACGATGCAGGCCATCGCACGCTGGACGCGCCTGCCGGAAACCACCTTCGTGTTCGCGCCGACGCGGCCGGACGCCAGCTATGGGCTGCGCATGTTCAGCCCGCAGAAGGAGGTGCCGTTCGCCGGCCATCCCAGCGTCGGCACCGCGCACGTCGCACTGGAAGCGGGCATCGCCACGCCGCGCGATGGCGTGCTGACCCAGGACGGCATCGCAGGCCTGCTGCCGCTGCGGGTCGATGTGGATGCCGGAGTGCGCAGCATCGCCATCCGCACCCCGCGCGCGCAGGTGGCCGAGATCGCCGATGCCGCGGATGCGCGCCTGCAGGCGGCACTGCGTGGTTGGACGCTCGGCGCGCTGCCGCCGGTGCGCATGGACGGCGGCCGTTGCTGGTGGCTGGTCGAAGTGGCCAACGAAGCCGCGCTGCGTGCGCTGGCGCCGGACTGGGATGCGATCGCCGCCCTGGCCGAAAGCACCGCCAGCATGGGCGTGTTCGCCTACGCGCGCGCCAGCGGCCAGGCCTATGCGTTGGCCGTGCGCGCGTTCGTCGGCAACGGCCGGCGCTTCGAGGATGCCGCCTCCGGCGCGGCCAATGCGGTGCTGGCGGCATGGCTGGATCACAGCAAGGCCCTGCCTGGCTACGGCGGCCGCTATATCGCCAGCCAGGGCCGCGAGGTCGGCCACGATGCGCTGCTGACGCTGCGCGTGGACGAGGCCGGCGAGGTGTGGTCCGGCGGTCAGGTACAGACGGTGATCGAAGGCCGCATCGACTGGCCCTGATCGAGGTTGCAGCGTCCTGCCCAGGGGTGTGGCAGGCACGCAAAAGAAAGGGCGCCTCGCAAGGAGGCGCCCTGAAGGTCAGTCGGGCAATACGTCGACGCGGACGCGGATGCGGTCGCCCGGAGGCGAGGCGGTGCGGGTGTGGTAGTAGCGGCCGCCGTACTCGTAGGTGACGTCGTAGCCGTCGACGCGGTCATAGCGTTCGGTCCGATAGGACACCGGATCGCATTCGCGGACCACGCCGCCACCGTAACCGCCGCCATAGGCGCGGGTGTTGGTGTCGTAGATCGAGCGGCCGGCCAGGCTGCCGAGCATGGTGCCGACCGCGGTGCCGACGAAGCGGCCATTGCCGCCGCCGACGCGGCTGCCCAGCACGGCACCGGCGATGCCGCCGACCACCGACGAGGCGGTGCGGCCGCCATCGGTGCCGCGGTAGCCGTAGTCGCTGGCGTAGCTACCCGAAGCCGGGCGGTCGTAACAGCGCTCGGTGGTCTCGCGCGGGCCGTTGACCTGCACCATGATCGGATCGGCGCGCACCACGCGCGCATATTCGTAGGTGCCGGACGCGTAGCCACGGTCGCGGTAGTCGTCGTAACGGGTGTAACCGTAATCCTGCGCGGCGGCGGAGCCGATGACGCCGACAGCGAGCGCAGCGGTCAACAGACGGGTCGAGAGCTTGTTCATGGCGATGGTTCCAAGCGCGTGGATCGCGCGACTGCATGCTCGATCCGACGCGGTGAAACCAGACTGAATAGGGACGGCTGTGGCGCGCACATTTAGTGGCGCGACAGCTAGGGGCGATCAAGCCATGCGGGCCGGTGCAGCGGCGCAACGCGCCCTGGCCTGCCATGCGGCCCGGCATGCTGCCGGGCCGCGCCGGAGATTCCTCAGCCCAGTTCCGCTTCCAGGCTGATCGGCACCGCGCTCAGCGCCTTGGACACCGGGCAATTCTGCTTGGCGTCGTCGGCCAGTTCGCGGAAGCGCGCGGCCTCGATGTTCGGTACCACCGCTTTGACCTTCAGGCGGATCTGCGACAGCTGCGGACCGCCTTCCATCGACAGGTCGACGTCGGCGCGGGTGTCCAGCGCGGTCGGCGGGAAGCCGGCTTCGGTCAACTTGGCCGACAGCGCCATGGTGAAGCAGCCGGCGTGCGCGGCGGCGATCAGCTCTTCGGGATTGGTGCCTTTCTCGTCGCCGAAACGGCTGTTGAACGCATAGCGGGTGTTCTCAAGCAGGCCGCTCTGCGGCGTGTTCAACCGGCCCTGGCCGGTCTTGAGATCGCCTTCCCAATGCGCGGTGGCGTGACGCGAAATGCCCATGCGAGGCTCCTGTTGGTGAGTTGAGCGCGGACCATAGGGGAGGCGGCGTTACGGGCTTGTGCTTCTGCGCGTAGGAGGAAATGCCCTGCCGCGTCGTCGCGGATGTGCCGGCGCCGGCACCGTCATCGGCGAAAAAGACGTCAGCCGCGGCGAATATTCGCGTTTTTTTGCTTCCGGCCTATTGGCGCGGCGTAGCACATGCCCTACATTTCGCCATGCCGACGGGGTCGGCGCGACCCAAACCACCAAATACGGAATCAGGACATCATGGCAAAGACCGCAAAAAAGGCTGCCCCGAAGAAGGCAGTGAAGAAGGTAGCGACCAAGGCTGCCGCCAAGCCGGCCGCTCCCAAGCCGATCAAGGACGTGCTGAGCAAGTCCGCGCTCGTGGCGCACATCGCCGAAACCAGCGGCGTGATCGCCAAGGACGTGCGCGCCGTGATGGCCTCGCTGGAGCACGCCGTGGCCGGTTCGGTCAGCAAGAAGGGCGCTGGCTCGTTCACCCTGCCGGGCCTGCTGAAGATCACCGCCGTCAGCGTGCCGGCCAAGCCGAAGCGCAAGGGCATCAATCCGTTCACCAAGGAAGAGCAGTGGTTCGCCGCCAAGCCGGCCACCACCAAGCTCAAGGTGCGCCCGCTGAAGAAGCTCAAGGACGCCGCGCTCTGAGCAGCGTCGCCTGATCCAGGCAAGCACACCGACGAGACGGCCCCGGCCGTCTCGTTTTTTTTGCGCGGCCTACGCCCCCGGGTTGACGGTCCGCTAAGGCCGCGGCCGCTATACCGGTGCTTCCCTTCGACAGGATCGCGTGCATGAAACTACAGGGCTTTCTCGACCAACTGCTGCAATCGGCGCAGGGCGCCGCCGGCCAGGCCATGGGCAAGACCGGCAGCGCCGCTCCGACCGCACCGGCGCAGCAGACCGCCGGCGGCCTGGGCGGCCTGCTCAACGCCGACTTCGGCAAGGGAGCCCTCAGCGGCGGCGCGCTGGGCCTGCTGCTCGGCAAACACCGCACCACGCGCAAGCTGGCGACCTACGGCGGCCTGGCCGCGCTGGGGCTGATGGCCTATCGCGCCTATGGCGACTACCGACGCCAGCAACTCGGCGCCGCCGCCCCAGAACCGCAGACAGTGGACCGGCTGCCGCCACTGGAGGTGGAACAGCACAGCCAGGCGGTGTTGCGCGCACTGGTCGGTGCAGCCAAGGCCGATGGCCACCTGGACGAGCACGAACGCCGCCTGATCGAAGGCGAGTTCGCCCGCCTGCACGGCAACGATGCCGACGTGCAGCAGTGGCTGCATGCGGAACTGGAAAAGCCGCTGGATCCGGCCGAGGTGGCGCGCGCATCGACCAGTCCCGAGATGGCCGCCGAAATGTACTTGGCCAGCCTGCTTGCCGCAGACGAACAGGGCTTCATGGAGCGCAGCTACCTGGACGAACTGGCACGGCAGCTCGGCATCGACGACGCCCTGAAGCAGCGCCTGCAGGAACAGGCGGCCACCTTGCACGCGGACTGAGCGCGTGGCCGCGTCGCCCACGCCTTCGCCAGCGCGACGCCTGCGCCGGGAATTGCTGCGTGCGGCGTTGCTGGCTGCACTGGCGCTCGGCGCCGCCTGGGCGTGGCGGCATCCATGGGCGCAGCGCCTGCGCGTCGGCTGGGAGTTGGCGCGGGCGCCGGCGCCGACAGCGCTGCACATGCCGGTCGAAGGCGTGGATCCGCGGCACGTCGCCGCCACCTTCGGCGCCCCGCGCGGACGCGACCGCCAGCACGCCGGCGTGGACATCTTCGCCAAGCGCGGCACGCCGGTGGTGGCGGCGACGCGCGGCATCGTCGTCGCCATCGCCGACCGCGGCCTCGGCGGCCGCCAGGTCTGGGTGCTCGGCCCGGCCCGGCAGCGGCATTACTACGCGCACCTGGAAACATGGGCACCAGGGCTGCAGGTCGGCGACCTGGTGGAGCCCGGCGACCCGCTCGGTGCGGTGGGCGACAGCGGTAACGCGCGCGGCACGCCCCCGCATCTGCATTACGGCATCTACGCCGAAGGCGGCGCCTACGACCCCTTGCCGCTGCTGCGCGCGGCACGCTGAACGGATGCACTGGAACAGAGCGTCGCGAGCAGCAGGCTCGTGGCGCCGCCCGGCCGCGCCTATCTTGAAGGCACACCCCGCGCGCGCCACTGCCATGACTGCCTCCCAACGCTATCGCGTCACCGTCACCCCGATCCAGGACGACGGCCTGCCCTGCCAGGGCCGCTGCACCATCGAACTGGAGGCGCGCTGCCGGCAGGACTGGATGCGCCTGCTCGAAGCAGCGCAGCGCCAGCCCGGACTGCGTGGCGACGAGCGCGCCGCGCTGATCGTCGGCACGCAGTTGCTGCGCGGCCTGGGCGAGCGCAGCGACGGCGAGGCGTGCGCGCTGCTGGCGCCGCTGCAGCCGGCGCTCGACGCCCTGCTGGCACGGCTGGCGCTGCCGGCCGCCTGAGCGGCAACGGGGCGCGCCGCCGGTTCCGCTAATCGCGCATTCACCGGCCAAGGTTATGGTGAATTCCTCTCGTTCGCCCAGGGCTTCCCGATGATCTTCCGCAAGTTCACCCTGCGCGCGGCCGCGCTGCTGGCGCTCGCCGCCGCCACCCAGGCCCAGGCCGAGCCGACGATCCAGGGCCGCCAGGTCAGCGTCGGCGCCGCCGACGTGCAGCACTACCTCGACGGCAGCTTCCCGCAGACGCACAAGGCATTGGGCGGGCTGATCAAGATGACCGTCCGCGACCCGAAGCTGAGCCTGCCGCCCGGCGATCGCCTGAAGATGCAGTTCGACCTGAGCATGTCCACCGGCGGTGGCACGGCAACGCCGCTGGGCCAGGTGCTGTTGACCAGCGCGCTGCGCTACGACCAGCAGAGCCAGAGCTTCCACCTGCAATCCCCCACCATCGACGACTTCCGCCCGGCCGCCAACGGCGGCAAGCTCGATGCCAACACGCGCGAGTTGCTCAATGCCTGGCTGGAGGACTATGCGCGCAAGGAGCCGATCTACAAGCTGGATCCGCGCCTGACCGCGATGCTGGGCGACGTGCAGATCCAGTCGGCCGGCGTGGAGAACGGCGCGCTGGTGGTGCGTTTCAACCAGGACATCGGCAAGCTGGTGCCGGCGGGCATGCTTCCCGCGCAGTAATCCACGCAACGGCCAGGGTGCGGCGGCAACCGCCACCAGCAGCGCACGTGGAAACGGCGGCCTCGGCCGCCGTTTCTGTTTCTATGATTCTCCTGCGTCGCCACCATCGCGGCGGCACAGGCGAATCGCCGGGACTCAGCCCAGCGCCTTGGCCACCGCTTGCGCGAAGGCCGGGATATCGTCCGGCTTGCGGCTGGTGATCAGGTTGCCGTCCACCACCACTTCCTGATCCGCCCAGCGGCCACCGGCATTGGACAGGTCGGTCTTCAGCGACGGCCACGAGGTCACCTGGCGGTCGCGCACCAGCCCGCTCTCGGCCAGCAGCCAGGGGCCATGACAAATCGCCGCCACTGGCTTGCCGGCGCTGGCGAAGGACTGGATGAAAGCGATCGCGGCCGGCTCGGTGCGCAGGTTGTCGGGATTGATCACCCCTCCCGGCAGCACCAGCGCGTCGTAGTCGCCGGCCTGGGCCTGCTGCAGACGCTTGTCCACTGGCACGCTGTCACCCCAGTCCTTCTTGTTCCAGCCGCGGATGCTGTCGGCGTCGCCCGGCGCGATCACATCGACCTGGGCGCCCCAAGATTCGAGCAGGCGCTTGGGTTCCTGCAGTTCCGACTGTTCGAAACCGTCGGTGGCCAGGACAGCGACTTGCTTGCCGGCAAGGGAAGGCATTGCGCTCATGGGACACTCCTCGAGTAGGGGAGTCCCACCGTAGAAACGCGTCGGTGGCAGGGCTGTGAACCGCGCGTCGGCGCGGCGTGGACGGCTGGAGTGACGTCAGCGCTTGGGCTGCAGCATGGTGCCGGTGCAGTTCTTGGCGCCGCAGCGGCATTCCCAGATCTTCTTCAGCCGCGGCGTGTGCCGTTCGGCCAGGGTGATGCCGTAGTTGTAGGTGAGTTCCTCGCCGGGCTTGATGTCGCGCAGCGCCTCGATCACCACCTTGTCCTTGCGCCGGTCCTCGCCCTCGGCCTCGACGATCACCGCCTCGCAGTTCGGCGCGCAGCTGTGGTTGATCCAGCGCGCGTCGTTGCCCTCGTAGTTGGCGTCGATCACGTAGTCGTCGCTGAGGGTGAACAGGAAGGTGTGCCCGGTCTCGACGTCGCCGGCCTCGTCGCGGTCGACCTCGGCATGGGTGCGGCGGCGGCCCTTGTACTCGATGACCCGCTCGCCTTTCTTGAGCGGCAGCACGGCGAACACGCCGTTGCCATGGATGCGGGACTTGCGGGCGGCGATCTTGCGGGGCATGCGGCGATCCGGACAGGAAAGCCTAGATTCTGGCGCACATCGCCCGCGATCCCAAGCCCACGCATCCCGGTCCGCGACCGCGGCCGGTGCAATTCCCGAATCGCGGCGATCGAAAGAAAAGATGAATGGCCCGCTTGGACGCTGCGGCGCAAAAGAGTACAATTTCGGTCCGCATTGAAAAAACCACCGCGTCGCCATGCTCCGCGTCACCAAGCTCACCGATTACGCCACCGTCGTGCTGACCGTGCTCGCCGCGCGTCCGAACGAAGTGTTGAGCGCGACCGAACTGGCCGAACAGGCCGGGCTGGAGCCGCCCACGGTCAGCAAGCTGCTCAAGCCGCTGGCCCAGGCCGGCCTGGTCGAGGGCCTGCGCGGTGTGCGCGGCGGCTACCGGCTGGCACGCCCGGCCGACGCCATCACCCTGATCCAGATCGTCGAGGCGATGGAAGGTCCGCTGGCGATCACCGAGTGCAGCCACCACGGCAGCCAGTGCAGCATCGCCCAGACCTGCGGCGTGCGCTCCAACTGGCGGCTGATCAACGACGTGGTCGCCGACGCCCTGCGCGGCGTGACCCTGGCGCAGATGCTCCACCCCCTCCCCCCCTCCGGCGATCCGAAACGGCGTCCCATTGCCGTGCGGTTCGCGACCACCTGACCTGTAGGCAGCCCCATGGCCACCGAAAACGCTGAAATCCTGGAACGGCTGGGACGTCGCTACGACGCCGGCTTCGTCACCGACATCGAATCCGATTCGTTCCTGCCCGGCCTGAACGAGGACGTCGTGCGCGCCCTGTCCGTGAAGAAGGACGAGCCGGAATGGATGACCGACTGGCGCCTGGCCGCCTACCGGCACTGGCTGAAGATGCCGATGCCGCACTGGGCCAAGCTGGACATCGCGCCGATCGACTTCCAGGCGCTCAGCTACTACTCCGCGCCCAAGGGCCCGAAGTACGCCTCGCTGGACGAGGTGCCGCAGGAGCTGCTGGACACCTACGACAAGCTCGGCGTGCCGCTGCACGAGCGCGCCAAGCTGGCCGGCGTGGCGGTGGACGCGGTGTTCGACTCGGTCTCGGTCGGCACCACCTTCCGCAAGGAACTGGCCGAGAAGGGCGTGATCTTCTGCTCGATGTCCGAGGCGATCAAGGAACACCCGGAGCTGGTCAAGCAGTACCTGGGCAGCGTGGTGCCGGTCGGCGACAACTTCTTCGCCGCGCTCAACTCGGCGGTGTTCTCCGACGGCAGCTTCGTGTTCATCCCCAAGGGCGTGCGCTGCCCCATGGAGCTGAGCACCTATTTCCGCATCAACGCCGGCCATACCGGCCAGTTCGAGCGCACCCTGATCGTGTGCGAGGACAAGGCCTACGTGTCCTACCTGGAAGGCTGCACCGCGCCGATGCGCGACGAGAACCAGCTGCACGCGGCGGTGGTTGAGCTGGTGGCGCTGGAAGACGCGGAGATCAAGTACTCCACCGTGCAGAACTGGTACCCGGGCGACGAGGAAGGCCGCGGCGGCATCTACAACTTCGTGACCAAGCGCGGCGAGTGCCGCGGCGCGCGCAGCAAGATCACCTGGACCCAGGTCGAGACCGGTTCGGCGATCACCTGGAAGTACCCCTCGTGCGTGCTGCTGGGCGACGACTCGGTGGGCGAGTTCCACTCGGTGGCGCTGACCCATCACCGCCAGCAGGCCGACACCGGCACCAAGATGATCCACGTCGGCAAGCGCACCAAGAGCAAGATCGTCAGCAAGGGCATCAGCGCCGGCCGCGGGCAGAACACCTATCGTGGCCTGGTCAAGGTGGAGCGCAGCGCCGAAGGCGCGCGCAACTACACCCAGTGCGACTCGCTGCTGATCGGCAAGCAGTGCGGCGCGCATACCTTCCCGTACATCGAGGTCAAGCATCCGACCGCGACCGTCGAGCACGAGGCCACCACCTCCAAGATCAGCGACGACCAACTGTTCTACTGCCGCGCCCGCGGCATCGACCAGGAGAACGCGGTGTCGATGATCGTCGACGGCTTCTGCAAGCAGGTGTTCCGCGAACTGCCGATGGAGTTCGCGGTGGAAGCCAAGAAGCTGCTGGAAGTGTCGCTGGAAGGCAGCGTCGGCTGACAGCTTCGCCCTTCTCCCATCGGGAGAAGGTGGCGCGAAGCGCCGGATGAGGGTACGGGCGAAGCCTCGTGCACCCAACTCCAAGAGGTGCTTCGCCCGCACCCTCACCCCAACCCCTCTCCCGGTGGGAGAGGGGCTAATCAAGAATGTTGATGGACTATCCCATGCTCACCATAGAAAACCTCCACGCCTCCGTCGCCGGCAAGGACATCCTCAAGGGCCTGTCGCTGCAGGTGAAGCCCGGCGAAGTACACGCCATCATGGGGCCCAACGGCGCCGGCAAGTCCACCCTGGGCAACGTGCTGGCCGGCCGCGACGGCTACGCCGTGACCGACGGCAGCGTGCGCTTCGACGGCGCCGACCTGCTCGAGCTGGAACCGGAGGAGCGCGCCGCCGCCGGCCTGTTCCTGGCCTTCCAGTACCCGGTGGAAATCCCCGGCGTCAACAACACCTACTTCCTGCGCGCCGCACTCAATGCGCAGCGCAAGGCGCGCGGCGAGGCCGAGCTGGATTCGATGCAGTTCCTCAAGCTGGTGCGGCAGAAGCTGGCGGTGCTGCACCTGAAGGACGAGCTGCTGCATCGCGGCGTCAACGAGGGCTTCTCCGGCGGCGAGAAGAAGCGCAACGAGATCTTCCAGCTGGCGGTGCTGGAACCGAAGCTGGCGATCCTCGACGAGACCGACAGCGGCCTGGACATCGACGCGCTCAAGACCGTGGCCGAAGGCGTCAACGCGCTGCGTTCGCCGGAACGCGCGTTCGTGGTGATCACCCACTACCAGCGCCTGCTCGACTACATCAAGCCGGACGTGGTGCATGTGCTAGCCGACGGGCGCATCGTGCAGACCGGCGGCCCCGAACTGGCGCTGGAGCTGGAAGCGCACGGCTATGCCTGGCTGAAGGAGCGCGTGGCGCCCGAGGCGGCGCTGCAATGAGCGCCCTGCTCGACTCGCTGGCCGCCGCGTTCCATGGCGATGGCGCGCGCCGCGCGCCGCTGGAGCAGGCGCTGCGCGACGGCCTGCCCGGCACGCGCAGCGAAGCCTGGAAGTACACCTCGCTGCGCGCGCTGGAACGGCGCAGCTTCGTCCCGGCGCCGCAGGCCGCACCGGCGGTGGACGCCGCATTGCTCGACGGCATCCCGGCGCCGCGCCTGGTGTTCGTCAACGGCCGAGCCAGCGACGCGCTGTCGGACCTGGCCGGCCTGCCGGCCGGGGTGCAACTGCAGCGCCTGTCGACGATCCTGCGCAGCGGCGACGATGCGATGCGCTTCCTCGGCCGCCGCTTCGAGCGCAGCGACGAGGTGTTCGCCCAACTCAACGCCGCCTTGGCCGACGAAGGCTGTGTGCTGCGGGTGGACGCCGGCGTGCGCGTGGAACTGCCGCTGCACCTGGTGTTCGTGTCCACCGCGGCCGAGGCCGACCTGGCCTGGCACCATCGTCACCTGATCGAACTGCGCCAGGACGCGGCGCTGGCCGTGGTCGAGCATCACCTGCATGCCGGCGATGCCGCGCACCTGAGCAACAGCCTGGCGCACGTGCACCTGGCCGCCGGCGCGCAACTGAGCCACGCGCGCGTGCAGGACGAGGCGACCGGCGTCACCGCGCTGCTGCGCACCGATGCGGTGCTGGCGCGCGACGCACAGTACCGGCGCGTGGACCTGGAACTGGGCGGCGCGCTGGCCCGGCACGAACTCAACGTGCGCCTGGAGGGCGACAACGCCCGGCTGGTCGCCAACGGCGTGCTGCTCGGCAACGGCCGGCGCCAGCTCGACACCCGCCTGGGCATCGAGCACATCGCCCGCGACACCGCTTGCGAACTGCTGTGGCGCGGCGTCGCCACCGGGCGCAGCCGCGTGGCCTTCCATGGCGGCATCCGGATCCGCCACGGCGCCGACGGCACCGACGCGGCGCTGTCGAACAAGAACCTGCTGTTGTCCGCCGACGCCGAGATCGATACCCAGCCGGTGCTGGTGATCGATGCCGACGAGGTCAAGGCCGCGCACGGCGCCACCGTCGGCCAGCTCGACACCAATGCATTGTTCTACCTGCGCTCGCGCGGCCTGCCGCAGGAGCGCGCGCAGCAACTGCTGACCGCCGCGTTCTGCCGCGAGCCGCTGGGCGCGCTGGAGCCGGCACTGAGCGAAGGCTTGCTGGCACGGCTGGAGCGGGCGCTCAGCGCCGCAGGCGTGGCATGAACGGGCCCGCCGCGCACACCGCCACGCCGCAGGCGCCGGACTGGGACGCGGTCCGCCGCGACTTTCCGCTGCTGATGCGGGAAGTACACGGCAAGCCGCTGGTGTACTTCGACAACGCCAACACCGGGCAGAAGCCGCTGCAGGTGATCGCAGCGACCGACGCCTTCTACCGCCGCCACAACGCCAACGTCAGCCGCGCGGTGCACGCGCTCGGCAGCGAGGCCACCGAGGCCTACGAAGGTGCGCGAACCCGGCTCGCCCGCTTCCTCAACGTGCGCGCCGACGAGCTGGTGCTGTGCAGCGGCGCCACCTTCGCGCTGAACCTGGTGGCGTACTCGTGGGCGCTGCCGCGACTGCGTGCCGGCGACACCATCCTGGTGTCGCGCATGGAGCACCACGCCAACATCGTGCCCTGGCAACTGGTCGCGCAGCGCACCGGCGCCACGGTCAAGGTCGCCGAGATCACCGCCGACGGCGCACTCGACTTGGACGCGCTGCGCGCGGCGATGACCGCCGACGTCAAGCTGCTGGCCCTGGCCCATGTCTCCAACGTGCTGGGCACGGTCAACCCGGTGCGCGAGATCTGCCGCGAGGCGCGCAAGCGCGGCATCGTCAGCGTCATCGACGGCTCGCAGGCCGCCCCGCACCGGCCGCTGGACGTGGCCGCGATCGGCTGCGACTTCTACGCCATCACCGGCCACAAGATGTGCGGCCCGACCGGCACCGGCGCGCTGTGGGCGCGGCGCGAGCATCTGCAGACGATGCCGCCGTTCCTGGGCGGCGGCGAGATGATCAAGGAAGTCAGCTTCGACGGCACCGTGTTCAACGACCCGCCGCACAAGTTCGAGGCCGGTACGCCGAACATCGCCGGCTTCGTCGGCCTCGGCGCGGCGGTGGACTATCTGCAGGGGATCGGGCTGCAGCACGTGGAAGCGCGCGAGACCGAACTGCTCGCGCACCTCACCGAGGAGCTGCAGCGGATCGACGGCCTGCGCCTGTTCGGTACCGCGCCCGGCAAGGCCGCGGTGGTGTCGTTCCTGATCGAGGGCGCGCACGCCCACGACCTGGCCACCCTGCTCGACCTGGAAGGCGTGGCCGTGCGCTCCGGCCAGCACTGCGCGCATCCGTTGCTGCAGTTCTACGGCGTCGCCGCCACCTGCCGCGCCTCGCTGGCGTTCTACAACACGCACGCCGAGATCGAGCGGTTCGTGGCGGCATTGTTGAAGGTCCGCAAACTGTTGGGATGACGCGCGGGACCCGGGGCCCGGGACCGGGGACCCGGAAAAGCTAAGGCGCTTGGCTGTCGCCTTCCAATTGGAAGTGATTGCGCCTGGCTTTTGACTTTCCGGGTCCCGGGTCCCGGGTCCCGACTCCTCCGGCATAATTCCCCCCATGCACACCCTCACCTTCCGCACCGCCACGGTCGACGATCTCGACGCCATCGCCGCCCTGGTCACCTCGGCCTATCGTGGCGACAGCAGCCGCGTCGGCTGGACCACCGAAGCCGACCTGCTCGACGGCAACCGCATCGACCGCGAGGTGCTGCGCGCCGACATCCTGCGCCCGCGCAGCCTGGTGCTGCTGGCCGAACGCGATGGCGAACTGATCGCCTGCGCGCATGTCGCCGACGACGACGGCGCCGGCTATTTCGGCATGTTCTCGGTACAGCCGCAGGCGCAGGGCGGCGGCCTGGGCAAGACCGTGCTGGCCGAGGCCGAGCGCATCGCCTGGCAGGAATGGCGGTTGCCGCTGATGCGGATGACGGTGATCGACCTGCGCGAGGAACTCATCGCCTTCTACGAGCGCCGCGGCTATCGCCGCACCGGCATCAAGAAGCCGTTTCCGTACGGCGATGCGCGCTTCGGCCAGCCACGTCGCGACGACCTGCGCTTCGAGGTGCTGGAAAAGCCGCTGGGCGGTGCCGCATGAGCGAGACCTGGACCTTCGTCTGCGCCGACGGCGAACTGCTGCCCGGCGAAATGAAGACGGTGTGGGACGAGGTGACCGACACGCCGATCGTGGTGTTCAACTTCGATGGCCAGTTCTATGCGCTGGAGGACCGCTGCAGCCACGAGGATTACGAACTGTCGCCCGGCACCTTCGATCCCGCCACCGGCAGCATCGAGTGCGTGCTGCATGGTGCTCGCTTCGACGTGCGCGACGGCCGCGCGCTGTGCGCACCCGCCTACGGCCCGGTGCCGAAGTTTCCGGTGAAGTCCGAGCACGGCGGGTTGTGGACCCGCGACGACCGCGGCTGAAGGCACTTCCAATAACGCGCTTTGCCGCGGCCCAGCTGGACACGCCGTTCCCCTCGCAGGAACGGCTTCAGCCGCGACGGGCTTCCCGCGACAGCCTGTCGCGGCTGAAGGCGCCCTACAGTGGCTTCGTAGCAGTAGAGGCTCCCTGAAGTCGCGCCGCAGCACTGCACCCCTCCGCTGGCCACCTCTTTCGAAGGTCTTCCGCGACATCTTCCGCGTGCGACGGTCGTTGCCCGGGGTGATCCCAGTCACATCCAGCACGTCCCTGCCGCAGGCAACCGGGCAGCAGGACGTCCGCCGCATGCGCGGGCGCAGCGCAGCAACTGGGATGGAAAGACCATCTCGATCGATTCGATTAAAGATCCCAATCGTTCGGCCGTTAAGGGGAAACGAGGTAGACGAATATGCAATTTCGTCACGATTGCGTGAAATATTTGTTGCTTTTTTGATTTATATCAAGCTCGCGACCGTCCCTGGTACTCCCTTCCCCTGCTAGGACCAGAGCATGACCGCTCTTCTGCACCGCTATAACGTCTCCCGACGCCTCTCCTTCGCCTTCGGCCTGCTCATCCTGCTGTCCTGCGGCCTCGTGGTCGGCGGCCTGTTCACCCTGTCGCAGGCGCGCAGCCAACTGGATACCGTCGCCCGCCGCACGGTCTCCAGTATCGTCTATACCAACGAAATGCTCGATGCCAGCTCCGACATCGGCATCCAGTTGCGCAACATCGTGCTCCCCACCACGCAAGAAGAAAACATCGCCTTCGCCAAGATCATGGTGAAGGAACTGCGTCGCTATCGCGAATACTGCGACAAGCTGTTCGCCCTGCCGGCCACGAGCGCGCGTGATCGCGCCATGCGCGAACAGATCAACCGAACGTACACGGAAGCCAGCCACGTCAACCAGCAGGTGCTGGAACTGGGCCTGACCTACAAGTCCGATGACGCGATGAAGGTGCTGCTGTATCAGGCGGCACCGGCGACCCAGCGCTGGCGCGAGGCGATCGGTGCCTATGCCGGATGGCAGCGTGCCAACGGCGAACAGGCCTATGCCACCGCGACCGCAGCGATGGCGCGCGGCCGCTTCCTGCTGATCGCCGGCGGCGTGGCCGTGGTGCTGGTCAGCAGCCTGCTGGCGTGGATGATCACCCGCAGCCTCACCGTGCCGCTGGCCCGCGCCACCCGCGCCGCGGAAGCCATCGCCGACGGTCGACTGGACAACGACGTGGCCACCGACGCGCGCGACGAGCCGGGCCGCCTGTTGCAGGCGATGGGCCGCATGCAGAACCAGTTGCAGCGATTCTCCCGCGAGACCTCGCTGATGATCGAGCTGCACGCGGACAAGGACATCAGCCACCGCATGCCGCAGGACTTCCCGGGCGTCTACGGCGAGTTGAGCAAGGGCATCAACACCATGATGTTCGAGCACCTGGACGCCATCGTCGAGGCGGTCGAGGTCCTCAACGAGTACGCCCGCGGCGACCTGCGCCGCGATGCGCGCCGGCTGCCCGGCAGCCGCGCGGTGCTGCACGAGTCGATGGACGCGGCCAAGGCCAGCCTGCTGGCGATCAACACCGAGATCAAGCGCCTGGCCGCCGCGGCTGCCGCCGGCGACTTCAGCGCGCGTGGCGATGCCGAGCGCTTCCAGCACGACTTCCGGCTGATGGTGCAGGACCTCAACGCGATGATGGAGGTCAGCGACGTCAACCTGGGCAAGCTGTCCGCGTTGCTGCAGGCCATCGCCGCCGGCGACCTCACCGCACGCATGCAGGGCGACTTCCATGGCGTGTTCGCGCGAATGCGCGACGATGCCAACGCCACCACCGACCAGTTGACCGGCATTGTCGCACGCATCCAGAGCGCGGCCAGCAGCATCAGCGCCGCCGCAGGCGAAATCGCCAGCGGCAACGACGACCTGTCGCGCCGCACCGAGCAGCAGGCCGCCAGCCTGGAGGAAACCGCCGCGTCGATGGAGGAATTGACCTCGACCGTGCGCCAGAACGCCGAGCACGCGCGCCAGGCCAACCAGTTGGCGGTGGGCGCGGCCTCGGTCGCCTCGCAGGGCGGCGCGGTGGTCGGTCAGGTGGTCGAGACCATGAGCGGCATCGAGGCGTCCTCGAAGAAGATCGCCGACATCATCAGCGTCATCGACGGCATCGCCTTCCAGACCAACATCCTGGCGCTCAATGCGGCGGTGGAAGCGGCGCGGGCCGGCGACCAGGGCCGCGGCTTCGCGGTGGTCGCCAGCGAGGTGCGCACGCTCGCCCAGCGCTCGGCCGGTGCCGCGAAGGAGATCAAGACGCTGATCGACGACTCGGTCGGCCGCGTTGCCGAGGGGTCTGCCCTGGTCGACCAGGCCGGCAAGACCATGCAGGAAATCGTGGGTTCGGTGCAGCGCGTCACCGACATCATGGGCGAGATCTCGGCGGCCTCGCAGGAACAGTCCGCCGGCATCGAGCAGGTCAACCAGACCGTCACCCAGATGGACGAGGCCACCCAGCAGAACGCGGCGCTGGTGGAGGAGGCCACCGCCGCTGCGCGGTCGATGGAAGACCAGGCCGGCCAACTGACCCAGGCGGTGGCGGTATTCAAGATCGACACGCGTCATACCGCGGCACCCGGCGCGGCGCGCAGCGTGTCCGCGCCGCGCACGCAGGCGCCTGCCACCGAGGCGCTCGAACCCGCGGCCTGAGCCACTGCGATACGGCCTGTGATGCGTCTTCCCGGCGCATCACAGGCCGTTCGCCGGCCCCGACACCTGGCGGCGTCGGAGCCGGCTGCGGCACACTGTGCGCCTCCCCCTTGCGAGCGCGCCCATGAAGATCGTCGAAGTCCGCCACCCGCTGGTGCAGCACAAGATCGGCCTGTTGCGCGACGCGGCGCTGAGCACCAAGGGCTTCCGCGAGCTGGTCACCGAACTGGGCACCCTGCTCGGCTACGAGGCCACCGCCGACCTGGAGACCGAGACCCACACCATGGACGGCTGGGCCGGCCCGACCCAGGTGCAGCGCATCGCCGGCGCCAAGATCACCCTGGTACCGATCCTGCGCGCAGGGCTGGGCATGCTGCCCGGCGTGCTGGCGCTGATTCCCGCGGCGCGGGTCAGCGTGGTCGGCCTGCAACGCGACGAGGAGACGCTGCAACCGGTGCCCTACTTCGAACGGCTCACCGGCCGCCTGGAAGAGCGCGACGCGCTGATCCTGGATCCGATGCTGGCCACCGGCGGCACCCTGATCGCCACCGTGGACATGCTCAAGCGCGCCGGTGCGCGGCGGATCAAGGGCATCTTCCTGGTCGCCGCGCCGGAAGGCCTGCAAGCGCTGGAAGCAGCGCATCCGGACGTGGAGGTGTACACCGCCGCCATCGACGACCACCTCAACGAGAAGGGCTACATCCTGCCGGGCCTGGGCGACGCCGGCGACCGCATCTTCGGCACCCGCCTGGGCTAGGGCGTGTCATCAATCCCCGAGTATCCCGCGCCGCGGTGGCGCGTGCCTGTGGCAAGGAAGAACGAGGAAGTGGACGTGTGTCCACGCCCGAGTGATGACGCAGCCACGGGCGCGCGGCTTGACCTGACGGCCAGTCAGGCGCTGCGCCATGCAACGCCGGCAGCGCGCCTGCCAGACCCAACGCGGCATACTCGGGAATGGGTGACACGCCCTAAGCGGCGCCATCGCGCCGCGTCTGCGGATCAGCGCTGCAGCACCTGCAGCCCGGCGCTCACGTACACCAGCGGCGCATTCCAGTTGATCGCCACTTCGTTGGTGGCGTAGCTGCATTCCTTGTCCAGGTACGACAGCGCCGGCAGCGACGACGTGTAGGCGTGCTTGCACGCGTCGGCGTCCTGCTGCCCAGGCTGCGGGCCGCCGACCAGCCATCCCGGCACCGGCGTGGCCACGCCGTCGGCGATGGAGATGCGATGGTGGATATGCATCGGCGAGCGCGTGCCGATGCCGGTGACGAAGGACATGCCCAGCGGGTTGCGGCCGAGCACGTAGTCCAGTTGCGACTGTGCGGCCTGCAGGTATTCGGGCTTGTGCTGCAACTGGTAGGCCTGCAGCAGCATCATCGCCTGGTTCATCGCCGTGGCGTTGCTGCCCCAGTGGAAGTCGGCGTCGCGCAGCGTCACGCGCCAGGCCGAACCCTGCCACACCTGCACCAGATGATCGGCCAGCCCCTCGATCTCCTCGGCGATGCGCGCCTGGTCGGCGCGCGGGGTCAGCCGCGCGCGGTGCTGCGCCAGCGACATCCACGCCAACCCGCCGACCTGGCGCCAGTCGGGCACGCTGGCCGGCACCTTGCGCGCCATCGCCGCCTCGTAGAACGCGTCGTCGGCGGTGGCCAGGTACAGCTCGGTCGCGGCCCAGGCGAACTCGTCGTCGAACTGGGTGTCTTCGTAGGCGCCGGTATGCACGTCGGCCGGTTGCTTGTAGGCCACGTCCGGATGCGCCTGCGCCCAGGCCCAGGCGCGCCGCGCGGCCTCCAGCATGCGCGTGGAGATGCCGCCGAACTGCGCGTCGTACGGCGCGTAGATGCGGCTGGCCTGGGCCATCACCGCGGCGAAGTCGAGCGTGGCCGCGGTACTCTTCTGCACCACGTAGCGCGGCGCGCGCGCCTGGTCCGGCATCTGCATGCCGGCGAAGTCCAAGTTGGTCAGCTTGTGGTACACGCCGCCGTCGTGCGGATCCTGCATCGCCAGCAGCCACTGCAGGTTCCAGTCGACCTCGCGCAGGATGTCCGGCACGTCGCCACCACTGTTGGGAATACCTTCGGTGTGGGTGCTGAAGTAGGTGGGGAACTGCTCGTAGGCGGCCAGCAGGGTGTAGACGGTGATGCCGGAGCTGACCACGTACTTGTTGTAGTCGCCGGCGTCGTACCAGCCCTTCGGCGCGGCGATCACGCTGCCGGCCGGGCGCTCCGGCGAGGCCGCCGAGGCATGCACCAGCACGTGGTCGTCCGGATGACCGGCGGCGCGCGCGTGGCGGCCGGCGTAGGCGCCGTCCAGCGCGGTGCTGGCACGGTTGTAGTAGTAGGCCTTGAGCGCGGCGCGCGACAGGGCGTTGTAGGCGTCTTCGCCGATGGCGAAGCTGTCCGACGGCGGCAGGCCGTCGACCAGTAGGCGATAGCGGCCCGGCGTGCGCAGCGCGGAGAAATCGGCGATGCGCACGATCTGCTGCGCCGGCGGCCACGCCGCGGCGGCGCCGAGGGTGCCGCGCAGCACCACTTCGTCGCTGTCGGCGCGTGCGATCGAAAACGCGTCGCCGTGGCCGTCCGGCACCACCGCCAGCTTGCTCGCGGCAGGCAGGAAACCGACCTGGTTCAGGCGGATCGGCGACGGCACGGCGGTGTCGGCATGCGAGGTGCAACCACCCAGCAGCAGGCAGGCGAGGAACAGGCAGGACAGGACATGGGGCAGCTTCATGCGCCGATACTGGCGGGCCATGATGACGGCTGCAAGCGCCACGTTGCGGACGTAACGGGGCGCGGCCTGCGACCCGGGCAACGACGGCCGCAGGCGGCGTTCCTGACAGCGCCGTCAGCGAGGCGTCAGCGTGGGGTCGCCCTGCGGCGCCTACGGTGAAGGCCTGTTCCCGCTGCCAGCGCCGATCCCGTGACCGCCCTGCCCTCATCGCCCGCTTCCCGCCGCCTGGCGCCGCTCGCGCTACTGCCGAGCGTGGTGTTGCTGAGCGCCCTGCTCGGCGGCTGCATGGCCGGCCCGGACTACGTGCGCCCGGCGCCGCCGGCCGGCGCGCAGCAGCCGTTCGCCGAGGCCGACAGCCGCTGGACGCCCGCCACGCCGGCCACGGCCACCCAGGCGGTGGCGTGGTGGACCCGCTACGGCGATCCGCAGCTGGATGCCCTGGTCGAGCAGGCAGACCGCGCCAACCAGACCCTGCGCCAGGCCGAGGCGCACTATCGGCAGGCGCAGGCGCTGCTCGGCAGCGCGCGCGCCGCCGAGGCGCCGACGCTGGGCGTGCAGGCCGCGACCACGCGCGAACGCACCGTCACCCCCAAGCCGGGCCTGCGCGATGCCGATACGCTGGGACTCAGCGCCAGCTGGGAACCGGACTTCTGGGGCCGGGTCCGGCGCAGCGTCGAACAGGCCGGCGACAATGCCCAGGCAAGCGCCGCCGACCTGGCGCAGGCGCGGCTGTCGCTGCAGGCCGCGGTCGTGGCGGATTACCTGCAGTTGCGCTTCGACGACCAGACCCTGGAGTTGTACCAGCGCACCCTGGCCGGGTACCGGGACGCGCTGCGGCTGACCCAGGCGCGGGTGCGCGCCGGCGTCGCCAGCGACGCCGACGTGGCCGCAGCCGAGGCCACTCTGCACAGCACCGAAGCGGCGTCGACCGACCTGGCGCTGTCGCGGCGGCAACTGGACCACGCCCTGGCGGTGCTGCTCGGCCACACCCCCGCCGAATTCTCGCTGGCGGCCAGCGATGCACCGCTGCCGGCGCTGCCGCCGACCCCGCAAGCGCTGCCCTCGGTGCTGCTGCAGCGGCGCCCGGACATCGCCGGCGCCGAACGGCGCGTGGCCGCGGCCAACGCCGGCATCGGCATCGCCGTAGCGGCGTGGTTCCCGACCCTGTCGCTGAGCGCCAGTGGCGGCTACGACGGCGCCGGGCTGGCTTCGCTGCTGAGCGTGCCGAACCGGGTCTGGGCGGTGGGCGCGGCGCTGGCCGGCACGCTGTTCGACGGCGGCGCCCGCCACGCGCAACGCGCGCAGGCGCAAGCCAGCTTCGATGCGGCGGCGGCCAGCTACCGGCAAACCGTGTTGAGCGCGTTCCAGGGCGTGGAGGACCAGCTCGCCGCCACGCGCGAACTGGCGCGCGAACAGCAGCAACAGCGCAGCGCCGCCGACGCCGCGCAACAGGCCGAGCGCGTGCTGATGGACCAGTACCGCGCCGGCACCGCGCTGTACAGCGCAGTCATCACCGCCCAGGCCAACGCGCTGGACGCGCAACGCACGTTGCTGCAGGTGCAATCGCGCCAGTTCGGCGCCCAGGTCGCGCTGCTGGTCGCGCTGGGCGGCGACTGGGACAGCGCCCGTCTTCCCGCCGTGCGCAGCGCCTCGCCGGGCGCCACGCCGGCTCCTGTCGTCCCGGAGTAACCCATGTCCATCGCCGCTCCCACCCGCCCCGCCGATCCGCCAGCGCGCCATGCCGTGCCGCGGCGACGCTGGCCGTTCGTCGCCGCCGCGTTGCTGGTCGCGCTGCTGCTGGTGCTGTGGCTGCGCCCCCGCCACGCACCGGCCGCGGCCACGCCGCCGGTGCCGGTGACCAGTGCGTCGGTGCTGCGCAAGGACGTGCCGATCCGCCAGACCGGGATCGGCACCGTGCTGCCGATCGCCTCGGTGACCGTGCACTCGCGCATCGACGGGCAACTGATCGACGTGGGCTTCGGCGAAGGCCAGGACGTCAAGGCCGGGCAGGTGCTGGCGCGGCTGGATCCGCGCACCTACCAGGCGCAACTGGCCGCGGCCACCGCGCAACTGGCCAAGGACAAGGCGCAGTTGGGCAATGCGCAGGCCGACCTGCAGCGCTACACGCAACTGCTGCAGGACAACGCCACCACCCGCCAGACCCTGGACACGCAGAAGGCGCTGGTGACGCAACTGCGCGCCACCCTGCAGAGCGACCAGGCGGCGATCGACAGCGCGCGGGTGCAACTGGACTTCACCACCATCCGCGCCCCGATCAACGGCCGTGCCGGCGCAAGGCTGGTGGACCCGGGCAACATCGTCCACGCCAGCGATGCCGGCGGCCTGGTGGTGCTGAACCAGATCGACCCGATCGCGGTGCAGTTCACCCTGCCGGAAAGCGCGTTCCAGCAGATCAACCGCGCGCTGCATGCCACGCCGGCCAGCGTGGGCGTGGACGCGGTCGACCACGGCAGCGGACAGGTGCTGGCGCACGGCACGCTGGCCCTGCTCAACAACCAGATGGACACCAGCACCGGCACCATCGCGATGAAGGCGCACTTTCCCAATCCCGCGCACACGTTATGGCCGGGACAGACGGTGGACGCGCGCATCACCCTGGGCATGCGCGCCGGCGCGCTGGTGGTGCCGAGCGCGGCCGTGCAGCGCAGCCAGGACGGCGAGTTCGTGTACGTGGTCGGCAGCGACGGCAGCGTGCGCGACCAGCCGGTGCAGGTGCTGGACGAGACCGATGGCGAGACGGTAATCGGCCAGGGCCTGCAGGCCGGCCAGCGGGTGGTGGTGGATGGGCAGTACCGGCTGCATCCCGGAGCGAAGGTGGTCGAAGCCAAGCCCGCCAGGCACACCAAACCGGCCACGACGGGAGCGCACGCGTGAGCGTCTCGGCCGCCTTCATCAAGCGCCCGATCGGCACCTCGCTGCTGGCCATGGCGCTGCTGTTGCTGGGCCTGGTGGCCTGGCCGCTGCTGCCGGTGGCGCCGCTGCCGCAGGTCGACTTCCCCACCATCCAGGTCTCGGCCAGCCTGCCCGGCGCCAGCCCGCAGACCATGGCCTCGAACGTGGCGCAGCCGCTGGAGCGGCAGCTGTCGCTGATTCCCGGGCTGAGCCAGATGACCTCGACCAGCGCGCTCGGCTCGACCCAGGTGACGCTGCAGTTCGACCTGGACCGCAACATCGATGCCGCGGCGCTCGACGTGCAGACCGCGATCAACGCCGCGTCCGGGCAGTTGCCGAGTGCGCTGCCGAGCGCGCCGAGCTTCCGCAAGATCAACCCGGCCGAATCGCCGGCGCTGATCCTGGCGGTGCAGTCGCGGGTGCTGCCGCTGACCCAGGTCAACGACTACGCCGACAACGTGCTGGCGCAACAGATCTCGCGCATCTCCGGGGTCGGCCTGGTCAACCTGTACGGCGCGCAGAAGCCGGCGGTCCGCGTGCAGGTGGACCCGGCCAAGCTGGCGGCGCTGGGGCTGAGCCTGGAGGACATCCGCGCGGTGATCGCCACCACCACGGTGAACGCGGCCACCGGCTCGATCGACGGCGCACGCCAGGCCTTCACCGTCTCCACCAACGACCAGTTGCTGCAGAGCCAGGCCTGGAACGACGCCGTGCTGGCCTGGCGCAACGGCGCGCCGATCCGCGTGCGCGACGTCGGCACCGCGGTGGACGGGCCGGAGAACGCCAAGATCGCCGCCTGGGGCTTCGCCGGCGCCGCCGCGCCGGCCGACAGCGGCATCATCAACGGCCGCGCGATCATGATCGCCATCACCAAGCAGCCCGGCGCCAACGTCATCGACACGGTGGAACAGGTCAAGGCCGCACTGCCCAAACTGATGGCGTCGATCCCGCCCAGTGTCAGCGTCAAGATCCTCGCCGACCGCACGCAGAACATCCGCGCGTCGGTCAGCGACGTGGAATTCACCCTGCTGCTGTCGATCCTGCTGGTGGTGGCGGTGATCTTCGTGTTCCTGCGCAGCGCGGTGGTCACCCTGATCCCGAGCCTGACCGTGCCGCTGGCGATCCTCGGCACCGCGGCGCTGATGTACGTGCTCGGCTACAGCCTGGACAACCTGTCGCTGATGGGCCTGACCATCGCCGTCGGCTTCGTGGTGGACGATGCCATCGTGATGCTGGAGAACATCTACCGGCACATCGAGGACGGCATGGCGCCGCTGCAGGCGGCGCTGCAGGGCGCGGCCGAGATCGGCTTCACCCTGGTCTCGATCTCGGTGTCGCTGGTGGCGGTGTTCATCCCGCTGCTGCTGATGGGCGGCATCGTCGGCCGGCTGTTCCGCGAGTTCGCGGTGACGGTGAGCCTGACCATCCTGGTGTCGTTGCTGGTGTCGCTGACGCTGACCCCGATGCTGTGCGCGCGCCTGCTCAAGCCGCACGCCGAGCAAGCACAGGGGCGCCTGGCGCGCGCGTTCGAGCGCGGCTTCGACGCGCTGCTGGCGGCGTACCGGCGCGGCCTGGAGACGGTGCTGCGGCACCCGCGGCTGACCCTGGCCAGCTTCCTGCTGACCGTGGCCACCAGCGTTGCGCTGTTCGTGGTGATGCCCAAGGGCTTCTTCCCGCAGCAGGACACCGGCTTCATCTCCGGCACCGCCGATTCGGCGCAGGACTCGTCCTCGGCGGCGATGCGCACGCGCATGCTGCAACTGGCCGACATCATCCGCCGCGATCCGGACGTGCTGTCCTTCGGCATGCAGAGCGGCGCCAGCACCTTCAACTCCGGCACCTTCTCGATCGCGCTCAAGCCCAAGGACGACGGCCGTACCGCCAGCGCCGACCAGGTGATCGCGCGGCTGCGCAAGCGCCTGGCGCACGTGCAGGGCGTCACCCTGTTCATGCAGGCCGGGCAGGACATCAACGTCGGCGGCCGCCTGGCCCGCACCCAGTACCAGTACACCCTCACCGACGCCAACCTGGACGAACTCAACACCTGGGCGCCGCAGCTGCTGAAGGCGTTCCGGGCGCTGCCGCAACTGACCGACGTGGCCTCCGACCAGCAGAACGCCGCGCCGATCGCCAGCTTGACCATCGACCGCCAGCGCGCGGCCAGCTTCGGCATCACCCCGCAGCAGATCGACGCGACCATCAACGACGCCATCGGCCAGCGCCAGGTCGCGCAGTACTTCACCCAGCTCAACAGCTACCACGTGGTGCTGGAAGTGACGCCGGCGCTGCAGGGCGATCCGTCGCTGTTCCAGCGGCTGTACCTGACCTCGCCGTTGACCGGCAAGCAGGTGCCGCTATCCACCTTCGCCACGCTCGACACCAGCAAGACCGGCTACCTGTCGGTGAGCCACCAGGGCCAGTTCCCGGCGGTGACCATCTCCTTCAACCTGGCGCCAGGGGCGGCGCTGGGCGATGCGGTGGACGCGATCGGCAAGGCGCAGGCGCAACTGCGGGTGCCGGCCACGCTCAGCGGCAGCTTCCAGGGCACCGCGCAGGCGTTCAGCGCCTCGCTGCGCACCCAGCCGTATTTGATCCTGGCGGCGCTGATCGCGGTCTACATCGTGCTCGGGCTGCTCTACGAGAGCTACATCCACCCGCTGACCATCCTCTCCACCCTGCCCTCGGCCGGCGTCGGCGCACTGCTGATCCTGATGGCCGGCGGCTACGACTTGAGCGTGATCGCGATGATCGGCATCATCCTGCTGATCGGCATCGTCAAGAAGAACGGGATCATGATGGTGGACGTCGCCCTGCATGCCGAACGCGAACGCGGGCTGTCCTCGCGCGATGCGATCTTCGAGGCCTGCCTGATGCGCTTCCGGCCAATCATGATGACCACCCTGTGTGCGCTGCTCGGCGGCCTGCCGCTGATGCTCAGCCACGGCGCCGGGTCGGAGCTGCGCCGGCCGCTGGGCTATGCGATGGTCGGCGGGTTGCTGCTGTCGCAACTGCTGACCCTGTTCAGCACGCCGATCGTGTACCTGTACCTGGACCGCCTGCACGGCTGGTACCTGCAGCGGCGCCAGGCGCGCCGCGCACGCACCGCCGCGCCGGAGGCGCTGCAGCCATGAAGGTGCTGATCGTCGAGGACGAGCGCAAGACCGCCGACTACCTGCAGCAGGGGCTGAGCGAACAGGGCTGCACGGTCGACGTGGCCTACGACGGCATCGACGGCCAGCACCTGGCCCTGCACTACGACTTCGACGTGATCGTGCTCGACGCGATGCTGCCGGGCCTGGACGGCTTCGCCATCCTGCGCTCGCTGCGTTCGGTCAAGAGCACGCCGGTGATCATGCTGACCGCGCGCGACAGCGTGGAGGACCGGGTCAAGGGCCTGCGCGAGGGCGCCGACGACTATCTGATCAAGCCGTTCTCCTTCATCGAACTGCTGGCGCGGCTGCAGGTGCTGGCGCGCCGCGGCCGCGCCCAGGAAAGCACGCTGCTGCGCGTGGGCGACCTGCAGATCGACATGATCAGCCGCAAGGCCGTGCGCGGCCGGCAGCGGCTGGACCTGACCGCCAAGGAGTTCGCGCTGCTGGCGACACTGGCCCGGCACCAGGGCGAGATCCTGTCCAAGACCGCGATCGCGGAGATGGTCTGGGACATGAACTTTGACAGCAACACCAACGTGGTGGAAGTGGCGATCAAGCGCCTGCGCGCCAAGATCGACGTGCCGTTCGACGCGCCGCTGCTGCACACCGTGCGCGGCATGGGCTACGTGCTGGAAGAACGCGAGGACACGGCCGGATGAGCGCGCCGGCGCGGCCTTCGATCGCGCTGCGCCTGGCCGGCCTGTTCGCGGCCACCGCGCTGCTCGGCTTCGCCCTGATCGGGCTGGTGCTGCACCAGGTGCTGGAGCACGAGCTGCGCCGCCACCAGCGCGAGGAACTGCGCTCGCGCATGGACGCGGTGCAGTACATGCTGGTCAACAGCCGCTCGCCGGACCTGGCCGCGCATGCGCATACGCGCCTGGCCAGCGTCTCCAGCGCGCCGGACCTGCGCTTCTGGCTGTGGAGCGAGGACCCGGCGTTCCGCTACGGGCGCGGCGCCGAGGCGATGGCGGCGGCCACGCGCGGCCGCAGCGGCCTGGTGCGCATCGGCGACCCGCAGGCGCTGGGCATCGCCGATGCGCATCCGCAGGCGTGGCAGGCCATCGGCCAGGCGCTGCCGGCCACGCCGGTGCGCCCGCCGGTGCAACTGATCGCGGCGATGGACAGCGCGCCGTTCGCGCTCACCCGGCGCCGTTTCGACATCGCCCTGGCGCTGGTCACCCTGGCCGGCACCGCGCTGGTCGGCGCGTTGGGCTACTGGACCGCCAAGCTCGGCCTGCGCCCGGTGCAGCGGCTGTCGGCCGACGCGCAGCGCATCGGCCCGCACGACCGCCGGCGCCTCGATCTGCCGCGGCTGCCGCGCGAACTGGAAGACCTGGGCGCCTCGTTGAACGCCGCTTTCGACCGGCTCGACGCCGCCTACGCGCAGCAGGAAAGCTTCAATGCCGATGTCGCCCACGAACTGCGCACGCCGCTGGCTAGCCTGATCGGCCAGACCCAGGTGGCGCTGACACGGCACCGCGATGCCGAGCAACTGCGCCAGGTGCTGCAGTCGAACCTGGAGGAACTGGAGCGGCTACGCGCGATCGTCGCCGACATGCTGTTCCTGGCGCGCGCCGAACAGGGCCAGCGCGCGCGCCAGTGCGAGGACGCGTCGCTGGCCGAGGAAGTCGGCAAGACGGTCGAGTTCTTCGAGGTGCTGCTGGACGAGGCCGGCTTGCAGGTGGAGGTGCGCGGCGATGTGGTGGCGCAGGTCGAGAAGTCATTGCTGCGGCGCGCGCTGTCCAACCTGCTGCACAACGCCATCCAGCATTCGGCCGGCGCCGCGCCGATCGTGGTGGAGATCGCGCAGCGCGGCGGCGAGGCGCTGATCGCCTTCTCCAACCCCAGCGTGGCGCTGGCGCCGGAGCATCTGCAGCGCCTGTTCGATCGCTTCTACCGCGGCGACGCCGCCCGCGCCAACAGCCGCGAAAGCCACGGCCTGGGATTGGCGATCGTCAAGGCGGTGGCCAGCATGCACGGCGGGCGCGTGTTCGCGCAGCACCGCGACGGCATCACCACGATCGGTTTTTCGGTGGCGCTGGACGGCACCGCTGCCGCGCCGCCGGCGAACGCCGCACTGCGCTGGTGACGCACGCGCGGCGCGGCGCCACCACGCCGCCCGTGGATGCCGGCGATGCCGGGGAGCCTCTCATCAGCACGGAAGCCCCGCAGGAGCAGCTTCAGCCGCGACGGGCGTTACCAGGAGTGCCCCCGTCGCGGCTGAAGCCGCTCCTACGAGGGGGACGACGTGCCGCGCTGAGCCGCGGCAACACCGAGTGATGAGAGGCGCTCGTCAGCCGCCACTCAGGCCGCCAGCGCGCGCGCCTGCAGCGCCGGTAGTTCGTGCGCGGTGACGAAGCGGCCCTTGGGATCGCGCTGCAGTTGCGCCAGCGCGCAGTCCGGATCGTGGGTGAAGAACAGGTGCACGTCGCGCGCCAGCGCGTCCTCCAGGAACGCACGCTTCTCGTCGATCAGCAGTTCGGCGTTGCGGTCGTAGCCCATGGTGATCGGCACGTGCACCCAGGAGCGGCCCGGGATCAGGTCGGCGCAGAACGCCACCCCGCCGTGTGCCTGGCCGTCCTCGCCGTGCGTGGGGCCGACGATCTCGGCCAGCATCAGCCCCGGCGTGTGCCCGTCGCTGAAACGGAACCGCACCGCCTCGCCGAGCGCGCGCGAATGCTCGCCGTCGACCAGTTCCAGGCGGCCGCTGGCTTCGAGCAGGCCGGGCAACTCGGGAATGAAGCTGGCACGGTCGCGCGGATGCGGCTGCAGCGCACGCTGCCAGTGCGCCGCGCCGACCAGGAACTGCGCGTTGGGGAACAGCAGTTCCGGCGCGGCGCCCTCGCGGTACGGCGCAAGCAGCCCGCCGGCGTGATCGAAGTGCAGGTGGCTCAGCACCACCACGTCGATGTCGGTGTGGTCGAAGCCGGCGGCCTGCAGCGAATCCAGCAGCACGTGCCGCGCCTCCTGCACGCCGTAGCGCTCGCGCAGCGCCGGCGGAAAGAACGCGCCGATGCCGGTCTCGAACAACACCGTCTTGCCGGCCAGCGGGCTGGCCAGCAAGGCGCGGCAGGCCAGCGCGATGCGGTTGCCGTCGTCGGGCGCGGCCCACTGCTGCCACATCGCCTTGGGCGCGTTGCCGAACATCGCGCCGCCGTCGAGTTTCTGCGAGTTGCCTTGGATGGACCAGAGTTTCATGGGCGGGAGTCGGGAGTCGGGATTGGGGATTCGGAAAAGTGCGTCAGGGCGCCGGCGCGGTCTGCAGCACTTCGGCGCTGCCGACTTCGTTGCGCGGGTCGCTGCCGCCGCTGAGCAGGTTGCGGCGCTTGTCCCACTCCACCGTCTGCAGGTTGCCCCAGACGTGGCTGGAGCCGTGCCCCTCCTCGGCCGTGTCGCCGGGCAGCTTGAGCGTATGCCCCATCGCTTCCAGGCCCTTCGCCGTGGCCGCGTCGAAGGTGCCGGTCTCCGCTTCGATCACGTCCGGCAGCCACTGGTGGTGGTAACGCGGCAGCGCGGCGACCTGCTGCGCGCTGAGGCCGTCGTCGTAGCCGAGGATGCCGAGCAGCACCATGGTGATGATGCGGCTGCCGCCCGGGGTGCCGAGCACGATGGCCTTGTCCGCGTTCTCCATGAAGGTGGGCGACATCGAGCTGAGCGGGCGCTTGCCCGGCTTGGGTGCGTTGGCCGCGTAGCCCATCACCCCAAACGCGTTGGGCGTGCCCGGACGCAGCGCGAAATCGTCCATTTCGTTGTTGAGCAGCACACCGGTGCCCTTCGGGATCAACCCGGAGCCGTACAGCAGGTTGACCGTCTGGGTGGCGCCGACGCGGTTGCCTTCGCCATCGATGATGGAGAAATGCGTGGTCTCGTCGTCTTCCAGCGGGGTCGGCTGGCCCGACAGCAGGTCGCTGGGCGTGGCCTTGTCCGGATTGATGGTCGAGCGCAGGCCCACCGCATAGTCCTTGCTGAGCAGGATGCGCTGCGGCACGTGGGTGAAATCCGGATCGCCCAGGAAGAAGGTGCGGTCGCGATAGGCGCGGCGCATCGCTTCCACGGTCAGGTGCACGCGGTGCACCGGGTCCATGGTCTTGAGGTCGTAGCCCTCCAGGATCTGCAGCATGCTGGCCAGGGCGATGCCGCCGGAGGACGGCGGCGGCGCGGTGGTGATGGTCCAGCCCTTGTAGTCGAAGCGGATCGGCGTGCGTTCCTTGACGGTGTAGCCGGCCAGTTCCTGCGCGGTCCAGCGCCCGCCGGCCTGCTTGACCCCGGCCAGCAGCTTCTTGGCGGTGGCGCCGCGGTAGAAACCGTCGAAGCCCTTGTCGGCCAGCAATTGCAGCGTGTTGGCCAGTTCCGGTTGCTTGAACACGTCGCCCGTGGCGATCGGCCGGCCATTGCGCAGGTAGACCTCGCGGGTGCCGGGATAGCGCTCCATCACCTTGCGCCGCGACTGGTAGCCCTCGGCCATGCGCGCATACACCGGGAAGCCCTCGCGGGCGATGCGGATCGCCGGCGCCAGCGACTGCCGCAGCGGCAGCCGGCCGTGCTTGGTCGCCAGCTCCACCAGCGCCGCCGGCAGCCCGGGGATGCCGGCCGACCACGGGCCGTTGATCGAGCGGTCGCGGTCCAGTTCGCCCTTGGCGTCCAGGAACGCGGCCGGCGTCGCCGATTCCGGCGCGGTCTCGCGCGCGTCCAGCATCACGTCCTTGCCGGTCCTGGCGTCGTGCAGCAGGAAGAACCCGCCGCCGCCGAGGCCGGAACTGATCGGTTCGACCACCGACAGCGTCGAGGACACCGCCACCGCGGCGTCGAAGGCATTGCCGCCCTCGCGCAGGATCTGCAGGCCGGCCTCGGTGGCTAGGCGGTGGCCGCTGGCGATCGCGGCGCCGGGCGGATGCGCGGCCGCGGCGGTGGCGGTCGCCTCGGCGACCGGCGCCTCGGCCCACGCCGACGGCGTCAGGACCAGGGCGAGCAGCAGGACACGGCGGACGAGGCTTCTCATGCGGCGGGGGGCTCCTGTGGGTACAACTCGGGGTGGTCGCGCTGCAGGCGTTGCAGCTTGGCCAGCAATTGCGCGTGGGTCTCCGGGATGGCCGGGTCCGGGTCGATGCATTCCACCGGGCACACCACCACGCACTGCGGCTCGTCGAAATGGCCGACGCATTCGGTACAGCGGGCCGGGTCGATCACGTAGATCGTCTCGCCCATGGCGATGGCCTGGTTCGGGCAGGCCGGCTCGCAGACGTCGCAGTTGACGCAGAGCTCGTTGATCTTGAGGGACATGTGGCGCACTTCGGCACTGACCGGTGCAGTTTACCGGATCGGGGCGGGACGGCCCCGCGAAGGCGGTGCCACGGCGCGGAACGCTGTATCGCCGCCGCGCCGGAACCGGTTGCGCGACAAGCCTGTCGCGATTGACGTCGGCGTTGGCCGCGCCTAGAGTCGCCGCGTCGAAAATGGCTGGCCTGGTCTCGGTAGGCCCAGGCCCTTCTCCGCGCTGGCGGAGAGGCTCTGTTCGCGCCGTGCTGCGCGATTCCCCGACAGTCCCCGTGTCCATCGTCCCGGGGTCTGTCCGTGGGCCGCCTTCGACCGGGCTAACTGCGGCGGATCCCTCCAGCAGGAGCCAACCCATGTCCCCGATTCCGCTTTCCGGTCCCCTCCTCGTCTCTCTCGGCAACGGCGTGCAGGGCGGCGCCGTGGTCCGCGCCGCACGCCGGCACGGGCTCGCCGTCCGCGCCCTTGTCCGTGTCGGCGCTCCCTCCGCGGCGCTGCATGCGCTGGGCGCGGAGGTGGTCGAAACCGACCTGGACGATGCCGCCGCCGTGCACGCGGCCAGCCGCGGCGTCGCCCACGCTGTGCTGCAGTTTCCCGCTGGCCCCGGCGAGACGACGCTGGCCCGGGCCCGGCTTGCGCTGGAGGCCGCGCGCGCGGCGCGGCTGCATTCGGTGGTGCTGAAGCTGAGCAGCGCGCCGCTGCCGGCGCCGTGCCCCGAACCCAGCCTGCGCAGCAACGCCGCGCTCGCGGCGCTGGCGCGCGGCGCCGGCCTGCCCTGCGCGGTCCTGTGGCCGACGCTGTACCTGGACAACCTGCTGAAGCCCTCCGCGCGCACCGAGATCGCCGCGCATGGCGTGTTCGCGCCGCCGATCGCCGCCACGCAACGCATCGCCTGGACCTCGGCCGACGCCTGCGCCGAGGCCGCGCTGGCGCTGCTGCGGCACGGCGCGCACGGCGGCAGCTACCGGATCGCCGGCACCGAGAGCCTGACCGGCGCGGAACTGGTGCAGCGGCTCAGCGCCGGGCTCGGCCGCCCGGTGCGCTATCGCGCGCAATCGCTGGACGCGTTCGAGCGTGAAGTGGATGTCGCGCTGGGCGCCGGCCATGGCCGCGTGGTGGCATCGAAGTTTCGCTTCTTCGCCGAGTATCCGCAGCAGGCCGATGCGCTGCTGGCCGCGCCGCTGCAGGCACAGCCTGGACTGGAGGATTTCCAGCCTGGGTCGATCGACGACTGGATCGCTGCGCATCGGCAGGCCTTCCTGGCGTCATCCTCCGCGCCGGGCGGTCCGCCCGCCGACTAGTCCAGCGGCGGCGGCAACCGCGCGCGGCTGTGGCGGATCAGCAGGGTCTTGGCGCGAAACGGAGCCAATTTGGCCAGCAGCAGCGCGCGCTCCTGGCTGTAGTAGTCGCGGCTCCAGTCCAGCATCTGCGGCAGCCGTGCCAGGGTCGGCCGGTAGGCGGCGGCCTCCAGGCCAAGCCATTGCCGACCCAGCCGCAGCACGATCTGCAGGGTGGTGCGCCAGGGGGCCGCATCGATCACCACGATGTGGTCGGCACGCGCGATCGCCGCGTCGGCCCATTTGAACTGCACGCCTTCGACGATCCAGCGCTCGTCGTCGACGATGCGCTGCAGCAGCGGCAGCTTTTCCTCGAGCGGGCGACGCACGTCGCCCTCGGGGCGGCGGACCCAGTGCAGATCGTCCAACGCATGGCAGGCAATGCCATGGCGGCGGCCGAGCCGGCGCGCCAAGGTGGTCTTGCCGGCGCCGGTGGGGCCGGTGATGAAGATCCGCATCGCCTGTGCCTGCCTGGAACTGCGGAACTGCGCGACGGCACCCGGCACGTCCGCGCAACGCGGCCGCCCATTGCGGGCGGCGCGGGATGGCGGGACCGGCGCGCATCGGCGCGCCGGCCCGCGCGGGGCTTACTTTGCTTCGACGAAGATGTAGTCGGCGCCGGTCGGCTTGACCACGGCCTCGACGCGGGCGTTGTCGGCCGGAGCGCCGATGTAGACCACGCGCACGCCCTTCATGCTGTTCGGCTCGACCTTGGCGAACGCCGCGGCGATCAGGTCGGCCATCTTGGCCGAGGCCGAGGAGCCGAACGCCAGCATGTTGCCCGGCTGGATGCCGCGGCCGATGGCGGTGGTGGCGCTTTCGACCTGGCGCTCGTACTTGGCCTGGAACTCCGGATCCGATTCCGGCGGCAGGTAGTACAGGAACGGGCTGTTGGTGACGGTGCCCATGTTCTGGATCGCCACTTCCTGCAGGTACTTCTTCCAGCCGGCGTCGTCGTCCTTGGCCGGGGCGGTCAGCGCGGGCTGCGCGTCGGCGGCCGGCTTGGCGGCCTCTTCCTTCTTGCAGGCGGTGAAGCCCAGGGCCAGCGAAGCGATCAGCAACGCGCGTGCGGTGGTGTTCATGGAACGGCTCCCTCTGTGTCGTCAGTGAATGGTGGACGGCTCAGCGCTGCGCGGCGGCCTGGCGGGCCTGGACCAGCGCCTGCACCACCGACGGCGGCACGAAGCCGGAGACGTCCCCGCCCAGGCGCGCGATCTCGCGCACCAACGAGGACGAAATGAAGCTGTGTTGCTCGGCCGGGGTGAGGAACAGCGTCTCCACCTCCGGGATCAGATGCCGGTTCATGCTCGCCATCTGGAACTCGTATTCGAAATCGGACACCGCGCGCAGGCCGCGCAGCAGCACGCCGCCGCCGACCGAGCGCACGAAATGCGCCAGCAAGGTGTCGAAGCCCAGCACTTCCACGTTGCGGTGCCCGGCCAGCGCCTCGCGGGCCAGCGCCACCCGCAGTTCCAGCGGCAGGGTCGGCCCCTTGGACGGGCTCTGCGCCACGCCCACGATCACCTGCTCGAACAGCGGCGCGGCACGGTTGACCAGATCGATATGGCCGTTGGTGATCGGATCGAAAGTGCCGGGATAGACGGCGATGCGGCTAGGGGCCACGGTCATGCGTCGGGTACCGCGTGAAGGTCGCCGGGAAGTGTAGCAGCGGTGCGCCGGTACAGGGCAGCGCGCACCTCGCGGCTGCCGCCCTCGCGGTACAGCGCCCAGGGCGCGGGCGGCACCGGTGCCTGCCCGGCCGGCGATTCCAGGTACAGCCAGGCGTCGGCCGCCAGCCGCGCCGGTAGGCGCTGCAGCACCGCGTCCCACAGCCCGGCGGCGAACGGCGGGTCGACGAAGGCGATGTCCGCCGGGGCGTCGGCCGGCGCGTCGGCCAGCCAGCGCAGCGCATCGCCCTGCACCACATGCACCTGGTCCTGCGCCTGCAGCCGCGCGACCGTGGCACGCAATTGCGCCGCCTGGCCCGGGTCGCGCTCGACCAGCACCGCAGCGGCCGCGCCGCGCGACACCGCCTCCAGGCCCAGCGCGCCACTGCCGGCGAACAGGTCCAGCACCCGCGCCCCGGGCAGCACCGGCTGCAGCCAGTTGAACAGGGTCTCGCGGACCCGGTCGGAGGTCGGGCGCAGCCCGGCCAGGTCCGGCACCGGCAGCCGCGTGTTGCGCCAGCGCCCGCCGATGACCCGCACCTGGCCGCCGCCGGGACGGCTCATCGGCAGCCTCGCAGCGGCTGGGACAGGCGGGACGGGGAACGCAGGAACGGCATGGGCGGCGGGCAGTGGGCGGCGCGGAAACGGGGTCCGGATCATAGACCAGCGCGGTGTCGCGCGTATGCGCCGCGCAGCGCTTGAAGCCGGCCGCGACCGCCACCATGTCGGCCGGCAGAGCCGCGCCCTCCTCCGCGCGGCCGCCCATCCTTCATGGAGCACCTACCGATGAGCGTGGAAACCCAAAAAGAAACCCTGGGCTTTCAGACCGAGGTCAAGCAGCTGCTGCAGCTGATGATCCATTCGCTGTATTCCAACAAGGAGATCTTCCTGCGCGAGCTGATCTCCAATGCCTCCGACGCGGCCGACAAGCTGCGCTTCGAGGCACTGGTCAAGCCGGAGCTGCTGGACGGCGACGCGCAACTGCGCATCCGCATCGGCTTCGACAAGGACGCCGGCACCGTCACCATCGACGACAACGGCATCGGCATGAGCCGCGAGGAGATCGTGGCGCACCTGGGCACCATCGCCAAGTCCGGCACCTCCGAGTTCCTCAAGCACCTGTCCGGCGACCAGAAGAAGGACTCGCACCTGATCGGCCAGTTCGGCGTGGGCTTCTACAGCGCCTTCATCGTCGCCGACCAAGTCGACGTGTACAGCCGCCGCGCCGGCCTGCCGGCCAGCGAAGGCGTGCACTGGTCCTCGCGCGGCGAAGGCGAGTTCGAGGTCGCCACCATCGAGAAGGCCGAGCGCGGCACCCGCATCGTGCTGCACCTGAAGGACGACGAGAAGGATTTTGCCGACGGCTGGAAGCTGCGCGGCATCGTGCGCAAGTATTCCGACCACATCGCCCTGCCGATCGAACTGCCCAAGGAACATTACGGCGAGGACAAGGACAAGCCGGAAACCCCGGAATGGGAGACCGTCAACCGCGCCAGTGCGCTGTGGACGCGGCCGCGCACCGAGATCAAGGACGAGGAATACCAGGAGCTGTACAAGCACATCGCCCACGACCACGAGAACCCGGTGGCGTGGAGCCACAACAAGGTCGAGGGCAAACTGGAGTACACCTCGCTGCTGTACGTGCCCGGCCGCGCACCGTTCGACCTGTACCAGCGCGACGCCTCGCGCGGGCTCAAGCTGTATGTGCAGCGCGTCTTCATCATGGACCAGGCCGAGCAGTTCCTGCCGCTGTACCTGCGCTTCATCAAGGGCATCGTCGATTCCAGCGACCTGCCGCTGAACGTCTCCCGCGAGATTCTGCAGTCCGGCCCGGTGATCGACTCGATGAAGTCGGCGCTGACCAAGCGCGCCCTGGACATGCTGGAGAAGCTAGCCAAGGACGACGCCGAACGCTATCAGGGAGTGTGGAAGAACTTCGGCCAGGTACTGAAGGAAGGTCCGGCCGAGGACTTCGGCAACCGCGAGAAGATCGCCGGCCTGCTGCGCTTCGCCTCCACCCATGGCAGCGACGGCGCGCAGACCGTGTCGCTGGCCGACTACGTGGCGCGGATGCAGGAAGGCCAGGACAAGCTGTACTACCTGACCGGCGAGAGCTACGCGCAGATCAAGGACAGCCCGCACCTGGAAGTGTTCCGCAAGAAGGGCATCGAAGTGCTGCTGCTCACCGACCGCATCGACGAGTGGCTGATGAGCTACCTGACCGAGTTCGACGGCAAGTCCTTCGTCGACGTGGCGCGCGGCGACCTGGACCTGGGCAAGCTCGACAGCGAGGAAGAGAAGCAGGCCAAGGAAGAAGCCGCCAAGGCCAAGCAGGGCCTGGTCGAGCGCATCCAGAACGTGCTGAAGGACGAGGTCTCCGAGGTGCGCGTCTCGCACCGCCTGACCGACTCGCCGGCGATCCTGGCCATCGGCCAGGGCGACCTGGGCCTGCAGATGCGGCAGATCCTGGAAGCCAGCGGCCAGAAGCTGCCCGAGAGCAAGCCGGTGTTCGAGTTCAACCCGGCGCACCCGCTGATCGAGAAGCTGGATGCGGAAGCCGACGGCGAACGCTTCGGCGACCTGGCGAAGGTGCTGTTCGATCAGGCGGCGCTGGCGGCTGGCGACAGCCTGAAGGATCCGGCGGCGTATGTGCGTCGGCTCAACAAGTTGTTGTTGGAGTTGTCGGCGTAAGCCTGAATATGTGAAGTGGGTGTGGAAACGAAGCCGGCGATTCGCCGGCTTCGCTTTTTCTGGATCGTGCGTAAGCGAAGGGGAATCGCACGGCAGATTGTCTGGAAGAACACGTCACAGCGAAAAAACCACCATTCCGGGTTCTCCAGCCAGCGCTCGCATGTTCCTGACCGGATAGGCCTCGGGCGTGTTTGAGGTCGAGCAATCCAGCCACTAATCGCAGCGGCAACAGGAGGCACCGCGCACAGCATCAGCCGGCAACTGCAACGGCGGCGTCTGCCCTGAGGCAGGCCAAGGCTATGACGCATGTTTGGAACGTGAAAGAAAATTGCGACCTGCCTGCCCAAAACCGGCAGATTGGCTCCCGCCGACGCAAAGGCTTGCGGCACAAGGTCATACGAGTCTCTTAAGAGACAGCCAATTGACGAACTACTTCGAGCCTCTCACACCTGACAGAGATTTAACTAAACTCTCAAAATTAGGCTCCACAACCGCATTGGTCAAATATCTATCACCCTCGAAGTCGACAATTATCTGACCTTCCGGAGACCCAACGCGATACATATAAGATCCAATTTTTTCAAACGCACCATCTATATCCACAACGAGAGGACACTTACTTGAATCAGCGGTATTGAAATCACTGGCGGGTTCCAAGAACAACGTATACGCCTCACCAACCTCCAACTGAACATTGGAGCAAAATTTATTGTAGCCTGCAGCAGAGGCTTCAGGCGACTGCAACCACACAATCGTTTTCTCATCAATCGATATCATATAAATTTTATTACAATATCTTGCCTTGTCAGAACAGAAGCCATAAACCTCCAAAACTTTCCCCGCGATCACCGCAGTCGATTTTTCGAACAATTTCTCTATTGATCTGTTTGAAGGCGATGACCCGAAAACTGAAAGCGGGAAAATGATCAACACAAAAATCAACATAGATATAATTCTCACAGTCAGTCCTCTTTGATATTCTCTACTGACGCGCGTCTTAGCTCAAGCAGACAAACACCAAACCGTCAGAGCTGTTGTTCACGGTAAGCAACTGTAGGCTGGCGTTGTAGAAGTGGCTATTGTCGAGACTGCCAACATCTTTGACCATCGTCAGATCATCGAGCGCGTGTAGCTGCTACGATGCGAAAACCCGCAAAAGACGCCTGTACCTCTATAGATCAATCGCTTCAATAAGCTCCATGCCAGGATCAAATGCCGTCGAGCATCCTTAAACAGGAGGTGGAGGCCCTCGATTAAATCGCATTGGCCGACCATAAGGCTGGAGAAATTCTACGAACAGCCCAAAGAACCAAAACAAAAGATCAATAAATACAATTCCATGATGCCTCTCCAATTATTATTATTGGTGACGGAAATTCAACTCCGGAGTACTATTTCCGCAGCGAAATATTTAAGTAAGTCCTATATAATAATACCCCAACATCACGACATTCATTAGGAGGAAGCACGCTGCGCGCAAACACTCGTCTCGTGCTCCAGATCTCTTACCCAAGCATCTCTGTAAATTTTTTTAACTGCTTTATCTTCCAGCGCTTTTTTTAACCAGAAATTTGCTCGGACACAATCCGAAACCCTTAAAGCTATCGAAAGATTCTGCATGGCGATAGCATCACCATTCTCCGCGCCAATTTGATACCAATATCTTGACTCATCCGCCCTATTTAATTCAGAAAATTCTTGACCAATCATTCTGGCTATCATTCCATCTCCAGCCAAAGCCCTTTGTGCAGCAAGCCTGTCAACATTAACGAAAGATTTTCTGTCAAGATCGGAATACCTATCCTTCATATCCCGACTTTCAATTCTTTGCTCAATAATTACATATCTTTTAGAGTCAGACTCGGTTACCTCACTTGAATCGAACTGATTACAAGCAGTCAACTGAATCGCGAGTAAAGCACCAGCTATAAAACCTATATTTCTGTTCATGGATTGTTAGCCCCGGGCTTTATCTCTGATACCGGCCTAATATGTGATCCAGTAGGCGCATCCACCGCGGTAAATGAAACTGTACCATCACTTTTTTGGGTAACCGAACCAATCCGACCGCCCGAACTTCCATCTTTATTAAAAACTTCAAAATATCTGCTATAACCAGTACCATCCTTCTTGGAATTTACAGTGTAAGTTATATCACCATCTTTATTCTCCCCCCTTCTGACATAACCAGTACCCGCAAGCACCTTTGTATTAAAATCTCGAGCCAACGCTCTGGGCACAGACCCGAACCCCAAATGACAACCACCAAGGAATATATAATCGCCCTTTTTATAATTTTGAGCTATATCATTCTTTAGAGAGTTATAGCTTACTTCCGGCCCTTTTATTGCCTCCCTATCATCTCTATAGCCCCTATCCCAAGAATGCCCCATGACTGTAGTGAAGCCAGGAATGTCGAATCTTTCGGCTGCGGAGTAAAGCGGATCCGCCCCAAGCCCCATAAAATTGCCCCCATAGAAATAATTTACATCCGATCTTCCATCTGGATCAATAAATTTATATGGATTGTTAGTGGCATACTTGTATCGATTAAAGTTCACGCCATTGTTCATATTCGCTGCAACAGGATCAACCGACAAAAATTTCCCAATCACCGGATCATAGTACCGCTGCTGCATGTATGTCAGCCCGGTCGCCGCATCCTGCACATGCCCGGTGAACCCAGGCCCATCGGTCACAGGACGGTTGAGCAATTTGCCGTAAGGCTCGTACTCGCTGGTCTCGATCAGGTTGCCGCTGGCGTCGGTTACCGCGATCGGCGTGCCCAGCGCATCGGTGTGGAAGTACTCTACCGTTTCGGCCAGCGCTTGCACCGGGAGCGCAAGCAGCAGCACCCAGAGCACCCCGATCCACGACATGACGCTTCCTGCTTTCTTGTGTCGGATGCTCACTTGCCCTTCCCCCCTTCGGCCTGCGGCGTGAAGGCCGCCGACCACGCCGAACAGCCGTTGTCGTTGCAGGCGCGGACCTGCACGGTGTTGACCGACCCGGTCTTGTTCAAGGTGACGTTGGTGTTGGGGCCGGAGTAGCTGACAGCGCCCGTGATCTCGTAACGCGTCGCGCGCGCGCTGGCGGTCCAGTCGAGTTCGAATCTCACCGGCGACGTATTGAGGTAGCGGTAGCCGCTATTGAAGGATGGGGTCGCCGGTGGCGAGGTATTCACCACCGTGGTCTGGGTGTTGGAGTACGGTCCGCAGCCGGCCACGTTGCAGGCCTTGGCCCGGTAGGCATAGCTGCCGTTGCCCTTGCCGGAGAAGGCCTGGCTGGTGGCATTGGCGTTCTGCGTTACCGTCCAGCCACCGCCATTGGCGCTTTCTTCCAGCGTGTAGCTGCTGGCGGTGGCCACGCCGCTCCAGCTCACCGTGTAGCCGTTGACGCCGGCACTGGCCGGGGCGCTCAGGCTGGGTGCGCCGGAGGGGGCGAAGATGACCTGCGTGGAGGCGTTGCCCGAGTACGGCCCACAGCCGGCCGCGTTGCAGGCCTTGATCCGGTACAGGTAGGTGCCAGCGCCACGGCCACTGACGCCTGAGCTAGTCCCGCCCACCGAGGCGATCCCGCTCCAGGTGCCGCCGCCGTCGCTGCTCTCTTCCAGGTTGTAGCTGACCGTGGTGGCGACCGTGCTCCAGCTCAGCGTGTAGCTGCCGGTGGTGTTGGTCGCTGGCGCACTCAACGATGGCGCCGAGCCCGGCGCATAGACCGCCTGCACCGTGCCGGTCCCCGAGTACGGGCCGCAGCCGGCGGGATTGCAACCCCGCACGCGGTAGGCGTAGCTGCCGGCGGCCTTGCCGCTGTAGGCATTGCTCTGCGCGCTGCCGCTGTAGGACACGCTCCAGCTGCCGCCGTTGGCGCTTTCCTCCAGCGAGTAAGTGGCCGCGCCGGTGACCGTGCCCCAACTGATGGTGTAGTTGCCGACCACGCCGGTGGCGGGCACGCTGATGCTGGGCGCGTCGCTGGGCGCGAATTGCACCACGGCCGTTGCGGTCGCGCTCCACGCGCCACAGTAGCTCCCCAGGCAGGCACGGGCGCGATAGGCGTAGCTGCCGGCCGACTTGCCGGAGATCGCCTGGCTGGTCGCGGTGCCCGAGTACAGCGCCGTCCAGTTGCCGCCGCTGGCCTGCTCCTGCAGCTCGTAGTGGTTGGCCGAGGCCACCGTCGTCCACTGCACGCTGTAGCTGCCGGAGCTGCTGTAGCCGGGAACCGTCACGCTGGGCGAGGCCAGCGTCGGCAGGTTGCTGACCTTGGCCAGCAGGCTGCCGCCCAGGTAGACGTACTCGGAGATCTTGCCGACGCGCTCGTCGCGCTGATAGCGCAGCACGCCGTCTTGCCCGTACAGCGAGACGATGTCGCCTAGGCTTGGGCTGCTCGCCAGCACGCGGCGGCCTTGCGCGTCGTAGCGGTAGGTCTCCACGCCGGTGACTTCGCGCAGGCGGTTGCCCTTGTCGAACACGTAGTTGACGCCGTTCTTGTTGGACAGGTTGCCCTGCGCGTCGTAGCTCAGGCCGATCACCGCCGAGTTGTCGGAACTGTTGTTCACGCTCAGCAGTTGCCGGTTGGCGTTGTAGAAGTAGCTGTAGTCGCGGCTACCACCGACCTTGACCGCTGTCAGGTCGTCCAGCACGTTGTAGCTGTAGCGCGCGAGGTTGTCGCCACCGAACATCGCCGACTGCGTGCTGGTCAGGCGATCCAGGCCGTCGTAGCCCATGCTGCGCGTCTGCCGTCCACGCGCGTAGTCGGTGATGGCGCCGACGTTGCCGTTGGCGTCGTACGTATAGCCCAGGTCGAGCGGATTGCCGCCGCCGCTGTCGCTGCTGCGCGCCGGCAGCTGGCGCGCGTTCTGCGCCATGGTGTGCACGATGCCGTTGCCGTAGGTGAACTGCTTGATCGCCCCGTTCGGGTAGTAGCTCACACCCAGCGCATAGCCATTGGCCTGGGTCGCCTGCCCCAGCGCATTGGGCGCGTAGTTCAACACCAGTCCCGATGGATAAGTGACTCCGGCCGGATGGCCATTGGCGGTATAGGCATAACCGAGGCTCAAGGCGCTGGAACCTGGTTGCGTCATGCTCTCGCTCAGCAACAGGCGGCGCTTGCTGTAGGTATACGTATTGACTACGGCATTGCCGCCGTTGCTGTTGTTGGTGGTGACCTGCGCCGGCAGGCCATCGGCGGTGTAGACGAAGGACTGGTTGCCGACACCATCGGGGAACGCCAGGGTGGCCAGGCGGTTGCGTGCGTCGTAGCTCCTGCCAACCTTGGCGCCGGCGGCCACGTCGGTGCGGTTGCACGAGGACGTCGAGGTGTAGCCCTGCCCGCCGGCCGACCAGGCCAGGTTGCCGGCGGCATCGTAGTCCATCACCGTCGCGCCGGTCTCCGGCTCGACGGTCTTGCACAGTTGCTGGTAATCGTCATAGACGTAATTTCGGGTCACCGCCAGCGAGCTATCGCTGTTGCGGCGATGGATCGCCAATGTCTTGCCGAACACATCATGCGGAATCTCGGTAACGGCGCCCTCAGGATGCATGATCCACACCGGCCTGCTGTAGTCCGGTTGATCGAACACTTGGAAACCGGTGGTGGTCTGTTGGCCTCGAGGATTGGTCACCAGGGTCCGGACACCACTCAAGTATTCGGTCCGTGTCGTCAACAGGCCCAATTCGCTGTCCTGCGAGACCGACGTGGTACGGCCAAGGGCGTCGTACTCGGTCCAGGTCCCCGTACTGAGCGCGTCGCTGCTTCCGGGATAGGAACTGAAGGTGGTGCGGCCGTCGTAGTCGTAGGCGAACTTCTGGAAACGCTGCGTCCCGGCTTCGTTGCCGACATCGAACTCGCGGGTGAGCACGGGGCGCCATAGCGCATCGAAATAGGTCAGCTTGCGCGCGTTGCCGGTAGCCACCGTCTGCCGCCAATGGCCGGCAGCAAGCCCATACTCGCTGCCACCGACCTGCTCGAACGACTGCGTGGTGGCGTTCCAGGAAACGGTGTCGTTGGCCGGATAGGCAATGCTCGACAACCGGCCCATGGTGTCGTAGCCATAGCTGGTGGTGTAGCCGTTCTCGTCCGTGGTCGAGGTGATCCAGCCGCTGTCGTTGACCGTGGCCGACTCGGTTGTGCCGTCTGCATAACGGATCGATTGCGGGACACCGCGCTTCCAGCTGGAAAGCGTGGTGATGTTGGCGTTGCCATCCTTCGCCGTCGCCAGCGTACCGTCGCTGTTGTAGCCCAGGCTCAGGCGCAACTTGCCGAACGACCAGCGCTGCGACGGCATCGCGTTGCCGTCGAAGCTGGTCTGCGATTCGACCAGTCCTGTATCGCTGTTGGTGTTCTTTGCGCTCTGACCGAGGATCCACTTGCCCAGGTCGTCGTAGTACTCGGTCGCATCCGTCCGCGAATGCCATGGGCTGGCGCGAGTGACGCTGAGCGTACGCGCGAACGCATCGAAGCCATTCGCGGTCCAGGTATAGGAAACACCGTCCTGCACCACGGTCCTGATGCGCAGCGGCCGCAGCACATTGGTCAGCGGATTGGGAATGCCCAGCAAGGATTGGCCCATCTCGGCCGGAAACGGCTGCGCGGCCACGTCGCCGTCGGCGAAGTAGGTGTTGCTGGTCTTGGACAGCGTATTGCCGCTGGCATCCAGTGCCGTGGTGCTCAACAGGCGTCCGTCGTTGAGACCGTACATGAAGCCGAATTCGTAAGCCGTGGCTGTACCGTCCGGATTGGTGACTTTGACCGTCTTGCTCGGCACACACGTCGGGCAAGGATCGGTGGCTTGCCCCGAGGTGTAGAACTTCGTTGCAGGCGTGTCGGCAGCATAGTTCCAGGTCTGCTGCGCCAGGCCTGGTCCCGTCACCGTCTTTGACGTCAGTATGTAATTGTCGAAATAGCCAGGCACATAAGGAACAGGTGGCTGCTGTCCGGCGGGCAACGCGCAGCGGATGATGGGCGTGTGATTGCGATATTGACGCTCATAGCTGATCGCAAAAACGCCAACAGCGCCTGACGGATGCGTGACCTGCAACGATACCGCACCATTCATCGGGTCCGGCTCGGACGTGCAGTTGCTTGCACCGCCACCGGCCGGCGGCTCGCGCGTCGGCAGCATGTTGCCGCTGGCGATGCTGTAGATCCATTGCGACCCATCGGGCTGGGTGACGGTCTTCAGACGATAGGCGCCCTGCGGCGTCGGGTACGCCGTACTGAGTTCGTAGCCATAGGTCCAGGTCTGACCGTTGGCCTGGACGCTGCTGATCAGATCGCCGCTGTAGTTCAGCGCGATGGCACGACCGTCGCTGGATTGGATCGAGGACAGCTTGTCCCCGGTGTAGCTATAGGTGACCCAATTGCCGAAGCGATCTTCGATGCGACTGGCCATCAGCGCGATGCGCGCGCGCGGCGCCAGGTTCCCCGTCCCTTGAAAGGACATGGCGTAGGGCTTGATTTGCGTCGCGATGGCATAGTCGAAGTAGTACTTGACGCCCGCCGGCGAGATGGCGAGAAATCCTTCACCCGCGTAGTTGCTGACGTTGGCCAGGCAGCCTAGGCGCCAGCCATCCTTGGTGATCCAGGGACGGCTGACGCCGTCGGTGGGGCGAGGCGTCTTGGTCTGGTTGTCGACCAGCATTTCCTGCTCGCCGGCCCCCGGGACATGCAGGTAGTAACCATGCCAAACATCATCGGCAGTGCCGGGATAGGTGATGCCGTTGACCGTCATCGCCGCATCCGGCCGACTCGGCAACGAACAACGTGCGGCCGGAGAACTGCTGGTCGTCACCCAGCCCTTCCCGGCCAGGAACTCGCCATAGACGCGCGGCACATCGATTTCCCAGTCGCCGAATCCTTTGGCCACGTACTCCTGGCGACGGTTCATGACCTTGAACTCGCGTCCGAGCGCGACTGGCAATGCGTTGTTGCCAGGCACGCTGACATCGGTCGCGTGGAAGCTCACGCTACGGTCGTACAGGCTGACGCTTTCGCCGAAGATGTCGCCCTTCAACGGGCCAACCACCTGCGACGCCTTGATCTTCTTTTCGTACTCCTCATAGGGCGCCACGTCGTCTGCCGCGTACGCACGCGCGCACAGGCACAGCAACACCATGCCGATCACCAGCCTAGCCTTGAACATCGCTTGCCTCTTCCCTTTCAGCCCGATGCGGGCCGAATCCCCCTGAACGATCGCGAGGCTCCAGCGAGTATCGCGATAACCAAAATCGCAACGATACAAACCCATCGCGCCAAGGCGCGAGGCAAGCGGTCGAACGAAAATCCCCTTCGGGCCAAGCGATGGCCGTGCCGGATTATCAATCTGATTCAGGGATGGCTGTCAAGGAATTTTAGCGCCTCGCTGGCGACGCTGCCTCCCGATTCGGTAATGGCAGCTCGCCGTGAACCAATGGACCTCATTGCAATCGGGTCCAAGCCACCCGGTTCGCGCTGACGGTTCTCACCAGGCTCAGTGCGGGCGAGAATCAAACCCTCCCTCCCGCCCCCTGATTTTTCGATGACCACCAGCCACACCATCACCCTGTCCCTGGACCAGGCCACCGCCCTGGTCGAGCGCATCCTCTCCCACGCCGGCTTCAGCCCGCCGCACGTGCAGGCGCTCACCCACACCATCGTCGCGGGCGAACGCGACGGCTGCGCCTCGCATGGGCTGTACCGGACACTTGGCTGCGTGGCGACGCTGCGCAACGGCAAGGTGGCGGGCGATGCCGAGCCTGTCGTGCACGACCATGCGCCCGGCATCGTCCGGGTCGATGCGCGTGGCGGGTTTTCGCTGCTGGCGTTCGAGCGTGGGCTGCCGCTGTTGATCGAGAAGACCCGTGCCAATGGCCTGGCGGCAATGGCGATCAACCAGTGCGTGCATTTCTCCGCGCTGTGGCCGGAAGTCGAACGCATCACCGAGGCCGGTCTGGTCGCGCTGATCTGCAATCCCAGCCATGCCTGGGTCACACCGGCCGGCGGGCGCACGCCGCTGCTGGGCACCAACCCGCTGGCGTTCGGCTGGCCGCGTGTGGACGCGCCGCCCTTCGTGTTCGATTTCGCCACCAGTGCGGTGGCGCGTGGCGAGATCGAGTTGCGCCGCCGTGCCGGCCAGCCGATTCCCGAAGGCTGGGGCGTCGACGCGGCGGGCGCGCCGACCACCGATCCGGCCGCGGTCGCCGATGGCGGCGCGATGCTGACCTTCGGCGGGCACAAGGGTTCGGCGCTGTCGGCGATGATCGAGTTGATCGCCGGCCCCTTGATCGGCGACCTCACCAGCGCCGAGTCGCTGGCCCACGATGCCGGCGCTGGCGCGGCGCCCTATCACGGCGAACTCATCCTGGCGCTGGATCCGGCACGCTTTCTCGGCGCCGACCGGGCCGCGCATCTGGCACGTGCGGAAGCCTTTTTTGCGGCCTACGAGGCCACCGGGGCGCGCTTGCCGTCGCAACGCCGTTACCAGGCGCGGGAACGCAGCCAAAGCGAAGGCGTGCGGATTCCGCACGCCCTGCATCAGGATCTGCTGGCCTTGCTCGACTGAGGGGCACCGCTAGTCACCCACTTTGCCGGGAACTCGGCGGGACACGGCGTTGTCGTGTAGGAGCGGCTTCAGCCGCGACAGGCATCACCGGTAATGCCGCGTCGCGGCTGAAGCCGCTCCTACGAGTGGGCTTCCGTCTTTACCGGGTACGCGGCGCAATCGTATAACGCGCCGCGTCAGATGCAGCAGCCAACCCGCGCAATCCGCACGCCGCGCTTGCTCAACGCCGATGGCGCAGAATCGCATCAACCGAGCGTACCGCGGCGGGCTCCGCCGCCACGGCACTGTCATCCGCTCGCCTGCGCAAACAGGCGCCGGATCAGAACTTCACCGTCGCCCGCGCCCAGTAGTAGCGGCCAAGCAGATCGTAGGTGGCGACGTCGGTGTTGGCGTTGGTGACATTGTTGGCGTAGTACAGCGGCGGCTGGCGGTCGGCCAGGTTGTCCACGCCGACTTCGAAGCGCGTGTTCCACGGCTTGACCTGATAGCCCACCTGCACGCTGTGGTAGACGTAGGCGCCGATGTCGCGGACCACCGCGGGCTGGTCGGCATCGGCCGACAGGCTCTGGCGGGTGTCGGCGCTGCCGATCTCGGTGCGGCCGATGTAGCGGATGCGCCACGACGCGCTCCAGTCGCCCAGGTTCCAGTTCAACGTCCCCAGCGCGCGCCAGCGCGGGAAGTTGCCGTAGGCGTAGGTGTACTTGCCGGCATTGTGGATGGTGACGGTGCTGGGGTCGGTGGTGTCGGGGTTGATGTCGTAGCGGATCACGTAGGTGCCGTTGAGGCCGGCGCTGAAGCTGCCCCAGGCGGTGTCCGGCAGGCGGTAGTTGAGGCTGAAGTCCGCGCCGCTGGCCCACAGCTTGCCCAGGTTCACGGTGGGCTCGGCGATGTAGTTGACGGTGCCGTTGTCGTTGCGGTGGATCAGCGCGCAGAACGCGCTGGCGTCGTTGGCGTAGCACTGGTTGAGTACGGTCTGCGCAGAGACCTGGGTGATGGTGTCCTTGAGGTTGATCTTCCACAGGTCCGCGCTCATCGACAGGCCCTCGACCCAGCCCGGGTCGTAGACCACACCGAAGTCGTAGGACATGCCGGTCTCCGGCTTGAGCTGGTAGCCGGCCACTGCCGCGCCGGAGGCCTTGGCGCCGACCTGGTTGTTGGCCTGCTGGTAGCTGCCGTCGGTAGGAACGTTGGTGCAGGCCGCGGCATGGCCGCCGGTGTAGCCGTTGCACGGATCGGTGACCGACGGCGAGTCGCCGGCCACGCCGGCATACAGTTCGCTGATGTTGGGCGCGCGGAACACCTGCGAGGCGGTGCCGCGCAGCAGCAGGTTCTCGATCGGGCGGTACTCCAGCGAGACCTTGCTGTTGGTCTTGCTGCCGACGGTGTCGTAGTCGGAGAAGCGGGTGCCCACGGTCAGGTTGAGCGAGTGCACGCCGGGCAGCCCGGCCAGCAGCGGGAACAGCGCTTCGGCATAGGCCTCCTTGACGCTGAAGCTGCCGCCGAGCACGGACGCGCAGTACTCGAGCACGCCGCACATGCCGTTCTCGTCGCCGGTCCACAGCGGATCGGCAGCGGTGCTGGTGCTTTCCTTGCGATAGGAAACGCCCACTGCCAGGCTCGCGGTGCCAGCCGGCAGCGCGAACAGCTCGCCATTGGCATTGGCCTCGAACTGCTTGAGCGTGTAGACGTTGGTGACGATCGGGTTGACCACCAGCGCTTCCAGCGCGGCCTTGTTGCTGGCGGCGTTGAGGTTGAACACGTCGATCGGGGTGCAGCCGGCGATCACCGCGCCGGCGCTGCCGCACTTGACCGTGCCATCGGCAGCGAGGAACGACGGTCCCACGGCGGCATTGAAGCCGGCGTAGTCGAGGAAGCCCTGGTTGATCGACTTCTGCTTGACCTTGCCGTAGTTGAGGCTGGCATCCCACTGCCAGGAACTGTCGCCGAAGCTGCCGCGCAGGCCCGGATTGATCTGGAAATTGTAGGTGTTGTACTGGTATTGCCGGTTTCCGAGCACCGTGGCGCGCGTATTGAAGTTGTTGTACGAGGTGCCGGTGCTGCGGTCGGTGCCGAAGTTGACCCCGAACGGGTTGTAGTAGCTGGCGGAGGAGACCAGGAAGTTGTCGCCGTTGGCGAAGATCGGGATCGGCGCGATGATCGAGGACGAAGTCGTCTTGCTGAAATAGGTGTTGACGTAGCCTTCCAGGTGATCGCTGAAGCGGTAGCTGCCGAGCACGAAGGCGTTGGTGCGCTCCTGCGGAGTCTGCAGCAGGTTGAACGGCTGGTAGTTGTAGGAATCGGTCGAGGCGACGTAGCAGTGGTACTGGCTGGCGTTGGTCGGGCTGCTGCCGCCGTTGAAGGTGACCCGCGAACACCCGTTGCGCGCCGCCAGCGCCTTGGCCGCGGCCGAGCCGTCGTTGAAGCTGATGCTGCCGGTCGGCGTGGCCGAGGAGCCCTGCTTCACCCCGACGCCGTCGATCAGCGACAGCGCATCCTTGGAATAGGCGCGCTCGCCGGCCGAGACCGGGTCGATGTCGTGGTAGGACAGGCCGGCGACGATGCTGCCGCGCTCGCCGGTCTTGCCCGCGGTCAGCGAGAAGTTGCGGCGGTTGCCGTCGCTGCGCGAACTGGTGCCGAAGTCGGCGCTGGCCTCGACGCCGTCGAAGCCCTTGCGCAGGATGAAGTTGACCACGCCGCCGATCGCGTCCGAGCCGTACACCGCCGAGGCGCCGTCGCTGAGCACCTCCACCCGCTCGATCATGGTCGCCGGGATCGCGTTGACGTCGTTGCTGGCCAGGCGCGTGCCGTTGACCAGGACCAGGGTGCGCTTCTCGCCGAGGCCGCGCAGCGAGATCACCGAGGCGCCGGTGCCGCCGCCGTTGTTGGTGTTCGGGTTGGTGGCGTTGCCGGCGATCGACGGCAGCTCCTGCACCAGATCGCCCAGCGTGGCCTTGCCGGTGGCCTCGATCTGCGCGCGGCTGATGGTCACCACCGGGTTGGCGGTCTCGGTGTCGACGCGGCGCAGGCGCGAGCCGGTGACCACGATGCTGTCCAGGGTCTGCGTGGCGCTGTCTGCGCTCGCCTCCTGCGCCTGCGCCGTTGCCGCGCTGCCCAGCGACAAGACGGTGGCGACCGCCAGCGCCAGCGGCGTGGCGGCATGACGGAAAGAGGGGCGTGGCGACGAAAACGACATGAGCGGACTCCTGGGCGATGGCGAGACGGGACAGCGGGAAACGCAGGCCGAACGATGCCGCGCCGGCGCCATGCCGACGGACGGACCTGCTGGACGGTGGCGCCTGCACGGCGCCTGCGGTGGCATGCCTGCGCCAAGCCATGACGACCTGGCGCACCGCGGGGAGGCCGATGTCCTGCGCGCACGGCTTGTGCGCGGCTCCCCGCTCCTGCGATGACGTCCGACGACGATGGCGGCGCTCCGGTGGCGCGCGCCGGCGCCACGGCCGGTACGACAATGCGATCAGAATTTCATCACGCGGTCACACTGTGCCGTGGATGCGCGGCCGCGTCTTGTCGCGATTCGCGGTTTCGCGTGCGGAATCATGCATGGTCGCGCGTGGCTGCGCACTGCACGCGGCGACCGTGCCGAAGCATGGCGCTGTGTCGCGCAGATGCGACCACGACAGGCACACGCTGCAACCACACGGGGCGATGCCGATGGTTCGCATCACACCGGGATCAACCAGCCGCCGAACAGCGGGCCGGCGGTGTCGCCGTGCTGCGGTTCGATGCGCACGGTCAGCGGCTGCGCATCGCGGGTCAGCGCCGGCGGCAGCGGATAGTCGCGGTCGACGAAATCGATCACCTGGCCGCGCTCCACCGCCACTTCCACGGCCAGTTTCCCATTGACCAGGATGTTGAAGCGGCCCTTGTCGCTGCCCCAGAAGCGCAGGCGCAGCGCCAGCGGCTGCGCGCTGCCGCGCATGCGGAACTCGACGAAGCCCTTGCCGCGCACGTCGCGGCACTGCTGGCGGCGGTAGGCGCCGCCGAAGGAGGTATCGCTGCGCAACTGATGGGCCTGCTCGGAGGCCTCGTCGCCGAACTGGATCATGTCCACCGCAGTCGCGCGCAGGCTGTCCTGCTCGGCCTGGCGACGCGCCCGCCGCTGCGCCTCCTGCGCCCACTGGGCCGGGCCCATGCGCTTGAAGTACAGCGCGCTGCGGCGTTCGTATTGGGCGTAGAACGGCACGAAGGTCAGGCCCGGCGGCTGCGTGCTGTTGGACAGGAAATGGCCGGACTGCGGCAGCTCGGCGAAGCCGCGCAGCGGATCGGCCGCGGCCACCAGCGCCGGGTCCGGCGCATCGTAGGGCGTACTCACCGGCCCCAGGTCCGCGGCCAGCGCCAATGGCCCGCGCATCACCACCACCGTGTCCGCGTCGCCTGCGGCGTGCTCCAGCCGCAGTGGGGTGGCCAGGTCCAGGTCGATGACGTCGCCGGCGCGCCAGTCGCGCTCCAGCGTGAGGTAACCATCCGCCAGCGCCACGCGTGCCGGCTTGCCGTTCACGCGCAGGGTGTAGCGACCCTGGCACCAGGCCGGCACCCGCAGCAGCAGGCGCCGCGGCGTGCGCGCGCCGGCGCGCAGCACCTGCAGGCGCACCCTGCCGTTGTCGGGTACGCCGCTGTCCAGTTCCAGCGCCAGGTCGCGCTCGCTCCAATCGAGCTGCGAGGGAATGTAGAGATTCACGTACAGCGAGGTGGCGTCCTGCCAGTAGATCGCGTCGCCGAACTGCGCATGCGCTTCCATGCCACTGCCCACGCAGCACCAGAACGAATCGAACTTGTCGGAGAAGCCGCGCTCGCCGCCGCTGATCATTGGCGTCATGTAGGTGAACATACCGGTGGCCGGGTGCTGCGCGGCCATGGTGTGGTTGTGCAGCGTGCGCTCGTAATAGTCGAAGTAGCGCGCCTGCGGCGTCCACTGGTACAGGTGCCGGGTCAGCTTGAGCATGTTGTAGCTGTTGCAGTGCTCGCAGGTCTGCTCGGTCAGTAACGCGGCGATGGTGTCCGGCTCCTGGAAGTACTCGCGGTCGGCGTTGCCGCCGATCACGTAGCTGTAGTGCGCGGTCACCGTTTCCCAGAAGAAGCGTGCCGCCGCGGCCGCATCGGCATCGCCGGCGACCTCGAACTGGCGCGCTTCGCCGATGAACTTGGGCACCTGGGTGTTGGCGTGGATGTGCGGCAGTTCGTCGCGCCCGGCCGCGGCGGGGTCGATCACCTTCTCGTGGCGCAGGCGCTTGCCGATGGCGATCCAGCGCGCATCGCCGGTGCGCGCGCCCAGTTCGATGTAGGACTCGTTGAGGCCGCCGAACTCGGTGTCCAGCAGGGTCTGCATCTGCGCGTGGTCGAGCGCGTCGAACACACCGGCAAGATAGCCGGCCAGCGGCAGCAGCACCTGCAGCGCTTGTGCGTTGCCGGCCAGTGCGTGCGCGTCGAGCAGGCCGGCGAACAGCTTGTGCACCGTGTACAGCGGCGACCAACTGCCGTTGAGATTGAACTTGCTGCCCTTGATGACGCCGCGGCGCACGTCCTCGAACACCACCTTGCCGCTGTCGATGGCACCTTTGTCGTTCTTGCGGGTGAGCCCACCGACGTAGCCGTCCGGGTCCTGTGCCTGCGCGCGCGCCAGCTCGGCGACAATGTAGTCGATGCGCTCGCGCAGCACGGGATCGCGGGTCTGCGCGTGCATCTTGGACAGCGCGCTGAGGTAGTGACCCAGCGTATGGCCGGCGATGGTGTCGCCCTCCCAGCCGCCGTACACCGCGCCTTTCGGCGGCAGGCCGGCGTACTGCAGGAAGTTGTGCAGCAGGCGGTCCGGCTCCAGCTCCAGCAGGTAGCGGCGGTTGGTCTGCAGCGAATCCAGGAACAGCGACGGCTTCAGCGTGACCTGCTGCAGCGGCAGCGCCTGCACACGCCCGGGCGTGGACGCGGCGGCGTCCAGCGGGAAGCGCAGCAGCCCGGCGGCCACCGCCAGCGCACTCCATTGCAGGAAGCGGCGCCGCGAGGGATCCAGTGCGTCGCCCATCGCGTCGGCGCCGCCATGCGCACACGGGGCGCTGTGCCGATGCACGCCGTGCCCACTCATCGGCGACCCCGCGCGCGCGGCGCGGAAAGCGGGAAGGAAACGCATCGAGGCATGGCCTGCTCCTGTGTGATGTGCCGCATCGCGGCCGGCGCGTGGCGCCGGATCGGCGACCCCGCTGTCACTGTGGCATCCGGGTGACAGCGCGTCTTGTCGCCTGTGCCGCGCCGCGATGCGGATTTGCGCCGAATCGCGGCATGCGCGCCATCACCGCCGTATCGTGAATGGCGAGCCACGCGGCGCCATCCGCGCGCATCACCGCGCATCGTCGCAATGCTGCGCATCTGCCGCCGTGGCCTGCGGCAGGCGCTGCGCCTGCGGCGCCAGCATCTCCCACTCCTGTACCGCCAGCGCGGCGTGGCGCTCGCCAGCGCCGGCGGCGTCCAGCACCGCGCGCACGCAGCGCGTGGTCACCGGTGCGAAGCGCAGCGTCTGCCAGCGACCGGCAGCGGGCGGGCGCGTGCTCTCCGCCAACGGCCACCAACGCCCGTCGCGACGGTATTCCAGCCGCCAGCGCACCGGCGGCGCCACGCCGCTGTCGGCGCCCGGCGGATGATCGGCCCAGAACAGGATGCGGCTGCGCTGCAGCGTCACCGGTTGCGCCCAGCTGTACTGCAGCCATTGCTGCGGTGGGTTGTGCGGCGTCCAACTGCCCCATAGCTGCGGCGGCAAGGGATTGCGCTTGACCCGGCCATCGTTGAGCGCGGCGATCCAGTACTGGTGCGGGATGTCGGGGCCGTTGGACGCGCTGGCCTGCGCGTAGCGGGCCAGGTTGCGCTGCGGCGGCAGCGATGGTTGCGGCCGGCGTGTGGCCACCACCGGCAGGATCCGCGCCGGTTGCACGGAATCGTCCCACTGCAGCCGGTCGATCGCCACGCTGCGGCGGAAATGCCCGCCACCCTTGGCGTCGGCGGTGTGGTAGACCAGGTACCACTGGCCCTTGAATTCGACGATGCCCGAATGCGAGGTGGTCGAGGACACCGGCGGCAGGAGGACCCCGCGGTAGGTCCACGGCCCCAGCGGCGAGGGTGCGCTGCCATAGGCGATGCAGGCGTGGTACAGCGTCGGCGTGCATTCCGACGCCGGCCCGGCGCGGTTGCCGGCGTAAGCCATGTAGTAGGTGTTGCCGCGCTTGAACAGCCACGGCGCCTCGAAGTAGCCGTCCAGCGTGGTCACCGCCACCGCCTGCCCCTTCGGCGTGACCATGTCGGATTCCAGCTCGATGCCGAACAGCTTGCCGAAGGTGCCCCAGTACAGGTACACACGGCCGTCGTCGTCGACCAGCACGGTCGGGTCGATGTTCTGGATGGCGTTGGGCGCCGGCAGCGATTGCGACAGGATCGGCCCCTGCGGATGCGCATCGCGCCACGGCCCCAACGGACTGTCGGCCACCGCCACGCCGATCGCGAACGGATCGGCATTGCGCGAGTGCACTTCCTGCACCGGCGCATACAGGTAATAGCGTTTATCCGGTCCCTGCACGATCTGCGCGGCATAGGCGTGGCCGGGCGCCGCCCAGGCGAACACCTGCTGCGGACGCAGCAACGTCGGGTAGTGGGTCCAGTTGCCGCGGCCGACATCGTCGGTGACCAGCAGTTGCCAGCGGTCGATCACGAAGTCGTTTTGCTCCGGCGCCGCCTCATCGCGGCCGGCGATGATGTAGAGCTTGCCGTCGGCGACCAGCGGCGCGGGATCGGCCGAATAGTCACGGCCGTCGGCCAGGATCGGATTGCCGGGCGCATGCACCTGCCGCGACCACGGCACCGTCTGTGCTGCGGCCGCGGCCAGGCTGATGCAAGCGGTGCAGGCCGCGAGTAGGCAAGCGACCACGGCGCCTACTGGCTTCCCGCTCATGGCCCCGCCTCCGCCTCGATCACCAGGTCCAGCCGCACCGGCAGCGCGCCGCTACCCTCGCGCCCCTGCGCCTGCCCGACCACGCTCAGGCGGCCGGGCCTGGCGTAGGCGGCCGGCGCCAGCGGCGACCACTGCACCGGCACGCGCTCGCGTGAGCCGTCGTTGTACTGCACGGAGACCCGCTCCGGCAGCGTCGGCGTCCGCCCGGCGCGCACGTGCAGCGGCGGCGGTGCCTGCACCGTGGTGAGCTGTCCGGGCGCGGTCGCGCGGACCCACACGCTGGCGGTTACCGGTACGCCGCCATCGGCCAGGCCCTGCACCTGTACGCGGCCCTCGCCGGCCAGCGCAGCCGGATCAACTTGCGACCAGCGCACGCCCAGCCAAGCCCAACTGCCGTCGGCGAAGGTGCCGGCGATGCGCGCCGGCAATGTCGGCACCTGTCCGGGCGCGATGCGCACGTCCACCGCTTCGGTCGCCACCGCGCGCTCGGCGAACACCTGCCATTCGTCCAGGCCGACGGCGTAGTGGCCCTCGCCCTGTGCCGCGGTCTGCAGCACCGCGCGTAACGCGGTGGTGACTATCGGCGCGAACGCCACCCGGCTCGGCGCGCCCTCGCCATGCACCGGATAGCCGCCGCGCACGGCGATGTCGCGCCACTGCGTGCCGTCGAGGTATTGCAGCGTCCACGCGCGGGGTAGCGCGACACCGCCCTGCGGCTGGTCGTCCCATAAATACAGCGCCGCCGCGGTCAGCCGTTGCGGTTGCGGCCACTGATATTGCACCCACACTGAGGCAGGCTGCGCGCGTCCCCAGCTGCCCCAGCGGCGGTCGGCGGCCGGCACCTGGTCCGGCGCCGGCAGCAGCCCATCGTTGAGCGCCTGCAGGCGATGGTGGCCTGCAGTGAACTGCGCGCTCGGCGTGGCCTCGCCCTGCACCTGCAGCGTCTGCCCGACCGGCGTGGCCGCGGCGATCACCGCGACCTCGGCGTGCCCCTGCAACGCGCCGTCGTCGGCCTGCAACTGCAGGGTGTAGGCGCCGGGCGCGGTGAAGCGCACCTGGGTCGTGGCCGCCTGCGGCTGCTCGAACAGCGCCGCGCCATCGGGTGGCGCCTGCAGCGTGCGCCAGTGCAGTGAAAGCCTGCCGTTCGGCAGGGCATCGTCGCCGACCCGGCCGGCCAGGCGCACCACGCCACCGGCACTGCTGCCGTCTTCCTGCCAGGCCTCCACCTGCGGCGCCTGGTTGCCATGTACCGCCGGGACCGCAGCACCGCTGGCATAGACCTGGACCTCCTTGATCCCGGTGCGCAGCGCGCCGGCATGCGTGACCTGCACGCGCCAGCGCTGCGCGCGCAGCGGCGGGAAGCGGATGCGGTTGCGGTTGCCCTGTGCGATTGGCGTATCGCGCACCTGGCCGGGCACGGTCTTCCACACGCCGGCGTCGAAGTACTGCAGCACATACAGCCACGGCGGCGCGTAGCCGGCGCGCGTGCCGGACGGGAAACCATGCTGTTCGCCCGGCGGCGACGAGCTGCGATAGAAGTACACGCGCACGTCGTCGAGGGTCTGTGGGCGCTGCAGATCCAGCTCCAGCCAGTCGCTGGCGGCAGGCGAACCGGCGGTACCCCAGAACGGTTCGTTGGCAGTGCTGCCGTCGACCACCGCGGTGGCCGGGAAGCCCTCGGTCGCGTAGCTGGCGCTAACCGCCGCGCCCTGCGCCAGATTGCGCGCGCCGGGCGGCAGCGCGATGTCCAGCCCGGCATCGGCGAGCACCGCACCGATCCGCGCTGCGCCAGGAAACCGCACCTGCTGCGGCGCCTGCAGCGCGAGCCGATGCGCAGCCAGCACGCGCAGCGACGCCGCATCGGCATTGACCGCATCCGGCAAGGCCTGCACGCGGCCACTGGCCGGGTCGTACAGCACGTGTGCCAGGCGGTCGACGGTGAAGGCCAAATGCCCGTCCAGATACAGCGAATAGCCCTTCGGCGCGGCCCCGCCGTAGCGATGACCGTCGCGATCCCAGACGATGCTCAGGTCGCGATCGCGGTAGCGCAGGCGGTCGGCGGCGAAATGATCCCAGCCGATGTCGATCGGATACAGCTCGATCAAGGCGTCGCTACGCGGACGCAGGCCCATCGCATCCTCGATCACGGTGAAGTTGGTGGCGCCGAGCTGGGTGTGATGGATCCACGAGCGGTAGCCGATGTGGCCGCCATCGGCGGCGCTGCCCTGTGCCCAGAACTCGTTCTGGTCCGGGTAGCGGTTGTCGCCGTCGATGTAGTGCGCCCAGGCATTCCAGTACAGCAGCTTGCGGTAGCTGGACGCGTCCAGGTATGGGCTGGGGTAGTCGCGCAACGCGCTCCCCAGCAGGCGGAACGCCACGGTGGAATTGATCACCGAGAAATTGTTGCTGCCGCCCTCGCCGCGCGCCTGCGCATCGGCCTGGTTGGCGGTGTAGAACGGGAACAGCGGGAACTGCCGGGCGTCGGCGAACAGGCGCAGCGCACGCACGTACTTGGGATCGGCGTCGGCATCGCCTTGCCTGGGCATCAGGCCGACGCTGAAGGGGTAATAGTTGTTGGTCTCCTTCCAGTCCACCGGCAGGCGCGGCCCATCGGCCTGGCGCTGCTTGAGCAGGTCGCCGTGCAGGCCCATGCCATCGGCCTGCGCGCTGTGGTCCTGCCACAGCACGTCGAGCACGGCACGGCGGATCTTCGCAGCCAGCGCCTGCATACGCACCGCCGTGGCGGCATCGCCGGCCAGTTGCGCGGCCTGCGCGGCGGCCAGCGCATTGGCGTACACGTACGCGCTCTCGCTGCGGTCCATGCGCGGCGCGCCATGGCGCTTGGCCCAGTCGAAGGACACCGCATCGGCGTCGTTGCCGGTCATCGCCGCCCAGTCGTATTCGATCAGGCCGTTGCCGTTGCGGTCGTAGGCGCGCAGCAGCGCCTCCACGTCTTGGCTGGCGTAGCGCGCCAGTTGCCCGGCGATCGCCGGCGGCCCGCCATGCACCTGGTAGGCACGCCAGGCGGCGGCGCTGAGGTACTGGGCGTAGGAATTGGACCAGTTCTCCGGCGCGCCGGGATTGTCCACGTACTTGCCGCCACCGGCGGTCTCGCCGGCACCGAGCCAGGAGCCGTACGCGTAGAGCGGATCGCGCAGGTACTTGAGGTCGTCGATGAACATGCCGGTGGTGAGCACGATGGCGTTGTCGTAGCCGAGTACGCCTTCGATCGCCACCGGGAACTGGTAGTCGTTGCCGGGCACCGCCGCGTCCAGGAAGTTGAAGCGCAGCAGCCACCAGCGGTAGAACAGGGTCTTGTCGATGTTGTCGTCGGGCGTGTCCAGGTACGGCAGGTTGTCGGCCCACCAGCGGTTGTAGGCGACGACGTGCTCGCGATAGGCCTGCTGCGGCGACTGTGCGGCGATGCGCCGGTATTCCTGCAGCGAGGCAGGCAGTTCGCGCGCGATCAGCCCTAGTTGCACCTTCAGCGTCGGTGCCGGCCCGCGCGCCGGCACCGCCAGCGGCCGCACGATGCTCGCGCCATCGACCGCGAAGCCATCGCCGGACAACCGCGGAAACAGCGTGGTGATGGCGTTGTGGGTGACGAAGGCACCGGTCAGTTCGGTGCCTTGCGCATGCGTGGCCATCGGCGAGACCGCGCGCAACGCCAGCGTGTGCGCCACGCCATTGGTGCTGGACACGGTGGCCTCGGCCACCGCCACGTTCTGCTCGCTGATGAACTTGACCAGTTGCAGGCGCACGCCGGCACCGGTGTACACGCTGCTGAAGTAGCTCGGCGTCTGCCGCCGCTGCGCATTGTCCTCGACCAGGGCGATCGGCTTGCCGTCGCGCTCCAGTTGCAGGCGGAACAGCGCGTCGTGCCCGGTCTTATGCACATAGGCCGCGTCGCCGACGAAGCCGGGTTCCTCCGGCTTGTGCGTGTACAGGTAGGCGGCGCGACCGCGGGTGAACAGCCAGCTGTTGCTGTCGCCGAAGCCGCCGCCGGTGCCCTGCCGCGCCAGCACGCGGTCGATCCAGAAATCGCGGCCGGGCGCGCTGCCGGCACCCGCCGCCAGGTCGGCGGCGAAGACCCGCTGCAACTGGCCCTGCCCCTGCCCCGGCGCGAACGCCACGCCGCTGTCCGGCAGCGGGAGCGCATCGCCGGCGAAGCGCGGCATGCCGATCGCGGCATTGCTGGGCTGCAGGCCTTCGCCATCGCGATCCAATTGATCGCCAGCGTTAGCCGCTGCCGTCACCGCGGCAGCGACGAACAGCAGACGCCGCAGGAGGACGGTGGCGCCGCGCCGCACATGCGAGGCGGCGCTATCTGGAGCAGGCGTGGGGATCAAAACTCGGTCCTGATCCGCGCCCAGAAGTAACGTCCCAACGTGTCGTAGGTGAACGCATCGGTATTGGCCGCGCTGGCATAGCCGTAGTAGCGCGGCGGCGTACGATTACCGAGGTTGTTCACGCCCAGCGCCAGGGTGCTGTGCAGGCTCTCGAACTTCCGGCTCACGCTGGCGTCGTGGTAGGTCACCGTGCCGACCGGGAAGTACACGCAACTGCCGTCGGCGGCGGTGTTGACGCAGAAGTCCTCGTAGGCGCTGCCGACCGTGGTGCGCCCGATCAGGCGCGTGTTCCAGTTCGCGTGCCAGGGGCCGTTGTCCCAGTCGAGCGTGACGTTGGCGCGCCAGCGCGGCAGGTTGCCGTAGCTGGACTGTTCGCCCACGTAGTTGTGCGGATCGCCGCTGAACTTGTAGCTGGACAGGTAAGTGGCATCGATCCCTGCGCGGAAGCGCCCCCACGCCGTCTCCGGCAAGGCGTACTTGATGCCGATGTCGTCGCCGCGGATGTCGACCTTGCCGCTGTTGATCGCGAACGGCACGGTGACGCTGACCAGTTGCCCGGTGGGGCCGCGCTTGATCAGCGGACAGTAGGCGCTCTGGCCGTCGTAGCAGTTCTGCAGCACCTGATCCAGGCCGGTGCCGTTGATCATGTCGTCCAGGGTGACGCGCCAGCTGTCTAGGTTCAGCGACAGGCCCTCGGCCCAGCCCGGGTCGTACACCGCGCCGATGTTGTAGGAGCGGCCCTGCTCGGGCTTGATCGCGAAGCCGGCGTTGGCCGAGCCGGTGGTGAGCACGGTGAAGGAAGAGCTGTTGACGAAGCTGCCGTTGGTCGGCACGTTGGCGCAGGCTGCGGGATTGCCGCCGCCGGTGTAGCCGTTGCACGGATCGGTATAGGTACCGGCGTCGTCGACCACACCGTTGAACGGCGAGCCGTACAGATCGCCCAGCGCCGGCGCGCGGAACACCTGCGAGCCGGTGGCGCGGATCAGCAGGTTGTCGATCGGCCGCCATTCCAGCGCCACCTTGCTGTTGGTGGTGCTGCCCCAATAGTCGTAGCGCGAGTAGCGCGTGCCCAGGTTGAGATTCAGCGCCTGCGCGCCGGTCACGCCCTTGAGCAGCGGCACCAGCACTTCGGCGTAGGCCTCCTTGATGGTCTCGTCGTGGCCCTGGTTCATGATGCAGCCATCGTTGTAATCGCAGTTGCCGTCCGCATCGGCCGCCGCCACCGGGTTGCTGGTGCCCTGCGAGAAGCCGTTCTTGCGGAACGACAGGCCGAACGCGGCCTGCACCGCGCCGGCCGGCATCGCGAACAGGTCACCGTTAATGCTGGCCTCGGCGAATTTCATCGTGCTTTCGTCGATCAGGTCGACCGCGCTCTGGGTGGCCTTGATGGCGGCGATGGTGGCCGGATCGTCCGGGTTGAACACGTTGATCGGTGTACAGCCGGCGATCACGTTGCCGGGCGTGCCGCACTTGATGGTGCCGTCGCTGTCGCGGAACGAGGCGCCCACCGCGTTGTTCAGCGCCGAGGTGATGGAGAAGCCGTTGCGCACCAGGGTGTCCTTGTAGTGCGCGTAGCCGGCCGCCGCGTCCCACTGCCAGCTGCTGTCGCCGAACTTGCCGCGCAATCCGGCGACGATGTTGGTCTGGTACATCGTGGAGGTGTAGACGCGGGTGTTGGCCGGCACCGAGCGCAGCAGGTAGCGGCTGAGCTGGGCGCCGAAGGGGTTGTAGTAGTTCTGCGCCGCGTTGGGCAGTTCCAGGCCGTAGGCGGTGAGCTGCGAGGTGGTCTCGCTGCGGGTCCAGAACATGTCCAGGTAGCCCTGCACGTTCGGAGTGAAATCGAAACTGGCGTGTGCGGAGGCGTTGGTGCGCTGCACCGGGGTGATCAGGTACTGCCCGGTGTAGGAGTTGTAGCCTTCCACCGCCTGGCTGTAGGTGTGGAAGTCGCTGGCGGTGACCTGGCCTGGCGGCAGATCGGCATTGGGGGTGAGCACGCTGCCGTTGCGCAGGAAGGCGCGGGTACCGTTGCCGCGGCGCTCGACCATCTGGCCGTTGAGGTAGTTCTGCGCAGTGCGCGCGTAGTCGCGGTCGCTGTCGTACAGCGCGTTCATCGAACTGCGGCTCACGCCGAGGATCAGCCCGCCGCGGTCCCAGGTCTTGCCCCACTCCAGGCCGAGCGAGCGGCGGTTGCCGTCGCCGTGGGTGCTCAGGCCGTAGTCGGCGGTGGCGGCGAAACCGTCGTACTTGTCCTTGAGGATGATGTTGACCACGCCGGCGATGGCGTCGGAGCCGTACACCGACGAGGCGCCATCGGTGAGCACCTCGATGCGCTCGACCATCGCCGCCGGAATCGCGTTGACGTCCACGCCCGGCGCGGCCGAGACACTGCTGGCCGGGCCGGCCATGCGGTGGCCGTTGACCAGCACCAGGGTGCGCTCGGGGCCGAGGTTGCGCAGCGAGACCAGCGCCCGACCATGGCTGAAGCCGGAATTGAGCGAGACGTTGGGCATGTTGCCGGCCATCGCCGGCAGCTGCTGCAGCAACTGGCCGAGGGTGTCCTGGCCGCTGTCCTCGATGCGCTGGCGGTCGATGGTGATGACCGGGCTGGCGGTCTCCGCATCGACGCGGCGCAGGTGGCTGCCGGTGACGCTGATCCGTTCCAGGGTGGTCGCCTGGCTGTCCTGGGTCTGTGCATCCTGCGCCTGCGCTACCGGCGCGAGCAGGGCCAGGGCGGTGCAGATCGCCGCGGCCAGCGCACCGGGCTGCGGCGCGGCGGCGCGCCAGGAACACGGGAACAGCGGCGCAACGCGTTCGAGCAAAGACGGCATCGGAAATCTCCTGAGCGGCAGCCTGGCGTTCGCCGGAGCGCCGCCCTTCCCCAGGCGGCCGCCCCGTCGCCAGCGCGTGTGGCGGATACGAAAACGGACGTGTCCACGCATGCGCCGCCGGACGGGACGATCCCGACGCCGCCTGCACGGCGACGCGCACGACCCATGCGCTGCGTCCCCGGTGACGTGCGGTGAATCTCCCCCTGGACATTCACTGCACGGCCACAATGTGCGCGTAGGATGCGCGCGGCGTCTTGTCGTATTTATCGGGAAAACGTGCGGAATACCGCACTGCCCCGCACGCTAGCGGGACGTTTCCGACTTTTTCGCCACTCAGCCGTAGACGGCCGAAATCGCCACCGTCGCGGCGCTGCCGGCCGGGACCAGCACGCGCTCGTTGCGCGGCCCGGACAGCGCCGCCGGCTGCCCGTCCAGCCGCACCTCCTGCAGGCGGGTGCCGGCCGGCACGCGCAGGGTCAGCCAGGTCCGTGCCGGCCGCTGCGCCGGCAGCGTCACGCTGCCGTCGATGCGCTTGCGCGCCGGATCCCCGTGCAACGCCAGCGACACCCTGCCCCAGCGCGTCGGCGCCGCATCGATCGCGATCGTCTCGCCGCTGCCCAGCCAGTCGCGCGGCAGCGCCCGCGCCAGGAACAGTTCCTCGCCGGCGCTGTCCTCGAACACCAGCATCCAGCGCAGCAGCAGCGGGATGGTCAACTGCGCGGGGATGCAGAACAGCGGCATGCCACCGGTGATGCCGCTGACCTCGCCCGCCGTCCAGCTGCCGCGGGTGTGCACGTGGTAGCGGTGCGCGTACAGGAACAGCAGGTATTCCTCGATACGATCCAGGCGCAGCAACTGCTGCGCGTAGCCGTAGGAGATGAAGCCGAGCAGGTCGCGCGCCTCCGGCGTCGGCGCGGTGATGTTGCCGACCACGCCGAGGCTGGTGCCGCCGTGGCCGCGCACGCAGTCGATGACCAGGTGCGCCAGGTCGTCGGGCAGCACGTCGGCCTGCAGCAGTTCGGCATAGGCGCGGTGCGGCCAGCCCTGCTCGCTGGGATGTTCCTGCTGCAAGGACTGGCGGAAGGTGAGCTTCACCCCGGGCAATGGGCCGATGTAGGGCGGCTGCAGGTCGCGGCGGACATTGCCGCGCAGGGTGCGCAGCAGTTGCGCGGACAGTTGCTGCGCGCGGCGCTGCCACTGCGCTGCGGCGGCCTGCCCGCCCGGCCCGGCGATGCCGCTCCACACCGCGGCCAGGTCCTGCCAGCCGCGCACCGCCAGCGCGCTGTTGGCGTAGTACGGCTTCCACCACACCTGCGGATCGGGGAACAGGCAGGCGTCGGATTCGTTCCAGCCATGGATCAGGCCGTGCCCCGCTGCCGATGCCGGCAGGCGCAGGCTGGCGTCGTGCAGTTCGATCAGCACCTGCGCGGTGGCGGCGATCTTGTCGCGGTGCTTGCGCAGCAGCGCGGCATCGCCGGTGTAGCGCAGGTAGCGCGCCAGCAGCGACAGGGTCAGGCCGAACTGGCCGGTCTCCGGGCCGCGCATGTTGACCATGCCGTCGGCCTGCACGAAATCGCTGAAGTAGCCGTCCAGCACCGCCGCGGCCTGGGCGAAGCGGCCCCACTCCAGGTTGGCGTACAACGAACTGGTGAAGGTGTCCTGGAAGCCGTCGTATTCGTTGCCGTAGTAGTCGCGATCCACCGCGCCGTACTTGGGATAGGTGCCGCCCGGGCGCACCACCAGTTCGCGGGCGAAGGCGAATCGTGCCATGTCGCGCCAGCTCGGGTCCGGGGTCTGCGCCTGCACGGTATCGGCAAGTTGCGCCTGCCAGTAGCCGGCGAAGGCGAGCAGGCCGCGGTAGAAGTCCTCGGCGCTGCGCGGGCCGCGCCGTGGCGGGTAGTCGGGATAGCTGTAGCCGTACACCACCTTGCTGACCTTGCCGTGCTCGACCAGCGCGCTGCGGTGCCAGGTCTGTACCACGAAACGGTCCTCGGCCAGCACGTCGGCGAACAGCAGGATGTCGTAGTAGCGGCCCTCGCCGGCCGGCACCACCTTGCGCACCGCCGGCATCCAGCCGCCGAGCAGGCCTTCGCTGCGGTTCCGCACCAGTTCGTCCTTGCCCAGCTCAGGAAACGACTGGATGGCGCGATAGCAACGGGTGCGCCCGTCCGGGTACACCGGCATGGTGTCGGCACATTCGCGGGTGCCGACGAAGGTGGTCCACGGCAGGCGCCCGTTGTAGTCCTTGGGATCCAGCTGCGAGGCCGGCGGCGGCGCGACGTCGCGCACCTCCTCGGCGCGCGGGTCGCCGTCGCGCAGCAGGCGATCGGCGAGCAGGTCGGCATCGGCCATGGCCACCTCGGCCAAGGCCATGCCGAAGTACGGCGCTTGCGCAGACGGATACACCGCTTCGGTGCGCTTGCCCAGCACCAGCGCGCCGCCCGGCCCGCGCAGGGTCAGATCGCCGTCGGGCTGGCGCAGGTCTTCGTACACCTCCCAGGTCGCACCGGCCTCGACGAAACGGCATTGCAGGGTGTGCCCGGCAAGTGCGTCGGCCGCCAGCGGCTGCAGTTGTGGCGGTGCAGGCGCACGCGCGACGCTAGACGCCGCCGGTGCCGCGGCGGCACGCCCGGCCAGCGCTTCCACGCCGGCGACCGCACCGACCGCTAGGCCCTGACGCAGGAAATCTCTCCGATCCATTTACCGTCCCCGATGCAATGCGATCGTCGCATCGTGCGCCGCGCGCGCCGCAACGTCTTGTGCGCTGTGCCGAGGATCGGTGCGGAAAATCGCATAGCCGCGTGGTCGCGGCGGTGCTGCGCTGCGGGATCGCAACGCGTCGGTGGCCGCCTACGCGAGCACGTCGAGCAGGCTGCCGATGCTGTCGTCGGCCGCGCGCAGCACGCGCGCATTGGCCTGGAACGCGGTGCGCTCGGTCAGGGTGCCGACCATGTCGTCGACCAGATCGCTACCCTGCCCGTCGGCCTGCTGCACCTGCCCGACCACACCGCCGCCGGCACTCGCCTGGTTCACCGGCACGGAGCGCTGGAAGCCCTCGGTGGCGAGATTGGCGATGTTGTTGGCGCGCACCTGCAACCCGGACCCCGCCGCACGCATGCCGGACAGCGCGATCGAGGAGGTGGGAGCAATGGCGGTCATGGCGGGCCGGGATGTGGGGAGACGTGCCGGGATATCGGCTGGTTTGGCGATGTCTTTAGTTTGGGGATTTGGGAGTGGGGATTTGGGATTCGCAAGAGCGGGGGCGTCGGCGCCGATCGCCAAAGCCCCTCTCCCACCGGGGCGACAGGGCACGGCTTGCGCGCCACTGGCGCGCGTGCCCTGGAGCGCCCGCGCCGCAAGCGCGGGCCGGGGCGCGGAGCGGGGGTTGGGGTGAGGGTCCGGACGCCGCAATGCCTCCGAAACGCCAGTGCACCACCCGTACCCTCATCCGCCCCTGCGGGGCACCTTCTCCCGATGGGAGAAGGAATCATCGCGGGAGACCAAAGCCCCTCTCCCGCCGGGAGAGGGGTTGGGGTGAGGGTACGGTAGCACCGCGCGGCTTCCGGACCAATTGCAGCACCCGTACCCTCATCCGCCCCTGCGGGGCACCTTCTCCCGATGGGAGAAGGGAATCATCGCGCCTTTACGAATCCCCACTCCCAATCCCCAATCCCGGCTCACTACAGCCGATTCCACGCCGGCGTCGGCTCCCCAAGCAGATGCCGCACGAAGAAGTCGTACTGGCGACGCTGCACATAGTCGATGGGACCGGTGGAACGGCCGACAGTGTGTTCGCCACCGGGCACGGCGAGCAGATCGAAATCCTTGCCGGCCTTGATCAGGGCGTCCACCACCTGCGCGGTCGAGGCCGGGTCGACATTGCTGTCCTGCTCGCCGACGATCAGCAACAGGTCGCCGCGCAGCTTGGCCGCGTTGTCCACGCCGGACGCGCGCGCGTAGCTGGCGTCCACCGGCCAACCCATCCACTGTTCGTTCCAACTGATCTTGTCCATGCGGTTGTCGTAACACCCCGCATAGGCCACGCCCACCTTGTAGAAGTCCGGGTGCCGCTCCAGCGCGCCCAGCGTGCTCTGCCCGCCGGCCGACGCGCCGTAGATGCCGACGCGGCCGATGTCGTAGGACGGATCCTGCGCCGCCAGCGCCTTGTGCCAGGCGATGCGGTCGGGGAAGCCGGAATCGCCGAGGTTCTTCCAGGCCACGTCGTGGAAGGCCTTGGAGCGGTTGGCGGTGCCCATGCCGTCGATCATCACCACGATGAAGCCCAGGTCGGCCTGCGCCTGCATGCCGATCTGCTTGTCGCCGCCGGAGTGGTAGCCGAACGGCCAGAAGGTCTTGGGCACGAAGGAATCGTGCGGGCCGGCGTAGATGTTCTCGATCACCGGGTACCTCTTGTGCGGGTCGTAGTCGCGCGGCCGCACCACCATGCCCCAGATGTCGGTCTTGCCGTCGCGGCCCTTGGCGACGAAGATCTGCGGCGCGCGCCAGCCGGCGGCCTGCAGCTTGCCGATGTCGCCGCGCTCCACCACCTGCAGGAGCTTGCCGTCGATGGCGTGCAGCTCCATCACCGGCGCCATGTCCGGACGCGAGTACACGTCCACGTAATGGCGGCCGTCGTCGGCGATGGCCACGTCGTGGTCGGCATCGACCTCGGTCAGCCGGGTCAGGTGGCCGCCGTCGAAATCCACCGCAAACAGTTGCCGATAGTACGGATCCTTGCCCGCATCCATGCCGCTGGCGGTGAACCAGATGCGCCGCTGCGCATCGTCCACGCGCAGCACGTCGCGCACGATCCACTCACCCTTGGTGATCTGCGTCTTGATCCGGCCACTGGTGCCGTCGAACAGGTACAGATGGCGCCAGCCGTCGCGTTCGGAGATCCACAGGATCTCCTGGCCCAGGCCATCGACATCGTGGTGGTAGCTGCGATCGGCATAGACGAAGGTCTTGGCGTCCTCGCCCACCGCCACGTGCGCCTTGCCGGTGGCCGCGTCCACCGCGATCGCGCGCATGCGCTGGAAACCGCGCTGCACGTAGTCGAACACGAAACTGGCGCTGTCGCGGCGCCACTGGATCGGCGAGAGCTGGTAGGGGTTGGCGAACAGGGCATCGTCGATGGCCAACTGCTTTGGCGTACCGCCGTGTGCGAGCGCACTCAGGTCGAACAGCACCGGCCGCTCGATGTCCACCGCATCGCCGGGCTTGGGATACAACTGGGTGCGCACCACCGGCTGGCCACCGCCGGGCGGCGCCGCCTCGACCCGGGTGACGCGGCGGGGAAAGCCGGGCTTCACCCGGTACAGCGCCAGCCGCTGCGAATCCGGCGACCAGGCGATGGTTTCCGGATCGTAGAAATCATCGCTGCGGCCATCATCGGCCAGGCGCAGCGTGCGCCCGTCGGCCACCACGCGCAGCATCACCGCGTTGCCGTCGACATAGGCCTCCCAGCGCCCGTCCGGCGAGCGCCGCGGGGTCGCGTCGGCCGGCACGCTCAGGTCACGCACCACGCCGAAACCGCGCGGCCGCGGCTGCGGGCCGCTGTCGGCGCGCGCGCAGACGTAGCTGGTGAGCGTGCAGCGCCACGGCATTTCATCCATCTCGAAGGCGATCGCGGCCTGCGACTTGCCACCCTCGGCAACGTAGGCGAAGCGCGTAAACGGCAGGCGCAGCGCAGGATAGGCGGTGCCGGTCGCCGCGCTCAGCGCGCTTGCCAGCCGGTCCTGGTCGAACGCCGGCTGCTTGCGCTGGCTGGCCACGTCCTCGACCACGAAGGCGAAGCCGCCCGGCACGGTCTTGCGGTAGTAGAACGCGCCGTCGTCGCGCCACTGCGCCGGCCAGGTCACGTTCTCGGTCAGACCGATCCAGGCCTCGCGCAGGCCCAGCGACCGTTGGTAGTCGGCGACGCTGGGCGCGGCCTGGGCGGCGCCGGCGCAGCACGCCAGGGCAACGACGATCGATGCAACGAACTTGTTCATGCGGTTTCCGAGAGTTTCGATGGCACGCTTATTTCTCGTAGGAGCGGCTTCAGCCGCGACGGGCTTTCCCGATAACGTCTGTCGCAGCTAGTCCCACAAAAGGGACAAGCGCTGCCCCTACGCACACACACACGCACCGGGCTATTCCCCGTCATCCTCTTCCAGCGCCAGTTCCTCAGGACGCAGGCCGCTGCGCGCACCCCAGTGGTAGCAACCCAAGGCGATCGCCGCCACGCACAGCGTGTCCCAGGGATGCGCGATCCAGCCGCTGCCGCCGAAGGTGCCCAGGCGCGACACCACCAGCACCAGCGCGAAGAACACGATCAGCCACAGCACGCCGCGCACCTGCCGCCACAGCCGCGCGCGGCCGGCGGCGTTGGGCAGGCGGTACAGCACGTACAGCGCGAACATCGCGATCTGCAGGCCGAGCAGCCACGACAGCGTGTTCCAGGTCGACCAATACACGATCAGCCCGGCGACGATGAACGACAGCGGCCCGAGCAGCGCCATGCCGCGCAAGCGGAACGGCCGCGGCAGCTCCGGCACGCTGCGCCGCAGCGCGGCCACGGTCACCGGCGCCACCGCATAGCTCAGCACCAGCGCCGCGGACACCACGTTGATCAGCGCCTCCCACGACGGGAACGGCAGGGTCCAGAACACCGACAGGCCCAGGCTCAGCCACAGCGCCGGACGCGGGATGCCGGAGGCGGCGTCGACGCGGGTCAGCACCGGCAGGAAACCGCCGCTGCGCGCCCAGCCGTAGACCACCCGCGGCGTGGCGTTCATGTAGATGTTGCCGGTGCCGCTGGGCGAGATCATCGCGTCGCAGATCACCAGCGCCGCCAGCCAGCCCATGCCCAGCGCCAGGGCGATGTCGTGGTACGGCAGCGAAAACGCCTTGTCGATGCCACCCCAGCCGTTGGCCAGATGCTGCGCCGGCACCCCGCCGAGGAAGGCGAGCTGCAGCAGCACATAGATCACCGTGGACAGCGCCACCGACAGGATCAGCGCGATCGGGATGTTGCGCTGCGGATCGCGCACCTCGCTGGCCACCGACACGATCGGGGTCAGCCCGAGGTAGGCGAAGATGATGCCGCCGGCGGAGATCGCCGCCTCCACCCCGGCCGCGCCGAACGGCGCGAAGCCCTGCACGTGCAGGTTGCGCGCATCGAAGTGCGCCATCAGCAGCACGATCACCAGCACCGGCACCAGGAACTTGAACACGCTGACGATGTTGTTGGCGGTGGCGAAGGTCTTGACGCTGTAGTAGTTGAGCAGGAAGAACGCCACCAGCAGCGCCAGTTGCAGCAGCCAGCCGGCGACGCTGGGATGGGTGCTGCCGGCCTGGTTGAGCCAGGGGAACCACGCCGCCGCGTATTGCCGCGCTGCTTCCACCTCGATCGCGATCAGGCTGGAGAAAGCGATCAGGGTGATGAAGCCCATCAGCCAGCCGAGCAGCACGCCATGCGAGTACTCCGGGTAGCGCACCACGCCGCCGGCGCGCGGCAGCGCCGCACCCAGTTCGCAGTACACCAGGCCCAGCAGCAGCACCGCCACGCCGCCGGCGATCCACGACACGATGCCGGCCGGCCCGGCGATCGCCGAGACGTGGCTAGCGGAGAACAGCCAACCGGAACCGAAGATCGAGCCCAGACCGATGAAGGTCAGATCGGTCAGGCTCAAGCGCTTGTGGAACTTGCCTTGTGCGGCCATGGCGTCTCCCGCTGGATTGGTGTCACTGGCGATTCACAACAACCTGCAGTTGCCCCTTCTCCCTTCGGGAGAAGGTGCCCCGCAGGGGCGGATGAGGGTACGGGCGCAGCCTCGTGCAGCTGAAACAGCGCATGCGCTTCGCGCCCCTACCCTCACCCCAACCCCTCTCCCAAAGGGAGAGGGGCTAAAAAGCCGGCTCTCCCTTCTCCCACCGGGAGAAGGTGCCCCGAAGGGGCGGATGAGGGTACGGACGCAGTCTCTGCCAGTTCCATGGCTCAAGACTGCACCACGTCCGCTCACTCGCATCCCCTCACTCGCATCTCCGCCCTGCCCCATGGCCTCGAACGGCGGCGAGAACCGTTCGCCATCCCGGCGCGTGGCGACGCGTTCGTCATGGAGCCGCCGGTGCGTTCGTTGCGGCGCCCCAAGGCGATTTCCCACCCTCGGCAATGAACCGATCGATGCGCTGCTCCAGCACCGGCAGCGGCACCGAGCCGGTTTCTAGCACCGCATCGTGAAACGCGCGCAGGTCGAACTTCTCGCCCAGCGCCTGTTCCGCCTTGCGCCGCAGCTCCAGGATCTTCAGCTCACCGAGGTAGTACGACAGCGCCTGTCCGGGCCAGGCGATATAGCGGTCGACTTCGGTGGTCACTTCGTGCTCGCTGAGCGCGGTGTTGTCGCGCAGGAACGCCTGCGCCTGCTCGCGCGTCCAGCCGTCATGGTGGATGCCGGTGTCGATCACCAGCCGGCACGCGCGCCACATCTGGTAGGTCAGGTAGCCGAAGCGGTCGTAGGGGGTGTCGTACATCCCCATCTCCTGCCCCAGGTATTCCGAGTACACCGCCCAGCCCTCGCCGTAGGCGGAAATGAAGGTGTAGCGGCGGAAATCCGGCAGATCGCCCTGCTCGGCGGCCAGCGGCATCTGCAGCGCATGGCCAGGCGAGGATTCGTGCAGGGTCAGCGCGGTGAGGTTGTACAGCGGCCGCGACGGCAGGTCGTAAGTGTTGACCAGGTAGATACCCGGGCCGCCACGGCCGCCGGTGTAGAACGGCGCCAGGTCCGCCGGCACCGGCTCGATCGCGAAGCGCTGCCGCGGCAACCGGCCGATGTAGTCGCCGATCTTGCCGTCCACGCGCTTGGCGATCCACGCCGCGTCCTTGAGCAGCTCTTCGGGAGTCTTGGCGTAGAACTTCGGATCGGTGCGCAGGTAATGCAGGAACGCCGGGAAGGTCTGCTGCCCGGGCGGGGTCTTGAAGCCGCTGTCGACGATCGCCTGGTCCATCTCCTTGCGCAGCCGCGCCACTTCCTTCAGGCCCACCGCGTGGATCTGCTCAGGGCTGAGATCGAGCGTGGTGTATTCGCGGATCTGCGCGCGGTAGTACGCGGAGCCATCGGGCAGCGATTCGGCAGCCAGCGCCGGACGCGCCTTGGGCAGGTACTCCTCGCGCATGAACCGCAGCAGCTTGGCGTAGGCCGGCACCACCTGCTGGGCGATCGCCGTGCGCGCCTGCGCGCGCAACTGCGCCTGCAGCGGCGCGGGGATCGTCGCCGGCATCTGCTTGAACGGGGTGTAGAACAGATTGGTCTCGCCCGGCGCCTGCGCGACCTCGGCGATCGACTGATCGCGGCCCTGCAGGGTCACCGCCGGCTGCGCGAAACCACGCGCCAGGCCGGCGCGCATGTTGGCGATCTGCTCGTCGAAGTAGCGCGGGATGTCGGCGAGCTGCCCCAGGTAGCGCTGGTAGTCCTCGCGGTTGCGCAAGGTGGCGCGTGCGGTGAACCCCAGGTCGCTCCAGAACGCGGTGTCGCTGTTGAACGGCATCTCCCAGGCGCGGAACCGCTGCTGGTCGAGCAGCACCTGCAGCTGCTGGCGATAGACCTGATAGTTCACTTGGTCCTGCGCCGACAACTGCGCCGGGTCGATCGCGTCCAGGTCGTGCAGCGCCTGTTGCCAGTACGCGGTGCGCTGCGCCTGGGTGTCTGGATCGACCTTGGGCAGGTGATCGGCGGCCTGGCCCTGCGCGTCCTCGTCGTCGGCGCCGGCGAACTGCGCCTGGCGCCATGTCCATTCACGCTGATACAGCGCCTTGAAGCGCGCGCCAGCATCACCGGCGGGCGCAGCGGAGGCCGGCGCGGACGTCTTTGCCGGCGCGGCGGCGGCAGCGCCCTGCCAGGCCAGGGTGCAGGCGATGGCCAGGGCCAGCGCCGTGCGCAGTCGGGAACGGGAGGTCATCGCGAAGTCTCCGGAGTGGCGGGGGCGCCGGCCTGGACCTGGGCGATCCAGGCGTCGATGCGCGCGTCCAGCAGGTCCAGCGGCATCGCGCCGCCGCCGAGGATGGCATCGTGGAAGGCGCGGATGTCGAAGCGCTCGCCCAGCGCGCGCCTGGCCTTCTCGCGCAGTGCCAGGATGTCCAGTTCGCCGAGTTTGTAACCCAGCGCCTGGCCCGGCCAGACGATGTAGCGGTCGGTCTCGGACTGGATGCTGGGCTCGTCGTCGGACGGATGCGCGTGGAAGAAATCGACCATCTGTTGCCGGGTCCAGCGCTTGTAGTGCACGCCGGTATCCAGCACCAGCCGGTTGGCGCGCAGCAGTTCGCCGGCCAGGCGGCCGTAGTCGCTGTACGGATCGCGGTAGAAGCCCACTTCCTTGCCCAGCCGCTCGGCGTACAGCGCCCAACCTTCCACGTAGGCGTTGTAGCCGGATTGCTGGCGGAACGGCGGCAGCGGCAGGGTCTGCGCAAGCGAGATCTGCAGGTGATGGCCGGGCACGCCTTCGTGATACGCGGTGGCCTCGATGTTGACCAGGGTGCGGTGTGCGTAGTCGCTGGTGTTGACCATCACCAGCCCCGGCTTGCTGCCCTGCGCATCGCTCTGCCAGTACTCGGCACCGGGCGCGGTGGCGCGGAACGCGGGCATCGCGCGCACCTCCAGCGGCGTCTTCGGCAGCGTGCCGAACAACGTCGGCAGCTTCGGCTGCATCTGCGCGATGTCGTCGCGGTAGCGCTGCAGGATCTGCTCGGACGAGGTGGCGAAGAACTTGCGGTCATGGGCCACCGCCTTGCGTAGCGCAGCCAGGTCGGCATAGCCAAGCTGCTTGGCGATGACGCCCATCTCGCCTTCGATGCGCGCGACCTCGGCCAGGCCGGTCTTGTGGATCTGCTCGGGCGGCTGATCGGTAGTGGTCTGGGTGTGGATCGCAAAGCGGTAGCGGCGCTCGCCATCGGGCAGCGACCACAGGCCTTCGTGGGCGCGGCCCTGCGGCGCGTATTCGTTGGCGACGAAATCGGCCAGCTTGCGATAGGCCGGGCGCACCTGCTGGTCGATCGCCGCGATCATCGCCGCGCGCAGGCGCGGCCGCTCCGCCTCGGGCACGGCCGCGGGGAACTGCTGCAGCGGGGCGGCGAACGGGCTGTCGGCGCCGGCCGGCGCGGCGATCTCGCGCACCTGTGCGGGAATGCGCTCGAGCAGGTACTTCGGCTGCACCAGTCCGTCCTTGGCGCCGGCACGCGACAGCGCCACCACTTGGTCGAGCAGCGCCGGGATCGCCTGCAGGCGCTTGATGTAGTCCTCGTAGTCCTTGACGCTGGCGAACGGAAACGCCTGAGCGTAGCCCGGCAGCGCGACCTGGATGCCGCCCACCGGCTCCAGCGGCATCTCGTCGTTCTTCAGCGCGATCGCCTCCAGCCGGTCGCGCAACTGCCGCTGCATCATCTGCAGGCTCAACTGCTCCTGCGCTGACAGCGCCCTGGCATCGATCGCATCGAAGCGTGCCAGGAACCCGGCGGTGGCCTGGCGTTCGGCCTCCAGGGCGGCAAGCGAATAGTCGCTCCAGCGATCGTTGTAGCGGCTGTCGCCGATGATGCTGGCGAACTCGGGATGGTGGGCGAGCTGGTACTGCCACTGCGCATCGAGCAGCGCGGCGAAAGCCTGCGCTGGCGGCACCGCGGCCTTGGCCGGTGCCGCCGCAGCCGGCGCCGCGGACGTTGGCGCCGCGGACGGCTGGCAGGCCGCCAGCAGGCTCAGCAGCAGCACACCGGCGGCGGGCAGAGGCATGCGTTTCATCGAGGGACTCCGCAGGGCGGCACGCGCCCGTGGCACGCCGCGGCGGCCGCCGGGCAAAGGGTGGAAGCGGCCGCCCTGCGCATCAGGCGAACGGCCGGTCGATCGCTGGCGACGGCGGCGTGAACCACTGCGCACCGTCTTCGGTGACGTAGAAATGATCCTCCAGGCGCACGCCGAATTCGCCCGGCACCACGATCATCGGCTCGTTGCTGCAGCACATGCCCGGGGCCAGCGCCAGCGCATTGCCGCGCACCAGGTACGGCGCCTCGTGGATGCTCATGCCACAGCCGTGGCCGGTGCGGTGCGGCAGCCCCGGCAACTGGTAGTCCGGGCCGAGCCCGGCGCGCTGCAGCACCTTGCGCGCCGCCTCGTCCACCACCGCGCAAGCCACGCCCGGCCGCACCGCGGCGAACGCCGCCGCCTGCGCGTCGTGCTCCAGTTGCCAGATGCGCCGCTGCTTCTCGCTGGGCTCGCCGAAGATGTAGGTGCGGGTGATGTCGGAGTGGTAGCCCTGCACGGTGCAGCCGGTATCGATCAGCACCAGTTCGCCCGGGCGCAGCGCCTGCACGCCGGGAATGCCGTGCGGATACGCGGTGGCGTGGCCGAACTGCACGATGCAGAAGGTCGAGCCGTTGTCGGCGCCGAGCGCACGATGCGCCTGGTCGATGAAGCGGGTCAGCTCCGCGGTGGTGATGCCTTCGCGGATCAGTCCGGCGGCCAGACGCTGCACGTGCAGGGTCATGTCGCAGGCCTGCTGCATCAGCGCCAGTTCCGCCGGCGACTTGCGCATGCGGCAGCCGTCGACGATGGTCGTCGCATCGCGGATCGCGATCCGGCCCAGTACCGCCGCCAGTCCGGTGTGCACCGCGAAGGCCACGCCCGGGTCCAGCGCCAGGCTCTGCGCGTCCAGTTCCAGCAAGGCCTCGGCGACCAGCGCGTGCGGATCCTCGTGTTCCTGCCACAGGCGCTTGCGCACGGGCAGGCACAGCACGGCGTCCAGCGAGCCTTCCTCGAACGCCGGGCAGATCAGCAGCGGATCGCCTTCGGCGGTCAGCAGCATCGCCACCAGCCGCTCGCTGGCGCCCCACGGCACGCCGGTGAAGTAGCGCAGCGAGGCGCCGGCACCGATCAGCAGCGCGTCGGCGCCGTGCGCGCGCATCAGTGCACGCGCGTTGGCCAGGCGTTGCCGGTACTCCTGCTCCTGGATCGCCGGCGTCCGCTGCGGCCACGGCGCCAGTTGCGCGTGCGCCTGCTCCAGGGTCAGTCCGCCGATCTGGGATTGCTCGCTCATGCGCGCGGCTCCACGTCGGCGGTGCTCCAGCAGCCGTCGATCAGCCGCTGCACGCCGCCGGGATTGCGGTCGCGCAGCAGCGCCGGCAGCAGCGCGTCGGGCACGCCGTCGTAGCTGTGCAGCGCGGCGAAGCGGCGGATCGCCGCCGGCATGCCGACGGCCGTGAAGCCGGGATGGCCGGTGCTCGGGTACGGGCCGCCATGGTTCATCGCCGGGCTCACTGCCACGCCGGTCGGCATCTTGTTGCAGATCAGGCGCCCCACCCGCGGGCGCAACGCCGCGGCCAGCGCGGCGAAGGCCGGATCGTCGCTGCCGTCGGCGGCGCGATAGAGCGTGCCGGTGAGATTGCCCTCGAAGCTGCGCGCCAGGGCGGTCAACTGCCCCAGCCCGCCGCGCACGATCAGGCTGACCGGGCCGAACGCCTCGGTCTGCAGCGCTTCGGGCTGCTGCAGGAACGCCTCGGCCGACACCTCCAGCAGGGTCGGCGCATGCCGATAGCCAGGGCCGGCATCGGCCTGGCCGCCGGCCAGCACCGCGGCGCCGGCATCGCGCAGCGTGGCCACGCTGCGCTGCAGGTGCTCCAGCACGCCGCGCGAGAACAGCAGAGACGGCGCGGCCGCGGCGAAATGCGCAGTGGCCGCGGCGACGAAGGCATCGCCGGCCTCGCCCTCGGGCACCACCACGATGCCGGGATTGGTGCAGAACTGGCCGCTGCCCATGGTGCAGGAAGCGAAGAACTCCTGCGCCAGCGCCGCGCCGCGTTCGGCCAGCGCGCCCGGCAGCAGGAACACCGGATTGACGCTGGACAGCTCGACGTACGCAGGCACCCCTGCACGGTCGGCGGCGGCCTTCAGCGCCAGGCCGCCGGCGCGGCTGCCGGTGAAGCCGATCGCGCCCAGCCGCGGATCGCCGGCCAGTTCCAGGCCCAGCGTGTTGTCGAAGTGATAGAGCAACTGCACCGTCGCCGCCGGCAGGTCGTTGGCCAGCAACGCCTGGTGCGCGAGCTGCGCCAGACGCTGGCTGGTGGCCGGATGCGACGGATGCGCCTTGGCGATGACCGGATTGCGCGCGGCGATGGCCGAGGCGAAATCGCTGCCGGCCACCGCGTTGAACGCGAACGGGAAATTGTTCGGGCCGAACACCAGCACCGGCTTGTGCAGCGGCCCCAGCTGCGCGCGCAGGCCGGCCGCGGTGTCGATCACCGGCTGCGCCCAGCTATGGCTGCGCGCCGCCTGCGCGGCCTGGCGCAACTGCCCGCTGGCGCGCGGCAGCTCCACCTTGGCCAGGCGCGGCTCCACCGGCAGGCCGGTCTCGGCATGCGCCAGCGCCACCAGGCGCTCGACGTCGGCGTCGATCGCGTCCGCATACGCGTCCAGGAACGCGGCGATGCGTTCCGGCGCGGCCGCCGCCAGCGCATCGGCGCTCAGCGCCGCCGCGCTCAGCGCCGCTTCCAGGTCGGCGGCGCCGCTGATCGGAAACGACGGACCGAACGCGCTCCCGTCGCGCGGATCCTCGGCGCGGAAGCTGCCGCGCTCTTCCAGCGAGGCCTGCCAATGGCCGGCCAGCAACAGCGGTTGCATGCTCATCTCAGTGCCCGGGATGAGTGGCGATGGCGTGGTCGATGACCTTCAGCGCGGCCTCGCGCTCGGCGCCTTCCAGCACCAGCCGCGGCGCGCGCACGCGCTCGCTGCCCAGGCCGACCTTCTCCTGCACCAGCTTGATCAGCTGCACGAACTTGGGCACGGTGTCCAGGCGCAGCAGCGGCAGGAACCAGTCGTACAGCGCCTTGGCCGCCGGGTAGCCGCCGTCGCGGGCCAGCTCGAACAGCTTCACCGACTCCTTCGGGTAGGCATTGACCAGGCCGGCGATCCAGCCCTTGGCGCCCATGCTCAGGCCTTCGACGATCGCATCGTCCATGCCCACCAGCAGCACTAGGCGGTCGCCAAGCAGTTCGCCCAGCGCGGCGAAGCGGCGCACATCGCCGGAGGATTCCTTGACCGCCTGCAGGTTCGGGAACTCGGCCGCCAGCTCGGCGATCTGCGCCGGGCTGAAATCGGTCTTGTAGGCGATCGGGTTGTTGTACAGGATCGCCGGCAGGTCGGTGGCGGCGATCACCGCGCGCATGTGCGCCCCCATCTCGCGCCAGTCGGTGGAATACACGTACGGCGGCAGCACCATGAGGCCACCGCAGCCGACCTGCTTGGCCGCCTGCGCCAGGCGCACCGCCTCGTCGGTGGACAGCGCGGCGATGCCCGGCACCACCGGGATGCGGCCGTCGACCGCCTGCACCAGGGTCTTCAGGATCGCCAGCTTGTCGTCGAAGCTCAGCGTGGCCGCCTCGCCCAGCGAGCCCAGCGGCACGATCGCGGTGCAGCCGGCGTCGACCATCACCTGCGCATGCTTGGCCAGGAACGCGTGGTCGATGCTGCCGTCGGCGTTGAACGGAGTGGTGATGGCCGGCAGCACGCCGTACCAGAAGGAAGCCTTGCTCATGGATGTACACCTTGTGGAGAGTTGCGAAGGGATGCCGCGCGCAACGGCGCGGCGCAAGCGGTGTCCGGACCGGGGTCCGGACAGGGATGGGCCAGCGCGTCCAGCCGCGCCGGGAACAGCGGCGGCCGGCGGCCGTCGTCGGAGAAATCGGAAGCGCGCGCGGCCAGGCCCAGTTCGGTCAGCGCGCTGCCGCAGATGCGGCCCTGGCAGGCGCCCATGCCGCAGCGCGAGGCCAGCTTGGCGTCGCGCAGGTCGGCATGGCCCTGCAGCGCGGCCAGCGGCACGTCCTCGCAGCGGCACACCAGCGTGTCCGGCGCGGCCAAGGCATGGATCCGCGGGTCCAGCGCGAACTGCCGCTGCAGCAGCGCGGCGAAGGCGCGCGCGCGGCGTCGCTGCGGCTGCAGCGCCTGCGCATCGGCGTCCTGGCCAGCGGCCAGGTGGCCGGCGATGGCGCCTTCCACCCGTGCGCAATCGCGCCCGCCGATGCCCAGCGCCTCGCCGGCGGCGTACACGCCGTCCACGCTGGTACGCAGTTGCGCATCCACCGCCACGCACGGATGCGCGCCGCTGCGGCCCAGGCGGCAGCCCAGCAGTTGCGCCAGTTCCACGTTCGGCACCAGGCCGTAGCCCACCGACAGTTGATCGCAGGCGAGACGGCGGCGGCCGCGCGGCCCGTCGATCTCCACCTCCTGCACGCGGCCCTCGCCGTGCGCGGCGATCACCACGCTGCCAGCGTGGTAACCGACCCCGGCCAGTTGCGTGCGCAGCGCCAACGCCTGCAGCGCCTTGTCCGGCCAACGCAGCGGCAGCTGCGCAGCGAAGGCCGCCAGCGCGCGCCAAGGCGCCTGTTCAACGATGCCCAGCACCTGCGCGCCATGGCGATGCAGCGTCGCCGCCGAGGCCAGCAGCAGCGGTCCGCTGCCGGCGACCAGCGCGCGCCGCCCGCGCAACGGCCAGCCCTGCTTGGCCAGCGCCTGGGCGCCGCCCGCGCCGGTCACCCCCGGCAGGGTCCAGCCCGGGAACGGCAACAGCAATTCGCGTGAACCGGTGGCCAGCACCAGCGCGTCGTAGCCCAGCCAGCGCGGGCCATCGGGACCATCGGTGAGCAACTGCCGGTCCTGCGCCAGCAACACCTGGTTCTGCGGCAGGAACGTCACCGCGCTGGCTGCCAGCTGCGCCAGCGCGCGCGCGGCCAAGCGCGGCGGCGCGTGGGCGACATCGTGGCGCCAGATCTGGCCACCGGCACGCGCCTGCAGATCGACCAGGCCGACGCGGCGGCCATGCCCGGCCGCGGCCAGCGCCGCCGCCAGCCCGGCCGGGCCGGCGCCGATCACCAGCACCTCGTAGTGGACGCGCGACTCAGCCATCTGTCCACACCTGCATGCCCTCGCGCGCCGGGGTGATACAGGCGCGCAACTGACCGACGCGGTCGATGCGTACCCGGCACTCGGCGCACACGCCCATGCCGCACAGCGGCGCACGCGGCTGGCCGCTGCGCGAGCGGCGGAAATGCATGGCGACCTGCGCCACCGCCGCGGCCACGCTGCTGCCGTCGACCACTTCCACGTCGCGGCCGTCCACCTGCAGGCGCAGCATCCGCGCGCTCATGCCAGCGCCCGCGCCGGCGCGTACGGCGCCGCGTCGATGGCCGTGGGCCGCTGCAGCAACTGGTCCAGCAACAGCCGCGCACTGCCCAACGCCGTGGTCACGCCCAGGCCTTCGTGGCCGGCCGCGACCCACACGTCGCGCCGCTCCGGCACCGCGCCCAGGTACGGACGCCCGTCCGGCGTGGCCGGGCGCAGGCCGGTCCACACCCGGATCGCCTGCAGTTGCCGCAGGCCGGGCAGGAACGCGAAGGCGCGCTCCAGCATCCGCTGCAGCATCGGCATCGACACTGCGCGGTCGGTCGCGTCGAATTCGCGCGAGGAGCCGATCAGGATCTGCCCGGTCGGCCGCGGCTGCACGTTGAACGCCACGCTGCTGCCGTCGCTGCCGTGCGCGCTGTCGGCATAGCCCAGCTCCAGCAATTGATGGGCGACGAAACCCGGATAGCGGTCGGTGATCACCAACTGCCCCTTGCGCGCGCGCATCGGCAGTTCCGGCAACAACTCCGGCAGGGCGCAACCGGTGGCGACCAGCACCGGGCCATGCAGCGCGCTGCCGTCGTCCAGGCGCACGCTCGCATCGGCCAACGCGATGACGCGGCGCCCGGCGTACAGCTGCGCGCCGGCGGCGCAGGCGCGCTCGACCAGGTAGCGCGCCATCCGCGGCGGATACACCACCGCCTCGGCGGCCACGCGCATGCCGCCGGCCAGGCCCGGCACCAGCGCCGGCTCCAGTTGATACAACCGCTGCGCATCGAGCGCTTCGGCGTGCACCCCGGCCGCGGCCAGGCGCTGGATCTTGGCCGGAATCCCCTCCAGCTCGCGCGCCTGCCGCGCCACCCACAGCGTGCCGCAGCGGCTGAACTCCGCCTCCGGCAGCGGCGCGAATTCCTCCCACAGGCGCAGCGAATAGGCCGACAACGCCAGTTCCGCCGGATCGTCGTCCATCGCCACCAGGTGGCCCATCGCCGCGGCGGTGGAACCGCCGCCGATGCTGCCCGACTCGACGATCGCCACGCGCAGGCCGGCGGCCGCCGCCGCATCGGCGCAGGCCGCGCCGACGATGCCGGCGCCGACGACGATCAGGTCGAAACCGCTCATGCGGCGCCGATGCCCCAGGCGAACGGATCCTGCGGATCGATCAGCAACTGCGTGCGCGCGGTGAGGAAGGCCTGCCCGGTGATGCGCGGCAGCACGCCGCGGGTGCCGGCCGCATAGCTGCCCTCGAACACGCTGCCGAGGATGCCTTGCTGGCGCCACACCTGGCCCGGCGCCAGCTTGCCGTCGGCAGCCAAACACGCCAGCTTGGCGCTGGTGCCGGTGCCGCACGGCGACCGGTCGTAGGCCAGGCCCGGGCACAGCACGAAGTTGCGCGCATCGGCGCTGGCGTCCGGCGCCGGCCCGTTGATCTCGATGTGGTCGATCTCGCCACCATCGGCGCCGCGGATGCCGGCCGCCTCCAGCGCCAGCCGCACCGCCTCGGTGTAGGCGGTCAGCGCGCGCTGGTGGCGCAATTCCAGCGCGCACGGCGTCTGTTCGGTGATGAAGAACCAGTTGCCCCCCCAGGCCACGTCGCCGCGCACGCGCCCGTACTCGGGCACCTGCACGTCGATGCCGGCGGCATGGCGGTAGCTCTCGACGTTGTCGACCGACACGCGGCCGTCGGCGTGCAGTTCCACGCCGACCGTGCCCACCGGCGTCTCGATGCGGTGCGTGCCCGCGCTCAGCCGGCCCAGTTCGGCCAGCGTGCGCACCAGGCCGATGGTGCCGTGGCCGCACATGCCCAGGTAGCCGACGTTGTTGAAGAAGATCACCGCCGCGCAGGCATCGGCGGCCACCGGCGGCAGCAGCAGCGCGCCGACCATGGTGTCCGAGCCGCGCGGCTCGCAGGCGATGGCGCTGCGCCAGGCGTCGAAGCGCGTGCGGAACAGTTCGCGGCGCTCGGCCAGGGAACCGGTTCCCAGATCGGGGAATCCGGAGACGACGACACGGGTCGGTTCGCCGGCGCTGTGCGAGTCGATGACATCGAGTGTATGCATGGGGCCATGCTCACATTCGGCATCGCTGCCGGCTAGCAGCGTTTGCCTGTCGCGAATGCGGAAGTTCGCACAACCCGGCCACGCCCGAAGGCGCCGACTTGAGCTAGCATCGGCATTCAGGGGACGCGCGGCGGCGCGCCCGCACCGCCGCCCACTTCCGCAGGTGAACGCCATGGACACTCTGATTTCGGCACTGGAACTGCAGACGCTGTTCGACGCCCTGCCGGACGTGGTGTTCTTCGTGAAGGACCGCGACGGCCGCTACACCCACGTCAACCTGACCCTGGTGCGGCGGCTGGGCAAGAAGTACCGCGCCGACCTGATCGGCAAGTCGGCCGCGGACGTGTTCCCGCTGCCGCTAGGCGGCAGCTACCTGATGCAGGACCGGCGCGTGCTGTGCGGCGAGGTGATCGAGAACCAGTTGGAAGTGCACCTGTTCCCCAACCGCACCCCGGGCTGGTGCCTGACCTTCAAGCGCCCGCTGTGCGAGGGCGAGGAGGTGATCGGCGTGGTCGGCATCTCCCGCGACCTGGGCCAGCCGGACAGCCGCCATTCCGCCTACGAGCGCATCAGCCGCGCCATGGAGCACATGCAGGCACACTACGGCGACAACCTGCGCGTGCAGACCCTCGCCGACCTGGCCGAGCTGTCGGTGGCGCAACTGGAGCGGCACTTCCGCCGCGTGTTCCAGCTGACCCCGCAGCAACTGCTGACCAAGATGCGCATCGAAGCGGCGATGCGCCTGCTGCACGGCGACGACAGCATCGCCAGCATCGGCCAACTGTGCGGCTTCGCCGACCAGAGCGCCTTCGCCCGCCAGTTCAAGGCCACCGTCGGCATGACCCCACGCGACTACCGATCGATGAAGGGCAAGCTGTGAGGGGCCGGGAGTGGGGATTCGGGATTAGGGATTCGTTTTTTGCTGAATGCGCGCGTTGAGATCGCGACGCTGCGGATGCAAAGCCCCTCTCCCTCCGGGGCGAAAGGGCACGGTTTGCGCGCCACTGGCGCGCGTGTCCTTGAGCGCCCGCGCCGCAAGCGCGGGCCGGGGCGCGGAGCGGGGGTTGGGGTGAGGGTCCGACGCAGCCATTGCGTCGAAACACCATGACAAATCCGCGCTTACCCTTGAGAGGGCGGCTTCACCGGGAGCGCTCGATCGCGGCTGAAGAAACGCGCCTACCTACGCACACGCGTTCACGACCCACAAATCCTATCCCGCCAACCATCCCAGCCAGCCCCCGCTGCACCGGCCGCTCAGGTCGCAAGTGGTAGCATTCTTCGTTTCCGGTCCACGCGTCATCCATGGTCAGCCTATTCCGCCGTAACAAGCCCCAGGACAACGCCGGCGAGAGCCGCACGCAGCGCTACAGCATCGAGGAACTGGCAGCCGCCTTCCCCAAGCCGGCGAGCGCCGAACCCGCTGCGCCTGCGCCGTCGACGCCGCCTGCCGCTGAGGCAGCGCCCGTTGCTCCCGCGCCCGCCACCACCCCGGAACCGACGCCCGCGCCGGTGGCCGAACGCAACGTGCAGGCGCCCGCCCCGGTCGCGGTCCCGCAGCCGCACCCGGCGCCGCTGCCGCCGGCAGCGCCCACGCCTCCGCCGCAGGCCTATGTGCCGGCGCCGGCCGCCGCACCGGCGCCGAGTGTGCCGCAGCCGACGCCGGCCCCCGTTCAGCCGCCCGCAGCGGTACCGCCGACGACTGTTGCCGCATCCGCCGCCGACGCCGACCTGGTGCGCAGCGACGCGCTGCCCGCCGCTCCGGCCGGCAAGCCCGGCTGGCGCGAGCGACTGCGCAACAGCAGCTTCGCGCGCAGCGTCGGCAGCCTGTTCTCGCGCAATCCCAAGCTCGACGACGACTTGCTCGACGAGATCGAGACCGCGCTGATCACCGCCGACGTCGGCATCCCCGCCACCACCGCGCTGATCGAGAGCCTGCGCAAGCGCATGAAGGCGCGCGAGTTCGCCGACGCCAGGGCGCTGCAGCAGGCGCTGCGCGCCGACCTGCTGGCGATCCTGCAGCCGGTGGCCAGGCCGCTGCAGATCGACCGCAATGCCAAGCCCTTCGTGGTGCTGACCGTCGGCGTCAACGGCGTCGGCAAGACCACCACCATCGGCAAGCTGGCCAAGCGCTTCAAGGACGAGGGCCACAGCCTGATGCTGGCCGCCGGCGACACCTTCCGCGCCGCCGCCGTGGCGCAGTTGCAGGCCTGGGGCGAGCGCAACGGCGTCACCGTGATCGCGCAGGGCCAGAACGCCGATGCCGCCTCGGTGGCCTTCGACGCGCTGCAGGCCGGCAAGGCGCGCGGCACCGAGGTGCTGATCGCCGACACCGCCGGCCGCCTGCACACGCAGACCGGGCTGATGAACGAGCTGGGCAAGATCCGCCGCGTGCTCGGCAAGCTCGACCCCAGCGCGCCGCACGAGGTGCTGATGGTCATCGACGGCACCACCGGCCAGAACGCGCTGTCGCAGTTGCGCCAGTTCCATGCCGCGGTCGGCGTCACCGGCCTGGTGGTGACCAAGCTCGACGGCACCGCCAAGGGTGGCGTGGTGTTCGCCCTGGCCCGCGAGTTCGGCATCCCGATCCGCTTCGCCGGCATCGGCGAGCGCCCCGAAGACCTGCGCGTATTCGACGCCGAGGCCTTCGTCGACGCCTTGCTGCCCGAGGCGCTCAGCGCCTGACCGCTGAAGCCCCTCTCCCCTCGGGAGAGGGATTGGGGTGAGGGTACGGCGCGAAGCGACTCGCGTAATCCAATCCACCAGGCTTCGCCCGTACCCTCATCCGCCCCTTCGGGGCACCTTCTCCCGGAGGGAGAAGGAACAGCACAGCCCCTCATCCGGTCCTTCGGGCCACCTTCTCCCGACGGGAGAAGGAACGAGTTCCTGCCAGCATGCGCCAGCCTCCCGACACCTTCCCCACCCGCCTGCTCGCCTGGTTCGACCGCCACGGGCGCCATGAGCTGCCCTGGCAGCATCCGCGCAGCCCGTACCGGGTGTGGCTGTCGGAAATCATGCTGCAGCAGACCCAGGTGGCGGTGGTCATCCCCTACTTCCTGCGCTTCCTGCAGCACTTCCCGACCCTGCCGGCGCTGGCCGCCGCCGACAACGACGCGGTGATGGCGCAATGGGCCGGGCTGGGCTACTACGCCCGCGCGCGCAATCTGCATGCCGCCGCCAAGCGCTGCGTGGAACTGCACGACGGCGACCTGCCGCGCGATTTCGAGGCCCTGCATGCGCTGCCCGGCATCGGCCGCAGCACCGCCGGCGCGATCCTCAGCCAGGCCTGGAACGACCGCTTCCCGATCCTCGACGGCAACGTCAAGCGCGTGCTGACCCGCTACCACGGCATCGCCGGCTACCCCGGCCTGCCGGCGGTGGAAAAGCCGCTGTGGGCGCTTGCGCAGTCGCATGTGGACGCCGTGCCCGACGGACGCATGGCCGACTACACCCAGGCGCAGATGGATTTCGGCGCCACCCTGTGCACCCGCGCCAATCCGGCATGCGTGCTGTGCCCGCTGCAGGACGACTGCGTGGCGCGCCGCGACGGCCTGGTCGAGGCGCTGCCCACGCCCAAGCCGGGCAAGACCCTGCCCGAGCGCGAGGCGCTGGCGCTGCTGCTGGAGAACGCCGCCGGCGAACTGCTGCTGCAGCGGCGCCCACCGACCGGCATCTGGGCCTCGCTGTGGACCCTGCCGCAGGCCGACACCGACAGCGACCTGCGCGCCTGGTACGCGCGCTGGATGCGTGGGCGCGACTACGAGGATGCCGAGGCGCTGCCGCCGATCGTGCACACCTTCAGCCATTACCGCCTGCATCTGCAGCCGCTGCGCCTGCGCAAGGTCGCCATGGGCGATGCGCTGGGCGACAATGGCGACCTGCGCTGGGTGGCGCGCGCCGACCTGTCGACGCTGGGCCTGCCCGCACCGATCCGCAAACTGCTCGACGGCCTCTAGCGCGCCAGCGCGCGACGTCGCGCGCATCGCCAGGAATTGCCATGTCCCGCACCGTCTTCTGCCAGTACCAGCAACGCGACGCCGAAGGTCTCGATTACGTGCCGTATCCCGGCGAGCTCGGCAAGCGCGTGTTCGCGCACATCGGCAAGGCCGGCTGGCAGGCCTGGCTGGCGCACCAGACCATGCTGATCAACGAGAACCGCCTGTCCCCGCGCGACCCCAAGCACCGCGCCTTCCTCGAAGCGGAACTGGAAAAGTTCCTGTTCCAGGGCGGCGCCGACAAGCCCGAAGGCTACGTCGCGCCCGATCAGACCTCCTGAGCACCGTCGCGTCGTCGCGTCACGCGCACGCGCCGACGCTCAGGCACCGCCAAGCGCCTGTAGGAGCGGCTCTTGTCCCCTTTTCGGGGATCAGCCGCGACAGAGCCTTGCCAGGAACGCCTGTCGCGGCTGAAGCCGCTCCTACGCGTGCGCCCTGCGGCTATCAGGCCTTGCCGCACTCCGCGTTGCCGCTGCAGCCCCAACGACAGGTTCCACTCCCGCAGCCCCAGTGAGCGACGGCGCGACATCACACTCGCCACACCGCCGCCCACCGCTCGCGAATCCCAAATCCCGATTCCCTAATCCCCGCCTCAGCTCGCAGGCGCCTGCTGCGCCCGTTCCTGCACCTTGGCCTCGCGCAGCTCCTTCTCCGAAGTGCGCAGCGCCTTGACGTCGAGCGGGCGGATGCTGTCGATGCGGCACGGCAGGCGGATCGCGGCGGGTCCGCCGCCGAGCACCAGCACGTCGTCGAATTTCGCCGAGACCTGGCTGCCGAAATGGGTGATGGCGATGCTGGGGGCGAAATCCAGGTCCTGGCAGGGGCCGGCGAATTCCAGCAGATAGGCCTGGTTCGGACGCGTCCACACCGCCAGCGCACTGTCGCCGAGCGCGGTCCAGCCGCTGAGCCGGTTGAAGTACTGGAAATCGCGCACCGGCGCGCCGGCATGGGCGCGGTACAGGGTCAGGCGCTCGTCGTCGCTGAGGCGGTTGGTGGCGCAGCCGGCCAGCATGACCGTGGCGAGGAGGGAGGACAGCAGCAGGCGTTTCATGGCAGTGCTCCTGATGGTGTGGAGCGCATCATGCGCCTGCCGCCGTGCACGCGAGCGTGGATAAGCGCGCGGCGTTCAGCGACAAGGCAGCCAACGAGTGCGGCGACGGCAGCGCTTACTGCGAGGCACCACGCGCCGACGCGCAGAAGCGCTGCCGGTACTCCAGCGCCTTGGGCATCAGCGCCTGCAGGTTCTGGATGCGGGTGCCCGGATTGGGATGGGTGGAGGCGAACTCCGGCGGCGCCTGGCCGCCGCTGCTGGCGCTCATCCGCTCCCACAGCGGCACCGCTTCGCGCGGGTCGAAACAGGCCGCCGCGGCCAGCATCAGGCCCACTTCGTCGGCCTGGGTCTCGTGGCTGCGCGCGTACGGCAATAGATAGCCGTAGCCCATCGCCGCCATCGCCATCTGCTGCTGTTGCGGATCCAGGCCGCCGGCGGCGCCGGCCATCTGCCCGATCTGGGTCAGCTTCTGCTGGGCCATGCGCTGCGCGCCATGCCGCAGCAGCGCATGCGCGATCTCGTGGCCCATCACCACCGCCATCGCATCGGCGTTCCTGGCCACCGGCAGCAGCCCGGTGTAGACCGCCATCTTGCCGCCGGGCAGGCAGAACGCATTGGCCTGTTCGGACTCGATCACGTTGACGTCCCAGTCGAAGCCGCGCGCGTAATGCTTGGCCTGCATGCCGTGCTCGGCGGCCAGCGCGTCCTCGACCACGTCGACCTTGGCGATCAGCCGCTGCGCGATCGCACGCACCTGCTGCGCCACCTGCGACTGCGGATCGACCGGACGTTCCTGCGCCAGGATCTCCTGATACGCCTGCAGACCCAGCGCCTTCTCGTCCTCCACGTTCAACGAGCGGTCGATCAGCACCTGCTCGCCGGTGTACGGATCCTCGCTGCGGTTGGAGAACCAGTAGAACCCGGCATACACGGCAAAGCCCAGCAGTACCAGCCAGCGCACCCCGCCCAGCGGTCCACGGCGGCCGCCGCCCGGTTCGCCGCCGCCCTGGCGGCCGAAGACCTCGTTCATCCCGTTTCCTCTCCCCGACTGGTGCGCCAATCTAGCGCCGGCACCGGCGCGACGGCGTCAAATGCCGCGCACCAGGCGGAAGCCGACACGTGCGCTGGTGCTGTCCGAATCCTGCATCAGCCGCCATGCCGCGCGCGTCTGCTCGGGCGCGTTGGCCCAGTTGCCACCGCGCACCACCCGCGAGCGGCAGCCCGGGTTGTACCAGGCCGCGCCATCGGCGGGCGCACGGCGATAGCTGGCATGCCAGCAGTCGGCGACCCATTCGCTGAGGTTGCCGGCCATGTCGTGCAGGCCCCAGGCGTTGGCGGAAAAACTGGCCACCGGGGCCGGCCCCCAGAATCCGTCGGTGTAGCCGACGAAGGCGTTGCGCCAGTGCCGCCCGCTGGGCGAAACGTCGCCGCCGCCGGTGAAGTTGCCGCTGCCGCGCGGCGGCGTGCCGGCATTGCCCCAGGGATAGCGGCCGCGGCCGCCGGCGCGCAGGGCGTACTCGAACTCGGCCTCGCTGGGCAGCCGGTAGTGGCGCCCGGTCTGCTGCGACAGCCAGGCCGCATAGGCTTCGGCGTCGCGCACGCTGACGTGCATCACCGGGCTGTTCGGCGCCGCCCGCGCGCCCTGGTAGTCGGACTGCCAGTCCACCCCGTTGCGGCGCACGAAGTTGCCGCTGCGTTCGTCGTAGACGGTGGAATGGCCGCGCCGGGTGGCGCGCGGACGCGCATTGGTGGCCTCCACGAAGCGGCGGAACTCGGCCACAGTGACCTCGGTGATCGACATGGCGAAACCGCGGTCGAAGCGCACGTAGTGCTGTGGCATCTCCGCCGGCGAGGCCCCGGGTTCGGTCTCGGCCGCGCCCATGCGGAAGCCGCCGTGCGGCACCACGATCATCTGCGGGCCGCGGCCGCCGTCGTGCATGCCGTCGGTGAACACCTGCCCGGGGCGGAAGCTGCCGTAGTGGGTGGCCAGGTCGATGCGTTCGCGCAGCATCGCCGCCACCGGATCGCCAGGGTCGGCGATGCGCAGCACGTCGCCCAGGCGCTCGCGCGCCGACTTCAACCCGGCCGGCGTGGCCAGATCGCGCAACCCGGCATCGCGCAAGGCGGCGATGCGCGCCACGCGCACCTGCTCCACGCGCACGCGCGCATCGCGCACCGTGGGCGCGTCCTCGCGCACCCGCGCCGCGCGCGCCAGCCAACTGCCGGCGGCGGCGAAATCGGAGGCCGCCGCGGCCGTCTCGGCGCGACGGATCAGCGCGCTCTCCACCGCCGCCACGCCCTGCCGCGCGCGCGCATCGTCCGCATCCAGCAGCAACGCCTCGCGGAAATTGGCCAGCGCCCCGTTGCCGTCCTCGCCCAGGCGGCCGCCGCGCAGGTCGTCCTCGCCGGCGCGGTTGTAGGCCAGCACCCGCGAGGCGGTCTCCACCCGCTGCTGCAGGCGCCGCACCGCCGGATCGTCGGCGTCCAGCCACAGCGCCACCATGGCGATGCGCGTGGCCTGCTCGAGCGTGCGCTCGGATCGCTCCGGATCGCCCAGCGTCTGCGCGCCGAGCTGCAACAACCGCCGCCGCGCCTTGCGCAGGCCGTCCTGGGCGACGCGATCGTTCGGCGCCAGGCTGCGGATCGCCAGGTACAGCGGAATCGCCGATTGCGCATCCTCGAACAGGCGATCCTCGGCGAGCGCGTGCGCCGCCTGGCGCCGCGCCTGCGGCAGGCCGCTGCGGGTCAAGGTCGGCAACGGCGGCTGCCAGCGCGCGACGGTCTCGGCCGCGTCCTCGCCGCCGATGGTCACGCTGGGCGCCTGCACCGGCCTGGTCGGTGTCGACCGCGCCGGCACCATGGCAGCGGCGGTCGCAGGTGCGTGATCGGCGACCGGCGCCGGCGGCTGCCGCGCACAGCCGACCAGCACTGCCGCATACATGCTCCAGACCATCACAACGCCGCTGCTGCGCACTTTTCCTCCGAACCATGGTCCTAGGGCGTGTCACCAATTCCCGAGTATGCCGCGTTGGGCCTGGCAGGCGCGCGGGCGGCGTTGCACGGTGCAGCGCCTGACTGGCCGTCAGGTCAAGCCGCGCGGCGCCGCCCGCGCGCCTGCCAGGCCCAACCCGAAGAGCCGTGATTGCGCGCGGCATGCTCGGGGATTGATGAGACGCCCTTGCGACGCCGCCCCACCCGGCACGCCGTGCGGCCGGCGGAGCGACGTTAGGCTATTCTCGCCTGCCTGAGCAAACCCTGCAGTCAACGGAAATCACGTGCCTTATTGGATCAAGCAACCCGCCGAGCTGAGCGAACGGCTGGCGCAGCGGCCGGCCCGCATCGGCCTGGATACCGAATTCGTCCGCGAACGCACCTACTGGCCGCAACTGGCGCTGGTGCAGATGGCGGTGGGCGACGAAATCCTGCTGATCGACCCGCTGATCCCCGGCATGGCGCAGGCGCTGGCGCCGTGGCTGAGCGATCCGGGCATCCTCAAGATCATGCACAGCGCCAGCGAAGACTTGGTCGCCTTCAAGTGCGCCTGCGGCACCCTGCCGCGGCCGCTGTTCGACACCCAGATCGCCGCCGGCCTGGCCGGGCTCGGCGCCGGCATGGGCTACCAGAAGCTGGTGCTGGAGATCACCGGCGTGCACCTGGCCAAGGGCGAGACCCGCTCGGACTGGCTGCGCCGCCCGCTGTCGCCGGCGCAGTTGGAATACGCCGCCGACGACGTGCGCCATTTGTTCGCACTGCACGACGATCTGCAGGCGCGGCTGCAGACCCTGGAGCGCGGCGACTGGCTGCACGAGGACGGCGAGCGCCTGCTCGGCACCGTCGAGCACGACGACGGCGAGCGCTGGCCGCACCTGGGCATGCGCTCGGCGCAGTTCATGGACCGCCCCGCGCAACTGCGCCTGCTGCGTCTGTTGCGCTGGCGCGACGCCCAGGCCCGGCACAGCGACAAACCGCGCAGTTGGATCCTGGACAACGAACTGGCCGCCACCCTGGCGCGGTTTCCGCCGGACGATGTGCAGGCCATGCTGGCGTTGTTCGACAAGCACCCCAAGGCGCCGCGCAAGCTTAGCGATGCGGTGTGGCAGGCGCTGACCACCCCACTGGCCGACGAAGCCGACGCGCCGCAGGCGCTGGCCGCCAGCGACGACAACAAGGCCGCGCTGAAGCGGCTGCAGGACGCGGTGGCCGCACGCAGCGCCGAACTCGGCCTGCCCGACGGTCTGCTGGCCTCGCGCAAGCACCTTGAAGCCCTGCTGGAAAGCGCGCAATGGCCGACGCCGCTGGCGGGCTGGCGCCGGCGCGAACTGGAGCAGCGGCTGCAGCCGCTGCTCGCCAGCGCGCGCTGAGCGGGCGCGGCCCGGCCGATCGCGCCGCCTCGTCCGCGCAGCACGATCGGGTCAACGATCGGGCATAAAAAAAGGCCAGGAATTCCTGGCCTTTTTTTCGTTCGCTCAATACTTGAAGAGCGGGAACTTCAGATCCGGATGGCGCGCCTTCCATTCGTTGTAGGCGGCGGTGCCTTCCCAGGCGGCGAACGCCTTCGGCGTGCGACCGCGGCCGGACCAGGTTTCGCCGGTGTGCGGCAACTGGTACTTCGGCTTGACCTCGCTGCGGCCGCCGGCGGACTTGCTGCTGGTCGGCTTGGGCGCCGCGCTGGTCACGCAGGCGGCGATCTCGTTGCGCTGCTTGGCGCTGAAGAACTCGGCGAACTGCTCCAGCAGCGACAGCACGTTGGCATGCGCCGCATTGGTTTCGCCCTCGCGCGCCTGCCGCTCCTGCTCTTCCAGCTTGCGCATTTCTTCCTGCAGCTTGGCCTTGGCTTCGGCGATCTGTTGCAAGTTGCGAACTTCCGTCATGTGTAAAGACCTGTCTTGAGTCAAAGGTGTGAAGCGGACGGTATATTTCGTCCAGAACGAAATCACTGCGGGGGATTTCGGCCGCCGAGTATATCGACTCCATGCGAGCGCTGTAGACAAAAGGCGAGCACGTTTCCCGGCCCGGCCGGTCCCCTGCCCCGGCGCCGCCGATGTTGCACTGCCCCCTTGGCACGCGGCCCCGTGCCCTTTACACTACGCGTCTGATGTGGGGCGGTAGCTCAGCTGGGAGAGCGTCGCGTTCGCAATGCGAAGGTCGAGGGTTCGATCCCCTTCCGCTCCACCATCTTGCCGTCTTCGACGGTGCAAACGAGGTCAGACAGCCACCAGGCTTTCTGGCCTTTTTTGTTGGCCGATCCTGCGCCTGGCCGCGCTCGATCGCGCGGGGTGCGCCATCCGCTGGCGCGCTGTGCAGTCCTTGGCCGTCGCCCTGACGGAACGGGTAGCGGATGCACTCCGTTCCCGCCGCCGCATCGCTCAGTCGTGGTCGTCCTGCGCGGCCTCGCCCTGGCCGGAGCGCGGGCCGCGCTCGTGCGCTTCGCGCAGCTTCTGGTCTTCCAGGCCGGGCCGCTGCTTGGCGGTATCGTCCTGCGCACGGTCCTGCCGGCCCTCGTGGATGCCCTGCTGCTTGCCCGACTGGGTGGTCTCGTCTTTTGCCATGGTCTGCACCTCGCTGGGGCGGATGCCCGTTTGTCGCCACCCTAGCGAGGCCGCCGTGATGCAAGGATCACGGCGTGTCGCGCGTCACGCCGCCAGCGCCGGCGCGCCGGCCTCGGCGATGTCGTCGCTGCGCAGCAGCCGCGCGCGGTCGAGCAGGATCACCAGCCGATCCTCCAGCTTGCCCATGCCCTGCAACAGATCCCGGCGGATATCGCTGCCGAAGCTCGGCGGTGCCTCGATCTGCTGTGGTGGCAGTTCCAGCACCTCGTTGACCGCATCCACCAACAGGCCGAAGGACTGCGTGCCGCCGCCCTCGTCGGTGGCGGCAGTGGCGATGACGATGCAGCTGCGCCGGGTGACCTCACTGGGCCCACGACCGAGCCGCGACTGCAGATCCACCACCGGCACCACCGCGCCGCGCAGGTTGATCACCCCGCGCACGCAGGCCGGCATGGTCGGCACCGGGGTGGGCGTGCGGTACTCGATGATCTCGTGAATGCCGGCGATATTGAGCCCGAACAGTTCGCGATCCAGTTGGAAGGTCAGGAACTGCCAGCCGCCGTGCGGCACGTCCCCGTCCGCGGTCTCGTAGCGATCGTTGTGCATGGTCTTCCCCTTCAGAAATTGACGAACTGGCCTTCGTCCGGCGCATCCGCCAGCGCGTAGGCCGGAACCGCGCGTGCACGCGGGCGCAGGGCCTTGCCGGCATTGCGCAGCGGGCGCGTGGCCGCCGGCCTGGGCGCCACCGGTGCGGCGCGGCGCGGCGCTGCCAGGTCCTGTTCGCGGTTGAGGCGGAAGAAGCCCATTGCCTGCTGCAGCGATTCGGCCTGGGTGCTCATCTGCTCGGCAGTCGCCGCCAACTGCTCGGAGGCCGCCGCGTTCTGCTGCGTGGCCTGGCTGAGCTGGGCCACCGCCAGGTTGATCTGGGTGACGCCGGAGGACTGCTCCTGCGAGGCCGAGGCGATCTCCTGCACCAGATCCGAGGTCTTCTTGATGCTCGGCACGATGGTACCGAGCAAGTTGCCGGCCCGATCGGCCAGGCCCACGCTGCTGGCGGCGACTTCGCCGATCTCCTGCGCCGCGACCTGGCTGCGCTCGGCCAGCTTGCGCACTTCCGCCGCCACCACCGCGAAGCCCTTGCCGTGCTCGCCGGCGCGTGCGGCTTCGATCGCCGCGTTCAGCGCCAGCAGGTTGGTCTGGTAGGCGATGTCGTCGATGATGCCGATCTTCTGTGCGATCTGCTTCATCGCATGGGTCGAGGCCAGCACCGCTTCGCCGCCCTCCACCGCCTCCTTGGCCGCCTGCGCCGACATGCCCTCGGTGACCTTGGCGTTGTCGGTGTTCTGCGCGATGGACGCGGTCATCTGTTCCAGCGAGGCGCTGGTCTCCTCGACGCCGGAGGCCTGCTCGGTGGCGGCCTGGCTCAGCGATTGCGCGGTGGCGCTGACTTCTTCCGAGGAGCCGGCCAGCGATTGCGCGCTGGCGTTGACCTCGCCCACCACCTCCGCCAGCCGCTCGACCATCGCCTGCAGCGCCACCATCGCGCTGGTGCTGTCGTTGGGCCGGGTCGGCACCTGCACGGTGAGATCGCCACGCGCGATCCGCGAGGCCACTTCCATCACCGTGCTCGGCTCGCCGCCGAGTTCGCTCATCAGCGAGCGCGCGATCAGGAAGCCGATCAGCGACGCGCACAGCGCCGCAACCAGGCTGCCGACGATCAGGGTGAGGTTGGTGCGCTGCTGCAGTTGCTCGGCCTCGGCGGCACGCACGGCGAGCAGTTCGCTCTCGGCGCGGCGCACTTCGGCCATGCGGTCGCGCATCGCGTCCATGTAGGCCTTGCCCTTGGAGGCACGCACCGATGCGGCCAGCGCCTCCATCGTCGCCTGGCCCTCGTTGACGTTCTTGCGCAGCGCGATCTGCGGATGCACCGCCTGGCTGAGCCATTGCGCCTGGGTCTGCTTCAGCGCGTTCAGGCGCTCCTGCTGCTTGGGATTGTCGGCGGTCAGCTCCTGTGCCGTGCGCAGGTGGCTGTCGAAGCTGGCGACGCCGTCGCGGTAGGGCTGCAGGAACGCATCCTCACCGGTCAGCGAGAAACCGCGCGTGCCGGTCTCGATGTTGATCAGGCTGCTGAGCGCGGCATCGACTTCGGCGATCACCTTGTAGGTGTGGGTGTTCCAGTAGTTGGCCTGCGACAACGCGGACACGTTGAAGTAGGCGACGCCGGCCAAGGCCAGCAGGATGCACAGGACCACGGCGAAGCCACCGTAGAGTTTGGTTGCGATCTTGAGATTCTTCAGCACGGCACTCTCCCGACATGGGGCAGTTGTGACAACGACAGCGACACGGAACTGGCGGCGCGAGCGGCGCCGCCAGGGAATGGATCAGGCGCGGCCCAGCAGCGCTTCGCTGCGGTCGCGATTGCCTGCGCCGGGACGGCGCGCGACGGCGGACGGCGCACGCGTCGCCCAGCGCGAGCCGGCGGCACGCAGCGACAGCGCCGCCTCGCCCTCATCCGGCATCTGCGTGGCGCGGCGCGTGGCGGCGGACAACTGGAAGAAGGCCATGCTGTCCTGCAACTGCACCGCCTGCGTGCTCATCGATTCGGCGGTGGCCGCCAGCTCTTCGGAGGCGGTCGCGTTCTGCTGGGTGATCTGGCTCAGCTGCACCACCGCCGCATTGATCTGGGTGACGCCGGACGACTGTTCCTGCGAGGCGGCGGCGATTTCCTGCACCAGGTCCGAGGTCTTCTTGATGCTGGGCACGATGGTTTCCAGCAGCTGACCGGCGCGTTCGGCCAGTTCCACGCTGGAGCCGGCGACCTCGCCGATCTCCTGCGCGGCCACCTGACTGCGCTCGGCCAGCTTGCGCACTTCCGCCGCCACGACAGCAAAGCCCTTGCCGTGCTCGCCGGCACGCGCGGCCTCGATCGCCGCGTTCAAGGCCAGCAGGTTGGTCTGGTAGGCGATGTCGTCGATGATGCCGATCTTGTGTGCGATCTGCTTCATCGCCGCCACCGTGGCCACCACCGCCTCGCCGCCTTCCAGGGTCTCGCGGGCCGCCTGCGCGGCCATGCTGTCGGTGATCTTGGCGTTGTCGGTGTTCTGCGCGATCGAGGCGGTCATCTGTTCCAGCGAGGCGCTGGTCTCTTCCACGCCAGCGGCCTGTTCGGTCGAGGCCTGGCTCAACGACTGCGCAGTGGCGCTGACTTCCTCCGACGCGCCGGCCAGGCTTTGCGCACTGGCATTGACCTCGCCGACCACCTGCTGCAGCTTGGCGACCATGCGCTGCATCGCCTGGAGCAACTGTGCGGTCTCGTCGCGGCCACGCACATCGATCGACATGCTCAGATCGCCCTCGGACAGCGCATTGGCCACGCTGACCGCCTTGCCGATCGGCCGGGTCACGCTGCGGCTGATGAACACGCCCAGGCCCACGCCGAGCAGCACGCCGCCGATCACGATGGCCAGCATGGTGCGGGTGCTGCTGGCGTAGATCGCGTCGGTGGCATCGTTGGCCAGCGCGGCATTGGCCTCCTTGGTTTCGCTCAGCTCCGACATCAGCGCATCCAGTTCGTCGGAACTGCTGCGCACGCCCTTCGACAGTTCCGCCAGCTGCGCATTGCCTTCCGGCAGCGGCTCGCGCATCACCGAGTCGACGAACTGGCCACGCCGCTCCAGATAGGTCTTCCACACCTGGTCGAAGCGGGCCAGCTTGGCCAGCGTGTCCGGGTCGTCGAACGAGGTCCTGGCCTTGTCCATGTGCTCGACCACCTTGGCGGTGTACTTGTCGAGGCTGGCGACATGCTTGGCGCGATCTTCCGCCGTGCTGGCCAACTGCAGGTTGGCGCGCGAACGGCCGGCGTTGATCAGATTGATGTTGGCCTCTTTCAGGTGCGACAGGCCGAGCAACTCGCGCTCGTACAGCGCCGTGGCGTAGTCGTTGATCCGGCCCGAGTTGCGGATGCCGACCCAGCCAATGCATGCGCCGATCGCCGCCACGATCAGGAATGCCGCCGTCAGCCTGACCCCGATTTTCATATTGCCCAACATGGTGTACCCCGATTCTGTGTGTGTCCGGTTGCGCCAGGCAGCGCCTCCGGCCGTCTTCCGCAGTGCCTCGCGGAGTGGACACATTCGCTCCGTTGCGAGCGAGAACGCTGCGCCGCAACGTCTGTGCGTGAGGGCTATCGGCGCTATTGACGGTGCCTTTAAATCGCGTGAAAACTGCGGAATTCCGCATATCGCAGGCATTGCGAGGGCACTGTATGAATGCGCAACAGGCGTTGCACCGCCGCACTTGGCGCGTGTGAAGACGCTTTATCGGCGCTTGTGGCGCGGATGCCGCAGTTGTTCTGCAAGGGCAGATGCTCGCGGTTTTGCATCGAAGACGAAGTGGGATGCCAACCCCTTTAATTTGTAGACAGAACGTGAAAGCAGCGCCGATATACCCGCTGCCGCGGTGTGTGCACATGGGTGTGGCACAGCGCCTTCATGCCATCGGCAGCGCCGCGACCACTCGCCATTCCGCCGCGGCGCCACCGCGCAACAGTCGCTGCGCACGCGCGAGCTCCTCGGCATTCATGTCCTGCAGCGGCTCGAAGCGCTCGCCGACCCAGCTCGCCATCGGCACGCCATCCCGATACAGCACGCGCGCGCCCGCCACCCGCGGCACCCGCGTGCCGGGCAGCACACTGCCGAGCAGATTGGCCGGATCGGCGGCGGCCACGCACACCCAACTGCCGTCGCCGGGTTGGCGGCGGAGGTGCCGCAGCAGGCCGATCGCGTCCGGCAGGGCGAACTGTTCGCCGGACAGGCCGTCGATGAAGCGCCCGCCGCGGATCTCGCCGCGCGCCTCCAGGCGCTGGTAGACCCGCAGCAACTCGCGCCACGGTGGCAACCACGCCGCCTCGCGCTCGAGCAGACGCCAGCAGACCACGCCGTAGCGGCGCAGCAGGGTCCGCGCGACGTGCTCGACCGCCTCGCTGCGCGCGGCCGGGTCGTCGGCCTCGGCGCCGGCCCGCAACAGCGTCCAGCGCCCGGCGTCCTGGATGCCGCCATACAGCGCCATGCGCGGCCGCCGCCGCGACAGCGCCGACGGTCGCTTCGATGGCGGCACCAGCAGTGCGCGCAGGCCGGCGTAGCTGTCGCAATGGACCCGGCCAGCGGCGACCAGCTCGGCCAGCGCCGTCTCCAGTTCAGTGGACAGCAGCCGGGTGGCCTCGGCGATCTCGTCGAAGAACGAGGCGCCGTGCGCGGCGAGATGGTCGGCGACCTTGCGCGCGCGCGAGCCGAGCGCGTCGGCTTCCGCAGGCGGCGACAGCCGCGACCACTGTCCGGCGTTGCGCCGCGGCAGCAGCAGGATCGGCGTACTGCGCAACGTCGGCGCGGCGCCACCGGCGCCGGGGCGCAGCCGCGTCCACAGCGTGCGTCCGGCGCTGCAGGCATCGTCCAGCCAGGCCGGGCGGTAGTCGCGCACACGTGCCGGCAACAGTTCCGCCTCCCACAACGGCGCCGCGGCCTCGACACCTTCCAGTTGCGCCAGTACCCCGGCCAGCGCCTCGGCGCCCTCCACCTGGCCCTGCGCATCCAGGTGCTGCCAGCGGAACAGGAAGCGGGCGTAGTCGCGCGGCGCCACCGGCTCGATCTCGCGACGCAGGCGGCCGAGGGTGTAGCGGTGGATACGCGCCAGCAGGTGCCGCTCGCACCATTCCTCGGCATCGGCGTCGGCGCTGAACCGCCCGCCGAGCACATAGCCGTCCTGCTGCAGCGCCAGCAACCCGGCCTGCACCTCGCGCAGCGGCAGGTGCAGCGGCGCTGCCAGCGCCTCGGCGGTGACCGGGCCCAGGCCGGCCAAACGCCAGCGCAGCAACTCGCGCAACGCGCTGTCGCGCTCCCAGTCGGCCACCACGTAGCCGTCGGGCACGGCGATCACCGGCTGCGCGCTGGCCTGCGGGTACAGCGGCGCCACCGCCGCCAACGCTTCGGCCGTCACCCACAGCGCTGCGGCGGCACCGTCGACGCCATGCAGGCAGGTGGCGCGCGCATCGGTGGCCAGTTCGCCCAACCACTGTCGCCACTGCGGCTGCGCAGCGGCCTCGTCCGTGCTCAGCACCCCGAGCGTGAGCAGCGCCTCGTGCATCTCGTCGCGGCTGCGCGGCTGCGGCCAGGCCTCCTCGCGCACCGCCGCGATCGCCTGCGGATCCAACTGGCCCAGATCGTCGGCGCTGTCCGGATCCTGGTAGCGGCGGCTGTGCACCGCCTGGGTCCGCCGCTCCTCCAGCGGGGCGTCGTCGAGAAAGGCATAGGGCCGCGCGTCCAGCGCCTCGGCCGCCAGCGGCGAGGGCGCGGTCAGTTCGCGCGCCAGCACGCGCACCTCCCCGGCCTCGATGCCGCGCAGCAGTTGCAGCCAACCTGCGCTGTCCATCGCCTCGTCCAGGCAATCGCGCAAGGTCTGCGCCACCAGCGGATGCTCGGGAATCTCGCGCTCGCCGACCAGGTTCTCCGCGCAGGCCACCTGGTCGGGGAACACCGTGGCCAGCAGATCCTCGGACTTCATCCGCTGCAGTTGCGGCGCGACCTTGCGCCCGCCGGTGAAGCGTGGCAATGCCAGCGCGTTGGTGGCGTTCCAGCGCCAGCGCACGCCGAACAGCGGCGCGTCCAACAGTGCCTGCACCAGCACGTCCAGCGCCGAGGCGGCGCGCAGGTAACGCGCCACCTCGTCCAGGGCGAAGCTGTGCCGGGTCGACAGCGACAGCACGATCGCATCCTCGGTCGCGGCCGCCTGCAGTTCGAAATTGAAGGTGCGGCAGAAGCGCTTGCGCAGGGCCAGGCCCCAGGCGCGGTTGATGCGGCTGCCGTAGACGCTGTGGATCACCAGCTGGGTACCGCCCGTGGCGTCGAAGAAGCGCTCCAGCACGATGCACTGCTGGGTCGGCAAGGCGCCCAGCGCCGCATGCGCGCGGCCGAGGTAGTCGACGATCTGCTGCGCGGCGGCGGCATCCAGCGCCAGTGGTCCGCACAGCCACTGCAGCGCCTGCGCCGCCGCGCCCTGCTCCAGAGCCTGCTGGACTTCGGCACGCAGCCGCGACACGCCCAGCGACAAGGCGTCGCTGCGCCCGGGCGCTTCGCCGATCCAGAACGGGATGTTGGGCGGCGCGCCGCGCGCGTCCTCCACCCGCACCCGCCCCGCTTCCACGCGCAGGATGCGGTAGCTGGCGTTGCCGAGCTGGAACACGTCGCCGCCCAGGCTCTCCACCGCGAAATCCTCGTTGACCGTGCCGATGGTCTGCGCCTGCGGCTCCAGCACCACGCTGTAGTCGCCGGTCTCGGGGATGGTCCCGCCGGAGGTGAGCGCCGCCATCCGCGCACCGCGGCGCTGGCGCACGCGGCGATGCACCGCATCGCGATGCAGGTAGCCGGCGCGCGGCCCCAGCCGCGTGCTGAACCCTTCGCTGAGCATGCGCAGCACCGCGTCGAACTGCGCGCGCGGCAATCCCGCATACGGCCAGGCGCCACGCACCAGCGCGTACAGCGCGTCCTCCTCCCACTCCTGACAGGCCACCTCGGCGACGAGCTGCTGGGCGAGCACGTCCAGCGGCGCATCGAGCATGCGCAGCGCGTCCAGTTCGCCGCGGCGAACGCAATCCAGCAAGGCCGCGCACTCGACCAGGTCGTCGCGCGACTGCGGAAACAGCCGCGCCTTCGGCGTGCCGCCCACCGCATGCCCGGAACGGCCGGCGCGCTGCAGGAACGCGGCGATCGAACGCGGCGAGCCGAGCTGGCACACCAGGTCGACGTCGCCGATGTCCAGGCCCAGTTCCAGCGACGCGGTGGCCACCAGCACCTGCAGTTCGCCGGCCTTGAGCCGGCGCTCGGCGAGCAGCCGGGTCTCGCGCGCCAGGCTGCCGTGATGCGCGGCCACCGCTTGCGTGCCGAGCAGCTCGCCGAGATGCCGCGCGGTGCGCTCGGCCATGCGCCGGGTGTTGACGAACACCAGGGTGGTGCGGTGCGCGCGCACCAGCTCGGCCAGGCGCGTATAGGCCTGCTGCCATTGGTCGGCGGACATGGTCACGCTGAGCGGCGTCGGCGGCACCTCCAGCGCCAGGTCGCGGGCACGTGCATAGCCGATGTCGACGATGGCGCAATCCGCCTCGCCATCGTGCACCGCCGCGCTGCCGACCAGGAAGCGCGCGACCGCATCGATCGGCTTCTGCGTCGCCGACAGGCCGATGCGCAGCGGCGGCACCTCGCACAGATGCTGCAGGCGCTGCAGGGACAGCGCCAGATGGCTGCCGCGCTTGTTCGCCGCCAGCGCATGGATCTCGTCGACGATCACCGTGCTCACATGGCGCAGCGTCTCGCGTCCGGACACCGACCCCAGCAGCACGTACAACGACTCGGGGGTGGTCACCAGCACGTGCGGCGGGCGCCGCCGCGCCTGCGCGCGCTCGCGCTGCGGCGTGTCGCCGGTGCGCACCGCGGTGCGGATCTGCACATCCGGCAGGCCCAGTGCCGCCAGTTCGGCGCGAATGCCCTGCAACGGCGCCTCGAGATTGAGCTGGATATCGTTTGAAAGCGCTTTCAGTGGCGAGACGTACAGCACCTGGGTGCGGTCCTGCAGGCCGCCTTCGCGCAGGCCTTCGCGCACCAGCGCGTCCAGCGCGGCGAGGAATGCAGTGAGGGTCTTGCCGGAGCCGGTCGGCGCAGCGACCAGCGTATGCCGTCCGGCCTGGATCGCCGGCCATGCCGCCGCCTGCGCCGGCGTGGGCGCAGCGAAACGCTGTTCGAACCAGCGGGCAACGGCAGGATGGAAGCGCATCTGCGCCAACGACATGCGATCTCCTGTGCCGCCGACATGCGGCGCGTCAGCGATGCGGCCTGTGCGCATTGTCCACGCGAATGTCCCGCGCCATCGCCTCGGCAATGAAAATGGTGACGTTATCCAGGCAATCAAGCGTACGAGCGCGCCAGCCCTGTTTTTCAGGGGTTTTTCCATTAAGCGTTCATCGAACGACATAATGTCTACCACCCGCTCCGCGCCGCGCGGTTATGTTGTCGACGGCATCACGTAACCCGGCCTAGGTTTTGCGAAACACACGCGAGCTTCGCTTCTGGGAACGAATGCGGCACGGCAACACCAGCGAACAACGGCTTCGCCCATTACGCGCGCGGGACGCTCCACGACCCGCGCACGCGATCGCGGCGGCATGTGTTCGCGTCGCCTCCGCTCCGTCTCCCTTCGATGTCGATCTGCCGTCGCCTCTGGCGCGCGGCAGCGATGGCGGCGGCATCCGCCATCGGGTCCTGCATTGCCGGACTGCGCATGCATTGCACCTCTCCACCCGCCATCGCCAAGGAGCATCACCAATGGCACAGAGCAGCCCGTACCTTTCCAACAACGACCTGAGCCAGCGCCGCGGCAGCGAAGCGCCACAATCGCTTGGCGTCGCGCCGAACGTGTTCGAAGGCAACGATCCGGCCGCGATCGCACGCGCGCTCAAGCAGTCGGCCGACCTGCACGCACGCCGCCGCACCGGTCCGTATCGTTCGGCCATGTCGATGCTGACCTTCTACATCAATCGCGCCGGCGATCAGTTGCCGGCGCAGCGCCGGCAGATCCTGGAGCAGGCCAAGGACGAGTTGCGCAGCCTGTACGGCAAACCGCGCAAGGGCGACTCCAACGACAGAGCGTAAGTGGTTGCGCAGCGTGATGGAGCGATCAGTTCCACGCGCTGCCTACGCCACGCGTGCGCCACCCGATTGCCGTCCTCCGACGCATTGCCACATGATGCGGACATGGCCAAGGCATCCGACGTTTCGGACCTCATCCAGCACGCCTCCGCCGCGACGCAGGACGACGCGGCGCTGCTGTCGCGCATCATCCTGGCCCAAGGCGAGATCGCCGCGGCCGGCGGCGATCCGCTGCAGGTGGTGGATGTGGTCACCCACCGCGCGCAGGAGCTGACACGCTCCAACGGCGCCGTCGTGGAGATGTGCGACGGCAACGACATGCTGTACTGGTCGGCCAGTGGTGTCGCCGAGCGTCACCTCGGCCTGCGCCTGCCCAGCAACGGCAGCCTGTCCGGCCTGTGTATGCGCAGCGGCCAGGTGTTGCGCTGCGACGATTCGGAAATCGATCCGCGGGTGGATCGCGAGGCCTGCCGCCGCATCGGCCTGCGCTCGATGCTGGTGGTGCCGCTGCGCTACGGCGACCGCAGCATCGGCGTGCTGAAGGTGCTGGCGCCGCAACCCAACGCCTACAGCGCGCAGGACGTGCGTACGCTGGAACTGCTGGCGACCCTGGTCGGGGCGACGCTGGCGCTGGCGATGGACCGCGCCGCGCTGCAGACCGACGTCGCGCGCCGCCAGGACGTGGAGAAACACGCGTTCCGCGAGAAGGCGGCGATCGCCACCCGCATTCGCGAAACCATCGCCGGTGCGCGCCTGCAGATCGTGACCCAGCCGGTGCTGGCGCTGGCATCGCAACGCATCGTCGGCGTGGAAGCGCTGTCGCGCTTTCCGGCCAATCCGGCGCTGCCGCCGCTGCGCTGGTTCGACGACGCGAGCCGGGTCGGGCTGGCACTGGAGCTGGAACTGGCCGCCGCGCGCAAGGCACTGGAACTGCTGGCGCAATTGCCGGCGCCGCTGTACCTGGCGATCAACGTGTCCGCGCCGACGCTGCTGCATCCGCAATTGCAGGCGCTGCTGCACGGCCACGACCTGTCACGGATCGTGCTGGAGATCACCGAACAACTGCAGGCGCCGGACTATCCGCGCCTGTCCGAACACATCGGCCAGTTGCAGCGGCAAGGCCTGCGCATCGCCCTGGACGATGCCGGCACTGGCTTCGCCAGCCTGCGCCACCTGCTGCACCTGGCGCCGGACATCATCAAGCTGGACCTGACCCTGACCCGCGGCATCGACGCCGAACCGCGCCGGCAGCGGCTGGCGATGGCGATCCTGTCCTTCGCCGCGGAAACCAATGCCGACGTGGTCGTCGAAGGCATCGAGACCGAGAGCGAACTGGCGACGCTGCAGGCGCTGGGCGCGCGCTACGGCCAGGGCTACCAGCTCGCCCATCCCGGGCCGCTGTCGGCGCACCTGGCGCGCTATCCGGCGATCGGCGACGGCATCGGCTGAGTGCGCCCACCGCAGGCGCGGCGCTTGTCCCTGGTTCGGGAACTCCCCCGACAAGGCATTGCCAATAGATCGTCATGCCGGCCCGGTCGCGGCTGAAGCCGCTCCTGTGAAAGCCTGCGCTACGGGCAGCGCGACACCACCTCGCCGACCCTGGGCCGCTGTCAGCGCATCTGCAGATGTGCTCCAGCGATCGCTGACAGCCTCGGCCAAGTCGCGGGCCAAGCGCGCTCCGTCATCCTGCGTGGGAGCGGCTTCAGCCGCAACGGGACGTTACCGTTGACGCCCCGTCGCGCCTGCGCAGACGCCAGGCAAGAAAAAAGCGGGCGAAAAGCCCGCTTTTTCCTGAGACGACGCTGGCAGCGTGCGGCTTATTCGGCCGACGCACCCTCGCCTTCTTCCACGGCCTTCATCGACAGGCGGATGCGGCCCTGCTTGTCGACTTCCAGCACCTTGACCTTGACCACGTCGCCTTCCTTCAGCTTGTCGCCGACCTTCTCCACGCGCTCGCTGGAGATCTGCGAGACGTGCACCAGGCCGTCCTTGCCCGGCAGGATGGTCACGAACGCGCCGAAGTCCATGATCTTGGCGACCTTGCCTTCGTAGATGCGGCCCGGCTCGACGTCCGAGGTGATCTGCTCGATGCGCGCCTTGGCGGCCTGCGCGGCGATCGCGTTGACCGAGGCGATGACGATGGTGCCGTCGTCCTGGATGTCGATCTGGGTGCCGGTTTCCTTGGTGATCGCCTGGATGGTCGAACCGCCCTTGCCGATCACTTCGCGGATCTTGTCCGGGTGGATCTTGATCGTCAGCAGGCGCGGCGCGTAGTCGCTCAGTTCCGAACGCGGGGTGGTCAGCGCGCTGGCCATCTCGCCGAGGATGTGCAGGCGGCCGGCCTTGGCCTGGGCCAGGGCCTGCTTCATGATCTCTTCGGTGATGCCTTCGATCTTGATGTCCATCTGCAGCGCGGACACGCCCTCGGCGGTACCGGCGACCTTGAAGTCCATGTCGCCCAGGTGATCTTCATCGCCCAGGATGTCCGACAGCACCACGAAGTCGTTGCCTTCCTTCACCAGGCCCATGGCGATACCGGCCACCGGCGCCTTCACCGGCACGCCGGCGTCCATCAGCGCCAGCGACGAACCGCAGACCGAGGCCATCGACGAGGAACCGTTGGATTCGGTGATTTCCGAGACCACGCGGATGGTGTACGGGAACTCTTCCATGGTCGGCATCACCGCCAGCACGCCGCGCTTGGCGAGGCGGCCGTGGCCGATCTCGCGACGCTTGGGCGCGCCGAAGCGGCCGCACTCGCCCACCGAGTACGGGGGGAAGTTGTAGTGGAACAGGAAGTTTTCCTTGTACTCGCCGGAGACCGCGTCGATCACCTGGCCGTCGCGGGCGGTGCCCAGCGTGGTGACCACGATCGCCTGGGTCTCGCCGCGGGTGAACAGCGCCGAGCCGTGGGTGCGCGGCAGCACGCCGGCCTGCACGCTGATCGGGCGCACGGTGTCCAGCGCACGGCCGTCGATGCGCACCTTGGTGCTCAGCACCGAACCGCGCATGGTCTGGTATTCCAACTCGCCGAACTCCTTGGACAGGTCGGCAGCGACCCAGCCTTCGGCGGCGGCGCGCGGCGCCAGCTGCGCCAGCACGTCCTTCTTGATCGCCGAGATCGCATCGCGGCGCTGCAGCTTGTCGCGCACCTGGAACGCGGCGGCCAGCTGCTCGCCGACGGCTTCCTTCAGCGCGGCGATCATGGCTTCGTTCTTGGCCGGGGCGACCCAGTCCGACGGCTTGGTGCCGGCTTCGACGGTCAGCTCGTTGATGACGTTGATGACCTTCTGCATCTCGCGATGACCGAAGGTGACCGCGCCCAGCATCACGTCTTCCGACAGCAGCGCGGCTTCGGATTCGACCATCAGCACCGCGTTGGCGGTACCGGCGACGACCAGCTCCAGTTGCGAGTCCTTCAGCTCCGACACGGTCGGGTTGAGGATGTATTCGCCGTTCTTGTAACCGACCTTGGCGGCGCCGATCGGGCCGTTGAACGGGGTGCCGGCCAGCGACAGCGCGGCCGAGGCGCCGATCAGCGCGGCGATGTCGCCGTCGATGTCCGGGTTCATCGACATCACCGTGGCGATGATCTGCACTTCGTTCTTGTAATCCTCCGGGAACAGCGGACGGATCGGACGGTCGATCAGACGCGAAATCAGCGTCTCCTTCTCGGTCGCACGACCCTCGCGCTTGAAGAAGCCGCCGGGGATGCGGCCGCCGGCGTAGAACTTCTCCTGATAGTCGACCGTCAGCGGGAAGAAGTCCTGACCTTCGCGCGCGCTCTTGGCGGCGACGGCGGTGACCAGCAGTACGGTGTCGTCCATCTTGACGATGACGGCACCGCCGGCCTGGCGTGCGATCTCGCCGGTTTCGAGGGTGACGGTGTGCTTGCCGTACTGGAAGGTTTTGGTGATTTTTGCCACGGGGTTTCCTTGGATGATGCTGTCTGCAAATGGACCGCTGACGGCCCATGCCGCTGGCGGGTGGCCGGGAGGATCCGGCCGGTGGCACGGAGCGATCCCCGGGCCACGGTACTACCCAAAACAAAACCGCGGCGCATCGCTGCGCCGCGGTGGGGTTCGTTGACTCAGCGACGCAGGCCGAGCTTCTCGATCAGCGCCTTGTAGCGCTCGCCATCCTTCTTCTTCAGATAGTCGAGCAGGCTGCGGCGGCGGTTGACCATCTGCAGCAGGCCGCGGCGGCTGTGGTGGTCCTTCTTGTGGGTCTTGAAGTGGCCGGTCAGCAGTTCGATGCGGGCGGTCAGCAGGGCGACCTGGACTTCCGGCGAACCGGTGTCGGCAGCGCCGCGCTTGTTTTCTTCGATGACTTTCTGGGTGTCGATGGACATGGGATGTTTTCTCTGAGATGCGGGGCCGGCAGGAACGTGCAGAGGACGCACCGCCTGGCTCGCCGATTGCGAAGGATTGCGCCGGAGCGCAGCGTGCCGGAAAGGCCGCGAAATTGTACCGGCCTCGGCCCGGAGGAACAAGGTGTTAAGACGGCGTCATGACTGAACGACAGTCAGGCAACACCCGACGCGACCGCGTCGCGGTCACGGATTGAACATGCGCTGCGGTGCCAGCAGCCCGCTGGCATCGACCTGGCCCAGGCCCAGCGGGATGCCGTCGGCGTCGAACACCGCGGCCAGGCCGGGCGCCCAGGCTGGATCGCGCAGGCGCTGGCCCATGCGGAAGCGCTGCGCCGCAGCAGACTCCAGGCGCAGCGGCGGGAAATCGGCCAGGCCGGCGGCCAGCGGCAGCAGCAGCGCCTCCAGTGCCGCCGGATCCTGCGCGGCCAGCTGCTGCAGGTGCTCCAGGGTGACCATCTGCGGCGTCCGGAACGGCTCCACCCACAGCCGCCGCAGCGCGGCGATATGGGCGCCGCAGCCCAGCGCCTCGCCCAGGTCGCGGGCCAGGCTGCGGATGTAGGTGCCGGACCCGCAGGCCACGTGCAGGCGCAGGCGGTCGCCGGCGTGGGCGAGCACGTCGATCGCGTGCACCTCGACCTCGCGCTCCGGCGCCTCGATCGCCTCGCCACGGCGCGCCTTGACGTACAGCGGCTCGCCGCCCTGCTTGAGTGCGGAGTAGATCGGTGCGCGCTGGCGGATGCGCCCGCGCAATGGTGCCAGCGCGGCCTCCAACGCCGCCGCATCCAGCGCCGGCACCGGCCGGGTCCGCAGCACCGCGCCCTCGGCATCGTCGCTGTCGGTGGTGACGCCGAGCACGACCTCCGCTTCGTAGGCCTTGGCCGACCCGAGCAGCAGCCCGGCCAGCTTGGTCGCCTCGCCGAAGCACAGCGGCAGCAGGCCGGTGGCGAGCGGATCCAGGCTGCCGGTGTGACCGCCCTTTTCGGCACGGAACAGCCGCCGCGCCGCCTGCAGCGCCGCGTTGGAACTCATGCCGATCGGCTTGTCGAGCAGCACGATGCCGTCGAGGCGACGGAAGACGATACGGGGCAGGCGCGGGCCGAAGACAGGCATGGGGGTGCGGGCGGGATTGGGGATTGGGGATTGGGGATTCGGGAGTGGCGAATCCGGCATCTGCCGGGCGCTTGCGAACGGCACGGGCGGAACGCGCAGGCGCGCAAGGAACAGCGGAACGCCGTACGGATGAAAGAGCGCCGCGATCGTAGCTGCGAAACGGACGCTCACGCGCGGCGCCCGCATTCAAACACTGGACACCGATGCCGCGGCATCGGCGGCGGACTCAGTCCTTGCGCGGCGCTTCGCCGTCGTCGACGGCACGACCGTCGTCGTCCTGCCCCTGCTGCAGCTCGGGCATGTCGCGCAGCAGATTGTCGATGCGCTCGCCGCGATCGACCGAATCGTCGTAGTGGAAATGCAGTTCGGGCACGTGGCGCAGCTTCATCGCCCGCGCCAGTTCACTGCGCAGCTGCGGCGCCAGCTCCTTCAGGCCTTTGACCGCCTCGGCCGAGCGCTCCTGCATCAGCGCGGTGACGAACACCTTGGCATGAGCCAGATCGCGGGTGACTTCGACGTCGGACACGCTGACCGACGGCAGGCCATGATCGCGCACGGCCGCATGCACGATCGTGCCGAGGTCGCGACGGATCTGCGCAGACACGCGATCGGTACGGTGGAAAGACTTTGTAGGCATGATGGGTCCGGAATCTATTATTCGGGACCCGGGACTCGGGACCCGGGACCCGGAAAAGCAAGGGCCGCTGCTCGTGGCTCTTGCTTTTCCGGGGTCCCGGGTCCCGGGTCCCGGGTCCCGGCTTTTAAAGCGTACGCTGCACTTCGATGCGCTCGAAGCACTCGATCTGGTCGCCGGCCTTGACGTCGTTGTAGGCCTTCACGCCGATACCGCACTCGGTGCCGTTGCGCACTTCGTCGACGTTCTCCTTGAAGCGACGCAGCGATTCCAGCTCGCCCTCGAACACCACGGTGTTGTCGCGCAGCACGCGGATCGGCTTGTTGCGCTTGACCACGCCCTCCACCACCATGCAGCCGGCGACGGCGCCGAACTTGGAGCTGCGGAACACGTCGCGCACCTGGGCGATACCGATGATCTCTTCGCGGATCTCCACGCCCAGCAGGCCGGACGCCACCTGCTTCACCTGGTCGATCACGTCGTAGATGATCGAGAAGTAACGCAGGTCGATGCCGTTGGTCTCGATGATGCGACGCGCCGAGGCGTCGGCACGCACGTTGAAGCCGATCACCGTGGCCTTGGACGCCAGCGCCGAATTCGCATCGGACTCGGTGATGCCGCCCACGCCGGAGTGGATCACGTTGATGCGGATCTGCTCGTTGGACAGCGCGGTCAGCGACTGCTTCAGCGCTTCCACCGAACCCTGCACGTCGGCCTTGATCACCAGGTTCAGCGACAGCTGGCCCTCACCCTTGCCGAGCTGCGACATGATGTCTTCCATGCGGCTGCCCGCCGAGGACACCAGGCGCGATTCGCGGCGCTTGGTCTCGCGCTGCTGCGCCACGTCCTTGGCCAGGCGCTCGTCGTCGACGACCACGAAGTCGTCGCCGGCATCCGGCACGCCGGACAGGCCGAGCACCTGCACCGGGATCGACGGACCCGCCGAATCGGGCTGCTTGCCGGTCTCGTCGAACAGCGCACGCACGCGGCCGTACTGGATGCCGCATACCAGGTAGTCGCCCTTCTTCAGCGCGCCCTGCTGCACCAGCACCGTCGCCACCGGGCCGCGGCCCTTGTCCAGCGAGGACTCGATCACCACGCCGCTGGCGCGGCCTTCGGCCACCGCCCGCAGTTCCAGCACTTCGGCCTGCAGCGAGATCGCGTCCAGCAGCACGTCGATGCCCTGGCCGGTCTTGGCCGAGAGTTCGACGAACTGGGTGTCGCCGCCGAATTCTTCGGCGACCACGTCCTGCGCGAGCAGTTCGTTCTTGACCCGCAGCGGATCGGCACCGGACTTGTCGATCTTGTTGACCGCCACGATCAGCGGCACGCCGGCCGCCTTCGCATGCTTGACCGCCTCGACCGTCTGCGGCATCACGCCGTCGTCGGCCGCGACCACCAGCACCACGATGTCGGTGAGCTTGGCGCCACGTGCGCGCATCGAGGTGAACGCGGCATGGCCCGGGGTGTCCAGGAAGCTGATGACGCCGCGATCGGTTTCGACGTGGTACGCGCCGATGTGCTGGGTGATGCCGCCGGCTTCGCCGGAGGCGACCTTGGTACGGCGGATGTAGTCCAGCAGCGAGGTTTTGCCGTGGTCGACGTGGCCCATGATGGTGACCACCGGCGGCCGCGGCAGCTTCTCGCCCTGCGCGTCCTCGGTGTGCGCCAGCAGCGCGTCCTCGGCGTCGGCGCTGCCCGCACGCACCGGCTTGTGGCCGAGCTCTTCGGTCACCAGCGCCGCGGTGTCGTGGTCGATGGACTGGGTGATGGTGGCCATCACGCCCATCTTGAACAGCGCCTTGACCACGTCGCCGCCCTTCAGCGCGAGCTTCTGCGCCAGGTCGGCCACGGTGATGGTGTCGCCGATCGCCACTTCGCGCACCACCGGTGCGGTGGGACGCTCGAAGCCGTGCGCGCCGCCGCCGCTGCGCGACGGTTCGGCCTGGCGACGGCCGCCGCTGTGGCTGCCGCCGCGCGGTTTGCCGCGCACGTTGGAACGGCGCGCGCGGTCGGCCGCGGACAGATGCAGCTGGCCGGCGAAGCGGCTGGTGCTGTCGTCGTCCTCGACCCCGGCGACCATCACGTGCGAGCCGCGGGTCTTGTGCTTGTTGTTGGCGTTGTTGCGGTCGTCGCTGCGCGGCGCCGCCGGCTTGGCCGGGTGCGCGGCGCCGGCCGGACGCGGCGCCATCGGCGGACGCGGCGCGCGCGGCGCGGCAGCGGCGTTGCGGTCGGCGACAGGCGCGGACGGGGCCGCCGCCGGCGGCGCCGATTCGGCGTCCAGCGCGGCCTGGGCCGCACGTTGCTCGGCCTCGGCGCGCTCGCGCGCGTCCTGCTCGGCCTTGCGCTTGCGCTCGATTTCCTCGGCGCGTGCACGGTCCTGCTCGGCGAGCTTCTGCTGCTCGGCCAGGTTGCGCTGCTTGGATTCCTCCAGCTTGCGCAGGATCTCGGCGCGCTCGTCGTCCACCCGTCCGCCCGCGGACGGCGCCGCACGCTCGGCGGCCAGGTCCTCGGCCGACTTCACGTAGGTGCGCTTCTGCCGGACCTCGACATTGACCGTGGTCTTGCTGCGCCCGGCGCTGACCGTCACTTCCTGCAGCTTGCGCCGGTTCAGGGTGATCTTCTTCGGCGCCGCCTGGGCCTCTTCCTCGACCGGCTTGTCGGTCTTGCCGTGGGTACGGCGCAGGAAGCCCAGCAGCTTCATCTTTTCGGTGCTGGTGACGACCTGGTCGGGACCGCTGAACTTCATCCCGGCGTCGGCCAGTTGAACCAGCAGTTTCTCGACCGGCGTGTTAACCAGTTCGGCCAGCTTGCGGATGGTGGTTTGCTGCGACATTCGGATCCTATGATCTGGTTGGCGCCCCCTCGCCGCGTGCGAAGGTAGCGCGGATTCTAAGCCCTGATCGGGTCAGGGCGGCATTCATCGCTGACTCATTCGCCGCGCTCCAGGCGGGCGATCTCCTCGGCGCGGGCGGCCAGGATCAGGGCCGCGGCGCGGTCCTTGTCCAGGTCCTCGATGCCGAACTCGAGGATTTCGTCGGCAGCCAGATCCGACAGGTCCTCACTTGTCCGCACGCCATGGCCGGCCAGCGCGTAGGCGGTGGCTTCGTCCATGCCCGGCAGCGACAGCAGGTCCGCCGCCGGCACGCCGTCGTCGTCGCTCTCCTCGGCGGCCAGTGCCTCGTTGAGCAGCGCGTCGCGGGCACGGGCGCGCAGTTCCTCGACGATGTCCTCGTCGAAACCTTCCACCGCCAGCAGCTCGCCGACCGGCACGTAGGCGATTTCTTCGACCGAGTTGAAGCCCTCGGCGACCAGGATCGCGGCGATCTCCTCGTCTACTTCCAGCTTGTCCATGAACAGCTGGCGGGCCACGGCCTGCTCGGCTTCGGACTTGGCCGCGACCTGCTCGGCGGTCATCACGTTGAGCTGCCAGCCGGTCAGGCGGCTGGCCAGGCGCACGTTCTGGCCGCCCTTGCCGATCGCCTGGGCCAGGCGATCTTCCGCCACCGCCAGGTCCATCGAATGCTTTTCTTCATCGACGATGATCGACTGCACCTCGGCCGGCGCCATCGCATTGATGACGAAGTTGGCCGGGTTGTCGTTCCACAGCACGATGTCCACGCGCTCGCCGTTGAGCTCGTTGGACACCGCCTGCACGCGCGAGCCGCGCATGCCGATGCAGGCGCCGATCGGGTCGGTGCGGGTGTCGTGCGCCAGCACCGCGATCTTGGCGCGGTCGCCCGGATCGCGTGCGCAGGCCTTGATCTCGACCAGGCCCTGGCCCACTTCCGGCACTTCCAGCTTGAACAGTTCGATCATGAATTCCGGCGCGGCGCGGCTGATGAACAGCTGCGGGCCACGCGGCTCCGAACGCACTTCGGCCAGGTAGCCGCGCACGCGGTCGCCGGCGCGCAGCACGTCGCGCGGAATGCCCTTGTCCTTGGGGATGAAGGCCTCGGCGTTGCCGCCCAGGTCCACATAGATGTTGCCGCGCTCGGCGCGCTTGACCACGCCGGTGACCAGTTCGCCGACGCGATCCTTCCACGCGTCCACCACCTGCTGGCGCTCGGCCTCGCGCACGCGCTGCACGATCACCTGCTTGGCGGCCTGCGCGGCGATGCGGCCGAAGTCCGGATTCTCGATCTGCTCTTCGATGTAGTCGCCGACATCCACGCCCTCGGCCTCGTCGACCGCGTCCATCAGGCGGATCTGCCGGTCGGGCGATTCCATCACCACGTCGTCGGCCACCACTTCCCAACGCCGGAAGGTTTCGTAGTTGCCGTCCTTGTGGTCGATGGTGACGCGCGTCAGCACGTCCTGGTCGGGGTAGCGCTTCTTCGCCGCCGACGCCAATGCGGCCTCGATCGCGTCGAAGATCACTTCGCGCGGCACGCCCTTCTCGTTGGCCACCGCGTCGACTACCAGCAACAGTTCCTTGCTCATTCTTTCGCTCCGCGCGCAGCCTCGTCGGCCGCCGGTTCGTTGGATGGTTTCTTATTGGATTTTGCGTTCTTGCCGGCCGGCTTCGGCCCCTTGCCCGGCTTGGTCGGCGCCAGGCCCAGCGCCGCCCAGTCGGGCATGATCCGCGCCTTGTCGATGTTGTCGAAGTCCACCGCCAGTTCGGCGCCGTCGACCTCGAAGGTGATACGGCCGGCAGCGGCGTCGGCCTGCACGATACGCCCCTGCAGGCGCCGACGGCCCTGCTGTGGCAACTTCAACACCACTTTGGCCGATTCGCCCAGGTGGCGGGAGAACTGTTCGGCGCTGAACAGCGGCCGGTCAACGCCCGGCGAGGACACTTCCAGCGTGTAGTTGCCGCTGATCGGGTCTTCCACGTCCAGTTGCGCCGAGACCTCGCGGCTGACCCGCTCGCAATCGTCGATGTTGACGATACGCTCGGGCTGCTCGGCCAGCGGCACGTCGATATACAGGCGCAGCGTGGCGCCACCGGGAGCCGGCAGATATTCCGCGCCCAGCAGTTCCAGGCCCAACGCGTCCACGGTCGGGCCCAGCAACGTCGCGATTTCGTTTGCCTTGTCGCTCACAGCCTGCCTTGCATCTGAAGGGTTGAAGTATCGGTTGCGTGCATTTCCCGGACCCCGAAAACGACAAAGGGCCCTCTGGGCCCCTTGTCCGGTAAAACTCCGGTCACGCTGGATTCCGGTTGCGACGACGGGAACATGCGTCATCGCGAAGCCCAAACTTTCCTGCGGCAGACAACCGATGCACTGGTTGCCGCTGCAGACAAAGATGGTAGCGGGGGCAGGATTTGAACCTGCGACCTTCGGGTTATGAGCCCGACGAGCTGCCAGACTGCTCCACCCCGCAGCAGAAGCGGAATTATGAAGAATCAGTGCGCCAATTGCAAGCCCTGATTTCATCTCGATGCGGTAGCGACGCTGCCGTTCGAAGGACGCCATGATAACCGCACACGATGGAAAACGAAACAACAATCGCATCGTCGAATGCAAAAACGCCAACGCCGCCTTGCGGCGGCGCTGGCGGAAACAGCGGGAAAACCGCCTTTTCGCGCGATCAGGCCAGGTGCGCGAAGGCGCGCTGGCACCACGCCATCAGCGGGCTCCAGGCCAGGCCGAAGGCCAGCAGGCCCAGCGCGTTGACGCCCAGCGCCACGCCCAGCACGCGGTCGTCGTTGGCCGGCAGCGGCGTGCCGACCGGCTCGTCGAAATACATCACCTTGATCACGCGCAGGTAGTAGAAGGCGCCGATCACCGCGCACAGCACCGACAGCACCGCCAGGCCGGTCCACCACAGGTTCTGATCGGGCACCGCGACCACCGCGCCCAGCACCGCCAACTTGGCCCAGAAGCCCAGGAACGGCGGCACGCCGGCCAGCGAGGCCATGATGCACAGGACCAGCAGCGCCATCCACGGGTTGCGCGCGTTCAGGCCCTTGAAGTCGTCGATGTTCTCGGCCTCGAAGCCCTTGCGCGACAGCGCGATGATCGCGCCGAACGAGGCGGTGGACATCACCGCGTAGCAGATCGCGTAGAACAGCGCCGCCGCATAGCCGCGCTCGCCGCCACCGGCCACGCCCAACAGCAGGAAGCCGATGTGCGAGACCGTGGAGTACGCCAGCATGCGCTTGAGGTTGCTCTGCGCCACCGCCATCAGGTTGCCGACCACCAGCGACAGCGCCGCTAGGCCGCCGATCACCCAGTGCCACTGCGCCGCCAGCGGGCCCACACCCACTTCCAGCAGACGATAGGCCATGCCGAACGCGGCCAGCTTGGACGCCGAGCTGATGAACAGCGCGATCGGCGCCGGGGCGCCCTGGTAGACGTCCGGCAGCCACATATGGAACGGCGCGGCGCCGAGCTTGAAGGCGACACCGGCGATCATGAACACCGTGCCGGTGAGCAGCAGCATGTGCTCGCGACCGCTGCCGACCGCCTCGTGGATGCCGCTCAGGCTCAGCGTGCCGGTGGCGCCGTAGATCAGCGACATGCCGTACAGCAGCAAGCCCGAGGCCAGCGAACCGAGCACGATGTACTTCATCGCCGCTTCGGTGGCCATGCCGTTGTCGCGGTTGGAGGCGACCAGCGCGTAGGAGCACAGCGCCAGCAGTTCCAGGCCCAGATAGACCATCAGCAGGCTGCCGGCCGAGACCAGGATCATCATGCCGACCGTGGCGAACAGCACCAGCACCGGGATCTCGCCCTGGTACAGCTTGCGCTCGCGCAGGTAGCTCCAGCCGTAGATCAGGGTCAGCGCGCTGAGGCCGACGATCACCGTCTTCATCACGTCGGCGGCGGCATCGCGCACGAACATGCCGTTGAACACCTCGCCCTGCCCGCCCACGCCGGCCAGCAACATCGCGAACACTGCGACCAGAATCGCCACCGAGACGATGTGGGTCCAGGCCTTGTTGCGCTCGCTGATGAACAGATCGAGCATCAGCAGGAAGAAGGCACCGGCGGTCAGCACCAGCTCGGGCAGCAGGGGCGGCAGGTCGACGGTGGTCAGAGGCAGCAGCGCAGGGGTGGTCATCATCAAATCTCTGGAATCAATACGCTCGACGGCCGCTTACAGCTTGCTGGTGGCGATCTGCGCCGCCAGCTTCGCGATCGAGGGCTCCATCAGGTCGGTCAATGGCTTCGGATACAGGCCCAGGGCCAGCACGCCGGCGGCGAACACGCCCAGCACCAGCGCCTCGCGACCGTTGATGTCCTTCAGCTCGGCCACGTGCGCATTGGCGACCTCGCCGAAGAACACGCGCTTGTAGAGCCACAGGGTGTAGGCGGCGGTGATCACCAGGGTGGTCGCCGCGCCGAAGGCCAGCAGCGGATGCGCCTGGAAGCTGGCCATGATGACCATGAACTCGCCGACGAAGCCGCTGGTACCCGGCAAGCCCGCGTTGGCCATGAAGAACAGCATCGCGAAGGTCGCGAACCACGGCATCACGTTGACCACGCCACCGTAGTCGGCGATGCGGCGGGTGTGCATGCGGTCGTACAGCACGCCGACGCAGGAGAACATCGCGCCGGACACGAAGCCGTGCGAGATCATCTGCACCATCGCGCCCTGCAGGCCCAGCCGGGCCGCATCGGTGCTGCCGAAGCCGACCAGGGCGAAGGCGACGAAGGTGCCGAGGGTGACGAAGCCCATGTGCGCGATCGACGAGTATGCGATCAGCTTCTTCATGTCGTCCTGGACCAGCGCGACCAGGCCGACGTAGATCACCGCGATCAGCGACAGCGCAATCACCAGCCACGCCCACTCGTTGCTGGCGTCGGGCAGGATCGGCAGGTTGAAGCGCAGGAAGCCGTAACCGCCGATCTTCAGCGCGATCGCCGCCAGGATCACCGAACCGGCGGTCGGCGCTTCCACGTGCGCGTCCGGCAGCCAGGTGTGCACCGGGAACATCGGCACCTTGACCGCGAAGGCGATCAGGAAGGCGAAGAACAGCCAGGTCTGCTCCTTGGACGTAAGCGAGAGCTGGTAGAGGTCGGCGAGCTGGAAGCTGCCGCCCTTCAGGTACAGGTAGATCAACCCGACCAGCATCAGCACCGAGCCGAGGAAGGTGTACAGGAAGAACTTGACCGCGGCGTAGATGCGGCGCGGGCCGCCCCAGATGCCGATGATCAGGAACATCGGGATCAGCATCGCCTCGAAGAACACGTAGAACAGCATCGCGTCGGTGGCGGAGAAGATGCCGACGGTGACGCCTTCCAGGATCAGGAACGCGGCCACGTACTGGTTGACGCGCTTGTCGATCGAGGTCCACGCGCCGATCAGCGCCAGCACCGTGACCAGCGTGGTCAGCACGATCAGCGCCACCGCGATGCCGTCGGCGCCGAGGTTGTAGCCGATGTCGTATGCCGGGATCCAGGCATGGGTCTCGACGAACTGCAGCGCGTCGCTGGCGTAGTCGAAACCGGTGAGCAGCGGCAGGCTGAGCGCAAAGGTCAGCAACGCCACCAGCAGCGACGCCCAGCGCGCCGCACGCGCATCACGCAGGGCGAGCACCAGGGCGCCGCCGATGATCGGCAGCCAGATCAGGATGGAGAGTAGAGGCCAGTTCGACACGTGTTCTTATTCCGTACAGGTCAACGCCAGAAATGCATCAGCACGCCCAGCAGGGCAATGAGACCGACGATCATCGCGAAGGCGTAGTGATAGAGGAAACCGGATTGCGTGCGACGCAGCAGGTTGGCCGCCAGGTCGATCACGCGCGCGGTGCCGTTGACCATGACGCCGTCCACGACATGCGTATCCACCGCGCGCGACACCTTGCCCAGGCGCACGCCGCCGCCGGCGAAACCGCCGATCCAGAGCTTGTCGAAACCGTACTTGTTCTCGAGGATCCACACCGGCAGCGAGAAGGTCTTGCGCGCCTTCGCCGCCAGCTCCGGCTTCCACAGGTACAGGATCCAGGCCAGGGCGAAACCGGCCAGGGTCAGGAAGAACGGCGGCTGGGTCAGGCCGTGCAGGGCAAACGCGACCGGGCCGTGGAACTCCTCGGCCAGCGCGCCGACGGTGTCGCGCGCCGGATCGTAGAAATCGACGATGCCGGTGAAGAAGCTGACCGCCTGGCCCTTGATCGCTGCCGCGGCATGGTGGCCCGCCCAGTCGGTGCCGAACAGCATCGGACCGATGGTGAAGAAGCCGATCGCGATCGACGGGATCGCCAGCAGGATCAGCGGCACCGTCACCACCCACGGCGACTCGTGCGGCTCGTGCGCGCCATGATGGCCATGGTGGTCGTCATGCGCATGCGCGTCGTGCGCATCGTGCGCGTGGGACTGCGCCTCGGCGTCGGTATGCGCGCTGTCGTGGTGGGCGTGCACGTCGTGCGCATGCGCATCGCGGAAGCGCTCCTGGCCGTGGAAGGTCAGGAACAGCAGGCGGAAGCTGTAGAAGCTGGTGATCAGCACGCCGCCCAGCACAGCCCAGTAGCCGTAGGTCGCGATCCAGCTATGCGAGGTGTGCGCATGGTGCGCGGCCGCCTCGATGATGGTGTCCTTGGAGTAGAAGCCGGCGAAGAACGGGGTGCCGACCAGCGCCAGGGTGCCGATCACGCTGGTCCAGTAGGTGATCGGCATGTACTTGCGCAGGCCGCCCATCTTGCGCATGTCCTGCTCGTGGTGCATGCCGATGATGACCGAGCCGGCCGCCAGGAACAGCAGCGCCTTGAAGAAGGCATGGGTCATCAGGTGGAACACCGCGGCCGAGTACGCCGACACGCCCAGTGCCACGGTCATGTAGCCCAGCTGCGACAGCGTCGAGTAGGCGACCACGCGCTTGATGTCGTTCTGCACGATGCCGATCAGGCCGGTGAAGAACGCGGTGGTGGCGCCTACGACCAGCACGAAGTTCAGCGCGGTCTGCGACAGTTCGAACAGCGGCGACATGCGCGCCACCATGAAGATGCCGGCGGTGACCATGGTCGCGGCGTGGATCAGCGCCGAGATCGGGGTCGGGCCTTCCATCGAGTCCGGCAGCCACACGTGCAGCGGCACCTGCGCCGACTTGCCCATGGCGCCGATAAACAGGCACACGCAGATGATGGTGGAGACGTTCCAGGCATGGCCCTGGAACAGTTGCACCTGGGCCAGGCCGCCGGCGGCCTCGTTGCCCAGCACCGCGGTGGCATTGGCGAACACGCTGGCGTAGTCCAGCGTGCCGAACCACAGCAGCACGCCGGCGATGCCGAGGATGAAGCCGAAGTCGCCGACGCGGTTGACCAGGAACGCCTTCATGTTGGCGAACACCGCGGTCGGGCGCTTGAACCAGAAGCCGATCAGCAGGTACGACACCAGGCCCACCGCTTCCCAGCCGAAGAACAGCTGCAGGAAGTTGTTGCTCATCACCAGGCTCAGCATCGAGAAGGTGAACAGCGAGATGTAGCTGAAGAAGCGCTGGTAGCCCGGATCGTCGGCCATGTAGCCGATGGTGTAGATGTGCACCAGCAGCGACACGAAGGTCACCACCACCATCATCATCGCGGTCAGGCGGTCGACCATGAAGCCGACGTGGGCCGAATAGTGGCCGACCTCGAAGAATGTGTAGAGGTTCTGGTTGAACGGCGAGGCGCCCTGCCCGACCAGCTGGTACAGGGTCCAGCACGACAGCGCGCAGCTGACCGCGACGCCGAGGATGGTGGCGAACTGCGCGCCCTTGCGGCCGACCTGACGGCCGAACAGGCCGGCGATGATGCTGCCGACCAGCGGGGCCAGCACCACCGCGATCAGCAGACTCTTGGAGAGCGTAATTTCCATCTGCAGGTCAGCCCTTCAGCGAATCGACTTCGGCCACGTTGATCGTGTGGCGGGTACGGAACAGCGTCACCAGGATCGCGAGGCCGATGGCGGCTTCGGCCGCGGCCACGGTCAGGATGAAGAACACGAACAACTGGCCGGCGGCGTCGCCGAGTTCGCGCGAGAAGGCGACGAAGTTGATGTTGACCGACAGCAGCATCAGCTCGATCGACATCAGCAGCACGATGACGTTCTTGCGATTGAGGAAGATGCCGGCCAGGGCGATGCAGAACAGCACCGCGCCGAGCGCCAGCAGATGGCCTAGGGAGATCATGGCTGGCCCTCCTGCGATGCCGGCGGAGTGTGGAGCGTGGGCTTCTCGGCGTCCATCTTGACGATGCGCAGGCGGTCGCCGGCCTTGACCCGCGATTGGTCGCCCGGGTTCTGGGTCTTGATGCCGGTGCGCTTGCGCAGGGTCAGCATCACCGCGGCCACGACCGCCACGGTCAGGATGATCGCGGCGAATTCGAACGGCAGCAGGAACTGGGTGAACAGGGTCTTGGCCAGCCAGGTGATGTTGGAAGTGTCGGCCGCCTGGGCCGCGGCGTTGTCGGCCGGGAACGGCGCCGCGCTGCGTGCCTTGACCCCGATCAGGGTGACCATCTGCACCAGCATCGCCACTGCCACCACCAGGCCGACCGGCAGGTAGCGTACCCAGCCCTCGCGCATGCGGGCGGTGTCGATGTCCAGCATCATCACCACGAACAGGAACAGCACCATCACCGCGCCGACGTAGACCAGCACCAGGGTCACGCCGAGGAACTCGGCGCCCACCAGCAGCCACACGCAGGCGATGGAGAAGAACGTCAGGATCAGGCACAGCACCGCGTACACGGGGTTGCGCACGCTGATCACCGCGCCGGCGGCGACCGCGGCGATGGTGGCGAAGATCCAGAAAGCGATATTGACCCAATCCATTTCGGAACCTCAGCGGAAGGGAGCGTCGGCAGCGCGGCGCTCGGCGATCTCGGCCTCGAGCCGGTCTCCGATCGCCAGCAACTGCGGCTTGGTGACGATGTTCTCGCCGCGCTTTTCGAAGTGGTACTCCAGCACCTGGGTCTCCACGATCGAATCCACCGGGCAGCTCTCCTCGCAGAAGCCGCAGTAGATGCACTTGAACAGGTCGATGTCGTAGCGGGTGGTGCGGCGGGTGCCGTCCTCGCGCTTGGTCGAGTCGATGGTGATCGCCAGCGCCGGGCACACCGCCTCGCACAGCTTGCAGGCGATGCAGCGCTCTTCGCCGTTGGGATAGCGGCGCAGCGCGTGCAGGCCACGGAAGCGCGGCGACTGCGGGAACTTCTCCATCGGGTACAGCACGGTGTACTTGGGACGGAACGTGTACTTCAAGGTCAGCCACAGGCCGCCGAGCAACTCGAGCAGCAGCAGGCTCTTGAAGTAATGGGTGATTTTATTCATCGCTTACACGCCCTTCTGGATCACGCCGTAGAACACCATCAATGCCGTCACCGCGATCCACACGATCGTCAGCGGGATGAACACCTTCCAGCCCAGGCGCATGATCTGGTCGTAGCGGTAGCGCGGGAAGCTGGCGCGGAACCAGATGTACGCGCTGGCGAAGAACAGCACCTTCATCAGCAGCCACGGCCAGCCGCCGGTCCAGATCCAGTTGACCCACGGCGAGACGTCCGCGGTGACCCAGCCCTGGATCGGGCTCAGCCAGCCACCCAGGAAGAAGATCGAGACCAGGAAGCTGACCAGGATCATGTTGGCGTATTCGGCCAGGAAGAACAGCGCGAACGCACCGCCCGAATACTCGACCATGTGGCCGGCGACGATTTCCGACTCGCCTTCGACCACGTCGAACGGCGCGCGGTTGGTCTCGGCCACGCCGGACACCCAGTACACGATGAACAGCGGGAACAGCGGGATCAGGAACCAGTCGAAGAACCCGGAGCTGCCGGCCTGCGCCTGCACGATCGTGCTCAGGTTCAGGCTGCCGGCGGCGATCATCACGCCGACCAGGGCGAAGCCCATCGCGATCTCGTAGCTGACCACCTGCGCGGCCGAGCGCATCGCGCCGAGGAAGGCGTACTTGGAGTTGGACGCCCAGCCGGCCAGGATGATGCCGTACACGCCCAGCGAGGTCATCGCCAGCAGGTACAGCAGGCCGGCGTTGGCGTTGGACAGCACCAGCTTGGCGTCGAACGGCACCACCGCCCAGGCGGCGAAGGCCGGCGCCAGGGTGATCAGCGGCGCGATCACGAACATCGCCTTGTGCGAGCTGCTCGGCTGGATGATTTCCTTGAACAGCAGCTTGAAGACGTCGGCGAAGGCCTGGAAGATGCCCATGCCCACGTACATCGGCCCGTGGCGCACGTGCATCCAGCCGATCAGCTTGCGTTCCCAGACCACGTAGAACGCCACCGAGATGATCACCGGCATGGCGATCAGCAGGATCTTCAGCACGATCCACAGGACCACGCCGAGGGCGCCCAGGCCGAGGAACCACTGGTGCAGCGGGTCGACCACGTTCAACAGCATCTCGTTCATGCGGCCACCACCGTCACCCGACCGGCGCCCAGCGGCGCGGTCGCGCCGTGGCCCGTTTCGATCCAGGCCGCGCCCGGCGCGACCCGCTTGTCCGTCGCCAGCGGCAACGTGGCGCTACCCGCCGCGGTGCCGACCTTGACCATCTGTCCGTCGCGCAGGCCCAGGCGTGCCGCCTCGTCCGGATGCAGCGCCACGCCCGGCGCGCGGTTCAGCGGATGCTGCTGCAGCGCCTGCGCGCGGCGCACCACCGCATCGGTGCGGTAGATCGCCGGACTGGCGGCGAGTTCCAGGCCCTCGTCCTGGCGTGCCGGCTGCGCCGAGCTCGCCGCGGCGACCTCGCGCGGCTGCAGGCCATCGCGCAGCCCGGCCAAGTCGATGAACGCGAAGCCCGGCAGGCCCAGCTCGCCGCCGAGCGCACGCAGCACCCGCCAGCCCTCGCGGGCCTCACCCGGCAGCTTGCCGCCGGCGCGGGTGCGCTGGTCGCTGCCGTTGAGGTTGGTCAGCGTCGCCTCGATTTCCGGCAGCGCGCCGATCGGCAGGATCACGTCGGCCACGTCGCGGGTGGAGGCGCAGGCGAAGTGGCTGAACGCCACCACCTTGGCACCGGCCAGCGCGCTGCGCGCGGCGGCGGCGTCGGCGAAGTCCAGCCCCGGCTCCAGGCCGTACAGCACGTAGGCGCTGCGCGGCTCGGCCAGCATCGCCGCGGCGTTGCGCCCGCGCGGCAGCACGCCGTAGCGCGACAGGCCGAGCGCGTTGGCACCCTGCGGGATGCGGCACAGCGCCGCGCCGGTGGCGGTGGCGAAGTCGCGCGCGGCCGCACGCAGCGCCGCGGCCTGCGGATGGTTCTCGACCAGCGCGCCGACGATCAGCACCGCGCGGCCAGCGCCCTGCACCGCGCCGCGCAGCGCGCTATCGGCCAGTGCCTCGGCGAACTTCGACGGCGCCACGATCTGGCGGCCGGCCTGGTCGAAGGCCACGTCGAAATCGACCGGATTGATCGAATAAAGCTTGGTCTGGCGCTGCATCCGTGCCTTGCGCAGGCGTGCATGCAGCAGCGGCAGCTCATGGCGCAGGTTGCTACCCAGGATCACCACCACGTCGGCCTGCTCGATCTCCGCCAGCGGCAGCGCGAACGGCTCGGCCAGCGCGGCATCGGAGAAGTCGCGGTTGTACACGCGGTGATCGAGGTTGCCGCTGTCCAGGCCCTCGGCCAGGCGCGCCAGCAGCGCGCCCTCCTCGTTGGAGGTGGACGGATGCGCGAGCACGCCCAGCGCGTCGCCGCGGTTGGCCTTGAGGATATCGCTCGCCGCGGAAAGCCCTTCGGCCCACGACACCTCGCGCCACTGCCCGTCGACCTTGCGCATCGGCCGCAGTGCGCGGTCCTCGGCGTACAGGCCCTGGTGCGAGTAGCGGTCGCGGTCGGACAGCCAGCACTCGTTGACCGCTTCGTTGTCGCGCGGCACGGTGCGCAGCACTTCGCCGCGGCGCACGTGCAGGAACAGGTTGGAACCCATCGCGTCGTGGTAGCCCAGCGACTCGCGCGCCACCAGTTCCCAGGGACGCGCGCGGAACTGAAACACCTTGTTGGTCAGCGCGCCCACCGGGCACACGTCGACCACGTTGCCGGACAGCTCGGTGGTCAGCGGCTTGCCGTCGTAGGTGCCGATCTGCAGGTTCTCGCCGCGGTACATGCCGCCCAGCTCGTAGGTGCCGGCGATGTCCGCGGTGAAGCGCACGCAGCGGGTGCACTGGATGCATCGGGTCATCTCGGTGGCGACCAGCGGCCCGATGTCCTCGTCCGGCACCACGCGCTTGCGCTCGTTGAAGCGGCTGACCGAGCGGCCGTAGCCCAGCGACACGTCCTGCAGTTCGCACTCGCCGCCCTGATCGCAGATCGGGCAGTCCAGCGGATGGTTGATCAGCAGGAATTCCATGACGCTGCGCTGGTACTTCAGCGCCTTGTCGCTGCGGGTCTGCACCTTCATGCCGTCCATGACCGGCGTGGCGCAGGCCGGCGATGGCTTGGGCGACTTCTCGACGTCGACCAGACACATGCGGCAGTTTGCCGCGATCGGCAGCTTCTCGTGGTAGCAGAAGCGCGGGATCGGGATGCCGGCCTTGTCGGCGGCCTGGATGATCATCGAGCCCTTCGGCACGACCAGCGACTGGCCGTCGATCTCGACGGTCACATGGCCTTCCGGCACGACCGCGGGGGTCGCGCCGGGATTGTTGGGTTGCGCGCTCATGCGGCGGCTGCCTCCACCTTCTTGCCGTCAACCATCGAATGACCGTTGACGATGTAGTACTCGAATTCGTCCCAGAACTGGCGCAGGAAGCCCTGGATCGGCCAGGCCGCCGCTTCGCCGAAGGCGCAGATGGTGTGGCCTTCGATCTGTCCGGCGACGGTGCGCAGCTGGTGCAGGTCTTCCATCGTGGCCTTGCCGGCGACGATGCGCTCCAGCACGCGGTGCATCCAGCCGGTGCCTTCGCGGCACGGGGTGCACTGGCCGCAGGACTCCTTGTGGAAGAACTGCGAGATGCGGCAGGCGAACTTCACGCAGCACACGCTGTCGTCGAGCACCACGATCGCGCCCGACCCCAGGCCAGTGCCCAGTGCGCGCAGGGTGTCGTAGTCCATCTGCAGGCCCGCGAGCTGCTCGGCCTTCAGCACCGGCATCGACACGCCGCCCGGGATCGCGCCCTTGAGGGTGCGGCCCGGCTTCAGCCCGCCGGCCATCTCCAGCAGTTCGTCGAAGGTGGTGCCCAGCGGCACTTCGAAGTTGCCGCCCTTCTGCACGCAGCCGGAGACCGAGAAGATCTTCGGGCCGCCGTTCTTGGTCTTGCTCAGCCCCAGGAACCATTCCGGGCCGTTGCGGATGATCGCCGGCACCGAGGCGTAGGTCTCGGTGTTGTTGATCGTCGACGGCTTGCCGTACAGGCCGAAGTTGGCCGGGAACGGCGGCTTGTAGCGCGGCTGGCCCTTCTTGCCTTCCAGCGACTCCATCAGCGCGGTCTCTTCGCCGCAGATGTAGGCGCCGGCGCCCAGCGCGCCGTAGATGTCGATGTCGATGCCGCTGCCGAGGATGTTCTTGCCCAGCCAGCCATTGGCATAGGCATCGGCCAGGGCCTGCTCGAAGTTCTCGAACGGCTCGTGGTGGAACTCGCCACGCAGGTAGTTGTAGCCCACGGTGGAGCCGGTGGCGTAGCAGGCGATGGCCATGCCCTCCACCACCGAATGCGGGTTGTAGCGCAGGATGTCGCGGTCCTTGCAGGTACCTGGCTCGGACTCGTCCGAATTGCACAGGATGTACTTCTGCGGCGCGCCCTTGGGCATGAACGACCACTTCAGGCCGGTCGGGAAGCCGGCGCCGCCACGGCCGCGCAGGTTCGACTGCTTGACCATCTCGATCACCTGCTCCGGCGGGATCTTCTCTTCGAGGATCTTGCGCAGCGCGGCGTAGCCACCGGTCTTCAGGTAGCTTTCGTAGGACCACGGGGTGTCGTAGTGCAGCGTGGTGTACACCACCTGGTGCGGCTGCGGCGCGGGGCCGACCGGACCGGTGGGAGCGTGGGGATGCTGTGCCATTGCCGTTACTCCAACCCGTCCAGCAATTCGTCGACCTTGTCCTTGGTCAGATGCTCATGGTAGTGGCCGTTGATGACCATCATCGGTGCGCCGGCGCAACCGGCCAGGCACTCTTCCTCGCGCTTGAGGTAGACGCGGCCATCGGCGGTGGACTGGCCCAGCTTGCAGCCGAGCTTCTTCTCGGCATGCGCGACCAGATCCTCGGCGCCGTTGAGCCAGCAACTGATGTTGGTGCAGAACGCGACGTTGTTGCGGCCGACCTTCTCGGTCTCGAACATCGAGTAGAAGCTGGCGACCTCGTAGGCCCACACCGGCGGCAGTTCCAGGTACTTGGCCACACCGGCGATCAACTCGTCGGTCAGCCAGCCCTGGTTCTGTTCCTGCGCCGCGTGCAGCCCCTGCAGCACCGCCGAGCGCTTGCGGTCCGGCGGGAACTTGGCCAGCCAGTGATCGATGTGCGCGCGCGTCTTGTCGCTCAGCACCACCATCGGATCGACGTCGCGCGCCGCCTCGAAATTACCTGTCGCCTTCATCGGTCGACCTCACCAAACACCAGATCATAGGTACCAATCATCGCCACCACGTCGGCCAGCATGTGGCCGCGCACGATCGCGTCCATCGACGACAGATGGGCGAAGCCCGGCGCACGCAGATGCACGCGGAACGGCTTGTTGGCGCCGTCGGACATCAGGTAGCAGCCGAACTCGCCCTTCGGCGCTTCGACCGCGCAGTAGGTCTCGCCGGCCGGCACGCAATAGCCTTCGCTGAACAGCTTGAAGTGGTGGATCAGCGCTTCCATGTCGTCCTTCATGTCGGCGCGCTTGGGCGGCGCCACCTTGAAGTTCTCGACCATGACCGGGCCCGGGTTGGCCTTCAGCCACTGCACGCACTGCTTGATGATGCGGTTGGATTCGCGCATCTCGGCCACGCGCACCAGATAGCGGTCGTAGCAATCGCCGTGGGTGCCGAGCGGGATGTCGAAATCGACGCTGTCGTACTTGGCGTAGGGCTGCTTCTTGCGCAGGTCCCAGGCGATGCCCGAGCCGCGCAGCATCACACCGGTCATGCCCCAGCCATAGGCCTGCTCCGGGGTGACCACGCCGATGCCGACGGTGCGCTGCTTCCAGATACGGTTGTCGGTGAGCAGGGTCTCGTACTCGTCGACGCGCGCCGGGAAGGTGTTGGTGAACTCCTCCAGGAAGTCCAGCATCGAGCCTTCGCGCGCGGCATTGAGCCGCTTCAGCGCATTGCCCTTGTGCCAGCGCGATTCCTGGTACTTGGGCATACGATCCGGCAGGTCGCGGTAGACGCCGCCCGGACGGTAGTAGGTCGCGTGCATGCGCGCGCCCGACACCGCCTCGTACACGTCCATCAGCTCTTCGCGTTCACGGAACGCGTACAGCATCACCGCCATCGCGCCCAGATCCAGGCCGTTGGAGCCGACCCACATCAGGTGGTTCAGGATGCGGGTGATCTCGTCGAACATGGTGCGGATGTACTGCGCACGCTCCGGCGCCTCGATCCCCATCAGGGTCTCGATCGCGCGCACGTAGGCGTGCTCGTTGCACATCATCGACACGTAGTCCAGGCGATCCATGTAGCCGATCGACTGGTTGAACGGCTTGGACTCGGCCAGCTTCTCGGTGCCACGGTGCAGCAGGCCGATGTGCGGATCGGCACGGACCACGGTCTCGCCGTCCATTTCCAGGATCAGGCGCAGCACGCCGTGCGCGGCCGGATGCTGCGGGCCGAAGTTCATCGTGTAGTTGCGGATCTCCTGCTTGGCTTCGGCAGGATTGCTGGCGAACCCGTCGTGCGCCTGGTGGTACTCGCTCACTTGGCGGACTCCTTCTGTGCTTCGCCCGCCGCGGTCTGGTAGCGCGCATCGTCGCGGATCACGCGCGGCACGCCCACGCGCGGCTCCACCGAGGTCACCGGCTCGTAGATCACGCGCTGCTTCTCTTCGTCGTAGCGCACTTCGACGTTGCCGATCAGCGGGAAATCCTTGCGGAACGGATGGCCGACGAAGCCGTAGTCGGTGAGGATGCGGCGCAGGTCCGGGTGGCCGGCGAAGACCACGCCGAACAGGTCGAACGCCTCGCGCTCGAACCAGTTCGCACCCGGCCAGATGTCGGTGACCGAGGCCACCACCGGCAGGTCTTCGTTCGGCGCGTAGCAACGCACGCGCAGGCGCTGGTTGTGGCGGTAGGAAATCAGCTGCGCCAGCACGGCGTAGCGCTGCTGCGGCACCGGCAGCGGCTGCGCGCCGCCGGCCGCCTCGCCGCTGGGGAACTCGCCCCAGGCGAAACGGCCCACGGCCTTGCCTTCGACGCCGCGGCTGAAGCCGTGCGAGGACACGTCCGAGGTATCCCACTCGTCGCTGCCGTAGCCCAGGTAGTCCACGCCGCACAGGTCGGACAGCTGTTCGAAACCGAACTCGTCGCGCAGCGCCAGGCAGGTGGCGTGCCAGGCGTCGGCCGGCACTTCCAGGGTGACTTCGCCGCGCGGAAGGGCCACGAAGACCTGGCTGCCGGGAAAACGGGCGCCGAGTCGGTCGCTAAAGGAAGATGCTTGCTCTGCCATGGGGGCTTGGCGTGCTCTCTGAGGAAAGAGGAATCAGCGCGCGATGGTCTGGGTTCGCCAGATCTTCTTCTGCAACTGCAGGATGCCGTAGACCAGGGCCTCGGCGGTCGGCGGGCAGCCCGGGACGTAGACGTCCACCGGCACGATGCGGTCGCAGCCGCGCACCACCGAATACGAGTAATGGTAGTAGCCGCCGCCGTTGGCGCAGCTGCCCATCGAGATGACCCACTTCGGGTCCGGCATCTGGTCATAGACCTTGCGCAGCGCCGGGGCCATCTTGTTGACCAGGGTGCCGGCGACGATCATCACGTCGGACTGGCGCGGCGACGGGCGGAACACCACACCGTAGCGATCCAGGTCCAGGCGCGCGGCGCCGGCGTGCATCATCTCGACCGCGCAGCACGCCAGGCCGAAGGTCATCGGCCACATCGAGCCGGTGCGCGCCCAGTTCAGCAGCGCGTCGACGCTGGTGGTGACGTAGCCCTTCTCCAGCAGCGGGTTCTCGCCTTCGGGACGCAGGATGTCGTCCACCCGCCCTTCCGGGATCGGGTTGGTCATCAGGCGATCCAGGGTCTGAATCACTCCCATTCCAGCGCTCCCTTCTTCCACACGTAGACAAAACCGAGGAACAACATGCCGACGAACAGGCCCATGGTGACCAGGGAGCGAGCGCCCAGGTCCATGAACACCTGCGTCCACGGCACGATGAAGATGATTTCCAGATCGAAGACGATGAACTGGATGGCGATCAGGTAGTAGCGCACGTCGAACTTCATGCGCGCGTCCTCGAAGGCCTCGAAGCCGCACTCGTACGGCGAGAGCTTCTTCAGGTCGGGACGCCGGGGACCGAGGAACCGTCCCACCAGCATCAGCGCGACGCCGATACCGGTGGCCACGATCAGAAACAGCAGGGTCGGCAAATATTCGGCCAGCACTCGCGATTCTCTCTTGCCTGTGCCCGCGCGCGTGCCGCGCAGGCATGGGATAGACGATTCTCCGGGCGAGGGCGTGATGCCGTCGCGCAGAAACCGTAGCCAAACAATGGTGCCCAAGAGGGGACTCGAACCCCTACGACCTAAGTCGCTACCACCTCAAGGTAGTGCGTCTACCAATTCCGCCACCTGGGCTTGCGTAAAACCTGCGCGGCAATCCCGCCGCGCAGCATATTGTAACCGTCTTCAGTCTTTCTGCGACGGGGCAGGCGACTTTTCTTGCGCTTTTTCCGGCGCCGGCTGGGCGGCCGGGGCCGCGGCGGGAGCCGCAGCGGCGACCGACGGCGCCTGCGGCACCTGCAGTTCGCCGGCCGGCGCGGCCGGGGCCGGGGTAGCGGACTGCGACATCACGCCCAGATTGGCGTCGGCCGGACGCGCGCTGTGGCCGGCGTACCAGGCCATGAACAGGCTGATGGCGAAGAACACCACCGCCAGCCACTTGGTCGACTTGGACAGGAAGTTGGACGCGCCGCGCGATCCGAACACGGTGCCGGACGCGCCGGCGCCGAACCCGGAACCCGCCGCCGCACCGGCGCCGCGCTGCATCAGGATCAGCGCGATCATCGCGATCGCCACCAGCACGTAGACCACATTGAGGATGACCATCAGCATTTCGAAATCCGTCCGGACAGTACGACTTGGGGGACGAACGGCCGCCATCGGCAGCCGTTCGCTCAACAGGCGGCCGCCGCTCGCACGATGGCCAGGAATTCCGCGGCGACCAGCGAGGCGCCGCCCACCAGCCCGCCATCCACATCCGGCTGTGCGAACAGCTCGGCGGCGTTGTCGGGCTTGACGCTGCCGCCATACAGGATCGGCAACGAATCCGCGATTCTAGCATCGCGCGCCGCCACTTCGCCACGGATGAACGCATGCACCGCCTGCGCCTGCGCCGGGCTGGCGGTGCGGCCGGTGCCGATCGCCCAGACCGGCTCGTAGGCCAGCACCGCCCGGGCGAAGCCCTCGGCGCCGACCAGGTCCAGCACCGGCGCCAGCTGCGCGGCAATGACCGTCTCGGTCCGCCCGGCCTCGCGCTGCTCCAGGGTCTCGCCCACGCACAGGATCGGGACCAGCCCCGCGTGCATGGCGGCGGCGAACTTGCGCGCGACCAGCTCGCTGCTCTCCTGGTGATACTGGCGCCGCTCCGAATGCCCGACCAGGCCGTAGTCGGCACCCACGTCGACCAGCATCGCCGCCGACACCTCGCCGGTATAGGCCCCCTTCTCGTTGCTGCTGACGTCCTGCGCGCCGAAGCGCAGCATCCGGTCCTCGAAGTTCTCGATCAGGTCGCCCAGGTACGGCAGCGGCGGCAGGATCACCACCTCCACACCGTGATCGGCCGCGTGCAGCCCGGCGACGATCTCCCGCACCAGCTCGGCGGCGAAGTGGCGGGTGCCATGCAATTTCCAGTTTCCGGCTACGATCTTGCGTCGCATCGGCGCATCTCCGGCGAAAAAGTGCCGAGAGGATAGCCGATGCGCCGCCAAGGCCAGGCATCGTCCCGCCGGCCCGCCCTCCCCCGCCGCCCGCTCCACGTCCAGAGACCGCCATGACCCAGCTTCCCGGCTACGCCCTGATCACCGGCGCCTCCAGCGGCATCGGCCGCGAGATCGCCCGCGAATACGCCCGCCGCGGCGTACCGCTGATCCTCAGCGCGCGCCGCGAGGCGCTGCTGCAGGCACTGGCCGCCGAACTGCGGGCGCAGGTGCCGGTGGAGGTGCTGGTCGCCGACCTGGCCGACCCGGCGGCGCCGGCCGCGCTGGTGGCCGAGATCGAACGGCGCGGGCTGGCGGTGCGGATCCTGGTCAACAACGCCGGCTACGGCGTGCCCGGCCGCTACATCGCCCAGGACTGGGCGGTGCACGCGGCGTTCCTGCAGGTGATGGTCGGCGCGGTGTGCGAGCTGACCTGGCGGCTGCTGCCGGCGCTGCGCGCCAGCGGCCACGGCCGCATCCTCAACGTCGCCTCGTTCGCCGCCCTGGTGCCCGGCGCCGACGGCCACACCCTGTACGCGGCGGCGAAGAGCTTCATGCTGCGCTTCAGCGAATCGCTGGCCCTGGAGAACGCCGACCGCGGGGTGGGCGTCTGCGCGCTGTGCCCCGGCTTCACCTGGTCCGAGTTCCACGACGTCACCGGCACCCGCGAACAGATGGACGCCCTGCCGCGCTGGCTCTGGCTGCAGACCGCGGCGGTGGCCCGCGCCGGCATCGACGGCGCCGAACGCGGCAAGGTGCGGGTGGTCCCGGGCGCAGTCTACCGCACCCTGCTCGGCCTGACCGCGCTGCTGCCCAATGGCCTGCTATTGCGGATGATGGGGCGCGGTTCACATCGCATTAGAAGCGTGGAATGACTACAACTTCATGCTAGGGCCGGAAGAGGGAGCCAAGGCGCGGACCAGTTCTGGCAGCGACAATGTGAAGTGGTGGCAGGTCCCAGGTGCCCTGGCGACGACCAGCACGACATCTCGCCCATCACCACCTCCCGTCGTATGAGCAAGCAGCGCCTGCGTGTAATCGAGAAAGTCCTCGCTTTCCAAACCCACTTGAGGCTGCTCCGCCAAAAGCTGCCCGATGAAAGCATCGGACCAGGCGGCCGGAGTCTTGGGCAATGGCAAATACGAGCAGACAACAGCACGGTAGCGCCAGAAGCCGATATCAGCGGCTTTGTCCTGCGCGTAAAAGTGACAGCGATCATGCGCTTTCGCATTGACGGCGTCCGACCTCAGCCACTGACAGACATCGGGAACTACCGCCTTTTCGCGTTCGGCTTGTATACCCGCGGCGGCGTCCTTGAATTCAATCAGCACCCAATGTGTGCCATCTGTAGCCATCAAGTCGGCAAGCATCCGCTGGTCGCTACCGTTGGTAGGTACAGTATCGGCACGTCGCGCCAGCTTGCCCGCGCGCTCGTCGAGCGCACGAATAAAAATGTTGATGAGTCCAGCTTCCTGCTGCGCCATAGCCCGCCTCCCTACTTCAATTTAATCTCCCGCAACCGCTCCTCCAGATACCCCTGCGCGGTGATCGGCTCGGGATAGCGGCTGGGGTTGTCGGCGCTGATGCAGGACGGCAGCACGTCGATCACGAAGTCCGGGTTCGGGTGCAGGAAGAACGGCACCGAGTAGCGTGGCTGGCGCGCCTGCTCGCCCGGCGGGTTGACCACGCGGTGGGTGGTCGAGGGATACACGTGGTTGGTCAGGCGCTGCAGCATGTCGCCGATGTTGACCACGATGGTGTCGGCGTCGGAGGTGAACGGCACCCACTCGCCCTGCTTGGACTTCACTTCCAGGCCGGCGGCGCTGGCCCCGACCAGCAGGGTGATCAGGTTGATGTCCTCGTGGGCACCGGCGCGCACGTTGGGGATGTCGTCGGCGGTGATCGGCGGGTAGTGGATCGGGCGCAGGATCGAGTTGCCCGAATCGGTCTTGTCGACGAAGTAGTGCTCGGGCAGGCCGATGTGCAGGGCCAGCGCCGACAGCACGCGCGCGCCGAGCGCATCCAGCGCCTGGTACAGGCCATAGCCGTGGGTGCGGAAGCCGGGCACTTCGCTCGGCCACAGGTTCGGCGGCATCACCGCGCGGTACGGGGAGTCGTCGGCGATCTCGCGGCCGATGTGCCAGAACTCCTTCAGGTCGAAATGCTTGGAATCCTTGGCGGTCTCCACGCCGAAGGCGGTATAGCCGCGCGCGCCGCCGCTGCCCGGCAGGTGGTACTTGCGCTTGGTCTCCTCGGGCAGGGCGAAGAACGCCTTGAACACGTCGTAGGCCGCGTCGATCTGCGCCTGGGCGATGCCGTGGTTGCGAATGCCGGCGAAGCCCCACTCGCGGTAGGCCGCACCCAGTTCGGCGACGAAGGCATCGCGGTCTGTTTCGAAGCGGGTGATGTCGAGGGTGGGAATGCGCGCAGTCATGGCAGGAACCGTCATCTCGTGAAGGGAACGAACGCCGCGCTCAGCGCAGCAGGCGATACAGCAGGTAGAAGGTGACCGCCTTGGCGACGATCACGAAGAGGGCAATGGCGATCGACTCACGCCGCGTCACGGACCGCCTCGGCCAGCGCGTCCAGGGTCTGTCGCATCAGCGTGGCATCGTCGGCCTCGACCGTGACCCGCACCACCGGCTCGGTGCCGGAGGCGCGCAGGAAGGCACGTCCGCGCCCCTGCACCGCCGCCTGCGCCGCGGCCAGCGCGGCCTTCACGGCATCGGCCTCGAGCGGGCGCACGCCCGGCTGCAGGCGCACGTTGACCGTCTGCTGCGGCACCTTCTGCAGCCCGGCCAGCGCCTGGCGCAGGGTCTGCCGCGAGCGCTTGAGCACTTCCAGCACCTGCAGCGCGCTGACGATGGCGTCGCCGGTGGTGGCGCGATCCAGGCACAGCATATGTCCGGACGCTTCGCCGCCGAGCACCCCGCCCTGTTCGACCAGCGCCTGGTGCACGTGGCGGTCGCCGACCTTGGCGCGCAGGAACGGCACCTGCAACCCGGCCAGCGCCCGTTCCAGGCCGTAGTTGGTCATCAGCGTACCAACCACCGGACCGTGCAGGCGACCACTGGCCTGCCAGCCGCAGGCCAGCACGTACAGCAGGCCGTCGCCGTCGACCGGGTTGCCCTGGTCGTCGGCCATCAGCACACGGTCGCCGTCGCCGTCGAAGGCGATGCCCAGATGTGCGCCATGGTCGCGCACGTTGGCAGCGAGGTTGTCGATGTGCATCGAGCCGACGCCGGCGTTGATGTTGAGCCCGTCCGGCGCCGCGCCGATCGCGATCACCTCCGCGCCCAGTTCGCGAAAGAGCAGCGGCGCGATGTGGTAGGTCGCGCCGTGCGCGCAGTCCAGTACCAGCTTGAGTCCACGCAGGTCGAAGCCGCGCGGCACGCTGGCCTTGCAGAACTCGATGTAGCGGCCGATCGCCTCGCGCGCGCGCATCGCCTTGCCCAGGCGCTCGGACTCGACCGTGGCGAACGGCGCGTCAAGGGCCGCTTCGATCGCCTGCTCGGTGGCGTCGTCGAGCTTCTCGCCGTGGGCGGAAAAGAACTTGATGCCGTTGTCGTAGTGCGGGTTGTGCGAGGCGCTGATGACGATGCCGGCATCGGCGCCGAGGGTGCGCGTGAGGAACGCCACCGCCGGGGTCGGCATCGGCCCGAGCAACTGCACGTTGGCGCCGGCCGCGACCAGCCCGGCCTCCAGCGCCGACTCGAACATGTAGCCGGAGATGCGCGTGTCCTTGCCGATCACCACGGTCGGCCGTGCGGTGCCGCCCGCGACCAGCACCCGGCCCAGCGCATTGCCCAGGCGCATCACGAAATCGGCGGAAATCGCGCCCTGCCCGACCCGGCCACGGATGCCGTCGGTGCCGAAGTATTTGCGGGCGCTCATGGAGTCGGGACCCGGGACCCGGGACCCGGGACCCGGAAAAAGCGCAAGGCACGGACGGCGGTAGAAGCAAACATGCTGTTGGCGCGATACATCCGTCGTGGAATACCACGGGACCCGGGTCCCGGGCCCCGGGTCCCGGCTTTCACGCCACCTCCGTCTTCGCCGGGGCCGGCTGCCGCATCATCAGCGCCAGCAGTTCGGACAGGCGGTCGCGCAGTTCGCGGCGGTCGCAGATCTGGTCGATGGCGCCGTGCTCGAGCAGGAACTCCGAACGCTGGAAGCCTTCCGGCAGGGTCTCGCGCACGGTCTGCTCGATCACGCGCGGGCCGGCGAAGCCGATCAGCGCATACGGCTCGGCGATGTTGATGTCGCCGAGCATGGCGAAGCTGGCCGACACGCCACCGGTGGTGGGGTGGGTCAGCACCGACACGTACGGCAGGCCGGCCTCGCGCAGGCGGCCGAGCGCGGCCGAGGTCTTGGCCATCTGCATCAGCGAGAACAGGCCTTCCTGCATGCGCGCGCCGCCGCTGGCGGAGAAGCACACGAACGGCGCGCCGATCTTCAGCGCGGTCTCGGCGGCCAGGGCGAAACGCTCGCCGACCACCGAGCCCATCGAGCCGCCCATGAAGGCGAAATCGAACGAGGCCACCACCAGCGGTTGGCCCTTGAGCAGGCCCTGCATCGCCACCAGCGCGTCGTATTCGCCGGTGCTCTTCTGCGAGGCCTTGATGCGCTCGCCGTACTTCTTCTGGTCCTTGAACTTGAGCGCGTCGGTCGGGCCCAGGCGCGCGCCGATCTCGGTCGGCGCGGTGTCGGCGTCGAACAGCGCGGCCAGGCGCGCGCGCGCGCGGATCGCCATGTGGTGACCGCACTTCGGGCACACCTCCAGGTTCTCCTCCAGTTCCGGCCGGTACAGCACGGCGCTGCAGTTGGGGCACTTCTCCCACAAGCCTTCGGGAACGCTGCGCTTCTTGCTGGGCGTGCTGTCGGTGCGGATGCCCGAAGGCATCAATTTGCTGAGCCAACTCATGCGATGTGACGATCCATTGGGCGGCCGCGAGAGCCGCAGAGGGGCGACAGTCTAACTCGGTCCCCCGGTGGCCTGCAGACGGTGGCGCATGGAGCGGCCAGGCCGGCCGGCATCGGCGCGGCCGCTGCCAGGGTGCCTGCTACCGCTCGCCCACCGCGGGGCGTGCGGCATCGCCGCGGCCATCTTGGGCCGACAACAATCGCGTCGGGCCAGCAGCCGCGCGCGCCATTCGAATCGCCTGCGTGCGCCGCATGCACATGTGTGCGCAGCGGATGCGGCATCGCCGCAAACGCGAACGCCCGCGCAAGGCGGGCGTTTGCATACAGACCAGGCGTGGCTCAGCCCGCGTCCAGCGCCTGCCGCAGCGGCGTCAGGAACGCCAGGGCGGCGTCGCGCGCGGCCTGCGGGCCGCCTGCCTCGGCCAGCGCCGCGACCAGCGCGCTGCCCACCACCACCCCGTCGGCGTCGACCGCCATGGCCTTGGCGCTGGCGGCGTCCTTGATGCCGAAGCCGGCCACCACCGGCACCGGGCAGCGCGCGCGCAGCTGGCGCAGGCGATCGCCGGCGGCGCGCGTATCCAGCCGGTCGGCGCCGGTCACGCCGGCGAAGCTGACGTAGTACAGGTAGCCGCGCGCCGCATCGCACAACAACGCGATGCGTGCATCGCTGGTGGTTGGCGATGCCAGCACGATCAGGTCCAGCCCCGCCTCGGCGAAGATCGTCAGGGTCTCTGTCGATTCCTCCGGCGGCAGGTCGACCAGCAGCACGCCGTCCACGCCAGCCGCCACCGCCTCCTCGGCGAAGCGCGCGGTGCCGTGGATCTCCACCGGGTTGAGGTAGCCCATCAGCACTACCGGCGTGCTGGCGTCGTCGCGACGGAAGGCACTGACCGTTTCCAGCACGTAGCGCAGGCCGGCACCGCGCGCCAGCGCACGCTCGGAGCTGCGCTGGATGGTCGGGCCGTCGGCCATCGGATCGGAGAACGGCACGCCCAGTTCGATCACGTCGGCTCCGGCCTCGACCAGCGCATGCATCGCCGGCACGGTCGCCTCCAGCGACGGATCGCCGGCGGTGAGAAAGGGGATCAGGGCCTTGCGGCGTTGGGCATCGAGTCGGGCAAAGGTGTCGGCGAGGCGGCTCATGTGGGACCTATGCGCCCCTCTCCCAGCGGGAGAGGGGTTGGGGTGAGGGTAAGAGGCGAAGCGGTGCGGAATGTGAGCAAGGGGCTGCGCCCGTACCCTCATCCGGCGCTTCGCGCCACCTTCTCCCGCAGGAGAAGGGCAAAGCGTTACAGCGTCAATCCTTCGCGCGCGGCGATGGTGTGCACGTCCTTGTCGCCGCGGCCGGACAGGTTGCACAGCACCAGCGCGTCCTTGGGCAGTTCGCGCGCCAGCTTGATCGACTGCGCCACGGCGTGGCTGGACTCCAGCGCAGCGAGGATGCCTTCGGTGTGTGCCAGCAGGTGGAACGCGGCCAGCGCCTCGTCGTCGGTGATGCCCTGGTAGGTGGCGCGGCCGCTGTCGGCCAGGAACGCGTGCTCCGGGCCCACGCCCGGGTAGTCCAGGCCGGCGGACACCGAATGGGTTTCGACGATCTGCCCGTCGTCGTCGCAGATCACGTAGGTGCGGTTGCCGTGCAGCACACCGGGACGCCCGGCGGCGATCGAGGCGGCATGGCGGCCGCTGCCGATGCCGTCGCCGGCGGCCTCGGCGCCGTAGATCTTCACCGAGGCGTCGTTGAGGAAGGCATGGAACAGGCCGATGGCATTGCTGCCGCCGCCGACGCAGGCGCTGATCGCGTCCGGCAGGCGACCGTAGTCGCGCAGCATCTGCTCGCGCGCCTCGCGGCCGACGATGGCGTTGAAGTCGCGCACCATCCGCGGGTACGGATCGGGGCCGGCGACAGTGCCGATGATGTAGAAGGTGTCCTGCACGTTGGTGACCCAGTCGCGCATCGCCTCGTTGAGCGCGTCCTTGAGCGTGGCCGAGCCGGAGTGCACCGGCACTACCGTGGCGCCGAGCAGCTTCATCCGGTAGACGTTGATCTTCTGCCGCTCGATGTCGGTGGCGCCCATGTACACCACGCACTCCAGGCCCAGCCGCGCGGCCACGGTGGCGCTGGCCACGCCGTGCTGGCCGGCGCCGGTCTCGGCGATGATGCGGGTCTTGCCCATGCGGCTGGCCAGCAGCGCCTGGCCGATGGTGTTGTTGATCTTGTGCGCGCCGGTGTGGTTCAGGTCCTCGCGCTTGAGCAGGATCTGCGCGCCACCGACTTCGCGGCTGAGCCGCTCGGCGTGGTAGATCGGGCTGGGCCGACCGACGTAGTGGGTCAGGTCCTTGTCGTAGGCGGCGATGAAGGCCGGATCCTGGCGGGCGGCGTCGTAGGCGGCGGCCAGCTCCTGCAGCGGGCCGATCAGGGTCTCGGCGACGAAACGGCCGCCGTAGCGGCCGAAGTGGCCGGCGGCGTCGGGATAGGCGTGGAAGTCGCTGACGGGAACAGAGGACATGGCGCAACCGGGGGCAACAGAACAGGCCTGCACTTTAGCGCACACGTTCCTACAGAAAAACCGATAAAGTCTGACGCAATCCGTCAGGAAAACTCACATGACCAGTGCGCGTCGCCTGCCCTCGCTCAACGCCCTGCGCGCCTTCGAGGCCGCCGCGCGGCTGCGCAGCGTCGGCGCCGCGGCGGCGGAACTGCATGTCACTCATGGCGCGATCAGCCGCCAGGTGCGGCTGCTGGAGCAGGAACTGGGGCTGCCGCTGCTGCAACGCGACGGCCGCGGCATCCGTCCGACCGTCGCCGGCACGCGCCTGTGCGAGGCCGCCGGCAACGCGTTCGCGCAGTTGCAGGACGCAGTGGCGGAACTGCGCCGCCCCGCGCGCCCGGCGGCACTGGTGCTGGGCTGCCCCGGCAGCATCCTGGCCCGCTGGATGATCCCGCGGCTGCAGGCGCTGCAGCGCGACCTGCCGGCGCTGACCCTGCACCTGTCCGCACACGAGGGCGACTTCGCCGCCGACCTGGACGGCCTGGACGCAGCGCTGCTGCTGGGCCAGGCGCCGTGGCCGGCGGACTGGCAGGTCCGCGTGCTGGCGCCGGAGCGGATCGGCCCGGTGCTCAGCCCTGCCCTGCCGCAGGCCTCGGCACTGACCGCGGCTGCGCCAGCGGCACTGCAGGGACTGCCGCTGCTGCATACCGTGTCGCGGCCGCAGGCCTGGCCGGCCTGGGCCGAGGCGCAGGGCCTGGCGCCGGCGCAGTTGCGCTACGGCACCGGCTTCGAACACCTGTACTACCTGCTGGAAGCGGCGCTGGCCGGGATCGGCGTGGCGATCGCCCCGCAGCCGCTGGTCGCCGACGACCTGGCCAATGGCCGCCTGCTGGCGCCCTGGGGCTTCGTCGAAACCGGCGGACAGTGGGCGCTGTGCACGCGCCGCGAGGTCCAGGATCCGCGGGTCGACGCGCTGGCGCAGTGGCTGACGCAGGAACTGCAGCGCTGACCGAGGCGACGCCGGCGACGGCGCCGCATCGCGCTCAGCAGTTGGTGTTCAACTCGTGGCAGTCGGCGCGGCGCACTTCCTCGACGAATTTGCGCATCTTGTGGCCGTCCTTGATCCCGGGCTGGCTTTCGATGCCGCTGGACACGTCCACGCCCCACGGCAAGGTGCCGATGATCGCGTCGAACACGTTGTCGCCATTGATCCCGCCGGCGAGCAGGAACGGCCGGTGCAGGCCGGTGGGCAGCCGCGACCAGTCGAAGGTCTTGCCAGAGCCGCCGCTTTCGCCGGGGGCGTGACTGTCGAACAGGAAGCCGGCGGCGTTGGGGAACTGCAGCTGCAGGGTGCGCGCGTTGATCTCGCCGCCGCCCATCGGCACCGCCTTCAGGTACGGCAGGTTGAAGCTGCGGCAGAAGCCGTCGTCCTCGTCGCCGTGGAACTGCAGCAGGGTCGGACGCACCGTGCGCAGCACCTCGCGCACCTCGTCCTTGGGGTTGTCGCGGAACAGCGCCACCACGTCCACCATCGGCGCGGCGGCCTGGCGCATGGCCCGCGCCTCGGCCGGCGCGACCCGCCGCGGACTGCCATGGGCGAACACGAACCCGATCGAATCCACGCCCAACTCGCCTGCCAGGCGGATATCGCCGGCGCGGGTCATGCCGCAGAACTTGATGCGGGTGCGATACAACGTGCGATTCATAGCGTGACCTCGTCCGGAAGCGTCCAGTGGGCGGGATAGAGGGGACCCACGAAAACCAGGCCCTGCGGTGGCGCCGTCGGACCGGCGACGCGGCGGTCGCGTCCGGCGAGCAGCTCGCCAATCCAGGACGCCGGCTTTTCGCCCGTCCCCACCATGACAAGGGAACCCACGATATTGCGCACCATGTGATGAAGGAATGCATTGGCCTGGACCTGGATCTCGACCAGCTCGCCGCTGCGGTGCACCGTGATCGACTGCAGCTCGCGGCGCGCGTGCAGCGCCTGGCACTGCACGCTGCGGAAGGCGCTGAAGTCCTGCTCGCCCAGCAGCGCCTGCGCCGCCGCATGCATGACCTCGGCCTGCAGCGGCCGCCGCTCCCAGCTCAGGGTCTGCCGGTACAGCGCCGGGCGCACCTGGCGGTTGAGCAGGCGGTAGCGGTAGCGGCGCGCGCGGGCGGAGAAGCGTGCGTGGAAGTCGTCGGCCACCGGCACGCACCAGCGCACGCACACCGAGGGCGGCAATCGCGCGGTGGCGCCCAGCATCCAGCCGCGCGCCGGGCGCGGCGCGTCGCAGTCGAAATGCACCACCTGGCACTCGCCGTGCACGCCGGCATCGGTGCGGCCGGCGCAGACCACGCTCACCGGCGCGTCGGCCACCGACGACAGCGCCGCCTGCAGCGTCGCCTGCACGCTGGGGCCGCCGCTCTCGCCGAGCTGCTGCCAACCCTGGAACTCGCTGCCGTCGTACTCCACGCCTAGCGCGTAGCGCATGGCGACCTCCGCTGCAGTGCGGCACCGGCGGCAGTGCGCCGTGCGGCCGCTTCACACGTGGGAGCGCGCACGGCGCCCGTCACATGGCCGCGGCGGCAGTGCCCCGACCGGGCGCTGAGCGCACCCTCAGCGCTGGCCTGCCGCCGATGGGCAGGGTGCCGCGGGGCCGTCCCGATCCAGACCGGACGGCCGCGGCGAGCGCGCCGCGCGCCGCCTGCCGCCATCAGTCCAGCCGTCCCAGCAGTTGCAGCGCCTCGGCGCGCGCGGCCGGGTCGCCGCTGGCCGCGACCTCGGTCAGCAAGGTGCGTGCGGTCTCGTTGTCGCCCAGGTCCATGTACGCCACCGCCAGTTCCAGGCGTTCGCGGCCGGCCGGTGGATACGGCGACGGCGCTTCGGCCGGTGCGGGTGCGGGCGCCGCGGCGGGCTGGTGCCAGGTCGGCTCCTGTCGGCCGCCGCCGGCATCGCTGTCGGCACGGGCGTCGCTGGTCGGCAATGCGACCACCGGCGACGGCTGCCGCCAGGCCGCCTCGGTCGCGGATTCGGCGGCCGGAGCGGCCTCCGGATGGGCATCGGACACGTCAGCGGAATGGTCGTCGTCGTTGTCCGCGGACAGCGGCGCATCGGCTGGCGCCTGCCGCAACGACTGCTGCGCCAGCACGCGCTCGAACGCGTCATCGTCGAGCGCGGTGTGGTGATCGGCGTGATCGGCGTGATCGGCGGCAGCGTGGTCCACGTGGCCGGCATGCTCCCACGCCTCCAGCGCCTCCTCGTCACGGGTCGCCGTGGCGTCCTCGGCCAGCGGCTCGGCCGGCTCCAGCGGCGGTAGCTCCGGCGCATCGACATCGCGGTGCGCGACCACCGGCACCGCGGCGCTCGCCGCCAGCGCGGCGTCGTCGTCGCGCGGCAACGGCGGCAGCGGCGAGGGCTTGCGCCGACGCGACAGCAGCCAGGCGCCGAGGCCCAGCACCAGCAGGCTCAGCCCGCCCCACAGCCACAGCGGGAACCCGTCATTGGCCGGCGCCTGGGCGGCCGCCGCCGCCGGCGGCGCCTGCCCGGCCTGGGCCAGGCGCTTCTGCGCCGCGGCCAGGTCGCTGTCCTTCAGCGCGATCAGTTGCTGCTGCTGGGACTTGAGCTTTTCGAGCTGGTCCACCCGCGAGCGCAGTTCCTGGACCTCGGCATCGCGTGCCGCGAGGTCTTCGCGCGCCTGCTGCAATTGTTGGGCTGCCACCATGTCTCCTTCGTCGCCGGCACCGGTGCCGGACTTGGTTCCCGCCTCGCGGCGCGTCGCCGGCACCGCCGGCGCGATTTCCAGCCGTGCGCCGGCTGCGGCGGCGGCCGGCGCTGCGGCGGCCGGTTTGGCTGCGGCCTGCGCCGTCGCCGCGTCCTGCTGGGCCTGTGCCGGCTGCGGCACCGGCGCGCGCGCCTGGCGCCACTGCGCCGCCTGCTCGCGCACCACCGCCTCGGCGGCGGCGGCATCCAGGCTCGCCAGGTCCTCCTCGCGCGGCGTGCGCAGCACCGCGCCCTGCTTGAGCAGGTTGAGGTTGCCGCGGATGAAGGCGTCCGGATTGGCGCGCAGCAGCGCGACCATGGTCTGGTCCATCGAATGGCCGTTGCCGCGCGCCAGTTGCCCGGCGATCTGCGACAGGGTCTGCCCGGCGCGTACCGGCGCCAGCGCATCGCCGGGCGCGGCCGCGGGGGCCGGCGCCGGACGCGGCGTGGCGGCCGGCCTGGCGGTCGGCGTCGCCGACGTGGCGGCGGCCGCCGGCGCGGGGGTGGCCGTGGACGCATCGCGGGCGATGCGGTCGGACGGCTGCGCCGCGGCAGGTGCATCGATCGCCGGCGCATCGATCGCCGCGGCCGTGTTGGGCGCGTCGATCAGCGCGGAGTATTCGCGGATCAGCCGGCCCTGGCCCCAATCGACCTCGATCAGGAAGCTCAGCGACGGCACGTCGACCGGCATGCGGCTGCTGACCTGGATCACCGCGCGGCCCTTGCGGGTCTGGGTGAAGCGGAACTGCAGGTCGCTGACCAGGCCTTGCGGCCGCTCCAGCCCGACCCGCGCGAAGGTCGCCGGCGAGGCCAGCGCCACCCGCGCCCGCTCCAGTTCGCCCGGTTCGTTGGAGATCACCGGGATCTCGGCCAGGAACGGCTCGCCCGGCTTGGACAGCACGCGGATATCGCCCAGGCCAAGGGCCAGCGCGGCCTGGCTGCAGGCCAGCAACAGCAGCGCGGCGGCCGCGCGACAGAGGTGGCGCAACCCGCGCGCGGCGGACACCGCATCGCCACTACGGCGATGGAACACACGTGGTTGTAGGCGCATCCCGCCCCTGCCCCTTGGAATCATGCGTGCAATATATAGGAAGCCGGGACCGGGGACCCGGGACCCGGAAAAGCCGGGATGGTGAGAGGACGGGACTCGGGACTGGGGATTCGGAGAAACCTAGGCAGGTACCCCGTTGCCGATACGCTGCTGAAATCCGCGGCTCAGGGATCTGCCGATACAGAAACGCCCAGACAGGCCACTGTGGGAGGGACTTCAGACCCGACGCGAGGTCCAGACGCTGTCTGGACTGAAGTCACCGCATAACCCGGGACTCAGAACGCCCAGGCAGGTACTGCGCTGCGTACTGCGATGTGTGGATCTCGCGTCGGGACTGAAGTCCCTCCCACAACGGGGCGAGCGCGCATGCCTGTAGCTTCCCTTTTCTAGACAAAAAGCCAGGGCTCACGCCCTGGCCTTGGTTCCACTCCACTACACGCTCGGGTCCGCGCAGCGCCGGCCACGCCGACGCGCTATGAAACCACGGGACCCGGGTCCCCGGTCCCGGGTCCCGGCCTTCAGCCCTCCTGGGCCACCAGCTCGGCCAACTGCACCGCATTGAGCGCGGCGCCCTTGCGGATGTTGTCGGCCACCACCCACAGGTTGAGGCCGCGCGGGTGCGAGAAGTCCTCGCGGATGCGGCCGACGAACACCGGGTCCTTGCCCGAGGCATGGGTCACCGGGGTCGGATAGCCGCCGGCCTTGTGCTCGTCGACCACTTCCACGCCGGGCGCCTGACCCAGCAGCGCGCGCGCCTGCTCGACGGTGATCTTGCGCTTGGTCTCGATGTTGACCGCCTCGGAGTGGCCGAAGAACACCGGCACGCGCACCGCGGTCGGGTTCACCAGGATGTTGCTGTCCTCGAGGATCTTCTGCGTCTCCCACACCAGCTTCATCTCTTCCTTGGTGTAGCCGTTGGGCTGGAAGTCGTCGATGTGCGGAATCAGGTTGAAGGCGATCTGCGCCTGGAACTTCTGCGGCTCGATGTCCTGGAACGCCAGCAGCTGCGCGGTCTGCTTGCCCAGTTCCTCCATGCCCGAGCGGCCGGCACCGGACACCGACTGGTAGGTGGCCACGTTGATGCGCTCGATGCCGTACTCCTTGTGGATCGGCGCCAGCACCGGCATCAGTTGCATGGTCGAGCAGTTGGGGTTGGCGACGATGCCGCGCGGACGGTGCTTCAGCGCGTGCGGATTGACTTCCGACACCACCAGCGGCACATCGTCGTCGTAGCGGAAGGTCGAGGAGTTGTCGATCACCACCGCGCCGGCCGCGGCGAACTTCGGCGCGTATTCCTTGGAGATGCCGCCACCGGCGGAGAACAGCGCGATGTCCACGCCGGTCGGGTCGAAGGTGGCCAGGTCGAGCACGGTGACCTTCTGGCCGTTGAACTCGACCTGGCCGCCGGCCGAGCGCTCGGACGCCAGCGGGTACAGCGTGGCGACGGGGAAATCGCGCTCGGCGAGGATGCTCAACATGGTTTCGCCGACGGCACCAGTGGCGCCGACGACGGCGACGTTGAAACGACGGGTTGCATTGCTCATGGAAGATTCGATCCGCAGAAAAAGAAGGGAGGAACAGCCGCACTGCCACGTGGATTCGGGGAACCTGCCGTGTGCGCCGCGCACAGGGCCGCAGGCTCCCTATCGTTTTTTGTCCGCAATCGCCCGCGCAGCGCCGCCGGCCGCGGCGATCGCGTCCAGGTTCAGCGCGTTGGGCGGGCGCCCGGCGTCGGCGCCAATGCCCAGCGCGGCGAGCAGGTTGTCCACCGCCAATGACACCATCGCGCGGCGCGTGGCCACGCTGGCGCTGCCGATATGCGGGGTCAGCACCACGTTGCGCAGCGCCAGCAGCTCCGGACGGATCGCCGGCTCGCCTTCGAACACGTCCAGCCCGGCCGCGGCCAGGCGCCCGTTGGCTAGCGCATCGGCCAGCGCGATCTCGTCGACCAGGCCGCCGCGGGCGATGTTCACCAGCGTCGCGGTCGGCCGCATCTTCGCCAGCGCGGCGGCGTCGATGACGTGGTGCGATTGCGCGCTGTACGGAAGCACCAGCAGCAGGTGGTCGGCGCGCCCCAGCAGGTCGTCGAAGCCGACGTACTCGGCGCGGTGCGCGCGCTCCACCTCGGCCGGCAGGCGGCTGCGATTGTGGTACAGCACGCGCATCGAGAAGCCGGCGGCGCGGCGCGCGATGGCCTGACCAATGCGGCCCATGCCGAGGATGCCGAGGGTGCTGCCGTGGACGTCGGCGCCGAGCATGGTCTGGAACGACCACTGCTGCCACTGCCCGGCACGCAGCCAGCGCTCGGCCTCGCCGACGCGGCGCGCGGCGGCCATCAGCAGGGCGAAGCCGAGATCGGCGGTGGTCTCGGTGAGCACGTCGGGGGTGTTGGTGGCGACGATGCCGGCCGCGCTGAGCGCGTCCAGGTCCAGATTGTTGTAGCCGACGCCGACGTTGGCGATGGCGCGCAGCCGCGGCGCGCCGGCGATCTCGGCAGCGCCGATGCGTTCGTTGAGGGTGACCAGGGCGCCGTCCAGCGGCGCCAGCGCCTGCGCCAGGTCCTGCGGCGAATACTTGGTCACGTCCTCAGTGGTGGTCAGCGCGCAATGGTCGCCGAGCCGTGCGACGACGTCGTCGAACAGCGGCTGGCTGACCCACACCCGCGGCCGCGACTCAGCCATCGCCACCGCCGGGGATGCGCGGCATCACCGTGCCGACGTCGCCGCATTGTGCGCGGTGGCGCAGCGCCTGGTCCATCAGCACCAGCGCCATCATCGCCTCGGCGATGGGGGTGGCGCGGATGCCGACGCAGGGGTCGTGGCGACCGGTGGTGATCACGTCCACCGCCTGCCCGTCCACGTCCACCGTGGCGCCGGGCAGGCGCAGGCTGGAGGTGGGCTTGAACGCCACCGAGACGACCACGGGCTGGCCGGTGGCGATGCCGCCGAGCACGCCGCCGGCGTGGTTGGACTGGAAGCCGTCCGGCGCGATCAGGTCGCGGTGCTCGGTGCCCTTCTGGGTCACCGCGGCGAAACCGTCGCCGATCTCCACGCCCTTGACCGCGTTGATGCTCATCATCGCCGCGGCCAGTTCGCCGTCGAGCTTGCCGTAGATCGGCTCGCCCCAGCCCGCCGGCACGCCATCGGCGACCACGGTGACCCGCGCGCCGATCGAATCGCCGGACTTGCGCAGCGCATCCATGTACGCCTCCAGCTCCGACACCTGCGGCGCATGCGGCCAGAAGAACGCGTTGTCCTCCACCGCCTCCCAGGCAAAACCCTGCGGCAGCAGCGGCCCAAGCTGCGACAGGTAGCCGCGCACGCGTACGCCGTAGCGCTGCGCCAGCCACTTCTTGGCGATCACGCCGGCGGCCACGCGCATGGTGGTCTCGCGCGCGGACGAACGCCCGCCACCGCGCGGATCGCGGATGCCGTACTTCTGCCAGTAGCTGTAGTCGGCATGGCCCGGACGGAACTGCCGGGCGATGTCGGTGTAGTCCTTGCTGCGCTGGTCGGTGTTGCGGATCAGCAGCCCGATCGGGGTGCCGGTGGTGCGGCCCTCGTAGACCCCGGACAGGATCTGGATCTCGTCGGCCTCGCGCCGCGCCGAAGTGTGCCGGCTCTTGCCGGTGGCGCGGCGCTGCAGGTCGTGGGCGAATTCGCTGGCGTCCAGCTCCAGCCCCGGCGGGCAGCCGTCGACCACGCAGCCGATCGCCGGCCCGTGCGATTCGCCGAAGGTGGTGACGGTCAGCAGCTTGCCGAAACTGTTCGCGCTCATGTCGCTTGCGTCACCGGTCCGCGGCCAGCGCGGCGATGCGCGCGTGGTGCGTCAGCAGTTCGCTGCGCTCCACCGCGAAGATGCCCATCTGCCCGACCTTGAACTCGACCCAGGCGAAGTCCACTTCCGGCAGCAGCTGCGCCAGCGCGCGTTCGGACTCGCCGACCTCGCAGATCAGCAGGCCGTCCTCGCTCAGGTGCGCCGGCGCGTCGCGCAGGATCTTCAGCGCCAGGTCCAGGCCGTCGTCGCCCGCGCGCAGGCCCAGCTCCGGCTCGTGCGCGTATTCCGGCGGCAGCGCGTCGGTCTCGGCATGGGTAACGTAGGGCGGATTGGTCACGATCAGCTCGTAGCGGCGCCCGCCGAGCCCGGCGAACAGGTCGGACTTGACCAGTTCGACGTTGTCGGCCAGCAGCCGCTCCTTGTTCTCGGCCGCCAGGCTCAGCGCGTCGTCGCTGATGTCGACCGCGTCCACCTGCCAGTTCGGGTTGTAGTGCGCCATGGCGATGGCGATGCAGCCCGAGCCGGTGCACAGGTCCAGCGCGCGCTCGACCGGGCGGCCGGCCAGCCATGGCTCGAAGCCGGCCTCGATCAGCTCGGCGATCGGCGAACGCGGCACCAGCGCGCGCGCGTCGCTCTTGAAGCTGAGCCCGGCGAACCAGGCCTCGCCGGTGAGGTAGGCGGCGGGGATGCGCTCGGCGATGCGGCGCTCGAACAGCGCCAGCACCTGCGCCTTCTCCGGTGTGGTGACCCGCGCGCTACCGTAGGCCGGGCCCAGGTCGTGCGGCAGGTGCAGCGCGTGCAGCACCAGTTGCGTGGCCTCGTCCAGGGCGTTGTCGTAGCTGTGGCCAAAGCTCAGCCCGGCGGCGTTGAAACGGCTGGTGCCGTAGCGGATCAGGTCGATGATCGTGTGGAGTTCGGCGGCCGCGTCGGCAGTCATGGCAACAGGCAAGGCAATGTGGCCCCCGATTATAGAGGCCCGGCCGCTATGATGAGCGTTCGTTGCATGGGAAATCAGTATGTTCAACCGCACCTTCGGCATCGTCCTGGTGGTTGCCCTGGCCGCCGGCCTGGGGCTGCTGCTGGCCCAGAAGTACTTCGGCGGCAGCGCCGCCCCGGCCTGGCCGGAGACGCGCACGGTGCGCATGTACCCGCAGCCGCGCCCACTGCCCGACTTCCACCTGCGCCAGACCGACGGCACGCCGCTGGTCCCGGGCGAGCTCAAGGGCCACTGGACCCTGGTGTTCCTGGGCTTCACCGCCTGCCCGGACGTGTGCCCAACCACGCTGGCCGACCTGGCGCGCGCGCAGAAGCAATGGGAGACGCTGCCAGACACGCTGCGCCCGCGCGTGCTGTTCGTCTCGGTGGACCCGCAGCGCGACACCCTGCCGCGGCTGGGCGAGTACGCCCACGCCTTCCACAAGGACACCATCGCCGCCACCGCCGACGTGCCCGAACTGGAGCGCTTCGCCACTGCGCTGGGCTTCGTGTTCCAGAAGGTGCCGGGCAAGCATTACGCCGAGAACCCGAACGACTACAGCATGGACCACTCCGCCGCGATCGCGGTGCTCGACCCGCAGGGCCGCCAGGCCGGGCTGATCCGCCCGCCGTTCGATGCCGCGGCGATCGCCGCCGACCTGCAGGCGCTGACCAAGGCCACCGCCCCATGAGCCTGACCACCCGCCTGACCTACGTGCTGCCGCACCGGCTGCTGTCCTCGCTGGCACGGCGCCTGGCCTACTCGTCGCGGCCCGGGCTGAAGCAGTGGCTGATCGACACGGTGGTGCGCCGCTTCGGCGTGGACCTGAGCGAGGCCGCGCAGCCGGATGCGCGCGCCTATCCGACCTTCAATGCCTTCTTCACCCGTGCGCTGAAGCCGGGCGCGCGCGTCGCCGATCCCGATCCGCAGGCGCTGCTGATGCCGGCCGATGGCCGCATCAGCCAGCTCGGCCGCATCAAGGACGGACGAATTTTCCAGGCCAAGGGGCAGTCGTTCACCGCGGCCGAACTGCTCGGCGACGACGCCGCAGCGGCGCCATTCGCCAACGGCCTGTACGCCACCGTGTACCTGTCGCCGCGCGACTACCACCGCGTGCACATGCCCTGGACCGGCACCCTGCGCGAAACCGTGCATGTGCCCGGCAGGCTGTTCAGCGTCGGCACCGACGCGGTGCGCAGCGTGCCACGCCTGTTCGCGCGCAACGAGCGCCTGGTCTGCCATTTCGACACCGACTTCGGCCCGATGGTCTCGGTGATGGTTGGCGCCCTGCTGGTGTCCGGCGTGGAAACGGTGTGGAGCGGCGTGGAGATCCCACGCTACGCCGACCGCATCACCCGCAAGGAGTGGCGCGGCAAGGGCATCACCCTGCAGCGGTTCGAGGAAATGGCGCGTTTCAACTACGGCTCCACCGTGATCGTGCTGCTGCCGCCTGGCGTGGCCGCGTTCGATCCTGCACTTGCGGCGGAATCGCCGGTACGGCTGGGGCAGGCACTGGCGCGTCTGCTGCGCTGAGGCGTGCAGGGCCGCGTTGCGGCCATTTGTGGGGAGTGCAATTGTGGGAGGGACTTCAGTCCCGACGCATTGACGGTGGCGGGCCACAGGCTCTCACTGGATGGCCGAAACGCCATACACCCGACACCGCGGCCGCCGCACCCTCATCCGGCGCTGCGCGCCACCTTCCCCCGAAAAGGGGGCCAGGGTCCCGGGGGGAGAAGGGATGGAGCCGCGCTTGGGTCTCGCCATCGGCTTTTCAGGCTGGCGACCCGCGAGAGCAACAGCCCCACTGTGGGAGGGACTTCAGTCCCGACGCATTGGCGGTGACAGACCGCAGGCTCTCGATGGATGGCCGAAAAGCCATGCACCCGACACTGCGGCCGTCGCACCCTCATCCGGCGCTGCGCGCCACCTTCCCCCGAAAAGGGGGCCATGGTCCCGGAGGGAGAAGGGATCGGCCTACTTCTCGCAGCCCACCAGCTTCAGCGACTGGCCCGGCTTCAATGCATAGCCCGGGGCGCGCAGGCCATTGGCCTTGGCCAGTTCCTTCAGGTCGCAGTCGTGGCGGTCGGCGATCCGGCCCAGGGTGTCGCCCTTGGCCACGCGGTAGTTGCGCACCTGCTTCTGCTTGGGCTTGGCCGGCGCGGGACGGCCGGTGGCCACCGTGGTCGGCACGCCGGCGACCGGGCTGACGTCGCCCACCGCCACGTTGCCGGTCAGGTCGGCGGCCGGCGCCGGGCTGCTGCTGCGCACCGCGGCAGTGACGTCGGCGGTGATCAGCGCGCGGGCCAGGTCGGCGCGCGGGCCGCTGACGCAGTAGCGGTTGTACAGGCCGACGATCTTGGTGGTGGCATTGATGGTCACCCCGGCCGGGATCCAGCCGTCCGGCTCGTAGCGCGGGTTGAGGTTGCGCAGCGCGCGCATGTAGCCGTCGCGGGTGCCGTCGCTGCCCAGGCAGATGGTCAGTTCGTAGATGGTGGTGGACTTGGCCAGGCGCAGCGTGGCCGGCTGCGCATTGATCTTGGGGAAGGCCACGCCGTACTGCTGCGGGTGCAGGAAGATCCACGCCGCGGCGATCACCATCGGCACGTAGTCCTTGGTCTCGGCCGGGAACTGGTTGTACACCGAGGCGTCCCAGAAGCTGCGGCCGGGCATCTGGTTGAACACGCGCGCGGCACGGCCTTCGCCGCCGTTGTAGCCGGCCAGCGCCAGTTCGACGCTGCGGTTGAGTTCGGCCATGCGCTCGTTGATGTAGACCGCGCTGGCCTCGGCGGCACTGCGCGCGTCGTAGCGGGTGTCGAAGCCGGTGCCGTCCGGGCCCAGGCCGAAGCGGCGCCCGGTGGCCGGCATGAACTGCATCAGCCCGGCGGCGCCCACCCGCGAATTGGCGTGCACGCGGCCGTTGGATTCCTTGGCGATGATGCCGAACAGCAGCGCTTCCGGCAGGCCGCGCTTCTCCCACTCCGGCCACATGATCGCGCGCAGGTTCTGGTAGTTCTCGTAGCTGCTCATCAGCGCCGGGCGCATGTCGGTGAGCCAGCGGCGGATGCCGGCCTGCACCGCCGGGTTGTACTCCACCATCGAATCGAAGGCGTGGCGCTTGTCGTTGAGCAGGCTGGCCGCGCGCATCGCTTCGGGCACGTCGGCGGCGAGCGGGCTGATGTGGTCGGGGTCGGCCTGCAGCGGCGCGGAATCGTCGTCGGCAGCATCGGTGTCGCTGGCCTGGCCCTGCGCGTCGGCCTTGGCCTTCAGCAGGCGCTTGTACGCGCCCAAGTAGGTGCCCACCTCGCAACCGCGCTGCTTGATGCAGGCCTGGATCACGTCCTCGATGTCCTCCAGCGCGGCGTCGCTTTCCTGGGTGCCCTTGGGGTCGCTGTTGCCGACCAGCACCATGGCGTCGTTGTAGCGCTTCTCGGCGGCGGCCAGGCGCTGGTCGAGGACGGCGATGGCGGCCTGGTCGCGGGCGGACACGCGGGCTTGGGCGGCAGGAGCGGTGCAGGTCAGCGCCACGGCAGCCGCGACGGGCCACGCGTGGGTGAAGCGGAACGGAAGGGGCATGGTGGGACGCGGCGACGGAAAGGCCGCAGGGTAGCCCCCGCCGTCGCATCGCGGCAAGGTCGCCGCGGCCACGGCGCGGCCCGCGGCGGGCCAGGGTTCATCGCCGCCGGCCATTCCGCGCCGCAACACGGACACCGCACGCGCCGGCCCCGCGCCACCGATGCAGTGCGCCGCGCCCGTGCCGCACCAGCGAATGACCACATCGTGCAAAGACCACCGTTGCCGGGTTGCGACGGCATCCGCAGGGCGACGCGACACGCCCAAGGCAGCCTGTACGCATTCGGCCATGCCGCAGACGCTCTAGAATCCGGGCATCTCATTGCGGACCCCGATATGGACCCGATCCTGCTAGGCAAAGGCGTGACCGACGACATCGCGGTGCTGCTGCAACCGCGCCTGGGCAATCGCCACGGCCTGGTCGCCGGCGCCACCGGCACCGGCAAGACCGTGACCCTGATGACCCTGGCCGAAGGCTTTTCGCGGATCGGCGTGCCGGTGTTCCTGGCCGACGTCAAGGGCGACGTGGCCGGCCTGGCGATGCCCGGCGACGGCAGCGAGAAGGTGCTGCAGCGCGCCGGGGAGATCGGCGTGGCCGACTATGCCCCGGCCGCCAACCCGGTGCTGTTCTGGGATCTGTACGGCAAGCTCGGCCATCCGGTGCGTACCACCGTCAGCGAGATGGGTCCCACCCTGCTGGCGCGCGTGCTGGAACTCAACGACACCCAGGCCGGCGTGCTCGACATCGTGTTCAAGCTGGCCGACGACCGCGGCCTGCTGCTGCTCGACCTGGACGATCTGCGCGCGCTGCTGGCGCTGGTGGTGGAAGAGCGCAAGGACATCTCCACCGAATACGGCCTGGTCAGCGCGCCGTCGGTGGCGGCGATCCAGCGCGCGCTGCTGCGCCTGGCCCAGGACGGTGGCGAGGGCTTCTTCGGCGAACCGGCGCTGGACCTTGCCGAGCTGATGCGGGTCGACCACGACGGCCGTGGCGTGATCGGCATCCTCGCCGCCGCGCAACTGGTGCTCAAGCCGCGGCTGTACTCGACCTTCCTGCTGTGGCTGCTGTCGGAACTGTTCGAGCGGCTGCCGGAAGTGGGCGACCTGGACAAGCCCAAGCTGGTGTTCGTGTTCGACGAGGCGCACCTGCTGTTCGACGATGCGCCGCCGGCGCTGGTGCAGCGCATCGAGCAGGTGGTGCGGCTGATCCGCTCCAAGGGCGTGGGCGTGTACTTCTGCTCGCAGTTCCCGGACGACGTGCCCGACAGCATCCTCGGCCAACTCGGCAACCGCGTGCAGCACGCGCTGCGTGCCTATACGCCGCGCGACCAGAAGGCGGTGCGTACCGCGGCCGAGACCTTCGTGGCCAATCCCAAGCTGGACGTGGCCAAGGCCATCTCCCAGCTCGGCACCGGAGAGGCACTGGTGTCCACCCTGCAGGACAAGGGCGTGCCGGCGCCGGTGCAGCAGACCCTGATCGCGCCGCCGCGCTGCCGCATGGGCGCGATCTCCGACGCCGAGCGCGCGCAGGTGCGCGCCGGCAGCCCGGTCGGCACGCGCTACGACACGCCGGTCAACCGCGAATCGGCGGCGGAGCTGCTGGCGCGCCGGGTCGAGCAGAGCACCGACCGCAGCGCCACGCCGCCGGCGCGCACCCGCGAACAGGACGAGGCGCAGGACAGCGGCTTCGGCCAGGCGGTCAAGGACGCGGTGTTCGGCACCAAGCGCCGCCAGGGCATGCTGGAGGCGATGGCCAAGCAGACCTCGCGCACCATCGGCAATCGCATCGGCCAGCAGATCGTACGCGGCATCTTCGGCAGCATCTTCGGCGGCAAGCGCTGAGCGCTGCCGACGCCAAAGGAAGCTCCAGCATGGACAGGGAAGCAATGAGCGCCTTTCAATGATGTCGCGGGCAGACAAGCTGACAGCGCTCCAGGGAAGCTGCCACTGCGGCTGCCTGACCGTGGAGTTCTCGACGGATCAATCGGCAGAGGAAATCCGTCCGCGCGCATGCGACTGCAGCTTCTGCCAGAAGCATGGTGCGGCATACGTTTCCGATCCCGCCGGCACACTGCGACTGACGGCCACGCATGCCGAGGCCGTGCATCGCTATCGTCAGGGCGCAGAGGCCGCCCAATTCCAGCTGTGCCGCCAGTGCGGGGTGCTGGTTGCGGTCACGTTCGAACACCAGGGGCAGCTTTACGGTGCCGTCAATGCCGGCTGTCTGAACAAGACGCCGGCGCTGGGGGCTGCAGTGCCGGTGTCCCCGCAATGGCTGGACGCCGAAGCAAAAATGGCCCGATGGCGGCAGGCGTGGGTGCCGGACGTGCAATGGGTCATCGCTGACACCTGAGCATGCCTGCCGCACACCGTCGCCACCAGCGATCGACAGGCCCAGCGTGCAGAGCGCTGGATTCGCTGTGAGGCGCGGCCTTCGATCCAGGCGATGCCACGCGCAGAGACAAAAACCGACAACGCTACGCTAGGCCAGCAGCCCGTGCAGCTTGGCGTACTGCAGCAGCATGATGGTCTTGGCGTCGGCGATCTCGCCGGTGTCGATCATCGCCAGCGCGGCATCGAGCGCCAGCTCCAGCACCTCGATCTCCTCGCCCTCGGCGGCCACGCCGCCACCGGCGCCGACCTTGTCGCGGTCGACGTACTCGCCCACGAAGAAATACAGCCGCTCGGTCACCGAGCCCGGACTCATGAACGCTTCGAACACCTTGCGCACGTTCTCGATCCGGTAGCCGGTCTCCTCCTCGGTCTCCTTGCGGATGCAGGTCTCCGGATCGTGGCGATCGAGCAGGCCGGCGCAGGCCTCGATCAGCATGCCGTCGGGATTGCCGTTGAGCAGGGTCGGCAAGCGGAACTGGTGGGTCAGCATCACCGTGCCCTTGGCGCGGCTGTACAGCAGAATGGTCGCGCCATTGCCGCGGTCATAGGCCTCGCGCGTGAGCGCCTGCCAGCTGCCGTCGTGGCGCTGGAAATCGAAACTGACCTTGCGCAGCACGTACCAGTTGTCCGACAGCACTTCGATGTGGGTGACGCGCACGCGCGGATTGCCGGAAACGAAGGAAGGGTCCAAGCGAAACTCCAAGGGGTGAGGGGCACGGCAGGCGGCAGGTGCGGCGTCCGCCACCCTCCCCCGTCGTTCGGCCGCGCAGTGTAGCCAGCGCACGCACGGACGCAGCGGCACAGGTTGCGCTTTGCGCAGCCGACCACACTCCCTCGGTGCCGCCGTCCGCATCGCGCAGCCGCCCCAGCCAGCGTCCCGATTGCGCGCGACGCAGCCGACCCGCACAATCGTCACACTTCGTAGACAGGGGGCGTCATGGAAGACCGTCGTCGCGTGGGCGCAAGCCGCACACACCGCAGTACACCCGAACCGTTCTGGGCGCGCACCCGCGCCATCGCGCTGTATCCGCTGCGCGGCGGCGCGCTGTACGCGTTGATCGCGCTGACCCTGTGCAGCCTGCTGGAAGTACTGCCCGGCATCGGCTGGATCCTGGGCATCGTCACCACCCTGGCGATCTACAAATACGCCTTCGAGATCCTGCGGCACACCGCCGACGGCTACCTGGACGCGCCGGAGCGCGGGTTCGACATCGGCGACGGCGTGGTCGTGCGGCTGCTGGCGCTGATGATCGTGCTCGGCGTGGCGGTGTTCGCCGCGCTGCTTCTGACCGGGCCGGTCGGCGGCCTGCTGATGCTGCTGGCGGTGGTCCTGCTGCAGCCCGGCTTCCTGATTTCCCTGGCGATGGACGGCAGCCTGCGCCGCGCGCTGAACCCGGCCGTGTCGATCGGCCTGGCGCTGCGCATCGGTTGGCCATACCTGGCCGCGTTCGGCCTGCTGTTCGTGATCCAGGCCAGCGCGCTGGGCGCCGCCGCCTGGCTGCAGCGCGCCCTGCCGCCGCTGGTCGCCGACCTGGCGGTCACCGTGGTGACGATCTGGGGCCTGTTCGCCGCCTTCCACCTGATGGGCTATCTGGTCTACCAGTATCACGCCGTGCTGGGCTACGAACCGGCCGCCGACGCAGCGAGCGGCTTCGCCCGCCACGACCCGGACCAGCGCGTGCTCGACGAGGCCGAACAGTTGGTGCGCGACGGTCACACCGACGACGCGCTGCAGGTGCTGCGCAGCGAAGTGCGCACCCGCGCGGTGAGCCTGGGCGTACACGAGCTGTACCAGCGCCTGCTGCGCAGCAGCGCACGCCACGACGAACGCCGCGAGCATACCCGCCAGTACATGCACCGGCTGCTGCAGGAAAAGCAGGAACGGCGTGCGCTGGCCCTGCAGCGCGAGGCACTGGATGCCGATCCCGACTTCGCGCCGCTGCTGCCGGAACAGGCCACGCTGCTGGCCGAACGCGCGCAACTGGCGGGCCAGTTCCGGCTGGCTGCCGATGGCCTGCAGGCCGCGCTGCGCGCCTGGCCGAAGGCGCCGGAACGCAGCGCCTGGTCGCTGCAGGCGGCCCTGCTGCTGGCCGAACGCTTCGGCGAAGACGCGCAGGCGCGCGACCTGCTGGAGGACGCGCTGAGCCGCTGCGACGACGAGGTGCAACGCGGCAAGCTGCAGGCAGCGTTGCGCGCGGTGACGATCGCACCGGTCTAGCGCGCCCTGCACGGCGCGCGGCACCGGACACTCCGCGCACCAGGCAGCGCTCAGGCGTTGGCGAGCAGGAACCGCGCCTTGTCCGCCTGCGGCAGATCCGGATAGCGCACGATCAGTGCCTCCAGCACGCGCCGCCACTCCGCCATGGCCTGGCGTTCGCCATGACCCAGCGCGAGCCGGAACCAGGCCTGCGCCTGCTGCTCGCGCGACGAGCCCGCATCCTGCGCCAGCAGTGTCTCCGCCTCGACCAGCAAGCCCAGCGCCATCCAGCGCGCGAACAACGCCATGCGCGTCGGCACATCCACGTCGCCGGACGCTTGCAACACGGCGGCCTGCTGCCGCGCCTCGTGCACGGACGGCGCCGACAGGCGCAACAGCTCCTGCGCCCGCACCTGTGCCGATGCGGCGTGGCCGGCATTGGCCGCCAGGCGATAGCGCGCCAGCGCCACATCGAAGCGCTGCGGCGCTTCCGCGGCCAACGCGTCCAGCAGCGCGCCGGCCTGGACGTGTTCCATCCGCCCCAAATGCGCCTGCGCGCGCTCCCAGCGATCGTCGGCCGTTGCGTCGCTCTCGTCGCGCAGGAAGGCCTCGCGGGTCTGTCCGGTCGCCACCAGCACGGCACCGAGCAGCGCGCCGATCACCAGGCCGCCGGCATGCGCATCGAAGCCGATGCCGGCATCGCCATTGAACAGCAGGTTGTAAATTTCCCAGCCCAGCCACAGCGGCAGCAGCACGATGGCCGGCGCGCGCACGTAGTCGAACAGCACCGCCACCCAATAGAAGAAGCGCACCGGTCGCCGCCCCCAGACCACGCAGAACGCGCCCATCAGCGCGGCGATGGCGCCGGACGCGCCGAGACCGGCCCCGGCCTCGCCCCAGCGCCACCACAGGCTCACCGCACTGGCGCCGAACGCACCAAGCAGGTACACCGCCAGGAACCGCCAGCCGCCGATCGCGCCTTCCAGCAGCGTACCCAGCGCCAGCAGGAACAGCATGTTGCCGATCAGGTGCATGGCGTCGGCATGCAGGAACGCCGCCGTGAGCATGCGTAGCGGCGCCCATTCCGAGCTGCGCTGCACATGGCGCAGGGTGAACACGCGCTGCAGCAGCGTGTCGTAACGCGCCCGCAGCGGCGCCCAGGCCTGCTGCGCATCGGCGTCCGCGAAGGCGCTGCCGTCGCGCAGGGCCTGCACGAAGCGCACATCGTGCACGGTGATGGCGCCGACGAAGGCCGACCGCTCCGCTGCCGGTACCTGCTGCAGCTGCGCGAGCGGCTCGCGCTGGCCGCTGCGTTCCAGGTAGCGCGCATAGGCCGGCGCTTCCAGCGCGCCGAGTCCGGAGTCCAGGTAATAACGCTGCGCCTGCCGCAGCGGCGCCGCGTCGTGGCGCTGCCAGCCCGCATAGACCGCGATGTTGAGCAGGATCAGCAGCAGCGTGACCAGCGGGAGGTTGTCCCGCGACAGCGGCTTGTGCAGCGGCAGGATCAGCATCGAGCGACGTCCATGTGCGGGGCGGCGCCAGCTTCGGCCATCGCCTGCGGGTGCGCAAGGCGCAGGCACGCGCTAGCATCGCCACCCCGCTCCACCGCAGTCGCACCGATGAGCCGCTGGCGTCCCCCTGCCGAGAAAAGCACCGCCCTGATCACCCCGGAAGGCCATGCCCGGCTCAAGGCCGAGCTGGAGGAGCTGTGGCGGGTACGCCGTCCGGAAGTGGTCAAGGCGCTCGCCGCGGCCGCGGCCGAGGGCGACCGCTCGGAGAACGCCGAGTACACCTACCGCAAGAAGCAACTGGGCGAAATCGACCGCCGCGTGCGCTACCTGAGCAAGCGCCTGGAAGCGCTGCGCGTGGTCGCCGAGGCCCCGTCCGACCCGCAGGCGGTGTTTTTCGGCGCGCACATCGAACTGGAGGATGCCGACAGTGGCGAACTGCGCCGCTACCGCATCGTCGGCCCCGACGAGACCGACGCGGCGCGCGGTTGGATCAGCATCGATTCGCCGCTGGCGCGGGCGCTGCTGAAGAAGCGCGTCGACGACGAAGTGGAAGCGCAGCTGCCCGGCGGCCGCCACAGCTTCGTGGTGGTGGCGGTGGACTACGCCGCGCTGTGAGCGCGTGGCGCCGTGGCGCCACGCATGCCGTCGTCTGCGGCCTCAGAGTACCCGCAGGTCCAGCGGCCTTGCCGGCGTCGCCGGCGCCGGCAACGCATCGCCGAACAGATCGTGCTCGTCGCTGTCGGTGATCTCCACCTGCACCAGGTCGCCCGGCTTCAGCCCACGCTCGCCGCCGTTCTGGATATGCACCAGGCCGTCGATCTCCGGCGCATCGGCCTTGGAACGCGCCACCGCGATGCCGTCCTCCAGCAGGTCGACCAGGCACTCCTGCACGCTGCCGATCTTGGCTTCCAGACGCGCGGCGGAAATCGCCGCCTGCCGCTCCATGAAGCGCGCCAGCCGCTCCTGCTTGACCGCTTCCGGCACCGGATCCGGCAGCGCGTTGGCGCTGGCGCCTTCCACCGGGGAATAGGCGAACGCACCGACGCGGTCGAGCTGCGCGGCGTCCAGGAACTCCAGCAACTGCTCGAACTCGGCGTCGGTCTCGCCAGGGAAGCCGACGATGAAGGTCGAACGCAGGGTGATCTCCGGGCACAGCGCACGCCAGCGTTGCACGCGTTCCAGGGTGCGCTCCACCGCGCCGGGCCGCTTCATCAGCTTGAGGATGCGCGGGCTGGCGTGCTGGAACGGGATGTCCAGGTACGGCAGCAACTTGCCCTCGGCCATCAGCGGGATCACGTCGTCCACGTGCGGGTACGGATACACGTAGTGCAGGCGCGCCCACGCGCCCAGTTCCGACAGGCCCTCGCACAGCGCCTTCATCCGCGTCTGGTAGGCACGACCGCGCCACTCGCGCTCGGCGTACTTCAGATCCACGCCGTAGGCCGAGGTGTCCTGCGACACCACCAGTAGCTCGCGTACCCCGCCCTTGACCAGGCGTTCGGCCTCGCGCAGCACCTCGTCGACCGGCCGTGATACCAGGTCGCCGCGCATCGACGGGATGATGCAGAAGCTGCAGCGGTGATTGCAGCCTTCGGAGATCTTCAGATAGGCGTAGTGGCGCGGGGTCAGCTTGACCCCGATGTCGTCTTCGTTGCCACGACCGCGCGGCAGCAGGTCCACGAACGGATCGTGGCGCGGCGGCAGCGCCGCATGCACCGCTTCCATCACGCTCTGGTAGTCCTGCGGGCCGGACACCGCCAGCACGTCCGGATAGGCCGCGCGGATCTGCTCCGAGCGCTTGCCGAGGCAGCCGGTGACGATGACCTTGCCGTTCTCGGCCATGGCCTCCCCGATCGCCTCCATCGACTCGGCCACCGCCGAATCGATGAAGCCGCAGGTGTTGACCACCACCACGTCGGCCGCGTCGTAGCTGGGCACGATCGCGTAGCCTTCCACGCGCAGCTGGGTGAGGATGCGTTCGGAATCGACAAGGGCCTTCGGGCAGCCGAGGCTGACGAAGCCGACTTTGGGGGTCGCGAGAGACATTGGGGCCGGGGTCCGGGGGCCTGGGAGAAAAACAGCGCGCGAAGTATACCGGGCCGGGGCCGCCGGCGCGGCGGCCGCCCGCTGTGCGCCCGCTCACCCGGGCTTAGCCCGGGCGATGGATAATCGGCCGCTTCCCCCCACCCCACAGGACGCCGCACATGGGCCACTGGACCACACTCGACACCGCTCACGGCCAGGTTTCCGCCTGGCATGCCCTGCCCGAGGGCACGCCGCGCGGCGGCCTGGTCGTCATCCAGGAGATCTTCGGGGTGACCGACTACATCCGCGAGGTCGCCGACCGCTACGCCGCGCACGGCTACGAAGTGCTGGCGCCGGCGCTGTTCGATCCGGTCGAGAAGGACGCGCAACTGGCCTACGACCAGGACGGCGTGCGCCATGGCCTGGAACTGGTCGGCGCGCTCGGCTTCGATCGCGCCCTGGACATCGTGCAGGCGGCCGCGCAGGCGCTGGCGCCGGCCGGCAAGGTCGGCACGCTGGGCTACTGCTGGGGCGGCAGCGTCGCGCTGCTGGCGGCACTGCGCTTGGGCCTGCCCTCGGTGAGCTACTACGGCGGCCGCAACACCCAGTTCCTGGACGAGACGCCGAAGGCGCCGGTGCTGTTCCATTTCGGCGCGCAGGACGGCAGCATCCCGGCCGAGTCGATCCAGCAACATCGCGAGAAGCTGCCGCAGATGCAGACCTTCGTCTACCCGGCCGGGCACGGCTTCGACCGCCATGTGGACCCGAACCACTACGACGCCGACAGTGCCGAGCTCGCCCGCGAACGCAGCCTGGCGTTCCTCGCCGAGCACCTGGGCTGAGCCGCGGCATGGCCGACTTCGTCCTCGACCCGCGACTGCAGGCCGACAGCGCGTTCGTCGCCGACGGACCGCTGTCGCAGGTGCGGCTGATGGACGACGCGCGCTTCCCGTGGCTGCTGCTGGTGCCGCGCGTGGCCGAGGCCAGCGAGTGGATCGATCTGGACGGTGGCCAGCAGCGCCTGCTGCTGGCCGAGATCAACCAGCTTTCGCAGCTGCTGCGGCAGGAGCCGGGCGTGCACAAGCTCAACATCGGCGCGCTGGGCAACGTGGTGCGGCAACTGCACGTGCACGTGCTGGGGCGGCATCCCGGCGATGCCGCCTGGCCCGGCCCGGTGTGGGGCAGCGGCGCGGCACAGCGGATCCCGGCGGAGGAACTGCAGGCGCGTGTTGCGGCGTGGCGCCAGCGGCTACGATAGGCGCCCTTTTTGCGGAAGCCGCGTCTCCATGAAATCCAATGTGATCGCCGCCATCGTGCTGATCGTGATCGGCCTGGTGTTCCTGGCCAACAACCTGGGCTGGACCAACCTGAGCCTGGGCCGGCTGATCGCCACCTGGTGGCCGGCGATCCTGGTCGCGGTCGGCGTCGGCATGTTGTTCGGCCGCGGCAAGTAGTCGGGGCCGGGATTGGGGATTAGGGAGTGGGGATTCGTCAGGGCGATCCCCGACTCCAGCCGCGTGTGTCGCGCGAGCGGCTTGCTGGCGCGCCCCTGCTAGAGGCAGGGGCGCCGTCTCGCGACTACGCGCTCAGCGGCGAACGTTGACCACGCGGGTGCCGGCGATCAGGTCGTGCAGGCAGCGCTTGTCCTGGCGGAAGATGAACAGCGCGTCCACCAGAGCGTAGATGCCGCCCACGATCGGCACCAGCGAGATCGCCTGGGTCGGCAGATAACGCAGCGCGATCAGGCGCCAGAACGGCGGCTGCCCACCGTCGAGGTCGGCGATGCGGATCCACAGCAGCTTCTTGCCCCAGGTCTGGCCGGTCTTGGCCAGCGGGTAGCCCTGCACCAGCAGGAAGATCAGCATGCCCAGCACGCCGTAGCCAAGCGTGGTCAGGAACGACACCTGCACGCCGCTGCGGGCGGCTTCCATGACCTTGCCGAAATAGCCGGTCAGCGCCGCCACCGGCAGGAACGTCGCCAGCGAGATCACGCCGTCGATCAGCGCCGCGCCGAGGCGCTCGCCGCGGCCGGCCAGGACCTCGCCGTCGGCAGCGCCGGGCAGCGCGGGCGGCAACGCCGCGTCGGGGGCCTGGTAGGGGTTGGGGTCGTTCATTGCGCGCTCCTTGTGCTGTCGAAAAGAAGGGAGTTGGAGATCAGGTCTTGGGCAGGGTCACGCCGGTCTGGCCCTGGTACTTGCCGCCGCGGTCCTTGTAGCTGGTCTCGCAGACGTCGTCGGCATCGGACTGGAAGAACAGCATCTGCGCCACGCCTTCGTTGGCGTAGATGCGCGCCGGCAACGGCGTGGTGTTGCTGAACTCCAGGGTCACGTGCCCTTCCCACTCCGGCTCCAGCGGGGTGACGTTGACGATGATGCCGCAGCGCGCATAGGTGCTCTTGCCCAGGCACACCACCAGGGTGTCGCGCGGGATGCGGAAGAACTCCACGGTGCGCGCCAGCGCGAAGCTGTTGGGCGGGATGATGCACTCGTCGGCCTCGATGTCGACGAAGCTCTTGGGGTCGAAGTGCTTGGGGTCGACGATGGTCGAGTTGATGTTGGTGAACACCTTGAACTCGCGCGAGCAGCGCACGTCGTAGCCGTAGCTGGAGGTGCCGTAGCTGACGATGCGCTGGCCGTCGACCTGCTTGACCTGGCCCGGCTCGTAGGGCGCGATCATGCCGTGCTGTTCGGACATGCGGCGGATCCAGCGGTCGCTCTTGATGCTCATGGGGCTTCCTGATGCGGTGGCGGCGGCCGCAGCCTGCGCGCCGGGAACGCGACCGGCGGATGGGGCCGGCCGTAATGACCGGCGATTCTAGCCGGTTGCAAGGCCTTCGCGGCAGGCGCCGCGCGCCGCTCAGCGCAACGCCGCGGTGATCGGGATTGCCGCGCGCGGGCGCTTGCGCAGTTCCTCGGTCAGGCGCTGCGCGGTGGCCAGGTAGGCCTGCGCCGCGGCCGACTCCGGCGCTGCGGCTACCACCGGGGTGCCGGCGTCGCCCTGCTCGCGGATCGCGATCGCCAGCGGCAGCGAACCCAGCAACGGCACGCCGTACTGCTGCGCCATGCGCTGGCCGCCGCCCTCGCCGAACAAGTGCTCGACATGGCCGCAGTGGCTGCAGGTGTGCACCGCCATGTTCTCGACGATGCCCAGCACCGGCACCTCGACCTTCTCGAACATCTTCAGCGCCTTCTTCGCGTCCAGCGTGGCGATGTCCTGCGGGGTGGTGACGATCACCGCGCCGGCCACCGGGATCTTCTGCGCCAGGGTCAGCTGGATGTCGCCGGTGCCGGGCGGCAGGTCGATCAGCAGGTAGTCCAGGTCGTCCCACAGGGTGTCGGCGAACAACTGGGTGAGCGCCGAGGTCGCCATTGGGCCGCGCCAGATCATCGGCGTGTCCTGGTCCACCAGCAGCCCGATCGACATGGCCTCGATGCCGAAGGCGCGCATCGGCTCGATGCGCTTGTCGTCAGGACTATCGGGGCGCCCGCTCAGGCCGAGCATGGCCGGCACGCTGGGGCCGTAGACGTCGGCATCCAACACCCCGACGCGCGCGCCCTGACGCTGCAGGGCCAGCGCCAGGTTCACCGCAGTGGTGGACTTGCCCACTCCCCCCTTGCCGGAACCGACGGCAATGACGTTGCGGATGCGTGGATGCGGGGCGAGCTTGGGCTGGACGGCATGGGCGGGGAGACGCGGGCGTTCGGTCATCGGAAAACTCAACAAGAAAGCGTCGGCGCCGCACACGGGCGTGCGCTGGACGAAAGGGAGACATGGACCGCGAGCGGGGCCGCGGACAGCGGCAGCGTCGCGGGCCGCACGGACACATGACTATACAAGTGTGCCGGTGCCGGGTCCCGCGTCGCGGGCGACGCGACTCTTGGCGAATTTGCGCAAATGGCCTCCAACACCGGCCACCACCCGGCTTCCGCAGGCGGCCGCCATCGTCGAGTGCACCTGCCCGCGCAGCCGCCGGACCAACGCTTGGCGTACTGCGAAGCAAGGCGGCGAGCCCACGACCGCCCCACGATGGCGAAACGCACTCACCGAAGTGGTGCAGCGGCGAGCGCACCCGGACGCCGGCTCCGTTGGCGCAGCCCTGCCGGCGCGGGGCCTGACGAGGTGCGCGCCAACGTAGCGCCGTGCCGTTCAGCAACCTGTCCGCGCAACGCCCCGCAATGGTGCAAAGCAGCGTGAAAATGGTTCTCACTGCCGCCCAGTGCCGGCATTTGCCGACGTTTCCCACCCGATCGCGGCACTTTTCGCTTGTAGACGAAAAAAGTGACACCCATGTACAAACGGCGTTAAGTCCGTGTTACGTTTGGGTTGATCGCAGGATGCGGTCCCACTTTCAAGGCACATGTCGCGGCACGAGGCCCCTCGCCTTATCGATTGATTTTCGGGGATAGAGAAAGATGACTGCTCGTCATACTCGTAGTTTCAAGCACAGCCACCTGAGTGCCGCGCTGGCCTCCGCCCTGCTTGTTCCGGCCGCGTTTGCCGCCTTTGCGCAGGACGCCACGACCGATGACAAGACCGACAAGGCGACGAATCTCGACAAGATCACCGTCACCGGGTCGCTGATCCCGCAGACCGAGATCGAGACCGCCACGCCGGTCACCACGATCAATGCCGAAGAGATCAAGGCGCGCGGCTTCAGCACCGTCGCCGACGTGCTGCAGAAGAGCTCGTTCGCCACCGGCGGCGTGCAGGGCGGGCAGAGCTCGGGCACCTTCACCCAGGGCGCGAAGACGGTGAGCCTGTTCGGCCTGCCGCCGGGCTACGTGAAGTACCTGATCGACGGCCGCCCGATGTCGAACTATCCGGCGCTGTACAACGGCAGCGACACGTTCAACAACATCAGCGGCATTCCGATCGACCTGGTCGACCGCATCGAAATCCTGCCGGGCGGCCAGTCGTCGCTGTACGGCTCCGACGCGATCGCCGGCGTGATCAACGTCATCCTCAAGAAGAAGATGGACGGCGCGGTGTTCAGCATCCGCGGCGGCGGCTATTCCGAGGGCGGCGGCAGCAACTTCCGCACCACCTTCGCCGACGGCTGGACCTCGGCCGATGGCCGCACCAGCATCCTGGGCGGCGTGCAGTACGAAGAGAAGGATCCGATCTGGGCCTACCAGCGCGACCTGACCAAGCAGTTCAACACCCAGGGCTACAACGCCCAGCTGCCGAGCCGCGACTTCCTGGTCTACAGCCCGTTCACCAGCTACAAGTTCCTCGACCCGAACAACTGCAACAACGTGTCCGGCCTGTTCGGCGGCACCATCGCCAAGCAGCAGCGCCCGGGCTTCGGCGACACCTACTACTGCGGCTCCAAGTACACCCCGGGCTATCGCACCCTGGACAGCGGCACCAAGTCGCTGCAGGCCTACATCCACGGCACCCATGACCTGAACGACAACGTGCAGCTGTACGGCGACGTGCTCTACAGCCACGACGAGGTCAAGTTCAACTCCGGCTCCAACTACATCTGGTGGGGCACCGCCGCTGATTTCGGCTATTACTACGATCCGAAGGTGGGCGATCTGCTGAATCTGCAGCGCTCGTTCGCCCCGGAAGAAATGGGCATCAACGGCATCAAGGACACGATGAGCCGCAACAAGAGCGACTCGGTGCGCGTGACCTTCGGCGCCCAGGGCCAGCTCGGCCAGTCGAGCTGGGACTACGATGCCGGCGTCACCTACACCCAGTACAAGCTGGAGGAGCGCCAGCTGGTCCGCTACAAGAACGCGATCGACCAGTTCTTCGTGAACCGCGTGCTGGGTCCGCAGCTCGGCCTGGATCCGCTGTACGACACCTATCCGGTGTATTCGCCGAACTACGCAGCGTTCTACTCGCCGATCAGCCAGGCGGACTTCGCCAGCTTCACCGGCCAGGCCACCAACAAGAGCAAGACCTCCGACGGCATGCTTCGCGTCCAGGCCACCAACGGCAAGCTGTTCAGCCTGCCCGGCGGTGATGCCGGCCTGGCCGTGGTCGGCGAATACGGCAAGCAGAAGTGGGACTACGCGCCGGATCCGGTGATCCTCAACGGCGAAGTCTGGGGCCTGACCTCGGTGGCCGGCGGCGGCCAGCGCGACCGCTACGCGCTGACCTCGGAACTGCGCATGCCGGTGTTCGACCCGCTGACCATCACCCTGGCCGGCCGCTACGATGCGTTCAAGGCCAGCGGCCGCACCATCGACAAGCCGACCTACAGCATCTCGCTGGAGTACCGTCCGTTCGAAACCCTGCTGCTGCGCGGCAAGTACGGCACCGCGTTCCGCGCGCCGACCCTGTCCGACCTGTACCAGGGCCAGAGCGGCTACTACAGCAGCGTCGTCGACTACTACCAGTGCGCGCGCCGCGGCTACCTGCCGGGCAACACCGACAACTGCCCGGCCGCCTTCTCCAGCCGTCAGTTCCGCGGGACGCAGTCGGGCAACCTGGACCTGAAGCCGATCAATGCCGACGTGTGGAGCGCCGGCTTCGTGTGGTCGCCGGTGGACCGCATGGCGCTGACCGTCGACTACCTCAACTGGGACATCAGCGATGAAGTCACCCAGCAGAGCGCCGACGGCCTGAGCCTGCAAGATTACCGCTGCCGCGCCGGCATCGACGATGCCGCCTCGGCGCTGTGCCAGGCCACGTTCGCCCAGGTCACCCGCAACGCCGCCGGCCAGATCACCAACATCTACACGCCGAAGATCAACGTCTCCAACCAGAAGCTGGAAGCGGTCACTGCCTCGTTCCGCTATGGCTACGACTTCGGTCGCTGGGGCGACCTGAGCACCATCGCCAGCTACAGCGAGAACTTGCGCCACAAGTATGTGCGCTACACGGGCGATACGCCCGTGGACCTGCTGAACGATCCGTACTGGAGCACCGACCCGAAGCGCAAGGCCGACGCGTCGCTGACCTGGGACATCGGCAAGTTCTCGACCACCTGGTACGCGAGCTGGTTCGACAAGACCCCGAACTACGCGGCGACCGTCGCCCCGGCCGGCTATGCCTCCCCGCGCGCCGGCAAGCTGCCGTCGCACATCACCCACAACGCCAGCGTGACCTACAAGGCGTTCGAGGGCATGGAGCTGTCGCTGATGATGACCAACGTGTTCAACAAGATGCCGCCGCTGGACAAGTCCTACCCGGGCAGCGCGCAGTGGGCGTACAACGATTACAACTTCGATGTGTACGGCCGTGCGTACTACCTGGAAATGCGTTACTCGTTCGGCAAGTAAGAACGCGCGCATGCAATGAAAGAACCCACCCGCGAGGGTGGGTTTTTTTTTGCCTCGCATTCGCGGACTGCGCGGCCTCCAGGTCGGCGCAGATGCGTGCTCGTCCTGTGCATTCGACCAGGCTAGCCAGGCTCACGCGGTTTGCGCACGCCAGCGTCTCGGCATCGGGGCACCAGCGCCGACGCCCCATGCTGTAGTCGTACAGAACGGAACGGCCATCGCCAACACGTCCAACGCTCACGCGGCTCGGCAGTTCGCATGCCACAGTGGACCCCGTGGAGTGCCAAGATGCCGCGCCGCGACTTGGACCAGGCGGGGCCCGCCTGTGCATTCGCGCAGCGTCGCCACAACACAAAAGCACGTAGCAGCCATCACCTGCCGCAGCACGCCTGTAGCGCCCCAGCAGCGCGTGCGTCGGCCGCGAGCGCGACCGGTGACGGCCCGGCAGAGACCGGCCGGCGGCTGACCCGACCGTTACGGATAGAACGCCGACAACAGCGCCTTCAGTTCGTCCAGATCCTCGCCGTAGCGCTGCCAACGCCCCATGTAGGAGCGCGTCATCGACGTGCGCACCTGCACCACGCTGGCGGTGGCCACCGGCGCCTGGTTCTGCTCGAAATGCAGGCAGGCCTCGTCCCACGGCAGGCCGCAGAAGTCCAGCAGGCGGCGCGTGGTCGGCTCCTGCGCGGTCACCAGGTCCTCGTAGTCGACCTGCAGGATGCGTTGCGGCAAGACCGCGTTCCAGTGCGCCATCAGCCGGTCGAACATCAGGAAGTAGCGGCCGACGTCCATCAGGTCGAAGGAATAGTCGTAGTACGGCGAGGACAGCGCGAACAACTGGCGGAAGTTGCTCAGGCAGGTGTCCATCGGATCGCGCCGCAGGCACACGATCTTCGCCTTCGGCAAGGCGCGCGCGATGTGGCCGGCGTAGAGGAAGTTGTGCGGCAGCTTGTCGACGAAGCGCGGCTTCAGCGCGGTGCCCGGGCGCGTGGATTCGACGTAGCCGCGACCGAGCGCGCGCCAGTCCAGTCCCTGCACCTGGCTCAGCGTGGCGACATCGAGGATCTCCGGCGACGGCGTGCCGGTCAGGCGCTTGAGCACCACCGAGAAGTTCTGCAGCTCCCCGGCCGAGTGCACCTGCGGATGGCTGGACAGGATCCGGTCGACCAGCGTGGTGCCGCTGCGCGGCATGCCGATCACGAAGATCGGCTCTTCGCTCTCGAAACCCGGCACCGGCGCGTCGTCGGCGGGGAAGGTGCGATGCAGGGCATCGAACAGGCGCGCGTCGCGCTCGGAGGTATAGCCGCGCGCACGCTTGTGCACCGACTTGCCCTGCACATAGCCGCGAAACGCGGCGCGGTAATCGCCGAGATCCTCGTGCTCCTTGGCCAGCGCCAGGTTCAGGTGCAACACCGCATCGGGATCGTCGCCGGCCGAGGCCAGCGCGGCCTCGAGCAACGCCAGGTTGTTCTCCTGCGGCGTCCACTTGCGCAACTGCGACAGCGACAGATACACCTTCCAGTAGCGCGGCTCCAGCGCCAGGCAGGCGCGGTACTCGGCCTCGGCCTCCTGCAGCCTGCCGGAGAACAGCAGCGAGGTCCCCAGGTTGTAGCGGAAGCTGGCCTGCTGCGGCGCCGCCTGCACCGCACGCGTGAACGCTTCCAGCGACGCGGCATGTTCGTTGACCTGGCTGTAAACCACGCCCAGCGTGTCCAGGGTATGCGCGTCGGTGGGCTGCAACGCCATCGCATGATCGGCGAAACGGTGCGCATCCTGCAGGAACCGGCCCATCGCCAGCACCCGCGCCAATTGCGCGGCGTAGTCGGCACGCTCGGGATTCAGGGTCGCGGCCTGATGCAGGTGCATCGCCGCGACCTGCATCTGCTGCAGCTCCAGCGCCGCCACGCCGGCGACGAAATGCACGCCCGGATGCTGCGGCAAGGCCTGCAGCAGATGTTGCGCGATCCGCAGCGCGTGCGCCCAGTCGCCGCGGTTGAGCGCCGCGATGGCCTGGTTGTAGAGCTGAACCTGTTCGCTCATGGATGCGCCCGATCTCCCCTGGAAGGCTGGCCGTGGCGACATGCAGGCACGCGACGGTTTCCGATTATGACCGCAGCGCAGCATGCGCGCGCATGCGCGGCGTCTTCCCTCTGCGACCAGCGTGCCCCGCAGCGGAAGCGAGTGCGCAGCGAAACGACGCGTGCCCCGCTCGAAACCGCGCAGCGACAAGGGCTTACGCGCGTCATCGGGCGAGCGAGCTCGCGCCAAGGCCGCCCTTACAGCAAGCCCGCTTCAACAACATGTCGTGTAACGCAAATTTTTCGTTACTTTTCCGATTCGTTCATGCTACGGTCAAGAAACGTGAAATGGACTTCACACTATCTGAACGTACCGGTCCAGGAAGGGACCTGCGTACCGCACATGCATCTAGGGGAAATTTGTCAATGTCAGTCAAAGCACCGACTCCCAAGCGGAGTCTTCTGGTCGTTGCTGTGTCCGCCATTCTGGCCCTGCCTGCCTCGCAGGCACTGGCGCAAAGCCAGAATCCGAGCGAAGAATCGGAAACGGAACAACTGACCGAGGCCACCGGCGCCAAGGCGCATACCCTGGAGAAGGTGACGGTGACCGGTTCGCGCATCCAGCGCACCGAAGTCGAGGGCCCCTCGCCCGTCACCATCATCTCCGCCACCCAGATCGAGCGCGAAGGCTTCAACACCGTCTTCGACGCGCTGAGCACGCTCACCCAGGCGTCCGGTTCCACCCAGAACGAGCTGTTCGCCGGCGGGTTCACGCCCAATGCCAGCGTCATCAACCTGCGCGGCCTGGGCCCGGGCCGCACCCTGCTGCTGATCAACGGCCGCCGCGCCGCGGACTATCCGCTGCCGTACAACGGCCAGAGCAACTTCGCCAATTTCGGCAACATTCCCGCCGCCGCGGTCGATCGCATCGAGATCCTCGCCGGCGGCGCCTCGGCCATCTACGGCTCCGACGCGGTCGCCGGCGTGGTCAACGTCATCCTCAAGACCAACTACGAGGGCGACCTGGTCAAGCTGCGCGGCAGCACCCTGACCCGCGGCGGCGGCGACACCGGCGACTTCCAGTGGATCGGCGGCAAGACCGGCGACCGCTGGAGCCTGACCTACGCCTTCGAATACACCGCCGGCGAGCCGCTGTTCGCCTACCAGCGCGACTTCATGGATTCGGCGCTGGACAATCCGTTCCCGCCGGCCTTCGTCGGCATCCAGCCCACCGGCACCATGCGCGTGCGTCGCCGCACCGGCTCGACCACCAACTCCTACTTCGCACCGCCGGCCGGCGCCTGCGAGCAGCTCGGCGACGAGTGGGTGCGCTGGAACTACCGCACCGCCAGCGCCAGCGGCGCCATCACCAACCTCGGCCAGGCCTGCGGCACCTTCAAGGACCCGGCCTACCAGACCATCCGCAACGAGAACAACGACCTGTCCGGCTACGCCTACGGCACCTTCGATTTCGACGGCGGCGTACAGGGCTGGGCCAGCCTGCAGGCCTGGTCCTCCGAGTCCAAGTACAGCTCGGGCACCCAGTTCTGGTCCGGCCGCACCAACGGCGCGCTGTGGTTCGATCCCGGCTTCAACGCGCTGGTCGACGCGCAGCGCGTGTTCACCCCGCAGGAAGCCGGCGGCGTGGAGCACCTGATGGCGCGCAACAAGGAGAAGTCCTACGACTTCGCCGCGGGCCTGCGCGGCAAGTGGGGCGACCGCTTCGATTGGGACCTGACCCTGTCGCGCGCCGAGTACAAGGTGAAGGTCGACCGTCCGCGCCTGGTGGCGTCGGCGGTCAACGATTACTTCCTCGGCCAGCAGCTGGGCACCCGCGTGGTCGGCGGCGCCACCTACCCGGTGTATCGCCTGAACCAGCAGCGCTACTACAGCGCACTGACCCCGGACCAGTTCGCGGCGCTGAGCACCACGGTCAAGACCGACGCCAACTCGCACGTCAACCAGGGCAACTTCGTCCTCTCCGGCGACCTGTTCGAGCTGCCGGCCGGCGCGCTGGGCTTCGCCGGCGTGGTCGAAGCCTCGCAGCAGGAGTACAAGCTCAACGCCGATCCGCGCATCCTGCCCGACTACACCGGCGCCGACCGTCCGTACAACCTCACCGGCACCGGCGGCGGCGGCAAGCGCGACCGCTACGCGCTGGGCGTGGAGCTGTCGATTCCGATCCTCAGCTCGCTGAAGGCGCACCTGGCCGGGCGCCTGGACAAGTACGACGACGTCACCGCGGTGGACGACGCCAAGACCTGGAATGCCGGCCTAGAGTGGCGTCCGCTGGACAGCCTGCTGCTGCGCGGCTCCTACTCCACCAGCTTCCGCGCGCCCGACCTGCACTACGTGTTCGCCGATCGCAGCGGTTCGTTCTCGAGCATCTTCGATACCCGGCGCTGCCTGGAAAGCGGCCGCGCCGCGGCGCAGTGCCCGACCTCGGACACCACGGTGAACTACACCGCCTACGGCGTGCGCCAGGGCACCACTGCCCTGTCCGAGGAAACCGGTACGTCGTGGACCGCCGGCTTCGTGTGGGACGTGCTCGACGGCCTGTCGGTCACCGCCGACTACTACGACATCCGCCTGAAGAACGTGGTGGCCGACATCACCTCCACCTACATCCTCGACGGCGAAGCCGGCTGCGTGACCGGGCTGACCCGCAACCGCAACCCGTTCACCCTGGGTGCGCCGGGCTCGGCGTTCTGCAACGACATGCTGTCGCGGGTGACCCGCCTCAGCGCGCCGGGCACGCCGAACGACGGCCAGATCACCGAGATCCGCCGCGGTCCGATCAACCGCGCCTTTCTCGGCACCAAGGGCATCGATGCGTCGCTGGACTACCGTCTCGACACCGACCGGCTCGGCGACTTCCGCTTCCAGGTGGGCTACTCGCACACCCTCGAGCAGAAGTCGGCCGAGTTCAAGGGCGATCCGATCCTCGATTACCGCGACGACCTGAGCAACTTCGACTTCCGCAGCCGCATTCGCACCACCGCGACCTGGCAGAAGAACGACTGGCAGGCGGCGGTGTTCATGATCCGCTACGGCAGCCTGCCGAACTGGCAGGAGACCGGCCGCATTGCGCCGTACTTCCTCTGGAACGCGAACGTGGGCAAGAAGCTGACCGACAAGCTGACGGTCAACTTCTACGTCAACAACGTGTTCGACAAGACCCATCCGAAGGACAGCGGCTACAACACGTATCCGTACTTCTGGCGCGCCTACAGCCCGTACGGCCGCGAAGTGGCGGCGGAGTTCCAGTACCGCTTCCGCTGAGCCGCGGCACGCGCACTGGAGGAGGTCAGCGAGAGCCCGGCATCGGGCTCTCGCTGCGTGCAATCACGCAAAAAGGATGCTCGTGAAACGACTCGTTGCTTTCTGTGCGTTGGGGCTGTGTCTGCACGGCGGCATGGCCGCCGCCGCTGCCCCGCCCATCGCGGATTTCGTCAAACGCCCCACCTACAGCGCGGTCAAGATCTCGCCCGACGGCGAGTACCTGGCGCTGACCGTTGACCGCGGCGAACAGGACGTGCTGACCGTGCTCGGCACGCGCGACCTCAAGCCGATCAAGGTCAACGTGCTGCCCGACGGCAAGAGCGTCGGCGCGTTCTACTGGACCGGCCGCAAGCGGCTGCTGTTCACCGCGGTCAAGAAGGTCGGCTCGTTCGAGCGGCCGATGGGCACCGGCGAATGGTTCGCGGTCGACGCCGACGGCGGCCAGCCGCGCACCCTGATCGAATACGGCACGCAAAGCGTCACCCAGCGCGGCAAGAGTGTGGGCCGCGAATCCTTCGCCCTGCTCGACACGTTGCGCGACGACGAGCAGAACGTGGTCATGCAGGTGCGCTACCCGCGCTCCTCGGACGGCGCCGGCACCGAAGTGGTGATGATCGACACCCTCAGCGGCCGGCGCAAATCGCTGGGCCGCGCGCCCAAGGCGAACTGCTCCATCGCCCTGGACGCCGCCAAGCAACCCGCCTTCGCCACCTGCCAGAGCGACAAGGACGAGGACACCGGCTACGACAGCCACAGCGAGGTGTACGCGCTGCAGGACGGCAAGTGGGCGCTGATCAATGCCAGCAAGACCGACGGTGCGCGCCTGGACATCGACTGGTCGACCGCCAGCGGCCGCGTCTATGCCACCCGCGACGACGGCAAGGCGCCTGGCGCGTTCGGCTACCTGGATCCGCGCAGCGGCGGTTTCGTCTCCCTGTTCCAGGATCCCACCAGCGAGGTCGCGCGCACCATCAACGCCACCGACGGCTCGGACACCGCACTGGCGGTGGTCACCGAGGCCGGTGCACCGCAGGTCAAGCTGATCGACGAGACGCATCCGGACGCGGCGCTGTACGCCAGCCTGGCCGCGGCCTTTCCCGGCCAGTACGTCGACTTCGCCAGCGCCACCCGCAATGGCGACACCATCGTGGTCAGCGTGCGCAGCGACCAGAATCCGGGCGAGCTGTACCTGTACGAGCGCGCCACCGGCAAGGCCCGCTTCCTGATGAAGAGCCGGCCGTGGATCGATGCGGCGAAGATGGCCACGATCACCCCGATCCAGTTCACCGCCCGCGACGGGCTGCGCATCCACGGCTACCTCACCGTGCCGGCCGGAGCGCAGGCGAAAAATCTGCCGCTGATCGTCAACGTGCACGGCGGGCCGATGGGGCCGCGCGATACCTGGGGCTTCCACTCCGAGGCGCAACTGTTTGCCAGCCGCGGCTACGCCACGCTGCAACTCAACTACCGCGGCTCCGGCGGCTTCGGCAAGGCGTTCAGGGACCGCGCCTACGGGCAGTGGGACGGCGGCATCATGAACGACATCATCGACGGCACCCAGTACGCCGTCCAGCAGGGCCTGGCCGACAAATCGCGCATCTGCATCTACGGCGGCAGCTTCGGCGGCTACGCGGCGATGATGGCGCCGGTGCGCGCGCCGGGGCTGTTCCGTTGCGCGTTCGGCTACGTCGGCATGTACGACGCCAAGATCCAGCTGCGGCTCAGCGACACCAGCAAGAGCGAGAGCGGCAGGCGCTATCTGCTGCGCGCCTTCGGCAACACCAGCGCCGAGCAGGAGCGGATGTCGCCGATCAACCACGTGCAGGCGCTGACGCTGCCGATCTACCTCGCCGCCGGCGCCCGCGACGACCGCTGCCCACCGGAGCACACCGAGGCGCTGGCCAAGGCCTTGCAGGCCGCCGGCAACCCGCCCGAAGGCGTGATCGTGCAGTCCGGAGAAGGCCACGGCTTCTACAAGGAGGAGAACAACCTCAACCTCTACACGAAGATGCTGGCGTTCTTCGACGCGCATCTGGGCGGTTCCGCGCCACGGCCCGACGCATCCGCGTCGGCCAGCGCGCCCTGACCCTGAGCGCAGATCCGCCACGGCGCGCCGCCGTGGCGCGCGCGGCGCGCTGCACGTGCCGCGCCTTTCCTCGCCCTGGCCATCGCGCCAGGGATTTTTTTGCTGGCCTGGCGCTCCATGCGTCGCGCCAGGATCGATCGGGCGAGGCCATGCTACGTGTGCCCGATCCGCGGTCACGCATCCATGCATGCGCCGTTCCGCTGGCGGCGCATGCGGGAGACGGCAGCCGCGCATGTCGAGCTGCACCCGGAAGAGCCGATGCCGTTCTCGCTGGCCGCGCACATGCCGGCGCTGGCGCCGGTCTGACGGCCCATCGCCGCCGGCGCTGGTGCAGCCGGACGATGCCAAAGCGACACGCAGGGGCTTCGGCGACTTCGGGTTCGGCTCAAGGTTCGATGTGCTGTCGGCCACGGCCCAGATCCGCCTGGCCGGCTCCGCAGAGACCGCTGACCCGGCCGCCACGCAGATCGCCGCCATCACGGCAGGTCGCCAGCGCTATCCTGCCGTCGTCATGACCGTTGAAGAGGCCCGTCGATGCCCTGCGTGAATGTCTCCACCCTGCTCGTCCGCAATCCGCACCGACATCCCGTTGGTTGCACCCGCGTGCGCGCGACGCAGGCATGCCCGCTCGAGCCGCAGTGCCATGCATGAGCCACACCCCCCCGCCGCGCCGCCACACACCCCGGACGATGCCGGAGTCGTGGCGGTCGATCACACTGGCTTCTCGGTCGCGTCGCTGGACGCGGCGCTGCAGTTCTGGACCGAGGCGATGGGGTTCGCCTGCGTGCGCCGCGGCAAGATGGGCGGCCCGTTCCTGCACGAGGTGACAGGCGTCGACGCGCCGCAGTGCCGCATGGCCGTGGTGCAGGCGCCGAATGGCTATCCCATCGAACTCCTGGAATATTCGACCGGCCCCGCCCTGGGCAGGGTCCCGGACAGCGCCGGCGCGATCGGCGCCGCGCACCTCGCGGTGACCGTGACGGACATCGGCCGGGCCTTGCGCCGGATGGCCGCGGCGGGGTGGCCTGCCAAGGGCACGCCACAGCCGATCCCGGCCGGGCCGCGCGCCGGCACCGTGGTCGCCTATGTCAGCGGCCCCGATGGCATCACCATCGAACTGATGCAGCCTCCTGCCTGAGCGCCGCCCCGACCTCAGCCGCGCAACAGCGCCATCGCCGCATTGTGCCCGGGCGCGCCGGTCACGCCGCCGCCGGGGTGGGTGCCGGAACCGCACAGATACAGGCCCGGCAGCGCGCCGCGGTACGCGGCCTGGCCGAGCATCGGGCGCGCACTGAACAACTGGTTGAGGGTCAGCGCGCCGTGGAAGATGTCGCCGCCGATCAGCCCGAAGGTGCGTTCCAGGTCCAGCGGGCTCAGCACCTGCCGGCCCAGCACCGAGGTGGCGAATCCGGGCGCGTAGCGCTCGACGGTGGCGATCATCAGCTCGGCGACCTCGTCGCGGTGCGCATCCCAACTGCGCCCGTCCGGCAGTTGCGGCGCCACGTGCTGGCAAAACAGGCTGGCCACGTGCTGGCCCGGCGGCGCCAGGCTGTCGTCCAGGGTGCTGGGGATCAGCAGTTCGACGATCGGCTCGCGCGACCAGCCATGCCAGCGCGCATCAAGGTAGGCGCGGTCCATGTAGTCCAGGCTCGGCGCCAGCACGATGCCGGCAGTGAGATGGTCGCCCGGCCCCGGCAGCGCGCTGAAGCTGGGCAGGCGCGATAGCGCCACGTTCATGCGGAACGTGCCCGACCCGCAGCGCCAGTGCGCCATGCGCTCACGCGTGGCGGCCGGCACGTGCGCCGGATCGAGCAGGCGTTCGTACAACAGCTTGGGATTGACGTTGGCGATCACGTGCCGCGCCCGCAGCCGCTCGCCTTGCTCGGTGACCACGCCGACCGCGCGCCCGTCCTCGACCAGGATCTCGCGCACGCCGGCATCGGTGCGGATCTGCGCGCCGGCCGCGGTCGCGGCGCGGGCCATGGCCTGGGTGATCGCGCCCATGCCGCCCAGCGCATGGCCCCAGGCGCCCTTGACCCCGTTGCTCTCGCCGAACACGTGATGCAGCAGCACGTAGGCCGATCCGGGCGTGTACGGACTGGCGTAGTTGCCGACGATGCCGTCGAAGCCGAACAGCGCCTGCACCGCATCGCTCTCGAACCAGCGCTGCAGATACTCGGCGGCGGAGAGGGTGAACAGGTCCAGCAGGTCCTGGCGCAGTTCCGCATCCAGCGCGTGCAGGCGGCGGCCGAGGCGGCCGGCGCGCAACAACTCGGGAAGCGCCTGCAGCCAGCCGCCGTCGGTGACGTTGGGCGGCGGCTGCAGCGCCAGCGCGCGCAGCACGTCGGCGATGCCCTCCAGCCGCGCCTCGTAGGCCGGTAGGCGTGCGGCGTCGCGCGCGGAGAACTTGGCCAGTTCGGCCTGGGTGTGGCCGGCACCGGTCAGCAGGTAGCGCCCGTCCGGCAACGGCAGGAAGTTGTTGCGCCGGCGCGGCACGATGCGCAGGCCGTGCCCGGCTAGGTCGAGATCGGCGATCACCTTGGGCTGCAGCAGCGACACCGTGTAGGACGCCACCGAGTTGCGGAAGCCGGGGTGGAATTCCTCGGTCACCGCGGCGCCGCCGACCACACCGCGCCGTTCCAGCACCGTCACCTTCCAGCCGGCCCGCGCCAGATAGGCGGCGCAGACCAGGCCGTTGTGGCCGGCGCCGACGATCAGGGCATCGCATGGCGGCTCGCGGGTCATGGCCGCATGGTAAGCCAGCACCGGCAGGCCTGCCGACCGGCAGGAGGCGACACCGTCCCACGGCCCAATGCCAAGGGCCGCCCATGACCTTCGACACCCCTGAAACCTCCCGCGGCGGCGTAGAGTCTCGCCACGGCCCGTGCGGGCCATTCCTTTATCCACGTCGGCCTGGAGCCTGCCTGTGACCCTTCGCAATCCCAAGATGCTGCTGTTGACCCTGGCCGTGAGCACCGCGCTGAGCGGCTGCGGCAAGCACGACGACGCCGCGCCCGCGGCCGACGCCGCCAAGCCCGCAACCGCCGCCCCGGCCGCCGCTGCGGCGCCGGCCGAGCTCAAGCTCGACACCAGCAAGCTGCCGGCCTACAACGCGTTCAACGTCAATGATCTGGACGCCAGCAAGAACGCCTGCGACGACTTCAACGGCTACGTCAACGGCAAGTGGCTGGCCGCCAACGAGATTCCCAAGGACCGCAGCAGTTGGGGCGCGTTCTCGATCCTGGACGAGCGCTCGGTGGCCGCGCAGCACCAACTGGCCGAACAGGCCGCCGCCGCGGCCAACCCGCAGGGCGTGGAAAAGATCGTCGGCGACTTCTGGTCCTCGGGCATGGACGAAGCCAAGATCAACGCGCAGGGCATCGAGCCGCTGAAGGCCGACCTGGCCGCGATCGACGGCCTCAAGGACGGCCCGGCAGTGGCCGAGTACCTGCGCCAGAGCGCGGCCAAGGGCGAGAACGGCCTGTTCGGCTTCGGCGCCGAGGCCGACTTCAAGAACTCGACGATGAACATGGCCTACGCCATGCAGGGCGGCCTCGGCCTGCCCGACCGCAGCTACTACTTCGACGCCGACAAGCAGGACAAGCTCAAGGCCTACCAGGCGCACGTGGCCAAGGTGCTGGAGCTGGCCGGCGTGCCGGCGGCCGACGCGGCCAAGCAGGCGCAGGACGTGGTGGCGCTGGAAACCCGCCTGGCCAAGGTGTCCAAGTCCAGCGAGCAGCTCTCGCGCGACGCCGAGCTGTCCTACAACCCGGTCACCCCGGCCGACGCCGACAAGCTGACCCCGAACTTCCCCTGGACCAAGTTCTTCGAGTCGCAGGGCGTGGCGGTGCCGGAGAAGTTCTCGCTGGCGATCCCGGCCTTCCACCAGGAAGTGAGCAAGGCGCTGGGCGACACCGACCCGTCGGTGTGGCGCGCCTACCTGCGCTTCCACACCGTGGACAGCGCCTCGCCGTACCTGAGCGATGCCTTCGCGCAGGAAAACTTCGCTTTCTACGGCAAGGAACTCAACGGCCAGGCCGAGATGAAACCGCGCTGGAAGCGCGTGCTCGGCAGCATCAACGACGGCGCCGGCGAGGCGATGGGCCAGATGTACGTCAAGGTCGCCTTCTCGGCCGACGACAAGGCCAAGATGCAGCAGCTGGTGCAGAACCTGAGCCAGGCGCTGAAGGCGCGCCTGGAGAAGCTGACCTGGATGAGCGACGAGACCAAGGCCAAGGCCCTGGACAAGTGGAAGACCTTCACCCCGAAGATCGGCTATCCGGACAAGTGGCGCGACTACAGCAGCCTGAACACCCAGCGCGACAGCTACCTGGACAACGTGCGCGCCTCCACGGCGTTCAACTACAAGTACAACCTGAGCAAGATCGGCAAGCCGGTGGACAAGACCGAGTGGGGCATGACCCCGCAGACGGTCAACGCCTACTACAACCCGCTGCAGAACGAGATCGTGTTCCCGGCGGCGATCCTGCAGCCGCCGTTCTTCGACCCCAAGGCCGACGACGCGTTCAACTACGGCGGCATCGGCGCGGTGATCGGCCACGAGATGACCCACGGCTACGACGACCAGGGCGCGCGCTTCGGGCCCACCGGCAACTTCGAGAACTGGTGGACCCCGGCCGACGCCAAGAAGTTCTCCGCGCTCACCGGCAAGCTGGTCCAGCAGTTCGACGGCTATGAAGTGGACGGCAAGCACGTCAACGGCAAGCTGACCCTGGGCGAGAACATCGCCGACCTGGGCGGCATCACCACCGCCTACGACGCCATGAAGAAGGCCACCGAGGGCAAGGACGACCCGAAGGTCGGCGGCATGAGCCGCGACCAGAACTTCTTCATCAACTGGGCCACCGTGTGGCGCACCAAGTACACCCCGCAGAACGCGATGGTGCGCCTGACCACCGACCCGCACGCCCCGGCGCAGTTCCGCGCGATCGGTGCGCCGTCGAACCTGGAGGCCTTCGCCACCGCGTTCCAGTGCAAGCCGGGCGCGCCGATGGTGCGCAGCGGCGACAAGCGCGTGGTGATCTGGTAAGCGACGGCGTCACCGCCGTCTCGCGAAAAGGCCCGGCATGTCCGGGCCTTTTCTTTGCGCCGGCGCCGGCGCGCGACCGCGGTGGCGATGCCGATTGCCCTATCCGGCGGCAGGCGCCCGTGGTGGCCGGCGTCCCTCGCTGAATCCGGTGGGGACGCGGACACGCGTCATCGCCACAGTTGCACACCGCGGCTTGTTAAACTCCGCCGACTTTAATCCTGACCGGATGCGTTCCCGATGCCCAATGCCCGTCCGCTTGCCCTCGCCGTCGCCCTCGGCCTGATCGCCCTCGCCTCCGCCGCCGATGCCGCGCCCAAGAAGAAGCGCGCCGCCGCGCCCAAGGCCCCGCCGATCAGCGCCGCCTGCAGCGACTTCTACGACGATGCCAACGCCGACTGGCTGAAGCAGAACCCGGTGCCGCAGACCGGCGCGGTCACCGCGCTGGGCCAGCTCGCCGAACGTGCGCAGCAACAACAGCGCGACCTGCTCGATGCAAGCATGCAGTCGCCGCAGAACGCCGTGCAGAAGGCGCTGGGCGACTTCTGGGCCAGCGGCCTGGACGAGGCCGCGGTGGAGAAGGACGGCTCCAACCCGATCGCGCCGCTGCTCGGCCGCATCGATGCGATCAAGAAGGCCAAGGACGTGCCGGCGTCGATCGCCGCGCTGCACCAGATCGGCATCCCGGTCGCGTTCAACTTCGGCGCCGACGTCGACCTGAAGGCGCTGGACCGCCACATCGGCTACTTCATGCAGGGCGGCATGGGCCTGCCCGACCCGGCCTTCTACACCCGCACCGACGCCGACACCATGGCGCTGATGGGCCGCTACCGCACCTACGTCAAGCAGATCCTGACCCTGACCGGCACCCCGGCCGACCGCCTCGAGGCCGACACCCAGTCGGTGCTGCAGATCGAGACCGCGCTGGCGCGCAGCGCCAAGTCGCTGGCCGGCATCAACAACCCGTTCAACAACTACGCGCCGATCTCGACCAAGGAGTTGAACAAGCAGTACCGCAACCTGCAGCTCGACGCCTTCCTCAAGGCCCAGGGCGTCAACGACGACCTGGTGTCGATGGCCGACCCGGACATGTTCAAGCAGCTCGACGGCATGATCGTCAGCATCAAGCCGGAGCAGTGGAAGGCCTACCTGCGCTGGCGCGTGGGCGATGCGATGGCGCCATACCTGTCCAAGAGCTTCCGCGACGCCAGCTTCGAGTTCCGCGGCCGCGTGCTGCAGGGCCAGGTCGCGCCGCCGCCGCGCTGGGCGCAGGTGCTGGACGCGATCAACGTCGCCGCCGGCCCGATGCTGGGCCGCGAGTACGTGGCCCGCTACCTGTCGGCCGACACCCGCCGCCAGGCCGAGACCATCGCCGACCAGGTGCGCGACGCGCAGATCGCCGCGGTCAAGCGCAGCACCTGGCTGAGCGAGCCGGCGCGCACCGAGGCGCAGGCCAAGCTGGCCGCACTGAAGATCGAGATCGGCGCGCCGCGCCGCGACCTCGACTACACCCTGCAGCCGATGGGCCGCGGCAGCTTCGGCGGCAACATGCTGATCGCCTCCACCTGGCGTCACCGCGAGGAAATGAAGCGCATCGGCAAGGGCAATGCGGACCGCCGCTGGGACGTGCTGCCGCAGCAGCCGGCGCTGACCTACGACATCGCCCAGAACCGCCTGATCATCACTGCCGCGGTGCTGCAGCCGCCGGTGTACGCGACCGCCGGCGACGCCGCGGCGCTGTACGGCGCCTACGGCGCGATGGTCGCGCACGAGCTGATCGGCGCCATCGACAACAAGGGCAGCCAGGTCGACGCGCAGGGCCAGTTGCGCAACTGGTGGACCCCGGAGGACAAGAACGCCTGGAACGCGCTGGCGGCCCGCACCGCCGCGCAGTACGGCGCCTACGACTTCCCCGGCGTGAAGGGCGCCAAGGTCAACGGCCCGCTGACCCAGGACGAGGACCTGACCGACATCGGCAGCGTCGAACTGGCCTGGCAGGCCTACAGCGCGGCACAGCCGACCGCCAGCGAGGCCGGCAAGCAGGCGTTCTACAAGGCCTGGGCCGGCCTGTGGGCGCAGCAGCTGTCGCCGACCGACGCCGTGCAGCGGGTCACCGCCGACGTGCACGCGCCGGGCCGCTGGCGCACCAATGGCGCGCTGGTCAACCTGCCCGCCTTCGCCGCGACCTTCACCTGCAAGCCGGGCCAGCCGATGGTCCGCAGCGAGGCCGAGCAGATCCACCTGTGGCCGTGAGCCGGTGCCGGCGCTAGCCGCCGGCCGGGCACACAGCACGACGGCGCGGGCAACCGCGCCGTCGTGCGTTCAGGGGTCGGGAAAATTGTCTGCCCCTCTCCCACCGGGAGAGGGGTTGGGGTGAGGGTACGGCGCGCGAAGCGCCGGCGCCGTGCTGGCAATGCGAGACTCCGCCCGTCCCCTCATCCGCCCCTGCGGGGCACCTTCCCCCGCAAAAGGGGGCCATGGTCCCGACGGGAGAAGGGAAAAGCCATTGCCCCTCGGGTACCGCACGCGCACCGCGTGGAGTTGCGCTTGCGCTATGCGGTCGGTGCGCTCAGCGCACGATGCGCGGGCGCGGCGGCTTGCGCTTGCCGAACGGCGGCTGGCCGCGCCAGTAGCGGATCATCAGCCAGCCGAACAGCATGCCGCCGAGATGCGCGAAATGCGCCACGCCCGGCTGCCAGCCGGTGAAACCCATCAGCAGCTCCAGCGCACCGAACACGATGACGAAGGTGCGCGCCTTCATCGGGATCGGCGGGAACAGCAGCATCACCCGCTGGTTCGGGAACAGCATGCCGAAGGCCAGCAGCAGGCCGAAGATGCCGCCGGAGGCGCCCAGCGTCGGGTACGGCTCGCTGCCGTTGCTCAGCATCCACCAGCCGACCAGCAACTGGCACAGGCCGGCGCCGGCCACGCAGACCAGGTAGTACGTCAGGAAGCGCTTGTTGCCCCAGGTCTGCTCCAGCGGCCCGCCGAACATGTACAGGGCCAGCATGTTGAACAGCAGATGCGAGAAGCTGCCGTGCAGGAAACCATAGGTCAGCAACTGCCAGAGCTGGAAGTTCTGCCCGGGCGAGAACGCATCGAAGGCGCCGATCGGCCACAGCATGAAGGGATCGAAGGTGTTGGTGCCGAGCAGCATCTGCAGCAGGAACACCACGACGTTGCCGATCAGCAGCGCTTGGGTGACGGGTGGAAGTCTGGGAAACATGGTCGGTTCCGTGGCAACTGCCTCCATCATAGCCGCTCGCCGGAGACTGCACTCCAAACGACGCGGTGGCATTCCGGCCCCTCGACTGCGATCGCCCCCGAGGGAACCGCCACACCCTCCTCGATGCCCTGCAGAAGCGACTTCAGTCACGACGAACGACACCGGCCAACCCGCAGGCGGCGCAAAGAGCGTCGGGGCTGAAGTCCCTCCCACAAGGAACAAGCCCCCTCTTCCAAGCACTATCACCGATGCGGTGCGCCGACGGGCGGATGGTGTTCGGGTCGCAGCCTCTCGCAGCTGAAACACCGCATGCGCTTCGCGCCCCGACGCTCACCCCAACCCCTCTCCCGGAGGGAGAGGGGCTTGTACCCATCCTTCTCCCTCCGGGAGAAGGTGCCACGCAGGGGCGGATGAGGGTACGGGCGCAGCCTGGTGCAGTTGAAACACCGCATGCGCCTCTCGCCCCGACGCTCACGCCAACCCCTCTCCCGGAGGGAGAGGGGCTTGTACCCATCCTTCTCCCTCCGGGAGAAGGTGCCACGCAGGGGCGGATGAGGGTACGGGCGCAGCCCCGTGCAGCCGAACACCGCATGCGCTTCGCGCCCCGCCCCCCTCTTCCAACGGGAGAGGGGCTAAGCCATCCACCTGAATCCGGCTTCTTTCCGCTTTGGGAGACCGGCCGCCGCAGTTCTCGTGAGTGTCGCTACCGCGGACCCCACACCTCTGCATCGAGATCGCGCACCGGCGCCGACGTACGCTTCACCCGCCCGCCCTGCACCGCCACGCCTTCGGCGCGCAGGCGCTGGCATTGCTCGCGATAGCCACGCGAGCCTTCCGGAAACGCGATGCGGCCGTCGCTGCGCAGCACCCGATGCCAGGGCAGCGCGGCGTCGGTATTGGCGCCGAGCAGCCGCGCCACCAGGCGCGCGCGTCCCGGCAATCCGGCCAGCATCGCCACCTCGCCGTAGCCGCGCACCTGACCCGGCGGAATCGCCCGGATCGTCGCCAGGATCCGCGCGTGCGCCTCGGCCGCCGCCGTCGCGACCGGTGCAGACGCGCTCGCTGCGGACGGCCGCCGTGGACTCATGCCGGCCGCGCCCGCACTGGCCGCGACACCAGCAGCACCCCGCCCAGCACCAGCACGGTGCCGGCGATCTGCCACGGCCCCATCGCCTCGCCCAGCAGCAGCAGTACGCTGAGCACGATGGTCGAGACCGGGCCGAGCATGCCGATCTGCGACGCCAGCGCCGAGCCGATGCGCTGCACCGCCAGCATCGTCGCCAGCACCGGCACTGCCGTGCACAGCGTGCCGTTGAGCAGCGACAGCGCGTACACCGGCGCCGGCAGGGCAAGCGCGTGCAGCGGCCGCAGCAGCAGGAACTGGGCGATGCACAGCGCACAGGCGACCAGGCTGGCGTAGGCGGTCAACCGCACCGCGCCGACCCGTGCCACCAGTTGGCCACTGCCGACCAGATACGCCGCATAGGCCAGCGCGCTGCCGAACACCAGCAGGCTGCCCCAGGCGGTGCGCGCGCCACCGATGCGCAGGTCGTGACCGAAGGCCAGCAGCACGCCCAGATAGCTCAACGCCAGCGCCCACAGCTGACGCCGCTGCGGCCGTCGCCGCCACAGCAGCACGCCGATCAGCAGCACCAGGGTCGGGGTCAGATAGAGGATCAGCCGCTCCAGGGTCGCGGTGATGTAGGCCAGGCCGAGGAAGTCCAGGAAGCTGGCCAGGTAGTAGCCGAGCACGCCCAGCGCGACGATCCGCCAACGGTCGCCCGGCTGCAGCGGTGGCGCGCGCCGCGCCGCCCACAGCGCCATCGCCGCGAAGCACGGCAGCGCCACCAGCATGCGCAAGGCCAGCAGGGTCACTGCATCGACGCCGTAGCGGTAACCGAGCTTGACGATGATGGCCTTGCCGGAAAACGCGATCGCGCCGCCGGCGGCGAGCAACACGCCACCCAGGCTGGCATGCGTGGCGGCGGGGGCAACGGCAGTGGGCGCGCCGGGCGCGCTCATCGCGCACCGCCGCGGCAAGGACAAGAGGACACGTGCATGCCGCCATTCTACGGCGCTACCGTCTTCCAGCCGTCGGATCGATGCCGCCTCAGCGCCTCAGCGCATCAGCACCACTTCCTCGGCCGAGGTCGGATGGATCGCCACGGTGTCTTCCAGTTGCTGCTTGGTCACGCCCAGCTTCAACGCCACCGCGAACCCCTGCAGGATTTCGTCGGCGCCGTCGCCGAGCAGGTGGACGCCGACCACGCGCTCGTCGGCGCCGACGCACACCAGCTTGAACAGGCTGCGCTGCGGCGAGTCGGCCAGCGCCTGCAGCATCGGCCGGAAATTGCTGCGGTACACCGTCACCGCATCGGCACCATAGCGCTCGCGCGCCTGCTCCTCGCCCAGCCCGACCTGGCCCAGTGGCGGGTGCGAGAACACCACGCTGGGCACGTTCTCGTAGTCCAGCCGCGCCTGCGGCCGGTCGCCGAACACGCGGTCCATCAGCTTGCGCCCGGCGGCGATCGCCACCGGGGTCAGGCCGACCTTGCCGGCCACGTCGCCGATCGCATACAGCCCCGGCACGTCGGTGTTCTGGTACGCGTCCACCACGATCTCGTGCTTGTCGCCCAGGCGCACGCCCAGCGCTTCCAGGCCGAGATCGCGCGTGTTGGGGCGGCGCCCGATCGCGAAGAACACCCGATCGACGCGTTCACCTGGCTGCCCCTGTGCATCGACCACGCACAGGTCCTCGCCGTTGCGGCGCAGGGCGCTGGCGCGGTAGCCGAAATGCAGGCGCACGCCCTGGTGGTGCAGATTGTCGGCGAGCTGCCGCGCCAGTTCCGCGTCGAACCGCTCCAGCAGACGCTCGCCCTGCACGTACAGCTCCACCCGGCTGCCCAGCGCCTGCAATAGCCCGGCCAGTTCCACCGCGATGTAGCCGCCGCCGACGATCGCCACGCGCGGCGGCGCCTCGCACAGATTGAAGAAATCGTCGGAGATCAGGCCCAACTCGGCGCCTTCGATGTTCGGCCGCACCGCATGCGCGCCCGTGGCGATCACCACGTGATTGGCGCTGACCCGCACGCCATCGTCGCATTCGACGGTGTGCGCATCGATCAGTCGCCCGCGCCGCGGGATTAGCACCACGCCATCGGCATCCAGGCGCCGCCGGTAGCTGGCGTGGATGTTGCCGATGTAGCCCTGGCGATGCGCCACCAGTTCCGCCCACGACAGCGTGGCCTCGGGAATGGCGAACCCGACCGCGCGCGCCAGGTCGATGCGCTCGACCAGGTCCGCCGCCAGCCACATCGCCTTCTTCGGCACGCAGCCGACGTTGACGCAGGTGCCGCCGAGCGCACTCGGCTCCAGGATCGCCACCCGCGCGCCATGGCTGGCGGCGCGGAACGCGGTGGCCAGGCCACCGGAACCGCCGCCCAGCACCAGCAGGTCGTAATCGCGGATCGGCGCGCTCACGGCGCACGCCCAGTGCGTGGCACAGCGGCATCGGGCGCGGCGCGGTGCGCGCAGTTCACGTCGTCCATCGGTTGTCCTGTCGCACGGGAGAGATCGGCGCGCAGCATGCCATGGGGTGGACCACGGCAGATGTGAGGGTGCGGCCGCGTGCGACTCAGGCCGGGTCGCGCCGCCGCATGGGCTGCCAGCGCAGATAGCTGGCCGAACGCCACAGCCACTCCACCGGGCCGAAGCGGAAGCGCTGCAGCCACCAGTGCGACAGCGCCACCTGCAGCGCGAACAACACGACCGCGAACGGGATCTGCCAGGCGCGCGGCAGTTGTTCGAAATAGCCGAAGCCGTAGCCGTAGAACAGCGTCGTGCAGACCAGCGACTGCAGCAGGTAGTTGCTCAGCGCCATGCGCCCGGCCGGCGCCAGCCACTGCAGCGCGCGCGCGGCGCGCACCAGCCAGGCCGCATAGCCCAGCGCCATCAGGCCGCCGGCGATGCTGGCCAGGGCATAGGCCACGGTCAGACGCAGATCCAGCCGCGCTGGATCCATCCACGGTTCCAGCCGGAAGCTCAGCAACATCAGCGCCAGGCCCAGCGGCAGCACGCCCCAGCGCAGCACGGCGAGCAGCCGCGGGAAGCGCTGCGGTTGTGCGGCCAGGCCGCTGCGCACGCACCAGGCGCCGAGCAGGAACATGCCGAAGATGGTCGGCGCGTTGAACAGCAGCCCGCTCAGCGATTCGACCAGGTCGCGCGCGCGCTGCGCGGTGGCCTGGGCGTAGCTGCCGTGGCCGAACACCTCACGCTGCTGCGCCAGCGCCGCGGCGCCGTGCTGCGCCTGCTCGGCCATCTCGCGCTGCCACTGCGTCGCGCCGTGCGGATCGGCCTGCGCCGCCCAGGAGGCCGCGCCGATCAACAGCCACAGCGCCGGCGCGAACAGGTAGACCACCAGCGCCATGCCGGGCAGCCAGCGCGTGGGCGCCTCGCGGAACGCCAGCAGCATGAACGCCAGCAGCGCGTAGCTGACCAGGATGTCGCCGGACCACAGCAACACCGCATGCAGCAGGCCGATCACCAGCAACCCCGCACTGCGGCGCAGGAAGAAACCGCCGAACGGCCGCCGCGCGGTCTCGGCGCGCTGCGCCATCACCGCGAAGCCCATGCCGAACAGCAGCGAGAACAAGGTGTAGAACTTGCCCTGCACCAGGATGTAGACCAGCGCGTCGGCGATGCGGTCGGCACCGCGCAGCGCCGGATCCAGGCCGGTCATCGCCGCGTCCAGCGGGCCGACGAAGCCCTCGATGTTCATCAGCAGGATGCCCAGCAGGGCGAAGCCGCGCAGCACGTCCAGGGTGGCGATGCGCTCGGCGGGCGCGACGGGCTGCAACACGGGGGCAGGAGTGGCCAAGGGGCACCGGGCGGGAGGCCGGCGATTGTCCCTCGCCGCGATCAGGAGGGCCGCCGGCGTCCGCGGCGGCGCGACGGCGCCGCTGCGCGCGGCGCCAGGGCCGGCGGCACCGGCGCGACCGGCACCGCCGCAAACGCACTCAGTGGTGGTGGCCGCCGTCGCCGTGCACGTGGCCGTGCTCGATCTCTTCGGCGCTGGCCTCGCGCACGTCGACGATCTCCACGTCGAAGTGCAGGTCCTTGCCGGCCATCGGGTGGTTGAGGTCGACGTCGACCACGCTCATGCCGACCTTCTGCACGGTGACCGCGCGCGGGCCGAAGTTGGTCTGCAGCACCACCTGGCTCCCCGGCTGCAGCTTGGCTGCGCCGAAATGCTTCTTCGGCACGCGCTGGCTCAGGCCCTCGCGGTATTCGCCGTAGGCGTCCTTGGCCGCCACGTCGACGCCGAAGCTGTCGCCGGCGGTCTTGTCCATCATCGCGTTCTCCAGGCCCGGAATGATGTTGCCGTGGCCGACCAGGATCACCAGCGGATCGCGGTCCTTGGAGCTTTCGATCGGTTCTTGACCGACTTCCGAAACGGTGTAGTGGAAACGGACGACGCGGTCTTTTTCGATCTTCATGTGCACTCTGCGCTGTGGCTGCCGGGGCAGACGGGATGGGCGGCTTGTCGGCCGCCGGGAGCGCCGCCATGATGGCGGCCTTCTGAGGTCGCGCATTATCCCGGCTCCATGCACAACACGCCAGTTTCGCCGCGCGGCCGCCGCGCGTTTCCGTGGTGGCTTCCGCTGCTGTGCACCGCCGCGCTGGCGGCCTGTGGACGCCATGAGGTCCGCTACACCCGGCCGGCACCGGTGACAGTGCGCGAGTGGCCGCAGGTGGCGCCGGCCGACCCGGGCGCGGCCAACGCGGTGCTGATGCGCGCGCTGGGCCTGGTCGGCACGCCCTACCGTTACGGCGGCAACACCCCCGAATCCGGGTTCGACTGCAGCGGCCTGGTCGCCTACGTCTACCGCGACATGCTCGACCTGCGGCTGCCGCGCACCTCGCGCGAACTGGCCGCGGTGCAGGGTCCGCGGATCGACCCGCAGCGCCTGAGCACGGGCGACCTGGTGTTCTTCGGCAGCGCAGGAAATGTGACACACGTCGGAATTTACGTCGGCGAAGGCCGCTTCGTGCATGCCCCGAGCACGGGCGGAACGGTGCGCCTGGATTCGTTGGACGGGGCTTACTGGCGAGACCATTACACCGGCGCAAAACGGGTTTTGCGTTGAATTGTGATTTCACCCACATTCATAATTACGAAAATTTAACCTTATTTGAACTTTCTATTTCTGTCTACAAGGCATGATCCCCCATCGTTTTATTTTGTGATCCAAGCGTGACGACCGAAGCCCAGACCTCTCCAGGCAAGCCCGCCGTTCCCCGCCGGACCGCTTTCCGCCTCTTCTGCACCGCCTCGCTCTGTTTCTCGGCCCTCCCGGCCCTGGCCCAGACCGCTCCCGCCGACACCGTCGTCCCGGAAGCGATCGCGACCGTCGCCCCCGCTCCCGCCCAGGTGAGCGCCACGGCGACCACCGCCCAGGCGACCGCGCAGACCCCCAACACCACCATCTCGGCCAAGCCGGCCGCCGCACAGGCGCCCGCACCGTCGCGCAGCAAGGCCGACGCCGCCGCCACCGCCACCCTGGCCGCCCTGCTGCCGCACCTGGCCGCCAACGACACCATTCCGCTGATGGACCGCTCGGCGATGTTCGCTGGCGACATCAGCCGCCTACTGGCCAACTACGACGTGTCCCAGCCGGTCCCGCGCGAAGGCGTGGTGCCGGGCGGCGACAAGGTCCAGTCGGTGCTCAAGCGCGCCATGGCGCTGCTGGGCACCCCGTACCGCTGGGGCGGCGAGGACACCGAAGGCTTCGATTGCAGCGGCCTGGTCGGCTACGTGTTCCGCACCGCGCTGGGCATCGAACTGCCGCGCGTGTCGCGCGAAATGGCCCGCGAGGCCAATGCCCAATTGATCAAGGACCGCGACGCGCTGGCGCCGGGCGACCTGGTGTTCTTCGGCCGCAAGGGCCGCGTCGACCACGTCGGCCTGTACGTCGGCGAGGGCCGCTTCCTGCACGCCCCCAGCCGCGGCAAGGACGTGCGCGTGGACACGCTGACCTCCGGCTACTGGGGCGAGAAGTTCGTGCAGGCGCGCCGCGTGGCGATGTAAGCCGCCAGTCTGCACGCACTGCCGAGAAAGGGCCGCTGGCAACAGCGGCCTTTTTTATTGCGGCGCTTCGCTGCGATCCGGTTGGCCGGCGCATCGCTGGCGCGCGGCGCGGGCGCCTCAGGCGATGGCCACGATCGCGCGCATGTCCTTGTCGATCCGAAATGCCCCGCCGCCGCGCGCAAACGCTGCGTCCACCGCCTGGCGCAAGGCCGGCGCGTGCGCCTGCGGCGGCAACGGCAGGCTCTGCAGGTAGGCCATGACGTCGTCGGGGTCGGTGCAGACCAGCGTATCGTCGAAGCGTGCGACGCGGACCTGGGCGAAGTGCGCGGCGAACAGGCACGCGCCTGTCTCGGCATCCAGGCGCAGGGTGGACGGGTCGCGGTCCGGGCCGCCGGCCACGCCGGCGATCAGCTGCGCGAGCTGGCGCATGTTGTCGTGGCCGTTGAGCACCGCCAGCACCGTCGCGCCGGGGCGGACGATGCGCCGCAGTTCGCGCACGCCCGCGTGCGGATCGGGCAGGTGATAGAGCATGTGCACCGCCAGCGCGGCGTCGACGCTGGCATCGCGCAGCGGCAGGCGCATCGCGTCGCCGACCACGCCCTGCGGGCGCAACGCCGCCGCCTGCGCCAATGCCGCGGCGACCATGGCCGGCGAGCGGTCCAGCACCTGAAGCGCGAGCCGTTCCGGCCACTGCCCGGCGAGCGCGCTCCACAACTGGCCGGTGCCGCAGCCGACGTCGGCCACGCGCATGTGCGCGGCCAACGGCAGCTGCCCGCGCAACCATGGGTACCAGTCGGCACGTCCGTACTTGGCATGCAGCGACTTGCGCTGGTCCAGCCGCTGGGTATCGCCGTACTGCCGCTGCAATTCCGTACTGTCCGCCTGGAGCATCATCGCCGTCGTCCACGTTGCCCGCCGGCACGATACGCTGGTCCGCCGCGATCGCGTCACCGTGACCTCGATGATAATGATGCCGTCCTCCCCCACCCTGGCGTGCCGCCGAGCGCGTCGATATGGCCAGGCCGTACCATGACCGCGCCGACGAGAGAAGACGCGCCGGCGCCGACCGCCGCCACGTTGCCCACGCCCGCCCAGGCGCTGGCGATCGCGCAATCGCTGCTGTCCACCCGCTACGCCGACGCGGCGTTCGGCTTCGCCGCCGGCTCGATCCTGCGCGGCGAAGGCACGCACCTGTCCGATCTCGATCTGGTCGTGGTCTATGAGCGCCTGCCGGCCGCACGGCGCGAATCGTTCCTGGCCGAGGGCGTGCCGGTCGAGGCCTTCGTGCACGATCCGGGCACGCTCGCCTGGTTCGTCGATGAAGACGCCGCCCGCGGCCGCCCCAGCCTGCTGCACATGATCGCCGAGGGCACCCTCGTCGGCACCGCGACCGAATCCGCGCGCAGCCTGCAAGGCCAGGTCGCCGCGCGGCTGCAGGCCGGGCCGCCGCCGCTGACGCAGGCGCAACGCGACGCGCTGCGCTACGAGATCACCGACCTGGTCGACGACCTGTGCGGAGAGCGCAGCGCCGCCGAGATCGTCGCGATCGGCGCCCTGCTGCATCCGCGCCTGGCGGAACTGGCGCTGCGCGGGCGCGGCCACTGGTACGGCAGCGGCAAGTGGGTTCCGCGCCTGCTGGCACGGATGGATCCGGCCTTGGGCCAACGCTTCGACCAGGCCTTCGCCGCGCTGTTCGCCAGCGCCGACCGCGCACCGGTACTGGCACTGGCGCAGCAGGAACTGGCCGTGCACGGCGGCCGCCTGTTCGACGGCGACTGCCGCACCGCGCCTGCGGACTGGCGCGCCTGAGCCAGCGCGGGCGCGCCTGAGCCAGCGCGGGCGCGCCTGAGCCAGCGCGGGCGCGCGCTCAGCCGTGGTAGTGGGCGATGGTGTCTTCGATGCCCTTGCTCAGCTCCATCACCTTCTGCGCGTACTCGGCCAGGCGATGGTCTTCCGGCGTGTCCGGATGCCAGGCCGGCACCGCGGTCGGCCGGCCTTCGACGCCGTCCAGGGCCACGAACACGATGATGCAATGGGTGCACAGGCGCGGCTCGCCGCCCATCGGATCGCGAGCGCGCACCTCGATGGCGAAATGCATGCTGCTGGTGCCGGTGTGGACCAGCTTGGCGCTGACCGTGACCATGTCGCTGATGCGGATCGGCGAGACGAAGCGGATGCCGCCCACCGCCACGGTCACGCTGTAGTGGCCGCTCCAGCCCACCGCGGCGGCATAGCCGACCTGGTCGATCCACTTCATCACCACGCCGCCGTGGACCTTGCCGCCGTAGTTGACGTCGATCGGCTCGGCCAGGAAGCGGAAGGTCAGTTCGCGTTGGGTGCCGCTCATCGGGAGTCCATGCTGGGGAAGGAGGCGGCAGTCTGCCATGCGCCGCTGCCACCAATCGCAACGGCGTCGCAATGACCTGTCGCCGCAGACGCGCTGGCGGCCGGCGTGGTCGGCTACGCGGCGGCCAGCGCCAGGTTGTCGCGCTTGCGGATGCACAGCCACGGGAAATGCGGCTGGCGCCAGCGCAGCGCGCGCAGGCAGCGCACGGACAGGCGGCGCGGGTCGAACAGCCGGCGCAGCACGAGACCATCCAGTACCGCATCGGTGTGTTGATGGTACTGCTGCGCCAGTTCCGCGCAGCCCAGCTCGCTGAAGTAGCGCAGGCTGCGCGCGGCGCTGGCCCGGGCCTGCTCGGCGTCGGCGTAGAACGGGCTGTCGAGGATGTGCAGTTCGCCGTCGTGCTGCAGCAGGTGCAGCAGGCGCGCGATCAGCGCACGCGGATCGGCGAAGTACTGGAGGCAGGCCGGCACCACCACCACATCGAAGCGCTGCGCCGGCAGCGGCAGGCGCAGGATATCGCCGGCGACGAAACTCAACCGCGGCGCGTCGGCGAACACCCGCGCCGCCTGTGCCAGCTCGATGCGATTGACGTCGACGCCGCAGACTTCGCGCTGCAGGCCGCTGGCCAGGCGATGCGACAGCCAGCCGTTGCCGCAGCCCAGTTCCAGCAGCGGCCCGTCGCCGCCACGCGCGCGCAGGTGGCGCAGCAGCCGCCGGCAGGATTCGGCACGCACCCGCCATTCGTGGCTGGAGCCCAGCGCGCCGGGCGGCTGCGGCAGCGTGCGCACCTGGGCGTCGCTGTAGAGTCGGCCTTCGCGGCGGCGCACGTCAAGATAGCGCTGTTCGAACGGGTCGTCCGGCAACGCGTCGTGCACCAGCACGCCCTCGTGGAGCGTCAGCCCGGGCAACCGTAGCAACTGCGCGCGCAGGCTGTCGGCAGGCGTGCCCACGGAAGCATCAACGCACCTGGCCGGAGCTATCGACCGGCGGATCTTCCAGGCCGACATTGCTCGACGCGGCCTCGTAGATGCTGCGATCGAGCAGGCCGGTTTCCTTGGCCACCAGCACCGGCACCAGCATCTGCCCGGTCACGTTGGTCATGGTGCGCATCATGTCCAGCACGCGGTCGATGGCGTACAGGTAGCCGATCACCTCCAGCGGCAGGTTGGCCGCGCTCAGCACTACCGTGGCCATCACCACCGCGGTGCCGGGCACGCCGGCGGTGCCGAAGCTGCCCAGCACCGAGGCGATCAGCACCACGAAATACTGGTTGGCGGTCAGCGGCACGCCGGTGTACTGGGCGATGAACACCGCGCACAACGCCGGGAAGATCGCGCCGCAGCCGTCCATCTTGATGCTGGCGCCCAGCGGCACCGCGAACGCGGCGTAGTCCTTGTTGACGCCGAGGTTGTGGGTGATCGAACGCAGCGCCACCGGCATCGCGGCGAAGCTGGAGGAACTGACGAAGGCCACCTGCATGCCCGGCGCGGCGCCGCGGAAGAACTTCCACGGGTTCAGCCCGTGCACCAGCAGCAGGCCGCTGTACACCACCACGATGTGGATCGCGCAGGCCAGGTACAGCGCCAGCACGAAATTGCCGAACGGCAGCAGCTTGCCGAAACCATAGCCGCCGACCAGCGCGGCGATCAGGCCGAAGGTGCCGAGCGGGGTCATCTCCAGCACGAAGCGGGTGACCTGGATCATGATCTCGCTCATCTGCGTGGTGAGCTTGCGCGCCTCGGCCACGCGCTCGCCGAGCTTGACCATCGCAAAGCCCAGCAGCGCGGCGAAGAAGATCACCGGCAGGATCGAACCGCGCCCGGCCGCCAGCACGGTCTCGCCGGCGGCATTGGTCCTGGTGCCGATGCCGGTCAGCGCATAGAACGGGTTCGACGGCACCACGTCCAGCAGCACCTGCACCGGGCTGGGCACGTCGCGCGGGGTCCAGGCGCTGTCCACGCGCAGGCCCAGGTGGCCGGCGCCCGGCTGCAGCACAGTGCCCACGGCCAGGCCGACGCCGACCGCCAGCGCCGCGGTGACCACGAACCACAGGAAGGTGCGCCCGCCCAGCTTGGCCACCGACTGCTGCCCGTGCAGCGACGAGATCGCGTTGATGACGGCGAAGAACACCAGCGGCACCGCGATCATCTTGATCAGGGTGACGTACAGGTCGCCCAGCGGCTTGAACCAGGTTTCCGCGGTCGGCCCCAGCGCCCAGCCGGCCAGCGCGCCCAGCACGAAGCCGGCGACCACGCGCTGCCAGAACGGAATGCGTAACCAGGCCGTCACCAGTTTCATCGACGCTGTCCAGAGAGATCGGGGGTTTCGCACGATAGCGCACCCCGGCAGCAGCGACGACGCCATGGCTGGAAAGGCGCGATGTCATCGGCGTGCCTTGTCGTAGCCGGCATAATGCGGGGGACTTCGTTGTTCAGGACCCGTTTCGCGTATGCGCCTCCCCGTTTCCGCTCTCGCCGCCGCCTCCACCCTGCTGCTGGGCGCCTGCGCCAGCACGCCGCACACGCCGGCCGCCAGCGCCAACGTCGCGCCGATCGTCGTTCCCGCCGTGGCCCACCCGGCCGGCGAGACCCCGGACTGGTGGTACCGCAGCGGCGCCGCCAAGGCCGCCAACAACGGTGCGATGCGCGGCAAGGCCAAGAACGTCATCCTGTTCCTGGGCGACGGCATGAGCCTCACCACGGTCGCCGCCGCGCGCATCCTCGACGGCCAGCGCAAGGGCGCCTCCGGCGAGGAGAACCAGCTGTCGTGGGAGGCGTTCCCCGCCACCGCGCTGAGCAAGACCTACAACACCGATTCGCAGACGCCGGACTCGGCCGGCACCATGACCTCGATCACCACCGGGGTGAAGACCCACATGGGCGCGATCGGCGTGTCCGCCGGCAAGCGCGACGCGTGCGCCGACAGCCTCGGCAAGCAGTTGCTGAGCTGGCTGGAACTGGCCGACAGCGCCGGCATGGGCACCGGCATCGTCACCACCACCCGGCTGACCCACGCCACCCCGGCCGCGACCTATGCGCACGTGCCGGAACGCAACTGGGAGAGCGATGCCGACCTGCCGGAGAAGGCGGTCGCCGAAGGCTGCCGCGACATCGCCCAGCAGATGGTGAGCGCGCGCTTCGGGCGCGGCCCGCAAGTGATGCTGGCCGGCGGTCGCGGCCAGTTCACCACCGTCGAGCAGCGCGACCCCGAGTACGACGACAAGGTCGGCCTGCGCCTGGACGGCCGCGACCTGGTCGGCGAATGGCGCCAGCGCCACCCGCAGGGCGCCTACGTGTGGACCCGCGGGCAACTGGAAGCGGCGCAGAACGCACCGGCGCTGCTGGGCCTGTTCGAGCCGGACCACATGCAGTTCGACCACGACCGCGACCGCAGCGCCAATGGCGACCCGAGCCTGGCCGAGATGACCCGCGCCGCGATCCGCACCCTGTCACAGGACAAGAACGGCTACGTGCTGATGGTCGAAGGCGGACGCATCGACCACGCGCACCACGCCGGCAACGCCTACCGCGCGCTCGACGAGACCATCGCCCTGTCGCAGGCGGTGCAGGCCGCAGCGGACGCGACCTCGGCCGAGGACACGCTGATCATCGTCACCGCCGACCACTCGCACACGCTGAACTTCGTCGGCTACCCGCAACGCGGCAACCCGATCCTGGGCAAGGTACGCGGCACCAGCGGCGAGGACGCCAACACCGGCGACCTGGCACTGGACGGCAACGGCCAGCCCTACGCCACGCTCAGCTACGCCAACGGCCCCGGCTACACCGGCGCCAGCAACCAGCAGCCGGCCGGGGTCAAGACCTTCCCGCATGCGCCGAGCAACTTCGAGCCGGCCAACGGCCGCCCGGACCTGACCCACGTCGACACCGAAAGCCCGGACTTCATGCAGGAAGCACTGGTGCCGACCAAAGCCGAGACCCATGGCGGCGACGACGTCGGCATCTGGGCGCGCGGCCCCGGCAGCAACGCGTTCCGCGGCAGCCTGGAAGAGAACGTGATCTATCACGTGATCGTGCAGGCCACGCCGACGCTGCGCGCGCGGCTGTGCCAGGCCGGCACCTGCAACGGCGACGGCGTGCCGGTGGAGTTGCCCAAGCCGGCGGCGTTCATGACCAGCGCTGCGACCACGCAATGAGGCGGCATCCGCGGCATGGCGGCGGCCTGCGCGTGGCCGTCGCGGTGTTCGCAGTGTTCGCTGCGGTAACCGCGCTCGGCTCCATGCCGGCCGCCGCGGCCCAACCGGCCACCGAGGCCTGCCGGCTGGGCGACCCGAATACCGATCGGCCGGTGGTGCCGGGCTGCCGGCTCGGTGCCGACGAACGCCTGGCACTGACGCCGCAGGCGCTGCGCGGCCTGCACTTCGATCGCGACGGCCTGGCGCTGCTGAGCGTCGGCGCACGGTTCTACTACGTGCGCGCCGATGGCCGCAGCCTGCCGGTGATCACCTGGGACAACGGCCCGGATGGCTTCACGGAAGGCCTGACCCGCGGCATTTTTCACGGCCGCATCGGTTTCTACGACCGGCAACTGCGGGAGGTGATCGCGCCGGTCCACGATTTCGCCTGGCCGTTCGAGCACGGCGTCGCCGAGGTCTGCGACGGCTGCAGCGCGGGCACGCCCGACGCCGACGGCCATACGCCGATGCAGGGCGGCCGCTGGTACTCCATCGATCGCCATAACCGCGAGGTCCCGGCACCAAAGCGCTGAGCCGATGACCATATGTGGCATGGCGGCGTTGTCACGGAGAACGCCGCCAAGGCCGGCCTTCTGCAACGCATTTCTTGCTGCATCGCCTGCGATTTCGGGGGAAGCGCATCGTCCGCGAGGTGAGAAACCCCGGCGTCGGGACTGAAGTCCCTCCCACAGGGGGCTAACCAACGTTTGCGCCGCTTAAGGCGCCGTAGCGCGCTGGCCGCAGGCCGGGCTTGGCATGCTGGCGGACAACACCGAGCAGGCGCCCTGCTGAGCAGGCCATCGAGATAGTCCCAAGTGCCGAGAACTGCTCTTGTGGGAGGGACTTCAGTCCCGACGCATTGAACTGAAAGGCGTCGGGACTGAAGTCCCTCCCACAACGCTACTCAGGCTCAAAGACGTCGCCATGTCATGCTTCGCGCTGACGTGCGCTTGCGTCTACAGTGACGCGATGCCGCCGCACGCCTCTACGTCCCCGCTGTCCGCACTCGCCGCCGCGCTGCCCGATCCGGCGCCGGCGCCGCTGCTGCTCGGCTTCAGCGGCGGCCTGGATTCGACCGTACTGCTGCACCTGCTCGCGCAACAACCGTCCTATCGTCGCGCCGGCCTGCGTGCGCTGCACGTGCACCATGGCCTGCATGCCGACGCCGACGCATGGGCCGCGCATTGCGCGCAGCGATGCGCGGCGCTGGCAGTGCCGCTGCAGGTGGTGCGGGTACAGGTGCCACGCGACAGCGGCGATGGCCTGGAAGCAGCGGCGCGGCAGGCGCGTCGCCACGCCTTTGCACAGACGCTGCAGCCCGGCGAATGGCTGGCGCTGGCCCAGCACCGTGACGACCAGGCCGAGACCTTCCTGCTGCGTGCATTGCGCGCGTCCGGCCCGGATGGCCTGGCAGCGATGCAGGCGCTGTCCGACTTCGCCGGCAGCCGCCTATGGCGGCCGCTGCTGGCGCAACCACGCAGCGTGCTGCACGCCTATGCACAGCAGCACGGCCTGCAGTGGATCGACGACCCCAGCAATGCCGATCCCGGCTTCGATCGCAATTTCCTGCGCCTGCAGGTGCTGCCGCTGCTGCGCCAGCGCTGGCCGCACGCCGACGCCGCCCTTGCCCGCAGCGCGCAGCTCTGCGCCGACGCCGGCGCACTGCTGGACGCGGACGACCGCACGGCGCTCGACGCGCTGCAGGACGCCCCGAATGCCCCGCTGCCGCTCGCCCCGTTGCGCGCCCTGCCCACGGCGCGGCGCGCGCGCGTGCTGCGGTGCTGGATCGCACAGGCCGGGCTGCCGCCGTTGCCGGCGGCCGGCCTGGCCGCGATCGAACGCGATCTGCTGCAACCGCGTGCCGATGCGGCGGCGCAGTTTGCCTGGCACGGTGCCTGCGTGCGCAGCTGGCGCGACACCCTGTATGCAGAACGCGACCTCGCGCCCTGGCCTGCCGACTGGCATGCGCAGTGGGACGGCCGCACGCCGCTGCCGTTGCCCGATGGCCGCCGCCTGCATCTGTACGCCGAGACCACGCTGGCCTTCGACACGCCGCTGCTGGTGCGCGCGCGCCGCGGCGGCGAACGCCTGCGCCTGCCTGGGCGCACGCAATCGCAGTCGCTCAAGCACCTGTTGCAGACGCAGGCGCTGCCGCCGTGGGAGCGCCTGCGGCTGCCGCTGCTGTTCGATGCCACGCAACTGCTGGCCGCCGGCCCGGACCTGCTGGCTGCGCCGCTGCACGCCTGGCTGCAGGCGCATGCCGCACGCCTGGTGCTGGACCCGCCGCCAGCGCCGACACCGGCGTCGCATTGACCCTGCTGCCGCCGCCGCGCACACTTTCGCCATGCCCAAGAAGTCCCAAGACGATGCCTCCCCGGTCGCCCGCTTCGAGCAATCGCTCGAGGAGCTGGAAGTGCTGGTGGAGAAGATGGAAGCCGGCGACCTGAGCCTGGAACAGTCGCTCAGCGCCTACGAGCGCGGCGTGGGCCTGTACCGGCAATGCCAGCAGGCGCTGGAGCAGGCGGAGTTGCGCGTGCGCCTGCTCAGCGATCCCGAGCAGCCCGACAGCGCCGAGCCCTTCGATCCCGTGCCGCCCCATGGCGGCTGAGGCGGCGTTCGCGCGCTGGCGCGAACGGGTGGAAGCCGGCCTGCAGGCGCAGTTGCCGGCGGCGGCGCTGCCACCACAACGCCTGCACGCGGCGATGCGCCACGCCACCCTCGGCGGCGGCAAGCGCATGCGCCCGCTGCTGGTCTACGCCAGCGGCGCGCTGTTCGGCGCCGACGACGCGCAGTTGGACGCGCCGGCGCTGGCGGTGGAACTGATCCACGCGTACTCGCTGGTCCACGACGACCTGCCAGCGATGGACGACGACGCCCTGCGCCGCGGCCAGCCGACCGTCCACATCGCCTTCGACGAAGCCACCGCAATCCTCGCCGGCGATGCGCTGCAGAGCCTGGCGTTCGCGCTGCTGGCCAATGCCGAGGAGGCGGCCCCCACGCTGCGCGTGCAGTGGCTGCAGACCCTGGCCGAGGCCGCCGGCGCGGCCGGCATGTGCGGCGGCCAGGCGCTGGACATCGACGCCACCGGCCACGTGCAGGCATTGGCCGACCTGCAACGCATGCATGCACTGAAGACCGGCGCGCTGATCCGCGCCAGCGTGCGCCTGGGCGCGCTTGGCGGTGGCGCCGACGCCACCGCGCTCGCGCAACTGGACACCTTCGCCACCGCGTTGGGCCTGGCCTTCCAGGTGCGCGACGACATCCTCGACGTCGAAGCCAGCTCCGAACAGCTCGGCAAGACCGCCGGCAAGGACGCGGCGCAGGCCAAGTCCACCTACCCCGCCCTGCTGGGCATGGACAGCGCCAAGGCCAAACTGGCCGAACTGGCGCAGGCCATGCAGGACAGCCTGCGCGGCTATGGCGCCGCCGCCGATGCGCTGGCGGCGCTGGCGCGGCTCGCAGTCGATCGCGCGCACTAGCGCACTGCGCCTGCACGCGTGCCGGCGTGTGGCACGCGTCTCGCGCAAGCCGCGCCAACGCGCGCGTCGCCAGCAACGCCTGCCGTCGCGACGAAGTAACCGAGAAGGCCCATCCCGCAGCCGCGCCTGGCGTTCGCAGGCTCGGCCTGGCGCGACCGAGGCCGCTCCTGCAGGAATCGGCGAGCGAACCCCACTCGCGACAGGAGAGACACGCGCTCAGCGCGGACGCAGCTCCAGCAACACCACGTCGTTGGCACGCATCGGCACATCGAGCTGCGCGCGGCCATCGCGGTGCACCCGCAGCTGTCGCAGCGCCGGCGTGTCGGCGCTGCGTGCCTGCAGGCGCCGAAGTTGCGAGGCGCTCAGCGTCGTCGGCGACCCCATGCGCAAATAGGCGCTGTAGGCATCATTGGCGTCGAAACCGGTGCGGTGGATCGCCAGGGTGTACGCGCCCGGCGCCAGCCCGCGCAGGTGCAGGCGCAGCGACGGCGCCGGCGCTGCCGGCAGCACCCGGGTGAAATACGGGCGATTGCTCTTGTCCTGCTGCGGCGCGACGAAGTCCCAGGCCAGCACCTTCAGCACGTCGCTGTCGTAGGTCGCATAGCTCTGCGGGTCGGTATTGCGCAGTTGGCGTTCGCCCAGCGCGTTGAGATACCGGTAGGCGAAGTACGCCGGCTTGCGCAGGCCCTGCGGGTTGAGCAGGCCGAACCCGCCCTGGAATGGCGCGGTCGGTGGCCCCGGCTCCTCGAACAGGTCGCTGTAGGTCCAGTAGCTCATGCCCTGCACCAGCCCCTCCACCGCGCGCAGCTTGCTCAGGATGTAGGCCGCGCTCAGGTAGCTGTCGTGCACCGGGTCGCGCGGCGTGTAGCTGCTGCTCCATTCGGTGAAGTACAACGGCAACCCGGGCATCGCCGAGTCCTGGATCTGCGCACGCACGCGACGCACATCGCCACTAATCGCATCCGGCGCAGGCGACAGCCTGGTGTCGCTCTGGCCCTGCTCGTCCAGGAAGCCGCCATCCACGCCATAGGTGTGGGTGGTGATGAAGTCCACCGGCGTGCCCGCCGCATGCGCCTGCGCGATGAATGCCGGCACCCAGGCCGCACCGGCGGTGGCCGGACCGCCCACCCGCAACTGCGGATCGATGCGCTTGAGGGTACGCGCCGTCGCCGCGTACAGCGCGAAATAGGCGGATTGATCGGCGCCTTCCCAGAATCCAGCCAGGTTCGGCTCGTTCCACACCTCGAAATACCAGCGGCGCACTTCTTCCTCGCCGTAGCGCTGGCGCAGGTGGCGTACGAAGGCATCGATCAACGCGGTCCACTGGTCCAGCCGTGGGTGCGAGGTGTTGCCCTTCCAGTAGAAGATGTGTTGGTCGGAGGTCTTCATCGCCTCCGGGGTAAACCCCAGTTCGACGAAGGGGCGTACGCCCATGCCGAGCAAGCGGTCGTACAGGCGGTCGATCCCGCTCCAGTCATAGCGCGGGCGCCCGTCGACCTCGCGGTAGGTCCCCAGCACGTCATGGAAGATCGCGTGGAAGCGGACGTAGCGGAACCCGAGTTCGTCCCGCGCGGTGCGCAGCTGCGCCAGGCTGTCCTCGCGGAGCAGCGTGCCCGGATAGTCCGCGCCGACCGACAGGTCGTAGAAGCGATCGCGCGGCGTGGTCGGCCCCTGCACGTCCAGCGCGATCGTGCGCGGCGTGATCGGCGCGGCGATGGCCACGCACGACCACGCGGCCACGACAACGGCCGAGAGCAGGCGCGGAAATCGCATGGCGGCTCCTCTGCATGAGGTGGACGCCGACTCTAGCATCGACACGACGGTACGTTCATCGACGGCCAGACGGCGCGTGACCGAGGCACGGCGGACGCGACGCAGCGTGCCTAGGTGACGCCGATACTGAGACCGGGCGCGCGCTTCGCTGGACGAAATCGAAGACAAACGCACAAGCGCCGCGCACGCGCGTGGCACCGGGCTAGTTTGCTTCGGCCCCTGTCACGGGGCGCCCACTTTCGACGGAGAGAGACTGCATGAAACACGCATCCCGGATCTCGGCAGCGATCGGCTTCAGCCTGGTCGGCATCATCTCGGCGGCCACCGCGCAATCGCAACTCACGCGCACGCCCGCGCCGCTGCAGGTCGAGCTGACGCCGGTCGCCGACGCCGACGGCCAGCAACGCGGCCAACTGGCGGTGACCGTGCGCAACACCGGCGCGCAGGTCGCGCGCGTGCCCAAGTGGGAACTGCCGCTGGGCGATCTCGACAACGCCCTGTTCCAGGTCCAGCGCGACGGCAAGCCGGTGGATTACGTCGGGCGCCTGGTCAAGCGCGCTGCGCCGCGCGCCGAGGACATGGTGGTGCTGCAGCCGGGCGAAACGCGGCAGGCGCAGATCGATCTCGGCCAGGCCTACGACCTGACCCGCAGCGGCACCTACAGCATCCGCCTCGACGCGCCGCTGCAGGGCGCCGCGCTCGCCGACGGTGCGCGCATGCTGCGCGCCGACGGCGAACCGCAGACGCTGTCCAGCGCGCCGCTGACGGTGTGGCTGGACGGTGGCCGCGGCCGCGCCGTGCGCAACGACCTGATGGTCGGCCCGCAGGCGGTGGTCAACGGCGTCAACTACGCCTCGTGCAGCAGCAGCCAGATCAGCACCATCGGCAGCGCGGTGAACGCGGCGCGCACCTACTCGCAGAACGCCAAGACCTACCTCAACGGCGGCAGCACCGGCGCGCGCTATACCACCTGGTTCGGCGCCTACAACGCCAGCCGCTACAGCACCGCCACCTCCAACTTCGTCAACATCGATTCGGCGATCGACCAGAACAACGGGCAGATCACCATCAACTGCGGTTGCAGCGACAGCTCCTACGCCTACGTCTATCCGAACCAGCCGTACCAGATCTACGTCTGCAATGCGTTCTGGAGTGCGCCGCTGACCGGCACCGACTCCAAGGCCGGCACCCTGATCCACGAAATGAGCCACTTCAGCGTGGTCGCCGGCACGCAGGACACCGCGTACGGGCAGAGCGCGGCCAAGAGCCTGGCCAAGAGCGATCCGGCGCGTGCGGTGAAGAACGCCGACAGCCACGAGTACTTCGCCGAGAACAATCCGGCGCAGAACTGAGTCCACCACGCCGGTGATGTCCCGGGCGCCGACCTGCCGTCGGCGCCCGGTTCGCGTGCGGCGCAGGCCGCATGCCTTCGTGGCCAAGGCGCACCCTAGGCCACCAGTCCCTCCAACCTGGACAGCCCCGCGCTGCCGGGAAATACCTGGATGTCCAGCGCGCGCTCGGACACGCCCAGATGCGCACCGAGCACGTGCCGGAACAGGCCGCGCAGGTCGTTGGTGGCGCGCAGGTCGCGGCCCTCGTTCAAGGCCCACGGCGATAGAGCGGGCCAGTCGCCGGAGATGCGCCCGCCGCGTACCGCGCCGCCGGCCAGGAACGCCACGCCGCCGGTGCCATGGTTGGTACCGCCGGTGCCGTTCACCGCCGCGGTGCGGCCGAACTCGGTCACCACCGCGACCACGCTGCGCGACCAGCAGGCCTGCGCGCCATCGTGGAACGCGCGCAATCCCGCATCCAGTTCGCCCAGCTTGCGCTGCAGCACCGCGGCCTGGTTGCCGTGGGTATCCCAGCCGGCATCCCGCGGCCAGCCAGGCCCGCGGCTCGCCCATCGCGGCCAGCTCTCCGGGACGGGCACCCAGGCCGAAACGATTGGCGGCGCTCCGATGGTGGCGACAGCCTTGCAAACGCGCCGCCCGGGCCGCGGTTGACCGGCGACCGCGCCCGGTTTGGCCAGCTGCCCCGTCGGGCAGCGCGCGCGGCAGGCACAAAAAAAGGCCCGGCGCAGCGGCCGGGCCTTCGGAGACGCGTCGCAGGTGCGCTTACTTGATCAGGCGCAGCGCGAACGGATAGCGGTAGGCGACGCCTTCGTTGGCCTTGATGCCGGCCAGGATGCAGAACACCAGGTTCACCACCCACACCACCGGCATCAGCAGCCCGCCGATGACGATCACGCTGAGCACCACGCAGATCACGTAGGCGATGGCGACGGTGATCTGGAAGTTCAGCGCTTCCTTGGCCTGGTCGTTGAGGAAGGACTTGGCCGGGTTGTCCTTGTTGATCAGCCAGATGATCAGCGGCACGATGAAACCGGCGATGATCCCGGACAGATGGGTGATCAGCGCGACCGTGCGGTCTTCCTGCGGCCCTGCCGAGGCCGGCGGCGGCGGCGGGGCGGTGACGTTGTCGAATTCGCTCATCGGTATTCCGTTCCTTTGGTGGTGAGGGGACAAGACGTTTGGCGCGTCACTCTCGGCGGCCGGCGCAGCGCTGTCAAGCGAAGCTGGCACACCGGCAAGCACACTGCGGTGGGTAGCGCGCCAGTCCATCGCCCCATACGGCAGCGGATCGCGCGCGCATCGATCGTGCATGGCGTCGCGTCGGCGATCGGGCGCAGGCCATCGCGACGTGCACAGGTACGCAGGGAACGCCAGCGCTTGCCCGGCTCGCACGCGTAAGCGGCGATGCCGCGCCACGCGTGCGACGTCGACAACGCGCCCCCCGGCATCGGCGCGCGTTGCGGCACTCAATCGTTGCCGGCCACCGTCATCCTGCCGACCAGTACCGCGCCGATGTGCACGTGCGAGCGCACGTCGATGTCGGCACCCACCGCCTCGATGTCCTGGAACATCTGCCGCAGGTTGCCGGCGATGGTGATCTCGTCCACCGGGTAGGCGATTTCGCCGTTCTCGATCCAGAACCCGCCGGCGCCGCGCGAATAATCGCCGGTGACCGGGTTGACGCCGTTGCCCATCAGGTCGGTGACCAGCAGGCCGCGTGGCAGGCCCTTGAGGATGTTCTGCAGGTCCGGCGCGTTGGCCGCCGCCTGCAGGTTGTGCACGCCGCCGGCATTGGCGGTGGTCTGCAGGCCCAGCTTGCGCGCCGAATAGCTGCCCAGCACGTAACGCTGCAGCACGCCGTCGCGCACCAGCGGCGCGTCGCGGGTGGCCACGCCCTCGCCGTCGAAGGCGGCCGAGCGCAGCCCGCGGCGCAGGTGCGGCCGCTCGTCGATCGCAAACCACTCCGGGAACAGGCGAGTGCCAGCGCTGTCGAGCAGGAAGCTGGCGCGGCGATACAGCGCCCCGCCGGAGACCGCGCCAAGCAGATGCCCGATCAACGAGCGCGCCATCTCCGGCGCGAACAGCACCGGCACCTCGCCGGTCGGCAGCGAGCGCGGCTGCAGCCGTGCCACGGTGCGCTCGGCGGCGCGGCGGCCGATCGCCGACGCGCGCTCCAGGTCCTCGCGCGCCAGCGCGCTGCTGTACCAACCGTCGCGCTGCATGCCGTCGCCGTGCCCGGCGATGAGCGTGCAGGCGAGCGAATGGTGGGTGCTGCGCTCGCAGCCGATGAAGCCGTGCGAATTGGCGTACACCGACAGGCTCTCGCTGCTGCCGGCCGAGGCGCCGTCGGAATTGCTGATCCGCGCATCGGCGTCGCGGCCGGCGGCCTCGCAGGCCAGCGCCAGGTCGATCGCCTCCTCGGCCTGCAGCGGCCACGGATGCCAGCGGTCGAAATCCGGCTGCTCGCGGGCCATCAGCGCCGCCTCGGCCAGGCCGGCGGCCACGTCGTCCTCGGTGTAGCGGGCGATCGCGCAGGCCTGGGCCACGGTGGCCTCCAGGCTGGACTCGTGCAGGTCGGCGGTGCTGGCGCTGCCCTTGCGCTGGCCGAAGTAGACGGTGACGCCGATGCCGCGGTCGCGGGTGGATTCCACGGTCTCCACCGCGCCCAGGCGCACGTTGACGTCCAGCCCGCGGTCCTCGCTGCAGCTGACCTCGGCCTGGCTGGCGCCGAGCGCGCGGGCGCGCGCCAGCAGCCGCTCGGCGATGTCGGACAGGCGTTCCAGGCGCTGCTGGCTGTCGTCGCGGTGCAAATCGGGGGTGATGGCGTTCAATGCTTTATCCTTGTGATGCGAGTCCCTTCGCAAGAGCCCGGCCATCCATGGCCGGACTTTCTAATTGATGCTTCACATCGATCGAGTAGTACGAGCATGCGCGGACGCGACGAGGACACCGGTGAATTCCGCGGCGAAAGCCGCAGCCAGCAACGCCGCGAGGCGCTGGAAGTGCTGAGCCTGGGCGAGAAGCTGGTGGCGCTGACCCCGGCGCAGTTGGCCAAGTTGCCGGTGCCCGAGTCGCTGCTGCCGCACATCGCCGAGACCAAGCGCATCACCTCGCACATCGCGCACAAGCGGCAGCTGGCGTTCCTGGCCAAGCAGATGCGGCGCGAGGACGACGCGGTACTGGAGGCGATCCGCGAGGCCATGGACGTCAACAGCGACAGCGCGCGCCGCGAAGTGGCGGCCATGCACCGGGTCGAGGACTGGCGCGAGCGGCTGCTCGCCGAAGGCGACACCGCACTGGCCGAGCTGCTGGCCGAACACCCCGACGCCGACCGCCAGCGGCTGCGCCAATTGGTGCGCAACGCCAAGGAAGAACGGCTGAAGAACAAGCCGCCGCATGCCTATCGCGAGTTGTTCCGGGAACTGCGCGAGATGATCCTGGGTGGTGCGTCGGGAATGGAGAATGGAGAATCGGGAATCGAACAAGCCGACGACGACGGAGCGTTCGACGACACACGCGACTGAGGTGCGGCGACGCCGGCTGCCGCGCACGAAGGCCGACGCATTCCCAGCCCAGCGAGCGCGGCGCGCGATGGACCGATCTGTCAGGCCGGCAACGCCGCAGCACACCGCGGCGCCCGCTTTACCGAATCCCGATTTCCGATTCCCCACTCCCGGCTCCTAAGCCGTCCCGCCCACGGTCAGCCCGTCGATCAGCAACGACGGCTGGCCCACGCCCACCGGCACGCTCTGCCCGTCCTTGCCGCAGACGCCGACGCCCTCGTCCAGCGCCAGGTCGTGGCCGATCATGCGCACCTTCTGCATGGTCTCCGGGCCGTTGCCGATCAGGGTGGCGCCCTTCACCGGCGCGGTGACCTTGCCGTCCTCGATCAGGTAGGCCTCGGTAGCCGAGAACACGTACTTGCCGCTGGTGATGTCGACCTGGCCGCCGCCGAAGTTGACCGCGTACAGGCCCTTCTTCACCGAGCGGATCATCTCCTGCGGATCGTGCTGGCCGGCGCGCATGTAGGTGTTGGTCATGCGCGGCATCGGCAGGTGCGCGAACGATTCGCGGCGGCCGTTGCCGGTCGGCGCCACGCCCATCAGCCGCGCGTTGAGCGTGTCCTGCATGTAGCCGACCAACACGCCGTCCTCGATCAGGGTGGTGCAGTGGGTCGCGGTGCCCTCGTCGTCGACGTTGAGCGAACCGCGGCGGCCGTCCAGGGTGCCGTCGTCGACGATGGTGACGCCGGGCGAAGCCACGCGCTGGCCGATGCGGCCGGCATAGACGCTGGTGCCCTTGCGGTTGAAGTCGCCTTCCAGACCGTGGCCGACCGCCTCGTGCAGCAGCACGCCGGGCCAGCCCGGGCCGAGCACGACCTGCATCACCCCGGCCGGCGCCGGCACCGCCTCCAGGTTCACCAGCGCCTGGCGCAAGGCCTCGCGGGCGAAGGCTTCCGGACGGCCGTCGGCGAACAGCGTGGCGTAGTCATAGCGACCGCCGCCGCCGGCATAGCCGGACTCGCGGCGGCCGTGCTGTTCGACGATCACCTGCACGTTGAGCCGCACCAGCGGGCGCACGTCGGCGGCGAGCACACCGTCGCTGCGCGCCACCAGCACCGTGTCCACGCCGCCGGACAGGCTCACCATCACCTGCTGCACGCGCGGGTCGGCGGCGCGCAGGTACTGGTCGAGCCGCCGCAGCAGCTCCACCTTGTGCGCGTTGTCCATCGCGTCCACCGGATCCAGCGCCGGGTACAGCGCACGGCCGCCGCCGCGCTGCAGCGCCTGCGCCGGCTGCGCGCCACCATCGCGGGAGATGGCCCGCGCCGACTGCGCCGCGGCCAGCAGCGCGTCGCGGTGGATGTCGTCGGAATAGGCGAAGCCGGTCTTCTCGCCGGAGATCGCACGCACCCCCACGCCTTGCTCGATGGAGTGGGCGCCGTCCTTGACGATGCCGTCCTCCACGCTCCAGCTCTCGCGCCGCGAATGCTGGAAATACAGGTCGCCGAAGTCGATGCCGGGGCCGAGCAGCGTGCCGAAGGCGCGCTCCAGGCTGGGGGCATCCAGACCGGCGGGAAGCAACAGGCGGGTTTCGGCGAGGCTCAGGGCGTGATCGTTCATGGGCTCAACATGGGGGACGAAGGCGCGCAGCGCAAGCGGCGGGCGGCACAAGGCGGGAGCGGCAGCGCGGTGGGACAGCGGCGACGTGGTCTACCTCGCCACATGAAATACATGCTGCGGTCCGGGCTCACCCGGCCTGGCGCAGCCATCCACTACGCTTCCCGCCGACCGATGCGCAGCGCACGCGGCCGCCACCAATCCCCAATTCCGAATCCCCAATCCCCGCCCGATCAGGGCGTACCGGCTGGCGCCGGCGGCCGTGCCGACTCGCGCTCGATCACGTCCACCTTGGGATCCTTCCACGGCCCGGTGACCCGGTAGGTGCGCGCGCCGATGTTGCCCAGCGGCTTGCCCAGCACCGCGTTGGCGGCGGCGCCGACCGCCGCGCCGACCGGGCCGCCGGCCACCGCGCCGACCACGGTCAGCAGGTTGCCGGACTTGGGGTTGACGTCGATGGTCTGGTCGAACTGCTGCGCGCGCAGATCGGCCTCGCCGCGCACCTTGATCTCCGCGGCCGGGCCATCGATGACCAGGTTGTCGCTGCGCGCCATGCCGTCGCCGAAGCGGATCTGCCCGTCGATGCGATTGAAGGCGAAGCCCTTGGAGAAGAAGTCGCGGAAATCGAACATCAGCCGCCGCGGCAGCTGCGCCACGCTGAGCAGGCCGAGCACGCGCCCGGCGCCCGGATTCAGTTCCAGCAACTGCCCATTGCGCGCGGCCACATCGAGCTGGCCCTGCACCGTGGCCAGCTGCAGGCCGGCCGGCGTGCCCGGCCAGGCCGCGCTGAGCTTCAACTGGCCTTCGCCGCCGCGCACCTGCCCGCCGAAGTCCAGGTTCTGCATCAGCTCGCCCAGGTCGCGGCTGTCGACGCTGGCGTCGAGCTGGGTCCGGGCAGTGGCGCCCTTGCCGCGCCAGTCGCCGCTGATGTCGATCTTCTGCTTGTCCGAGCGCAGGTGCAGTTGGTCCACCTGCATGCCGTCGGCAAGCTTGCGCGTGCGCAGCGAGGCCGCGCCGAGGGTCATCGCGCCGAAGCGCAGGTCGTCCACGTCCAGCGCCAGCGCCGGGATCGTGGCCGGGTCCAGACTGTCGGCGAACGGGCCGGCCGGAACCGGACCGGCGCTGCCAGCGCCCCCGCTGCCGGCAGGCGTGGCGACCACCGCCGTGGGCGTGCCGTCCGCCGCCGGCAACGCGGCCGTGGCCGAGCGCCAGTGCACCCGTGCCAGGCGACCGCCGAGCACGCCGCCATCCTTGGTCGGCACGCTGAGGTCGCCAGCCAGGGCCGGGCCGTCGAGGTGCACGTCGATGCTGTCGGCCTGCGGCAACAGGCGCAGGCGGGTGTTGTCGAACACCCCGCCCAGCAGCAGCAGGTGGTCGGCGAGGATGTCGATGCGGCGCAGCGGCATCGGGTCTTCGCCGCCGTTGGCCGCGGCGGCGTTCGGATCGGGGCGGCTGACCACGCCGATCCAGTCGATGGCGTTCAACGCTGCGGTGCGCCCACTCACCACCAGGCCGCTGGCGGGCGGTTCGTCGGCGACGTGGTCGCTGCCCATCACCACGCGCACGCCGGTCTTGCCGCCCTGGCTGCGCGCGGCCAGCGCCATCAGCTTGCCGAAGGCCACCTCGATGCGGCCGCTGCCGACCGGCAGCGGCACGTTGACCGAGGTCGCCAGCGGGGTCGCCGGCGCCTTGTCCATCGGCGCCGGCATCAACAGCGCGGTGCCGACCAGGTCCGAGCGCAGCTGCAGCCGGGTCGGCGGCTGCGCGCCGCCGTCGGGGGTCTTGGGCAGGCCGACGCCGATGTTCCAGCGCGAGCGGCCCTGCACGTAGGGCTTGAGCCAGGCCATTTCCGGCACCCGGTCGAGCAGTTCGTTCGCGTCCAGCGACGCGCTCAGCGCGGCCTCGAAGGCCTGCTGCGGATCCTGCACGCCGTCGCCGGCGCGCAGCGCCAGTTCGCCCTGGTGGCCCTGGTAGGCCACGCTCAGCTTCTGCGCGGCGAACCCGGTATCGCTGTAGTCGGCGCTGCCGCGCATGTCGTCGAAGGCCAGGTCCCAGCGCTTGTCGGCGATGTGCGCGCCGAGCAGATCGACCGTGCCGCGCAGGTGGTGGGTGCCGATGTCGGCACGCAGCGGCTGCAGCAGGTCGAAGGTGACATCGGCCGGCCCCGAGGCGCTGAGCGCATCCAACGTGTCGCCGTAACGGGCGCGCAGCGGGCTCTGCCGCAGCATCGCCAGCAGCTTGCCGGTCTCGGCGCGGGTGCTGGCCAGCACGCTGAGCTGGCCTTCCTTGTAGTCGGGCAGCGCCGCCGACAATTGCTCCACCGGCACCCCGCCCATGCTGCCGCGGCCGTGCACCTCGAAGCCGTTGCCGATGAAGGCGACGCTGGCATCCACGTTCTCCACCGCCGGCCAGTCGTGCTGGAAGCGTACCTTGGCGTCCTCCAGCCGCGCGGTCGCTTCGAAGCGGCCGTTGTGGTCGGCGAACGGCCAGTCGTCCAGGTCGCCGGAGACCAGCGCATGGCCGTCGCGCAGGCGCCCGCCCTGCAGCGCGGCGTCGAGCCAGTCGGTGGCGGCCTTGCTCATCTTGGAGTGGACCCAGAACTTCTTGGCCGCCACCACCGGCGCGTCCTGCAGGTCGGCGGCCAGGTCGATCCACGGCCGCGAGCCGTCGTCCTGGAAGCGCAGCCCGCCGCGCACGTCGGCGCCGTAATCGCTGCCCTGCACGCGCAGCCCCGGGGTTGCCACGCGCAGGCCGTCGCCGTCGCGGAACGCCACGATGCGCCCGGCCAGCTGCACCTGATGGACCACGCCGAAGCCGCTGGGCCAGTCGACGCGCACCGGGCTGCCGGCCTCCAGCGCCAGTTCACCGGCCTGCGCATCGCCGTCGAAACGGCCGCGCAGCCCGCTCATGCCGGGCGCGCCCCCGGCTGGTGCGAACGCCAGGTCGGTCAGGCGCCCCTGGCCGAACAGCGCACCGCCAGGCACCCCGCTCACCGCCACCTGGGCCAGTTGCAGGCGCGGCCGCGCCACCGACAACCAACTGCGCAGGCTGGGCGAGAGGCGGTCGCTGAGTCCGGCTACCGCGATCAGCGGCGCCACGTCGAGATGGTCGCCGAACAGGGCGAAGCGGCGCCCGCCGGCCACGGTCAGCCCATCCAGGCGTTGCAGCGGCTGTCCGGCCTGGCCGAACTGCAGTTGCGGCGCATCCAGCCGCCAGCCGCCGTCGATCTGGCGCCAGCGCGCCTTCGCGCGGAAGGTGGTGAAGGTGAGTTGCGGGCGAGTGTGGCCATCGGCCAGCGGCGCGCCGCGCAGGCGCAGCTCGCGCAGCGTGGCGTCCACGGTCACCCCGGCGACCCGGCGCTGCTGCAGGTCCAGCCAGGCCTGCACTTCGCCGACGCCGCCCTGCAGTTCGATGCCGGCCGCATGCAGCAGGCCGGCCCAGCCGGCCAGTTCCGCCGGCCGCACCGCCAGGTAGGCCTGGCCGTCACCGCGGTGGCGGTCCAGGTCCAGCACCGCGGTCAGCGGCGCCTGTTGCAGATCGCTCCAGCCCTGCACGCCCACCTGCAGGCGCTCGCCGTTCACGCGCATGCGCAGGTCGATCTTCGGTACCTGCGCTTCCAGGCCCAGCGACGGGGCATGCACACGCAGGCGGCCATCGATGACCTGCAGTTCGCCCAGCCCCTGCAGCGCATCCAGCGGATCGCCGCCCTGCCCCGAGGTCGGCAGGCCCTGCACGCTCCAGTTGCCGTCGTCGGCGCGCAGCAGGGTCAGCGCCAGGCCGCGCAGGCGCAGTTCGGTGAACGAGCGCCCGGGCAGCAACCCCGCGTACATCGACACCAGCACCTCGGCCTGGCCGATGCGCACGCCGTCGCCGGCGCCGATGCGCAGCCCGTCCAGGCGCAACAGCGGACCGCGCCGGGTCCAGGCCGTCTCCAGTCGGTCGAAGCGGATCGGCCGCCCGGCGCGCTCGCTCAGCCACGCCGCCACCTGCTGCGGATGCCGCTCGACGAACGGCAGCGCCTGGCTCAGCGCGCCTACCGCCAACGCCACGCACACCAGCCCGATCGCCACCGCGTAGAACGCGAAACGGCGAGCCAGGCGCAGGCGGCGGCGCAGGGGGGTGTGCATTTAACGGCCGGGACCCGGGACCCGGGACCCGGGACCCGGGAGAGCAAAGGCGACCGCACTGGCTTGCGGCGCGAAATGCCGGCAGCGCGTGCGCTTACCGGGACTCGGAAGAGCAACGGCAACAGCACGGGCTTGCGGCGCGAATACCCGGCAGCGCGCGCGCTTACCGGGTCCCGGGTCCCGAGTCCCGGGTCCCGGCTCTCTCACAACAACACCACGTCGAACTGCTCCTGCAGGTATTGTTCGTCGGCCTGGAAGCGGATGGTCTTGCCGAGGAATTCCTCCAGCTCGGCCACTGCCGCCGATTCCTCGTCGGTGATGCGCGCCACCACCTTGGTCGAGGCGATCACCAGCAGCCGCGCCGCGTCGAACTGGCGCACCGCGCGGGTGATCTCGCGGAAGATCTCGTAGGTCACGGTCTCGGCGGTCTTGATCGACCCGCGCCCGCTGCATTCCGGGCACGGTTCGGACAGTTGCCGCTCCAGGCTCTCCACGGTGCGCTTGCGGGTCATCTCCACCAGGCCCAGCGGCGAGAACTCGTACACCGTGGTCTTGGCGTGGTCGCGCGAGAGCGCCTTCTCCAGCGTGCGCAGCACCTGGCGGCGATGCTCGGCGTCGTCCATGTCGATGAAGTCGATGATGATGATGCCGCCGAGGTTGCGCAGCCGCAGCTGCCGCGCCACCGCCTGCGCCGCCTCCAGGTTGGTGCGGAACACCGTCTCCTCGAGGTTGCGCTGGCCCAGGAACGAGCCGGTGTTGACGTCGATGGTGGTCATCGCCTCGGTCTGGTCGATGACCAGGTAGCCGCCGGACTTGAGTGGCACCTGCTTGTCCAGCGCGCGGGCGATCTCGTCCTCGACCCCGTACAGGTCGAAGATCGGGCGGTCGCCGGTGTACAGCTCCAGGCGCTCGGCCAGCACCGGCATGTACTTGGCGACGAAGGCCTGCAGCCGCTCGAAGGTCTCGTGCGAATCGACCTTGACCTTCTCCACGTCCTTGCGGATCAGGTCGCGCACCGCGCGCAGCGGCAGGCTCAGGTCCTCGTAGATGATGCTGGCCGGGGCGCCGTCGCGGCCGCGCCGCTCCACCACGTTCCAGACCCGCGACAGGTAGGCGATGTCCTCGGCCAGGGCCTCGGCCGGCTGACCCTCGGCATTGGTGCGGATGATGTAGCCGAAACCGCCGTGGCTGGCGGCCAGGTCGGCGACCAGGGTCTTCAGGCGCTGCCGTTCGGCCTCGTCCTCGATCCGCGCCGACACCCCGATCACCCGCGACTGCGGCAGCAGCACCAGGTAGCGCGAGGGAATGCTGATCTGCGTGGTCAACCGCGCGCCCTTGCTGCCAATCGGATCCTTGACCACCTGCACCACGATGTCCTGGCCGTCGCGCAGCAACTCCACGATCGGCACCGCGGCCGAGACCGGCAGCGGCGTCGCTTCCTCGGTGTCGCCGTTGCCGACCGGCGCCGGCCGCACCACGTCGTTGGCGTGCAGGAACGCGGCGCGCTCCAGCCCGACCTCGACGAAGGCCGCCTGCATGCCCGGCATCACCCGCTGCACCCGGCCCTTGTAGATATTGCCGACCACGCCGCGGCGCCAGCCACGCTCGATGTGCAGCTCCTGCAGCATGCCGTTCTCGATGACGGCCACCCGGGTCTCGCGTGGTGTGACGTTGACCAGGATCTCTTGCGACATCACAGCACTCCGAAGGTGCGCAGCAGGTGGTGGGTCTGGTGCAGGGGCAGGCCCATCACCCCGGAATAGCTGCCGTCGAGACGGCTGACGAAACGCTCGGCGCCGCCCTGGATCGCATACGCACCGGCCCGCCCCATCGGCTCGCCGCTGGCCACGTAGTCGGCGATGTCGCGCGCGGACACATCGGCGAAGGTCACCGACGTCGGCACCAGCACCACATCCTCGCGGCCGGCGGCGACCAGCGCCACCGCGGTCATCGCCTGGTGGGTGCGTCCGGACAGGGCCGCCAGCATCGCCGCGGCGTCCTCGGCGTCGGCCGGCTTGCCGAACACGCGCTCGTCCAGCACCACTTCGGTGTCGGCACCGAGCACCACCGCGTCGCCGGCATCGGCCAGTTGCGCCAACCCGGCGCGGGCCTTGTCCAGCGCCACGCGGCGCACGTAGGCCTGCGCCGACTCGTCGGCCGCGCGCACTTCCGGCACCTCGAGATCGAGGATCCGGAACGGCACGCCGAGGCGGGTCAGCAGTTCGTTTCTGCGAGGGGAACGGGACGCGAGATACAGCATGGCCGAAGGATAACCCGAGCGGACTGACTGAACGATCGCCAAGTGCGGGACGATCGCCTCGACCCCGGCAAAGATCACGACGCGTTCATCGTCGCGGCAACACCCTCGCCAAATCTTCACAAGGAGAACATCGATGCGCGCATTGTCCGTCCGCCCGCTGCTGCTGGCCCTGTCCCTCGCCCTAGGAGGCACGATGACCGCCCACGCCCAATCCGCCGCGCCCGGCTACGCCGTGCCCGCCGACGGCACCCTGCTCAACATCGCCGCGCAGGCCGAGGCCAAGCGCGCGCCCGACGTGGCCGCCATCTCCGCCGGCGTGGTCACCCAGGCCACCGACAGCGCCGCGGCGATGCGCCAGAACGCCGAGCAGATGACCAAGGTGCTGGCCGCGATCCGCGCCGCCGGCATCGCCGACAAGGACGTACAGACCAGCGGCGTCAGCCTCAACCCGCAATACAAGTATGTCGAGAACCAGGCCCCGCAGATCACCGGCTACCAGGCCAACAACTCGGTGAACCTCAAGGTGCGCGACATCGCCAAGCTCGGCAAGGTGCTCGACGCACTGGCCGCGCAGGGCGCCAACCAGATCAACGGCCCCACCTTCGAGATCGACGATCCGGAACCGCTGTACGACCAGGCCCGGGTCGATGCCTTGAAGAAGGCGCAGGCGCGCGCGCAGACCTACGCCAAGGCGCTGGGCCTGCACGTGCGGCGCATCGTCAGCATCTCCGAAGGCAGCAGCGGCGGCGTGCGTCCGCCGATGCCGATGATGCGTGCGATGGCGATGAAGGCGGAGATGGACAGCACCCCGGTCGCGCCGGGCGAGAGCAGCGTCTCGGTCAACCTGGACGTGGTGTTCGAACTGGGCAAGTAAGCCCGGCCCGCACCCTCCTTCGCGACGGCGCCTGCGGGCGCCGTCGTCGTTTCCGATCCGGCCGCAGCGCCCCTCGCCACTGCGGCGCCCGGCCTCGCTCGACGCCTCCTCTTGCCAAAGCGCCTGTGACCGGCGCACTGTCGAAACGCGGACGGGCGCGATGACCCCATCCGTCGCTCCCGTGCGTTTTCCGGTACCGCAGTCCACGACACTCCTATCGCAGAGGTGGATCCATGGTTCGCACGCAACTCCCCGCCCCGTCCTTCCGCATCGACCTGTCCCGGGTCCTGGCCTACAGCACCGCGATCGCCCTGCACCTGCTGGCCGCCCTGTTGCTGCTGCTTCCGCTCTCGCACGTGACCGCGCCACCGGAACCGGCGCAGGCGCAGCCGCGCTGGCAGCAACCCCTGGTGATTCCGGTCACGCCGACGCCGCCGACCATCCCCACCGTCGAAAAACAACTGCCGACACAGCCGCGCACGCCCACCGTCGTGCCGGTGCCGACCCCGACGCCGGCACCAGTGGTCGACAGCAGCCCGGTGGCCCTGGACACCGCGCCCAGTGTCGATCCCACGCCCAGCATCGCCGCGCCGAGCCTGCCGCCGGCCAGCGTGAGCGCACCGGTGGAAGGCATGCAGTTGCAGTACCTGCGTGCGCCGGCACCGCCGTATCCACGCGACGGTCTGCGCGATCGCCTGCAGGGCAGCGTGCTGCTGCGGGTGCTGGTCGGCACCGACGGGCAGCCGCTGCAGGTCAGCGTCGAGAAGAGCAGCGGCCACCGGGTGCTGGACCAGGCCGCACGCGACCAGGTGCTCAAGCGCTGGGCATTCAAGCCGGCGCTGCAGAACGGCACGCCGGTGCAGGCGTACGGGCTGGTGCCGATCGATTTTTCGCTCGATCGCTGAGCGCATCGATGCGCACGGCCGGGCCGCCCCGGCCGTGCGCATTCGGCAAAAATTCACCATTTGTTCACGATAGATACACCTAGATGGAAACCAGCCGACCGTCAAAACGTCGGCACTTTCGTTCAGAAAGTCACAACCTGCGTTTCCAGTTAGGAGAGAAACTGTGAACATCTCGACCCAACGGCGTGCAACCCGCCGTACCCTCTTGTGCGCCTCCGTCGCCGGCGTTGTCGCCGCCCTCGCAGGACCCGCCGCGCTGGCTCAGGAAGCGGCCACCAACCTCGACCGCATCACCGTCACCGGCTCGAACATCCCGCGCACCAACACCGAGACTCCCGCGCCGGTGCAGGTGGTGAGCCGCCAGGAAATCGACCGCAGCGGCAAGACCTCGCTGGGCGAATACCTGCAGACCCTGACCGCCAATGGCGCCGGCGCGGTGCCGAAGAGCTTCGGCCAAGGTTTCGCCGGCGGTGGCTCCGGCATCTCGCTGCGCGGCTTGGGCGCCGGTTCCACCCTGGTGCTGCTGAACGGCCGACGCATGGCCACCTATGGCCTGGCCGACGACGGCCAGAAGGTCTTCACCGACCTGAGCACGATTCCGCTGGACGCGGTCGAGCGGGTCGAAGTGCTGAAGGACGGCGCTTCGGCGATCTACGGCTCCGACGCCATCGCCGGCGTGGTCAACATCATCCTGCGCAGCGATTTCCAGGGCGCGATCCTGCGCGGCTCCTACGGCATCTCCGGCGACGGCGATGGCGATGCGCGCAAAGCAACCCTGACCGCCGGTACCGGCGACCTCTCCAGCGACGGCTGGAACGCGTTCTTCAGCCTCGACGTGGGCAAGACCGACGCGATCAAGATCGGCGACCGCAAGGATCGCAAGTGGATCGGCACCGGCGACATCCGCCGCTGGGGCTACGCGGCGCAGGACGCGCAGTTTCTCGGTGGCGCCTACCGCAGCGGCGGCACCAACATCGGCAGCCTGAACGGGCCGAACGGTTCGGTGTTCGACACCAGCGGGCAACTGGTCGCGCTTCCCGGCTGCGCCGGCCTGACCACCATCCCGGGTCAGAGCGAAGCCACCTCGCAGGCGCAGGGCTGCCTGTGGGATCCGGTGCAGCAGTTCCGCGACCTGTCGCCGGAAGAGAAGTACGTCAACGTGTTCGGCCGCGCCAGCTTCGCCTTCGGCGAGGGCGGCGAGATCTACACCGAGATCGGCTACTCGAAGAAGAACACGGTCTTTTCCAATACCCCGTCCAACGTCTCCGGCGGCTGGGGCTACCCGGGCGGCCCGGTCAACGCCAACAGCGGCGCCGGCGCCACCGTGCTGTATGCCGGCCATCCGGACAACCCGCTGCCCTACGCGGCGCGTGTGCGCTACAGCGCCTGGGACGTGGGTCCGCGCGTCACCGACAACACCAACGAGTTCAACCGCTTCCTGGTCGGCGTGAAGGGCAACTGGGGCGACTGGAGCTACGACACCGGCTACCTGCACTCCGGCACCGACCTGAGCAGCAAGCGTACCGGCTTCCTGCGCTACAGCGCGGTACAGTGCGTGCTGGGCAACCCGGCCTGCCCGGCCGGCACCTGGCGCATCGGCGACAACGCCAACCTCAATTCGCAGGCGTTGTACGACTACATCTCGCCGACCATCAGCGCGCGCGCCAAGTCCGAGCTGGACATGTTCGACTTCACCGTCTCGCGCAGCCTGGCCGATCTCAAGGGCGGTCCGCTGGGCCTGGCGCTGGGCACGGAATGGCGCAAGACCAGCAACAGCCTGACGCCGCAGACCTATACCGACATCGGCGACATCATCGGCCTGGGCTATTCGGCCTACGACGGTACCCAGAACGTGTATGCCGGCTACGTCGAGCTGTCGGCGCCGGTGCTGGAGCAACTGGAACTGTCGGCGGCGCTGCGCTACGACAAGTACGACGGCGGCGACGGCAAGGCCACGCCGAAGCTGGGCGTGAAGTGGACTCCGGCCGATTGGATCGCGCTGCGCGCCAGCTACGCCGAAGGCTTCCGTGCGCCGAACCCGGCCGAAAACGGCAACGGCGGCCTGGCCGCGTTCTCCAATGCGGCCGATCCGGTGCGCTGCGCGATCAGTGCCAGCGAGTGCGGGACGCGTTCGGTGGCGATCATCACCCGCCCCAACCCGGCGCTGAAGCCCGAGGAATCCAAGAGCTACTCGGTGGGCTTCGTGCTGCAGCCGACCTCGACCACGTCGCTGACCGTGGACGGCTGGGAGATCAAGCGCACCAACGAGATCGCCCCGAGCAGCACGCGCGATGCGATTCTTGCCGGCAACGTGCTGCGCGACAGCAACAACATCGGCGGCGTCGCCAACAGCGGCACCATCCTGGCGGTCAACACCGGCTACGTGAACGCGAACTCCTCGCGCGTGCGCGGCATCGACACCGACATCCGCCAGACCTTCGCGATCGGCCCCGGCCAGTTGGAGCTGGACGCGCAGTGGAGCCACCTGCTCAAGTTCGAGCGCACCGAAGGCGGCAGCACCGTCGACTACGTGGGCACGCACGGCAACTGCGACGTGACCAACTGCATCGGCACGCCGCAGGACCGCATCAACGTCGGCACCACCTGGAAACAGGACGCCTGGAGCGTGAGCGGCGTGGTCAACTACATCTCGAGCATCGAGAACAAGGACAGCCGCGGCGGCGAATACCAGGCGTTCTACGCCGACGGCACGCCGGTGAAGAAGATCGCCTCGTTCACGACCTTCGACCTGTCGGGCCGCTGGAACATCACCGAGGCGTTCGAACTGAGCGCGTCGGTGGAGAACGTGTTCGACCGGATCGCGCCGCTGGATCCGACCACCTATGGCGCGGTCAACTACAACCCGCTGCACGTCAGCGGTGCGATCGGCCGCTATTTCACGGTGGGCGCGAAGTACACGTTCAACTGATGGCCAATGCCGCAATGCAGTAACGAAAAGCCCGGGCGAGAGCCCGGGCTTTTTTCTGCATGATCGGCCCACAAGCATCGAAATTCACGTACGTATTGCCGCCGTGCGCGACTGCGCGACCTGTGCGACCTGCGACCTGCGACCTGCGACCTGCGATCGCGATCCGCGATCCGCGATCCGCGATCCGCGATCAGGCGCGATGGTAGGGATGGTTGGCCAGCATCGCCGCGGCGCGATACAACTGCTCGGCCACCACCAATCGCACCAGCATATGCGGCAGGGTCAGCGGCCCCAGCGACCAGGATTCGCTGGCGACCGCCAGCACCTCCGGCGAATGACCCTCGGGCCCGCCGATCAGGAAGGCCAGGTCGCGCCCCTGACCGCGCCAGTGTTCCATGCGCTGCGCCAGTTGCTCGGAGCTGTGCTGCTTGCCGGGCACGTCGAGCGCCACCACCAGCGCGTTCTTCGGCAGCGCGGCGAGCACGCGGCGGCCCTCGTCCTCGATCGCGCGTTGCGCATCGCGGCCCTTGCCGCGCAGGCCGGGTTCGATCTCGACCAGATCCAGCGGCAGCCAGTGCGAGAGCCGCTTGCGGTACTCGGCGAACCCCTGCGCCACCCAGGTCGGGGCGCGCTCGCCGGTGGCGATGAGACGCGCTTTCATCGCTGCGCGCACGCAGGACGCATCACCAGCGCTCGTCCAGCAACATGGCGTCGTACCACTGGTCGTCCAGCTCCTGTTCGGCCGCCAGCCGCGCACGCTCGCGCCTCAGCCATTGCTTGAGCGTATCGGCACTCCGCACGGCGGCGCGGTCGTCGGCACAGGAGCGGATCTCCTCCTGCACCTGCCGCTTGATCTGCGCCAGCAGCGTATCCAGACGCTGCGGCTGCGGGGCGCGACCGTCGTAAAGACCGTAACGCGCAGTGAAATCATCGACCAGTACAGCCAAGCTCTGCTCGACCTGCTGCAACTGCGCAGCGAACAGGCTGTTGTAATCGCGGATGCGCTCCTCCGCCATGCCCGCGATGCCGGCCTGGTCCAACTGGCCGATTTCCAGTTGCAGCTCCAGCAGTGCCAGCAGATCGTCGTTCTGATACGCCTGGTTGAGGCGCTGCATCAAGGCGGTCTTGCGCTCGCGCTGCTGCGGATCGGGTTCACGGTCCGGATGCAGTGCAGCGACCAGGTTGCGGTACAGCGCGCGACGCGCCTGTTGCGGATCGGCGGCGACCTGCGCGGCCTTGCCGGCACCGGCACGGCGACGCTTGTCGCGCTGCTGGGCGCGCCCGGCTGCATGTGCCTGCTGCGCGTGCAGCCGCTCCTGGACCTGCGCATACAGCGCTTCGGGGGACTGGATATGCGCCAGCTCCTCTTCGGTCAGGCCGAATTCCTCGCCGATCACCGACGTCAGCAATGCCTCGGATTCGGCCAGGCCCTGATCGAAGCCGAGCGGGCTATGGCGGTCGTAGATCTCCTTCAGCCCGTCGCTGTCGCCGTCCTGAATCAACACGGCAGCCAACTCGCAAATGATCTCGGACAGATCGGCGCGATCGCGCTTGCTCAGCTTGCAGGTAGCGTGCGCCGTGTCCAGCTCCCGCAGCAACTGTACCTGCGCCGCGTCGCGCTCCTGCAGCAAGGGATCGATCTGTTCGTGGAAACGCTGCTCCCAGCGCGGCAGCGCTTCCTGCCACGCATGCAACTGGGCACGGGCGCGTTCCAGGCGCTTGACCAGGGAGTCGAAACGCTTGCGTGCCGGCGTCGCGGGTGCCGACACGGTCTCACCGGCACGCAGGCCGACCGGCAACGCCTCGCTGCCGACGCTGCGCGCGGGATCGCGCCGCTTAGGCATCGCGTGCCGTGTCGTCGCCGTCGTCGTCGCCCGGCGGCTGGTCGCCGACCGTCCACAGCCGCTCCAGCGCATAGAACTCGCGCACCCGCGGCAGCATCACGTGCACCACTACGTCGCCGAGATCGACCAGCACCCACTCGGCCTCGCGCTCGCCTTCCACGCCCAGCGGCATCACGTCCAGGCGCTTGGCGTACTTGATCACTTCGTCGGCGATCGACTTGACGTGGCGGGTGGAGGTACCGGAAACGATGACCAGGTAGTCGGTGACGCTGGACTTGCCGCGCACGTCGATTTCCGCCACGTCCTTGGCCTTGAGTTCCTCGACCGCCTCGCGGACGTGGGCGAGCAGGACCGGCAGCGGCGGCGGCGGATTGGGGACTTGGGTCTTGATGACGTGGGCTTGACTGGACAAAGCGGCGAACTCGATGGAATGGGGCGAATTATAGGCGACCCCGGCAAAGCGCGTATTCAGCCAGCGGCGCCGGACGCATACAGGCGGTGCTCGCGGATGTAGGCGGCCACCGGCGCCGGCAGCAACGCTGCCCAGTCCTCGCCGGCGGCGATGCGCGCGCGCACCAGGCTGGCCGATTCGCTGCGCAGCGGCTGCCGCAGGCACCACAGCCGGCCACCCGGCGCACGGGTCAGCGCCTGCGGCGTGTCGGCCCAGCGCCCGGCCACCGCCTGCGCCAGCTCCGCCGGCACCGCCCGCTCCCAGCCGCTGCCGGCGCGGTCGGCGACGATCAGATGCGCGGCCTCGAGCAGCGCCCGCCATTCGCGCCAGCCGCTGAAGCCGACGAAGCTGTCGCTGCCGATCAGCAGCGCCAGCGGCGCCTCGGCGCCGAGCTCGCCGCGCAGCTCGCGCACCGTGTCGATACTGTAGGAGGCCACGCCGGGCCGGGCCTGCGCGCGGCGCAGCTCGTGCAGGTCCAGCACCAGCCCGGGCGTGTCGGCGATGGCCAGCGCCAGCATCGCGCAGCGCTGCTGCGCATCGGCGCCCGGCGCCGGCCGATGCGGCGGATCGGCCGCCGGCATCAGCCGCACCGGCACCCCGAACGCCTCCCGCGCCGCCCGCGCGATCGCCAGGTGGCCGTTGTGGATGGGATCGAAGGTGCCGCCGTAGACGAGGGCGAGAGGCCGGGATTCGGGATTCGAGATTCGGGATGAATCAGCCGCCTGCGCGGGATCGCCGCTGTTGCCAATCCCCAATCCCGACTCCCCAATCCCCGCGTTCATACCACCAACAACCGCACCGCCCGCGCCTCGGCGATCGCCAGCAGCAGGCGCTCCAGGGCGATCCAGGCGTCGCCGTCGGCGCGGCCCTTGGCGATGCGGTCGATGCGGCCGGCCTCGGCGGCGAAGCGCTCCCAGCGGCGCGGTTCGGCGTGGCGCTGCAAGGCGCGCTTGAACGGCGCCTGCCGCGATTCCCAGATGCCCTGCCCCTTCATCTCGGCCGCCAGGTTGCCGCCGGCGGCCTGCACCTTGGCCAGCGCCGCGGTCCGCAACAGTTCCTTGATCAGGATCGGCAGCAGCGCGGCCACCGCCTCGCCTTCGGCACGCAGCCCGGCAAGCATGCGCCGCACCGCCGGAGCCTGCCCGCCGAGGGTGGCCTCGGCCAGGCGGAATACGTCGTAGCGCGCGGCGTCGGCGACCAGCGACTCCATCGCCGCCACGTCCAGGCCCTGGCCGTCGGCGAGCAGGGCCAGCTTGTCGATCTCCTGCGCGGCCGCCAGCAGGTTGCCTTCCACCCGCTCGGCCAAGCGCTGCACCGCGCCGGCATCGGCGCGCAGGCCCTTGCTGCGCAGGCGCCGCTCGATCCAGTCGCCCAGTTCGTGCGGCTTGATCGCCCAGGCCACAGCGATGGTGCCGATGCGCGCGACCGCGTCGGCCCACTTGCCCTGGTGGGCCTTGCTCCATTCGTTGCAGGTGATCAGCAGCACCACGTCCGGCGGCGGGTCGGCGCAGAACGCGGCGATGACCTCGCCGCCCTCCTTGCCGGGCTTGCCGCTGGGCAGGCGCAGTTCGATCAGGCGTTGCGCGCTGAACAGGCTGGGCGCGTTGAAACTGGAATACAGCTGGCCCCAGTCGAAATCGCGGCCGTCGGCATCGAACACTTCGCGCTCGCCGATGCCGGCGGCGCGCGCGCGGGCGCGCACCGCATCGGCCGCCTCGAGCACGCGCAGGGTTTCCGGGCCAGCGATCAGGTAGACCGGCTGCAGCGGCTGCGCTGCCGGCTGGGTGGCGAGTTGTTCGGGACGCAGTTCCATGAGGACAGCCTACGCTGCGGCAGACCGATGCGGCGATCGCCGCGCGCCTGCGGCGAACGGCGCGGCCGCCGCGTGCGGCGGCGAAGGCAGCAGTACCAGGCTCAAGGCTGCGGCGTGGTCGCCGGCTCGCCTGCGGGCGGCGTGCCGTCGGCCGGCTTGCCTTCCACCGGCGTGCCGTCGGTGGACGGCGGCGCGGCATTGACGTTCTTGCCGTCGCGCACCTGCGCGCGCACCACGCTGTCGATCCGGCGCAGCATCGACGCCGACATGTCGCGGCGCAGTTCGTCGGCCAGGATCTCGCGCTCGGTGGAGGTACCGGTGGCGTCGGTCGGCGGCGAGACGTAGTCGCGCGACAGCTCGATCACCTGCTGCGGCACCAGCACGCTGCCGTCGGCGCGGCGGAACACGAAGATCGCTGCATAGCGCAGGCTGTATTCCTGGGCACGGCCTTCGGCGTCGAGCGCGATCGGCAGATCGCCCCAGCGCTCGGACAGCACTTCCAGGCGGGCCACGCCGGTGTTGACGTCCTTGGGGGCGATTTCCGCACCGGCCGCGCGCAGGCCGCGCTCGAGCAGCTTGGCCAGCTCGCTGTACGGCGCCGAGGACACCACCTTCACCGACGGCGTGTCGGCCGGCAGGGTCAGCTTGTTGCGCAGGTGGAAACCGCAGGCGGTCAGGGACGCCGCGAAGACGAGAGCGAGCAGGAGTCGGGTCATGGACACAGTCTGGAGGAGCCGGCTGGGCGCGGCAACAGGCCGCTAGCCTGCCGCACGTCGCGTGAACGCGGGTTGAGACCTGCCGCACCGCGCGGCCGCGCTGCGGCCGCAGCGGCGCGCCGGCTCACGCCGCCACCAGGTTCACGATCTTGCCCGGCACGATGATGATCTTGCGGATGCTCAGCCCTTCCAGGAACTTGGCCGCATTCGGCTCGGCCTGGGCCAGCGCCTCGATCTGCTCGCGCGGGGTGTCGGCGCCGACCTCGATGGTGCCGCGCAGCTTGCCGTTGACCTGCACCGCCAGGGTGACCGCATCGCGCACCAGCGCGGCCGGGTCCGGCTGCGGGAACGGCACGTCCTCCAGCAACGTCGGCGCATGGCCCAGCGCCTGCCACAGCGCGTGGCTGGCATGCGGGGTGATCGGGTTGAGCAGCAGCACCGCCGCTTCCAGGGCTTCCTGGCGCACCGCGCGGCCCTGCGCGCTGGCGTCGTCGAACTTGGCCAGCGCGTTGGTCAGCTCCATCACCGCGGCGATGGCGGTGTTGAAACTGTGGCGGCGGCCGTAGTCGTCGGCGACCTTGCCGATGGTCTCGTGGGTCTTGCGCCGCAGCGCCTTGTGCTCGGCGTCCAGCGCGGCCGGATCCAGCGCCGGGGCGGCGCCGTCGGCGACGTGCCTGTGCACCTGCGCCCACAACCGGCGCAGGAACCGCGCCATGCCGTCCACGCCTGCCTCGTTCCACTCCAGCGACTGCTCCGGCGGCGCGGCGAACATCGAGAACAGGCGCACCGTGTCGGCACCGTACTTGCCGACCATGGCCTGCGGATCGACGCCGTTGTTCTTGGACTTGGACATCTTCTCGGTGCCGCCGATCAGCACCGGCTGGCCGTCGCCGCGATGCACCGCGCCGATCACCCGCGCCTTGTCGTCGCGCTGCACGTCCACGTCGGCCGGGTTGATCCAGTCCTTGGAGCCGTCCGGGTTCTGCCGGTAGAAGGTCTCGGCGATCACCATACCCTGGGTCAGCAGGTTGGTCGCCGGCTCGTCGCTGTCCACCAGACGCGCGTCGCGCAGCAGCTTGTGGAAGAAGCGGAAGTACATCAGGTGCAGGATCGCGTGCTCGATGCCGCCGATGTACTGGTCCACCGGCAACCAGTAGTTGCCGCGCTTGTCGACCATGTCCTTGGCGCCGGGCGAGGTGTAGCGCGCGTAGTACCAGCTCGACTCCATGAAAGTGTCGAAGGTGTCGGTCTCGCGTTCGGCCGCCGCGCCGCATTGCGGGCAGGTGGTCTTGCGCCATTCCGGATCGGTCTTCAGCGGCGAGCCGGTGCCGCTCAGGGCCACGTTCTCCGGCAGCAGCACCGGCAATTGATCTTCCGGCACCGGCACCGCGCCGCAGCTGGGGCAGTAGATGACCGGGATCGGGCAGCCCCAGTAGCGCTGGCGGCTGACGCCCCAATCGCGTAGGCGGTAGTTGATGCGACGCTGGCCCTGGCCCTTGCGCTCGAAGCGCTCGGCCAGCGCCTCGAACGCGCCTTGGTAGTCCAGGCCATCGAACTCGGCCGAGTTGACCAGTTCGAACTCGCGGGTCTTGTCGGTGTACCAGTCGCGCCAGACGTTCGGCTCCCAGGTGCGCTCCTCATCGTTCTTCGGAGCCTTCAGCGTGATCACCTGACGGATCGGCAGCGCGTACTTGTTGGCGAATTCGAAATCGCGCTGGTCGTGGCCGGGCACCGCCATCACCGCGCCGGTGCCGTAGCCCATCAGCACGAAGTTGGCGACCCACACCGGCACCTGCTCGCCGCTGATCGGGTGCACCGCGGTCAGGCCGGTGGCCATGCCGCGCTTTTCCTGGGTTTCCAGCTCGGCCTCGGAGACGCCGCCCTGCTTCAGCTCGGCCAGCAGGGCGGCCAGCTCGGGATTGGACTTGGCCGCATGCAGCGCCAGCGGATGCTCGCTGGCGATGGACACGAAGGTCACGCCCATCAGCGTGTCCGGGCGCGTGGTGAACACGCGCAGCGGGTCCAGCGCGCTGCCGTCGGCGTCGCGCACGTCGAACTGGATCTCCAGGCCCTCGGAGCGGCCGATCCAGTTGCGCTGCATGGTCTTGACCGATTCCGGCCAGCCCGGCAGCTGGTCCAGGCCGTCCAGCAGCTCCTGCGCGTAGTCGGTGATGCGCAGGAACCATTGCGGAATCTCGCGCTTTTCCACCAGCGCGCCGGAGCGCCAGCCGCGGCCGTCGATGACCTGCTCGTTGGCCAGCACGGTCTGGTCGATCGGGTCCCAGTTCACCACCGCGTTGCGGCGGTAGGCCAGGCCCTTGCGCATCAGCCGGGTGAACATGCGCTGTTCGTGCACGTAGTATTCGGGCCGGCAGGTGGCGAACTCGCGCGACCAGTCGATGGCGTAGCCCAGCGACTTGAGCTGGCTGCGCATGTGGTCGATGTTGGCGTAGGTCCACTTCGCCGGCGCGGTCTTGTTCTTGATCGCCGCGTTCTCGGCCGGCAGGCCGAACGCGTCCCAGCCCATCGGCTGCAACACGTTCTTGCCGATCATGCGCTGGTAGCGGCTGATCACGTCGCCGATGGTGTAGTTGCGCACGTGGCCCATGTGCAGCGCCCCGGACGGGTACGGCAGCATCGACAGGCAGTAGAACTTGGGCTTGTCGGAGGTCTCGTCGACCTCGAAGGCGCGGGTGGCGTCCCAGAACTGCTGGGCGGACGATTCGACCTGCTGCGGGTCGTAGGCGGTGGGCTCGACGGCGGACATGGAAACGGGCAAGGGCCAGGCGGCAACAAAGCGGCCAAGGGTACCGTAGCGCGGCAAGCCGCTCCAATCCCGGCGACGGACGGCAGCGGCGCGGGGGCGTCGTGGCGACCTGCAGCAGGCGCCGGAACCGCGGCCGCAGCGCGATTGGCGGCGCGCACGCGCACGCCCGGCATCGGTCCTGCCGCAGCCCGCCGCAATGGCCGATTGCGCAAGCCCGGCAGGGTCAGCCGCGGTGCGGGCCCGCCTGCGGCCCCGGCCAGCAGGCCAGCACCGCCAGCCAGCCCCACCACAGCAGGAACACCAGCCGCTGCGCCAACGCCGGCGACAACAGCCGGTCCAGCGCGAACGCGCCCAGCGCCACCAGCAGCGCGATCGTCAGCGCCAGCGCGGCCCAGCCGCGCGCGGCGGGATCGCGGCGCGCGCCCAGCCCCAGCAGGGCCGCGGCCGCCACCAGCGCCACCACCCACAGCAACCAGGCGCTGGCATGCAACTGCGTCGCGCGCGCCTCCAGGTCGGTCGGGTCCAGCGGCAGCAGGCCCATGCCGGCGAAGGCCAGGCCGGCCAACAGCAGCAACTGCCCACCCACGCGCAACGACCAGGGCGCCTGGCGGCCGGCGCGACGCAGCAGCCGCAGCGCCAGCCCCATGGCCAGGCAGCCGGGCAGCACGAACGCCAGCAGATTGAAGGCCCAGGCATGCGGAATGCCGCGCGCACCGAGCAGGGCCAGCGGATGCGACCACGGCAGATAGCCGGGCAGGACCGCGCCGAAGCCCAGCATCGCCGCCACCGCGGCCACCGCCAGCAGCGGCCCGATCCAGCGCACCACCCGTTCGCTCACTTCGCCCATCCGCTACCGTCCTTTCGCGCCGCCATGGCGCCTGAAACCAGGCATTGTCGCCGCTGCAGCCGCGGCCGGCACCCGTGGCGCGGCAACCCCGCCCTTGCATCGGCGCCGCCGCGCCTCCATACAGAGCGTCCTCTCGCCTGCGATGACACTGCCCATGTCCGACACGCCCCACGTTTTCGACGCCAAGACCGAGACCTTCGAAGCCGATGTGCTGCAGCGCTCGCTGCAGACGCCGGTGCTGGTGGACTTCTGGGCGCCCTGGTGCGGCCCGTGCAAGACCCTGAGCCCGATCCTGGAAAAGCTGGCGGCCGAGTACAACGGCGGCTTCGTGCTGGCCAAGGTCGACGTGGACCAGGAGCAGCAGATCGCCGCGGCGTTCCAGATCCGCTCGGTGCCGACGGTGTTCCTGGTCCAGGGCGGGCAGTTGGTCGATGGCTTCCCCGGCGCGCTGCCCGAAGGCCAGTTGCGCGAGTTCCTGACCCAGCATGGGATCACGCCGCTGGCGGCGCAGGAACCGGCCGAGGACGTGCCGGCGGCGCCGCTGGATCCGCACGCCGAGGTGCAGCGCCTGCGCGAGGCGGTGGCGGCCGAGCCGGACAAGGACGAACTGAAGCTGGATCTGGCCCTGGCCCTGGTCAAGGTCGGCGCCGCCGCCGAGGCCGAAACGCTGATCGACGCGCTGCCGGCCAACCTGGCCACCGACGAGCGCGCGGTGCGGGCACGGGCGCGACTGGGCTTCGTCGGCGCGCTGCAGGCCGCGCCGCCGCTGGAAACGCTGCAGGCCACGCTGGCACAGGATCCGAGCGATCTGAAGGCACGCTACCTGCTGGGCGTGCGCCACCTGGTCGGCGGCGACGACGCGGCCGCGCTGGAGCAGTTCCTGGAGATGCTGCGCCGGGATCGCGCGTTCGAGGACGGCCTGCCAAAGAAGGCGCTGATCGATGCGTTCCGGGTCATCGAGGACGAGGATCTGGTGGGACAGTACCGCCGCAAGATGTCCGCCCTGCTGTTCTGAGGCTGTCGCGGCGCTGGCGTTGGCGGGTCGCGTGCATCGCCAACCCGGGATGGGACCTCGATCCGACGTGGAAGAGGCGCGGGAGCATCGCCCCCGCTGACGGGCGGCGGCCGCTGCAGCCGCCGATCAAGCGCACCAGCGCCGACAGCACGCGCGCGCCGCCGGAGCAACCATACGCATGCGTCTGGTAACCTCCGATTCCCTGCTCCCGCCACTGCCGCGCAATGAAGCCATCGCTGTTCCGCCTGGGCCTGAACCTGTGGCCGCCGTTCCTGTTCGCCGGCATCCACGTGACCGAACTGAGCGCCGACTACCGCCACGCGCGGGTCGAACTGCGCATGCGCCCATGGAACCGCAACTACGTCGGCACCCATTTCGGCGGCAGCCTGTTCGCCATGACCGACCCGTTCTGGATGCTGCTGACCATGCACAACCTGGGGCGCGACTACTACGTCTGGGACAAGGCCGGCAGCATCGAGTTCGTGCGCCCGGGGCGCGGCACGGTCAGCGCACAGTTCGATCTGGACCAGGCGCTGCTGGATGAACTGCGCGCCGCCACCGACGGTGGCGACAAGCATCTGCGCTGGTTCGAGACCGACGTCGTCGACGCGCAGGGCGAGGTGGTGGCGCGGACGCGCAAGCAGTTGTACGTCAAGCGCAAGCCGCCGCGCTAGCGCGCCCTGCGGCCAGCGGGTTCGCCAAGGCCAGCCATGCATCCGCACAGGCGGACATACACACCGCCTGCGAAGGCGAGCACGCCGCCAGCGTGCGCGGCGCGCCGGCTCGGGCAGCGTGCGCACGCTCCAACCCAATCGCAGCTGCACGGCCGTGCCACGAGACCATGCGGCGCCGCACCAACGGCCATCACGCGCCGCTACACTACGCGGATGTCGCCCGATCTCTCCGCTCCCGCTCCCCGCCCGTCCCTGCAACGGCTGTTCTTCACCGGCCTGCTGACCCTGTTGCCGATCTGGCTGACCTGGGTCGTGGTCAAGTTCGTGTTCGTGCTGCTCTCGGGCATCAGCAGCCCCTGGGTGGTGCCGCTGTCGGTGCGCATCGCCGCCTCATTCCCGCGCGAACTGGGCTGGGCCACCGCGCAATGGGTGCAGAACACCATCGCCCTGATCGCCACCCTGGCGGTGATCCTGCTGGTCGGCATCCTCAGCCGGCGCATGATCGGCCAGCGCCTGCTGCGCTGGTTCGAGGCGGTGGTGCGCCGCATCCCGCTGGCCAGCGTAGTCTACGACAGCGTGCGCAAGCTGGTGGACATCCTGCAGACCCAGCCCGGCAGCACCCAGCGCGTGGTGCTGATCGACTTCCCGCACCGCGACATGAAGTCGGTGGGCCTGGTCACGCGGGTGATCAAGGAACATGGCACCGGCCGCGAGCTGGCCGCGGTGTACGTACCCACCACGCCCAACCCGACCTCCGGCTACCTGGAGATCGTGCCCGTTGAGTTGCTCACGCCCACCGACTGGAGCGTGGACCAGGCCATGAGCTTCATCATCTCCGGCGGCGCGGTGGCGCCGGAGAGCGTGCCGTTCACCCGGACCGTGGACCGCTGACGCGCATGCGCCGCGGCACGCTCGACGATCGCGCGGTCCGGCTGTTCATCGCCCTGGCGGCGTTCTTCTGCGTCAACGCCGCGCTGGCCGAGTTCATCGGGGTCAAGATCTTCGCCCTGGAAGACACCCTGGGCATCGCGCCGCTGAACTGGAACCTGTTCGGGCAGACCGGCTCGATGAACTTCACCGCCGGCACCCTGCTGTGGCCGCTGGTGTTCATCCTCACCGACACCATCAACGAGTTCTTCGGCCGCCGCGGCGTGCGCTTCATCTCCTGGCTGGCGGTGGCGCTGATCGGCTACGGCTTCCTGTTCGCGTTCGCCGCGATCGCACTGGCCCCGGCCGGCTTCTGGGTCACCGCGGCGCAGAACCAGGGCGTGCCCGACTACCAGGCCGCGTTCGCCGCGGTGTTCGGCCAGGGCATGTGGACCATCGCCGGCTCGCTGGTCGCGTTCATGGCCGGCCAGCTGATCGACGTGGCGGTGTTCCACCGCATCCGCAGCGTGACCGGCGAGAAGCACGTGTGGCTGCGCGCCACCGGCTCCACCGCGGTCTCGCAGCTGATCGACAGCTTCGTGGTGATCTACATCGCCTTCGTGCTCGGCCCGCAGCACTGGTCGATGCCGCTGTTCCTGGCGGTGAGCACGCTGAACTACATCTGCAAGATGCTGCTGGCGGTGCTGCTGATCCCGTTGCTGTACCTGATGCGGCGGCTGATCACCGATTACCTGACCCCCGAACGCGCCGAACAACTGCGCGAGGAAGCCGCCGCCGACTGAACGCCGGCACACGCGCGAGCGCGCCGCGCGCGCTTGCGCGCGGCCGTCGTGCAGCGCCGCAGACGTCGGTGCCGCCTGGCCCGCCACGGCCGGGCGCCTGCAGGCGGCAGGGCAGCAGGCGCCCGCGGGGAGCGACCATGGGTGGCCTCGGCGGTGCGGATCGGGCAAGCTCCTCGCTCGCTTGTCGTTGGAGCCCGCAATGCCGCCCCGCTTTTCCCGTCTGCTGTCCCTGGCCATCGCCACCGCCCTGAGCCTGTCGCTGGCGGCCCCGGCGGACGCGGCCAAGAAGAAGACCACCAAGCAGACCACCGCGCAGACCCGCGCCAAGGCCAACAAGGCGCGCAAGGCGCGGCCGGCGCCGGCCCCGGTGGTGCTGACCAAGGCGCAACAGCTGAACCGGCTGTACGACGACTACTGGGAAGCCTCGCTCAAGCTCAATCCGCTGCAGGCCACCTTCCAGGGCGACAGCCGCTACAACGACCAGTTGCCGAACTTCCTTTCGGCCGCGTTCCGCCAGCAGTCGCACGACTTCACCGTGGAGTGGCTGGGCAAGGCCGAGGCGATCGGCAAGGACGGCCTGACCGGGCAGGATCTGCTCAGCTACGAGATCTTCGTCGGCGACGCGCGCAACGCGCTGGAGGCGGAGAAGTACCCGAGCTGGATGCAGCCGGTGAACCAGTTCTACAACGTCGGCAGCATCATGGTGATGCTGGGCTCCGGCACCGGTGCGCAGCCGTTTCGCACCGTCAAGGACTACGACAACTGGTCGCGACGCGCGCTCGGCATTCCGGCGCTGTTTGATCAGGCCATCGCCAACATGCGCGAAGGCATGAAGGCCGGCGTGGTGCAGCCGCGCGCGCTTATGGAAAAGGTGCTGCCGCAGCTGGATGCGATCATCAAGCCCACCGCCGAGGAGAGCCTGTTCTGGGGTCCGGTGCGCAACCTGCCGGCGGACCTCCCCGAGGCCGAGAAGCAGCGCATCACCGCCGAGTACAAGCGCATGATCGAGTATCGGATCATGCCCGCCTATCGCTCCCTGCGCGGCTTCATCGCCACCGAGTACCTGCCGGCCACACGCAGCACCGCCGGCGTCGGCGCCCTGCCCGGCGGCGACGCCTGGTACGCCTGGAACGTGCGCCAGAGCACCACCACCGACCTGACCCCCGCCCAGATCCACCAGATCGGCCTGGACGAGGTGGCGCGCATCCAGGGCCAGATCCAGGCGGTGATGAAGCAGGTGCGCTTCCGCGGCTCGATGCAGAAGTTCTTCAAGTTCATGCAGACCGACAAGCGTTTCAGCTTCAAGAGCGAGGACGAGCTGCTGACCTACTACCGCGGCCTGGAAGGCCGGGTCGACGCGGCGGTGCCGCGCATGTTCTCGCTCAAGCCCAAGGCCGCGTTCGAGATCCGCCCGGTGGAACCGTACCGCGCGCAATCGGCCGCAAGCGGCTCGTACATGCGCCCCAGCGAGGACGGCCGCCCCGGCATCTTCTACGTCAATACCTACGACCTGCCCAGCCGCAAGACCTGGGATGCGGAAGACCTGTACCTGCACGAGGCCATTCCCGGCCACCACTTCCAGCTCGGCCTGCAGCAGGAGCTGACCAACCTGCCCAAGTTCCGCCGCTTCGGCGGCGAGACCGCCTTCATCGAAGGCTGGGGCCTGTACGCCGAATCGCTGGGCAAGGACCTGGGCCTGTACCAGGACCCGTACAACTATTTCGGCTACCTGCAGAACGAGTTGTGGCGCGCGATCCGCCTGGTGGTGGACACCGGCGTGCACAGCAAGGGCTGGACCCGCGAGCAGGTGATCGACTACATGCTGCAGAACTCGGCCACCAGCCGCACCGACGCCGAAGCCGAGGCCGAGCGCTACATGGCCATCCCCGGCCAGGCGCTGTCCTACAAGATCGGCGAGATGAAGATCATGCAGCTGCGCGACTACGCCCGCACGCAACTCGGCGACAAGTTCGACATCCGCGAATTCCATGCCGAAGTGCTGAAGGACGGCTCGGTGCCGCTGAACGTGCTGCAGGAGAAGATCGAGCGCTGGGTGGCGAGCAAGAAGGGGTGAGCGAGGCACCGCTTCGCTCGCGGGGAACGCGGGCGGAGGCTTCGTGGGATTTTGTAGATACCGTCTTACCCCCTAGCAGGCAAGGGCCCTTTTCGGGTCGAACGGTGCCCGATTTGAGGAGCGGCTTCAGCCGCGACGGGGCATTCCTGGTGAAGCCCGGTCGCGGCTAAAGCCGCTCCTACGAAAGGCCGCATCGGCGGCGGCGCCATCGCCCTCCCGTTGCCCCCCATCCCACCCGGTGCGGATAGCGCGCCAGTTCCATCATTGCATTGGGCGCGCACAGACCCCTTGTGGGAGGGACTTCAGTCCCGACGCCCTTCACCACAACGCGTCGGGACTGAAGTCCCTCCCACAAACGCCCAACGCGGCTGACCAGCGCCAACATCCGCTGGACCACCAAGGCGAAGCCATCGTGCGGTCGCCTGCAAGGCGAGCCGCCCTCTCTACGACGAAGCCAGACGCTGCGCCAGCTGCGCGACGTCCTGCGGCGTGGTGCGACAGCAACCGCCGATCAGACGCGCACCGGCGGCGCGCCAAGCGGTGAGGTGGTCGGCCAGAGCCCCAGCGTCAGCGCTGTCGGCCTGCCAGCATTTACGCTCGGCGTCGTAGCGCTCGCCGGCGTTCGGATACACCACCAGCGGCAACCGCGTCAGTGTCGCCAGATAGCGCAACGCCGCGGTGGCGAGCGACGGGGCAACGCAGTTGACGCCGAGCGCGACCACCTGCGGGTGGCCGTCGAGCAACGCCACCACCTCACGCAACGGCGTGCCGTCGCTGAGGTGAGCTGCGTCGCGCAGGGTGCAGGCGAACCAGGCGACAACCCGAGGAAACTCCTCCAGCACCTGCAGCAAGGCCGCCATTTCCGCCAGCGACGGCTGCGTTTCGCAGGCCAGCAACTCCACGCCGGCCGCGACCAGGGCGGCGATGCGCGGGCGATGGAAAGCGCGCATCTGTGCCGGCGCCAGCACATAGTCGCCACGATACTCAGCACCGTCGGCTAGGTAGGCGCCATACGGACCGACCGAGCCGGCGACCAGCAAGGGTCCCGCGTGCGGATGTCCCGCGAGATGCGCCTGCCGTGCCTGCTGGGCCAGTTCGACGCTGCGCGCGATCAAGCGTTGCGCGTGCGCGAGGTCGATCCCGCGCGAGGCCAAGCCCTGCGGTGTGGCCTGGTAGCTGGCGGTGATCGCGCACTGCGCACCGGCGGCGAAATAGTCCAGGTGCACCTGGCGGATCAGGTCCGGCTGTTCCAGCAGGATTTTCGCCGACCACAGCGGATCGCGCAGATCACAGCCGCGCCGTTCCAGTTCGGTGGCCAGCGCGCCGTCGAGCACCAGGCACCGGTCCTCGGCCAACAGCGCGGCGAGCGGGTTGTGCGGCATGGCGCGGCCTCGCAGCGACGGAATGCGCAGTGTCGCAGACGGCAGCGGCGCGGTCGCACCGCTGCGCTATGCTGCCGCCATGCCATTGACCCGCCTTCTAAGCACGCACCACAGCACCGTTGCCACCGCCGCATCGCCTGCGCGCAGTGCCGCCATCGTCCACGCCTGCCGTCAGAGCGCGCCGCGATGACGCCGCCGCTGACCCTCGACGGCCTGCACCACGTGGCGATCATCGCCTCGGACTACGCGCGCTCCAAGGACTTCTATTGCCGCATCCTGGGCCTGCCGGTGATCGCCGAGGTCTATCGCGACACGCGCGACTCCTGGAAGCTGGACCTGGCCCTGCCCGACGGCAGCCAGCTCGAACTGTTCTCATTCCCCACGCCACCGCCGCGGCCGAGCCGCCCGGAAGCCTGCGGGCTGCGCCACCTGGCCTTGCGCGTGCGCGACCTGGACGCCGCCGTCGCGCACCTGCAGGCGCATGGCGTGGAGGTCGAGCCGATCCGCACGGACGCTTACACCGGCCGCCGCTTCACCTTCTTCGCCGACCCCGACGACCTGCCGCTGGAACTGTACGAGAGCGGCTGAACCTGCTGGATCGGGCCAAGCGCCCCGACGAACGACGGGCGCCTCGACCAAAGCAGCAATGACTTCCGGCGCATGCGACAGCGTCGCCGACCCCCAACAATCGAGGCCAGACCAGGGGGAAGGTGCCGCATGCTGCAGATCCGCGCGTTGTCCAAGACCTACGCCAATGGCGTCCATGCACTGCAAGGCGTCACGCTGGACATCCCGCGCGGCATGTTCGGGCTGCTCGGCCCCAACGGCGCGGGCAAGTCGTCGCTGATGCGCACCCTGGCCACGCTGCAGGAGGCCGATAGCGGCAGCGTCACCCTCAGCGACGCCGATGGCCACGCCATCGACGTGTTGCGCGACAAGGATGCGCTGCGCCGCAGGCTGGGCTACCTGCCGCAGGATTTCGGCGTCTATCCCAAAGTCAGCGCGCTGGACCTGCTCGACCATTTCGCCGTACTGAAAGGCCTGACCGAGCGCCGCCAACGCAAGGAAGTCGTCGAAGCGCTGCTGCAGCAGGTCAACCTGTGGGACGCGCGCAAGCGCAAACTCGGCACCTATTCCGGCGGCATGCGGCAACGCTTCGGCATCGCGCAAGCGCTGCTCGGCAACCCGCAGTTGGTGATCGTCGACGAGCCCACCGCAGGCCTGGACCCGGAGGAGCGCAACCGGTTCCTCAACCTCCTGGCCGAAATCGGCGAGAACGTGGTGGTGATCCTGTCCACACATATCGTCGAGGACGTCACCGACCTGTGCCCGTCGATGGCGATCATGAACAAGGGCCAGGTACTGCTGAGCGGCCGCCCCAACGACGCCATCGCCACGCTCAGCGCGCAGGTGTGGCGCAAACAGGTACCCAAGAGTGCGTTGGCCGACTACGAGGCGCGCTTCACCGTGCTGTCGACCCGGCTCGTGGCCGGCAACCCAGTGATCCATGTGTTCAGCACCGACTGTCCCGAAGCGGGGTTCGAGCCGGTCGCGCCCGACCTGGAGGATGTGTATTTCCAGCGCCTGCGTCAGCAGGCGCGGGCCGCCTGACGGAGCGCCGACCATGACCCTGGCCTTCCTGCGCTTCGAGTTGCGCGAGCAGCTGCGTTCTCCCCTGCTGTGGCTGCTGGCCGCGTTGCTCGCCCTGCTCGCCTTCGGCGCCACCTCCAGCGACGCGGTGCAGATCGGCGGCGGCATCGGCAACGTCCATCGCAACGCCCCCTCGGTCGTGATCACCATGATGACCGTGTTCACCCTGATCGGGCTGCTGGTGGCGACGCTGTTCGTCAGCAACGCGTTGTTGCGCGATTTCGAGCTGGGCACCGCGGAGCTGGTGTTCTCCGCGCCGGTGCGGCGTCGCGACTACCTGGCAGGGCGGATCGGTGCGGCATTGCTGGCGTGCGTAACGATGTACCTGATCATCGCGCTCGGCATTTTCGTCGCCCAGTTCATGCCGTGGATCGATCCGGCACGGCTGGGGCCGGCCTCGGCGTCGGCTTACCTGTGGGCGCTGGCGGTGATGGTGTTGCCGAACGTGCTGTTCGCCACCGCCTTGCTGTCGCTGTTGGCGGTGACCGCGCGCAGCATTCTCTGGGTGTACGTGGGCGTCATCGTGTTCCTGGTGCTGTACGGCGTCAGCCGCGCGGTGCTGGCCGACTTGGACAACGTGTGGATCGCGACCCTGTCCGACCCGCTCGGCATCCGCGCGCTGGCACAGACCATGCGCTACTGGCCGGCCGAGGAGCTCAACCACAACCTGCCCGAACTCAGCGGCTACCTGCTGGGCAACCGGCTGCTGTGGCTCGGCATGAGCGTGGCGTTGTTCGCAGCCACCTTCGCACTGTTCCGCACCGAGCGCAGCGGCACCGGCCGGCGTGTCGGGCGGCGGCGTCGCCAGGCCGCCGCCGCGACCGCGGCCGTTCCCGCCACGGCTGCGGTCGCGCTGCGCGTGCCAGCCACTGCGCCGTTCGCACAGGCCGGCGCGCACTGGCGGCAGTTGCTGCGGCAGGTGCGCTTCGACACGGCAGGCGTTTTCCGCAGTGCGCCGTTCCTGGTGCTGCTGTTGCTGGGCATCGCCAACTTCGTACCGCAGGCAGTGTATGGCAACAGCCTCTACGGGACCGACGTCTGGCCAGTGACGTCGGTGATGCTGCAGTCGCTGCAGAACAGCTACAGCTTCCTGCTGGTGATCATCGTGCTGTTCTATGCCGGCGAACTGGTGTGGAAGGAACGCGGCGTGCGCATCGACGGCATCACCGACGCGATGCCGGTGCCGAACTGGATACCGCTGCTCGGCAAGCTGCTCACCCTGATCGTCGTGATCGCCGCGTTCCAGGCGGTCGGCGCGATGGCTGCGATCGCAGCCCAGCTGTGCAAGGGCTACTTCCACGTCGAACCGCTGTTGTACGTGAAGACCCTGGCGCTGGGTTCGGTGTTCTACGTTCTGATGGGCGGCATGGCGCTGGTCCTGCAGGTGCTGAGCAACAACAAGTTTCTCGGCTATGCGCTACTGGTGCTATTGCTGATCGGACAGGTGGCGCTGTCCATGCTCGACTATACGCAGAACCTGTACAACTTCGGCAGTTGGCCCAATGCGCCGTACTCGGACATGAACGGCTACGGCCACTTCCTGCCCGGCCAGCTGTGGCTGCAGGGCTATTGGGGGTTGTTCCTGCTGACGCTGCTGTTGTTGGCGGCGGCGTTCTGGCCGCGCGGCGGCGGCAACGGCGTACGCCAGCGGCTGCGCCTGGCGGGGCAGCGGCTGCGCGGCGCGCACGGCGTCGCCACCGCGCTGGCGCTGTTGGCCTGCGCCGCGGTCGGCGGCTGGATCTACTGGAACAGCAACATCTACAACACCTACCGTTCTCCGGACCAGGAACTGGATCTGCAGGCCCGCTACGAACGCGAGTACCGCAAGTACAAGGATCTGCCACAGCCGCGCATCGTCGCCGTCGCCAACCAGGTGGATCTGCATCCCGAAACGCAGTCAGTGCAGGTGGACGCGGCATGGACGGTGCGCAATCCCCATGCCGCGCCGATCCGCGAGGTGCACATCGCCATGTCCGGCGAGGACGGCGACCGCAGCCTGATGTCGGTGGACTTGGGCGGGCAGACCCTGCTCAAGCACGACATGGCACTGGGCTATCGGATCTACCGGTTGGCCACACCGCTGCAGCCGGGCGAGCAGCGCGATTTCCGCTTCCGTATCGAACGCCGTCCGCATGGTCTCACCGTGCAGCAGGCGCAGAGCGAGATCGTGGAGAACGGCAGCTTCTTCAACAGCAGCATGCTGCCGGGCTTCGGCTACAACGAGCAGCAGCAGATCCAGGACCGCAACGAGCGCCGCAAGCGCGGGCTGGGCGAACCCACCCGCATGCCCAAGCTCGAGGACCAGGCCGCGCGTGCCAATACCTACATCAGCGACGATGCCGACTGGATCGATTTTTCCACCACCATCTGTACTGCGCCGGACCAGATCGCGCTGGCGCCTGGCTACCTGCAGAAGGAATTCCACCGCCAGGGCCGGCGCTGCTTCAGCTACGCCATGGACAGGCCGATGCTGAACTTCTACGCCTACCTGTCGGCACGCTGGCAGGTCCGCAAGGCGCGCTACAAGAACATCCCGATCGAGATCTACTACGACGCCAAGCATCCGTACAACGTGCAGCGCATGATCGAGAGCACGCAGAAGTCGCTGGCCTACTACGAACAGAACTTCAGCCCGTACCAGCACCACCAGGTACGCATCATCGAGTTCCCGGGTTACCAGAGCTTCGCACAGTCCTTCGCCAACACCATCCCGTACTCCGAATCGATCGGCTTCATCGCCGACCTGCGCGACCCCGACGACATCGACTACGTGTTCTACGTCACCGCACACGAAGTGGCGCACCAGTGGTGGGCGCACCAGGTGATCGGCGCCAACGTGCAGGGCGCGACCATGCTGTCCGAATCGCTGGCGCAGTACTCGGCGTTGATGGTGATGGAACAGGAATACGGACGCGCGCACATGCGCCGCTTCCTGAAGTACGAACTGGACCGCTACCTGGGCGGGCGTGGTGGCGAGCGCCTGGAGGAGCTGCCGCTGTACCGGGTGGAGAACCAGCAATACATTCACTACCGCAAGGGCTCGCTGGTGTTCTACCGGCTGCGCGAGGAGATGGGCGAGCAGGCATTGAATCGGGCGCTGCACGCCTTCCTGCAGGCCAAGGCGTTCCAGCAACCGCCGTACACCACCTCGGCCGAACTGCTGCAGTTCATCCGCGCGGAGGCGCGCCCCGACCAGCAGACGCTGATCGACGACCTGTTCGAGAAAATCACGTTCTACGACAACCGGGTACAGTCGGCGACCGCGCACAGGCGCGCCGACGGTCGCTACGACGTGACCTTGACGTTGCATGCGGCCAAACACTACGTCGACGGCAAGGGCAAGGAGCGCGACGCGACGCTGAACGACTGGATCGAAGTCGGCGTGTTCGCCAAAGGCCCCTCGGGCAAGGAACGCGACGAGAACGTGCTGGCGCTGCAGCGCATCCACGTGACCACGGCCACGCCCACGATCACGCTGACGGTGAACGGCCTGCCCAGCGAGGCCGGCTTCGATCCGTACAACAAGCTGATCGATCGCGTCTCTGACGACAACCGCAAGCAGGTGACGCTGCAATAGCCTGACGCCCCCTTGTCCGCCGCAAGCAGGCGGGGCGGCGAATGCCTGAACCAGCCGGCATGCAAGGATTCCCAGCACCATACGCTTGGGTATACAGTCGGATCAGGCCGGCATCGCGCCGGCCGCACCGGACATCCCTCGGGAGGGGAACATGCGCACGACCTTCAAGACCCTGATGCTGGCCCTGCCGCTGAGCGCGGCGGCATTCATGGCGCACGCCGCCGACACCTCGCCGGTCGGCCGCTGGCAGACCATCGACGACGAAACCGGCAAGCCCAAGTCGATCGTGCAGATCGAACAGGCCGCCAACGGCACGCTGAGCGGCAAGGTGGTCGAGATCCTGCAGTCCAACCACGGCCCCAACCCGATGTGCGACAAGTGCGACGGCGAGCGCAAGGGCAAGCCGATCAAGGGCATGACCATCCTGTGGGGCCTCAAGCCCGACGGCACCGCGGTGTGGGACGGCGGCTCGGTGCTGGACCCGGCCAAGGGCAAGACCTACAAGGCCAAGGTCACCCTCACCGACGGCGGCAAGAAGCTGCAGATGCGCGGCTACATCGGCATCGAGGCCCTGGGCCGGACGCAGACCTGGATCAGGGAGTGACAGAAACCGGGATTCGGAAGTCGGGATTGGGGATTCGCAGAAGCGGTGTCACTGCCTGATTTCCGTTCTGCAAGCACTCTATTGAAGGCGCCTGCAAGGGCGCCTTTTTAATGGGCGCGCGGATTTGCAGGCGCCGACCAAGCGCTTGACCAATCCCGACTCCCCAATCCCGAATCCCGGCTCCATGCAATAATCCCCGGCCCCCAGCATCGCCGGCCGCCATGACCACCGCTCTCGTCACCACCGCCCTGCCCTATGCCAACGGACCGCTGCATCTGGGGCATCTGGTCGGCTATATCCAGGCCGACATCTGGGTGCGCGCGCGGCGGCTGCGCGGCGACCGCACCTGGTTCGTGTGCGCCGACGACACCCATGGCACGCCGATCATGCTGGCCGCGGAGAAGGCAGGGGTCACCCCCGAGAGCTTCATTGCCGCCATCCAGGCCAGCCACGAGCGCGATTTCGCCGCTTTCGGCGTGGCCTTCGACCATTACGACTCGACCAACTCGGCCGCCAATCGCGCGCTGACCGAGGCGTTCTACGCCAGGCTCGACGCCGGCGGCCACATCGCGCGGCGCTCGGTGGCGCAGTTCTACGACCCGGCCAAGGGCATGTTCCTGCCCGACCGCTACATCAAGGGCATCTGCCCGAACTGCGGCAGCGCCGACCAGTACGGCGACAACTGCGAGGTCTGCGGCGCCACCTATTCCCCGACCGAACTGAAGGAGCCCAAGTCGGTGATCTCCGGCGCCACGCCGGAGCTGCGCGATTCGGAGCATTTCTTCTTCGAGGTCGGCCGCTTCGACGGCTTCCTGCGGCAGTGGCTGGCCGGCGACGTCGCCCTGCCCGGGGTCAAGGCCAAGCTGATGGAATGGCTGGACAGCGAGGGCGGCCTGCGCGCCTGGGACATCTCGCGCGACGCGCCGTACTTCGGCTTCCAGATCCCCGACCAGCCGGGCAAGTATTTCTACGTGTGGCTGGACGCACCGATCGGCTACCTGAGCAGCTTCCAGACCCTGTGCGCGAGCCTGGGCGAAGCGTTCGAGCCGCACCTGGCCGCCGGCACCGCCACCGAGCTGCACCACTTCATCGGCAAGGACATCGTCAACTTCCACGGCCTGTTCTGGCCGGCGGTGCTGCACGGCACCGGCCACCGCGCGCCGACCCGGCTGCACGTCAACGGCTACCTGACCGTGGACGGCGCCAAGATGTCCAAGTCGCGCGGCACCTTCGTCATGGCCCGCACCTACCTGGACGTGGGCCTGGAGCCGGAAGCGCTGCGCTACTACTTCGCGGCCAAGTCCTCCGGCGGCGTCGACGATCTCGACCTGAACCTGGGCGACTTCGTGGCGCGGGTCAATGCGGACCTGGTCGGCAAGTTCGTCAACCTCGCCAGCCGCTGCGCCGGCTTCATCGACAAGCGCTTCGCCGGCAAGCTCGCCGACACACTGCCGGACCCGGCGCAGTACACGCGCTTCGTCGCCGCGCTGGCGCCGATCCGCGAAGCCTACGAGCGCAACGACCCGGCCAGCGCGATCCGCCAGACCATGGCCCTGGCCGACGAGGCGAACAAGTACATCGACGAACACAAGCCCTGGGTGCTGGCCAAGCAGGACGGCGCCGAGGCGCAACTGCAGGCGGTGTGCACGCAGGGCCTGAACCTGTTCCGGGTGCTGGCCGCCGCGCTCAAGCCGGTGCTGCCGCGCACCTGCGCCGAAGCCGAGGCGTTCCTGTCTGCACCGCTCACCGCCTGGGAAGACCTCGACGCCCCGCTGCTGGCGCACGTGATCCAGCCCTACACCCCCTTGTTCACCCGTATCGACCCAAAGCTGCTCGACGCCATGACCGACGCCTCCAAGGACACCCTCGCCCCCGCCCCGGCCGCAACCAAGCCGGTGCCGGCCAAGACCGAAACGAAGGTCGCTGCGAATCCCGAATCCCCACTCCCCACTCCCAGCGTCATCGGCATCGACGACTTCGCCAAGCTCGACCTGCGCATCGGCAAGGTGCTGGTCTGCGAGTTCGTCGAAGGCTCGGACAAGCTGCTGCGCTTCGAACTGGATGCCGGCGAGCTGGGCAAGCGGCAGATCTTCTCCGGCATCCGCGGCAGCTACGGCGAGCCGGAAAAGCTGATCGGCCGCAACGTGGTGTTCATCGCCAACCTGGCACCGCGCAAGATGCGCTTCGGCCTCAGCGAGGGCATGATCCTGTCGGCCGGCTTCGACGGCGGCGCCCTGGCCCTGCTCGACGCCGACAGCGGCGCGCAGCCGGGCATGCCGGTGCGTTGATGGCCGGGATTGGGGAGTCGGGATTGGGGATTGGTTGAGCGCACACCCTCAGCCCAGTCGGGCCCATGAACTGCTGTTGCGAATCCCTAATCCCAAATGCCGAATCCCAACGCCCTGGCGCTCTTCGACTTCGACCACACGGTCACCACCGCCGATACCTACTCGAGGTTCCTGCGCCGTGTGGCCACGCCGGCGCAGCAGGCGCGGGCGCGCTGGACGGTCGGGCCCTGGCTGGCCGGCCATCGGCTGGGGCTGGTGTCGGCGGCGGCGTTGCGCACGCTGGTCACCCGGCTGGTGTTCGCCGGGCGCGATGCAGACGACATCGCCCGCCAGGCCGAACACTACGCGCAGGACGCGCTGCCGCCGCTGCTGCGACCGGACATGATGCAGCGGATCGCCTGGCACCAGGCGCAAGGCCACACCGTGGCACTGGTCTCCGGCTCGCTGGACCTGTATCTGCGACCCTGGTGCACGCAACATGGGCTACGCATGATCTGCAACCGCCTGGAAGTGCAGGACGGGCGCCTGACCGGCCACTATCGCCACGGCGACTGCGGACCCCGCAAGGCCGCGCTGATCCGCATGCAGTACGACCTGAGCGCCTATCAGCGCATCTACGCCTACGGCGACAGCCGCGAGGATCGGCCGATGCTGGCGCTGGCGCACGAACGCTGGTACCGCGGGCGCCGGATCGCCTGAGCCGCTGACGCCGCGCCAGACACCGCCGCCCCTGCCGCCCGCTGCGCAGCGCGTGGCCGCCGCCGCGGCACGCAGCGAGGCCGAGGCACGGTCACCGCGCGACCGCAGCGCGGTCATCGCCCTGTCGATCGTGGCGCTGGTGATCCTGCTCGGCATCGCATTCGCCATCAGGGTGTGGGGATGGAGCATCCACGGCCCGGCGCGCAGCGACGACGCCTGGGTGGCGCCGACTTCCTCGCGCCCCGGTGGCGCAATGCCCGGCACGCCAGCCGCCGTCTCCACGCATGCGCCCACGGACGATGCGACCGTGGTGATCGCCCGATTCCGCGAGGACGCGCTGCCGGCGATCCGGGTCGGCCAGGCCGCGCAGGTGCGCGTGGCCGGCCGTGCAGGAATCGGTTGGGTCGGCCACGTGCAGGCGATCGGCGCCGCCGCGCAGGAGGCGGGGGCGACGCTCGACACGACCGCGCAGGCCGGCAACCATGTCCAGGGTGTGCAGCGCCAGCCGGTGCGGATCGTGCTGGACCGCGCGCAGGCCGCCCCCTTCACACTGGCCCCGGGCACCGCAGTCCTGGTCGAGATCGACACCCGCAGCGCGCGCTAGCGACGGGCCACGGTGCGGCCACGCTACACTGTGCGAGCCGGCCACGTCGGCCTTTCCGCTTCTTCGCCTCTGTTGCACCGCGCGCGCTGCCGCGCGCCGCCTCCGCCATGACGCCCGCCCACGACACCCTGCTCGAACGCCTCGATCGCCTGCTGCCGCAGACCCAATGCGGCCAATGCGGGTTCGATGGCTGTCGCCCCTATGCCGAGGCGATGGCGCAAGGGACCGCGCAGGTGGATCGCTGCCCGCCCGGCGGCGACGCCGGTGCGCGCGCGCTGGCGCGGGTGCTCGGGGTCCCCGCCCTGCCCTACGACCGCAGCCGCGGCACGCACGCGCCGCCGCAGGTGGCGTGGGTGGTCGAGGCCGACTGCATCGGCTGCACCAAGTGCATCCAGGCCTGCCCGGTGGATGCCATCGTCGGCGGCGCCAAGCACATGCACACGGTGCTGGCGCCCTTGTGCACCGGCTGCGCGCTGTGCCTGCCGGCCTGCCCGGTGGACTGCATCCTCCTGCGCTGAAATAGCCGCTGCAACGCGGCCGCCACGGCGGGCGCATCCGGATCGGTGCCGGCCGCGTATGTCCTGGTGTCATCCCACCGGAGCGCCGTGCATGCCGACGTCGACAGCCGCCTTCCCGCTCACCCGACCGTCCCTGCCGCTGGCCCTGGCCCTGGGCACCGCCGCGCTCGTCGCCGCCGCGCCGGCCAGGGCGATGCTGCACTACGAGGGCATCGCCTATGCCGCCGACGGCAAGCAGGTGCTGTACCGCGAAAGCCACTGGGTGCGCGAGGATGGCGCACGCCTGGTGCTGTACCAGTGCGCCGATGGCGCCGCGTTCGCACGCAAGCGCGTGGACGATGGCAGCGCCGCGCCGGACTTCGAACTGGTCGATGCGCGCAGCGGCTACCGCGAAGGCGTGCGCCGCAACGGCAGCGGGCGCGAGATGTTCAGCCAGGCCAAGGGCCAGGCCGAACGCCGCGCGCCGCTGCCGAAGAGCGCCGAGGCACAGGTGATCGACGCCGGCTTCGACGCCTACCTGCGCCAGCGCTGGGACAGCCTGGGCAGCGGCGCACCGCAGCGCATCGCCTTCGTGCTGCCCAGCGAACTGCGCACGCTCGACTTCCGCATCACCCCCGGCCCGGCCGATGCCGAGGTGCAGCGCTACACCCTGAGCCTGGCCGCCTGGTACGGCACGCTGCTGCCCGACCTCAGCGTCGCCTACACGCGCAAGGACCGGCGTCTGCTCGAATTCCGCGGCGTCGGCAATATCCGCGATGCGCGCGGCCGCTACCCGAGCGTGCGCATCGAGTTTCCCGAACGCTTGCGCGGCCAAGCCGACGATGGCGCCTGGCAAGAGGCGTTGCAGCAACCGCTGGTCGCGCAATGCAGCGCGCGCTGAGCCGCGCCGCCAGCGCATTCACGCCGGCCTGCGCCGCACCCGCTACAACCATGCCTGCGCATCGCTCGCGCATCGACGAGGACACCTCATGGCCAAGGCCTACCTGTGGTTCAACGCCGCGCTGTACGCGCTCCTGGCCGTCTGGTGCACGCTGCTGCCGGCGCAGACCGCCGCGGCGGTGGGCTATGTCGGCCTGGACCGCTCCGGCCAGTCCGAATATCTGGTCATCTACGGCGGCCTGCAGTTGGGCATGGCCTTCCTGTTCGGCTACTTCGCCCGCACCGCGCAGCTGCGCACCGGCCTGCTCCTGGCGCTGGCGTTCTACGTGCCCATCGTGCTCTACCGCAGCGCCAGCCTGCTGCGGCTGTGGCCGGTGGGCCCGACCACGACCGGCCTGGCCGCGTTCGAGATCGTCCTGCTGCTCGTCGCCCTCGTGCTGTGGCGGCGCCAGCGCGCCTGAGCGACGGCCGCGGCGAAAGCCTGTAGCATCGCGCCGACCTTCGCCACCGTCTCCCGGCATGACCGAGTCGCCCGATCACGACGAAGCAGGACAATTGCTGGTCGCCACCGCCGCCGGCGACAGCGCCGCGTTCGAACGCCTGTACCGCACCACCGCCTCGCGCCTGTTCGGCGTGTGCCTGCGCATCGTGCCGCAGCGTGGCGAGGCCGAGGACGTGCTGCAGGAGGTGTTCTCGTCGGTCTGGCGCAAGGCCGCGCAGTTCGACCCGCAGCGCGCGCGCGGCCTGACCTGGCTGACCATGATCGCGCGCAACAAGGCCATCGATCATCTGCGCGCACGTGCCCCGGCGCGGCAATCGGTGGCGCTGGACGACGCCGGCGAGCTGCAGGACGAAGGCCGCGATCCGCTCGCCGACACCGAGTGGCGGGTGGCCGGCCGGCGCCTGGACGTGTGCATGGGTGAACTGGAGCCGCCGCGTGGCGAGCTGATCCGCACCGCGTTCTTCGAAGGCATCACCTATGAGGAACTGGCGCACCGCAGCGGCACGCCGCTGGGCACGGTCAAGAGCTGGATCCGCCGCGGTCTGGCCAAACTGAAAGCGTGCCTGGAACGATGAACGCCTTCTCGCCCGATCCGCAGGAAACCCCGCCGCCGCGCGACGTGCTGGCCGGCGAGTACGTGCTCGGCGTGCTCGACGCGCAGGAGCGCCGCGCTGCCGAGGCGCGCATCGACAGCGACCGCGACTTCGCCGCAGCGGTGCTGCAGTGGCAGCAGCACCTGATGCCGCTGGCCGACGAGATCGCCCCGGTGGCGGTGCCCGAGCGCGTGTGGGTGCGCATCCGCGCCTCGCTGGGCCTGGATGCGCCGGCGCCGCGCGCGCGGCCCGCTGCGCCCGGATTCTGGGACAGCGTGCGGACCTGGCGCTGGCTCAGCGCCGGCGGCTTCGCCACCGCCACCGCCTGCCTGCTGGCACTGCTGCTGGCGCGTGCGCCTGTGCCTCCGCCGGCCGTGCAGCCGCCGCCGGTGGCCACCACCACCACGCCCAAGCCCAGCGGCATCGCGATGACCTCCACGCTGATGCAGGACGACGGCAAGCCCGGCTACGTGGCGCTGATGGATGCCGACAAGCGCAGCATCACCCTCACCCCGCTGGGCGACAATCGCGACAGCGCCCGCGTGCCCGAACTGTGGCTGATCCCCGCCGACGGCAAGGCGCGCTCGATGGGCGTGTTCGACGAGGCCAAGGCGCGCGTGGCGCGCATCCCCGATGCGCTGATGCCCTTGCTCAGCGACGGCGCGGTGCTGGCGGTGACCATGGAACCGCCCGGCGGCGCGCCCGGCGGCGTCGCCACCGGCCCGGTCGTGGCCAAGGGCGGCATCAGCACGCTGCAACTGGCGCCGTAGACAATTCCCCTTCTCCCATCGGGACCATGCATTCCCTTCTCCCATCGGGAGAAGGTGCCCCGTAGGGGCGGATGAGGGTCCGGGCGTAGCCTCGTGCAGCGTCCGGTAGCACGAGTTGGATGCGCGAGAGCTTCACTCCGTACCCTCACCCCAACCCCTCTCCCGATGGCAGAGGGGCAATACCGCCTCGGTACTCCAGCGCCTTGCACGCGCCGTGGAGAGACCGCGCCGCGGGCAGGCGGTGCCGCTCTCTTCTGCAAAAACCCGGCGCGCATTCACCCGCCCACCACTCGTGCGCAGGCAACATCGCCGCCGCCATCGCGCATCCGCACGACAGCCAGATCTTCCGATTCGTGCGACGCCTGCGCCGCGCCGTCGTGGCCGCCATGCCGCGCCCGCAGCCGATGCAGGGGAAATGCGACGCGGGTGCATCCGTCTTCCGGTTTCGCTCGTATCGCTCCCCAAGTCCCCCAATGAGACGCGCTTGTGCCGAGTCCCGTTCCGGAACCCCGCCCTGCCTCAACCCCGCCTGCGCCGCGTGGCCGCATCCTGCGCACCCTGCGCCGCTGGTTCGACACCAGCGCCGAGATCGAACTCGATCCGGCACGCGCCGACCGCATCGACTGGCTGCGCGCCGCGCCCTACATCGGCCTGCACCTGGCCTGCCTGGGCGTGTTCTGGGTCGGCGTATCGTGGTTCGCCGTCGGCATGGCCGTGGCGATGTACGCGGTGCGCATGTTCGCGCTCACCGGCTTCTACCACCGCTATTTCGCCCACCGCGCATTCAAGACCTCGCGCCCGGTGCAGTTCCTGTTCGCCGCGATCGGCGCCACCTGCGTGCAGCGCGGGCCGCTGTGGTGGGCCGCGCACCACCGCAACCATCATCGCCACACCGACACCCCGGCCGATCCGCATTCGCCGCGCCAGCACGGTTTCTGGTGGAGCCATAGCGGCTGGTTCCTGACTCCGCGCGGCTTCCGCACCGATTGGGAGGCGATCCCGGATCTGCGCCGCTTTCCCGAACTGCGCTTCCTCGATCGTTTCGACCTGCTGCTTCCCGTGCTCCTGGCGCTGGCGCTGTTCCTGCTCGGCGAGTGGCTGCAGCAGCACGTGCCGCAGCTCGGCACCGATGGCCCGCAGCTGCTGGTGTGGGGTTTCTTCGTCTCCACCGTGGCGCTGTTCCATGCCACCTTCACCATCAACTCGCTGGCGCACCGCTTCGGCAGCCGCCGCTTCGACACCCGCGACGACAGCCGCAACAACCTGTGGCTGGCGCTGCTAACCTTCGGCGAAGGCTGGCACAACAACCACCATTTCTTCCCCGGCGCCGCGCGCCAGGGCTTCCGCTGGTGGGAACTGGACCTGACCTGGTATGGACTGAAGGCGCTGTCGTGGACCCGCATGATCCGCGAGCTCAAGCCGGTGCCGGCCGGGCTGGTGCGTGCACAGGCGCGTGCCCGATGAGCCGGATCGCGGTGGTGGGCTCGGGGATCGCCGGCCTCGGCGCGGCGTGGCTGCTGTCGCAGCGTCACGAGGTGACGCTGTACGAAGCGGCCGACTATCTCGGCGGCCATACCCATACCCATGCGATCGAACTGGAGGGCGTGGAATACGCGGTGGACAGCGGCTTCATCGTGTTCAATCCGCAGCACTACCCGCTGCTGAGCGCGTTGTTCGCGCGGCTCGGGGTCGAGTCGCAGCCGACCACGATGAGCTTCTCGGTGCACGAGGAACGCACCGGGCTGGAGTACAACGCCGGCACGCTCGATGGGCTGTTCTGCCAGCGCCGCAACCTGCTGTCGCCACGCTTCTGGCGCATGCTGCGCGACCTGCGGCGGTTCTACCGGGAGGCGCCACAGGCGCTGCACGACGCCACCCTGGCGCAACTGACCCTCGGCGAATTCCTGCAGCGCCACCGCTACTCCCAGGTATTCCGCGACGCGCACCTGGTGCCGATGGCCTCGGCGCTGTGGTCCTCGCCCTCGCGGCAGATCCTCGACTTCCCGATGCGCCAGTTGATCGGCTTCATGGCCAACCACCACATGCTGCAGGTCAGCGGCCGCCCGCAGTGGCAGGTGGTGCGCGGCGGCTCCAACAGCTACGTGCGCGCGCTGCGCAGCCGCTGGCGCGTGCGCGAGCGGCTGGGCACGCCGGTGCGCGCGCTGCAGCGCACCGCGCACGGCAGCGTCGCGATCGCCTGCGATGCCGACACCCAGCAATACGACCATGCGGTGCTGGCCTGCCACGCCGACGATGCCTTGCGCCTGCTCACCGATCCCAGCGACGCCGAAACCGCGATCCTCGGCGCGATCGGCTACCAGGACAACGAGACCGTGCTGCACACCGACGCGCGTGTGCTGCCGCGCGACCGCCGCGCCTGGGCCGCGTGGAACGCGCACGTGCCGGCCGATCCGGACGCGCCGTGCACGGTCAGCTACTGGATGAACGCACTGCAGTCGCTGCAGGCGCCGCAGCCGTTCATCGTCAGCCTCAACCGCAGCGATGCGATCGATCCGGCCAAGGTGCTGCGGCGCATGCGCTACCGGCATCCGCTGCAGACCCAGGCGTCGGTGGCGGCGCAAGCACGCAAGGGCGAGATCCAGGGCCAGCGCAACACCTGGTTCGCCGGTGCCGGCTGGGGCTTCGGCTTCCACGAAGACGGCCTGCGCAGCGCGGTCGACGTGGCCGCCGCGCTGGGGGTACCCTGGTCATGACCTCGATGCACCGTGCTGCCGTGCCCGCCCCGCCGGCTGGCGCCGTCTCGACAACGTCGGCGGCGGCGGGCACGACCTTGCATGGCCTGCACAGCGCGGTATACACCGGCTGGGTGCGGCATCGCCGCTACGCGCCCAAGGCACTGGCGTTCCGCTATCCGCTGTTCCTGCTGTACCTGGACCTGGGCGAGCTGGAGCAGGTGTTCGCGCGGCGCTGGCTGTGGTCGGTGAACCGACGCAACGTGGCCGAGTTCCGCCGTAGCGATTACCTGGGCGACCCTGCGCAACCACTGGACGAGGCGGTACGCGACCGCGTGCAGCAGCACACCGGCGAGCGCCCGCTCGGCCCGGTGCGCATGCTCACCCACCTGCGCTACTTCGGCCACTGCTTCAATCCGGTCACCTTCTACTACTGCCACGACGCGCAGCAGCGCCTGCACAGCATCGTCGCCGAGATCACCAACACGCCGTGGCGGCAACGCCACGCCTACGTGCTGCCGATGGCCGAGGCGCGCAGCCACGGCATCACGCATGCGTGGCGCTTCGCCAAGCGTTTCCACGTCTCGCCGTTCATGGCGATGGCGCACACCTACGCCTGGCGTTTCAGCGAACCCGGCGCGCACCTGCGCGTGCACATGGACGTGCTCGATCCCACGCCCGCAGCCACGCGGCGGCGCTTCGACGCCACCCTCGTCCTGCAGCGCCGCGCCCTCGATGGCGCCAGCCTGGCGCAGGCGTTGCTGCGCTATCCGGCGATGACCCTGCAGGTCATGGCCAAGATCCACTGGCAGGCCCTGCGGTTGTGGCTGCGCGGCAACCCGGTGCACGACCACCCCGACCATTCCCTTCCGCGAGAACGCCGATGAACGCTCCGCACGCGCCCTCTTCCGCCGCCGCGCTGGCCCCTGCCGCACCGCCGCTGCGCGGGCTCGACCGCCTGCTGCGGCAACGCCTGCTCGCCACGCTGGACGGCCTGCGCGAGGGCCAGTTGCGCATCGAGGAGGCCGGTACGCTGACCACGCTGGGCGATCCCACTGCGGGCGCCGACACGCTGCAGGCGCATCTGCGCATCCACGACCCGCGCTTCTACCGCCAGGCCGCGCTCAACGGCAGCGTCGGCGTCGGCGAGGCGTACATGGATGGCCTGTGGGACTGCGACGACCTGGTCGCGCTGGTGCGCCTGCTGGTGCGCAACCGCGACCGCCTCGACGCGATGGAGACCGGCCTGGCCCGATTCGGCGGCCTGGCGATGCGCGGCCTGCACGCGTTCGCGCGCAACACCCGCGCCGGCAGCCGCCGCAACATCGCCGCGCACTACGACCTGGGCAACCAGTTGTTCGAACTGTTCCTGGATCGCAACCTGATGTACTCCTCGGCGATCTTCCGCGATGCCGACGCCGCCTTGGGCGAGGCCGCGCTGGAGCGCGCCGCCGAACGCAAGTTGCAGCGCATTTGCGCCAAGCTCGACCTGCAGCCGCACCATCATCTGGTCGAGATCGGCACCGGCTGGGGCGGCTTCGCGCTGTATGCCGCCAAGCACCACGGCTGTCGCGTCACCACCACCACCATCTCGCGCGAGCAGTACGAACTGGCGCGGCAGCGCATCGCCGTCGCCGGGCTGTCGGACCGGGTCGAGGTGTTGCTGCGCGACTATCGCGATCTCGACGGCCGCTACGACCGCCTAGTCTCGATCGAAATGATCGAGGCGATCGGCCACCAGTACCTGGATACCTACTTCGGCAAGGTCGGCAGCCTGCTCAAGGACGACGGCCAGGCGCTGATCCAGGCCATCACCATCGAGGATCACCGCTACGCGCAGGCGCTCAAGTCGGTGGACTTCATCAAGCGCCACATCTTCCCGGGCAGCTTCATCCCCTCGGTGGCGGCGATGACCGGTGCGATCGGCCGCGCCAGCGACCTGCGCCTGTTCAACCTGGAGGACATCGGCCCCAGCTACGCGCTGACCCTGCGCGCCTGGCGCGAGCGCTTCATGGCCAAGCTGCCGCAGGTGCGCGCGCTCGGCTACGACGAACGCTTCATCCGCATGTGGGAGTTCTACCTGGCTTACTGCGAAGGCGGCTTCCTGGAGCGCTCGATCGGCGACGTGCACCTGTGGCTGAGCAAGCCGCGCGCGCGGCCGGCGCAGTTCGCGCCGGCGCTGGCGGGCGACGCATGAGCAACCTGATCAACTACCTCGCCCTGCAGGGGCTGTGGCTGGCCGCGGTGGCCGGTGCCGCGCACGAGCTGGCCTGGGCCGGTCCGGCGGCATTGGCGCTGTTCGCGCTGTACCAGTTGTGGCCGCGCCGCCGCGCGCATGGCGACGCCGCGCTGATGGCGCTGGCCTTGCCGCTGGGCGCCGGCGTGGATGCCGCCCTGCGCGCCGGCGACTGGGTGCGCTACGCCGCTGCGCCGCCGGCGCCGTGGCCGCCGCTGTGGATCCTGGCGCTGTGGGCCGGCTTCGCGCTGACCTTCCAGCATTCGCTGGCCTGGGTGATGCGCCATCCCTGGCGCGCGGCACTGTTCGGCGCCACCGCCGGCCCGTTGGGCTATGTGCTGGCCGCGCGCGGCTGGCAGGCGGTGACGCTGACCGCGCCGTTGCCGCAGGCGCTGCTGGCGCTGGCCGTGGGCTGGGCCGCGGCGCTGACCCTGCTGAGCCTGGCGACGCGCCGCCTGATCGCCGCCACCCCGGCACTGCCCGCAACCGGAGCAGCGCGATGAACGCCTGGCCGCTGCTGCACGTGGGCGTGTTCACCGTGCTGGTCATGCTCGCCGGCTGGGCCTGGCAGCGGCAGACCCGCAATGCCGGCGTGGTCGATGTGCTGTGGTCGGCGTGCATGGCGCTGACCGCGGTGTATTGCGCCTGGCGTGCCGACGGCGCGCTGCTGCCGCGCGTGCTGACCGCGGTGCTGGGCGGGCTGTGGGGCGTGCGCCTGGCCTGGCACCTGGGCGTGCGCGTGTTCGGCGATACGCACGAGGACGGCCGCTATCGCGCGCTGCGCGAGCACTGGCGCGGCGATCAGCGCAAGTTCCTTGCGTTCTTCCTGGGCCAGGCGCTGGTGGTGCTGGCGTTCGCGGTGCCGCTGTCGGTGGCCGCGCACAATCCGCAACCGCAGTGGAGCGTGTGGACCACGCTGGCGGTGGCAACGTGGCTGATCGCGGTGGGCGGGGAAAGCCTGGCCGACCGGCAACTGGCCGCGTTCCGCGCCGATCCATCGAACAAGGGCAAGACCTGTCGCCAAGGCCTGTGGCGCTATTCGCGGCATCCGAACTACTTCTTCGAATTCGTGCACTGGTTCGCCTACGTGTTCCTGGCGGTGGGCAGCGGCGCGCTGTGGGTCGGCGTGGCCGCGCTGGGACCGCTGCTGATGTTCGCCTTCCTGTACCGGGTCACCGGCATTCCCTACACCGAACAGCAGGCCCTGCGCTCGCGCGGCCGCGACTACGCCGACTACCAGCGCAGCACCAGCGCCTTCTTCCCCATGCCGCCGCGGCACTGAACCCGCGCGAGGAGATCCGCCATGTCCAGCACCTTCGCCACCTCTTCCCCGCCCGCCGCGCCGGCCGAGCCGCTGAGCACGCGCCTGGCCGAATCCGGCCTGCTGCCCGACGCCGTGCTGCGCGCAGCGATGCGCCGGCTGTGCGCACAGCGCCTGCGCGAGGAGCGCGACGGCGGCGCCGATGCGGCCTGGGAACGCCAGCGCGTGCTGATCGAATCACTGCGCGAGAGCGCCATCGCGATCGAGACCGACGCGGCCAACCGCCAGCACTACGAAGTGCCGCCGCGCTTCTTCGAGCTGTGCCTGGGCAAGCGCCTGAAATACAGCAGCTGCTACTGGGATGCGACCACGCCCGACCTGGACGCGGCGGAAGAGCGCATGCTGCAGCTGTATGGCGAACGCGCGCAGCTGCGTGATGGCCAGCGCATCCTCGAACTGGGCTGCGGCTGGGGCTCGCTGACGCTGTGGATGGCCGAGCAGTTCCCCGGCGCGCGCATCACCGCGGTGTCCAACTCGCGGCCGCAGCGCGAGCACATCGAAGCGCAATGCCGCGCGCGCGGGCTGAACAACGTCAAGGTGATCACCCACGACGCCAACACCCTGACCCTGCCGACCGAGAGCTACGACCGCGTGGTCTCGATCGAGATGTTCGAGCACATGCGCAACTACCGCGAACTGCTCAAGCGCGTCAGCCACTGGCTGGTGCCGGGCGGACGGCTGTTCGTGCACATCTTCTGCCATCGCGACCTGGCCTACCCGTTCGAGGTGCAGGGCGAGGACAACTGGATGGGCCGGCACTTCTTCACCGGCGGCCTGATGCCGGCCGCCGACACCCTGCTGCAGTTCCAGGACGACCTGGCGATCGAACGCCGCTGGCTGCTGTCCGGCCAGCACTACGAGAAGACCGCCAACGCCTGGCTGCACAACCAGGACCGCCACCGCGATGCGCTGATGCCAGTGCTGCAGGCCACCTACGGCGCCGACGCCAAGATCTGGTGGCAACGCTGGCGCATGTTCTGGATGGCCTGCGCGGAACTGTTCGGCTACGAACACGGCCAGCAGTGGGGCGTGGCGCATTACCGGTTCGTCAGGCGCTGAGGCGCTGAGGTGCCGGGATTGGGGAGTCGGGATTGGGGATTGGCAAAGGCGGCGTGCTGCCGCCTGATCGCTTCCGTGTGGGAGCGACTTTAGCCGCGAGGGGCGTTACCGGTGCCTGTCGCGGCTGAAGCCGCTCTTACGAGGATCAGGGATACGCACGCGACGTCGTGGCGGGCAAGACGCATCCCCAATCCCCAATCACGAATCCCGCCGCTCAAGCGGCCGCTGTAATGACGATCTCGATCTTCCAGGCCGGATCGGCCAGCTTGGCCTGCACGGTGGCGCGGGCCGGGGTGTTGCCCGGGCTGACCCATTCCTCCCAGACCTTGTTCATCTCGGCGAACTCGGCCAGGTCGGTCATGTAGATCTCGGCGCGCAGGATCCGGCTCTTGTCGGTGGCGGCGAGCGCCAGCAGCCGGTCGATCGCAGCGAGCACTTCGCGGGTCTGGCCGGCGATGTCGGCGCTGGTGTCCTCGGCGATCTGGCCGGCCAGGTAGGCCACGCCGTTGTGCACGGTCATCTCCGACATGCGTGGGCCGGTATCGAAACGCTGGATCATGATGCGCTGTCCTGTAGTGGGAAGACCACGCCATTGTCGCGCGATTGCGCCGCGGCTGCAGGCGCCGGGCGCCACACGCGGTACGCCACCGGCAACAGCCAGGCCAGGATCAGCACGATCGCCAGCTTCTGGGTCAGCCCGCGAGGCGGCGCGCGCCACAGCACATGCACCCACAAGGCGACGAACGCCAGCACCGCCAGCAGCAGCAACGGCCCGGCGCGGCCCTGCCACGCCGCCTGCCGGCGCAGCCACGCACTTTGCAGCAGCATCGCCGTGGTCACGCACAGGAACGCGGTCTGCGCGGATAGCCCGTGCACCAGCGGCGCCAGCAGTGGTGCGCGCTGCGGCAAATAGCTGTCGCCGATCGCCACGCCGCACAGGCCAACCGCAGCGCAGCCGAACAGCAACACCGGCGCGCCGCTGCGTGCGCGTGGCGGTGCTTGCGCATACAGCCCGGCTGCCAACGCCACCACCCCGGCGGCCAGCAAGACGTAGACGGTGCGCAGCAGCAGACCACCGGGGCCATGCAGGTACTGGCTGAGTGTGGCCTGCTGCCAGTGCAGATCGGCGCGCAGGCCCTGCAAGACGATGGCCACGCCAAGGAACGACAGCGCCAACAGCAGCGCCGCGGCACCGGCCAGGCGCGTCCAGCGCGGCGGCGCGGGAAAGGGAGATGCGGACAACGCCATCGACAGGCTCCGGAACCGACACAGATCGTCGCCGCAAGCGCCGGCCACGGCCCCTGCCGCGGTCCCGACGCCGTGGCGACGTACGATTCCACTATCATGCGCGTCGCCGGCGTGGCCGGTATAGCCTGGAGCGGGCGATGCACGGCGGGAGGAGCGGCATGGGTAAGGAAGGATGCGGTGCGTGCGCTGCGTGGTACGGCCCGGGATGGCGCCAAGCCCGCCGCGCAGGATCGCCTTCGCGCCACTGATCGTTCCCCTGCCGGGACGTGGCGCGTGGCGTCCCAGCAAGGGCGCTGCGCGGCGTGCCAGGGCAACCTGCCTCGCCCCGGCGCCCACACACCACGTCGTAGCCACCTGTTCGTCGCCTTCTCAATGTTCGTAACACGCTTTCATCCAACCGGTATCGCGATGGCCCGTCTTCGTTCCACCTACAGTTCCGCTCTGGCCCCGTCGCGCACCGCGCGCCGCGCGCCGTCGCGCCTCGCCTACGCCCGCCCGCAATGACCGACACCGCGCCCTCCGCTCCCGCACCCACTCCCGGCTGGCGCCGTGCGCTGCCGGTGCTGGCCAGCCTGGCGATCCTGGCCCTGGCGCTGCATGCGCTGGCCACGGAGTTCAGTACCCACGGCTACAGCGCGATCCGTCACGCCTTCAACCAACTGAGCCTCAGCCAGATCGTGCTGACCCTGCTGCTGGGCCTGAGCAGCTACGCCTGCCTGATCGGCTTCGATGCCGTCGGCCTGCGCCGCAGCGGCCGCAAGCTGCATCCGATGCGGATCAGCATCACCGCGTTCCTGGCGCATGCGGTCGGACAGACCCTGGGCTTCGCCGCGCTGACCGGCGGCGCGGTACGCCTGCGCGGCTACGGCCGGGTCGGGCTGAGCCTGGCCGAGATCGGCCAGGTGGTGCTGATGAGCACGCTGGGCTTCGTGTTCGGCGCCTGGCTGCTGCTGGCGCTGGCCCTGACCCTAGAGCCGGCCGCGGCGGCGCTGGCGCTGCCGGTCGGCGCCACGGCGGTGCGGGCGATCGGCATCGCGCTGCTGGTCGGCTTCGCCACGATGCTGCTGCTGGCCGGCCGCGACGGCCGCACCCTGCGCTGGCGCAGCCATGAGCTGTGGCTGCCGGACCGGCGCACCACCCTGGGCGTGACCGCGCTGAGCGTGGTCGAACTGGGCCTGGCCAGCGCCGCGTTCTACGTGCTGCTGCCCAACGAATCGGGCATCGAGTACATCGGCTTCGTCGGCCTGTATCTGGTCGCGGTGGTGGCGGGCCTGGTCTCGACCGTGCCGGCCGGCCTGGGCGTGTTCGAATGGAGCCTGCTCAAGCTGCTGCCCGGCGTGGCGCCGGCGGCGGTACTGGCGGCGGCGCTGATCTACCGCATCACCTACTACGTGGTGCCGCTGCTGCTGTCGGTGCTGATGGCCTCGCTGTCCGGCCTGCGCCGGCCGCTGGTCGCCGGTGCCGGCGGCGTGCGCGTGGCCTGGCGCACCCTGCGCCCGTGGCTGCCGCAGATCATCGCCCTGGCGGTGTTCGCGGTCGGCGCGGCGCTGGTCATCGACGGCACCCTGCCCACCCCCAAGCGCCGCCAGGACATGGCGCCGCTGTCGATCATGGAGACCTCGCACCTGCTGGCCAGCCTCGGCGGCGTGGTGCTGCTGCTGATCGGCCAGGGCCTGCAGCGGCGCAGCCATGCCGCCTGGGTACTGGCGATCGGCATCTGCGTGCTGCTGCCGCTGCCGGCCTGGCTGCGCGGCGGCCACGTTTCGGTGGCGCTGTCCTCGCTGGTGGTGGCGGTCGGTCTGTGGGGCGCGCGCCGCGAGTTCTACCGCGAGGGCGCGCTGCTCGACGAGGCCTGGTCGTGGCCCTGGCTGCGCAACCTCGGCCTGGTGCTGATCGCCACGATCTGGCTGCTGTTCTTCGTCTACAGCCACGTCGAATACCAGAACGAGCTGTGGTGGGAATTCGCCACCTCGGCCAACGCGCCGCGTGCGCTGCGCGCGGTGTTGCTGGTCAGCGTGGCTGTTGTGGTGTTCGGGCTGGCGCGGCTGCTGCACAGCACCCGCTCGCCGTTGCCGCCGGCCGATGACGCGCAACTGGACGCGCTGGCGCCGGTGCTGGCCCAGGCCACCGACACCCAGGCCTGCCTGGTGCTGACCGGCGACAAGGCGCTGCTGCAGGCCGAGGACGGCCCCGGTTTCGTGATGATGCAGCGCTACGGCGGCTCGCTGGTGGCGATGGGCGACCCGGTCGGCGCGCCGGAGGTGGCCCGCGCGCTGATCTGGCGTTTCCGCGAGGAAGCCGACCGCATGGGCCTGCGCCCGGTGTTCTACCAGGTGGGCGAGCAGCACTGGCAGACGTACCTGGACCTGGGCCTGACCCTGGTCAAGCTCGGCGAGGAAGCGATGGTGTCGCTGGAGGGCTTCCACCTGGAGGGCCGCGACCGCGCCGACCTGCGCCAAGCCTGGAACCGCGGCAAGCGCAGCGGGCTGAGCTTCCGCATCGTCGAAACCGACGCGGTGGACGCGCTGATGCCGGTGCTGGCCGAGGTTTCGCAGCAGTGGCTGGAAGACAAGGCTGGTGCCGAGAAGGGTTTCTCGCTGGGCAGCTTCGACCCGGCCTACCTGCGCCGCTTCCCGATCGCCGTGGTGGAGTTCGAAGGCAAGGTCGTGGCCTTCGCCAACCTGTGGCAGGCCCCGGCCGGCCACGAGCTGTCGGTGGATTTGATGCGGCACATCGCCGACGCGCCGAAGGGCACCATGGATTTCCTGTTCATCGAACTGTTCCTGTGGGGCCGCGACCAGGGCTACAAGCGCTTCTCGCTGGGCATGGCGCCGCTGTCGGGCCTGGCCCAGCACCGCCTGGCCGGCCGCTGGAACCGTTTCGGCAACCTGATCGTGCGCCACGGCGAACGCTTCTACGGCTTCACCGGCCTGCGCCGCTTCAAGTCCAAGTTCGCCCCCACCTGGCGCACCCGCTACCTCGCCGCCCCCGGCGGCATGCACCTGCCCGCCGCCCTGCTGGACGTGACCCGGCTGATCTCGCTGGATCCGCGCAAGCCGGAGTGAGGCGGGGATGGGGGATGGGGGATGGGGGATGGGGGATGGGGGATGGGGGATGGGGGATGGGGGATTGGGGATTGGGGATTGGGGATTGGGGATTGGGGATTGGGGATTGGGGATTGGGGATTAGGGATTGGGGATTGGGGATTGGGGATTGGGGATTGGGGATTTGCCCGGTCACCCCGCGTTTGCTGGAGCATTTCGAGGCTTCGCGCCGTACCCTCATCCGCCCCTTCGGGGCACCTTCTCCCAGTGGGAGAAGGAAAAGCGCTAGCCCCCCTACCCCGGGAGAGGGTTGGGGTGAGGGTACGGCCGCCATGGCGCGCCCGGCGGCATGCACCTGCCCGCCGCCCTGCTGGACGTGACCCGGTTGATCTCGCTGGATCCGCGCAAGCCGGAGTGAGGCGGGGATTGGGGAGTCGGGATTGGGGATTCGCCTGGTCACCGGCGTTGCTGGAGCATTTCGGGGCTTCGCGCCGCCCCCTCATCCGCCCCTTCGGGGCACCTTCTCCCAGCGGGAGAAGGAAAAGCGCTAGCCCCTCTACCCCGGGAGAGGGGTTGGGGTGAGGGTACGGCCGCCATAGAGTCCGGCGACAGCGAGCGGCGCTTATCCCCTCGCGGGACCGACGTTTCAGCGGTCGGCGTCGCGGCTGAAGTCGCTCCTACGACGACGCGAGCGGACATGCCCGGTCACGCGACCAATCCGCCAATCCCGAATCCCCAATCTCCAATCCCGGCCGTCAATCAATGCGCTGCAGGATCTGCTTGGCCAGAGTCGCGTAATCGCCCTGGAAATGATGGTCGCCGGGCAGCTTGACCAGTTGCACCCCGCCCTTGGGCAGGTCCGGGCACAGCGCGTCGTCGTCGTCCTCGCCGTAGAGGCACAGGGTCTGCGCCGGCGGCATCTTCGCCACTTCCGGGGCGATCGGCAGGCCGTCGTCGCCGGAACTGATCCAGTTGGACACGTGGAATTCGTAGTCGGCGGTCTTGCCCACCGACAGCAGGGCGGTGAGCTGCACTTGGTCGCGCATTGCCTCCGGCAGCTGGTTGTAGGCCGCCGGCAGCACGTCGGCGCCCTGCGAGAAGCCGATCAGCACCACCCGTCCGCGCTGCCACAGGTGGCTGTAGTGGCGGTAGATGCGGTCCAGGTCGGTGGCGAAGCCCTGCGGCGTGCGCTCGCTCCAGAAGTAGCGCAGCGAATCCACGCCCACCACCGGGATACCGGCCTTGGCCAGGGCGCCGGCGACCTGCTGGTCGAGTCCGGCCCAGCCGCCGTCGCCGGAGACGAAGATCGCGAACACGTTGCCGTTGTCGGCATCGCCCGCACCGGCGGCTGCCGGCACTTCGACCACCGGCAGCCCGGCAAGGTCGGCCGGGGTCGGCGGCAGGCTGACGCCCGGCCGGTCGCCCAGCGAACGCACTGCCGCGCGCAGGCCGGGCAGCGCGTCGCCGCTGGCGCTACGGCGGAACTGCCGTGCCTGGGCCACCTTCTGCAGGAACGCATCGCTCTGCTGGCTGCAGCGGTCGCGGCGGGTCTTGGCATCGAGCGCGGCCAGCCACGGCACCGGCAGCGCGGTCGGCTTCAACGCACGCGCCGGCGCGGTGATGCCGGCGCCGCAGATCTGGTCGTCGAGCACCTGCACCGGGCAGAAATCCTCGGTCAGCAGGCCCGCCAGCAGATGCTTGGGCGCCTGCGCGGCGACCGCGTAGGCCAGCGCGGCACCATCGCCGTCGCCGATCAGCAACGGCAGGTGGTAGGTCGGCACGTGGAAATAGGCCTGCACGTAGCGCGAGAAGTTCTCCACATCGCCGGCGGAGAAGCCGCAGGTACCGTCGATCTTCGCCAGCACCGCCTGCAGGTGTGCGCTGTCGATCACCGCGACCATGGCGCCGTCGTCGCGCAGCGCCTCGATCTGGCGCATGCGCTCGGCATCGGCGTGCTTGCCGCCGGCGAACCACAGCACCACGCGCTGCGCATTGCCCTTGGGCAGCAGCACCGGCACTTGCTCGAAGCGGCCATGACTGAGCTTTTCCGGCACCGCTGCCGGTGCGCCGGCACGCGGCGCGGCGGCGGCCGTAGCCTCCGGTGCCGCGCCGGCGACGCCGGCCGCGAGCAGTCCGCCCAATGCACATCCCCACATCCAACCGCCACGCTTCTGCATCATCCAGCCATCCTGAAAAGGCGCGTTAAAGATAATCCCGAACGGCGGCGGCGCGAAGCGCGACGCGCTCGGCGGTTCATGCCGGGTACGCCGGACCTGGGCCATCACCTGCGTTGGCGAGGCCCATCACACGTCTGCGTCGGCGCCGGGATGGCGCAGCCGCCAGGCGGCCAGCGCCTGCCGATAGCGCGCCAGTTCCTCGTGGTAGAGGTCGTAGACGCATAGCGGGCAGCCACTGTCGCAACAGTCGCTGGGGCCGGGAGGCAGCGGCGCCTGCGGGCGGGGATCGGCATTGGCGGCAGGGTCGGACATGAGGCTCCGTGGCAGCGGCCGGGGCAGACCGGCGCGGCAGTGTAGAAGAAGGCTGTGCCGGCCGCGGTCACTGGCTCCGTCAGCCGATGGCCTGGCGCAGGTTGGCGCGCGCCGCCGCGTCGTAGCGCGCGTGGAACCGCTCGCTGAGAAAGATGCGCGGCTGCGCCAGCACAGTGCGCAGGAAAGCGCGGCGCTTGCGTCGGTACAACCAGCCCGGCACCACCCCGCGGTACTCCTCGGCGATGGCACGATCGTAGGCGGCAAAGGCCTCCGGCGCGGCGCCGAGGATGGCCATGTCGCAATCCAGGAACAGCGCCGCCTCCACATCCACCGAGTCGACGGTGAATTGCCCGTGGCGCGCGGTGAGTTCGATCAGCGCAGCCACCCGCGCCGCATCCACCGCGGCGTCCGGCAGCCACTGTGCAATCGCGGCCTCGGCCAGGCGCGCCGACTGCGCTTCGTTGTCGCCGCGGCCGGCGCGGTACACCGCATCGTGATAGAGCACGGCCAGGTAGACCTCGCGCGGCTGCTGCCAGCCGGTGTCGGCGGCGACCTCGGCGTAGTGCGCCAGCACCGCTTCGACGTGGCCGAAATGGTGATACGCCCGCGGCGGCTCGGCGTAGGCCGCGCGCAATTGCGCCCATTGCGCGTCGGGCAGGGTCAGCGGCGCCGCGTTCATGCGCCGCGCTGCGCAGGATCGGCGCGCAACGGCCAACGCGCTTCGTGCAGGTAACGGCCCTGGCCCTGTACGCTGCGGATCAGGCTCAGCGATGTCGCCTGCCAAGGCAGCGCCGGCACGTGCTGCGGCGCCAGCGCCTGATCGACATAGGCCATGGTCATGTGCGGCAGATACGCACCGTCGGCGCGGGGCGCCACGCCATGTCGGGCCAACTGCTGCTGCAGCGCCTGACGCAGGGCCAGCAGCGAAGCAGGCTCGCCGTCGCCGCGCAGCACCAGCGGCCGGCTGCGCGCGCGGCTGTCGAAGGTCGCCGCTTGGTCGAATGCCAGTTCGAACGGCGCGGCCGCAAGCGCCTGCCCGGCGGCGCAGGCCTGCTGCAACAAGCGTGGCGGGATACCGGCGTACTCGCCGAGATAGTGCAAGGTCACATGCAGCCGCTCGGGCGGCAGCGCGCGTCCGTGCAATCCATGGTCATGGCAAATTTGCTGGCCGAGATGGTGCACTGCCTGCGCCGTCTGCGCGTCCGGCAACAATGCGAAGAACAGGCTTTCGCGCGCGGCAGGCGCATCGAAGCCAAGCGAAAACTGGGCGCCAGCAGGCGCAGCATCGGGAGACATGAGCAGAAGCGGCAAACGCCGCAATCGGGTCGGGCAGCGGTCGAACACGCATGGTAGCAAGCGCACCGTCCCGCTACAGACCGTCGGCACGCCGACCCGGACAGCGCCGCGATGGCGGCGCGCCGGGTCGGCGGCAGGCAGCGATTACGCCGCGTTCTTCATCGCGTGCTTGCGGGTGCGCATCACGTCGTGGCAGGCGCGCACTTCCGGCAGCAGGCGGGTGGCGGCATCGCGCGCGGCGACCGGGGTGTCGGCGTCGGCGATGGTCTCGTTGAAGGCCTTCAGCAGGCGATCTTCGGATTCTTCCAGCTCGGCGACATAGCCGTACTTGGTGTCGCCCAGCGCGGCACGGACCTTGCCGTACATCTGCTGCATGCTGCCGACCATGGTGCCGTGCTCTTCCGGCTTGCCGCCGACAGACTGCACCACCGCGCTCAGGCTGCTGACAATGTCCGACTTGACGCCGGCGATGCGCAGGAACAGCGCGGACAACTCGGCGTCGCCCACCTTCTTCGCGGCTTCTTCGTAGAAGTCCTTGCCGTCGCGGGAAATGGCGATCAGGTCGTTGAGGCTGTGCGTGGTCTTGCTCTGGATGCTCATGGAAAACTCCTGTAGCGAGGCCGGCGATATCGCGCAACGGGCACACGGGGGGTGAACCTGGATATCGCACGGCGCGGTCGAGAGGATTGCCGCGTTGCGTGGTGGTGGCGATGCTGGGCAGAACGGCATAAAGCGCACGTGAGCCATCGGCGTTGGCTCCTCACGCCGCATTGCCGGTGGTGAACACGCGTTCATTGACGTGGCGCGCAGTCAGGCATGTGGTGAAGTTTTCACCATCCTGTCTGTGCGCATTGCGGCGCCTGGCCGGCAGGGACTTATCCACACGCTTGTCCCATGTTCGTCCACAGCGGCTGTGGATCACCGCCGCCATCGATCGCGTCGGCCGGAGACCGCTTGTCGGCGCTGCCACGATGACCGTCCTGTATCGCCAGCGAGGGCCTATAGTGCAGGCGAGCCCTCGCCACTGCAGGGCACCGCGAGGTGCGTCATGTTCGCCTGGACTGCGTTCGCCCTGCTCGCCGCCGCTACGGCCGTCCCGTCGTCTCCCTCCCCGTCCATCTCGTCATCGCGCCTGGCAGCGGCGGCACAGCGGGAGACGGCACCGCCAGCGCCTGCGACGACCGCCGCGGCAGCCGCCATGCCGACGCCGACGCCGACGCCGGAACAGATCATGCAACTGCCAGCGGCGCTGCACGCGCTGCTGCAGCAACGCATCGACCGCGGCGCCGATGCCGAACACCGCCTGCAGCAACTGGTGGCGCTGGCCTTCGACGCCAAGGGCCTGAACCTGCAGTACGACCCCAAGGCCACCCACAGCGTCGCCGAGAGCTACGCCAGCCGTCGCGTCAATTGCCTGTCCTTCACCCTGTTGTTCGTGGCGATGGCACGCGACGTCGGGCTGCAGGCGCAGGTCCAGGAAGTGCGCCGCGTCCTGAGCTGGTACGAAGACGGCAATGCGCTGTACAACGTCGGCCACGTCAACGCCGGCGTGCGCGTGGACAGCGGCCGCGGCAGCATCGACCTGGACCGCAGCGTGCTGATGGACCGGCGTGGTCCGCAGCCGATCTCCGACCGCCGCGCCCTCGCCCACTACTACAACAACCGCGGCGCCGAACTGATGGTCGACGGCGACCTCGACGGCGCGCGTGCGCATCTGGCGATGGCCCTGCAGATGGATCCGCGCTTCGCCGGGGCCTGGAACAACCAGGGCGTACTGGCGATGCGCGATGGCGACAGCACCGCCGCCGCACGCGACTACGCCAAGGCACTGGAGATCGATCCGGAGCACCTGCCGGCGCTATCCAATGCGGTGGGCCTGGCCCGGCGTGTGGGCGACAGCGCGCGCGAGACCGCATTGCAGCTGCAGATGGAACGCGTGCGCCAGCGCGATCCGTTCCAGCAGTATCTGCTCGGCAACGAGGCGGAGCGGCGCCAGGACTACACCGCGGCGATCGCCTATTACCGTCACGCACTGCACCTGTACGACGGCGCCCACCTGCTGTACTTCGCCCTGGCCCGCGCTTACCTGCACAGCGGCGACACCCGCCGCGCCACTGCGGCGCTGCGCGAGGCCATGGCGCACGCCGATCCGGCCAGCCAACCACGCTACCAGGGCAAGCTGGACGCGCTGCGGCAGCTGTCCTCGACCGTGCGGCCGCCGCGCTAGCGCAGCCTAGGGCAAGTCCTCACTGCCCGAATGCGCCGCGTTGGGTCTGGCAGGCGCGCTCAGGGAGTAAGGGCATGCCCTAGCCGGCCGCGTGCGCGCAGGCAGCACGCCGTGCCGCCTGGCGCGCCCACAGGTAGATCAGCAGGCCGCCCACGGCCATCGCCGCGCCTACATAGCCGGTGGAGGTCCAGCCCAGGCCGGCGCCGATCGCGATGCCGCCCAGCCACGGTCCCAGCGCGTTGGCCAGGTTGAACGCCGCATGGTTGGAAGCCGCCGCCAGGGTCTGCGCATCGCTGGCCACATCCATCAAGCGGGTCTGCAACACCGGCGCCAGCGCGCCCATGCTGCCGACCGCGACCACCGCCGGCAGCACCGCCCACGGCGAGGTCGCCGCCAGCGGGAACGCCAGCAACACCGCCAGCGACCACAGCAGCACCAGCGGCACCGCGCGGAACTGCATGCGGTCGAACAGCCAGCCGCCGGCCAGGTTGCCGAGCAAGCCGCCCAGCCCGAACGCGCCCATCGCCACCGGGATCCAGTGTTCGGACACGCCGGTGACCTCCATCAGGGTCGGCGCCAGATAGCTGAAGACGCAGAACATGCCGGCGAAACCGATCGACCCGATGCCCAGCGCCAGCCACACCTGCGTGCGGTTGAAAGCGCGCAGCTCACGCAACGGCGAGGGCCGCGCCTCCTGCGGATCGGCCGGCAGCAGGCGCCACACCAGCACCACCGTCAGCACCGCGATCACCGCAACCAGGGCGTAGGCGTAGCGCCATTCCGCCACCTGACCGAGCCAGGTCGCCAACGGGTTGCCGACCAGCACTGCCAGGTTGAGGCCGAGCAGCACCCGGCTGACCGCCGCGCCGCGCTGGTCGGGCGGACCGATCGACGCGGCCACCAGGGTCGCCACGCCGAAGTAGGCGCCGTGCGGCAGGCCGGCGACGAACCGCGCCAGCAGCATGCTGTGATAGTCCGGCGCCACTGCGCTGGCGAGGTTGCCGAATGCATAGAAGCCCATCAGCGCCAGCAGCAGATCCCGCCGCGGCCAGCGCGCGCCGAGGATCGCCAGCAGCGGCGCGCCGACCACCACGCCCAGCGCGTAGGCACTGATCAGATGCCCGACCTGCGGCGCATCGATGACCAGGCCACGGCCGATGTACGGCATCAGGCCCATGGTGGAGAACTCGCTGGTGCCGATCGCGAAACCGCCCATCGCCAGCGCGAACAGGATCAGCACGTAGCCGCGCCGCGACAGCGGCGCCGTGGCGGATGAGGTCATGCGCACGTCCCGAAAAGTAAGGGCCGCCCATTATTGTGCATTGCAGCACGTCCTGCAGCCCCCCGCGCGCGCAACGCCGCGTTGCGTGGTGCCGCTGGCGGCACCTGGCGCGGCAATGCCCTCGCGAACACGCCGCGGCAGCAACGCACTGTCCCATCGCACCACCGCGAAACCGCCGCGTGCGTCCCCATGTCCTGCACGCACGCCGCCTTGCAGCGCCACGCTGTAGGGTCGCCCGCCCCACTCCACCACCGAGAGACCCACCGATGACCGACACCGCTTCCCCGCTTTTCACGCCGCTGCGCCTGGGCGCGATCGCATTGGCCAACCGCATCGTGATGGCGCCGCTGACCCGCAACCGCGCCGAAGGCGAAGGCCGCATCCCCTCGCCGCTGGCCGCCGAGTACTACGGCCAGCGCGCCAGCGCCGGCCTGCTCATCGCCGAGGCGACCCAGATCAGCCCGATGGGCCAGGGCTACAAGGACACCCCGGGCATCTACAGCGACGCGCAGGTCGCGGCGTGGAAGACGGTCACCGACGAAGTGCATCGCCGCGGCGGCAAGATCGTGCTGCAGCTGTGGCACGTCGGCCGCATCTCGCACGTCAGCCTGCTGCCGGACGGCGCGGCGCCGGTCGCGCCGAGCGCGCTGCGCGCCGACGCCAAGACCTTCACCGCCGAGGGCTTCACCGATGTCTCCGCGCCGCGCGCGCTGCGCCTGGACGAAATCCCTGGGCTGATCGAGGACTTCCGTCGTGCCGCCCGCAACGCCATCGCCGCCGGCTTCGACGGCGTGGAAGTGCATGCCGCCAACGGCTACCTGATCGACCAGTTCCTGCGCGACGGCAGCAACCACCGCGACGACGCCTACGGCGGCAGCATCGAGAACCGTACGCGCCTGCTGTTCGAAGTGGTGCAGGCGGTGGCGCAGGAGATCGGCGCAGACCGTACCGGCGTGCGTCTGTCGCCGGTGACCCCGGCCAACGATGCGCGCGACAGCGACCCGCAGCCGCTGTTCGAGCGCGCGGTGGAACGGCTGGATCCGCTGGGCCTGGCCTTCGTGCACGTGATCGAGGGCGCCACCGGCGGCCCGCGCGACAACATCGCCTTCGACTATGCCGCGCTGCGCGCCAAGTTCCATGGCCCGTGGCTGGTCAACAACGGCTACGACAAGGCGTTGGCCGAAGAGACCGTGGCCTCCGGCCGCGCCGACGCGGTGGCGTTCGGCCGCCCGTTCATCGCCAACCCGGACTTGGTGGAACGGCTGCGCCGCGACGCGCCCTTGAATCAGGTGGACGCCGACACGCTGTACGGCGGTGGCGCCAAGGGCTACACCGACTACCCGACGCTGGATTGATCACGTCCTGCGGCGGCACCGCCATGGTGCCGCCGCCGCGGTCAGGGCGCCGCCGCGGCAGCGCCCGGTGTCGACGCTGGCCCGCCTTCTGAGCCCGAGAGATGGGTCTGCAGGAAGCCGGCCACGCCGCTCCACAATGCGACGCGATGCTCGACGTCGGCGAAACCGTGGCCCTCGCCCTGGAAGCTCAATCCCACCGGTGGATTGCCGGCCATGTCCAGCATGCGCAACATGCGCCGGGTGTGCTCGTAGTCCACTCGCCGATCCTCCAGGCCATGCGCCAGCATCACCGGCACCTTGATCGCGTCGTAGTGGTACAGCGGCGATGTGTCGATCATCTGTGCCAGTTCCGCCTTGGGATCGCCCAAGTGCTTTTCCAGGTTCGCCCGCCCTTCGGCGCTGCGCGCGCTGTCGCTGGCGGTGTAGAACAGGATGCGATCGGCCACGCCGGCGATGGACACGGCGCAACGGAAGCGTTGCGGCCAGCGGATCGTCATCACCAGCGCCGAATAGCCGCCATAGCTGGCGCCGAGCACGCACATGCGCTGCGGATCCAGCGGATAGCGCGCCTGCGCCTGCACGATTGCCGTATCGATATCGTCCTCGATCAACGTGCCGAAGCTGCCGCGTCCGGCCTCGCGAAACGCGCGACCGTAGCCGTCCGACCCGCGGAAGTTGACCCGCAGCACCGCGTAGCCCAACGAGGCGAGGAACTGCGTCTCCGGGTCGAAGCCCAGCGCATCGGCGACGCCGATCGGCCCGCCGTGCGGGAACACCACCAGCGGCTTGCGTCCGGCGCCGGGCGGCAGGGTCAGAAAGGCTTCCAGCGGCAGTCCGTCGCGGCCCTTGAATCGGAACACCTCGCTGGGGGCGAAGGCCATGCCGTGCAGCCACGGCATGGTCTCGCCGATCGACCGCGCCACGCGCTTGTCCAGGTCGAGATGGTAGAGCTGCGGCGGCTGGTCGGCGGCGTCGGCCCAGAGCACCATCTGCTTGCCGTCCGCATTGCGCGCGGCGATCTGCAGGTTGCGCCCCGGCAAGGCCGCGCTGAGCGCGCGGCCCAGGCGCTCGTCGGCGCTCTCGAAGTAGTGGCTGACCAGGCGTCCACTCTCGTAGTAGGTGACGCCGATCGGCGTGCGCTGCGGGCCCTGGATCATGTCGACCACGTCGACCGCGCTGCGGCTGAACAGCGTTCGGACGATCTTGCGCGTGGCCACGTCGTAGGCGACCAGCTCCCGCTGCGCGCGTCCGTCGTCGGTCACCGCATAGATCTGGTCCGCCGCATAGGACAGGCCCACCGGCTGGAAATCGCGCAGGTGATCGAGCGTCATCACGTCGCGATAGGTCGTTCCTTCGCCGTCGCGGTAGCGCAGCACGTAGCCGTCGTCGCGGCGCACGATGGCCAGGCGCAGCCGCCCTTCCCCATCGGTCAGCCAGCCGACGTCGCGCTCCAGGCCGACGTTCACCCGATCGCGCAGGCGCGGCCGCCAGCGGTCGATCGCCGCCTGGCTGGACACGTCCAGGACCTGCACGGCGTTGTCGCCGTTGCTCAAGGTGGTGGCGTACAGCACCTGGTTGGGGCGTTGTGGCAGGGCGTCGACCAGGAACCCGCCATCGGGCAAGGTCAGCGGACTCCATTTGCGTTTGCCGTCGGCCGCCATATCGGCACGCATGCCGCGCACCACGTCGCGTCCGTTCTTCACCGGCACGGTGAACAGCAACGCGTCGTTGCCGGCCCACAGCATCTGCCGGATCGGTTCGACGCTGGTGGCGAGCAGGCGTTGCTGATCGCTGGTCAGGTCCAGCAATTCGATGCGCCATTCGTCCTTGCGCTCGTGCACCTGCAACGCCAGCAGATCGCCGCGTGGATTCAAGCTGAGGTCGGTGATGCGGCTATCGCGGAACAGCGTGGCCGGCGCGATCGGCAGGGCGCCCGGCGCCGGCGGTGCGCGCAGCGCCACCTGCGCCGCGGGACGTGCGTCGGGGTGCTGCGCCAGCGCCTTGCGGTAGAACTCCGGGAACGGATCCGGGTAGTGCCCGGCGTAACGCAGGGCGTAGCGCGCCCACAGCGCCGGATGGGTCTGCTGCAGCCAGTCCATCGCCGCCAAGGCGCGATTGACCATGCCCATGTCGCCGCTGAAGAACGAGGACGGCCGGAACAGCAGGTCGCCCGGGTAGGTGATCTGCCCCGGTTCGAGCCGGAAGCGGAACTCGTCGTTGTCGCGCAGGTTGTAGCCGAACTGCGAGATCAACAGCACCCGGCGCCAGGCGTAGTCGCCGGCCGGCGCGATGTAGAGCCGGTAGCTGATGCCCGGCTTGAGACCGGACAGGGTGCCGCCACCGAAGACCTTGCCGTCCTTGTTCAACTCCACGCCGCTCAATGCGACGTCGGTGTCCACCGCCACCAGCACCAGGCCTTCGCCCGGCGCCAGCTCCGGCGTCTGTCCCGGCTTGACTTCCTGCATCCGCGCCCAGGCCGGCAGCGCCAGCAGGCATAGCCCCCAAGCCAGGACCAGCGTGCGCGCCAGACGGCCGGCAGCCGTCGCCCGTGTGTACGTGTGCATGTGCATCCCCTGTTCCGTGTCTGCGCCGGTCCGGCCGACGCCCCCCGGCGCCGTTGCACATGATAGCCGCCGCACCGCGCACGCTGGGCGTCGGGGGCGACGACGGCCACGCCGCGGGTGATCGCCTCTCTCCCTTCGCGGGCAGGACGCACGCCGTGCGCGGCTGGCGCCCGGACGGCAGCCTCCATCGGCTAACGGAAGCATCGCGTGTAGGAGCGGCTTCAGCCGCGAAGGGCGGTCCTGATGACGTCAGTCGCGACTGAAGCCGCCCTACGGGACATCTGCCTCCCTACAGGCGCCGAACGCCGCCGGCGCGCGGCACCGTCGCCAGCATCACGCCTTGCGCAAGAAGCAGGTCTTCAGCACCAGGCCCTTGATCTTGTCCGAGTTGCCTTCGATGTGTTCGGCATCGTCCTCGACCAGGCGGATGCCGCGGATCACCGTGCCCTGCTTCAGCGGGATCGATGAACCCTTGACCTTCAGGTCCTTGATCACGACCACCGTATCGCCGGCCTGCAGCACGTTGCCGTTGCTGTCGCGTACCACCGTCGCCGCGTCGTTGGCGGCTTCGGCCGCGGCCGGCCACTCGTGGCCGCAGTCCGCGCACACCCAGTTGGCGCCGTCGACATAGGTGTTTTCCAGGGTGCATTGCGGGCAGGCGGGTGCGGCGGGCATGGGAGTCCTTGATACGGCGACGACGGCGAGCCGCCTATTGTAGCCGCCCGCCCCGTGCCGCCGTGCCAGCCGCAGGAATCTCATGTCCGCTTCGTCCGGGTCGCGCCTCGCGATCTACGCCGCGCTCGCCGGCAATCTGGCCATCGCCATCGCCAAGTTCGTCGCCGCGGCACTCTCGGGCAGTTCGGCGATGCTCAGCGAAGGCGTGCATTCGCTGGTGGACACGGTCAACGAGCTGTTGCTGCTGTACGGCCTGCGCCGTGCCGCGCGCCCGGCCGACGCCACCCATCCGTTCGGCCACGGGCGCGAGCTGTACTTCTGGAGTTTCATCGTCGCCCTGCTGGTGTTCGCGCTCGGCGCCGGCGTGTCGCTGTACGAGGGCATCGCCCACATCCGCGATCCGCAGCCGGCCAGCGACCACACCCTCAACTACATCGTGCTGGGGCTGTCGCTGCTGTTCGAGGGCGCCTCGTGGTGGATCTCGCTGCGCGAGTTCCGCGCGCGCAAGGGCCGCCTGAGCTACGTACAGGCGTTCCGCGAGAGCAAGGACCCGAGCCTGTTCACCGTGCTGGTGGAAGACAGCGCGGCGTTGATCGGCCTGTTGATCGCGCTGGCCGGGCTGCTCGCCGCGCAGTGGCTGGACATGCCGGAACTGGACGGCGTCGCCTCCATCGGCATCGCCGCGGTGCTGGCCTGCTCGGCGTTCGTGCTGGCACGCGAGACCAAGGGCCTGCTGATCGGCGAGCCGGCGGCGCGCCCGCTCGGCGACGCGCTGCGGCGCATCGCCGCCGCTGATCCGGACGTGCGCGCGGTCAACGGCGTGCTCAGCGTGCAGATGGGGCCGGACCAGGTGGTCGCTGCGCTCAGCGCCGAGTTCGAGGACCAGCGCAGCACCGCGCAGATCGAAGCGTGCATCGAACGCATCGAGGCCGCCGCGCGCGCCGAGTACCCGGAACTGCAGGCGCTGTTCGTCAAGCCGCAGACCCCGGAGACCTGGCTGGCCCGGCGCACCGCGCTGCGCCAGCCGCCGGCGCCCTGAATGGCGGCGCGCCAGCGCGACTTGCGGCCCTGCGCCGCTTTTCGTTAGGGTAGCCGGGTAGCACCCCTCTCATCGCGCTGTGACTGTGCCGGCGTATCCCCCTTACTCACTGAACGAGGTTTCCCATGGAGATCGCCAACGGGCTTGTCGCCACCATCCACTACACCCTCACCGACGACGCCGGTGAAGTGATCGACCAGTCCTCGCCGGACAATCCGCTGAGCTACCTGCACGGCGCCGGCAACATCGTGCCGGGCCTGGAGAAGGCGTTGACCGGCAAGCGCACCGGCGAGTCGGTCACCGCCGACGTGATTCCGGCCGAAGGCTACGGCCCGCGTCACGAGCAGTTGGTGCAGCAGGTGCCGCGCGGTTCGTTCCCGGATGCCGGGTCGCTGGCTCCTGGCATGCAGTTCCAGGCGCAGACCGACCAGGGTCCGCTGCTGGTCACGGTCACCGAGGTCGGCGAAGAACTGGTGACCATCGACGGCAACCACCCGCTGGCCGGGCAGGTGCTGCATTTCGCGGTGGAAGTGGCCGGCGTGCGCGAGGCCACCGAGCAGGAAAAGAATCAGGGCCACGCCGGCGCCGCACTGTAAGCGGCCCGGTTTCCTGTTCCGACGAGGCCCGCCGATGCGGGCCTCGTGCGTTCCGGGCGGCGCTTGCGTCGCGCCGCGGCTTGCCCCACAGTGCGCGGCCCTTCCGCCGCCCGGCCCCGTCATGCGCCTCGGTATCGACTTCGGCACCAGCAATTCCGCCGCCGCCGCGGTGATCGACGGCCGTGTGGTGCCGATCGATTTCGGCGCGCAACAGCAATTCCGCACCACGGTGTACTTCCCCGAGGTGATGCGCGACCCGGCCGAATTCGACCTGACCCCGGCGATGGAACGGCAGGTGGACGAGCTGATCGAATCCGGCCGCCGCGATGCGCTCGCCGCCGGGCGCGAACGCAGCCCCGAGGCGTTGCGCCGCGATGCGATCCGGGTGGTGCGCCGGCAGTGGATGGAAGCGCAGATGCGCGAACCGCGCAGTTCCGCGGCGCTGCTGCAGAACGCCGTCTACGGCGATGACGCGCTGGACGCCTACTTCGTCGAGGGCGAAGGCAACCTCGTGCAGAGCCCCAAATCGATGCTGGGCTACAACCTGCATCCGCGCGCGCGCCAGACCATCACTGGCATCGCCGCGCACATCCTCGAACACATCCGTTTGACCGCCTCGCAGCAATTGGGCATGCAGGTGCGCCGCGCGCTGCTCGGCCGTCCGGTGCAGTTCCGCAGCTCGATCGGCGAGGCCGGCAACGCGCAGGCGCTGGAGATCCTGCACAGCGCCGCGATCACCGCCGGCTTCGACGACGTCGCCTTCCTGGAGGAACCGGCCGCCGCGGCGATGCACTACCACGCGGTCAGCCGCGAGCGCCACGCCGCGGTGGTGGTGGACATCGGCGGCGGCACCACCGACATCGCCCACGCCAGCGTCGGCGGCGACGCCGCACCGCAGGTGCACCGCGCCTGGGGCATCCCGCGCGGCGGCACCGACATCGACCTGGCGCTGAGCCTGGCCGGGTTCATGCCGCAGTTCGGCCGCGGCATCACCCGCGTGCCTTCGCACCACTACGTCGAAGCGGCGATGGTGCAGGACACCACCCGCCAGCGCGATTTCCGCCAGCACCGCTACGACGCCGTGCCGGCCCCGTACGAGGCGCGCCTGCAGGCGCTGCAGGAACCCGGCAACACCGCGCGCCTGTACCGTGCGGTGGAGCGCAGCAAGATCCGCCTCAGCGATGCCGAGCGGCATGCCGAGACCCTGGACTACATCGAGGCGGGGCTGCAGGTGCAGGTGCAGGCCGAGGAACTGGTGCAGGCCGCACGCAGTTACCTGGAGGCGCTGCAGGAGCTGCTGGCGCAGGTGCGCCAGGACATCGGCGGCGATCCGGCCGCGGTGTTCCTGACCGGCGGCATGTCGCGCGCCGGCTACCTGCAGCGCCTGGTCGCCGCGGCCTTCCCGCAGGCGCGCCTGGTCCACGGCGACCCCTCGTTCGGCGTGGTGCAGGGCCTGGCGCTGGCCGCCGCGCAGGATTAGCGCAGCACGGGCAGCCCAGGCGCCGGTGCCACGCACCCGCCTGGCCGCTCCAGGCCGGCGCAGCGGCTGCGGCCAGCATTGTTCATGCAGCGGGCGCGCGACTGGCGTAGCATGGGTGCACACTTCAGCGTCACGTCGCTACGCGCGTCTCGTCCGGCCGTTCCTGGCGCCCGACTCGCTTCCTTCTCGCGCCAACCTCCGTCCTTCGCAGGCCGGATCCTTCGGAGCGCCATGTCCCCCGCCCCTGCCACGCTCCAGCTCGAGCGCCTGGCGTCGCCGCTTCAGCCACCTCGCCGGCCGACAGGTCCGGATCGCGGCGGCGACGCATGAGCGAAAGCGCGCGGGACGCGACCGACTCCGGCATCGCCTGCGACCGCTGCGACGCGATCTGCTGCCGCCTGACCGTGCTGGTGATGCCGGACGACCACGTCCCCGAACATCTCACCGAGTACACCCGCGAAGGCCTGCACGTGATGGCGCGCGACGAGGACGGCTGGTGCGTGGCGGTGGACGGCGCACGCATGTGCTGTTCGATCTATGCGCAGCGCCCGGCGGTCTGCCGCAAGTTCGCGATGGCCGGCCCGTACTGCCGCGAGATCCGCCGCACCCACCACGAGCAACTGACCCGTGGCATTCCCCTGACGATGTACTGACTGCAGGAGTTCCAGCATGGCACGACCCACCGGCAACACCGCTTCGCCCAACGCCAGGAACGCACGCGGCGCCAGCGCCGCCGACAAGGCGCAAAAGGGCCTCAGCCGCGAGCGCATCGAGGCCGACCTGGCCGCCTTCCACCAGGCCGGCGGCCGCGTCGAGGTGCTCGGCACCACCCGCGTGCTGAAGAAGGTCGACGTCGCCGACGCGGGCTGACGCCCGCCGCGGCTTCCCGCGCGGCCAGCGCGGGCGCCCGCGGCACGCAACCACGCGTGCCCTGCGCCGACGCGGCGCCGGGCGCAACGTCGGCGCTTCGAGTTGGGTTCGGGCAGCCGCACCGACCATGCCCATTACGGCGTCCTCGGGGTGCCAGCGCCGGCCCTGAAGCGCGGCGCCGTCTTCACAGCGAAAGCGCATACTGCGATCTCGTCCACGGTCTCGCCTCGGCATGCTCCTGCGCTCCCTGTCCGCCGAACTCGGCCAGCCCGCCTGCGGCAACTGTCGCGATGGCGAGCCGCTGGATTTCGCCGTGCGCATGGCGTTCCAGCCGATCGTCGATGCGGTCACCCGCTCGATCTACGCCTACGAGGCGCTGGTGCGCGGCGAGGACGGCAGCGGCGCGGCGGCGGTGCTGGCGCGGGTACGCCCGCAGCAGTTGTATCGCTTCGACCAGACCTGCCGGGTGCAGGCCATCGCCACCGCCGCGCAGCTGGGCCTGCGCACGCGCCTGTCGATCAACTTCATTCCCAATGCGGTGTACGAGCCGGCGACCTGCATCCGCCTGACCCTGAAGGCGGCCGAGCACTTCGGCGTGCCCACCGGCGACCTGATCTTCGAAATGAGCGAATCCGAACGCGTCGCCGACCTGCCCAAGGTCGTGCGCATCCTGCGCGACTACGCGCAGCGCGGCTTCCTCACCGCGATCGACGACTTCGGCGCCGGCCACTCCGGCCTGAACCTGCTCGCCGATTTCCAGCCGCACCTGATCAAGCTGGACATGGCGCTGATCCGCGGCATCGACGATAGCGTCGCGCGCCGCCACATCGTCGGCGGCATCGTCGCGATGGCCGCGCCACTGGGCTGCCGCATCCTCGCCGAGGGCGTGGAGACGCCCGCCGAGTACCACGCACTGCGCGCGCTGGGCATCGATCTCTACCAGGGCTATCTGTTCGCCAGGCCGGCGCTGGAGGCGCTGCCGGAGATCGCCCAGACGCAATGGGACGCGCTGGAGCACGCGGGCTGAGCGATGCGCTGCCGCAGCACGCGGCATCAGCGCGACTTGCCCACAGCGGCCACGCTTGCGACCATCGCATTCCCCCTGCGTTTTCCGATGTGCGATGCCCCCGCTCCATACCCTGCTGCCGCCATGGACGCACCGCTGGCTCGACGTGATCGTGCCCGGCGCGCAGATCGTGCTGATCGTGCTTGGCGCGTGGTTGCTGCGGACCTTGCTGCGGCGGCTGATCCGGCGCCTGGGCGAGCACCATGCGCTGCCGCCGGAACTGGTGCTGATGGCACGTCGCGGCAGCGGCTTCGTGATCTACGCCGCGGCGCTGCTGCTGATCCTGGACCGCTTCGGCGTGTCCGGCACGGTGCTGTGGACCGCCTTCACCGGCTTCGCCGCGGTCGCGGCGGTGGCGTTCTTCGCCGCCTGGAGCGTGTTGTCCAACATCTTCTGCACACTGCTGATCTTCACCACGCGTCCGTTCCGCCTGCACGACCACATCGAGCTGCTGGAGAACGGCGAGAAACCCGGCCTGAAGGGCCAGGTGATCGACATCAACCTGATCTACACCACGCTGCGCGAGGAACGCGACGGCGACGGCGAGAGCGTGCTGCAGATCCCCAACAGCCTGTTCTTCCAGCGCAGCACGCGCCGCTGGCGCGGTCACCCGGTTCCATCCGGACTGGGTTGAGCGCCGCCACGCGTCCCACGCCGATGCTGACGCCATGCACATGGCACAGCCGCTATGGTCGACGCCAGCCGCCTCGTGCGGCGCTCCTCTCTTCCAGACCAGGTACTGCATGGAACCCGTCATTCCCCCGTTCGCCGATCTCTTCGCCCAGCTCGGCCTGCCCAACAGCGAAAGCGAGATCCGCCAGTTCATCGCCCGGCACGCACCACTGCCCGATGCCATGCGCCTGGAAGAAGCACCGTTCTGGACCCCGGCGCAGGCGCAGCTGCTGCGCGAGGAACGCCTGGAAGACGCCGACTGGGCGATCGTGGTCGATCAGCTCAACATCGCGCTGCACGCAAAGCCAGCGCTGGATACCGATCGCGCCGGCTGAGCCTCAACGCAGCTGGCTGTCCTTGCTGCCGCGGCGGTTGTAGCCGCTGTGCTCGTGTTGCGCGCGGTCCTGCGCCTCCTGGCAGGCCACGCACAGACGCACGCCCGGCACCGCCTTGCGCCGCGCTTCGGGGATCGGCGCGTCGCAATCTTCGCAGTGGCTCAATCCAGGGCCTTGCGGCAACTGGCTGCGCGCCCGCTTGATCGCATCTTCCACGGTCGCATCGATCTGGTCCTGCACCGCGCCGTCGCCGGCCCACCCAGTGGCCATGGTCGTCTCCCAATGGTGGCTACGTCCCGATGATGCGGCCTCGCCCGGTCATTGCAATGCACGCGCACGTCACATTCGCCTGCGCCTTCAGATCGGCCGGCCGCCACTACTCCCGTACCGGCATCGGAAGATGGCCGTCGTAGCCGCTGTCGCGCAGGATCCGCTCGGGATCGCGCAACGTCAGCAGCGTATCCAGCGCCGCGCGTTTGTCGGCCTGCCGCAGGTAATAGGCCAACAGCACGCGCTGCCCGATCCAGTAGCCCAGTTCCGCCGGCCGGTCTGGTGGCGCACTGCCGTTGTTCCAGAACCAGCGCAGCGCGGCCTGCTGGCCCAGCGCATCCGGCTCCGTATGCGCCGGCCAGTGCTCCAGCAGGATCTGCCGATCGCAGCGGAACTGCCGCCATAGCCGGGCTTCACGCGCCATCGCCCAGGCGTTGTCGGTACCGCCCGGATCGACGCCGGTGACCAACGCGGCGACGAAGTTGGCGGCGCCTTCGCGCAACGCCCACACCAGCAGATCGCGCCGCGCCGGGTCGTCCTCGGCCAGCGGAGCCTGCAGCGCGTGCAGGGTCTCGTGCGCGAACAGATGCCGCAGACGCGCACGAAATGCCTCCGGCTGGTCGATGCCGGCGCAGGCGCTTTCCAGGCCGATCACCTGCGCGCGTGCATCGGCGCTGCCGGCCGAGTTGCCCGCGCCGAACAGCGCCACCACCGGTGGCAGGCGCAGCTGCGGCCACAGGCCGGCGTACGCCAGGTAGATCGCGCGCAGGTCGGCGTCGGCGCGGCGCGCCTGGGGCAGGCAGACCGCGATCGCATGCCGGTACTTGCCGGGATCGGCGGCGATCGCGCGCGCCAGGTGTTCGGCATCGACGATCCGGTCCGGCGTGAAGACCGCCACGCCGATGCCGCCGGGCGCCAGATAGGCGTCCTGCAACTGGCGCGCGCTCGGCCGGCCGTCGGCCGCCTGAAACACCCGCACGAAACGCGCGGCGTCGTCGGTGTCCACGCGCGCGGTCAGCGGATCCACGGCGGGCTGGGCGCATGCCGCGTTCGCCGTCGCCGCGAGCGCCAGCAACCACGACAGGTACCGCACGCACGGCCATGCATGACAGCGGTTCATCGGCACTCCTCCCTCTGGAAAACGGCAGGCAACGGGTCGCGCATCGGCGGTCCGCGGCCTGCGGGTTCGCCCCCTGCTACCAGATCAGGTCGTCCGGCACCTGGAACTGGCTGTAGTACGGATCGTCCTCGCCGCTGGCCGGCGTCGCCGCCAGCGCATCGAACACGATGGCCTGCGGATCGCGGGCGACGATCTTTTCCACGATCGCACGCGGCACCGGCACGTAGCCGGCATCCAGCCGCGCGATCACCACGCTGCCGGCGATCAGTTGCGCGCGCAAGGCCGCATCCACCCGCAGCCGCTGGATCTTGCCGGCATCGGTGAAGTGGTAGTCGATCTCGCCGTCGGCCTTGAGCTTGTGGCTCTCGACCAGTTGCCGTGCCTGCACGCGCTGCTCCTGCGCGCGGGCCTGCGCGTTGCGCTCGGCCGACAGCGCACGATCGCGCTCCACCCGCTCCTGCCGCAGCCGCTCGCTCTCGAGCTGCTCGGCGCGGGGCGGCGGCGGGGTCTTGCCCTGGCGCGCCTTGGCCTGCTCGCGCGCGACCTGCGCCACCTGGCTCTTCTTCACCAGGCCGGCCTTGAGCAATTGCTCCTGCAGGGGATTGCGCATCGGAAGCGTCCACGGACTCGGAATCGGGAGGCGCATGATACCCGCAGCGCCCGTATCCGCCCGCGAAAGCCGCCACCGCGGACGGCACGTGGCACGCTAAGGTAGCGGCATGGACACCCTGCGCTATCTCGTCGGCTACCCGCCCCAGGTCCTGGACCAGGTGCGCGAGTTGATCGCGCGCCAGCGCCTGGGCGACTGGCTGCGCAGCCGCTACCCCGAGGCCAATGCGGTGCGCACCGATCGTCAGCTGTACGACTACACGCAGGCGCTGAAGGACCGCTGCATGCGCAGCGCCGAGCCGCTGCACAAGGTGATCTACGACAACCGCCTGCAGGCGGTGAAGCACGCGCTGGGCACCCACACCACGGTGTCACGGGTGCAGGGCGGCAAGCTCAAGGCCAGCCGCGAGATCCGCATCGCCGGCGTGTTCCGCGATGCGCCGGCGGCGTTCCTGCCGATGATCGTCGCCCACGAACTGGCACACCTGAAGGAAAGCGCGCACAACAAGGCCTTCTACCAGTTGTGCGCGCACATGGTGCCGGACTACCACCGGCTGGAATTCGACCTGCGCCTGTACCTGACGCAGTTGGAGCTGGTCGGCGGCGCCGACCGCTGAGGCGGCGCCGCGCGTGGCAGCGCAGCGGCGGCAGCACGTACACTGCGCTGCCCTGATCGCCGAGCGTTTCGATGTCCGCCCCCACTCGCCTCGACAAATACGTGGCCGCCATGCTGCCGTGCTCGCGCAGCGAAGCGCAGCAATACATCGAGGGCGGCTGGGTCAGCGTGGACGGCGTGGTGGTCGAGGAGCCGCAAGCCGCGGTGACCACGCAGCAGGTGACCCTCGCCGCCGACGCGGAACTGGGCGCGGTCGAACCGGCCACCCTGCTGCTGCACAAGCCGGCCGGCCTGGAGCTCGACGCGGCGCTGGCGCTGGTCAGGCCGGACACGCGCAGCGCCCTGGACACGAGCGAGGTGCGCGTCCTGAAACGCCACTTCCTGCGTCTGAACGCGCCGCTGGCGTTGGAGCCGGCGGCCAGCGGCCTGCTGGTGCTGAGTCAGGACGGCCGCGTGCTGCGCCGCCTGACCGAGGACGCGAGTGCGATCGAACAGGAATTCGTGGTCGAAGTGCGCGGCGAATTGCGCCCCTACGGCATGCTTCGGCTGGCGCATGGCCTGGTCTACCAGCAACGCAGCCTGCCGCCGTGCAAGGTCAGTTGGCAGAACGAGGACCGCCTGCGCTTTGCGATCAAGCATGTGCAGCCCGGCCAGTTGCAGGCCATGTGCGCCGAGGTGGGACTGGAGGCGATCAGCCTGCGCCGCCTGCGCATCGGTCGGATCCCACTGGGCAAGCTGGCGCCGGGCGAGTGGCGTTATCTGCCGAGCGGCGAGCGGTTCTGAGGTTGCGAGCGCTCGACGACCATCTTTAGCGGCGCCCGTACCCTCACCCCAACCCCTCTCCCGGGGGGAGAGGGGCTAGAGCGCGCGCGGTGGCTCAGGGCTGCGCCAGCGCGCGCTGGATCGCCTGCTCGGCCAGCGGCGCCATCACCGCATAGCCGGCGTTGTTGGGGTGCACGCCATCGATGGCCACGGTCTTGTCCATGCCGCCATCGCGGTTGCTCAGCTTGCTGTAGTAGTCCAGGTACACCGCGCCGTGCTGCTGCGCGTACTGCTGCATCCAGGCATTGAGCGCACGCACCTTCTGCGCCGGCTGCAGGCCCGGCCGCCACGGATAGTCGGTGACCGGCAGCACCGAGGCCAGCACCACCTTGATGTGGTGGGCCTGGGCCAGCTCGGTCATCGAACGCAGGTTGTCCTCGATCATCTCCAGCGTGGACAGGCCGGTGTTGCCGGCCAGATCGTTGGTGCCGGCCAGGATCACCACCACCGCCGGTTTCAGCTCGATCACGTCCTGGCGAAAGCGCACCAGCATCTGCGCGGTGGTCTGCCCGGAAATGCCGCGGTTGACGTAGGCCGACTTGCCGGGGAAGAACGTGGTGCCTTCGCGACGGCCCCAGGCATCGGTGATGGAGTCGCCGTAGAACACCACGCGCGGTGCGTCCGCGGCCGGCGCAGGCAGCGCGGCATTGTCGGCGCGATAGCGCTGCAATTGCGCCCAGTCCAGCAGGCGCTGCTGCATGGCCTTCACTTCGTCGGACTTGAGCGTGTCCGGCGCCCGCGTGTACAGCGCATCGACCTTGCCCTCCAGCGCCGCGGTGGACGCGGGCGTCGCCGCCTGCGCGGCGCCGGCGGCAGTGGCGCACAGCGCGATGGCGAGGGACAACAGCGAGAGACAGTTCATCGAGGCATTCCTTGTGCGGACAACGGTGATCGCACAGTGTAACCAACCGCTCGCGTCGCCCCTGCGGCGTTGCCGGAGCGGTGCCGACATCGCCTGCTTCGCACCGCGATTCAGCCAGCGCTCACGCCACGGATCCTGCGCGCAGCATCGATCCCGCATATCGCTACGCGCCAGCGAGGCATGCGTCGCAGCACCCGCTGGATGCGCAGCAACACACTGCTGCGACGGCGATCGCAGCGACCCTCGGCGTGCGTCACGCACATGCCGGCACGATGACCGGGCGATGCCACAGCCATCGTTTCTTGCTATCGCCGCAACCTTTTGCGAACGCCCTAACTTTTTCGTAAGTACATGACACAAAAGGATTTCCACTTCTAGGATGGCCGCGGACGTGACGGGGGGATCCTCACTCCCAAGCCCGAAGGACATCCATGAAAACGCGTGATGCACACCAGAACCACTCCCGCCTGCGGCTGGCGTTGATTCCCGGCTTGATGTTCAGCGCAATGGCGATGGCGCAGTCCGCAGGCACCGCAGCGGCGACCACCGACACCACCGCTGCCAGCGCGCAATGGCGCAGCACCTTCTCCGGCGGCACGCCGTTCGCCACGCACAGCCTCTGGGACAGCGCCGGCGGCGGCTTCCTCAACACCCGCTTCGCGCCCGGCGAATGGCAGATCACCCCGTTCAACGCGGCGCGCCTGAAGACCGCGTGGACCTTCACCACGCAAGGCGACGTCTCGGCCACGCCGACCGTGCAGGGCACCGCGCTGTACGTACCGGACTGGGGCGGCCAGCTGTATCGCATCGACACCGACCTGGGCAAGGCGGTGTGGCAGGTGAAGCTGGCCGACTACACCGGCATCGCCGGTTCGCTGTCGCGCAACAGCCCGGCGATCGCGCGCGACAGCGTGCTGGTCGGCGACCAGGCCAGCGGCACGGTGCTGGCGATCGACAAGGCCACCGGCAAGCTGCTGTGGAAGACTCTGGTCGAGTCCAACCCGCAAGCGCGCATCACCGCCTCGCCGGTGATTTACGGCGACCGCGTCTACGTCGGCGTGTCCTCCGGCGACTGGGGCGGCCTGACGCCGGGCTACAAGTACTCCTTCCGCGGCAGCGTCGCCGCGCTGGACCTGAAGACCGGCAAGCTGCTGTGGAGCTTCCGCACCACGCCGGAGGGCTACACCGGTGCGTCGGTGTGGGGCACGCTGGCGATCGATCCGCTGCGCCAGCGCGTCTACGCCACCACCGGCAACAACTACTCGGTGCCGACCGAGGTGGCCAGCTGCGTCAAGAACGCCAACGGCGACAAGACCGCGCAACTGGCGTGCATGGCGCCGGACAACTACGTCGATTCGGTGCTGGCGCTGGACATGCGCAGCGGCAAGCCGGTGTGGACGCGCCGCCTGCAGGGCGCCGACGCCTGGTCGCTGTCGTGCCTGGTGGCGCCGACCAACGGCCTGTGCCAGGACCCGCAGGGGCCGGACTACGACTTCAGCGGCGGTGGCGCCAACCTGTTCACGGCGATCCGCAACGGCAAGCCGCAGGCGCTGGTCGGCGCCGGCCAGAAGAGCGGCGTCTACTGGGCATTCGATGCCGACACCGGGCAGACCGTGTGGTCGACGCAGGTCGGCCCGGGCGGTACCGCCGGCGGCATCGAATGGGGTTCGTCGGTGGATCCGTTCTCCGCGCGCGTGTACGTGGCGATCAACAACAACGAGCATAAGCCGTACACGCTGGCGCCGGGCAACACCGAGACCTGGAACGCCGGCTCCTGGGCCGCGCTGGATGCGACCAGCGGCAAGATCCTCTGGCAGGTCAAGGTGCCGGGTACCGACCCGGTGCAGACAGCGTTCGGCGCCGGTGGCCGCGGCCCGCTCGCGTCGTCGCCGGGCTTGGTCTATGCCGGCTCGATGTCCGGCGCGATGACCGTGCTCGATGCCAAGACCGGCGCCACGCTGTGGAGCTTCGACGCCGGCGGCTCGGTGTCCAGCGCACCGGCGATCGTCGATGGTGCGGTGTACTGGGGCGCGGGCTACAGCCGCTTCAACTTCGGCACCGGGGTCAACAAGCTGTACAAGTTCGTGCCGTCGAACCGGCGCCGCTGAGCGCACACGGCATCGTCTCTGTGGTGGCATCGCCTCTCCTGCGCAAGCGGGAGAGGCTTTGTTGCTTCGTGCTAGAGCGCATCGCCTCGCGAAACGCCAGCCTCTGGCGAGAATCACCCGACGTCCGGACGCTTCGCACGGCACGCGTTGCGATGAGAGATAGCACGACGCAACGCCAGACCCCTGAAAACCCAGGCGGGTTCCGTTTCTCGCGGAACCCGCCGGCCTATCAGCCGATCGCTCAGTCGAACGTGTAGTCCAGCGTCAGGAACATTTCCCGGCCGTTGTATTCGCTCGCGGTCTGCCCGGTGGTGACGAACTCGAAGCCGCCGGCGTAGTAAGGAATCGCGCCGACCTTGTCGAAGATGTTCGACACGGCGAGCTTTGCGTGCAGATCCGGGGTGATCTGCAGGCCGACCGAGCCGTTCCAGGTGATCCAGGCCGGCGCATGGCCCCGATAGGTGGTGTCCTGCACGGTGACTTGGTTGCCGTCCTGGGTGACCTGGCAGACACCGGTGGAGACCGTCTCGCCGCCATTGGCCACCGTGACCATGCCGGGCTGGATGCCGTTGGGCAGCACGTCGCAGCCGGCGTAGTTGGGAGCGCGCATGCGGCCGTTGCGCACGCCGGAGATCGACACGTTCCAGCGGCCCTTGGTCCAGTCGGCGATCCAGGTCATGCGGCTGGCCACGTTCTGGTAGCGGGTGTTCTGCAACGGATCGGACGCCAGCACGCGCTGCTTGTACGACAGGTTGTTGGTGTAGTTGATGCCGGCGCGGAAGTCGCCGTAGCCGTCGGTGTGGAACTTGTAGTCCAGCGTCGCGTCGACGCCGGCCACGTACAGCGAGGCTTCGTTGATCGGGCCCGATTGCACCGAGACGATCTGGCCGTTGGCGTCGCGCTTCACCATCTGGGTGACCATCTGGCAGTACTCCGATCCCGCCACGTGCGCCGTGTACGGCGACAGGCCCGAGGTGCCGTTCGGCTTCAGGCCGGTCAGGCAGCCTGCCTCGTCGGCGAGCACGGTGTCCTGGCCGAGGTACTGGATGGCGTTGTCCACGCCCATGTTCCAGTAGTCGGCCGACACCGACAGCCCCTGCACGCCCGGCACCTGCCAGACGAAACCGTAGGTCCAGGAGTGTCCCGTCTGCGGCAGCAGCAGGCGGCTGCCGTTGGTGTAGAGCGTGTAGTACTGCGACCCGGGGCGCTGCACGCTGTTGCACCAGGTGTTGTTGTTCTGCCCGGCCTTGATCGCGTTCACGCACTGCAGCGGATCGGCATAGAAGCCCACCGGCGAGGTCGAACCGGTCAGGTAGATGGCCTGCATGTCCGGCGCCTTGAAGTTGGTGCCGTAGCTGCCGCGCAGCAGCAGGCCGTCGTACGGACGCCACTCCAGGCCCGAACCCCAGGTGCGGGCGATGTCGGCACGGCTGGCGTCGTTGTACTTGTCCAGGCGACCGGAGAGCGTCCAGGTCACCGACTCCAGCACCGGCACGCGGAACTCCGTGCCCAGCGAGAAACGCTGGCGGGTGCCGGCACCGGTGAGATAGGCACCGAACGGGTTCTGGAACGTGGACGGATCCGCCGCGCGTGGATCGGGCGATAGCTTGAAGCCGTTGTGCGCGGCTTCGAGCACCGCGGCCCAGCCTACCGACCGATCGGCCCAGGGCAGCTTGAACAGGTCGCCGTTGACGCGCAGCTGCGCCTGGTCGAGCCAGGACGACGCCGTGTTCACGCCGGTCACCGCGAACTGGTCGTACTGCTGCGGCGTGATCGGGTTCCAGAACTGCTGCCAGTTGAACGCGTAGATCGGCAGGCCGTTCGCGGTGCTGCCCTGCTGCTGGCCAAGGAAGAAGGTGTTGGTGGCCTGCGCGTTGTAGCCGGTGAACTCCTCGCGGACGATGTACTTCTGCGTGTTGAGGTTGAGGTCCCAGTTGAAGCGACCATCGAACACGGTGCCGCGCAGGCCCGCCTGCAGGTTCCAGTTGAGTTCGCGGTCGTAGGTATTGGCGCTGACGCCGATCTCTTTCTGGGTGAGCTGGCGGATCACCTGGTTGACCGTCTGCCCAGTGGTCTGGTCGTAGAACGGACCGGCACTGAACACATTGAGCTGCGTGTTGGAGATGCCCACGGTCTGGTACAGCGCGGCCGAGCCATAGAACTGCAGGCCGTTCTGGAAGTCGTACTCGCCCGACAGATAACCGTTATTGCTGCGGCTGCCCGGGGTCAGCACCCAGTTCTGGAACAGCGCCGGCTGCGCGCAGTAGAAACCGTTGTCGGTGACGCCGGTGACCTGGGTGCCGTTGGTGGTCACCGAGTGCGACTGGGCCAGGCGCGAGTTGGTGAACTTGTCGCAGGTGCCGGCGGGCGGGGTGATGTAGCGGCCGTTGGCGTCGGTGGCCGACAGCGCGATCGCGCCGGCGGCGTCGTACTGATAGCCGAACATGCGCGAGGCCGGTCCCCATGCGCCGTAGCCCGCATCGGCCACGGAATCCTGGTAGGGCCGGTCCATGCCCCACAGCGCGCTGCGGTTGGAGTGCTCCAGGTTGTAGGTCACGTGCCAGTTGCTGCCCGCACGGCCGCCGAAGTAGTTGATGTCGCCGTAGTCGCGGCCACCGCGCGTCGCGCCGCCCGCGGTGACCTGCAGCTGGTCGCCCTGGTAGTTCTTCTTCAGGATCACGTTCACCACGCCGGCGACCGCGTCCGAGCCGTAGATCGACGAGGCGCCGGAAGCGAGCACTTCGATGTGATCGATCATCCCGGTGGGGATGTTGTTGAAGTTCTGGAAGTTGCTCTGCTTGTTGAGCGGCTGCGGGTAGTCGACCACGCGATGGCCGTCGATCATCAGCAGGCTGAAACCGGGGCCGAGCCCGCGCAGGTTCACCGAGCGCGCGTTGACCGAACTGGAACCCCACGACGCCGGGTCGGACACCTGCTGGCCCACCTGCGGCAGCGAGTCGAGGAATTCCCACAGCGTGGTGTAGCCCTGCTTCTTGATCTCCTCGCCGGTGATGGTGACCACCGGTGCGGGGCCTTCGACCTCCACGCGCGGGATCATCGAGCCGGTGACCGTCACCGCCTTGAGGTCGACCGGCTTGTCGGCCTTGCCGGCGCCACTGGGTGGAGCCGCGCTGTCGGGCGCGGATTGCGCCATGAGAGAAGGCGCCCACAGCGCGAGCGCAACGGAACTGGCGATGAGTCCACGCCGGAAAGCGGTTCTATTCACTGGTCTCCCCCCACAGGAGCGATCGATGTTCGAAGTGATGCCGAGCCCGCCCGATTCCCCTGACCTTGCGCGGGCCATCCGCAAGGCGGTGCATACACGAACGAAAAGTTCATATATGTAACGCCAGCGTTATAGGCTGAATTTGAATCGATGCAAGCTGCATCGCAGCACGCCACGGTTCGATTTAAGTAATTGAATCTACTGAAATTTGTCGGAAAGATTAGAGAAAGGTCGCTACCGGTCCGCGGCTGCCTGACCCCACACCGTCAGCAGGTTCGTCAGGCGGGAATCGGGTACCTGCGACGTGGGCGCGCCAGGTGGCTGCAAGGCAGCGATATCGCCCGGCGAACGCGTGTCGCGTCGATCCGCCCCGCGTCGCAAGGCCGCCACTGTGGCTTTTCCGGATGCAGAGGGACAGGATCCACAGCCACTTGCGACACATGCCGAAACGCGTCGACTTATCGGCAGCGCCGCGCGCTTCTTTCGCGCCATCACACGCAATGTGAGCAGCTGTCTACGAATCCGGCCTCCTGAGCGTGACGCCTGGCACGCAATCGTCGTGGCGTCGCCCGTAGCCTCGGCAGGCACTCTGAACTCGAGTGCAATGGCATCCGGTCCCCTGCCGGATGGTCTCGTCCCTCTTCACAGAAGGAAGATCGATGAATCGCAAGCACGCGTTGTATGTGGCGTTGCTCGCCGGCATTGCCGGCATGTCCCCCGTCGCCATGGCTGCCATTCCCCCAGCAGCCGAGATGGACTCCGCCCCGGTCGAAGCACGCCCGGATGCCGCCGCGCTCGGTGGCGCGGAACTGCGCAGCCTTCCCCCGGGCAGCGCGCACGCACCGCGCCTGATCGAATTGGCCGCGCCCGACAGCAGCAAGGCCGCAGCGATGAAGCAGGCGCGCGGACAACAGGTCAAGAACGGCCAGCCTCTGCAGATCGGTTTCTCCCGCGACGTCGCCAAGCCCGACATCAACCTGCGCCGCCTACGCTGGCAGACCCTGCCAAACGGCGCGCAGGTCACCAGCTTCGAAATCGTCTCGACCAATGCGCAGGCGTTGCGCGCGGCGCTGCAGCTCAGTGGCAGCGGCGCCCAGCCCGGCGATCCGCGCAAGGCGACGCTGCGCTTCGCTGGCGAGGACGGCCGCGTGTTCCAGCAGAGCGGCGCCGATTTCACCGGCAGCCAGCCCGGCTGGTCGGCGGTGATCGCCGGCGCACGCATGGTGGTGGAGATCGAATTGCCGGCGGGTCAGTATCCGCAGGGCTTCGCGCTGAAGATCCCGCAGCTCTCGCACCTGGACATCAGCCCGGTCGCCAGCGACACGATGATGCGGCCGATGATCGGCGAGAGCGACTCGTGCGAGCGCGACATCGTCTGCCGCGCCAATCCGACCTCCGGCTTCACCTCGGCGGCCAAGTCGGTGGCACGCATGACCTTCACCACCAGCGGCGGCACCTACCTGTGCACCGGCACCCTGCTCAACAACAGCAACTCGCCGAAGAAGGCGCTGTTCTGGACCGCGGCGCACTGCATCAGCACCCAGACCGTGGCCAACACGCTGCAGACCTACTGGTTCTACGATGCCACCACCTGCGGCGGCTCCACGGTCAATTCCAACTACACCACGCTCGGTGGCGGCGCCTACCTGCGCCACGCCAACACCACCCGCGACACTTCGCTGCTTGAGCTCAAGAGCGCTCCGCCCAGCGGCGCGTTCTATGCGGGCTGGAGCAGCTCGGCGATCGGCTCGACCGGCACCGCGATCGAAGGCATCCACCACCCCGCCGGCGACGTGAAGAAGTATTCGCTGGGCAAGGTCACCGCGCTGTCCACCTCCACCGACGGCAAGTCGCCGCTGTACCGCGTGCAGTGGAGCACCGGCGTCACCGAAGGCGGCTCCTCCGGCTCCGGCCTGTTCACCGTCAGCAGCAACGGCACCTACCAGTTGCGCGGTGGCCTGTATGGCGGCACCTCGTACTGCAGCGCGCCGAGCGATCCGGACTACTACTCGCGCTTTGCCGACGTGTATTCGTCGATCCAGCAGTATCTGAGCCCGTAAGCCAAGGTCCGGGAGGGCCGTACTCCCGCACCTGCGCCTAGGACAGGCCGTCTCACACGGGCGGCCTGTCCGTTTCGCACGCCGATGGCGCACACCGGCTACACTCGACGCACTCCCCTTACCGGCAGATGCGCATTGGCCAAGCCCAACTACTCCTTCGAAAAGCGTCAGCGCGAGCTGGCCAAGAAGAAACAGCAGGAAGAAAAAGAGGCACGCAAGCGCGAGGCGCGCGCCGCAGCGGCCAAGCCTGCCTCCGACGACAGCGCGGCAACGAACGACGCGGACACCGCCAACGACGCCTAGGCCGTCGGCGGCACAGCAGGCTCCTTGCGGTCACGGTAGAGCTTGCGCCCACGGACCCAGTCGCGCGAGGCACCCGCGTCGACGCGACACGCCCGGCGGTGCGCTCAGCTGACCTTCTTGGCCAGCATCGTGCCCAGCACGAACAGCAGCAGGGCGATGGCCAGGCCGGCCCAGAACAGGAACTTGGCGACGCCCATCGCCGCGCCCGCCACGCCGCTGAAGCCGAGCGCGCCGGCGATGAGTCCGATGATGGCGATGATGATGGCCCACTTGATCATGATGCGGTCTTCCCGAAACGAGGACAGGCGCACGCCATGACGGCATGCGATGGCGCCGCACACGGCCGACGCTCGCCGGGCAGACTAGCCAGCGCCGCATGCGCACGCGGTGAAACGCAGATGCACGCGCCGTGCACGTACGCCGCGGCGCAGGGCCGATCGCTCAGGCGATGCCGGTCTGCGTCGGCGCCGACGCATCGGCCGGCAGGCTCGCCGGGAACCATTCGGCGCGGCGCAGCCAGCCGGCCAGGAACTCGGCATCGACCGGACGCTCCGCCACCAGGCGCTGGTAGTAGTCGATGCGTTGCTGCCGGTACAGCGCGTAGACCTGCGCCGCATCGGCGCTGGCCAGGGCCGCCAGCGTCGCTGGCCCCATCTCGCCATCGACCGCCAATCCGCTCGCGCCCAACTGCTGCAGGACGCGCTGCAGCAGCGAGATGGCGACATCGCCGGCATTGACGTAGAAATCGAACACGAGCTCGGCCAACGTCTGCGAGGCGATCTGATCGGCGCCGATCCTGTCCCAGGATTCGTGCTGGTAGATCGTCGCGGCCTGTTGCACGGTCAATGCGCGCAGGTTTTGCAGCGTGGGCGCTTCGCCCAGCAGCGCTTGCGCGCAGCGCTGGAAGGTGGCCAGGGTGATGCCGTAGTTGGTGGCGCCGCCCGGATCGTTGGGGTCATCGACGAAGCCGCCCTCGAACCGCAGCAGCTGTGGGAGATACAGATCGAACGATGCCATGGCGACCTCCTTGGGAACGATGTGCACCGGCAGGATGACACCAGCGGCGACGCCGCGCAGTGCTCCGGGGCATGACGCTGCACCGGCGCGGCCGCGGCACGCTGCCCCGGCCGCGCGGGCCTTCATGGCGCGGCCACTGGCGGCGCCGCTGCGCCCTCCGGAAAGCCCAGCGCCTGCTCGGCCGCACGCGCGGTCAACGCCATGTCCGCCCAGGCCGGATGCGGCGTGGTGGGCGGGATCTGGCTGCGCATCAGCCGCTGCGGATCGGTCTGGTCGGCGAAGGTGCCGCTCCAGGCCTGCGGCGTTTGCCATAGCGCATGCTGCAGCACCACCTGCATGTTGGCGATGGAGTGCCGCGGCAGCAGATGCGGGAACCAGGCGCCATTGACGTCGTAGGCGGTCCGGAACGCCTGACCCACCGGCGCATAGCCGAAGGTGGACGGCGGCAGCGACGGCACGTAGTCCCAGTAGTTGTAGCAGCGCGTGCTGTCGGCTGCGGCGATATGCGCCACATAGGCCTGTTGCCAACTCGCGTCGCCGACCATCGGGCTGCAGAAGTTGATGTTGCGGCTGGGCAACGCCGGCCGGCTCAGCGCCAGGTCCAGCGAGAACAACTGGCTCAGCGCGCCGCCCAGGCTATGTCCGGTGACATAGACCTGGGTCGGCGCGAAGTGCTCCAGCAGCGCGAACAACTGCTCGCGCATCGAAGCACGCATGGCGCCGCCCCTGGCGTTGTAGATGCCGTAGAACCCGGCCGACACCTGCGGCATCGGCGTGACGGGACCGGCGCTGGGCACGAAGGCGGTGGTGGAGAAGTCCAGGTCCTCGTAGATGTCCAGGTCCGAATCGGTGCCGCGGAACGCGAACAGATAGGTACCGGCGGCGACGGTGGACCGGAACAGCAGGCCGAACAGCTCCTCGCTGCCGCCCACCGGATCGCCGTCCCAGCCGGACCAGCGGGCGACCAGGCGATAGTCGGACGGCGCCGAGACCGGCTTGCCTTCGTAGGCCGCGTAGGCGGCGATGCTGGCGGCGGCCATCGCCAGGGTCAGTTGCGGCGGCAACAGCGGTTGCGTCGCGGGAATCGCACTCATCGTTGAACGTCCTGTCAGACGGTGCGGCATGCGCCGCCAAGGGTCGGCACACGCCTTCCCTGCGGAACCGTGTTCCGTCCGCCACGCGTCCACGTCCATCGGGCGATGGACGCAGCAGGGCGAGGCGTATCGCTTGATAGCACTGCCGATCGCGGTAATGCTTCGATGCGCATCGCAGCGCACGTCGCACCGCAGCGTTTGTCTACGGCGCTCCGCGCGCAGCCCGCACCGCCTGTGCACACCGCTTGCACCCTTCCATCACGGACCGCGCGCGCCTCTCCCGGCACAGTGCAGGCGGGCACTGTCGCCCGCTCGGAGATCCGCATGGCCAGCCCGCAGGAACTGGAAGAGAAATTCTGGAAGGCATTGAAGTCCGACCGTACCGTGATGCTGGGCCTGGATGGCGTCGAGGACGGCCACGCCCGTCCGATGACCGCGCAGTTCGAGGGCGATCGCGGCGGCCCGATCTGGTTCTTCACCTCCAAGGACAACGCGCTGGTGCAGAAGCTGGCGCAGAGCCAGCGGGTGATCGCGGCGTTCAGCGCCAAGGGCCACGATCTGTTCGCCAGCATCAGCGGCACGCTCAGCGTGGACAACGACCAGGCCGTGATCGAGCGCCTGTGGAACGGCTATGTCGCAGCCTGGTACGAAGAGGGCAAGGAAGATCCCAAGCTGGCATTGCTGCGCCTGGATCCGGATCATGCGCAGATCTGGCTCAACGGCTCCAGCCTGATGGCCGGCATCAAGGTGTTGTTCGGCATCGATCCCAAGCGCGACTATCAGGACAAGGTCGCCGACGTGCCGCTGCGCTGAGCGGCGCGCGGCGCAATGCACGCCAGCCGGCCGCACGCCGGCTGGCAGACACGATCAGGCCTCCGTGGGCACCTGCAGACGCTGACGGATTGCCTGGCGCAGTCCGCATTCGCACTGCCGCGTCGCCGCGTCCACATCGTTCTCTGCCAATCCTTCGGCGCGCGCCAATGCTGCCAGTGCGGCACGGTGGTCGCCGCGCCGCGCCGCCATCAGCGCCTGGCAGCGCGGCCGCAACGCCGGCACCGACCAGTCGAGATCCGCCGTCAGCGCCGCGTCCAGGGGATCGGCTTCGCCGTCGCCGGCCATGGCCCGCGAGAATGCAAGTTCGCAGCGCAGTAGCGCGATCAGGCTGTGCCAGGATTCGGCGACCGGTCCAGGCAGCGTCGCGACCTGCGCTTCGAAAACCGGCTGCAAGGCGGCGGCGTGTGCCCACTCGCCACGGATCTGCATGGCTTTCAGTGTGAACCAGACGTAGAAGAACCATCCCTCACCGTCCGCGAGCAGCGCCAGGCGGTGTTCCGGCAGCTTGTCCGCGGTGACGCCGCGAAGCGAGAGGCCATTGAGTTCGGCCAGCACCTCCGACAGGGCGTCCGGATCGCGCCGCCGCGCATGCTTGAGCAACTTCAGACCGTCGCTGCCGCCCAGCGCGCTCTGCAACGGCACCAGGTTGCCCAACCCGACTGCCAGATTGAACGCGGCTGCACCGGTGCAGAACGCGCCGCTGCTGCTGCCCAGTCCCAGGTGCCATGCCAGCAGTCCGCACCCCGCCGCTGCCAGCAGGTTGGCCAGCGGACCGCCGGCGATCAGCGCCAAGTACTGCCGGCGCACTGCCGCGTATGGGTTCGGCACCGCCAGCACGACGCCCGAACTGTCGTCGCGGCGCACGCGCTGCCAGCGGATCCGCCAGCCGCGACGGCGCGCAAGCAACTGCAGCGGCCCCACGTGCACCCGGCACACGGTCATGCCCATCGCACGCGCCGCCAATGCGTGCCCGCCTTCGTGGATGGCGATCGTGGCGAACGCCGCCAGCGGGAAGATCAGCAACATCGCCAGAAAAGGCGCCAGCGAGGACGTGACCACGTGCGCCAGGGCAATGCAGCCGGCGAGCATCGTCAGGCTGCCGACGATCATCAGCACACCGCGCACGCCTTTGAGCACGGTGTCGAGCCAGGACCGTGCGGTCCGCGGCGTGCCCGGCTGGTCTACGGCAGTCATCCGTGCCTGACCTCGTGGAGCGCGCCTGGCCCCGCCTCGCGCAGCAGTTCACTGCGATCACGTTCGCCGCGCCCACCTCCTGCGCCGCAGCGCTTGCGTCGCGATCTGCCGAGAGCTTGCACGGTTCGCCTGTGCCGTCTAATGGTCTGCCTGCCGCGATCAGCGACGATAGCGCACCGCCAGCTGCGCGGCCGCGGCGGCGCGATGCCGGCGCAGGGCCAGGCCGAGCGGACTCATGCCTGCCACATCGGCATCGCCCGCCTGCTCCTCCAGGGCGCGCTGCACGCGCGGCGACAGCCCCCAGTCCGCAGAGATGGCCTTGGCGCAGTGCGCCGACCAGGCCTCGAGCATCTCGGTGATGGCCGCCGGCGTGGGTGCTGCTTCGGCGTGGCGTGCGTGGACATCGCGCAGCACCTGCACCACCGAGACCGCGCCCAGCCCGCACAGCAGCGCCAGCAGTTGCGCCGCGTTCGCATCCTCGCGGTCGGGCACCTGCGAGGCGGCGTGCGCCGACAGCAGGGTGTGTTCCCACAGGACCGCCGCACAGCGGCCGAAGACGCTGCCGTCGTCGACGATGACCGGCTGCAGCAGCGCCGCCAGCACGATCTGGCGCAGGCCCTCGGTGCCCAGCAAGGCCACCGCCCGCTCCAGGTTCTCGATCGGCTCGGGATGGCGGCGGTAGACGACGCTGTTGGCGATGCGCAGCAGGTTGCCGGCCAGCGCCGGATCCTGGCCCAGGATCGTGGCGATGGAATGGGCGCCAGCGGTCGGATCGTTGATCGCACGGGTGAGCTGCGGCAACAGGTGCGGACGCCGCGGCGTGTACCGCGGATGCGCGTCGATGCGCGCCAGCACTGCGGTGGCATCGGCCATGACCGCCGGCGCGGCCGCTGCCGACGCGCTCACCGGGCGACCGGCGAATGCCAGTTCACACAGGTGCGCCAGGATCGCGGCATCCGGCACCGGTTCCAGGTCGATCAGGGCGGGATCGGCGAACGGGTCGAGGCCCGGCTCCGCTGCGGCAGCAGGCGCGGCCGGAACGGCGCGTGCAGGCGTTGCCGGCGCCGCGGGCAGATCGGCCTCCTCGGCAACGGCACGCGCCTGCGGCGCCTCCGCCGCATCGCCGCTGCCACGGCGCAGCCACCACCACAGTCCGGCCCCCAGCACCAGCGCACCCGCGCTGATGGCAATCCACATGATCGGCACGATCGTCGTCATCCGCAAAACATCGCCAGGTCCCCGCGCCCGGCCACCGGTGCGCACCCACGCGGCACGCCGTGTCATTCAAGCACGTCGCGCAGGTTTCTGCGCAACGCCGACATGATGCGGTCGCCGACCTCCGTGAGGCGGTCATGGACAACGCGCGATCGCGCCACTCAACAGCAAGCAAGCGGCGTGCCGACAACAACCCTCACCACGCCGCGGGCCTGCGGCGCCCGCCACTCGCCACTCGCTGCACGCTGCCCGCTGCGTACGACGCATGGCGGATCTGGCCGAGGCGATGGGGCTTGACCGCCGCTCTCTCGGTGGCAACCGCCCCGCACGCTCAGTGCGGCGCGGGTGCGGGCGCGGTGCGGTGCCCGTAGCTGAGTACCCGCGTCAATTTCCAACCGTCCGGGTCCTGACGCCACACCATCACGAACTTGGCAATGCCATCGCAACGGCCGCTGGCCAGTTCGCAAAAGCGGTGCTCGCCTTCCTCGATCGCCCCGAAGTCCTTGATCGGATAGACCCGCAAGGTGCCGGGCAGCAACGCGCGGCGGACCTTGCCGCAGATCCATTTGCGCGTGTTGTCGACGACGCTCGCGCGGTCCCAGGTGACGCCGCCGGTGTCGTGGTAGAACTCCACGTCCGGCACGAACAAGGACGCGAACGCGTCCAGGTCGCAGCGGTTGTAGGCATCGAACAGGCGCTGGTCCAGCGCCGCGACGGTGTCGAACAGCGGTCCCGCCGCGCCGTCCTCGGCCGGTTCCGCCGCGTGGGTCGCCGCCGCGCACGCCATCAACACTGCCAATGCTCCCCAGGCTTTCATCGGCACCCTCCGCGTGAATCGATGGGACACTATGAGACCGCCGAGGCAGCGGCCGCAAGATCGCCGCATGCGCTGGAGCGTCGCCGCAGCGGCAGGCGCGGCAGTCGCCCTCGCCGCCCCCGGCACGCCGCCATCGGCATCTACCGCCGTCGGCGCCTACATGTTGCGCCGATACTCGCCGCCCACCTCGTACAGCGCATGGCTGATCTGCCCCAGGCTATGGGTCTTGACCGCCTCCATCAGCGCCGCGAACACGTTGCGGCGCTCGCGCGCGGTGCGCTGCAGCGTCCCAAGCCCGGCATCGTCGGCGACCAGCGCCAGGGCGTTGCGGCGCTGCTGCCAGTCGCGCACGTTGCCGATCTGCTGGTCCTTTTCCTGCTCGGTGGAGCGGATCAGCTCGATCTCGGTCGCGGTCTCGCCGGCGTGCTCCTTGGGCAGGAAAGTGTTGACCCCGACCAGCGGCAGGCTGCCGTCGTGCTTCTTGTGCTCGTAGTACAGGCTCTCTTCCTGGATCTTGCCGCGCTGGTACATGGTGTCCATCGCGCCGAGCACGCCGCCGCGCTCGCTGATCGCCTCGAACTCCTTGTACACCGCCTCCTCGACCAGGTCGGTGAGCTGCTCGACGATGAAGCTGCCCTGCCAGGGGTTCTCGCAGAAGTTCAGCCCCAGCTCCTTGTTGATGATCATCTGGATCGCCACCGCGCGGCGCACGCTTTCCTCGGTGGGCGTGGTGATCGCCTCGTCGTAGGCGTTGGTGTGCAGGCTGTTGCAGTTGTCGAACAGCGCGTACAGCGCCTGCAGCGTGGTGCGGATGTCGTTGAACTGGATCTCCTGCGCGTGCAGCGAGCGGCCCGAGGTCTGGATGTGGTACTTCATCATCTGGCTGCGCTCGTTGCCGCCGTAGCGCTCGCGCATCGCCCGCGCCCAGATCCGCCGCGCCACCCGGCCGATCACCGTGTACTCCGGGTCCATGCCATTGCTGAAGAAGAAGCTCAGGTTCGGCGCGAAGTCGTCGATGTGCATGCCGCGCGCCAGGTAGTACTCGACGATGGTGAAGCCGTTGCTGAGGGTGAAGGCGAGCTGGCTGATCGGGTTCGCCCCGGCCTCGGCGATGTGGTAGCCGGAGATCGACACCGAGTAGAAGTTGCGCACCTTCTGCTCGACGAAATACTGCTGGATGTCGCCCATCATGCGCAGTGCGAACTCGGTGCTGAAGATGCAGGTGTTCTGCGCCTGGTCCTCCTTGAGGATGTCGGCCTGCACCGTGCCGCGCACACTGGACAGGGTCTGCGCCTTGATCTGTGCGTACGTCTCCGCGTCCACCAACTGGTCGCCGCTGACCCCGAGCAGGGCCAGGCCGAGGCCGTCGTTGCTCGGCGGCAACGCGCCGTGATAGCGCGGGCGTTCGCGGCCTTCGAACAGCCGCGCCAGGGTCTGCTCGGCCTGCGCCCAGCGCTGCGCGTCGGCCTTGAGGTATTTCTCCACCTGCTGATCGATGGCGGTGTTCATGAACATCGCCAGGATCATCGGCGCCGGGCCGTTGATGGTCATCGACACGCTGGTGGTCGGCGCGCACAGGTCGAAGCCGGAGTACAGCTTCTTCATGTCGTCCAGGGTCGGGATGTTGACTCCGGAGTTGCCGATCTTGCCGTAGATGTCCGGGCGTGGCGCCGGATCCTCGCCATACAGGGTGACGCTGTCGAAGGCGGTGGACAGGCGCGCGGCCGGCTGGCCGACGCTCAGGTAATGGAAGCGCCGGTTGGTGCGCTCGGGCGTGCCCTCGCCGGCGAACATGCGGATCGGGTCCTCGCCGGTGCGCCGGTACGGATACACGCCGCCGGTGTAGGGATAGCTGCCGGGCAGGTTCTCCTTGCCGAGGAAGGTCAGCAGTTCGCCCCAGCTCTTGTAGCGCGGCGCGGCGATCTTCGGAATGGACTGGTGGCTCAGCGACTCCCGGTAGTTCTCCACCCGAATCGGCTTGCCGCGCACCGCATATTCGGTGACCGGATCGGTGATCGACTTCAGCCGCTGCGGCCACTCGCGCAGCAGCTTCAGCGACTCGCTGGACAGCGACTGCAGCGCATCGTTGTAGCGCTGGCGCAGCAATAGCAGGCTCGCGTCCGCGACCGTGTCGGCCGCAGCATCATCCGCGCGCGACGCCGGCAGCAGGTCCTGCGCCGCATACAGTTCCAGTTGCGCCGGCAACTGCGGATCCTGCAGTTCGTGCAGCGCCTGCCAGAACGCCTGCGCGCGGTCGGCGGCCTCGGCCTGGCGCAGCACCCCGGCATTGATCGCCCGCCCCTGCTCGGCGATCTCGGCCAGGTAGCGCACGCGTGCGCCGGGAATCAGCACGGTGGCGCGCGGCTCCTTCAGCGTGGTGTCGAGTTGCGGACGGAAATCGCAATTGGCCTGCGAACCCGGCGCGTTTGCCGCGGCGTCCGCGTGCGCCGCCAGCTTCTCGCGCAACAGACGGCACAGATTGACGAACATCCAGCTCACGCCCGGGTCGTTGAACTGGCTGGCGATGGTCGGATACACCGGCACCGCCTCGTCCTCCAACTGGAACGCCGCGCGGTTGCGCCGCCACTGCTTGCGCACGTCGCGCAGCGCGTCCTCGGCGCCGCGCCGGTCGTACTTGTTCAGCACCACCAGTTCGGCGAAGTCGAGCATGTCGATCTTCTCCAGCTGGCTCGGCGCACCGTAGTCGCTGGTCATCACGTACACCGGAAAATCGACCAGGTCGACGATCTCCGAGTCACTCTGGCCGATGCCGGCGGTCTCCACGATCACCAGGTCGTAACCGATGCCCTTCAGCAGCGCGATGCAGTCCTTCAGCACCCGATTGGTGGCAGCGTGCTGGCGCCGCGTGGCCATCGAACGCATGTACACGCGCGGGCTGCGCAGCGCGTTCATGCGGATGCGGTCGCCGAGCAGCGCACCGCCGGTGCGGCGCCGGCTGGGGTCCACCGACACCACCGCGATGCGCATCTGCGGGAAGCTGGCCAGGAAGCGGTTGAGCAGTTCGTCGGTGACCGAGGACTTGCCGGCGCCGCCGGTGCCGGTGAGGCCGAGTACGGGCGCTACACGCCCGCTGCGGGACCCGGGACCCGGGACCCGGGACCCGGAGACGCCTGACAGACCGGATTGCCATTGTTTGCGCAGCAGGACGAGTTCCGTTTCGGTAAAAGCTCCGTCCTCGATGGCCGACAGCATCTTGCCGATGCCGATCTCGTCGTCGATGCCGGGAAGCGAGGTGCCGGCCTGTTCCGGGTCCCGGGTCCCGGGTCCCGCGTCCCGCCCGCGCCCGGCCCGCGCCACCACGTCCTCGATCATCTCCACCAGGCCCATCTTCATGCCGTCGTTGGGATGGTAGATGCGCTCCACCCCATAGGCCTGCAGCTCGGCGATCTCCTCGGGGGTGATGGTGCCGCCACCGCCGCCGAACACCCGTACATGGCCGGCGCCGCGCTCGCGCAGCATGTCCACCATGTACTTGAAGTACTCCACGTGGCCGCCCTGGTAGGAGGACAGCGCGATCGCGTCGGCATCCTCGTGCAGCGCCGCCCGCACCACGTCCTCGACGCTGCGGTTGTGGCCGAGATGGATCACCTCGGCGCCCTGCGCCTGGATCAGGCGACGCATGATGTTGATCGCCGCATCGTGGCCGTCGAACAGGCTGGCGGCGGTGACGAAACGCAAGGGACTAGCGTCCGTCTGCGGCAACGGAACGCGGGACGCGGGAAGGCTCATCGTACGGACATCGAAAAGAGAATGCCGCGATTCTAGGCGCGCAGCGCGACACGGGCAGGTTGCGCTGCAGCATCCGCGCCTGGTCGACGGGCCACCTGCACGACGTCGGGCCTGGCTATCCGCTGCATGAATACGCCCTTGGGAACGCGTCAACACCCGAACCGGTCGCGACGTTTCCTCCCGCGTCGGCACCCCGCCGATGCCTTCGGAGAACTCGCATGTTCGCTCGTCCCTTGTTGCTGGCCACCCTGCTCGGCGGCGCGCTCGCCGGCGGCATGGCCGCCGCACCCGCGCAGGCGCGCGAGGTGGTGGAACTGTCGGTCCGCACCGCGCCGCCGCCACCGATCGTGGAACGGGTGGTGGTGCGGCCCGGCTACGTCTGGATGCCCGGCTACTGGCAGTGGAACGGGCGCCGCCACGTCTGGGTCGCCGGCCGCTACGTGGTGGAACGGCCGGGCTACGTCTACGTCGGTCCGCGCTGGGAGCACCACGGCCCCGCCTATCGCTTCCACGCCGGGTACTGGGTCCGCCGCTGATTCAGCGTCCAGCAGCGCCGCGCGCGATCGCCGTGCTGGCGGCGCGCGCGGCGGCGTTCCCATGCATGCATGGCCGCCGGCACGCGCACCGCCCCCAGATCCACGCCGCCGGCGTTCGGCCGCTCCCACAGGCGCTTGCGGCGAACTCGCCGGGTGCACTGTGGGAGGGACTTCAGTCCCGACGCATTGCGCCATCGAAAAAGCACGCCACTTCGCGCACCCCGACTGCATGACAATTGACTCCAGCTGCGCTGCTCCTTGGAGACTTCAGTCCCGGCGCGTGCGACTGAACACCGTCGGGGTTGAAGCCCCTCCCACACTGCGATCGCATTTGTCGGCGGCCACCACGGGTGGACAAGGTCCCGACCGGCACCGTTCGCCCGCTCGTTCTCGTGTGGCGGCCGCCGTCTCCGCCGAGGGCCACCCTGCCCGCGATCTCAGGCATCGCCCTGGGCAAACGGGCGCGCTGCTGCCCCCTGGCGTCGCACGGAGCGGCGAGATGCCCATGCCGCGGGCCGCGACGGCGTCGCGCGGGCGGCCGGCAATTGCTTTAAAATGCCGCCATCGCGACGCTCAGGGCCTGTTCCGGAACCGTCGCGTTTTTGTTTTGCGCCACCCCCAGGCACGTTCCTGGACCATGGTGTCCGACACCTGCAATGCCAGCGGAGCCCCCATGCTTTTCGAAACGCTAGCCAACACCGGCCACGAACAGGTCGTCTTCTGCCACAACCGCGACGTCGGACTGCAGGCGATCATCGCCATCCACAACACCGTGCTCGGCCCTGCGCTGGGCGGCGTGCGCATGCGCCCCTACGCCAACACCGAATCGGCCTTGCAGGACGCGCTGCGGCTCAGCCGCACCATGACCTACAAGAACGCGCTGGCCGGTCTCAACATCGGCGGCGGCAAGGCGGTGATCATCGGCGACCCGAAGAGCGACAAGTCCGAAGCGCTGTTCCGCGCCTTCGGCCGCTATGTCGATTCGCTGGGTGGCCGCTACATCACCGCCGAGGACGTCGGCACCGACGTCAACGACATGGAACAGATCTACCTGGAGACCGAGTACGTCACCGGCGTGCACCAGGTGCACGGCGGCTCCGGCGACCCGGCGCCGTTCACCGCCTACGGCGCGCTGCAGGCGCTGATGGCCTCGCTGCAACGCAAGTTCGGCCACGAGGAGATCGGCAAGACCAGCATCGCCGTGCAGGGCCTGGGCCACATCGGCATGGAACTGGTGAAGCTGCTCAAGGAACGCGGCGCCAAGCTGTTTGTGACCGACCTGGACCCGGCGCTGGTCGCGCGCGCCGTGGCCGAATACGGCGCCGAAGCGGTGGACCCGGATGACATCTACGACGTCGCCGCCGACGTGCTGGCGCCATGCGCCATGGAGAGCGCGCTCGACGAGGCCAAGCTGCCGCGGCTCAAGGTCAAGATCGTCTGCGGCACCGCCAACAATCAGCTGGCCAATCCCGCGGTCGGCGAGGAACTGCACCGCCGCGGCATCCTCTACGCGCCGGACTACGCGGTCAACGCCGGCGGCGTGATGAACGTGTCGCTGGAGATCGACGGCTACAACCGCGAACGCGCGATGCGGCTGATCCGCAGCATGTACCACAACCTCGGCAAGATCTTCGACCTGTCCGAACGCGAGAACATTCCGCCGCAACAGGCCGCCGACCGCATCGCCGAGGCGCGGATGCAGGCGATCGGCAAGCTCAAGCTGCCGCTGGGCCGCACCGCGCCGCGCTCGATGGGCCATCTGCGCGGCGAGTGACGCGCGCGCCGCCTGCGCCGCAGGCGGAATGCCGCAGGGCCTGAGATGTCCTGGCCCTATGTGACCGATCGACCCGGATCCGGCGCAGCACGCGCCGGACCGGGTACCCGGACTCAGAAACCCAGGCGATAGCGCAGCGACACCGCGCGGTCGTCGCCGCGCGGGCCGAACCGCTGGTCGTAGCCCAGCCCCAGCAACGCCCCGTTCCAGCGCGTCTGCAGGCTGGCGCCGAGAAGCCCGCCCGAGCGCGCCGGCTGCAGGTCCACCAGCGGCGCCCAGGCGTTCACGCCGACGAAGCTGGCCTGCCGGTCCAGTCCCTGCGCAGCCAACGTCTGCTGCCACTCGGCATAACCCTGCAGCGACCAGCTGCGCCCGCCGAATCCGCCCCGCAGGCCGGCCAGCGCCTGGCTGCGCGAGGAACTGGCCGCGTCGGCCATCAGCCCGAAGCCGTCGCCGCCCTGCTCGCGGAAGCCATCGCTGTCGATGCGGCTGTAGTCGGCACCGGCATACGGGGTCAGCCACGCCGGGCCACGCCCGAATCGATAGCCGACCTCGACGCTGGAGGACAGGAAGCGCCCGGCGTAGCGGCTGGAGGCGTCGGCGACGGTGTCGCCGAGCAGCAAACTGCGGTCGAGCTGGCGCTGGTACTGGCCGCTGCCCAGTTGCGCCAGCGCATAGGCATTGCCGGCCATCGCACCCAGATATGCCTGGCCCTGCACCTGGCGGTTGCGGCTGCGGTCCAGGCTGCCGGCGTCGCTGGCGCGGCTCTCGCCGAACGCAACGCCGCCGACGAGGTGATCGCTCAGGCGCAGGTCCTGGCCCATCAGCCAGCCATCGAGCTGGAACTGGCTGCCGGCGAAACTGCCCTGCCCGGTCTCGCCCAGGCGCTGGCTCCAGGCGCCAACCGCGCGCGGTTGATCGACCAATACGTCAAAGCGGCTGGACAGCGCGCGCCGCTGCAGGTCCATGGTGTCGAAGGTCATCGCGGTGGCCGCGGCATGCGCCTCGCCGGACAGGCTGCGCAGCGTGGCCGACGCCGCCGCCACGCTCGGCGACTGCTGCACCGCGGCGGCCGCCTTGAGCAGGGCGCCATCGACCGTGGCCGGGTCGTGGCTCAGTTGCGTGTTGAGCTGCGCGAACGCCGCGTCCACGCGCGTCGCCGACGCCAGGGTAGCCGCGGTGATGTTGCCGAAACTGGCCGCGGCGGCGGTGACGCTCAGCGACTGCACGGTGATCGAGGCGCTGGTGGCGTCGTAGGACAGGAACGAGGTCAGGAACACGTTCGACGGCGTGGTCACCGACGCGAACGTGCCGGTGAGTCCACCGCTGGCCTCCAGCACCTTGTAGGCGGTGTTGTTGACCACGTAGTCGCGCTTGCCCAGCACGTACAGCGAACCGCCCTGCAGAGCGGCGCTGCCGCCGACCGAGAGCTTGTCGCCGACCAGCAGGGCCAGCCGGCCGCTGCTGCTCTGCACGTAGTTGCCGCTCAGGCTCAAGGTGGCCACGCCGACCTGGAAGGTGCCGGCGTTGGCGACGCTGCCGCCGAGCGCGCCGGTGCCGACGAAGGTAGCGCCATTGCTGATCGCCACGTTCGAACTGCCCAGGCTGGCCGCACTGAGCGTGCCGCCCTGCACCTGGGTGTCGCCGCTGTAGGTGTTCTGGGTGCCGCTCAGGGTCAGCGTGCCGCTGCCCTGCTTGATCAGGCCGCCGCTGCCGGCGATGTTGTTGGCCCAGGTCGAGCTGCCGGTGAACCCCACCGTCACGTCGCCCCAGTCGAAGCGGCCCGGTCCCTGCACCGCCTTGCCAACGTTGAGCAGGCCGTAGCCGAAGGTCGCGTCCACGCCGGGCGTGCCCAGGTCGGTGGCCGTGCCGAGCAGGGTCTGCCGGACCAGGTCGTTGCTGAAGTACGGGAAGGCCTGCCAGACCAGTGCCGCCGCGCCGGACACCAGCGGCGCCGCGAACGAGGTGCCGCTGCCGTAGTAGTAATCGGGGTTGCTGGTGGAGGTGGTCGCCTTGGGATCGACGAACACCTCGGTGCCGGGTGCGACCAGGCAATAGCGCATCGCCGCGCCGCAGGCGTTGGAATACGAGGCCAGTTGCGTGCCGGTGCTCGAATCGGTCGCCGCCACCACCAGCCAGCCGCGCTCCAGATCCGCCGCCGGCAGCGTGCCGTTGGGGCCGGACTTGCTGGGCAGCGAGGCGATGTCCGAGGGCGTGGACTTGGATTCGTTGCCGGCGGCGAACACCACCAGGCCGCCGTTGCCGATCACGAACGGGCGGTACTCGGCGGCAATGGCGTTGGTCGAGTTCAGGTCGGTCCAGTAGATCCCGCCCCAGGAGTTGTTCATCACCTTGACCCCGGCATTGATCAGGTCCTGGTGCACCTGGGTCAGGCCCAGTCCGCCACTGACCTGGTTGCCGCTGCCGCTGCCGTCGTCCTTGGGCGGGGTGTCGGAAATGATGCGCGCCGACACGATCTGCGCGCCCGGCGCGATGCCGCCCGGCCACTGCCCGACCGACTTGCCCGCCGCCAGCTGCGCCACGGTGGTGCCGTGGCCGTCGACGTCGTCGACCTGGGTGTTGTTCTGGCTGGGATCGACGTAGACCAGGTTCGACACCACCCGCCCGGCCAGCGCCGGATGGTTGCGGTTGACGCCGGTGTCGACCACGCCGATGCGGTAGCCGCTGCCGTCGTAGCCGGCGTTGTGCGCGGCCAGCGTATTGGTCAGGGTCAGATGCGCGTCGAACGCCGGCTGTGGCGGCGGCGGCGAGGTCGGCGGCGGTGAGGTCGGCGGCGGCGGCGGGGGCGGTGGGGGTGACGTCGGCGGCGGCGAGGTCGGCGGCGGACTGCCGTGGACCAGATTGCCGCCACCGCCACCGCCGCCACCGCACGAGGTGAGCGCAACCGCCACCGCGGCCGCCAGCAGCGACCGTGCCATCAATACCCGCATGTCCTTCCCCTCTGCCTTGATCTGCCGCACCGGCCGGTGCCATTCCCATTCATCGGCCGTCGGCGACGGCGATGACCCGAAGCCAATCTACACCGAAACCGTATTCGCGGGACGCCCGCCCAGGACCCTGCGATTGGCAGAATCTGCGCCGCGGCCGATAATCGGCGCACCTCTTTCGTAAGGGTTTGCCATGACCGAGATCGTCATCGCCGCGGCCAAGCGCACCGCCATCGGCGCGTTCCTGGGCCAGTTCAACGGCGTGCCCACGCCGACGCTGGGCGCCGCGGCCATCCGCGCCGCGCTGGAGCAGTCCGGCATCCCCGCCGCCGACGTCTCCGAAGTCATCATGGGCTGCGTGCTGCCGGCCAATCTCGGCCAGGCCCCGGCGCGCCAGGCCGCGCGCGCGGCCGGCGTGCCCGACGGCACCGGCGCGACCACCATCAACAAGGTCTGCGGTTCGGGCATGAAGGCAGTGATGCTGGGCCACGACCTGATCAAGGCCGGTTCGGCCAGCATCGTCGTCGCCGGCGGCATGGAATCGATGAGCAACGCGCCGCACCTGCTGCCGAACTCGCGCACCGGCAACCGCTACGGCAACTTCCAGGCGGTCGACCACATGGCCTGGGACGGCCTGACCAATCCCGACGACGGCCAGGCGATGGGCGTGTTCGGCGAGGCCACCGCGGAGAAGTTCGGCTTCAGCCGCCAGGACCAGGACGCGTTCGCGATCGCATCGGTGAGCCGTGCGCAGGCCGCACAGCGCGAGGGCGCCTTCGCCGACGAGATCGTTCCGGTCGCCGTCGCCACCCGCAAGGGCGAAGTGCGCGTCGACAGCGACGAGCAGCCGGGCAAGTCCGACGTCACCAAGATCCCGGCGCTGAAGCCGGCGTTCAAGAAGGACGGCACGGTCACCGCGGCCAGTTCCTCGAGCATCTCCGACGGCGCCGCCGCGCTGGTGCTGCTGGGCGCCGACGAGGCTGCACGCCGCGGCGTCGCGCCGCTGGCGCGGATCGTCGGCCACGCGACCTTCTCGCAAGCGCCGGAATGGTTCACCACCGCGCCGGTCGGCGCGATCGGCAAGTTGCTCGATCAGGTCGGCTGGAGTCTGGACGACGTCGACCTGTTCGAGATCAACGAAGCCTTCGCCGTGGTGGCGATGGTGCCGATCAAGGAACTGGGCCTGGACCACGCCAAGGTCAACGTCCACGGCGGTGCCTGCGCGCTCGGCCATCCGATCGGCGCCTCCGGTGCGCGGCTGCTGGTGACATTGCTAAATGCGTTGCGCAGCCGTGGCGGCCGCCGCGGAATCGCGACGCTGTGCATCGGTGGTGGCGAAGCGACAGCAGTCGCCATCGAATTGATTTGATTGGGATTAACCCCTGAAACACAAAAATGAATGCGCGTGCGCTTGACAGCCGACTTTGGCTTGTCATCATGTTGAGGGCGCGCATTCGCGCGTTGCCTAACTAAACGACGAGGATAGACACAATGAGCATCAACAAGCTGCTGATCGCAATGGCCCTGGGCCTGGCCCTGGCCGCGTGCTCGAAGCAGGAGCAGGCCCAGGACGCCGCCGCTTCGGCTAACGAAGCCGCCACCGACGCGCAGGCTGCTGCCGACCAGTCGGCTGCCGCCGGCGCCCCGACCGCCGACGCCGCTCAGGCCGCTGCCGACACCGCCGCGACCGCCGCCAACACCGCTGCCGACGCTTCGGCCGCTGCCGCCGCTGCCCCGACCGATGCCGCTGCCGACAAGGCTGCCGACACCGCCAAGGCTGCGGAAGACACCGCCGACAAGGCGAAGGACGCTGCTCAGGAAGCCAAGAAGTAATCACTTCTTGCTTTTTGCAGTCCTGAAAGAGCCGCTGGTCCGCCAGCGGCTTTTTCTTTGCCTGACGTTTGTCAGGGAGCGCGGCAACGAGGCCACCACCGTGCCGGTGCAGCATGTCTCCGAACGGCGGGCGGGCAACGACACATCCATGCTCCGCTCGCGCGAATGCCGCGCCGTCGTCCGCCGCTGACACCGCCTCGCAACGCGCGCCTGTGCAGGCTTTCACCCGCGCCATCGCCTCGCCACCGCGTTGCGCCCATGCAGTCCTCCGCATGAGTGGACGACGCATCGCACTGCCGGCAGCGGCCACGCGACCTGCCGGACGCCAGCGGTGAGCGACGCGTTCGATGCGCATCACCGCCACACGCCACGCAAGTGCAGGCGCGTACGCGCCGAAGCAGAAGCCGAAGCAGAAGCCGAACATCAGCATTGCCCGCGTGACCGGACCGGCGCCCGCCCGCGGACACGCGCTTCGCAGTGTCGGGGGCCTACACCCGCGGCGCCTCCTCACCGACGATAGCGCTTTCCTGAACATTGCCCCGCGCCACGGCTCCGCCTTGACGCAGGCTGCATGCGCCCCCGCCTAGGCTGCGCGGCGTCACCCACCCGTGGACGGAGAAGCCGCATGAACAAGACCCCGATCGTGGCCCTGCTGGGCGCCCTCGCACTGGCCGGCTGCCAGGGTCCCGAATCGCAGCAGGCGCAACGCGACGCCAAGGTCGCCGCCGAACAGACCGGCGAAGCCGCCAAGGAAGCCGCGGGCCAGGTCGCGCAGGCCGGACGCGAGGCCGCCGCCGATGCGCGCGACGCCGCACACCGCGCCGCCAATTCCGAGGCCGTGCAGGATGCCTCGGCGGCGGCCAAGGAGATGGCGGCCGATGCCAGCGAGGCCACCGCGAATGCGGCGCAGAAGGTCGCCGACAAGGCCCGCGAGAACGCCAACGAAGATCCGCACAACGGCGACCGCGAGCAGCATTGAGTCATCGGCCGTCCCCACGCATGCGGGGCGGTCCCCTGCCGCGCAGCGCGTGCCGCGTGCTGTGCCGGCGTGGCGGGTCTTTTTGTGACGCCGGTCCAGGGCTTTTGCGGCGTCACAGTAGACTTTCGCGATGCCGATTCTCCAACGTGTGCGGGCCAGGACCCGCCTAGCCCTGTTGTTCTCCGCCGCGGTCTTCGTGCTGGTCGGCGCCGGCGTGTTCTACGGCGCGCAGCGCGCGATCTACGACGCCGCGCGTGTCGCCCACACCCACGAAGTGCTGCGCAACATCGACGAGGTGCAGTCCACCTTGCTGATGACCGAATCCTCGCTGCGCGGCTACGAGTTGACCAACAACCAGGCCTATCTGAGCCTCTACTACGACAGTGCCGAACGCGTGCCGCGGCAGTTGGCGCAGTTGCGTACGCTGGTCTCCGACAATCCCGTGCAGATCGCCAATGTCCAGATGCTGCAGCAACTGGCGAACACGCGGCTGGTGCAGATGCGGCAGATGTTGGCGGTGTACCAGCGCGACGGTCTGGAAGCGCTGCAGCGGGCGATGGCGCCCAGCGTGTACCAGAGTTCCAGCGCGGTCCGCGACCAGGTGCAGCAGATGACCGACGTGGAACTGCAACTGCTGCAGAGCCGCGACACGTCCAACCAGCGCAGCGCCGACATGCTGCTGGCGCTCGCCCTTGCCGGCATCCCGTTCGGCCTGGGCAGCGTCGGCGTGGTGTACGCGCTGCTGTTGCGCGAACTGCGCAACCGCAGCAACGCCGAACAGGCCGCCTCGGTCGCCAACGAGAAGATGGAAGCCAGCATCAACGAGCTGGAGCGCACCAGCGCGGACCTCAACGCGCTCAGCCGCTATACCGGCCTGCTGCAGAGTTGCGTGGAGCCGGCCGAGGCACTGACGGTGACCGCGCGCCTGCTCGCCGCGCTGATGCCCGACGCCGGCGGTAGCGTCTACCTGCTGCGCGCCTCGCGCGACCGCGCCGAGGAGATCGTCAGCTGGGGCCAGCCGCCGGTCGGCAGCGAGCCGGCGGTGGCGCCGCAGGACTGCTGGGCCCTGCGTCGCGACAAGAGCCATTTCGTGCACGCACAGGGCCACGACTCGACCTGCGCGCATCTGCGCGAGGATCCCTACGCCGCCGGGGCCAGCACCGCCTGCATTCCCCTTTCCGCGCAGGGCACGCAGTTGGGCTTCGTGTTCCTGGCCGGGCGCGGCACCGGCCCGCTGCCGCGCATCGCCATCGCCGAGGCCGCCGCCGAGCAGCTGTCGCTGGCCTTGAGCAACCTGCGCCTGCGCGAGTCGCTGCGCCTGCAGTCGATCCGCGACCCGCTCACCGGCCTGTTCAACCGGCGCTACCTGGAAGAATCGCTCAACCACGAACTGGCCCGCTGCGGGCGCCGGCAGATGCCGCTGTCGCTGCTGATGCTGGACGTGGACCACTTCAAGCAGTTCAACGACCTGCACGGCCATGGAGGCGGCGACAGCCTGCTGGCCGCGGTCGGGCAGATGCTGTCGACGCGGCTGCGCGGCGAGGACATCGCCTGCCGCTACGGCGGCGAGGAGTTCACGGTGATCCTGCCGGAGACCGGGCCGGAACAAGCGCTGGCCATCGCCGAACAGATCCGCGGCGCCGCCCAGCAACTGAGCGCCAGCGTGGACGGCAAGGCGCTGCCCGCAGTGACCATGTCGATCGGCGTGGCCAGTTATGCGCGCGACGGCGTGGTCGCCACCACCCTGCTGCGCAAGGCCGATGCGGCGCTGTACCGGGCCAAGCGCTGCGGCCGCAACCAGGTGCAGGCCTACGACCCGGCGCTGGACGGCATGGGCTGAACCGGCGGCGGTCGCGATCGGGCCGCCGTTTTGAAGAAAGCGTCACAAAACCGACGCGATAGAGCGGCGATAGTCGCGCTTCCCCCGACTGGAGACGACAGCCCATGTCCATCTGGAAAGACCAGGGTCCCGCGCGCAAGGATGGCCTGCCGCCCGTTCCCGGCAACGGCGCATTGCCGCCGGAGCCGCGCCCGCCGGGCGATGCCGCCGCGGGCGAACCGCTCGCCGCGGTCGCCGCCGCCGCTCCTGCCGCCCGCACCGCCGCGCCCGCCCCGGCCGCGAAGGAATCGCTGATCGCCGCCGACATCAGCATCGAAGGCAAGATCGAGGGCACCGGTCACATCCGCATCGCCGGCAAGTTCAAGGGCGACGTCAACGTGCAGGGCGATCTCACCATCGAGACCGGCGCCAAGCTCAGCGGCGGCGTGCGCGCCGACAAGGTGGTGATCGCCGGCGAGCTGGAAGGCAACATCGAATCGGCCTCGCGGGTGGAACTGCTCGCCTCCGGCGCGCTGATCGGCGACGTCAAGGCCGGCTCGCTGACCGTGGCCGCCGGATCGCGCATGCGCGGCCAGGCGGACTTCGGCTGGGACGACGACAAACATGCCCGCAAGGGCGGCAAGCCCGCGGAGTCCGACGCCGGCGCATGAGCAGCCCGCGTCCCGGCAGTCCGGGGGCGACCCGGACCTGCCCGCACTGCAAGGCCACCATCCTCGAAAGCGCCAGCGTGTGCCCGGCGTGCAAGCACCACCTGCGCTTCGATTCGGCGGTGCTGCAGCAGTCGGCGCCGTCCGCGCTGGTGCCGCTGCGCGTGGAGGGCAGCATCCGCCATCCCGCAGACGGCAGTGCCTGGGAGTACACCGTGCTGGTGAGCATCCGCAACGGCCGCGGCGAGGAGATCAAACGCCAGTTGGTCGGCGTCGGCGCCATGCTCGACGGCGAGGAGCGCAGCTTCACGCTGTCGGTCGAGGCGACGCCGGTGCGGGGCGGAAAGCGTGGGAGGCACTAGCGGCTTGCGGCGCGGGATTGGGGATTGGGGATTGGGGATTCGTGGAAGCCTAGCCCCTCTCCCACCGGGAGAGGGGTTGGGGTGAGGGTACGGCCGCGCGAGGTCTGCGATGCTGCATTTGCTGCGTGGCTCTGCTGGCCGTCGCACCCTCATCCGCCCCTTCGGGGCACCTTCTCCCGATGGGAGAAGGAAGCGCCGGCCCGCTCATTCCCCGCTTGGCGACGGCGCGCTGGGTCGCCAGGCCGCAGGCCTACGGCAACGCACGCACCAGCAGTTCCTCGACCGGCACACCCGCCTCCAGCGTGCCGAACGCCAGTCCATGTGCGCCGGCCAGGCGGCTGCGCACGAATGCGGCGGCGGCCGGGCTGGCACTGCGCAGGAGGAGCGCGGCCTGCAAGGCCAGTGCGATGCGTTCGGCAAGGCTACGTGCACTGAACTCGTCCACCTCGGCGTTGCCGGCCAGCGGCGTACGCAGTGCGTCCAGCGCCGCGTCGTAGACCGGGTCGATACCGGCTGCCATCTGCAGCTCCGCCAGCACTGCGGCGGCAGTGGCCGGTTCGCGCGCCAGCGCGCGCAGCACGTCCAGGCACTGGATGTTGCCGCTGCCCTCCCAGATCGAATTCAGCGGCGCCTGCCGATACAGCCGCGGCAGGATCGACTCCTCGACATAGCCGGCGCCGCCCAGGCATTCCTGCGCCTCGTTGACGAAGGCCGGCGCGCGCTTGCACAGCCAGTACTTGCCCAGCGCGGTGGCGATGCGCGCGAACGCCGCTTCCGATGCGTCGGCGTCGGCCGCGTCTACCGCGCGTGCCACCCGCAGCGCGAAAACGGTGGCGGCTTCCGATTCCAGCGCCAGATCGGCCAGCACGTTGCGCATCAGTGGCTGCTCGACCAAGCGCTTGCCGAACGCGACGCGATGCCGCGCGTGGTGCAACGCCTGCGCCATCGCCATGCGCATCTGCGCGGCGGCGGCGAGCATGCAGTCGAGCCGGGTCAGCATCACCATGCCGATGATCCGCGCCACCCCGCGTCCCTCCTCGCCGACCCGCTGCGCCCAGGCTCCGGCGAACTCCACTTCGCTGGACGCGTTGGACCAGTCGCCCAGCTTGTCCTTCAGCCGCATCAGCCGCAGCGCGTTGAGCCGGCCATCAGGCAGGCGCCGCGGCAGCAGGAAGCAGGTCAAACCGGCGGGCGCCTGCGCCAGCACCAGAAAGCCGTCGGACATCGGCGCGGAGAAGAACCACTTGTGCCCGACCAGGGTGTAGGCGTCGGCGCCGTCCAGCGGCGTGGCGACGGTGGCGTTGCTGCGCACGTCCGAGCCACCCTGCTTCTCGGTCATGCCCATGCCCAGGGTGATGCCGGCCTTGTCGGCGATCGGCACGTCGCGCGGGTCGTAGTGCGGCGCGGCGGCCTTGTCGGCCCAGTCGCGTAGGGCCGGCTCCTGCCGCAACACCGCGACCGCGGCATGGGTCATGGTCAGCGGGCAACTGGTGCCGGCCTCGGCCTGGTGGTGCAGGTAGCTCAGCGCGGCGCGCGCCACGTGCGCACCCGGCTGCGGGGTGTGCCAGGACAACCCGGCCACGCCATGGCGCTTGGCCGCGTCCAGCAACTGGTGATAGGCCGGGTGGAACTCGACCGTGTCGATGCGGTGGCCGTAGCGGTCGTGCGTGCGCAGCCGCGGACGGTCGCGGTTGGCGTCGAAGCCGAGCCGGTACAGCGCATCGCCGGCCAACGCGCCGTACTGCGCCAGCGCCGCGGCGAAGGCGGCGGCGCCTTCGCGTGCGCAGGCCTCACGCAACACCGCGTCGTCGGCCCACAGATCGCGCGGTTCGAACGGCGGCGGCTGGTTGTCGACCGTATGCGTGGCGAACGCCGGCAGGTCCGTGTGCATGCATCTCCCTCCCAGAAGCGCTGCCCGCATTGTGGCCGATCCGTCCTCCGACCGCGAACGCGCGTGGCGGATTCTCATCTCCTGCACACCGGCTTGGACACAGTGGCGCCCATGCCGACTGTCGCTTCCCAGGACCTGGTGGTGCTGCGCCCGGAAGGGCTGTACTGCCCCGCCGGCGACTTCCATATCGATCCCTGGCGGCCGGTGCCGCGCGCGGTCATCACCCATGGCCACGGCGACCACGCGCGCTCGGGCATGGGCGAATACCACTGCACCGCCGTGGGCCTGCCGATCCTGCGCTGGCGACTGGGCGAGCAGGCCTATCGCGCCTACGACTACGGCACCCGCTTCACCCTCGGCCGCGCGCAGGTGTCGCTGCATCCGGCCGGCCACGTGCTCGGCTCGGCGCAGGTGCGCATCGAAGTGGATGGCGAGGTCTGGGTGGCCTCGGGCGACTACAAGCGCCAGCCCGATCCGACCTGCGCGCCATTCGAGGTGGTGCGTTGCGACACCTTCATCACCGAGGCCACGTTCGCCCTGCCGGTGTACCGCTGGCCGGACACCAGCGGGGTGGCGCGCGAGATCGTCGCCTGGCGTCGCGAGTGCGGCGCGCGCGGTGAGGCCGCGGTGTTGTTCTGCTACGCGTTGGGCAAGGCGCAGCGCGTGTTGGCCGAACTGCAGCCCTGGGACGATCAGCCGGCGCTACTGCACGGCGCGGTGGCGGCCGGCGTGGCGGTGTACCGCGAGGCCGGCGTGGCGATGCTGGACACGCGCACGGTGTCCGAACTGGACAAGCGCGCCGACTACGCCGGACAGTTGGTGCTGGCGCCGCCGTCGGCCGCGGGCAGCCCGTGGCTGCGCCGCTTCCGCCATGCGCAACTCGGCTTCGCCTCGGGCTGGATGCGGCTGCGCGGCAACCGCCGCCGGCGCAACTACGATCGCGGCTTCGTGGTCTCCGATCATGCCGACTGGCCCGACCTGCTGCGCACCATCGACGACACCGGCGCGCGTCGGGTGATCGCCACCCACGGCAACACCGACGCGATCATCCGCGCGCTCAACGAACGCGGCGTCGCCGCCGAAGCGTTCCGCACCGACTACAGTGGCGAGGAATGAAGCGCTTCGCCGCGCTGTACCGGCAACTGGACCAGAGCACCGCGACGCTGGACAAGCGCGCCGCGCTGGTCGCCTACTTCGAGCAGGCGCCGCCGGCCGATGCGGCCTGGGCGATCTGGCTGCTCAGCGGCGGCAAGCTGCGGCGCATCGCCAATACGCGCGAACTGCGCGAATGGATCGCGCAGGAAAGCGGCCTGCCCGGCTGGCTGGTGGACGACAGCTACGACCATGTCGGCGATCTCGCCGAGACCCTGACCCTGCTGCTCGACGATCCGGCGGAAACCCCGGACCCGGCGCCGCTGCGCGACTGGATCGAAGAGCGCCTGCTGCCGGTGGCCGCACAGGACGACGCCGCACGCCGCGCCGCGGTGGTCGCCGGCTGGCACAGCCTGGCCTTCGACGAGCGCCTGCTGTTCAACAAGCTGCTGACCGGCGCGCTGCGCGTGGGTGTGTCGCAGCGACTGGTGCAGCAGGCGCTGGCGGCGATGTCCGGCATCGACATTGCGCGCATCGCCCAGCGCATGCTCGGCGCCTGGTCGCCGACGCCGCAGGCACTGGAGCAGTTGCTGTCGGACGAGGTGCTGCCCAGCGACCGCCAGCAGCCCTACCCGTTCTTCCTCGCCTCACCGCTGGAAGCCGAGGCTGCCACGCTCGGCGCGCTCGACGACTGGCTGCTGGAATGGAAGTGGGACGGCATCCGCCTGCAACTGATCCGCCGCGACGGCGAGGTGGCGCTGTGGTCGCGCGGCGAGGAACGCCTGGACGGGCGCTTCCCGGAAATCGAAGCGGCCGCGGCGACGCTGCCGCGCGATGCGGTGATCGATGGCGAACTGCTGGTCTGGCGCGAGGGCGAGCCCGCGCCGCTGCCGTTCACCGCGCTGCAGACCCGCATCCAGCGGCGCAAGCCCGGCGCCAAGACCTTGGCTGATACGCCGGCACGCGTGCTCGCCTACGACCTCTTGGAACTGGATGGCCAGGATCTGCGCGAGCAACCGCTGCAGCAGCGCCGCGCGCAGTTGCAGGCGCTGTTGGAGGCGCACGCCGATCCGCGCCTCACGCTGTCGCCGCAGGTGCAGGCCGCAACGTGGGAGCAGGCGGCGATGCTGCGCGAAGATTCGCGCGTGCGCGGCGTGGAAGGCCTGATGCTCAAGCGCGCCAATTCGCCCTACCAGTCCGGCCGCCGCCGCGGCGACTGGTGGAAATGGAAGGTGGCGCCGCTGACCATCGACGCGGTGCTGCTGTACGCGCAGGCCGGCCACGGCCGGCGCAGCACGCTGTACACCGACTACACCTTCGGCCTGTGGGACGGCGAACAGTTGGTGCCCGTCGCCAAGGCGTACTCGGGGCTGGACGACAGCGAGATCCTGGCGCTGGACCGCTGGATCCGTGCGCACACCACCGAGCGCTTCGGCCCGGTGCGCGCGGTGACGCCGTACCAGGTATTCGAGCTCGGTTTCGAGGCGGTGAATCGCAGCAGTCGGCACAAGTCCGGGATCGCCGTGCGCTTCCCGCGCATCCTGCGCTGGCGCCACGACAAGCCGTTCGCCGAAGCCGACCGCTTGAGCACGCTGCAGGCGCTGGCGCGATGAGCGCAGCGGCGGCGCGCCGGCGCCCGGCCGATGCGCCACTGTACGCCTGGTTCGCGCAGCAGGGCTGGCAGCCATTGCCGTTCCAGCGCGCGCTGTGGGGGCACTACCTGGACGGCGGCTCCGGGCTGCTGCACACGCCCACCGGCAGCGGCAAGACTCTGGCCGCGTTCGGCGGCCCGTTGCTGGAGGGCTTGCGCGCGCAGACCGCGGCGCAGGCGGCGGCAGCCACCAGGAAACCCGCACGCGGCGGCAACACCGCCAGCACCTCCGCCAAGGCTGGCGCACCCGTGCGTACGCGCCGTCAGGCGCAGCGCGATCTGAAGGTCCTGTGGATCACCCCACTGCGCGCGCTCGCCGCCGATACCCTGCGCGCATTGCGCGAACCGGCACAAGCGCTGGGCCTGGACTGGCAGATCGGCCTGCGCACAGGCGACGCCAGCGCGCGCGACAAGCGCCTGGCACGCAGTGGCAAGCTCGACGTGCTGGTGACCACGCCCGAATCGCTGGCGCTGCTGCTGTCCTATCCCGACACTGCGCCGCAGCTGGCGACGCTGCGCTGCGTGATCGTCGACGAGTGGCACGAACTGCTCGGCAACAAACGCGGCGTGCTGCTGCAGCTGTGCCTGGCGCGGCTGCGCGGCTGGGCACCGGCGCTGCGCACCTGGGGCCTGTCGGCCACACTCGGCAACCTGGACGAGGCGCGCGACGTGCTGCTGCCGCACCTGCCGCAGGCGCCGATCGTGGCCGGGGTCAAACCACGCACGCTGACCCTGGAGACGCTGGCACCGGCGGTCGGCGAGCGTTTCCCCTGGGCAGGCCACCTGGGCCTGGCGCAATTGCCGCGGGTGCTGGAAAAACTCTTCGCGGTACGCACCAGCCTGTTGTTCACCAACACCCGCGCGCAGGCCGAACTGTGGCACCAGGCGCTGACCTCGGTGTGGCCGGAAGAGGCGCATACGCTGGCCCTGCACCACGGCTCGCTGGATCCGGCGTTGCGTAGCGCCGCCGAACAAGGGCTGCGCGACGGCAGCCTGCGCTGCGTGGTGGCGACCTCGAGCCTGGACCTGGGCGTGGATTTTCCCGCCGTCGATCAGGTGCTGCAGGTCGGCAGCCCCAAGGGCGTGGCGCGGCTGCTGCAGCGCGCCGGCCGCGCCAAGCACCGTCCCGGCGAGGCCGGCCACGTGCTGTGCGTGCCCTCGCACGCGCTGGAGCTGGTCGAATACGCCGCGGCGCGGCGCGCCATCGCCCATGGCCGCATCGAATCGCGGCCGGCGCCGCGGCTGTCGCTGGACGTGCTGGCCCAGCACTGCATCACCTGCGCGCTGGGCGGTGGCTTCGCTGCCGACGCGCTGTACGCCGAAGTGCGCGGCACCGCGGCCTTCGCCATGCTGGACGCGCCGACCTGGCAGGCAGTGCTGGAGTTCGTCGTGCAGGGCGGTCGCGCGCTGGCGCAATATCCCGATTACCGCAAGGTGGTGCTGGACGAAGACGGCCTGTACCGCGTGCACGACCGCCGCATCGCCCTGCGCCACCGCCTGTCGATCGGCACCATCACCAGCGACGGCAGCGTCGCGGTGCGCTTCCTGCGCGGCGGTCGCCTCGGCGCGGTGGAGGAGCAGTTCGTCGGCCGCCTGCGCCGCGGCGACCGCTTCCAGTTCGCCGGGCGCCTGCTGGAACTGGTGCGGCTGGAGGACATGACCGCCTACGTGCGCCTGGCCAAGGGCGGCGACGGCAGCGTGCCGAAATGGATGGGCGGGCGCATGCCGCTGTCCTCGGAGCTGGGCCGCGAGGTGGAAGCGGTGTTCGCCGATCCGCGCGGCGAGGCCGAACTGCGCGCGCTTGCGCCGCTGCTTGGCTTGCAGCGCGCACTGTCGGATCTGCCGGCGCCGCAGCGGCTGTTGGCCGAGCGCGTGCGCGCCCGCGACGGCCAGCATCTGTTCGTGTACCCGTTCGCCGGACGCCAGGTGCACGAAGGCCTGGCCGCGCTGCTGGCGCTGCGCTGGGGCCGACGGCAGCGCAATACCTTCAGCTTCGCCGCCAACGACTATGGCTTCGTACTATCGCCGGCGGAGGACGCGCCGATCGATGCGATACTGCTGCGCGAGCTGCTGACTCCGGCGCAGTTGTTCGAGGATCTGCGCGAGAGCCTCAACCTGGGCGAGCTGGCGCGCCGGCAGTTCCGCGAAATCGCCCGCGTCGCCGGCCTCCTGCCGCCCAGCCTGCCCGGCCGCCTGCCGCGCAGCCTGCGCCAGTTGCAGGCGTCCAGCGGACTGCTGTACGACGTGCTGAGCCGCTTCGATCCCGAGCACCTGCTGCTGGCGCAGGCCGAGCGCGAGGTGTTGCAGGGCCAGATGGAGCTGACCCGGCTCGCTGCCACCCTGGACGATTGCGCCGCGCGCGAGCTGGCGCTGCACAGCCCGCGCAGCCTCACCCCGCTGGCGTTCCCGCTGTGGGCCGAGAGCATCCGCGGCCAGCTCAGCACCGAGGACTGGAAGGCGCGGGTGATGCGCGCGGCGGCGCAACTGGAGCAGCGCCATGCGCGCTGAACTGGACTGGCGGCTGGCCGACGAACCGATGCGCCTGCTCGGCGATCGTGCGCTGTACTGGCCGGCGCGGCGACGGCTGCTGATCGCCGACCTGCACCTGGGCAAGGCGGACGTCTTCCGCCGCGCCGGCATCGGCCTGCCGCGCGGCGGCACCGCGCTCGACCTGGCGCGGCTATCGGCCTTGCTGCAGGCGCAGGATGCGGCGGAACTGTGGATCCTCGGCGACGTGCTGCACGGCGCCGCACCCGATGCCGACTGGCAACGCCAGTGGCATGCGTGGCGCGCGCAGCATCCGCAACTGCGCGTGGCGGCGATCAACGGCAACCATGACCGCGCCCTCGCCGGCGCCGGGCTGGACATCGCCCTGCTCGGCGCGCAGGTGGAGGACGGCCCGTTCGTGCTACGCCACGATCCGGCCACCGATGCGCAGCGCCACGTGCTGTGCGGGCACCTGCACCCGCTCGTCAAGCTGCCCGGCCTGCGCCCGCGCTGGCCCGCGTTTTGGCTGCGCGAGGGCATGACGGTACTACCGGCGTTTTCGCACTTCACCGCGGGTGTCGCCCCGGTGCTGGCGCCGGGCGAGCGCCTGATCGCCTGCGTCGAAGGCGCGGCCTTGGCGCTGCCGGTGGCGGCGGCGTAGGCCGGGCGCGGCGGCGCTCGTCGAGCGGCGACAGACACTTCAAGAACGCATCCCTTGCGGGAGGGACTTTGGTCCCGACGCTTCGGCCATCACCGCGTCGGGGCTGAAGCCCCTCCCACAGTGCAATCGCACTGCGTTGCGTGAGTACGTACATGGCAACGCTGACGCACGAAGCTTCGGTACCGCACCGGGTAGCCCATGGTCGCGAGCGAAGCGGCAGATGCGCTGCCGTATTGTGGGAGGGACTTCAGTCCCGACGCGACCAACTGACAGGCGTCGTGGCCCCGCCACACTGCGATAGCGCGTCGCGGCATGCGAGGGATGCCTTCGGCTGGATCGTCGCTGCCGTCTCGCTACGAAGACGCAGCGTCGGTCTGCACCGACGCAGTCCGCGCTGCCAGCTCCTGCAGCGTTTCCAGAAACTCCGGCGCCAGCGGCAGCTTGCCGAACCAGCCATGCTGGGTGCCGCTGAGCACGCGCAGCATGTGCCCGCGGCCACCCGGCATGCGCCCGGCCGGCAACATGCCCACGTCGCGCAGCCGCGCCGCCAGGTCGCGCTCGGATTGGAACAGCGGGGTCAGCCAGCGGCTCCAGAAGTGATACACCGCTACATGCGCCTGCCGCTGCGCCTGGTAGCGCGCCAGCGCCGCGTCGATGTCCGCGGCGGTGCGCAGGCTTTCGCTCAGCGCCCAGGCATCCATCAGCGCCATGTTGACGCCCTGCCCCAGCTGCGGGCTCATCGCATGCGCGGCATCGCCGGCCAGCACCAGGCGGCCGCGGTACCAGTGCCGCTGCACCGCATCGCGGTAGCTGGCCCGCGCCAGTCGCGCCGGTGCGTCGATCTGCGCCAGGCGTTCGCGCGCCTGCGGCCACAGCTGCGCGATTTCCTCCAGCCACGGCGGCATGCCACGCGCCTGCCAGGCGTCGAACTCGGCGGTCGGCAGGCTCCAGAAGAAACTCACCCGCGGCTGGGCATCGCCGGGGCGCGTCCCCACCGGCAGCAGGCCGATCATCTTGCGCGCGGCCACGTAGCGCTGGCGCAACTCGTCGGCGAAAGCCCAGTCGCCGCGCGGCAACAGGCACCACAGCGCGCCCCACGGGTAGACCCGGTCCAGCCGCGTCGCCTGCACCTGCGCGCGCAGCGCCGAGGCCGAGCCGTCGCAGGCGATCACCAGGTCGAACGGCCCATGCCAGCGGCCGTGCTGGTCCTGCACGCGGCGCAACGTGTCGTCGATGGCGACGATGTGGGTATCGCGCTGCAACGTGGCGTAGCCGTCCCACGCCTGCGCCAACAGGGCGAACAAGGCGCCGCGCTGCATCCCCAGCCCGAACAGCCGTGCATCCAGATCGCGGTAGCGCATGTCCATCACCGCGCGTCCGCACGGGGTCTCGCCGTACAGGCGGTGCACCGGCGCGCCGTAGGCCAGGGCCTGCTCGAGCAGGCCGATCCGCCACAGCACCTGCAATCCGGTCGGCTGCAGCAGGAAGCCGGCACCGACCGGCCCGGGCTGCGCCGCACGCTCGAACACCTGCACGCGGTGGCCGTCGCGCGCCAGCAGCAGCGCCAGCGTCTGGCCCGCCGTGCCGTAACCGACGATCCCGATCTGCAGTCCTTGCTTCATCGCAATCCACTGTCTGCGGACGCCGCCACGGCGGCGGCGTCTCCCACAAAAAACCCCGCCGAAGCGGGGTTCAAGGCACAACCGAGTCAACGCGAGCGCTTACTCGACCGGCGTGATATTCGAGGCTTGCGCGCCCTTCGGACCCTGGGTCACGTCGTAGCTGACACGCTGTCCTTCCTGCAGGCTGCGAAAGCCCTTGGAGTTGATCGCGGAGAAGTGCGCGAACACATCGGCGCTACCGTCTTCCGGAGAAATAAAACCAAATCCCTTGGCGTCGTTGAACCACTTGACGGTACCGTTCGGCATGGTGATGCGAGACCTTTTGCAGTGAATGGGTGGTGGTTGTGCGGCAGCCGCACCGGCGGAGTATGCAAAGCTTGCGCAGCGAAGACAATCACCCGCGCGCCAGTTCCCCCACCAGCTCCGGCAGCCCGACCGAGGCCGCCTCGACGTTGGCCAGCACCTCGGCCAGGGTGATCTCCTCGGCGTCGCCGCAGCCGGCCGCCCAGTTCGCCACGATCGCCAGGCAGGCGTAGTCCAGGCCCAGCTCGCGCGCCAGCCCGGCTTCGGGCATGCCGGTCATGCCGACCAGGTCGCAGCCGTCGCGGCGCAGCCGCGCGATCTCGGCGATGGTTTCCAGGCGCGGCCCCTGGGTGGCGGCATAGCAACCGCCGTCGACCAGGGCGGTGCCGGTGACGCGCGCGGCGGCGAGGATCTTGCTGCGCAGCAGCGGCGAATACGGATGGCCGAAATCCACGTGCAGCACCTCGCTGCCCGGCTCCTCGCACAGGGTCGAGATGCGCCCCCAGGTGTAGTCGATCAGCTGGTCCGGGCAGGCCAGCACGCGCGGGCCGAAGCGCTCGGTGATGCCGCCGACCGTGTTCAACGCCAGCACGCGCGTGGCGCCGGTCTGCTGCAGCGCAGCAAGGTTGGCGCGGTAGTTGATCTTGTGCGGCGGCAGCGAATGGCCTTCGCCGTGGCGGGCCAGGAAGGCGACACGGTGACCGAGCAAGGTGCCGACCCGCACCGGACCGGAGGGCGCGCCGTAGCGCGTCTCGACCTGGTGGGTCTGCACGTCGTCCAACTGTGCGAGCTTGTAGACGCCGGTGCCGCCGATGACGGCCAGTGCGATGTTGTCCATGCGGATCCTCGAACGGAAGGGAACGCCTGCGCCGGCGACGCGCACCGGCGGCGGGGAAACGGCAGCGGCGGAAGCGAGGCGGGCTCGCCTGCCTGCTTACTCCTTCATCGCGTAGATCGCCGGCAGGTTGCGCAGGGCCTCGTTGACGTCCATGCCGAAGCCGAACACATAGCGGTCCGGCACCTCGACGCCGATGTAGTCGGCGCTGACCCCGGGCACGCAGCGGTCGTGGCGCTTGACCGTCAGCGCGGCGATGCGCACATCGGTGGCGCCCTGCTCCAGGCACCACTCGCGCACCGCCTTCAGGGTCAGGCCTTCGTCGAGGATGTCGTCGAGCAGCAGCACGCGGCGGCCGTACAGCGCGGTGGCCGGGCGGTGCTTCCACACCAGTTCGCCGCCGACGGTCTCGCCGCGGTAGCGGGTGGCGTGCAGGTAGTCCAGTTGCAGGTCCTGGCCGCGGCTGCCCAGTTCCAGCGCCAGCTGGCCGGCGAACGGCAGCGCGCCGTGCATGATGGTCAGGTAGACCGGGGTTTCGCCGCGATAGTCGGCGGCGATGGTGTCGGCCATGTGGGCGATGGCCTGGTCGATGCGCGAGCGATCGACCAGCAGGTCGGCCTGGGCCAGGGCCTGGGCGATGGTGGGAGTGGACATCAGGCGGTTTTTCCGAAGGTGGAGAGCAGATGGGATTGGGTATGGCCGTAGCGGGCGTCGGCCAGCAGGCCGTCCCAGCCGAGGCCGCCGCGGCCGATCAGGCCGAGCAGCGCGGCGGTGTTGAGCGGGCGGTCGCGCACGGCCTGCAGCGAGTCGTCGACCAGTTCCGGGTGGCAGACCAGGACCACGTCGCAGCCGGCGTCCAGGTGTGCGGTGACCCGCGCGGCGACGCCGCCGGCGGCGAACGAGGCGGCCATGCCGATGTCGTCGGAGAACACGACGCCGCGGAAGCCCAGCTCCTGGCGCAGGATCTGCTGGATCCAGCGCGGCGAGTAGCCGGCCGGTTCCGGTGCCACCTGCGGATAGACCACGTGCGCCATCATCACCGCGTCGGCGCCGGCGGCGATGCCGGCGGCGAACGGCACCAGGTCTTCCTGGCGCAGGGTCTCCAGCGGACGCGGGTCCTCGGCGCTGTCGACGTGGGTGTCCTCGAGCACGGTGCCGTGGCCGGGGAAATGCTTGAGGGTCGCGCCCATGCCCACGCTGTGCATGCCGCGCACATAGGCCGCGGCGAAGGCCGCGACCACCTGCGGGTCGTCGCTGAAGGCGCGGTCGCCGATGGCGCGGTTGCCGCGGGCCAGGTCCAGCACCGGGGCGAAGCTCAGGTCGACGCCGCTGGCGCGGATCTCGCTGGCCATCAACCAGGCATGCTGTTCGGCCATCTGCAGCGCCGCGGCCGGATCGCGCGCGTACAGCGCACCGAAGCCCTGCAGCGGCGGCAGCGCGCTGTAGCCCTCGCGGAAGCGCTGCACGCGTCCGCCTTCCTGGTCCACGCAGAGCAGCAGCGGCCGCGGCGCGGCGGCACGGATCGCCGCACTCAACTCGGTCACCTGCGCGCGCGAGGCGAAATTGCGCTTGAACAGGACCACGCCGGCCACCGCATCGTGCTGCAGCCAGTCGCGCTCCTGCGCGGTGAGTTCGGTACCGGCAACGCCGATCGCGAGCATGCGGGGGATTCCTCCTGCCGGCGCGGTTGAGGCGCCTGTGGGTCGGCATTGTCGCAGATGCCGGCGTCGGCGGCAGGTCGGCGCGTGGCATGCCGGGCGCAGGCCTGGCCCGTGGCGGTGACAGCGTGCAACGGATTGGGCGCAGGACCGCCGGCGCGGCCACCGAGAAATGCCGCAAGGCGCCGGCAGCGCGCGACGAACGAGTCCAAGCGCGGCAGCGTGAGCTCCCCGGACTGCGTGGCGGGCGACGCCGCCTGGTCCGGCGCGCGCGGCGACGCGGCGTCTCCGACTGGCCTCTCGACACGCCCTGCTGACGCGAGGCCGACACAGGCCAGTCATGAAACGCATGCGGAGCGGCCTGTGGCATGCCGGAACAGCCGATGTCCGTCACTCGGAAGGCCGGCTGGCACGGTGCAGCCGCCCTCCGCGTCCGTCAGCGGGGCGCTCTACCGATCGCCGCAGCCGCGTCGCAGCGCAAGGAACGATGTCCCGTCGCCACACTGGCGTGGACCGCGGCGACTCGTTGTGCGCCGCAGGCAGTCATTGTCTCTCGCCGGGATGGCACGCTAGACCGCGCACCCGTCCGGACCGCAATCGCGGCCCGCCTGGGCGTCGGCCAGCAGGCCACGCACGGTCGCCGCAATCACTTCCGGTGGCTGCGCGCCCTGCAGCGCCTGGCGGCCATCGATGACATAGGTGGGCACTGCACGGATGCCCATGGCCTGCGCCTGTTGCAGCTCCGCCTCGATCTCGTCCAGCCCTTCGTCGCCATCCAGCAGTGCCTGCACCCGTGCCGCCGACAACCCACCTGCAGCGCCGGCATCGCACAGCGTCTGCGTATCGGCCAGGTTACGGCCCTCGGCGAAGTGCGCATGAAACAGTGCTTCGGCGACCGCGTCCACGTCGCCCTCGCGCGCCGCCAGCCACAGCAAGCGGTGCGCCGGCAGCGTGGTCACCCGCACCTGGCCGCGGCCGAAGTCGAACGGCAAGCCTTCGGCGCGCGCGGTGGCCTGGGTCTGCGCCAGGATCTGCTCGGTGCGTGCCGCCCCGCCGAACTTGGCCGCATAGGCCTCGCGCAACGGCACCGGCTCGGTGCCCGCGTCCGGATCCAGTTGGTACGGATGCCAGTGGATCTCCAGCGGAGGCGCGTCCGCGCCGAGCGACGCAAGACCTTGCTGCAAGCGGCGCTTGCCGATCCAGCACCAGGGGCAGACCACGTCGGACCAGATATCGATGCGCATGAGCGGGGATTGGGGATTGGGGATTGGGGATTCGCAAAAGCATAAGCCCGATTGCTGCAGCTGGCCCGCTTTTGCCAATCCCTAATCCCCACTCCCCAATCCCTGCCACTCGCAGAACGGACAGCTTGCCAGCGCCACGTTGTAGTACCGCGGATCGTCGGTGACTTCGGCGCCGAGCCAGTCCGGCCTGGCGAACGCCTCGTCGGCGCTGTCCAGTTCGATCTCGGCGACCACCAGCCCGGCATTGTCGCCGAGGAACTCGTCCACTTCCCACAGGTGGCCCTGGTGCTGCACGAGATGCCGGCGCTTGTCGACCAGCCCGCCCACGCACAGCGCCAGCAGCGCGCGCGCATCGGCCAGCGGAATCGGATACTCGAACTCCTGGCGGGTATGCCCGAGCTCGCGCGACTTGAGGTTGAGGAAGGCCTCTTCGCCCTGCACCCGCACCCGCACCGACGCCTTCTGCGCCCCGCTGGCCAGCGCCGCCTGGTCGTTGAGATAGCCCTGCGCCATCGGAATCACCGCATGCGCCGCCGCGCGCCAACCGTCGCCGATAACGAGGAATTTGCGTTCGATTTCGATGGCCATGGGAGGTGCGCTCGTTGGGGTCGGGACCCGGGACCCGGGACCCGGGACCCGGGAAGCATGTGATCGGCAGCCGAATCGCCGTCAAGCGATCCTATGGAAAAGTGGTTGTTGTTTCCTGTGAGAGCGGCGGTCCTACAGATAAAGTACAAATGCCGCGCACTCGAGGAAAATCCGGGTCCCGGGTCCCGGGTCCCGGTCCCGAAAAAGCTACCGCTCAAACACCGCAATGCTCTCCACGTGCGCGGTATGCGGGAACATGTCCATCGCGCCGGCGGCCTTGAGCACGAAGCCCTGTTCGTTGACCAGGTAGCCGGCGTCGCGCGCCAGCGAGCCGGGATGGCAGCTGACGTAGACGATGCGCTGGAACTGCTTCAGCGGCAGTTGCTGCAGCACCTCCAGCGCACCGGAGCGCGGCGGGTCCAGCAGCAGCTTGTCGAAGCCCTGGCGCATCCACGGCGCCTGGCGCTGGTCCTGGGTCAGGTCGGCGGCGAAGAACTGCGCGTTGTCCAGGCCGTTGCGCTGCGCGTTCTCCCGCGCGCGCGCCACCAGCCCGGCGTCGCCTTCCACGCCGACCACCTCGCGCACGGTGCGCGCCAGTGGCAGGGTGAAGTTGCCCAGGCCGCAGAACAGGTCCAGCACGCGATCGCCGGGCTGCGCATCGAGCAGCGCCAGCGCGTGCGCGATCATCTTCTCGTTGAGCGCGGCATTGACCTGGATGAAGTCCAACGGCCGGAACGCCAGCTCCACGTCCCACTGCGGCAGCCGGAACGACAGCGGCACCTCCTGCGGATACAGCGGATGCACGCTGTCCACGCCGCCGGGCTGCAGGAAGATGGCGAAATCGTGCTCTTGCGCGAAGGCGATCAGCGCGTCCTGGTCGCGCGCGCTCAGCGGCTGCATGTGGCGGAAGGTCAGCGCCACCGCCGCGTCGCCGGCGATGAACTCGATCTGCGGGATGTCGCGCTTGCCGTCCAGGCTTTCGACCAGGTCCGCCAGCGCGGTCACCTTGAAGCCGATCTGCGGGATCACCGTGTGGCACACCGACAGGTCGGCGACGAAGCGCGGATCCTGCTCGCGGAAGCCGACCAGGGTCTTGTCCTTCTTCTCCACCCGGCGTACCGAGAAGCGGCCCTTGCGCCGGTAGCCCCAGGGCGCACCGGTCAGCGCCGGCAGCACCGCCTGCGGGGCCACGTGGCCGATGCGCTCCAGGTTCTCGGTCAGCACCCGCTGCTTGGCGACGATCTGCTGGTCCTCGGCCAGGTGCTGCAGCACGCAGCCGGCGCAGACCCCGAAATGCGGACAGCGCGGCGTCACCCGCTGCGGCGAGGCCTGCAGCACCTGCACGGTGCGCGCCTCGTCGAAGTGGCGGTTGCGCGCGGTGGGTTCGGCCAGGACGGTCTCGCCGGGCAGCGCGCCGGCGACGAAGGCGACCTTGTCGCCCTCGCGGCGGGCGACGCCGCGGCCGTCGTGGCTGAGGTCGGCGATGTCGGTCTGGAAGGGCGTACGGTCGAGACGGTTTCTGGATCGGGCCACGTGGCAACAGGCTGCGGGCGGAAAAGGGCGGCCATTGTCGCAGAAGGGCCGTGCCCGGGCCGGCTTGCGATTGCCGCGCCGGCGAGGCAAAGTGGCGCACGCACGCGCGCCACCGCGCGGGATGCGACCACGCCGCATGGAGGCATCAGCATGGCATCGACCCAGGACCCGGTAACGCGACTGCTGCTCGTCGAAGACGACCCGATCAGCCGCGCCTTCTTCGACGCAACCCTGCAGGCGCTGCCGGCCCAGGTGGATCTGGCCGACTCGGTCGCCAGCGCCCTCGCCCTCGCCCGCGCGCAGACGCAGGCGCACGACCTGTGGCTGATCGACGCCAACCTGCCCGACGGCAGCGGCAGCGACCTGCTGCGCCAGTTGCAGCGGCAACGCACCGGCACCCTGGGGCTGGCGCATACCGCCGACGCCAGCGCCGCGGTCCGCGCGCAGTTGCTCGACGCCGGGTTCGCCGACGTGCTGCTCAAGCCGCTCAGCAGCGAGCGCTTGCTGCAGTCGGTGCGCCGGCTGCTGGCACGCGGCCGCCTCGGCGCCACGCACGGTGCCGCCGAGCCGACCCTGGACTGGGACGAGACCACGGCGCTGGCCGCACTCAACGGCGAGCGCGCGCACCTGATCGCCCTGCGCGAACTGTTCCTGGCCGAGCTGCCCGGCACCCGCGACGCGGTCGCCTCGGCCCTGCAACTCAGCGACGACCAGGCGGTGCGCAACCACCTGCACCGGCTGCAGGCCAGCTGCGGCTTCGTCGGTGCCGCCAGACTGGCGCGTGCCGTGCGCCAGTTGCATGGCGATCCGGCGTCCTCGCAGGCCCGCCACCAGTTCAGCGAGGCCGTGGCGGCGTTGTTGCACTGAAGGCCGGGATTGGGGAGCGGGGATGACTTCCCGTCTTCTGCGAGAATCGGCGTAGGCGCGGTTTCAGCTGCACCCTGTGGTTTGGACGTTGCCATCGCGGTCGCGACCAATCGCCTCCTCGGCCCAGCTATCAACACGACCCGGCCTGCAACGGTGACGAAAACGACGGCGCCGCCATGGCGCTCGCCCCACGGCGAGACTTGAAAATAAGATTCGTTCTCGAATAAATTAACGCCCCGACAACATCTTCGGACCAGCCATCGCCCCGTCCGGTCACTACCGCAACAGGGGCTTCTCATGTTTCAGACCTCATACCACCGGCAAGCGCCGGCCATGGGCGTGCTCGCCCGCGCGCTGTTGGCCGCCCTCGTGGCCGTCGCCTCCACCTCGGCCAACGCCCAGGACGCCACCGCCAATGACGGCACACGCGATGCCGGGTCATCGTCCGACGCCACGCAACTGGACACGGTCATGGTCAAAGGCCAGCGGCTCAGCCTGGACCTGCAGCAGGACGCGGCGGTCGGCGCGCTGGGCAATGCCCGCCTGCTGGATACGCCGTTCTCGGTCGCGTTGGTCGAAGAACCCGAGATCGCGCGGCGCCAGGCCACCACGCTCGGGCAGATCTTCATCAACGATCCGTCGGTGTTCGCCGCCGAACCGCCAGCCACCACCAATTGGTGGGGCACACAGATCCGCGGCATCGAGGTGCGCAATTTCTACGTCGACGGCGTGCCGATGCTGATGGAATGGGGCGGCGAGTTCCCGCTGGAAGCGGTGCAGTCGGTGCAGGCGCTGAAAGGCCTGGGCGGCTTCATGTACGGCTTCGGCACGCCCGGCGGCATCGTCAGCTACCAGACCAAGCGCCCCACCGACACCGCGCTGCTGGCCACCACCTTCGGCTATCGCAACGACAGCGCGTTCTCGGCTCAGGTCGACGCCGGCGGGCGTGCCAACGGTCCGGATTCCTTCGGCTACCGCCTCAACGCCGGCATCGAACGCGGCGATGCGTACAACGGCGCCGGCATCGACCGCAAGACGCTCGCCCTGGCGGTCGAGCAACCGATCGTCGAGGGCCTGACCTGGCATGCGGAACTGGTGCACGAACGCAACACACTCGAACACGAGCCGCTGTACTTCTACTGGGATGCCTACCAGGGCACGCGCCTGCCTCGGCCAACCGACGACGACGCCAAGCTCCGCGTCGACGGCGCCTACTACAGGACCGCACTGCTGCACGCGACCACTGGCCTGAACTGGCGCATCGACGAGCGCTGGAGCGCGGCGCTGAGCCTGGGCGGCAGCCGACGCCGGCACGAATCGCACAAGATGTTCGCCAATCTGCTAAACGAAGCGGGCGACTACGCCGGTTTCGCCTATGACTTCGGTGCGGTGCTGCGCAACAGCGTGGTGCAACTACTGGTCAACGGCCGCGTCGACACCGGCCCGGTGGCGCACGAACTGGTGTTCGGCACCTCGGTGCAGCGCAGTTGGGACCAATGGAGCAAGGCGTTCTACTGGAGCCACGACTTCGACGGCAACCTGTATCGACAGCAGTCCTTCCGCCCGACCCGCCGGCCGGACTACAGCCTGGCGCCGGTCAGCGCCGACCTGCGCCAGAAGGCGGTGTTCGTCAGCGACACCATGCAGTTCGGCGACCACTGGCGCGCCATCCTCGGCGCACGCCACGTGGATTATCAGCAGCGCGACCTGGATGGCGACGCAGCGGTGGACAGTGGTTACCGCACCTCGGTGACGACCCCGACCATGGCGCTGATCTACAAGCCCATCGACGACGTGTCGCTCTACGCCAGCTACGTCGAGGCACTGGAGCCTGGCAGCCGCGTCGGCGCCGATGCGGTGCCTGCCTACGCCAACGCCGGCAGCGTGCTGCAGCCGACGGTGAGCAAGCAGTACGAACTCGGGGCCAAGCTGCAGAGCGGGCGCTTCGCCCTGACCACCGCCGCGTTCCGCATCGAGCGCGGCGCGCAGATCGACGCCTACCGCGACGGCCTGCGCTACCTGACCCAGGACGGCCTGACCCTGTATCGCGGGCTGGAAGTGATCGGGAGCGTCGGCGTGACCGACGATCTGGAACTGGGCGTCGGCGGACTGTGGATGGACCCGCGACTGGAGGAGCTGTCGCCGGACAACGCGGCCTTGCGCGGCAACCGCCCGGCCGGCGCCGCACGCCGGCAACTGCTGGCCAATGCCACCTGGCGCGTGCCGGGCATGCGCGGCCTGAGCCTGCACGGCAACCTGCGCTACTCCGGCGATGCCTACTACGAAGACCAGAACCGCGTGCTCATCCCCGGGCATACCGTCGCCGCGGCCGGCTTCCAGTACGCCACCACGCTGGGCGGCTACGACGCACTGCTGACCGGCAACATCAACAACCTGTTCAATCGCACCTACTGGAACCAGCACACGCTGGGCGAGGCGCGCAATGCCGCGCTGAGCCTGCGCATCGATTGGCGCTGAGCGAGCCTGCCGCTGCCGTCGCCGCACGCGACGGCGGTGGATGGCACCGCGGCGCCGGCGCCTGGGCGTCTCCGATGACGACGCAGCACCTGTAGGAGCGGCTTCAGCCGCGATGCGTTCCCACGCGGCGGCCGCGACTGCAGCCGCTCCTACCACCGCATGAGCAAGACCCGACTGCGTCGGTGCTCAGCACCACGGAACAACGACGCGTCGTTGCAGAGCAGGTGGTTTGACCGGCCGCACGGCGCATCTCGTTTGGGGGGAGCTCCAGCCCCGACGCATGCCGCTAGAAGCGTCGGGACTGAAGTCCCTCCCGCAACGAGCGACACTGCTGATGCGCTGAACTCACAGCACGCCTCAGCACGCGACGGACCTGCAGGAGTGGCTTCAGCCGCGACAGGCGTAGCCGGGACAGCCCGTCACGGCTGCAGCCGCTCCTACGGGCAACCTGGATCCGGTGGAGGCGTGACGAACGCAGGTCGCTCGGGTCCCCACGTGCCGGCTCCCCTCGCGCCGCCGATCCGGTGCGATCACGACGCCGCGGACGGCGGCGCCTTTGCCCCTTCCACGGTGGACTCCGACGTCGACTCGGATGTCGACTCCGTGTCGGATCCCGAATCCGTCGCTGCTGCGCGCGCTGCCGAATCCGGTGCCGCGGCGCTGGCGCTGCGCTGCCGCGCCAGATCCTCGACCATTTCCCAGGATTTGAGGCCGCGCCCGCCGAGGTGGTGCAGCAGCACCACGCGCATGCCGCGGCGCAGGCCAGGCAGATCGTCGGCAGCCGGTTCGGTATCGTCGGCCAGCGCCAGCAGCGCGCGGCCGGTGGCCATGCCGCTGCGCTGGTCGTGGCCGCGGTCGCTCAACAGCCGGCGCGGCCCATGCTCGGCATCGAGCACGTAGCGCGCGGCCGGGTCGATCGGCTCGCCGTCGCCGTCATGGCGCAGATCGAATCCCACGCCCAGCGCCTCCAGCAGGTCGCGCTCGAAGCAACGCAGCGACCAGGCCAGCGGCGCCTCGGCGGCCAGTCGCGCACGCACCCGCGCATAGGCCAGATACAGGTCCGGCGCCGGATCGTCGCGCGGCGCCAGACGCAGGGTCAGTTCGTTGATGTAGAACCCGGCCAGCATCGCCTCGCCGCTCAGCCGCGGCGCCGTGTCCACCGCCTCGGCCGCGCGCAGCTGCGCCAGCTCGCCACGCCGTTGCGCGCTGAAGCGGATCGACTGCAGCGGCTGCAGCGCCGCGCGCAAGGCCTGCTTCTTCGGCCCCTGCACGCCGCGCGCGAGCACGCCGAGCCGGCCGTGGTGCACGCTCAGCACCTCCACCAGCAGGCTGGTCTCGCGCCAGGGCCGGGCATGCAGAACGAAACCGGGTTCGTGCTCGATCAAGGCGGGGATTGGGGATTCGGGAGTGGGGAATCGTAGAAGCGGCGATCCATGGGCGGAACGCTTTGCGAGAAATCGTGGATGCTTGGATCGAGAACTCGCGATTCCCGCAAGTTCGCAAGCCATATCGCCTTCCTGTGGGAGGGGCTTCAGCCCCGACGCTTTAACGGTAGGGCGTCGGGGCTGAAGCCCCTCCTACAGAAAACCTTGCAACAGCCAGCCATCCGCGAAACATCCCGAATCCCGGCCTCCAACAGCCGAAGGCTGGTCATCGCCAATCCCTAATCCCCAATCCCGGCTTCACTCCCCGTAGCCGAACGCCTTCAGCGCGGCCTCGTCGTCGGACCAGCCCTCGCGCACGCGCACCCAGGTCTCCAGGAAGACCTTGGCGCCGAACAGGCGCTCCATCTGCTGGCGGGCCTTGGCGCCGATGTCCTTCAGGCGGGTGCCGCCCTTGCCGATCACGATCGCCTTCTGGCCTTCGCGCTCGACCCAGATCACCGCGCCGATGCGCAGCAGCGCGCCGTCCTCGGCGAAGCGCTCGATCTCCACGGTGGTCGCGTACGGCAGTTCCTCGCCGAGCTGGCGCATCAATTGCTCGCGCACCAGTTCGCCGGCCAGGAAGCGCTGGCTGCGGTCGGTGATCTCGTCCTCGCCGAACATCGGCGGCGCTTCCGGCACCAGCGCCAGCAGGTCGCGCACCAGCGCCTCCAGGCCCTTGCGCTTGAGCGCGGAGATCGGGTGCACGGCGGCGAAGCTGCGGCCCTCGCTGACCTGCTGCAGGAACGGCAGCAGCGCGGTCTTGTCCTTGAGCCGGTCGACCTTGTTGACCACCAGCACCACCGGGATGCCGGCGTCGCTGAGCACGTTGAACGCCAGCGTGTCCTCCTCGTCCCAGCGCCCGGCCTCGATCACCAGCAGGCCGGCGTCCACGCCTTCCAGCGAGCCGCGCGCGGCGCGGTTCATCACCCGGTTCATCGCGCGCTTCTGCTCGCGGTGCAGGCCGGGGGTATCGACCAGCAGCAACTGCCCGGCCGGAAAGCTGGCGATGCCCAGCAGCCGGTGCCGGGTGGTCTGCGGCCGGTTGGAGACGATGCTGACCTTGGCGCCCACCAGGGCGTTGGTCAGGGTGGACTTGCCCACATTGGGGCGGCCGATCACGGCCACGCTGCCGCTGCGGTAAGGGGTTGTCGCTTGTTCGTTCACTTGCTCGAATCCAGTTGCTCGATGGCGGCGGCGGCGGCCTGCTGCTCGGCCAGGCGTCGCGAGGTGCCCTCGCCCTCGGTCACCAGGGCGGGCTCGGCGAGTACGCAGCGTACCCGGAATAGCTTGGCGTGGTCGTCGCCGGTCTCGCTGATCAGTTCGTAGGCCGGCAGGGTCCGCTGCCGGGCCTGCAGCCATTCCTGCAGGCGGGTCTTGGCGTCCTTCTCCACCTTGCCGACCGGCAGCGCCGCCAGTGCGGACTCGAACCAGGGCAGGATGGTGGCGCGGCAGGCCTCGAAGCCGGCATCCAGGTAGATCGCCGCGACCACGGCCTCCACCGCATCGGCCAGGATCGAGTCGCGGCGATGGCCGCCGGACTTCATCTCGCCCGGCCCCAGGGTCAGGCGTTCGCCCAGTTCCAGTTGCCGGCCGATGGCGGCCAGCGAGGCCTCGCGCACCAGCTCGGCGCGGGCACGGGTCAGCGCGCCCTCGTCGGCCTTGGGCCAGCGCTGGTACAGCGCCTCGGCGATCAGCAGGTTGACGATGCCGTCGCCGAGGAATTCCAGGCGTTCGTTGTGCGGCGCGCCGGCGCTGCGATGGGTCAGCGCCTGTGCCAGCAACTGCGGCTCGGCGAAGCGGTGACCGATGCGGTCACCGCGCAGGATGGTCTTACTGGCCACCACGCGTCGTCAGGTCCTGGGTCGCGTCGAACTTGCCGACCACGTCCAGATTGGCGATCAGCGGGCGGCGCACTTCGTAGGCCACGTGCATCTTCACACCGGTATCGGTGCGCTCGAAGGTGACGTCGCCGGGCTTGACGTTGTCCGAATTGTTGATGTCCAGGCGCCGGAACAGCGAGGCCTTGGCCTGCGACGGGTCCATCTCGGCGCTGCCGGCTTCGGTCGCCAGGCCCTTCATCGCCGAGCGTACCGCGTAGAACTCCATGTACATCGGGAACAGCTTCATGCCGATGTAGACGAAGAATCCGACCACCGCCAGCACGATCACGAACGAGGTCAAGGTCATGCCACTTTGCTTGTGCTTCATCGCGCTTCCCCTCACGCAAGTCACTGAATGGTCGTCCCGATCCGCGACGGATCGAAACTGCCGCTGCAGAACCACCCTTCGCAATTGAGCCAGATCAGGAACGCCTTGCCGCGCAGGTTCTCTTCGGGCAGGAAATGGGTCTGGGTCCAGAACCGGCTGTCTTCGCTGTTGTCGCGATTATCGCCCATCACGAAGTACTTGCCCGGCGGCACCACCCAGTCGCCCTGGCCGGCCGGGTTGTTGCGGTCGATCCATTCCAGTTCGGTGTGGGTGCGGCCCGGCAGGTACTCGGTGAGCAGCGTGGCGCCGGTCATCTCGGCGCCCTTGCCCTTGCCGACGTACTCGCCCATGACCTTGTACTTCATCGGCGTGCCGTTGATGTACAGGGTGTCGCCGTGGAAGCCGATGCGGTCGCCCGGCAGGCCGATCACGCGCTTGATCCAGTTCTCGTCCGGCTTGTGCGGCGGCTTGAACACCACCACGTCGCCGCGCTTGGGCTCGCCCACCGGAATGATCTTCTGGTTGGTGATCGGCAGGCGGAAGCCGTAGGAGAACTTGTTGACCAGGATGAAATCGCCGACCAGCAGGTTCGGCATCATCGAGCTGGACGGGATCTTGTACGGCTCGGCGATGAAGCTGCGCAGGATCAGCACCACCGCCAGCACCGGGAAGAACGCCCGCGAGTAGTCGACGATCACCGGCTCGCTGTCGAGCAATCCGGCGCGCGCGGCGCGCCGCTTGGCGAAGAACAGCTTGTCCAGCAGGGTGATGATGCCGGTGGCGAAGGTCAGCACCACCAGCGCGATTTCAAACCATTTCATTCGTGTTCCTTCGGAACGGGATTTGGGATTGGGGATGAGGGGATTCGGCAAAGCGGGATCGGGCAGGCTTGCGCTCTAGCCAATCCCCAATCCCGAATCCCCAATCCCGGCTACTTGTCCATCTGCAGCACGGCCAGGAAGGCTTCCTGCGGGATTTCCACGCGGCCGACCTGCTTCATGCGCTTCTTGCCTTCCTTCTGCTTTTCCAGCAGCTTCTTCTTGCGCGAGACGTCGCCACCATAGCACTTGGCCAGCACGTTCTTGCGCATCGCCTTGACCGTGGTGCGGGCGATGATCTGCGAGCCGATCGCGGCCTGGATCGCCACGTCGAACATCTGCCGCGGGATCAGGTCCTTCATCTTCTCGCACAGCTCGCGGCCGCGGCGGTCGGCGTGGCTGCGGTGGGCGATCAGCGACAGCGCATCGACCTTGTCGCCGTTGATCAGCACGTCCACGCGCACGAACGGGCCGGCGTCGAAACGCACGAAGTGGTAGTCCAGCGAGGCGTAGCCGCGGCTGACCGACTTGAGCTTGTCGAAGAAGTCCAGCACCACCTCGGCCATCGGCAGCTCGTAGCTGATCTGCACCTGGCTGCCCAGGTAGTTGATGCCGATCTGGCTGCCGCGCTTTTCCTCGCACAGCTTGATGATGTTGCCGATGTATTCCTCGGGGGTGAGGATGTTGGCGCGAATGATCGGCTCGCGGATCTCCTCGACCATGTTCAACTGCGGCAGCTTGGCCGGGTTGTCCATGCTGATGATCGAGCCGTCGGTCTTCAGCACCTCGTAGACCACGGTCGGCGCGGTGCTGATCAGGTCCAGGTTGTACTCGCGCTCCAGGCGCTCCTGCACGATCTCCATGTGCAGCATGCCGAGGAAGCCGCAGCGGAAGCCAAAGCCCATCGCCTCGGAGCTTTCCGGCTCGAAGCGCAGCGCGGCATCGTTCAGGCGCAGCTTGTCCAGCGCCTCGCGCAGGTTGGTGTAGTCCTCGGCGTCGACCGGGAACAGGCCGGCGAACACGCGCGGCTGCATTTCCTGGAAGCCGGGCAACGGCTTGCTGGCCGGGTCGCCGGCCAGGGTCAGGGTGTCGCCGACCGGCGCGCCGTGCACGTCCTTGATGCTGGCGGTGACCCAGCCCACCTCGCCCGCACGCAGCGCCGGCAGCACCTTGCGCTTGGGCGTGAACACGCCGACGCTGTCGACTTGGTGGGTGCGGCCGGTGGACATCACCAGCAGCTTGTCGCCGGCCTTGATCTCGCCCTGCATCACCCGCACCAGCGAGACCACGCCCAGGTAGTTGTCGAACCAGGAGTCGATGATCAGCGCCTGCAGCTTGTCGGTGTCGCGCGGCACCGGCGGCGGGATGCGCTGCACGATCGCCTCCAGCACGTCGCGCACGTTCAGTCCGGTCTTGGCGCTGACCGCGACCGCGTCGGTGGCGTCGATGCCGATCACCGCCTCGATCTCGGCCTTGGCGCGGTCGATGTCGGCGGTGGGCAGGTCGATCTTGTTCAGCACCGGCACCACTTCCAGGCCCTGCTCCACCGCCGTGTAGCAGTTGGCGACCGACTGCGCTTCCACGCCCTGCGCCGCGTCCACCACCAGCAGCGCACCCTCGCAGGCGGCCAGCGAACGGCTGACCTCGTAGGAGAAGTCGACGTGGCCGGGGGTATCGATGAAGTTCAGGTGGTAGACCTGCCCGTCCTGCGCGGTATACGGCAGCGACACGGACTGGGCCTTGATGGTGATGCCGCGTTCGCGCTCGATCGGGTTGGAGTCGAGCACCTGCGCTTCCATCTCGCGCGCCTGCAGGCCGCCGCAGAGTTGGATGATGCGATCGGCCAGGGTCGATTTGCCGTGGTCGACGTGGGCGATGATGGAAAAATTGCGGATGTTCCGCATCGAATCAGAGGACATGAGGTGGGCGGCGGCCAGGACCGTCGTCAGGATAACGGGCCATTATCGCATGGCCGGCGGCCGCTGGTGACGGCCGCCGGATTCGCCCCTGCCCCGGGGGCGCCGACCCGGCTGGATCGGCGCCCGCGCCAGCACCCGGCCATGGCCGGGCGCGCGGGATCAGCCGCCGGCGCGCACCGCGACGAAGCTGGTGGTGTCGCGGACGCGGATCAGCAGCATCACCACGTCGCCCTTCTTGTAGGCGCCCAGCTGCTGGTTCAGGGCCGCCACGCTGCCGACCGGGGTACGCCCGACCTGCAGGATCACCATGCCCGGCACCAGCTGCGCGTCGCGCGCGGCACGGCCGGTCACCGCGGTGATGCGCACGCCCTTGCCCGGCTCCACGCCCAGTTGCTGGCGGGTGGCGGCATCCAGGTCGGCCACTTCGATACCGAGCAGTGCGTTGGCGCCGGTGGCCGGGGCGGCATTGTCGCCGACCACCGGGCCTGCATTGGCCTGGGCGTCGTCCGCCAGCGCGGTGAGCTGCACGGTCAGCTCGCGCGGCTTGCCGTCGCGCAGGATGCCCAGGCGTACCTTGGCACCGGGCTGCATCGCGCCGATCATCGGCGGCAGGTCGCTGGAGGCGCCGATCTCGGTACCGTTGACCGTGCGGATCACGTCGCCGACTTCCAGTCCGGCCTTGGCTGCCGGGCTGCCCTGGACCAGCTGGTTGACCAGCGCGCCGCGGGTGTCCGGCAGGCCCAGGCCCTGCGCCTTCAGCGAATCGATGGCGCCGACCATCACCCCGAGCTGGGCACGGGTGACCTTGCCGGTCTTCTTGATCTGCTCGACCGCGCTCATCGCCAGGTCGATCGGGATCGCGAAGCTGATGCCCATGTAGCCGCCGGAAGCGGAGAAGATCTGCGAGTTGATGCCGACCACCTCGCCGCGGGTGTTGAGCAGCGGGCCGCCGGAGTTGCCCTGGTTGATCGCCACGTCGGTCTGGATGAACGGCACGTAGCGCTGGTCGGCGTAGGGGTTGCTGCGGCCGGTGGCGCTGACGATGCCGGCGGTGACCGAGTGGTCCAGGCCGAACGGCGAACCGATCGCCACCACCCACTGGCCGGGCTTGAGCAGGTTGGAGTCGCCGATGCGCACCGTCGGCAGGTTCTTGCCGTCGATCTTCAGCAGCGCCACGTCGTATTGCTGGTCGCTGCCGACCACCTTGGCGGTGAATTCGCGGCGGTCGGTGAGCTTGACCTTGACCTCGCTGGCACCATCGACCACGTGGTGGTTGGTCAGCACGTAGCCATCGGGCGAGATGATGAAGCCCGAGCCCATCGAGCGGCCGGCGGGGCCATCGTCATCCGGCGCGCCGCCGCGCGGCTGCCCGGGCATGCCCGGCATGCCGTCCGGGCCGAAGAAACGGCGGAAGAACTCGGGCATCTGGTCGTCGTCGGGCATGCCGCCGCCGGAGCGCGCGGCCGCGGCGCGGCGGCTGATGGTGGTCTCGACATTGACCACGCCCGGGCCGACCTGCTCGACCAGGCGGGTGAAGTCGGGAAGATTGCCGACCAGTTGCGGCGCAGGCGCGGACTGCGCGGCCGGCGGCGTGGCGCTGGCGGCGCTGGGGCTGGGCTGCTGCGCGCAGGCGGCCAGCGGCACGGTCAACGCCAGCAGGCCCAACAGATGGTGGCGGATACGGTGAGTCATCGGACGCAAGCCTCCGGTTCGGAAAGGGGAACAACGTGGGGACGAAGCAACGGGACCACGCGCCGGAATGAGGCACGGACGCCTGCCGGCGCGCGGGGTCAGGGCTGCGGATGCAGCGGCGGGTTGGCCGTGGCGTCGGCAGGCAATCGGGGTTCGAACGGATAGAACGCCGCCGGATCCGCGCCGCTGCGCGGGAAGCTGGCGGTGAATTCGCTGCCGGTATCGGCGGCCGGCAGGGTCGAGCGCGGCCACGGCCGGGCCTGCAGCGGCGTCGCCGGATGCCCGAACGGATCGCTGGCGCGCTGCACGACCATCGTGGGCGGCGCGACCGGCGCCACGAACGGCGTCTGCGTGGATGCCTTGGCTTGCGGCTTGGCGGGCGCCGCGGATGCGTAGGCGCGCTCGGCCGGGGCGTTGCGGGGGCGCGCGGCCTGTTCGCTGCGCGTGGCGTCGCGTCGCGCTGCTGCGTCCTGGCGGCGATTGGCGGCGATCGCCATCGCCGGCGCGGCAGCAACGGCCGCGGCGAGGTCGCCCTGCGGATCGGCCGGCGCTGGCGCAGGCGTCGGGATCTGCGGCGTGACAGCGGCCGGCGTCGGGGTCGGGGTCGGTACGGTGGCATCGGCGACCTGCGCCGGCGGCAGCGCCTCGGGGGTCTGCGGCAGGCGCTGGGTCACGAACAGCGCGAGCAGCGCGACCGAGGCGGCCAGGGCCGCACTGCCACCCCAGCGCCAGGTGCGGCGCTTGCCGGCGGCACTGGCCGCCTGCGCGCGCACGGCCTGCTGCGCTTCGGCGGCCACCGCCTGGCGCACGCGGGCACTGAAATCACTGGGCGCCGGCACGCTGACACGGCCGCGCAGGATGTCGCCGCACAGCTGCCAGCGCTCGTGGCAGCCGGACAATTCCTCGTCGTGCTGCAGCCGGCGCAGCACGAAGCGCGCTTCGTCGGCCGGCAGTTCGCCGTCGATCAGGGCGGACAGTTGCTGCCGGTAGTGCAGCTCGAACTTGTCCGGCGCGGCGCTGTCGGGCGCCGGCACTGGCTTGGGAAAGGGCGTGCTCTCGGTCATACGCGGTGTCGCTCACGGGTGGCGCTGTCGGTATCCAGCAGGGGACGAAGTTCGGCGTCGATGGCCTCGCGGGCGCGGAAGATCCGCGAACGCACGGTGCCGATCGGGCAGCCCATCTTCTGCGCGATGTCCTCGTAGCTCATGCCCTCCACCTCGCGCAGGGTGATGGCGGTGCGCAACTCTTCCGGCAAGGCGTCGACCGCCTTCATCACCGTGCGTTCCAGCTCCTGGCGCATCAGCTCGCGCTCGGGCGTGTCGGTGTCGCGCAGCCGGGTGCCGCTGTCGAACTGCTCGGCATCGAGCACGTCGACATCGTCGGTGGGCGGCCTGCGGTTGTGCGCGACCAGGTAGTTCTTGGCGGTGTTCACGGCGATCCGGTGCAACCATGTGGAGAACTGGGCGTCGCCGCGGAAGCTCCCCATCGCGCGGTAGGCGCGGATGAAGGTGTCCTGGGCCACGTCCTGACATTCGCTCCAGTCGGCGATGTAGCGCCCGATCAGGCCGACGATCCGATGCTGGTACTTGCGCACCAGCACATCGAACGCCGCGCTTTCGCCGCGCTGCACACGCCGGACCAGTTCCAGGTCCAGCTCCTGGGGTGTTTCGACATCGGCCATAGCGGGCCGCACTCCTGTCAGCCCAACCTACGTCGGACCCTCTGACCGCCAATTCGGAAAAAAGTTCAGCGCCCCTCAGCGGATCGCCGCCCCACGACGTTAACCGGCGTTCCGTTAGGCTGGCGCAAGGCCAGCGGTCGCGGGACGCGCCTCAATTCCCTGGATTGGGATTTGACGCGACGGAAACAACCTCTGGATGATAACGATCTTCTCCATACACAAGCGGATGGTCCTCCCCATGCTTTCAGGCTTCGACGGGCTCCGATTCAGTCACTGGCAAGCGGATATCCGCGGCGACGGCGTCGTCGTGCTCAGCCTCGACCGTCAGGACGCGCCCGTCAACGCGCTGTCGCAGGACGTGCTGCTGGAGTTGGGCAATCTGCTCGAGCGCATCGCCATCGATCCGCCCAAGGGCGTGGTGATCCGTTCGGCCAAGGACAATGGCTTCATCGCCGGCGCCGACCTCAAGGAATTCCAGGAGTTCGACCGCCGCGGCACCGTCAACGACGCTATCCGCCGCGGCCAGGCCACCTTCCAGAAGCTGGCGGAACTGCCCTGCCCCACGGTCGCGGCGATCCACGGCTTCTGCATGGGCGGCGGCACCGAGATCGCCCTGGCCTGCCGCTACCGCGTCGCCTCCAGCGATGCGGTCACCCGCATCGGCCTGCCCGAGACCAAGCTCGGCATCTTCCCCGGCTGGGGCGGCAGCGCGCGCCTGCCGCGGCTGATCGGCGCGCCGGCGGCGATGGACCTGATGCTCACCGGGCGCACCGTGTCTGCTTCGGCGGCACGCGCGATGGGCCTGGTCGACAAGGTCGCCGCGCCGGCCGTGCTGACCGACACCGCGGTGGCGCTGGCGCTGTCCGGCAGCGCCCGTCCCTTCAAGCAACGCGCCACCGCCTGGGCCACCAACACCTGGCCGGCGCGCAAGCTGCTGGCGCCGCAGATGCGCAAGCAGGTGGCGCGCAAGGCGCGCAAGGAACACTACCCGGCGCCGTACGCGCTGATCGGCGTGTGGGAGCGCAGCGGCGGCAGCGGCATCCAGGCGCGCCTGGATGCCGAGCGCAAGGCGGTGGTCAAGCTGGCCAGCACGCCGACCGCGCGCAACCTGATCCGCATCTTCTTCCTCACCGAACGGCTCAAGGCGCTGGGCGGCAAGGAGCACGGCATCCGCCACGTGCACGTGGTCGGCGCCGGGGTGATGGGCGGCGACATCGCCGCCTGGTCGGCCTACAAGGGCTTCGAGGTGACCCTGCAGGACCGCGAGCAGCGCTTCATCGATGGTGCGCTGAGCCGCGCCGGCGAGTTGTTCGCCAAGCGGGTGAAGGACGACAGCAAGCGCCCGGCGGTGGCGGCGCGGTTGAAGGGCGACCTGGCCGGCGACGGCGTGCCGAGCGCCGACCTGGTGATCGAGGCGATCATCGAGAACCCGCAGGCCAAGCGCGAGCTGTACCAGTCGCTGGAGCCGCGCATGCAGCCGACTGCGCTGCTCAGCACCAACACCTCGTCGATCCCGCTGACCGAACTGCGCGAGCACATCCAGCGCCCGGCGCAGTTCGGTGGCCTGCACTACTTCAATCCGGTGGCGCAGATGCCACTGGTGGAGATCGTCTGCCACGACGGCCTGGCGCCGGAGAACCAGAAGCGGCTGGCCGCCTTCTGCAAGGCGATCGACAAGCTGCCGGTGCCGGTCGCCGGCACGCCCGGCTTCCTGGTCAACCGCGTGCTGTTCCCGTACATGCTGGAAGCGGCCACCGCCTACGCCGAAGGCATCCCCGGCCCGGCGATCGACAAGGCCGCGGTCAAGTTCGGCATGCCGATGGGCCCGATCGAACTGATCGACACGGTAGGCCTGGACGTGGCCGCCGGCGTCGGCGCCGAACTGGCGCCGTTCCTGGGCCTGCCGATCCCGGCGGCGTTGCAGACGGTGGAGCCGGGCAAGCGCGGCAAGAAGGACGGCCAGGGCCTGTACGCGTGGGAGAACGCCCGCGCCAAGAAGCCGGAACTGGCCAAGGACTACCGCGCGCCGGACGACCTGGAAGACCGCCTGATCCTGCCGCTGCTCAACGAAGCGGTCGCCTGCCTACACGAAGGCGTGGTCGCCGATGCCGACCTGCTCGATGCCGGCGTGATCTTCGGCACCGGCTTCGCCCCGTTCCGCGGCGGCCCGATCCAGCACATCCGTGCGGCTGGCGCCGACGTGTTGCTCGCCCGCCTGCGTGCCCTGCAGGCGCGCTACGGCGAGCGCTTCGCGCCGCGCCCGGGCTGGGAGTCGCCGGCGTTGCGCGAACCGGTGGTCTGAGGCGCGCACGCGCCTTTCTGTAAGCGTGCGTCAGGGCACCTCCCACGACGACGGTTCGTGCCGCCTTTGGGAGCGGCTTCAGCCGCGACGGGCGTTTCCCGGTAAAACCCGTCGCGGCTGAAGCCGCTCCCACGCACTCTTGCGGCGAACTCGCAGGGTGCACTGTGGGAGAGATTTAAGTCCCGACCCAGTACGCCATCGGAAAGTGTGCCGCTTCGCCCGTCGCGGCTGCATGCCAGGTGGCTCCCACAAAGCAAGCCGCCCTAGCTCGATTGTGGCGAAAGCAGATCGCTGCAGGCGCCCTTCAGCCGCACTCGGCATTCTGGGTCCGCGCCAACGGCAAATCCCGAACCACCGCACCTGCACGAACGCCATCACGCAGCAGCGTTGCTTACGGGTGCGAATGCCCACGCATGTGGCCGTGCCCGTGTGCGGGATGAGCATGACCATGATCGTGGCCCTCATGCCCATGCCCATGCCCATGATGACCATGACCACCACCCTCGCCCGCCGCGGCCGGCGCGCCGCACGGCGTGGCGCCGCAATGGCCGGCTTCCATCTGCAGGGTGATGTGGTCGATGCCGAAGCGCGCATGCAGGCCATCGCACAGCGCAGCGCGCAGGGCATCGGCGTCGCCGCCCTCGGCCACCACCACGTGCGCGGTCAGCGCCGGCGTGCTGGAGGCCAGCGCCCACACGTGCAGGTCGTGCACGCTGGCCACGCCGGGCGCCGACTGCAGGTAGCCGCGCACCGCATCCAGGTCCACGCCCTTGGGCACGCCTTCCAGCAGCACGTTGATCGCCTCGCGCAGCAGCACCCAGGTCCGCGGCAGCACCCACAAGCCGATCAGCACCGCCAGGATCGGATCGATCAGCTTCCAGCCGGTGACGCGGATCGCCAGCGCACCGACGATCACCGCGACCGAGCCGAGCATGTCGCTCCACACTTCCAGGTAGGCGCCCTTCATGTTGAGGCTCTCGCCGCTGCCGGCCTTGAGCAGGCGCATCGAGATCAGGTTGATCAGCAGGCCGAACGCGGCGATGCCGAGCATGCCGACGGTGGCGATTTCCTGCGGCTGGCGGAACCGCTGCACCGCCTCCCACAGGATGTAGCCGGCGACCACGAACAGCAGTGCGCCATTGACCAGCGCGCCCAGCGCCTCCAGCCGCGCGTAGCCGTAGCTGCGCCTGGCATCGGGCGGGCGCCGGCTCAGCCGCACCGCCACCAAGGCGATCATCAGCGCCAACGTATCGGTGGCCATGTGCGCGGCATCGGACAGCAGCGCTAGGCTGTTGGTGACGAAGGCGCCCGCTACCTCCACCACCAGGAACAGCGCGGTGAGGCCGAGCGCCCACCACAGAGGCTGCTCGTGACGGATTTCGGCGGGGGCGTGGCTGTGATCGTGTCCCATGGGGCGACCGGCGACGATGCGGAGGAGATGCCGCCACCTTAAGCCGCCGCCTGCGCGGAGACTATTACACCGCCGGCGCGGCCGCCTGCCCCGGGACGAACACCGCGCGCACGCAGCCGTCGTGCTTGTGCTTGAACATCTCGTAGCCGCGCGCCGCTTCGTCCAGCGGCATGCGGTGCGTGGCCAGGAAGCGCGTCTTGAACGCACCGCTGCGGGCCAGGTCGAGCAGGCGCGGCACGTAACGCTGGCCATGCTGCTGCGCGGTGCGCACGGTCAGGCCCTTGTTCATCACCGCACCCAGCGGGAACTTGTCCATCAGGCCGTAGACGCCGAGGATCGACAGCGTGCCACCCTTGCGGCAGGCCAGGATCGCCTCGCGCAACGCCTGGCCGCGATCGGTGTGCAGGTGCAGCGCCTGCTTGACCCGGTCATAGGCGTAACCGAGACCGGTGCCGTGCGCCTCCATGCCGACCGCGTCGATGCAGGCATCGGGGCCGCGTCCACCGGTCATTTCGCGCAGCATCTCGACCACGCTGTCGACGGCGCTGTAGTCGATCACCTCGTTGCCCAGCACGTCGCGCGCCAGCGCCAGGCGCTCGGGCAGGCGGTCGATGGCGATGACCCGCTCGGCGCCAAGCAGCCGTGCGCTCTGCTGCGCCATCAGCCCAACGCCACCGCAGCCCCACACCGCCACGGTGGCGCCGGGCTGGATGGCGCAGAAGTCGGCGCCCATGAAACCGGTGGGGCCGGCATCGGACAGGAACAGCGCATCCTCATCGTCGACCTCGTCCGGGATCGGGAAGCAGCCGACATCGGCATGCGGCACGCGGATGAACTCCGCGTGCGAGCCGGCGTAGCCGCCGAAGGCGTGGGTGTAGCCGTAGATGCCGGCGGTCGGATAGCCCAGCAGCGGCTCCTGCATTTCCCAATTGGGGTTGGTGTTGTCGCACAGCGAGAATTCCTGGCGTCCACAGTGCCAGCACTCGCCGCAGGAAATGAACGACGGCACCACCACGCGTTGGCCGACGCGCAGGTTGCGCACCTGCGGTCCGACCTCGACCACTTCGCCCATGAATTCGTGGCCGATGATGTCGCCTTCGCGCATCGTCGGCAGGTAGCCATCGATGAAATGCAGATCCGAGCCGCAGGTGGTACTCAGGCCGACCTTGAGGATGGCATCGCGCGGATTGACGATACGCGGGTCGGGGACTGTCTCCACCCGCAGATCGTTGACGCCGTTCCAGCACAGTGCGCGCATGGCAAACCCCTAGTGTTCGTGGTGATCGAGTCCGCGCGCGGACGGGTTGTCGCGCAGCGTCGGCACTTCGCCGCACTCGATCCAGGCCTTGAACCGGTGCAGCACCTTGCCGACCAGCGCATCTGGCGCGGCACCGACCAGCTTGGCCACGGCCTGGGCGACGATGCCGCCCTCGACGCGATATTCCACCGCCAAGGTGGTTTCGCAGCCAAAGCCATTCGGCGCCGCACGCACGCTCAGCGTGGTCTGCAACTGCAACCCGTGCTCGCCACTGCCGTGGTAACGCACCGATTCGCCAAGGCACGCCTCGCCACGCCGGTAGTCCAGCTCAAGGTGGCGCTCCAGCGGCAGGTGCAGGCGCCACCGGGAGGCGTAGCCATCGCCGGACTGCAGTTCGGCCAGTCCAGACAGGACCTGCTGCTGCACGCTCACGTCGCACCAGGCATCGAGGATCTGATGGGGTTCGCCCAGCATGCTGAGCGTGCGCACCAAGCGCGTGCCGTCCAGGGTGACGACCGCGTCGGTTGCCGGGGATTCGCGCATGGGAAAGCTCCTGGCAGGACCGGAATGATCGCGGTACGGGTCGCGGCACCTCGGCCGCGACCCGTCGCGCGGCTCAGCGGGTGGAACCGGCCGGCGCCGCGCCGGCGCTCTGCAGCTGCTGCGCCTTGGCCAGGTGCTCGGCCACATGCGTGCGCGTGGTGCGCAGATGCGCGGCCACTTCCGGGGTCTTGGCCGCGGGGATCAGGGTGCTGTCGAGCATCTGCAGGGCGGCCTGGTGATCCTTGACCATCGCCGCCACGTAGGCCTGCTCGAAGCGATCGCCGTCCAATGCCTGCAGCTTGCCGGCTTCCGCCTTGCCCTTCTGCATCTGCTGCTGCGCGGGCCCGGCCTTGGTGTCGGGCCCCCAGGGCGCGATCTTGGCGTTGTTGTCGGAATGCTCCTTCACCATCTGCATCGCGTAGTCGCGCACCGGACCCTTGACCTGCTTCTGCAAGGCCAGATTGCCGGCGCCGATCTCGCTGGTATTGATCGCCGACAGCACGCCGAGCGCCTGCTTTTCGTTGAGCGCCGCCGAACGCGCACCCTGCATGCTGGTCGACGCCGGCGATGCCGTCGTCGACGGGGTGTTCTGCTGCATCGCGGCGGGATCGCGCGTGCCGGCCTGGCCGGAGGTGTCGGTCTGCGCGTGGGCCAGGCCGATGCCGAGGACCGACAGCAGCGCCAGGGAGAGACCGGAACGGTAAGAACGCATGACAATTTCCTTTTGCGTGACAGGTGCAGCCATGCTCTGCCGCCCCTCGTGAGCGCATGGTTGAACGCGGGTGCAGGCGATGCGAAATGCTGCGCACGCGAAGGAATCAAGGCACCCGCACCATCGCTGTGCAGCAATTCTTGTGATGCCTGCACCGATTGACGCCACCGCGATCCGCACCTCACACCGCACAACGCGCCGCGGCCCACGCTGGGACGACACCACGTCCGGAGCACAGCCCATGGCACAGCGACATCTTCCGCTCGCACAACAGGTGATCGTGATCACCGGCGCCTCCAGCGGCATCGGCCTGTGTACAGCGCTGCTGGCCGCCGAACACGGCGCCCGCCTGGTGCTGGTGGCGCGCAGCCAGGGCGTTCTCGACGCGACCGTGCAGACCATCCGCGATGCCGGCGGCGAGGCGATCGCCGTCGTGGCCGATGTCGCCGAGCGCGCGCAGCTGGACGAGGCCGCGGCGGCGGCGATCCGGCACTTCGGCCGCGTCGATACCTGGGTGAACAACGCCGGCGTGGCGATCTACGGCAAGCTCGCCGACGTGGACGAGGGCGACAGCCGGCGCCTGTTCGACGTGAACTTCTGGGGCGTGGTGCATGGATCGATGGCCGCGCTGCCGCATCTGCTCGCTTGGCGCGGCACCCTGATCAACCTGGGCAGCGAGGCCTCCGAGGCAGTGCTTCCGCTACAGGGCATGTATGCGGCGTCCAAGCATGCGGTGAAAGGCTTCACCGATACCTTGCGGATCGAGTTGGAACATCTGGATGGCGCACCGGTGTCGGTGGTGCTGATCCAGCCAACCGCGGTGAACACACCGTATCCGCAGCATGCGCGCAACTACCTGCGCGAGGAACCGACCCTGCCCAAACCGACGATCGCACCGCTGCGCGTCGCCGAGGCGATCCTGCATGCGGCCGAACACGGCGGCCGCGACGTCAAGGTGGGCCTGCTGGCCAGCGCCAACGTGGCGATGGCCCACCTGCTGCCACGCCTGGCCGACCGGCTCTCAGCGCTGCGCAGCGAACAGCAGCGGCAGGCGCAGCCGGCGCGCGACCCGCAAGGCACGCTGTACCGCGCCGGCGAGAGCGGCCGCATCCACGGCGATTGACCACGAATGCGTCGCGCTGGGCCGCGGCACCTACGGCAACCAGCGCAGCAGCAGCACGCTGAGGCTGGCCAGCGCCAGCAGCGACAGGGTGCCGGCCGCCAGCACACGGCCACCGGAGGCGAGCACCGTGCGCAGGTTCACCGACAGGCCCAGCGCGGCCATCGCCACCAGGGTGAACAGCAGCGACAGCGTTTGCGCCGCTTCGATCACCGGTGCCGGCAGCACACCCAGCGCGCGCAGGCCCATCATGCCGACGAAGCCGAACACGAACCACGGCACCAGTGCATGTGCCGGACGCCGCTGCGCCGGCGCTCCGCCACGGACCAGACCCAGCAGCAGCATCACCGGCCCCAGCATCAGCACCCGCATCAGCTTCACCAGCGCACCGACCTGCGCGCTCAGCGCACCCACCGGCACGGTCGCCGCCAGCACCTGCGGCACCGCGTACACGGTCAGACCGGCGAGGATGCCGTAGTGGCGCTGGTCCAGGCCCAGCAAGGGCACCGCCAGCGGCAGCAGCAACACCACCAGCACGCCCAGTGCAGCGGTGAACGCGATCGCCGCGGCGACGTCGTCGGAGTCGGCGTCGATCACCGGCGCTGCCGCCACGATCGCCGAATTGCCGCAGATCGCGTTGCCACAGGCCACCAGCGTGGCCAGCCGCGACGGCAGCCCCAGCGCGCGACCGATACCGTAGCCGAGCGCGATCGCCAACAGCACCACCGCGGCGATGGCGCCCAGCAACAGGCCACCGGCCGCGCCGATGGCGCCGATCCCGACCGACGCGCCGAGCAGCACGATGGCCACTTCCAGCGGCAGCTTGGCGGCGAAGGCGATGCCGGCGTGGCTAGACGGCGGCAGTCGCCATGCCGTGCGCAGCAGCGTGCCGAGCACGATCGCGAACACCAGCGCATCGATCCAGCGCCGGCCCAGCCACTGCAGTTGCGCGCGCTCGGCTAGCCAGGCCAAAGCGGCGACACCGATGGCCAGGGCCAGCCCGGGCAGCAGGCTGGAAAATCTGTGCAGTGGCGCGTGCATGGGAGCGATCCGGATCGAGGTGGCGACAGGCTGCGCCTGCAAATCGTTTCGCTCCATCGCATAATTACGCACACTTCATTCGACAAACCAGAACGGTAGCCGTATGACCCTGGAACAACTCGCACTGTTCGTGGCGGTGGCCGAGCGCCAGCACCTGACCCTGGGTGCGCAGGCCGCGCATCGCACGCCCTCGGCCGCCAGCGCCGCGATCAAGGCGTTGGAGCGGCAGTACGGGGTGGCGTTGTTCGACCGGGTCGGCCGCGGCCTGGTGCTGACCGCGGCCGGTGCGGCGTTCTGCGAGGACGCCAAGGCGATCCTAGCGCGCAGCCGCGCCGCCGAACTGGCGTTGAGCGAATGGCGCGGCGTGCTGCGCGGCACGCTCGACCTGCACGCCAGCCAGACCGTGGCCAGCTACTGGCTGCCGACCCGGCTGATGGCGTTTCATGCGCGCTATCCGCAGATCGAGATCCGCCTGAGCGTGGGCAACACCGACAGCGTGGCGCGCGCGGTGCGCGAGGGGCGCGCCGAACTGGGCTTCGTCGAGGGGCGCGTGCAGGTCGCGGAACTGCTGAGTTCGCCGCTGGACCACGACCGGTTGCGCGTGGTGGCCGCACCGGACCACCCGCTGGCCGGGCGCCGCCGCCTCGGCTTGGCACGGATGGTCGCGGACAGCACCTGGATCATGCGCGAGCCCGGCTCGGGCACGCGCTCGGCGTTCGAGGCGGCGCTGCGCGATGCCGGCATCGCCCCGGAACGCCTGCGCGTGGCGCTGTCCCTGCCCTCCAACGAAGCGGTGCTGTCGGCGGTGCAGGCCGGGCACAGCCTGGCGGCGATCTCGCAGCTGGCCGCGGCGCCGTGGCTGGAGAGCGGCCGCCTGCAGGGCATCGAGGTGGCCCTGGCCAAACGCACCTTCCATGTCCTGCGCCACCGCGAACGCGGCCTCGGCGCGGCAGCCGCCGCCCTGCTCGACTTGCAGGCGCTGCCCTCCGCGGCCTGAGCGTCGCGCGGGGAGGACGTAGACGCAGCGCGCGACATCCATTCCAAAACGAGATAGCCCTCGGCAAATGCTTCATTGGAATGGAATGCCTGTCGCTTCTATGCTCGCTCCCGGTCTCTCGCGCGCCAAGGCGGCGAAAGGGGATGTCCGCGGTGTCGCCGCCGGACATGCCACGCACGCCCTTCCACGCCGATAGACACGACATCGAGGACAACGAACAGGACAGCCTGCAGCCACGCACGCCAGCCTGCCGATGCCCACCCAGGACCGGACCCCCGGCCTGCGCCAACTTGCTCGGTCACTTTTTGTCCTGGGAGGGAACAAAAATGCCTTTGGAACAGTCCCGTCGCCCGCTCGGCCGGCGCGCGCACCGCCCTGCTGCCCGCAACCTGCTGGGCGCGGCCATCGTCCTGGCCCTGTCCGCCAGCTTCGCCGCGCACGCACAGAGCGCCACCGCCGATCCGGCGACCACGCCACCCGCAAAGACCGATGCCACGACCGACACCAAGAATGGCCAGCAACCGGTCACCCTGGACAACGTGATGGTGGTCGGCCAGCGCGCCAGCCTGGAACAGGCGGTGCAGGCCAAGCAGCTCGACGACCACGTGGTCGAGGTGATCTCCGCCGACAACATGGGGCAGATGCCCAACGTCACCGTGGCCGAGGCGCTGGTGCGCCTGCCCGGCGTCAACGGCACCCGCGACCGCGGCAACGAAAGCCTGGCCACGGTGCGCGGCCTCGGCCCGCGCATGACCATGGGCACGGTCAACGGCCGCGAGATCGCCTCTTCCGAACCCAACCGCGCGGTGCGCTGGGAAGTCTTCCCCACCGAGATCGTCTCCACCGTCAAGGTCTACAAGACCCCGTCGGCGGACCTGATCGCCGGCGGCATCGCCGCCACCGTGGACATCTCCACCATCAACCCGCTCGACCACACCGGCCCGACCTTCGTCGCCACCGCCGGGCCGGTCTACTACGACGAGGCCAAGGACGCGCGCGACTACTCGCCGTGGGGCCAGCGCCTGGGTGCGAGCTGGATCCACCGCATCAACGACAACCTGGCGGTCGCGCTCGGCGCCACCTACCAGAAGCAGAAGAACGCCGGCGTCTCGATCGGCAGCTGGGGCTACACCGACGCCAGCAACGCGCGCGATGTGGATGGCGACGGCAAGGTCGACTACACCCCCTGGGGCGCGGCCGACCAGCTCAAGCTGACCGAGCAGACCCGCACCGGCGCCATGGGCACCGTGCAGTGGCGCTCGGGCAACCTGGAACTCAAGCTCGACGGCCTGTACTCGCGTATCCGCATCGACGAGGACCAGCGCCAGAACTGGTTCAACAACCTCGGCTACAGCATCTACTCGGCCAGCAATCCGTACACCACACCCGGCTCGTCCTACACCATCGTCGACGGCGACGTGGTCGCCGGCACCCTGGCCAATTCCAAGCTGCAGGTGGACCACGTCATCGCCAACTACAACGAGGTCAAGACGCTGGCGGCCGGCGGCCTCAACGCCAAGTGGCGCGGCGACGTGTGGACGCTGGGCAGCGACCTGTCGTTCTCACAGGCCAAGCGCGACAACGACTGGCGCGCGGTGCGCTTCGGCAGCAATCCGGACACGGTGTCGTTCGACTTCCGCCATGGCGTCACCCCCACCATCGGCACCAGCTCCGACGCGCCGGAATGGGGCATCAGCGGCCAGACCGAACCGCAGGCGCTGCGCGACCGCATCGCCGCCTTGGCGCTGAGCGCCAGCCGCGCGATCGAGGATTCGCCGGTCACCGCGCTGGAGTTCGGCGCGCGCGCCGCGCGCCGCGAGAAGCAGAACCGCCACTTCACCAGCTTCCAGTCCGGCTACAGCCAGCCGATCTCGGCCTACCAGGACCTGATCTACCCGGTGACGATGCCGGATCTGAACGTGCCGACCCTGACCGGCGGCGACCTGGACGCGATCGCCAAGCTCGGCTTCGGCGGCTTCGATCCCAGCCTGGCCACCGAACAGCGCCTGGACCACTGGAACGTCGAGGAGAACGTGCGCGAGGCCTTCGCCAAGGCCGTGTTCAGTTCGCAGTGGTTCGGCGTCGACGTCACCGGCAACGCCGGCGTGCGCGTGGTCCACACCGACACCGACAGCCATGGCTACGACACCGTCGGCGGCGTGGTGCAGCCGAGCAGCGCCGGCAAGACCTACACCGACGTGCTGCCCAGCGCCACGGTCAACTTCCTGATCGATCCCGAGCGCATCCTGCGCGTGTCGGTGGCCAAGGTGATGGCGCGGCCGCCGCTGGACGAACTGCGCACCGGGCGCGCGCTCGACGACCCCAACACCACCGTCGGCCAGCTCACCGGCAGCGGCGGCAATCCGCAGCTCAACCCGTTCCGCGCCACCCAGCTCGACCTGTCCTACGAGTGGTACTTCCACAAGGAGGCGCTGGCGGCGCTGGCGCTGTACCGCAAGTGGGTGGATTCGAGCATCGGCTACAAGACCCAGCACGAGACCATCGACGGCCGCGACTACCTGATCAGCGGCCCGTTCAACGGCGGCGGCGGCTACATCAACGGCGCCGAGCTGACCTTCCAGACCCCGTTCTTCTTCATCCCGCACATGGAGAACTTCGGCATCTACTCCAACTATTCGTACGTGGAATCCAACCTGGACGAGTTCTCGCCGGCGGACAATCCGCTGCCGCTCAGCGGCCTGGCGCGCAACACCGGCACGCTGGACCTCTGGTACAACAACCGCAGCTTCGAAGCGCGGATCGGCTACAAGTACCACAGCCCCTACACCGTGGTGTACGGCTGGAACGCGGCGCGGCTGGCGCGGCTGGAAAGCGAAGGCACGGTGGACCTGAGCCTGGCCTGGCGCTACAGCGAGCACCTGGGCTTCAAGTTCCAGGTCGGCAACCTGACCAACGAACCGCTGCGCGCCTACAGCGACAACAAGCGCAACCGGCTCGCCAACCAGGACGACGGCGGCTACCAGTTGTTCGGGCGCCGCTTCGCGCTGGAAGCGACCTACACGTTCTGAGCCGGTGGAGACCCGCATGCGATCCAAACGCACCTGGCTGCCGGCGCTCGCGCTGGCCCTCGCCGCCGCCCTCGCCGCGCCCCTGGCCGGCGCGGGGACGCTGTACCTGGGCGCCGACCTGTCCTACGTCAACGAGATGGAGGATTGCGGCGTGCAGTACCGCGACCACGGCACGGTGCGCGACCCGTTCGAGCTGTTCCACGCGCACGGCGCCAACCTGGTGCGCGTGCGCCTGTGGAACGATGCGCGCTGGACCCGCTACAGCGACCTGAGCGACGTCAAGAAGACCATCCGCCGGGCGCGCGCGCAGGGCATGCAGGTGCTGCTGGACTTCCACTACTCCGACGACTGGGCCGACGGCGACAAGCAACTGATCCCCAAGGCCTGGGCCTCGATCACCGACCAGGACGAACTGGCGCGCACGCTGTACGGCTTCACCTACGACACGCTGAGCGCGCTGGACCGCGCCGGGCTGATGCCGGAACTGGTGCAGGTGGGCAACGAGAGCAATTCCGACCTGATGGACAGCCAGCCGTGGGACAAGCGCCGGCCGATCGACTGGACCCGCAACGCCAAGCTGTTCAACGCCGGCATCCAGGCGGTGCGCGATGCCGGCGCACGCTCGACGATCAAGCCCAAGGTGATGCTGCACATCGCCCAGCCGGAGAACGTGGAGCCGTGGTTCGCCGCCGCGGCCAAGGCCGGCGTGCGCGACTTCGACTTCATCGGCATCAGCTATTACCGCAAGTGGTCGCGCGAGACCATGGACCAGCTCGGCGCCACCATCAAGCGCCTGCGGCTGCGCTATCCGGCCGAGGTGATGGTGGTGGAGACCGCCTATCCGTGGACGCTGGAGAGCGGCGACGCCTCGCCCAACCTGCTCGGCGCCGACTCGCTGATCAAGGGCTACCCGGCCACCCCGCAGGGTCAACTGAACTACCTGGTCGACCTCACCCAACTGGTGGTCGACAACGGCGGCAGCGGCGTCGTGTACTGGGAGCCGGCCTGGACCAGCAACACCTGCAAGACCCGCTGGGGCGTCGGCTCCTCGTGGGAGAACGCCAGCTTCTTCGACTTCCGCCACGGCAACGAGCTGCTGCCCGGCATCGGCTTCATGCAGCACGCCTACCGACCGGCACCGGTCACCGACAAGGCCGCCGCGCCCGCAGCGGACGTGCAGCCATGATCGAACTGAGCCGCCGCGACCTGCTGCGCTCGCTGGTCGCCGGCGGCGTGCAGGCGGCAGTGCCCGGCGCCACCGCGGCGCTGGCGCCGGCCGCGCTGGCCGCCACGCCCGCTGGTGGCAATGCCATTGCGCCGCTCTCGCTGGACCTGGACGACGACGCGCCACGCCAGCGCCTGCTGTGCGATACCGGCTGGCGCTTCCATCTCGGCCACGCCGACGACCCGGCGCGCGACTTCAACTTCGGCACCTTCCAGCGCACCTACGCCAAGGCCGGCAAGGACACCGCCGATGCGGCCCTGCTCGGCTTCGACGACAGCGACTGGGAGCGCGTCGACCTGCCGCACGACTGGGCGGTGGCGCTGCCACCGCGCCAGGACCCGACCTCCGCCCTGGTCAACGGCGAAGACCCGGCCGCCGCGCACGGCTACACGCCGCTGGGCCGCACCGATCCGCAGACCAGCATCGGCTGGTACCGGCGCGTGCTGGAGATTCCGGCCGAGGACCTGGGCAAGCGGATCAGCCTGGAATTCGACGGCGTGTTCCGCGATTGCATCGTGTTCTGCAACGGCCACATCGTCGGCCGCAACGGCAGCGGCTACTGCGGCTTCGAGGTCGACCTCAGCGACGTGCTCGACTATGGCGCCAGGAACATCATCGCCGTGCGCGTGGACGCCACCCTCGGCGAAGGCTGGTTCTACGAAGGCGCCGGCATCTACCGCCACGTCTGGCTGCGCACCACCGACGCGCTGCACGTGCCGATGGACGGCGTCTACGTGCGCAGCGCCTGGGACGGCGGCGACGCGCAGGCGCTGGTGGAGACCGAACTCGGCAACCACGGCGCGACGCCGCGCCAGTGCAGTGTGGTCTCGGTGATCCGCGCCCCGGATGGGCGCATCGTCGCCCAGGCCAACTCCGTTCCGATCACTGTGGAACCGGGCGTGGTGCAACGCGTGCAGCAGACGCTGGACCTGGGCACGCCCGCGCCGTGGTCGCCCGAGAACCCGCAGCGCTACACGCTGTCCACGCGTCTGCTCGGCGACGACCGCACCTGCGATGCGACCACCACGCACTTCGGCGTGCGCCGCCTGCAGTTCGACCCGCAGCGCGGCCTGCTGCTCAACGGCGCGGCCTACAAGCTGCACGGCACCAACAACCACCAGGACCATGCCGGCGTCGGCACCGCCATTCCCGACCGCCTGCACGAATGGCGCCTGCGCCAGCTCAAGTCGATGGGCTGCAATGCCTACCGCAGCGCACACAACCCGGCCTCGCCGGCGGTGCTGGAGCTGTGCGACCGGCTGGGCCTGCTGCTGATCGACGAGACCCGGCGCATGTCCTCCGACGACGAGGCCATGGCCGAACTGACGGCGATGGTACGGCGCGGCCGCAACCATCCCTGCGTGATGCTGTGGTCGCTCGGCAACGAAGAGCCGCAGATGGTCACCGCGCGCGGCGCGCGCATCGTCGCGCGCATGCAGTGCCTGGTGCGGCGCCTGGACCCGAGCCGCCCCACCACCTTCGCCATGGACAAGGGCTTCGACGACGGCGTCGGCCAGGTCGTGGACGTGGTCGGCTTCAACTACCGCACCACGCAGATGGACGCCTTCCACGCGCGCCATCCGCAGATCCCGGTTTACGGCAGCGAAACCGGCAGCACGGTCGGCGTGCGCGGCAATTACCGCACCGACGACGTGCGCGGCTACGCCCGCGCCTACGATCTCGACTACCCCTGGTGGGCCAGCAGCGCCGAAGCCTGGTGGAGCTATGTCGCGCAGCGCCCGTACATCGCCGGCGGCTTCGTCTGGACCGGCTTCGACTATCGCGGCGAGCCGACTCCGTACAACCGCTGGCCGAACGTGGCCTCGCAGTTCGGCATCCTCGACAGCTGCGGCTTCCCCAAGGACAACTACTGGTACTACCGCGCGCAGTGGACCGCCGAGCCGGTGCTGCACCTGTTCCCGCACTGGAACTGGGACGGCCTGCTGGGGGAGCGCGACAACGGCATGGTCGACGTGTGGTGCCACAGCAACCTGGACGCGGTGGAACTGCTGGTCAACGGCGTCAGCCAGGGCCTGCAGCAGGTGCCGGCCTACGGCCACGTCGAGTGGCGCGTGCGCTACGCGCCCGGCCGCATCGAAGCGCGCGGCTACCGCGGCGGCAAGCAGGTGCTGACGCAACTCCGCGAGACCGTCGGCGCCCCAGCTGCGGTGCGTCTGCGCTGCGAACGCGCCAGTCTGCTGGCCGACGCCGAGGATGTCGCCGTGGTCGCGGTGGAAATCGTCGATGCGCAAGGCCGCATCGTCCCGACCGCCAGCGACGCCGTGCACTTCGCCGTCCACGGCCCCGGCCACCTGATCGGCGTGGGCAACGGCGACCCGTCCAGCCACGAAAGCGACAAGGCCGACCATCGCCGGGCCTTCAACGGCCTGTGCATGGCCTTGCTGCAGACCACGCGCACAGCGGGCACGCTGACCGTGGAGGCCACGGCGCCAGGGCTGGCGTCGGCGCGACTGGTGCTGCGGGTCGAACGTACCCGCTCGCGTCCGTTCGTGACCTGAAGAGTGCCACGGCCATGGCGAAGCATGGCCGTCCTCCAATGCTTTACCGGCAATCAGCGCAAAAGGGGCGTGGCCTGTCCTTGCATGCCCGATCATGGCGCCCGCCGCGCTTCACCTGATCTCGTCGGAAGCAACGCGGGCAGGTCGCCCGCCACCCCAATCCACTAAACTTGCCTGCCCCACGGGCCGGCCCCGCCGCCCCATGCCCCTGTCGCACCGGCGGCGCGTCCCATGCGCCGCCGCCCCGCACGTCCGCACGAAGGCGCCATGACCTCCGAGAAAGTCCCCGAACACACCCCGCTGATGAAGCAGTTCTTTGCCGCCAAGTCCGAGTACCCGGACCTGCTGCTGTTCTTCCGCATGGGCGATTTCTACGAGCTGTTCTACGACGACGCGCGCAAGGCCGCGCGGCTGCTGGACATTACCCTGACCCAGCGCGGCAGTTCCGGTGGCGCGCCGATTCCGATGGCCGGGGTGCCGGTGCACGCCTACGAGGGCTATCTGGCGCGGCTGGTGGCGCTGGGCGAGTCGGTGGCGATCTGCGAGCAGATCGGCGATCCGGCGCTGGCCAAGGGCCTGGTCGAGCGCAAGGTGGTGCGCATCGTCACCCCGGGCACGGTGACCGACGAGGCGCTGCTGGACGAGCGCCGCGACACCCTGCTGATGGCCATCGCGCGCACCAAGCAGGGCTACGGCCTGGCCTGGGCCGACCTGGCCGGCGGCCGTTTCCTGGTCAACGAGGTGGACAGCGAGGACGCGCTGGAAGCGGAACTGGCGCGACTGGAGCCTGCCGAACTGCTGGTGCCCGACGAGGACCAGTGGCCGGAGTTCCTGCGCGAGCGCCGCGGCGTGCGCCGCCGGGCGCCGTGGCTGTTCGACGCCGACAGCGGCCGTCGCCAGTTGCTGGCGTTCTTCCAGTTGCACGATCTGAGCGGCTTCGGCATCGACGACAAACCACGCGCCACCGCCGCCGCCGGCGCCCTGCTCGGCTACGTGGAGGAAACCCAGAAGCAGCGCTTGCCGCACCTGACCGCGATCGCGATGGAGACCGCCAGCGAGGCGATCGCGATGAACGCGGCCACCCGCCGTCATCTTGAATTGGACACGCGCGTCGACGGCGACACCCGCAACACCCTGCTCGGCGTACTCGACAGCACGGTCACGCCGATGGGCGGGCGCCTGCTGCGGCGCTGGCTACACCGTCCGTTGCGCCTGCGCGAGGTGCTGGTGCAGCGCCACCACGCGGTCGGCACGCTGATCGACCGCGGCGCCGATGCCGACCTGCGCGAGGCCTTCCGCGCGCTCGGCGACGTCGAGCGCATCCTCACCCGCGTCGCCCTGCGCTCGGCGCGCCCGCGCGACTTCTCCACCCTGCGCGACGGCCTGGGCCTGTTGCCGAAGGTGCGCGCGGTCCTGGCGCCGCTGGATTCGCCGCGGCTGGCCGCGCTGGCGGCGGAGCTGGGCCAGCACGACGAGATCGCGCACCTGCTGGCATCGGCGATCGCCGAGCAGCCGCCGCTCAAGCTCAGCGACGGCGGCGTCATCGCCGCCGACTACGACGCCGAGCTGGACGAACTGCGCCGGCTCAGCACCCACGCCGACCAGTTCCTGATCGACCTGGAAGCGCGCGAGCGCGCCAGCAGCGGCATCGCCACGCTGAAGGTCGGCTACAACCGGGTGCACGGCTACTACATCGAGATCAGCAAGGGCCAGGCCGACAAGGCGCCGGTGCACTACAGCCGGCGGCAGACCCTGACCAACGCCGAGCGCTACATCACCGAGGAACTGAAGAACTTCGAGGACAAGGTGCTGTCGGCGCGCGAGCGCGCGTTGTCGCGCGAGAAGCTGCTCTACGAAGGCCTGCTGGACACGCTGGGCGAGCGCCTGGAACCGCTCAAGCGCGCCGCCGCCGCACTCAGCGAACTGGACGTGCTGGCCGGCTTCGCCGAACGCGCGCAGGCGCTGGACTGGACCCAGCCGGAGCTGGACAGCGGTGCCTGCCTGCGCATCGAACGTGGCCGCCACCCAGTGGTGGAAGCGGTGCGCGAGCAGCCGTTCGAACCCAACGATCTCGACCTGCATCCCGACCGGCGCATGCTGGTGATCACCGGCCCGAACATGGGCGGTAAATCGACCTACATGCGCCAGAACGCGCTGATCGTGCTGCTCGCGCACATCGGCAGCTACGTGCCGGCGCGGCGCGCGGTGATCGGCCCGATCGACCGCATCCTCACCCGCATCGGCGCCGGCGACGACCTGGCCCGCGGCCAGTCGACCTTCATGGTCGAAATGGCCGAGACCAGCTACATCCTGCACCACGCCACCGCGCAATCGCTGGTGCTGATGGACGAGATCGGCCGCGGCACCTCCACCTACGACGGCCTGGCGCTGGCCGATGCGGTGGCGCGCCATCTGGCGCATCACAACCGCTGCTACACGCTGTTCGCCACGCACTATTTCGAGCTGACCGCACTGGCCGACGAATCGGTCGAAGGCGGCCCCAGCGGCATCGCCAACGTGCACCTGGACGCGGTCGAGCACGGCGACCGCCTGGTGTTCATGCACGCGGTCAAGGATGGCCCGGCCAACCGCAGCTTCGGCCTGCAGGTGGCGGCGCTGGCCGGCCTGCCCAAGGCCACCGTGGCGCAGGCACGGCGGCGCCTGGCGGAACTGGAACAACGCGGCGGCGAGAGCCACGCCTCGCAGATGGCACCGCAGGCGCTGGACGCGCCACAGCAGTTCGGCCTGTTCGCCGCCGCACCCTCCGCCGCGCAGGACGCGCTGGCCGCGCTGGATCCGGACGAGCTCACGCCCAAGCAGGCACTGGAAGCGCTGTACCGGCTCAAGTCGCTGCTGTAGCGCGGCGTGCGATTCAGCCCCTTTCCCATCGGGGCGACTGGGCACGGCTTGCGCGCAGTTGGCGCGTGTGCCCTGGAACGCCTGCGCCGCAAGCGCGGGCCGGGGCGCGGAGCGGGGGTTGGGGTGAGGGGCCGGCGCGAAGCGGCCGCAGTATTAGGACGCACGAGGCTGCGCCCGGACCCTCATCCGCCCCTGCGGGGCACCTTCTCCCGAGGGGAGAAGGAAAAGCCGTTAGCCCCTCTCCCACCGGGGCGACTGGGCACGGCTTGCGCGCCACTGGCGCGCGTGCCCTGGAGCGCCCGCGCCACAAGCGCGGGCCGGGGCGCGGAGCGGGGTTGGGGTGAGGGTTCGGCGCGAAGCGGCCGCAGTAATAGGGCGCACGAGGCTGCGCCCGCACCCTCATCCGCCCCTGCGGGGCACCTTCTCCCGACGGGAGAAGGGAACAGCCGAACCCCTCTCCCGCCGGGGCGACTGGGCACGGCTTGTGCGCCACTGGCGCGCGTGCCCTGGAGCGCCCGCGCCGCAAGCGCGGGCCGGGGCGCGGAGCGGGGGTTGGGGCGCGGAGCGGGGGTTGGGGTGAGGGTCCGTCCGCGCGGCGGCATACCCAGCCGCCAGTGGTCCACATTCCGCTAGGCGGTCGCCGGGACGGCGCTCGGACGCGGCATGAACGGGTTCGGATGCGCCGCCAACAGCGCATCGTCGATGGCCGCGGCACGCTGCGCCGCCGGCCGCGCCATGTGCCGCTGCACGAACGCGACAAACGCCGGCCGTGCCTGCAGCACGCCGATGCGCGTGTAGAAGCCGAGGAACGCGGCGGCATACAGGTCGGCCGCACTGAAGCGGTCGCCGGCCAGGTGCTCGCGACCGGCGACGCCCTGCTCCAGCATGTCCAGCAGGTCCTCGCCATGGCCGTAGCCGGCGCTGTGCGCCGGCGCCAGCGTGCCGTGCTGCTTGGCGGTCAGAAAGGCCTCGGCCGGCCCGGCCAGCAGGAACAGCCAGCGGTAGTAATCGCCCCGCGCCGGCGATCCCAGTGGCGGCGCCAGCTGCCGCTCCGGCACCAGATCGGCCAGGTAGGCGCAGATCGCCGCATTCTCGGTGACGGTGGTGGTGCCGTGGGTCAACGCCGGCACCTTGCCCATCGGGTTGATCGCCAGGTACGCCGGCGCCTTCATGCCGGTGCCGTAGTCGAGGATCTGCGCGCGGTACGCCAGGCCGGTTTCTTCGAGCATCCAGCGCGCGATGCGGCCGCGCGACATGGGATGGGTGTAGAGCACAAGATCGTGGGACATGGTCGGACTCCGTGGTGGACGCCGTGCAGTCTGCGCCGCCCCTGCTGACAGCCGCTGTCAGGAGCCGACGCGGTGCCCGGTAGCGGCGCGCCAGCGCCGGATCAGCAGATGCCTGCGGTCCGGATAGCGTTCGCCATCGTCGTGCAGCGCCAGCACCCGGTCGGCACGGAAATGGCGGAAGTCGCCGCGCAGTTCGCACCACGCCGCGATCATGCCGAAACCGCCCAGAAAGGCCATTGCGAACGGCCAGATGCGTCGTTGCGAGGCGGTGCCGACGGCATCGGCGTAGTCCATGTGCAGCACGTGTTCCAGGCGGATGCCGCGGCGCAGGACCGGCAGCCACGGCGCCGCCGGTTGCGCGGGTGGGGCCGCGGGCACCAGCAGCCCACTGGTCTCCAGCGCCAGCCGCAACGGCGCCGGCAACGACGCCCCGATCCGGGCGATGGCGCGCTGCGCGGCCTGCGCTAGTTCCGGATCGGCCTGGCTCGCTACCCAGCGCGCGCCCAGGGTCAGCGCTTCCAGCTCGTCCTCGCTGAAATTCAACTCCGGCAGCAGGAAGCCCGGGCGCAGCACGTAGCCCACGCCGGGGTCGCCGAGGATGTCGGCGCCCTGCCCGCGCAGGCTGGCGATGTCGCGGTACAGCGTGCGCAGGCTCACCCCCAGGTCGGCGGCGAGCTGCGCGCCGGCCACGGGGCGGCGACGCCCGCGCAGGGCATCGAGCAGGCGCAGCAGACGGGTGGCGCGTTGGGTCATCGCGACAGGATAGTGGGGAGGCGCCGACGACGGGAGCCGCGGTTGCGCCAGGCAGCGTCGGCCTGCCGCTGCATTCGGATCGGTGTCGTCCTGCGCAGCGACGCTGTCGCCTGGAGGAAACAGGGCCTCCTATACTCGACGGCGAACGCGCCGCCCTGCTCACCGCAAATGGACCGGCGACACCAGCACAGGCCGCATGCGTCCGCTGCGGCCATATCCAACGAGGGACCGCATGCAGCCACGCTCGCGAACGTCGTCACGCCCCCCTGTCGGCCGCGCCGCGGCAGGCGCCATGCACGCGCCGCACCCGCGCAGCGGCCACCGCGGCATTTGGGACTGAGGCGGCGACGATGGAATTTGCCCTTTTCGCCATCGGCGTGGTCGTCGGCGCGGTGCTGTTGCACCTGGCGCGCCCTCGCGGACACAGCGCCTCCGCGCAACGGCCTGCACCGGCAACCGACACCAGCGACAACAACCACACCGCGCCCGAGGTGACGCAGGAGACTCCGGCGCAACATCTGCAGCGGCTGCGCCAGCAGGTGGAAGCGCAGGACGAGCAGATCCACAGCCCTGCCGATCTGGCGCAGATTCCGCAGTTCCAACAGGGCGTGGCGCTGCTGGCGGGCTCGGAATTCTCCCACCAGGAACTGGTCGAGGCGCTGGGCAGCCCAGGCTACGTGCTGCCGTGCATGGCGGCGCAGGCCTTGGCGCAGCGCCGCCACCCGGATGCGGATGCGGTCCTGGACGTGCTCCCGCACCTGGGCTCGTATCCGCTGAGCTTCCTGTTCGACTACCTGCAGCGCCTGCCGGATGCCGACCATCTGCACGCGCTGCTGCGCCACGCACGCGACTGGTGGTGGAACATCGTCCCGTTCCGGCAACGCCTGCGCGCCTATCTGCAGTGGGCCGCAAGCAAGGCCCCGGCGGACCGCCCGGTGGATTTCGACGAACTCGACGATGCAGCGCTCACCGCGCTCGGCGACACCCTCGCACAGTTCAAGGAACCCGTGCTGGAACCGTTCCTGCAGCGCCTGCACGACGCACGCACGCAGCGTCGCGAGCAGCGCGTGCTCGGCGGCTTCGGCCGTGTCGTCGCAGCGGTACCGGCGCGCCTGCGCCTGCGCCACCCGGGGCTGGACGCGGCCTTGCAGCGCGCCTACGAGCACGTGGTGGCCACGCCTCCGCAGCCGGTGCTGCTGGTCGGCGAGCACGGCGTGGGCAAGAGCGTACTGATCGACCTGCTCAGCGAACGCCTGCTCGCCGAAGGGTGGCGCGTGTTCGAGGCGTCCGCTGCGGAGATCCTGGCGGGGCAGAGCTACATCGGCGAACTGGAGGGACGCATCCGCGAGATGTTGGCGGTGCTGCACCGTGAGCGCGCCCTGTGGCGCGCGCCGGATTTCTACGACCTGCTGCACAAGGGGGCGCATTCGCGCGATCCGCGCGGCATCCTCGATCTGGTGCTGCCGGCCCTGGAGCGCGGCGAACTGCGCCTGATCGGCGAGATCACCCCGCGGCAACTGGCGCAATTGCAGGTGGCGCGGCCGACCACGCGTTCGCGCTTCGAGGTGGTGACGCTGGAACCGGCCGCGCCCGCCGCGCTGGCACAGATCGGCGCACAGTGGGCGCAGGCCCAGGCACAGGCGCTGCAGACCGACGTGATCGATACGCGTGCCCTGGTCGAAGCCGAACGCCTGGCCGCGCAGTATTTCCCCGACCAGCACGAACCCGGCCGCCTGCTGCAACTGCTCGACGAGACCCTGCAGGCCGCGAAGGACGGTGACGGCGCGCGCTTGCCGCTGGACGACGATGCCCTGCTGCAGGCGGTATCCAGGCGCAGCGGCCTGCCGCTGGAGGTGATCGACGATCGCCAACGGCTGGAACTGGATGCGCTGCGCCGCTTCTTCCGCAAGCGCGTGCTGGGCCAGGACGAGGCGGTGGAGACCCTGCTCGACCGCATCGCCATGCTCAAGGCCGGACTGATCGACAGCCGCCGCCCGATCGGCGTGTTCCTGTTCGCCGGCCCGACCGGCACCGGCAAGACCGAACTGGCCAAGGCACTGGGCGAACTGCTGTTCGGCACCCCCGAGCGCCTGCTGCGCCTGGACATGAGCGAGTTCCAGGGCGAGGACGCGCTGTACCGGCTCACCGGCGACGACAGCGTCGGGCAGCGCACGCTGATCGCACGTATCCGCGAACAGCCGTTCTCGGTGGTGCTGCTGGACGAGTTCGAGAAGGCCCACCCCAAGGTCTGGGACCTGTTCCTGCAGGTGTTCGACGACGCTCGCCTGAGCGACCGCAACGGCAACACCGCCGACTTCCGCCACAGCATCATCATTCTCACCAGCAACGTCGGCGCCACGCTGGCCCGCGGCGCCGGCCCCGGCTTCGCCACCGTCGCCGGCGGCTACTCGCGCAGCGCCGTGGAAAAGGCGGTGTACGAGACCTTCCGCCGCGAGTTCGTCAACCGGCTCGACCGCGTGGTGCTGTTCAACCCGCTGGATCGCGCACTGATGCGCGAGATCCTGCACAAGGAGCTGGATCGCACGCTGACCCGACGCGGCCTGCGCAATCGCGCCTGGGCGGTGGAATGGGAGCCGTCGGCGATCGAATTCCTGCTCGACCGCGGCTTCACCCCGGACCTGGGCGCGCGGCCGCTGCGCCGCGCGATCGACCAGCATCTGCTCGCGCCGCTGGCCCGCAGCATCGTCGAACAACGCGCCCCCGAAGGCGACCAGTTCCTGTTCGTGCGCGGCGCCGGCGACCGCCTCGACGTGCGCTTCATCGCGCCGGACGCGCCGCCGACGCCAGAGCCCCTGCCCACCGCGGTCGACACCGCCGCGCCGACGGATCTGCGCGACCTGGTGTATGCGCCCAGCGCAGACAGCGCTGTCCTGCCGCGCCTGGACGCAGTCTTGCGCAGCCTGCAGGACCTGCATGCCGCGCCGGCTTGGCAGCAGGCGCGCGAGGCCGACTTCGCCACCATGGGCGAGCGCGATTTCTGGTCGCAACCGGGCCGCTTCCAGGTGCTGGACCGGATCGAGCGCCGCGACCGCATCGAAAGCGCGCAGGCGACCGCGGTGCGCCTGCGCGCGCGGCTGGACAGCGCGCAACGCGACAGCGAGTTCGTGGGGCGCCTGACGCAGTTGCTGTGGCTGCTGCGCCTGGCCAGCACCGCGCTGCAGGAGCAGCGCCCGCAGGATGCGCTGCTGGACCTGCGCATCGGCCCCAGCGAATTGCACCGGCATCCGGCCGAAGCGCGGCAGTGGTGGCAACGCCTGCTGCAGATGTATCTGGCCTGGGCCGAGCAGCGCAACATGCGGGTGGAAGTATTGGCGCAGGATCCGCAGCAGGGGCATGCCTGGCTGGCCATCGCCGGTTTCGGCGCGCTCGCATTGCTGGAAGCGGAAGCCGGCATGCACGTGCAGGAACAGGAGGTCGACGAACCCACCCTGCGCCGGCTCGCGGTACAGGTGCGGGTCGCCCCGGACCTGCCCGGGCAGGCGCGACGCGCGCCCATCGGCGAGGACGAACTGCGGGTGTGCCGACGCTATCGAATCGCGCCTTCGCCGCTGGTGCGCGACAGCGTCCGCGGTTGGCGCAGCGGACGGCTGGAACGGGTCCTGGGGGGAGACTTCGACGTGATGCCTGTGGCCTGAGTCCCGGCGCCCGCGCATCGACCCTTGCGCAAGGGCCGATGGCCCCATCGAATCGTCTTGGCGGATGGGCACGCGGGCGACCACTGTGCGGCACCCACCACCCGCTGGCGGCGGTCGATACGGCAGCTCGGAGTGGCACATCGCCATCGAACCGATAGTCACCTCCTATCGATTGATTAGAAGAATTCGAATTCTATATATCCCCGCTTGCGCCTATCGTGTCACCAGTTTCATCGTCACCCCGCCGCACCATCGCGGCGCCGAGCCACCCCATCTCGTCCACCAAGAGCCAAGGCAGCCTCCCATGACCAGCGAATCGAAATGCCCGTTCCACCAGGCTGCCAGCGGCAGCGGCACCAGTAATCGCGACTGGTGGCCCAAGCAGTTGCGCGTGGACCTGCTCAACCAGCACTCGGCCCGCTCCAACCCGCTGGACCCGCAGTTCGATTACGCCAAGGCGTTCCAGCAACTCGATCTGGAAGCGCTCAAGCGCGACCTGCACGCGCTGATGACCGATTCGCAGGACTGGTGGCCAGCCGACTTCGGCCACTACGGCCCACTGTTCGTGCGCATGGCCTGGCATAGCGCCGGCACCTACCGCACCGGCGACGGCCGTGGCGGTGGCGGCCGCGGCCAGCAGCGCTTCGCCCCGCTCAACAGCTGGCCGGACAACGTCAGCCTGGACAAGGCGCGGCGCCTGCTGTGGCCGATCAAGCAGAAGTACGGCCAGGCCATCTCCTGGGCCGACCTGCTGATCCTCACCGGCAACGTCGCGCTGGAATCGATGGGCTTCAAGACCTTCGGCTTCGCCGGTGGCCGCGCCGATACCTGGGAACCGGACCAGGACGTGTACTGGGGTCGCGAGACCAAGTGGCTGGGCGGCGACGACCGGTACTCGCACGGCTCGCCGGGCGTGGACGAGGCGCACGGCGTGCTGGTGAAGGACGACGACAGCGAAGTGCGCCACAGCCGCGACCTGGAAAACCCGCTGGCCGCGGTGCAGATGGGCCTGATCTACGTCAATCCGGAAGGCCCGGACGGCAATCCCGATCCGCTGCTGGCGGCCAAGGACATCCGCGACACCTTCGGCCGCATGGCGATGAACGACGAAGAGACCGTGGCGCTGATCGCCGGCGGCCACACCTTCGGCAAGACCCACGGTGCCGGCCCGGCCGACCACGTCGGCGCCGAGCCGGAAGCGTCCGACCTGGAGAGCCAGGGCCTGGGCTGGTCCAACAGCTTCGGCAGCGGCAAGGGCGGCGACACCATCACCAGCGGCCTGGAGGTCACCTGGACCACCAAGCCGGCGCAGTGGACCAACGAATTCTTCGAGCACCTGTTCAAGTTCGAGTGGGAACTGAGCAAGAGCCCGGCCGGCGCGCACCAGTGGGTGGCCAAGAACGCCGAGGCGGTGATTCCGGATGCGCACGATCCGTCCAGGAAGCACCTGCCGACCATGCTCACCACCGACCTGGCGCTGCGTTTCGACCCGGCCTACGAGAAGATCTCGCGCCGCTTCCTGGAGAACCCGCAACAGTTCGCCGACGCCTTCGCCCGCGCCTGGTTCAAGCTGACCCACCGCGACATGGGTCCGCGTGCGCGCTACCTGGGCCCGGACGTGCCGGCCGAAGAACTGCTGTGGCAGGATCCGATCCCGGCCGTGGATCATCCGTTGGTCGACGCGCAGGACATCGCCGCGCTCAAGAAGACCCTGCTCGACTCCGGATTGAGCGTGGCGCAACTGGTGTCCACCGCCTGGGCGTCGGCGTCCACCTTCCGCGGTTCGGACATGCGTGGCGGCGCCAATGGCGCGCGCATCCGCCTGGCCCCGCAGAAGGATTGGGAGGTCAACCAGCCGGCGCAACTGGCGCAGGTGCTGGCCACGCTGGAACGCATCCAGGCCCAGTTCAACGGCGCGCAAGGCGGCGGCAAGAAGATCTCGCTCGCCGACCTGATCGTGCTCGGCGGTGCCGCCGCAGTCGAGCAGGCGGCCAAGCTGGCCGGGCAGACCGTCGAGGTGCCGTTCGTGCCGGGCCGCATGGACGCCTCGCAGGAGCAGACCGATGTGGAATCGTTCGCGGTGCTGGAACCGATCGCCGATGGGTTCCGCAATTACGCCAAGCGCCGCTACGCGCTGTCGGCCGAGGCGCTGCTGATCGACAAGGCGCAGTTGCTGACCCTGACCGCGCCGGAGATGACCGTGCTGGTCGGCGGCCTGCGCGTGCTTGGCGCCAACAGCGGCCAGTCCGCGCATGGCGTGTTCACCGATCGCCCGGGCGTGCTCAGCAACGACTTCTTCGCCAACCTGCTGGACATGGGCACCGAGTGGAAGGCGACCTCGGAGATGAAGGACGTCTACGAAGGCCGCGACCGCAAGAACGGCGCCGTGAAGTGGACCGGCACCCGTGCCGATCTGGTGTTCGGCTCCAACTCGGTGCTGCGCGCGGTGGCGGAGGTCTACGCCAGCGCCGACGCCCAGAAAAAGTTCGTGCACGACTTCGTGGCGGCGTGGAGCAAGGTGATGGAACTGGACCGCTTCGATGTGAAGCTGTCGGCCTGATCATGCCAAGGCCCAGGCCGCGAACGCATCGCGGCCTGGGCCTGCAGCACGCGGCGCCACGTACTGAGCGTCGCTGGTCAGTGGGCCAGACCGGCAACCCGCCGTCAACGCAACACATCGCAGCCTAGCGCTGCCCGCCTTTACGCCCGGCCTCTGCAGCTTCCTTCGAGTCGAACTCGTGCGCATTGCCGCTCGCATGGGCCGCCTTGCCCCCCTTGCTACCCGCCTCCGCCGCCTCTTGCGAATTGAATTCGTGCGCATTGCCGCTCGCGTGCGCGGCCTTGCCGCCCTTGCTGCCGGCCTCCGCCGCCTCCTGCGAATTGAATTCGTGCGCATTGCCGCCCTCGTGTGCGGCCTTGCCGCCCTTGCTGGCGATCTCGCGCTGCTTGTCGTCGTCCATCGAAGCGAATCCGCGATTGCTGGTGTTTTGGTTCTGATTGGCCATGATGCGTTTCCTCTTGGAATAGCCCGAAACAGGAGTGTTGCGGGCAAATCCAAGCTACGCAGCGGCGCGGAAATGCCGCGTGCCGACGCTGCGAATGGCGTGTCGATGAGCTCGCGCTTGCGCTTGGCGCTGCCTCCACCGACAGCCTGTGCGCGTGGCCGATTCGATTCACGGCGACCCCTACTCCTCGACCTCTCAGCATTGCGCTGCTGCATCGGAGCGTCCGCGCACGCAAGCCGTGGCGGCACATCGGATGACGCGTTGACGGAACACCATCAGCAGCGACGCCACAGGATCCGCTCGCGACGTTCGCCCCAGACCAGCGACTACGATACGCGGAGCGAGACAGAGGTGGGGACGCGGCTACGCGGCAACGGCACGCGTTCGCGATGCGCGCCCAGCGCGATGCACGCCTAAAGCATGTCGATGTCGCCCAGCGCGCGGATCAGCCGCCGCGCGCGCTTGTCCGGCTTGCCCTCCGGCGCCTGGTAGCCGTTGCGCTCGGCGCTGCGTTGCGCGCGCAACTGCACGCGGCGTTCGCGCGAGGCCTCGCTCTCCTGGTACAGCGTCTGCGCCACGCTGGCCGGGCCGCGCATATCGCTCAGCCCCAGCACCTGGATCTCGAACACCTCCTCGCCGCGCTGCACGCGCACCTGCTCGCCCACGCGCACCGCGCGAGAGGACTTTGGCCGTTGCCCGGCCACGTCCACCTTGCCGGTTTCCACCGCCTGCTTGGCCAGGCTGCGGGTCTTGAAGAAGCGCGCGGCCCACAGCCAGACATCCAGGCGCACCGCGGCGGCTTGCATACCAGATTCATTCATTGCGTTGCTCGACATCCACTTGCGTTGAGGTTGGCAGGCAGCCAAGGGCGACACCGGACGGCAAGCACGGCGCCGACCGAAGGCATGCGTCGGCGCACATGTCTCCCCGCACACATGGCGATGCGACCGCGCCAATGCAAGCACCGCGCCGGAACCCGTTCCCACCGAGGTGAATGGGTTGGCGGCGAAGATGGGCGGGCTGGCCCACCGGCCACAAGGCGGGCTGGCCCGGGCGCGGCGTGCACAGATCGACGATCGCCGGCGGGGACGCGCTCCGGGGCGATCCGCGCCACCTTCCCCGGCGGCACCATCACCGGCTGCCCCCAGGTGCGCTGCATGCAGATCATCGCCGAGCTGGAGCAGACCCCGCGCGGCGCCTACACCGGTGCGGCTCGCGATGGTTGGGTGCACGAGGCTGCGTCCGCCCCCTCATCCGCCCCTGCGGGGCACCTCTCCCGAGCGGAGAAGGGAGAAGCCAAAGCCCCTCTTCCACCGGGAGAGGGGTTGGGGTGAGGGTGCGGCGCGCAGCGGCTCGCCGTGTTTGGGTGCATGAGGCCCAAGGCCCGTACGACGCGATCTATGCCGAACGCGCGTCCATCCCTCGCCGCAAGTGCACGACCGCGCGGCTCGGGTGGGACTGGCCATCGCCCGCGACGGCGCGCTCGCCATGGCGCGGCGCAAGCCAGCCCCATGCAGGCCCGCTGCACCAACGCTGCAGCCCCCGGTCCGTCCATCGCCCAACCGCCATCGGTCGGTGCTAGTGTGGCCGGCTCACGCTCGATCCCGACCCGCGATGCCCAAGCCCGCCGTGCTCACCGAAGGCCCGATCGGCCGCCAGTTGCTGCTGTTCTCGCTGCCGATCATGGCCGGCAACATCGCGCAGTCGCTCAACGGCTCGGTCAATGCCGTGTGGATCGGCCGCTATCTCGGCGAAGCTGCGCTCACCGCCGCGGCCAATGCCAACAGCATCATGTTCTTCCTGATCGGCTCGGTGTTCGGCATCGGCATGGCCTCCACCATCCTGATCGGCCAGGCGATGGGCCGCGGCGACGTGGCCCAGGCGCGGCGGGTGATGGGCACCAGCGCCACGTTCTTCATCGGCATCTCGGTGCTGATCGCCGCCGGCGGCTGGTGGCTGGCGCGGCACCTGCTGGCGGCGATGGGCACGCCAGCGGCGTCGCTGCCGCTGGCCGAGGCCTACCTGCGGGTGATCTTCCTGGCGATGCCGCTGCTGTACACCTTCGCCTTCCTGTCGGCGGCGCTGCGCGGCACCGGCGATTCGCGCACGCCGTTCCGCTTCCTGCTGCTGTCGGTGGTGCTGGACATCGGCTTCAATCCGTTGCTGCTGTTCGGGCTGGGGCCGTTCCCCAAGCTGGGCATCGCCGGTGCGGCCTGGGCCACGCTGATCGCACAGGCGGTATCGCTGACCGGGTTGCTGCTGTACCTGCGCCACAAGCGCCATGTGCTGTGGCTGGGCCGCCGCGACGCGCGGCTGTTCCGGCTCGACCTGCCGATCCTGCGTGCGCTGATCGTCAAGGGCGTGCCGATGGGCCTGCAGATGGTGCTGATCTCGCTGGCGATGATCGTGATGATCGCGCTGGTCAACGGCTATGGCACCGCCACCTCCGCGGCCTACGGCGCGGCGCTGCAACTGTGGGCCTACCTGCAGATGCCGGCGATGGCGATCGGCGCGGCCTGTTCGTCGATGGCCGCGCAGAACGTGGGCGCACAGCGCTGGGACCGGGTCGCGGCGACCGCGCGCAAGGGTGTGCTGTTCAACTTCCTGCTGACCGGCGCGCTGATCGCGCCGCTGATCCTGTTCGATCGCTGGACCCTGGCGCTGTTCCTGCCGCCGCACAGCGCAGCGCTGGAGATCGCGCGCCATCTCAACCACATCGCGGTGTGGTCGTTCCTGTTCTTCGGCGTCACCTTCGTGATCTCCGGCGTGGTCCGCGCCACCGGCGCGGTGATCCCGCCGCTGCTGATCCTGGCGCTGTCGCTGTGGGGCATCCGCGTGCCGTTCGCGCAACTGCTGCAGCCGCAGCTGGGCGTGGACGCGGTGTGGTGGAGTTTCCCGACCAGCGCCACCTGCGCGATGCTGCTGTCGCTGGCGTATTACCGCTGGGGCAACTGGCGCAAGGCCAGGATGCTGGCGCCCTCGCCGCCGGAGACGGTGGCGCATCCGGCGGAAGTGCCGGCGCAACCGCCGGCACCGGTCGCCGATGTGGCGGTGGCGCAGGATCCGGCGCGCTGATTGCCGCGCTCGTGGCGATCCACAAGCGCCCTCGTCTGTTGCGGGAGTCGACCCTCGTGCCGCCGCGGCGAGCGCAGCACTACATCGCGCCTGACACCCTCACGCGTCGGGACTGAAGTTCCCTCCCACAACGGCGCGCGCACAGCCCATCACCCTATGGGGAGCCGCTGGAATGACTTCCACACCAAATGGCCAGACCCGCCACATCGAACACGATGGCGCAGCTTCGCGATTCGCTACCGCACGCCCCCACAAACGCAAACGGCCGCCCGAAGGCGGCCGTTGCGGCAACGACCCGAGGGTCGCCGGGGATTACTCGGCCTTGGCGGCAGCAGCAGCGGCCTGGCGCGCGACCTTGGCCTGCGCAGCGGCGGCCAGATCTTCCTTGATGCGGGCGGCCTTGCCTTCCAGGCCACGCAGGTAATACAGCTTGCCGGCGCGGACCTTGCCGCGGCGCTTCACTTCGACCGAGTCGATGGTGGCGCTGTGGGTCTGGAACACGCGCTCGACGCCGTAGCCGTGCGAGATCTTGCGCACGGTGAACGAGGAGTTCAGGCCGGCGTTCTTGGTGCCGATCACCACGCCTTCGTAGGCCTGCACGCGCTCGCGGTTGCCTTCCTTCACCTTGACGTTGACGACGACGGTGTCGCCCTGGTTGAACTCCGGCAGCTTGCGCTGGATCTGGGCGGCTTCGAAGTCGGCCAGGATGGTCTTGTTGAGCTTGCTCATGGTGGGCACCGCTTGTGTCTGGTGAGGTGGTCCGGCAGTCGCCGCACGGCGATTGCGCGATATCGGATGGGCCAAGCGCGGAACGCACTGGCCGGAAAGCCGGGCATTTTAACCCAGCCCGGCGGCCATGGCTAGGGCCTGGGTGGATTTTCCTGATCGGCGGCCCGCGCCGCCTCCCGCTCCTGGCGGAATTCCTGCAGCAGGCGCCGGTCGGCCGTGCTCAGCGCCGCCTCGTCCAGCAGTTCCGGGCGCCGCAGCCAGGTCCGCCCCAGCGCCTGCATGCGCCGCCAGCGGGCGATCGCGGCGTGGTTGCCGGAGCGCAGCACCGCCGGCACCTCGCCCAGCGCGTGTTCGCGCGGATGGGTGTAGTGCGGGCAATCGAGCAGGCCGTCCGGACCTTCGAAACTGTCCTGGGCGGCGGATTCGGCGTCGTTCAGCGCCCCCTCCTGCAGTCGGGTCACCGCATCCACCAGCACCGCCGCGGCCAGTTCGCCGCCGGACAGCACGTAGTCGCCGATGGAGATTTCCTCGTCCACCGCGGCGGCGACGAAGCGCTCGTCCACGCCCTCGTAGCGCCCGCACAGCAGCAGCAGCCGCGGCAGCGCGGCCAGTTCGCGGGCCTTGGCCTGGGTCAACGGCCGCCCCTGCGGGCTCAGGTAGATCAGCGGCGCCGGCTGCGGATCGGCCGCCCGCACCGCCTCAAGGCAGGCCTGCAGCGGCTCGATCATCATCACCATGCCCGGGCCGCCGCCGAACGGGCGGTCGTCGACCTTGCGGTAACCGCCGGTGGCGTAGTCGCGCGGGTTCCAGCCGTGCAGGTCCAGCAGCGCGCGCTCCTGCGCCCGCCCGACCACGCCGAAGCCGGCGCACTGGGCGACGAACTCGGGGAACAGGCTGATGACGTCGATGCGCATGAGGCGGGGATTGGGGAGTCGGGATTGGGGATTCGTAAACGCAACAGCGGGGCCGGCGCGTGCCGGCATCGCTCAGAACTCGGGGTCCCAGTCGACCACGACCAGGTTGGCCTCGAAATCCACCGACTTGATGTAGTCCGGCTGCACGAACGGCACCAGCCGTTCGCGGTCGCCGCGCACCACCAGCACGTCGTTGGCGCCGGTGGAGAACAGGTGCGACACCTGCCCCAGCGCCACGCCGTCGACGGTGCGCACGTCCAGGCCTTCCAGGTCCACCCAGTAGTACTCGTCCGGGCGCGGCGGCGGCAGGCTGCTGCGCGCCACGTAGATCTCGGTGCCGCGCAGGGCTTCCACGGCGTCGCGGTCGGTGACATCGGGCAGCGTGGCGATCAGGTACTTGCCGGACTCGCGGCCGCGCACGCCAGTGAGGCTGCTCTCGCTGCCGTCGGGCTTGCGCACGATCCAGGGCTGATAACGGAAAATGGCGAGGCGCGGCTCGGTCCAGGACTCGAGCTTGGCCTCGCCACGGATGCCGAACGCGCCGAGGACCCGACCGAGCAGGATGCGGCGCTGGCTGTCTTTCATTGGCGCAAACGCAAGGGCCGCGCCAGGCGCGGCCCGCGGGATCAGGCCGCGGCGGCCTGGTTCTTGGTGGCTTCCCTGTACAGGTTGCGCACCTTGTCGGTCAGCTGCGCGCCATTGGACACCCAATGGTCGACGCGGGCCAGGTCCAGCACCACGCGCGGCTCGGCGCCCTGGGCGACCGGGTTGTAGTAACCGACGCGTTCGATGTTGCGGCCGTCGCGCGCGCTGCGCACGTCGGTGACGATGATGTGGTAGAAGGGGCGCTTCTTGGCGCCGCCACGGGTAAGGCGGATCTTGACCATGGTGAGTTTCCGGTATTGCCCAGTCGCCAGGATGGCGCGGTGAACCGACGATTATAGCGGCCGGCCCCGGCTCTGCCAAGTCTGGGCTGTGGCCTGCGGCCGCGGGATTGGGGATTCGAGATTGGGGATTCGCCAGGAGCGGCAGCCATGCCGCGATGGCCGTCCACGGAGTGCTCAGATCGCCTGCCAGGGCTGGGTGTGCAGCGCATCCTCCAGCAACGCCAGCAGTTCCTCGGGCGGGCGCAACGCACGCCCGTCCACTGACGCCACCGCCTGCTGCCCGCGGGCATTGCAGGTGAAGGCGGCCACGTCCGGACCGAATTCGTGGAGCGACAGCGGCCGCACTGCCTGCGCCACGCCCAGCGCGGCGAGCCCCGCCTGCAGCAGCCGTTCCTGGGTACCGCGCAGCGCCGGTGCCTGCGGCCAGTGCAGGCACGCCCCATCCCACAGCCCCAGGTTCCAGGTCGGCCCTTCGGCCACCTGCCCCTGCGCGTCGACGAACAACGCGTCGTCGCTACCAGCCTGCAGCGCCAGGCGGCGCTGGTGGAACGCGCCGAAGGTACCGACGTGCTTGAACTGCGCCGCCTCGCGTGCGAACACGCTGCTGCGCAGCCGCAGCAGCGCAGGGTCGGCCTGCGCCGGTTCCGCCAGCGACACCAGCAGCTCCGCCGCGCAGTCGGCGTCGGCCCGGCGCAGGGTGAATGCCGGCGAGAACACGGTGACGCGCAGGGACGCGTCGCCCCTGCCGAACGCAGCCAGCGCCGCGCGTAACTCGTCGCGCACGCGCTCGGCCGCCAAGGCGCTGCCGAACAGCGCCGTATTGGCCTGTTGCAGCCGCTGCAGATGCAGGTCGAACCCGCGCACGGCGCCATTGCGCACCTGCATGGTGCTGAAGTGCCCGTAGTTCACCAGCGCGGCCGCGGCCAGCAGTTCGGCGCCCGCCGGCTGCCCGTGATGGAAGACCTGTGCGCTCACAACAAGGCCTGTGCCTGCACCCACCAGCGCACCAGCAGCTCTGCCGCGGGCTCGCCCGGCGCCATCCAGGCCGACTGCCCGGCCCAGGCCTGCATCGTCGCCAGGCGGTCGGCGCGCTGCGCGGCCTGGCGCATCGGCGCGGTCAGCCCACGCTGCACCGGGTACGGCCGCGGCGGCGGCGCATCCGGTGCGGCGGCAGCGCGCACGTAGTCGGTATCCAGCGCCCGGCCCAGGCGGCCCGAGAAGGCGCGGGTCAACGTGGTCTGCTCGGGTTCGGCCTGGGCCAGCGCGGCCGCCCAGGCCGGTGCCAGCGCCGCCTCCGGACTGCGCAACAAGGCGGTGCCGATCTGCACCGCGCTCGCGCCCAGGGTCAATGCGGCGGCGATGCCGCGGCCGTCGCCGATGCCGCCAGCGGCGATCACCGGGATCTGCAGATGGTCGGCCAGCCGCGGCAGCAGCGCGAACAGCCCGGTCAGTTGCCGCTCGGCGCTACCGGCTTCGAAGGCGCCGCGGTGACCACCGGCCTCGGCCCCCTGCGCGACCACCGCATCGGCGCCGGCGGCCTGCGCGGCCAACGCCTCGTCCAGGGTGGTGGCGCAGGCGAACCAGGCGATCCCGGCCTGCTGCAGGCGTTGCACCTGGTCCGGCCGGAACAGGCCCATGATCGACGAGGCCACCGCCGGACGCGCCGCGAGCAGGGCCTCGAACTGGGCGTCGAAGTCGGCCGGCGCCGCGTCGCCGGCGGCGGCATCGACCGGCGGACCCCAGGTACCGAGCAACGCACGCATCGCGGCTTCCGCGGCGGCATCGCGCACGGGCGGTGGATCGGGCACCCAGAGATTGATCTGCGCCGGGCCGTCGCCGGCAGCGCGGAACGCGTCCATCCACGCCACGATGTCCTGCGGCGCCGACAGCACCGCGCCCATCGCGCCCATGCCACCAGCCGCGGCGACCGCGGCCGACAGCGGCACCGGGCAGGCGCCGGCCATCGGGCTGAGCAGAATCGGCAGGCGCAGGCCGAAGCGGGCGCAGAAGGCGCTGACGCGGTGCTGGAGAGCGTCGTTCATGGCATCGGGGCTGCGGTCGCGGCGCGTCGGAGGATGCCGCGAATGATATCGCCGGCGTCTGCGCCGTGGTCGCGTCGCGACAGGCGCAGGCGGCAACGCGGCCGGATGGCGTCCGGATGGTGCGATGATTGAGGGCGTCGCTTCGCGGTTGCGCCGACACACGCCCCGCTTGTCTCCGGCACTGTCGCGCCGCGCGTCGTTGCTTGGCTGGGTGGCTTCGCCCCGCACCCTCACCCCTCTCCCGGGGGCGAGGGGCTTCTCGAGGCTCAGCGGAACGGCAGGCCGCCGCGGCCGCCCATGCCGCCCATCATGCCCTTCATGCCGCGCATCAGGCCCTTCATGCCGCCGCCGGCCATCTTGCTCATCATCTTTTCCATCTGCTGATACTGCTTCATCAGCTTGTTGACGTCGGCCGGCTGGGTGCCGGAGCCGCGGGCGATGCGCGCGCGGCGCGAGCCGTTGAGCAGGCCCGGGTTGCGCCGCTCCTTCTTGGTCATCGAGCCGATGATGGCGATCATCCGCGGCACGTCCTTGTTGCCGGCGACCTGCTGCTTGAGGTGCTCGGGGATCTGGCCCATGCCCGGCAGCTTGTCCATCAGCCCGGACAGGCCGCCCATGTTCTGCATCTGCTCGAGCTGGTCGCGCATGTCGTTGAGGTCGAACTTCTTGCCCTTGGCGACCTTCTCGGCCAGCTTCTGCGCCTTGTCCTTGTCGACCTGGTGCTCGACCTGCTCGACCAGCGACAGCACGTCGCCCATGTCGAGGATGCGGCTGGCCAGGCGATCGGGATGGAACACGTCCAGGCCGTCGGGCTTCTCGCCGACGCCGATGAACTTGATCGGCTTGCCGGTGATGTAGCGCACGCTCAGCGCGGCGCCGCCGCGGGCGTCGCCGTCGGTCTTGGTCAGCACCACGCCGGTCAGCGGCAGCGCCTCGCTGAACGCCTTGGCGGTGTTGGCCGCGTCCTGGCCGGTCATCGCGTCGACCACGAACAGCGTCTCGGCCGGGACGATCGCGGCGTGCAGCGCCTTGATCTCGGCCATCATCGCTTCGTCGATGGCGAGGCGGCCGGCGGTATCCACCAGCAGCACGTCGACGAAGGACTTGCGCGCGTCGGCGATGGCGGCGCGCACGATGTCCACCGGCTTCTGCGAGGCCTCGGACGGGAAGAACAGCACCCCGACCTGCTCGGCCAGGGTCTTGAGCTGCTCGATCGCGGCCGGGCGGTACACGTCGGCCGACACCACCATCACCTTCTTCTTGCGCTTTTCCTTCAGGTGCTTGGCCAGCTTGCCGACCGTGGTGGTCTTGCCCGCGCCCTGCAGGCCGGCCATCAGCACGATCGCCGGCGCCGGCACGTTGAGATTGAGGTCGCTGGCGGCCGAGCCCATCACCGCGGTCAGCTCGTCGCGCACCACCTTGATCAGCGCCTGGCCCGGGGTCAGGCTCTTGAGCACTTCCTGGCCGACCGCGCGCACCTTGATGCGCTCGATCAGCGCCTGCACCACCGGCAGGGCGACGTCGGCCTCGAGCAGCGCGATGCGCACTTCGCGGGTGGCTTCGCGGATGTTCTCCTCGGTCAGGCGACCGCGGCCGCGCAGGCGCTGCATGGTGCCGGAGAGGCGTTGGGTGAGGGATTCGAACATGCGGGCAGGTCGCGGACGGGAAACGGCCGTCGATTATAGCCGGGCGCGCCGGCGATCCCCCGGCGCCGCCGTCACGGCCGCCGGCGCGATATGCGAAACTGACCCGATGCTCATCACCGTCCTCGCCACCCTGCTGTACCTGGCCGCCAGCGGCCTGCTGATCGCCGCGGTGGTGCGCGACCGGGTGGACCGCAGCCGGGCATGGCTGTGGCCGGCCCTGCCGGCGGTGGCCCTGCATGCGGGCTATCACGTGCAGGTCGCCCTGCATACCGCCGGCGGCCCGGACATGCACTTCTTCGCCGCGCTGTCGCTGGTCAGCCTGGGCATGGCGCTGATGACCGCGCTGGTCGGCGCCAGCGGGCGCATGGCCGCGCTGGGCGTGGTGGTGTTCCCGCTGTCGGCGGCGCTGCTGCTGGCCTACCACGGCTACGGCCATGAGCCGGCGCCGGTGCTGGACTGGCGGCTGCAGTTGCACGCCTGGCTGGCGCTGCTGGCCTACGCCACGCTGGGCATCGCCGCCCTGCTGGCGGTGATGCTGTGGCTGCAGGAGCGCGCGCTGCGACGCCGCGACTTCCATCCCTGGCTGCGCGCGCTGCCGCCGCTGACCGCGCTGGAGACGCTGCTGTTCCGCACCATCGTGGTCGGCTTCATCCTGCTGACCCTGACCCTGCTGACCGGCGTGCTGTTCGTGCAGGATTTCCTGGCGCAGCGGCTGGTGCACAAGACCGTGCTCAGCGTGCTGTCGTGGATCGTGTTCGGCGCGCTGCTGTTCGGCCGCTGGCGCTACGGTTGGCGCGGGGTCAAGGCGGTGCACTGGACCCTGGCGGCGATGGTGTTGCTGCTGCTGTCGTTCTTCGGCAGCAAGTTCGTGATCGAACTGGTGCTGGGGCACGCGCAGTAGGCTGCACAGCCTGGCGCAGCGCATGTTTGCAGGAGCGTTCAGCCGCGACCGGGCATTCCCAGGAACGCCCGGTCGCGGCTGAAGCCGCTCCTACGACGTCCCACGCATCAATCGCGGCCCTGCCCCGCCAGCGCCGCCTCCACCGCCGCCCAGTCGGCGTCGCGGCCGACTTCGGCGAACTGGTACGCGATGCGGTGCCGATAGACCTGGCCTGGGCGCAGGATGCTGTCGGGGAAGTCCGGGTGGTTCGGCGCGTCCGGGTAGCCCTGCGGCTCCAGGCAGATACCGCGGCCCAGCGCCGGATGCTGCCGGTCCAGGCCCTGGCCCTCGTACAGCTGCACGGCCGGCATCGGGCTGGCGATGCGCATGGCCACGCCGCTGTGCGGCGAGTACAGCAGCGCCGTGCAGTCGTGGCCGTCGGCCAGCACCAGGCAGTGGTCGTAGCCAGCGCTGATCGCCAGTTGCGGATCGGCGGCGATGTCCTTGTCGGCGATGGATCGCGCGTGGCGGAAATCGAACGGCGTGCCGGCCACCGTGGCGACCTCGCCGCGCGGCAGCAGCGCCGCATCGCGCACCGGCAGGTAGCGATCCGCCGGCACCCGCAGCCACTGCGCCGCGGCGGGCACCGCGGCATCGCCGGCCAGGTTGAAATAGGGGTGATGGGTGAGATTGAGCGGGGTCGGTGCATCGGTCTGCGCGACGAACTCGACGCTCAGGCAGCGGCCTTCGACGCGGTAGGTCGCCTCCACCGACACGTTGCCCGGGTAGCCTTCCTCGCCGGCCGGCGAGTCGTAGCGCAGCTGCAGCATGCGCTCGGTCTGCGCCAGCACCGTCCACACCCGGCGGCCGAAGCCCAGCGCGCCACCATGCAGGTGATTGGCGCCCTCGTTGGCGGTGACCACGTAGTGCCGGCCATCGAGGGTGAAGGCCGAGCCGGCGATGCGGTTGCCGAAGCGCCCGACCAGCACGCCCAGGTAGGCCGGATCCTGCAGGTAGTCCTGCAGCGTCGGCAGCCCCAGCACCAGCTCGGTATCGCCGTGCGCGCCCTGCAGGCGCAGGCTGCGCAGCAGGCCGCCGTAGGTCAGCAACTCGGCGCGCAGGCCGTCGCCACTGTCCAGGACCATGCGCTGGATGGCGGTACCGTCGGGAAGATGACCGAAGAGCGAGGACATGCAGGAGCCTGGGGGGTGGATGCGCATGCGCGGGGTCCGCAGCATAACCAGCGATGGCGCGACGCGGCCATCGCTGCGCGGGCATCGGCGGTGCGCTGTGCGATATCGCGCACGTTCTGGGAACGAACCGCGTGCAGCTACGCGCCGCGCATTGCAATTCCGATATGGCGGCGTCGCATTTGAGCATTGGTTCGCCCTTCGCGTGTCTTCTATGCTCGGGCCAGGGGACAGACCGCGGTAACCGGGGACAGCGCAGCGAGGCGGCGCGGACGCGATCGCGTCGGGGTTGCCGCCCTGCACGCGACCTCCTCTTGGCGCCACGCCCACGCCGCGCGCCGGCCGTCACTCACACGCAGCGCTGGCGATGGCGCCGCCCTACCCGACAAGGAGCTCCCGATGCGTTCGCCCCGTTTCCTGCAGCAGCGTGCGGCATGTTGGCGGCGACTGCCGCGGATCGCCGCGACGCTCGGCCTGGCACTGGCCGCCACGCTGGCCCAGGCCGCCGACGTCGAGGTGCGCGCCACCCTGCATGCCGACCAGCCCGGCGCCGCGGTGTCGCGCCATCTGTTCGGGCAGTTCGCCGAGCACCTGGGCACCGGCATCTACGGCGGCGTCTGGGTCGGCCCGGACTCGAAGATCCCCAATACCCGCGGCTACCGCAACGACGTGGTGGCCGCGCTGAAAGCGCTGGATGTCCCCGACATCCGCTGGCCCGGCGGCTGCTTCGCCGACGAGTACCACTGGCGCGACGGCGTCGGTCCGCGCAGCCAGCGCCCGACCAGCGTCAACACCCACTGGGGCGGCGTGGAGGAACCCAACAGCTTCGGTACCCACGAGTTCATGGATTTCACCGAACTGCTCGGCACGCAGGCCTACGTGGCCGGCAACGTCGGCGACGCGGCGCCGGACGAGATGGCGCAATGGGTGGAGTACATGACCGCGCCCACGCGCTCGACCCTGGCCGAACAGCGCCGCCGCAACGGCCGCCAGGCGCCGTGGAAGGTGCCGTTCTTCGGCGTCGGCAACGAGCTGTGGGGCTGCGGCGGCAACATGCGCGCCGAGTACGCCGCCGACGTGTTCCGCCGCTACCAGACCTTCGTCAAGGCGCCGGCCGACCAGACGATCCTCAAGATCGCGCCCGGACCGAACGAGGACGACTACCACTGGACCGAGGTGATGATGCGCGAGGCCGGCAAGTTCATGGACGGCCTCAGCCTGCACTACTACACCGTGCCCGGCGGCTGGCCGCCGCGCGCCTCTTCCACCAGCTTCGACGAGGCGGCCTGGATCGAAACGCTGTCGCGCACGCTGCGGATGGACGAGCTGATCAGCAAGCACAGCGCGATCATGGACAAGTACGACCCGGACAAGAAGGTCGCGCTGGTGGTCGACGAATGGGGCACCTGGTACAAGGGCCTGCCCGACGTGAACCCGGGGTTCCTGCGCCAGCAGAACACCTTGCGCGACGCACTGGTGGCCTCGCTCAACCTGGACATCTTCGTCCAGCACGCCGACCGCGTGCGCATGGCCAACATCGCGCAGATGGTCAACGTGCTGCAGGCGATGATCCTCACCGACGGCGACAGGATGCTGCTCACGCCGACCTATCACGTCTTCATGCTGTACAAGCCCTACCAGGACGCGACCGCGCTGCCGCTGCAGATCAGCACGCCGGACTACCGGCATGCCGGCTACACGGTGCCGGCGGTGCACGGCTCGGCGGTGCGGGCCAAGGACGGGCACGTGTATGTGGCGCTGACCAATCTGGACCCCAACCGCAGCGCCGACGTCGCGGTGCAGGTCGACGGCGTGCAGGCACGCGGCGTCGACGGGCAGATCCTGACCGCCCCGGCCATCGACGCGCTCAACACCTTCGCCCAGCCGCAGGCGGTGCGCCCGGCCGCGTTCACCGGCGCGCGCCTGCAGGGCGACACGCTGCAGGTGGCACTGCCGGCCAAGGCGATCGTGATGCTGAAGCTGCAGTAGTCCCAAGCCACTGCCGCACTGCCAGCCCCTCTCCCGCCGGGGCGACTGGGCACGACTTGCGCGCCACTGGCGCGCGTGCCCTGGAGCGCCCGCGCCGCAAGCGCGGGCCGGGGCGCGGAGCGGGGGCTGGGGTGAGGGTCGGCCCGCGCCGCACACCACTACTCATCCCAATCCCGAACCGCCGCTCGACAGCGTGTGCGCGTGTGTGTGAGGGAGACCTGCCCGCCAGCGCCTCCCTCCCTGCCACCCAGCGAGGGCGCAATGCGTCCATGCGCACGGCACACTGCCCCATCCCCAGAAGAGGGATTGGGATTTCCTGTGCGTTGCGACCTTCTGCGCGCTTAGTCCTGCGGATCGGTCAGCAGCGCGAACAGCGACTGCCCGTCCGGTGCGATCAGGTCGCTGACCGCCCAGCAGCCGTTGCCGCGGCGCTGCAGTTCGATCTTGACCGAGCGCGCCCGCGCGGCACGGCCGCCGAGCGCGAGCCGGTAGTCCATCCGCACCTCCACCTCGGTGGCCTGCGAACCGCCCGCGACCAGGGTGAAGGTCGGCGCGCCCTGGATGTCGCCGTCCTGCGCGCTGGTCCACGGATCGAAGTCCAGGCGACACACGCCCTCGCGCGCGGCGCAGCGCTGGTCGGCCTGCAGCGCGTGTGCGAAGGACGGCGTCAGCAACCCGTCCAGGTTCTGCGGCTGCCAGTAGAAATCGCGCGCCTTGTACAGACGCTCGGCCATCTGCAGCGGCGTCGCGCATGCCGGCGGCTGCGCCGCGGCGAGCGCCGACGACAAGGCAAGCAGGGTCAGAAGGGCTAAACGGCGATGCATGGGCGGCTCCGGCGATCGGGGCCGGCTATGAAGCCCGGTTCGCGGCGTCGACGCAAGCGCCGGGCATCTACATGGCGAACAAACATCGTGCGCCGTCGCCAAGTCGGCACGGACGATATACAGGACTCGCTGTGGACGCGTGATCCGTGAGGATTGCGCGCGCAGTCCACGCCCGCCTGGACTGCGTCGCGGTATTGCTTGCCCTCCGCAAAAAAAGAGGAGCCGGCGAACCGGCTCCTCGTCCTCCTGCCGCATTGCCAGATGGCCATCCGGCTCACGCGGCCTTGACTGGCGCATAGCCGTCGAAGGTCATGCTCGCCGATGCCCGTCCCTGGGTCAGCGAGCGCAACGCGGTGGCATAGGCCTGCAGTTGCGCCAACGGCGCCTGCGCGACGACCTCGGCATGGGCTCCGCGCTCTTCGATCGCCACGACGCGTCCCTCGCGCCGCTGCAGATCGCCGAGCACGTCGCCGACGCTGCTCGCCGGCGTCTCGATCGCCACCGCCATCACCGGCTCCAGCAGCAGCGTGCCGGCCTGCGCCAGCGCCGCCTTCACCGCTTCGGACGCGGCGCGCTGGAACGCCAGGTCCGACGAATCCACCGCATGCGCCTGGCCATCGACCAGCACCACCTCCGCGCCGACCACCGGATGGCCGAGCGGACCTTGCGCCAGCGCCGCCCGCGCGCCCTTCTCGGTGGCGGCGACGAAGGCCTTGGGCACCACGCCGCCACGGCTGCGGTCGACGAAGGTCACCGCACCGTCCGCGCGCGGCAGCACATCCAGCACCACCTGCGCGAACTGGCCCTGGCCGCCGTTCTGCTTGGACAGCCGTGCGGCCACGCCCAGCGCGGCCGCACGCGGCGTTTCCTGGTAGGCCACGCGCGGCGCACCGGTGCGCACGTCCACGTGCCACTCGCTGCGCAGCCGCTCCACCATCACCTCCAGGTGCAGCTCGCCCATGCCCCAGATCACCGCCTCGCCGGTCTCCGGATCGCTGTCGACGCGGAACGAGGGGTCTTCCTGCGCCAGCCGCGCCAGGCCCTGTCCCAGCCGCACCAGTTCGGCCGCGTTGGCCGCACCGAGCCGCCACGCCAGCACCGGCGGCTGCGTGCGGATGCGTTCCAGCACCCACCGCGCATCCACGCCGCTGAGCGTCTCGCCGCTGACCGCGTCCTTCCAGCCGAGCACGGCAACGATCTCGCCGGCCTGCGCCTGCGCCACGTCGTGGGTCCGCTGCGCCTGCACCACCGCCAGCCGCCCGACCCGGCGCGGCCGTCGCGCATGCGAGGTCCACACCGTGTCGCCGACGCGCAAGGTGCCCGAATACACACGCACGAAGGCCAACGGCCCCTGCGCGGTATGCGCGAACTTGAACACCAGCGCCGCCAGCGGACCGGACGGATCCGGCGCCAGCAACGTGTCGTGTCCGTCCCCGGCATCGATGTCCGCGTCGGCGCGGGCGGCGACCGGCGGGCGGTCCAGCGGCGACGGCAACCAGTCGACGATCGCGTCCAGCAACGGCTCGATGCCCTTGCGCTTGAACGCCGAGCCGGCCAGCACGGGCACGCCGGCGCCGGCCAGGGTGGCCCGGCGCAAGGCGGCGCGCAGCAGATCGGCGTCGATCGCGCGCTCTTCGAGATAGGCCTGCGCCAGCGCCTCGTCGTGCTCGGCCACGGCAGCGATCAATTGCTCGCGCGCGTCCGCGAAACCGGCTGCCTCCTCGGCATGCCAGTCGCGCATGTGCAGTTGCCCCGCGTCGCTCCAGGTCAGCATGCTGCCGCCGACCAGATCGCTCCAGCCGTCGAAGCCGGAGTCGCCCGGCACCGGCACGCCGACCGCCCAGACCGTCGCGTCGAGTTTGCTGCGCAACTGCGCCAGTACGCCGTCGAAGGACGCGCCGGCACGGTCCATCTTGTTGACGAACGCGAGCATCGGCACGCCGTGGCGACGCGCCTGCCGCCACACGGTTTCGGATTGCGGCTGTACGCCGTCGACCGCGGAGAACACCGCGACCGCGCCGTCGAGCACGCGCAAGGAACGTTCCACCTCGATCGCGAAATCGATGTGTCCGGGGGTATCGATCAGGGTCAGGCGATGCGTCGGCTGTCCGGCCGGCGCCCACTGCACCTGCACCGCAGCCGCGCCGATGCTGATGCCGCGCGCGCGTTCGATGTCAGAGAAGTCGGTGGTGGCGGCACCGTCGTGGACTTCGCCGAGACGGTGGATCGCACCGCCGGCCCACAGCAGGCGTTCGGTGAGGGTGGTCTTGCCGGCGTCGATGTGGGCAATGATGCCGAGGTTGCGCCAGCGGGATAGGGTTTGGGTGTTCATGAGAGAGGTTCCGCATTGCCAACACTGGGGAAGCCGCATGCCCCGGTTGGCGAGGCGGGCATGCGGCTAGGTTTCGGGTTCGGCGGCGTAGTGCATGGCACGTTCTCCTTGGCGTGTCGGAACAGTGGAACAGCGAAAAACAGGCAATAAAAAAGCACCCGTCGGGTGCTTGTCTGCGTCGGATCGGCGATGGCCGGCGTTAGCGCACGGCGTCGACCACTCCTTCAGGCAGGCGCACCCGGCCTGCGCTGACGCGCAGGGCGTTGGGCAATATCAGCAGCGGTGCGTGGGCCATGGCGGCGTGGGACGTTCGAATGGAAACTGGGCCGCAAGTCTGAACCTGCGCGCTGGCCTGGTCAATGCGGCCAGCGCAGCGCCGCTGGAACGATCAGAGGCGGTGCATGCAACGCTGGCGCGTGTATGCATTGCCGGGCGCGACGCAGGCGCACTGCCGCGTCCCCATCCAGTGCAATGGGCGGGACATTCAGGCCGCACCGCCTCCGTCTCGTCGCCTCGCGTCGCGTCGGTGCGACTGGTGGCCCGCCGGCACCGACGCAACGCGCGCATCACCACCCGATGTTGGTGTTCTGGACCAACCCGGCAGCGGCGTTCGGGCCCTTCCAGAGTACGTTGCCCATCGCCACGCCGTACTGGCCGCCGCCCCAGAACAACGATTCCTTGCCGCTCGCGCGGCAATGGTTGCCGATGATGCTGACCCTGGAAATGTTGTTGAAGAACATCGCCGTGTCGCGCGTGTTGTTGAAGATGTTGTTGTGGACGGTGATGTCGTGGATGCGGCCGAGGGTGTCGGAGACCACCGACAACTGGAAGTCGCCGCCCTCGAAGGTGTTGTCGGCGAAGGTGATCGAGTTGGCGTCCTGGCTCAGCGAGCACACCACCGTGCCGGGCTGTCCCGACAGCCAGTTGCCGATGCATTTGACGTAGGAACTGTTGTTGGTGATCTGTACGGAGGCCACTTTGACCTGGTCGATCACGTTGTGCGAGATGTTGATCTCCAGGCCTCTGTCGACATAGACGCCGATGCCCGAACCGGCGGAGGCGAGAATGGTGTTGTTGACGATCCGGACGCCCTCCGGCTGCGCCGACGTGGACCCCAGATAGACGCCCCCGCAGCCGAGCATGTAGTTGCCCTCGACGAACGAATTGATGCCGCCATTGCGGTTGTAGACCGCGTAGTCGCCGATGGAATTGAAGAAGCACTCGCGGATCTGGTAGCCCTCGCCGCCGACGCAATGGAAGCCGTTGGACAGGAAGCGCGAGAACGCCACACCACGGATCAGGATGGTGCGATCGTCCGGGCGATCCGGTGCGGAGTACGCGTACTCCACACCGTTCTGCGCGCGATTCATGCCGTCCAGCCCCAGGTCGAACAGCGCGGCGTTGCCGCCGAGCACGTAGACCAGGGCCACGTTGGCAGGAAAGTTGTCGCCAGCACGAATGGCGCAGTTCTGCCCGGAGCCGGCCACCACGAAGCCTGCGGCGCTGTTGACCTTGCTCTTCACGAACAGGGGCGAATCGACCCGATAGGAGCCCGCGGGAAAGAACACATAGCCGCCATCGGTCCCCACGCTGTCCAGGGCCGCCTGGATCGCCGGCTGGTCGTTGGTGGCGCCATCGCCGACTGCGCCGAAATCCTTGACGTTGGCGATGGGGGAAGGTGTCGCTGCCGCCTGCGTGGTGTTGGCGCCGGCCACGTCCACGCCGGCGAGCGCCGCGACCCCGGCCATGCCGCCCAGTCCCACGAAGCGGGAAAAATCACGGCGCGACATTCCCGCCGCAGGACGCTGTCCATCCGAACGCTGTTGCATGTCCATCTCTCGTTTTGGTGAAAAAGCGTATTGGCGGAAGCCACATGGGCGGCATCGCATGTGATCCGAAGAATGTTTCAGCCTGCACCCGCAGCGACCACGATCGTGGCGGAGAGTCCCGATGCGTGGCCCCGCAGCCGCACGACGTCACACGCTCCAGATCTCGCCGAACACCCGTTCGAAGTTCAGGCCCAGCACTTTTTCGGCGACGCGGGCACCGTAACCCTGGCGCAGCAACGCGTCGGCGACGCGTTCGAGCTTGCGCGGGGTGTTGGCGTCGGGCAGATAGGGCAAGCGGTTCTCGCCCGGGGCGCCGATGCCATCGCGACGGCGCTGCACCAGGTCCGCCTCGAAGGCGCGCCGGTCCTGCTCGGTGATCGGGAAGAACAACGAATCGGTGCCGATGCCGACATGGTCCTCGCCGCAGACGTCCAGGGCGTGCTGCAGGTGGCGCATGTAGTCGGCCAGCTGCGGTTGGCGGCTGTCCTCGGTCAGGAACGGCAACATGTACACGCCCATCACCCCGCCCTTGTCGGCCAGCGCACGCAGTTCGGCATCCGGCTTGTTGCGCGGATGCGCGAACACCGCGGCGCATCCAGCATGGGTGATGACCGGCGGGCGCTGCGACAGGGCGATGCCGTCGCGGGTGGTCTGCAGGTTGCAATGGCTCAGATCCAGCGCCACCCCGAGCCGGTTCATGTGCGCGATCGCATCGCGGCCGAGCGCGGTGACACCGCCCGTGTCGCCGTCCAGGCAACCGACGCCGAACGGCGTGGTGCGGTTGTAGGTCAGTTGCATGACCCGCACCCCGAGCTGGCGGAACAGCTCGATACGCGCGGGCTTGTCCTCCAGCATCGCCGCCGACTCGAAGGAGAAGATCAACGCGACGCGCCCCTCGCGCTTGGCACGGCGCAGGTCGGCCGGCTGCAGCACCTTGAGGAAGTGCTGCGGATAGCGCTCGACCAGTGCCTGCGCGGCGGCGATGTCCTGGACGGCGGTCTCGAAGCCGCCGGATGCACCGCCCAGCGTGGTCTTCAGCACAGACACGCCGGAGTCGCGCAGTTGCTGCAACAGCTGCGGCGCATCCGCGCCAGCGAACACCTCCCCGATCGACGCCAGGGCATTGGCATCCAGCACCAATGCGCGCCGGTACAGCGCAGCGGCGCCGCTCGCATCGGCAGCGTCCGCGATGGCGGCCCCTGGCAGCAGGCCGGCCACGGCGCCCGCGGCAGCGGCGCCCAGGCATTGCCGTCGCGTCCATCCCTTGCTCATCGCCTCGTTCCCCGGTGCGTCCTGCGGTGTCGGCCTACATGCGTGCCGCGCGCGCGATGCGGCGCGCGCGAGGCACCATACCGCAAACGCACCCCACCCCACCACGTGGCGCGGCGCACGCATGGATTTCGTGGCGCCGGCCTCCTATCATCCGCCGACACTTCCAGGACGGCCACCCATGACCACCCCGCAGATGTCGGTGTATTTCTTCCTGCAGGCGGCGGCGATCCTGCTGGCGTGCCGCCTGGTCGGCCTGCTGGCCAAGCGCCTGGGCCAGCCGCAGGTGGTCGGCGAGATGATCGCCGGCGTCGCACTGGGTCCGTCGCTGTTCGGCGCGCTGCTGCCGGACTTGCAGCAGGCGCTGTTCCCGAAGCCGACCCTGGACATGCTGTACGTGGCCGCGCAGCTCGGCGTGGGCCTGTACATGTTCCTGGTCGGCACCGATTTCCGCGGCGAGCACTTCCGCACGCGCTACCGCAGCGCGATGGGCGTGTCGCTGGCCGGCATCGCCGTGCCGTTCGTGCTGGCCTTCGTGCTGGCGCCGTGGCTGCTGCATGTGCCGGGCCTGTTCTCGGCCAAGGCCAAGCTGCTGGAGGCCTCGCTGTTCCTGGGCGCGGCCATCGCCATCACCGCGTTCCCGATGTTGGCGCGGATCATCCACGAGCGCGGCCTCACCGGCAGTCCGCTGGGCACACTGGCGCTGACCGCAGGCGCGGTCGACGACGCCGCGGCCTGGTGCATCCTCGCGGTGGTGCTGGCCAGCTTCGGCGGCAGTTGGGGCAGCGCCTATCTGGCGATCGGCGGCGGCGTGGGCTACGCACTGTTCATGATGCTGGTCGGCCGCCACTGGCTGCGGCGCCTGGCCGACCACGTGCGCCCCGACCAGCCGCTGAGCGCCGGCGTGCTGGCGGTGGTGCTGATGCTGTTCTGCGTCAGCGCCTGGGCGATGGACGCGATCGGCATCCACGCGGTGTTCGGCGGCTTCCTGCTCGGCGCCTGCCTGCCCAAGGGCGCGTTGACCGAGAAGCTGCGCGAGCAGTTGCAGCCGTTCGTGGTGGTGTTCCTGCTGCCGATGTTCTTCACCTTCTCCGGGCTCAAGACCGAGCTGAGCGTGCTGCTGGACCCGCAGATCCTGCTGGCCGCCGGCGTGGTGCTGCTGGCCTCGTTCCTGGGCAAGGGCATCGCCTGCTGGGCCGCGGCACGGATCAGCGGCGAGAACAACCGCAATGCGATGGCGATCGGCGCGCTGATGAACGCGCGCGGCCTGATGGAGCTGATCATCATCAACATCGGCCTGCAGGCCGGGGTGATCGAACAGGGCCTGTTCTCGATCCTGGTGCTGATGGCCATCACCTCCACGCTGATGGCGACCCCGCTGTTCAACTGGGTGATGCGCCGCGCGGGCGGCGACGCGCTGCCGGCGGTGGCTGGCGGGAGATCCTGAGGCACGCAGGCGCTCGACGGCGGCATCGCCGCAGCGCTGCATCCGGCGCAGACCCGGTTCACTGCGCAAAACGGCTGCAGGCACTGCAGCCGCCGCTCACGGCGAGCAGGTCAGGCCCGCTGCAAACGAATAGGGAATAAACGCGCTGTCAGAGCGGCGTCAGCCGCCACAGTCCATAGGGATTGGCGAACAGGTCGCCGGGCTGGAACTGGGTGCTGGCCTCGGCCTGGATCCGGTAGCGCGGCGCGTCTGCCGCGACCGCGAAGGTATGGCCCTCGCGCACGTCGGGCGCTTCGTTGAACAGGTAGGAAGTGAAGGTATGCAGCAGACCGACTGGATCAGATGCTGCCTGCGCCGCGACGATCGCGTCCTTCATGCCGAACTGATGCATGCCGCAGGAATGGACCTGCTCGCCGGTGATGTTCAGCACATAGGCGCGGTGGGCGCTGCCTAGCGACAGGTCCGCGCACAGCCGCCGCCAGTCGGCCGGACTGTGGGCGACGCCACTGCTCTCGACCTTCACCCCCAGACCGCCGGCATCCAGCAACGCCGCGGCCGCGCGCATCATCGTCTCGGCGCGCACCCGCGAGCCGCCGGCACCGATCAGGTAGACGACCGACGCATGCGTCCCGATGCGCGCCATGTCCGCCGAGCCGCGCCAGTGCGGCCCGGCCGCGGCGAACGCGGCGGCCATGCGTGCATCGTGCGGCTCGTACTGCAGCTCGCAGGCCTCGCCGCTGTCCATGTGCATCAGCACCTGCCCGGCGAACAGGTAGCCGCCGCTGTCCTGGACGATGCGCGCGAGCAGATCGGATCGACCCGGCCATGGGCCGGGAATGCAGAGCACGATCCTGGGGGTTTCGATCATGGGTCATGGCTCCTTGCCATCAGGGGGGACTGCACGCGCATGCGTCGCCGGCTTGCCGCCGCGACGACGCGCCGGCCTTGGGCGATGCCACTCAGGTCAGCGCCGTCATCACGCCCTTGCGGTAGGCCGGACGCTGCTGCAAACGTTGGTACCAGGCGTGCAGGTGCGGCAGCGCCGGGCGTTCGATCGGCATCTCGAACCAGGCATAGACGAAGCTGCCGAGCGGGATGTCGCCCATCGCGAAGTGCTCGCCCGACAGCCACGGCTGCTGCGCCAGCGCGGCATCGGCGGTGCGCAGCAGTTCGGCCGATTGATCCAGCGCGGCGGCGATCCTGGCGGCATCGCGCTGCTCTGGTGCCGTGCGCAGCACGCCCCAGAACAGATCGCGTAAGGCGCCGGCGAAGCGCGAGGTGGTCCAGTCCATCCACTTGTCGCCCTGTGCCCGCAACGCCGGGGCCTGCGGATAGAGCGTGTCCGGGGCGTAGCGCGCGGCGAGGTAACGCACGATCGCATTGGACTCCCACAGCACCAGGCCGTCGTCCTCGATCGCGGGCACCAGGCCATTGGGATTTAGCGCGCGATAGGCCGGCGCGTCGTTGCCACCGAACGCGCCACCGATCTCGATCGATTGGTACGCCACCCCGGCTTCCTCGGCACACCACAGCACCTTGCGTACGTTGCTCGAGTTGTGGCGGCCCCAGATGGTCAGCATGTCGGCGCTCCGGTTGCGATTGCCGAATTCTACGCCGGCCCGCCGCGCGAGCGCCCAGTGCAGACCCCGGGGCGGCAACCACTGCAGGCGGACGACAGCAGGCGACAGATCAAGGGTGGGCGGTCCTCCACGTGCGCGCCGCCCCATTCCGATTCGGATATCGCACGGCCGATTTACGTGATTGGTCGGCGCTGCGCGGCGGCCCTATCCTGCCTGCTACGGCCTAGCGTGCATGTGTTCGCCGGGCACCGGACGCATCGCTCCATTGCCGACCTCCCGCCCATGCACGCATCCGTTCGTTCCACGGCCTCGCGGCTGCTGCTGTCCCTCTCTCTCGCCGCCTGCACCGGCACGGCGATCGCCGCCGATCGCCTCATCGTCGACCTGGGGCAGGACACCGGCCCGTTCCATGGCGGTGCATCCGGCAGTCTCTACGGCCTCTACGACGCGCGCCTGCCGTCCCCGAACCTGGTCGAGGGCATGGGCCTGCGCAGTGTGGCGACCAAGGCACAGGACGGGCTGCAACATCCCGGCGCCGATGCGCTGGACGTGATCCGTTCGCTCGCCACCGGCTCCGGGGGCGATACCTACATCTACATGACCGACATCCACCGCGGCTTCCCCTACCGCTGGACGCAGGGCGACTGCGCGCAGTCCGTGGCGCATTACCTGGACGAGATCGCGCGTCAGGTCGAACAGGTCAAGGCGCTGCCCGCGCAGTACCGGCAGCACGTGGTGTTCGTGCCGTTCAACGAGCCCGAAGGCAACATGTTCGCCAAGGCCGCCGCGCCGGGGCATGCGGGTCCTGACAGCTGCAACGGCGTGGATTGGCGCAGCGACCCGAACGCCTATTTCGACGCGTGGGACCGTGCGTGGCGACGCATCCACGCCATCCTCCCCGACGCGCGCATCGCCGGCCCCAACACCAGCATCCTGTTCGACCAGGACAAGGGCTTCCTGCAGCATGCGCTGCGCGCGGGCACGCTGCCCGACGTGGTCACCTGGCACGAACTGACCGATCCGGCCTCGCTGTCGCGCAGCGTGGCCCGCTTCCGCGGCTGGGAACAGGAACTCTTCGCCGGGACAGCGCTGGCCGGCCGGCACCTGCCGATCAACATCGACGAGTACGCGTTCAACTACCACACTTCCGTGCCGGGGCAGATCGTGCAGTGGGCGGCGGCGATCGAAGCGGCCAAGGTCGATGCCGACCTGGCGTACTGGAACATCGACGGCAATCTGAGCGACTCGGCCGTTCAGGCCAATCGCGGCAACGGCCAGTGGTGGCTGCTGAACGCCTACGCCGCGATGCGCGGCATGCACACCGTGGCGGTGACGCCCCCGCATCCCGGGCAGGACGACAGCCTGCAGGCGGTGGCCGCGTTCGACCCGCAACAGCTGCAGGCGCGTGTCCTGTTCGGTGGCAGCAGCGGGCCTGCCACGCTGTCGTTGACCCGCATTCCGAACGCCTCGTTCGGCGAGCGGGTGCGCGTGGTCGTGCACGAAATCCCCTGGACCGGGCAGCTCGGTGACGCCGCTGCGCCACGCCTGGTCGCGGACGTGCAGGTGCCGGTGGTCGCGGGCCGCATCGATCTGGACTTCGGGCGCGGCGCGTTGCCGGCGCTGACCGCCGAATCGGCCTACAGCCTGGTAGTCATGCCCGGCATGCACGGCGGCCCTGCACAACCGCCGGCACTGCGCTGGCAGCAGCGGTACGAAGCAGAGGACGCCGCGCACCACGGCAGCGGCTACGAACGGCGTGGCCCGGAAGGCTCGCCGCAGGCGCTCGATCGCTTCTTCACCTCCGGCCGCTATGCCGTCGGCGGATTCGCTAGCGCGCGCGACGTGCGCCTGGACTTCGCCATCGAGGTGCCACAGGACGGTCTGTACGATCTGCGCATCCTCGCCAACAGTTTCAACCAGGATCCGCTGGTCGCCGCGCTCGGGCCGACCAATGTCTTCGTGCGCGTCGACGGGGATGCGGCCAGCGAACGGGAGGTGATGCTGCCGCTGGGCTACAAGCCGGTGGTGTGGGACCACGCCGACCTGCGCATCGCGCTGGCCGCGGGCCGCCACGTGCTCAGCATCGCGAGTGCGAGTGCGGATGGCCACCGACACACGCGCGGCAATGCGCTGATCGATCGCATCACGTTGTCGCTGCCCGATCCCGCTGCCGACACGCAGGTCTACGAGGCCGAACTCGCCACGCTGGCGGGCGGCGCGCGGGCGCGCTACGACCGCGACGACATCTCCGGCGCCGGCGCGGTGGCGTTGCCCGCCGGCGCCTCCGCCACGTTCTGGGTGTATGCGCCGCAGGAAGGAATGACGCCGCTGTCGCTGAACCTGGCCACGCCCGGCGCGCTGTCCCTCACCGTCAACGGCCAGACGCTGCAGGCATCTGCGCAGAGGGTATTCCTGCTGGGCGGGATCAACAAGATCGTGGTCGGCGGCAGCGCCGAGCGCCCGCTGCTGGATCGCCTGCGGGTGGGTCCCGGCGCCGTGCTCGGCCCACGCTACGAAGCCGAGCAGGCCACCCTCGCCGGGAATGCGCATCGCACCAAGGCCACGCTCGCCAGCGGCGGCGAGGCGGTGACCGGCATCGGTGGGGAACCCGGCAACGGCAATACGCTCACCTTCGCCGCGGTCACGGTCGATCGCGCCGGCCCGTACATGCTGACCCTGCGCTACGCCAACGACGAGCAGTCGAAGGCGAGCCACTACAATCCGGATCCGCTGGCGCGCATCGGGCGCATCCGCGTCAACGGTGCGCCGCCGCTCCTGGCGACCTTCCCGCACAGCTTCCACCGCAACAACTGGTGGGAACTGAGCGTACCGGTCGCGCTGCATGCCGGGCGCAATCGCATCCAGCTTTCCGGCGAGGAAGTGCCCGATGCCGATGGCGTCCACTACATCTCGCAACGCGCACCGGACATCCTGCTGCGCTCGAGGTATGCACCGGACATCGACTGGATCGCGGTCACCCCGCTGCAGGGCGACGCGGCGCCATCGGCACCTCGCTAGCGAGCGCGCCGTGGCGCGTGGCGATGCTCACCGCCACGCGCTGCCATCCGTCAGACAACCGCATCCATCGCCGGCAGGCGCCGGCTCAACAACCGCTGCAGCAGGCAGAACAGCAGCAGCAGGCCGCCGATCACGATGCGCGTCCACCACGAGCTGAGCGTGCCGTCGAACACGATCAGGGTCTGGATCGCGCCCAGGATCAGCACGCCGAACAAGGTGCCGATCACGTAGCCGCTGCCGCCGGCAAGCAACGTGCCGCCGATCACCACCGCGGCGATGGCGTCCAGCTCCAGGCCCTGCGCGTGCAGGCTGTAGCCGGACAGCATGTAGAACGTGCACACCACTCCGGCCAGCGCCGAGCAGAAGCCGCTGAAGGCGTAGACGCGCACCTGCGTCGCCTCCACCGGCAGGCCCATCAGCCGCGCCGAGGCCTCGCTGCCGCCGAGCGCGTACACGCAGCGGCCGAAGCGGGTGCACTGGGTCAGCCACATACCCAGCGCCACCATGGCCAGCGCGATCAGCGCGCCGACCGACAGCGACGCGCCGCCGCCCAGCGGCAGCCGCGCCTGCGCGATCGCGGTGTACAGCGGGTCGGTGATCGGGATCGAGTCGACGCTGATCAGGTAGCTGGCGCCACGCGCCAGGAACATGCCGGCCAGGGTGACCACGAACGGCTGCAGGCGGTAGCGCTGGATCAGCAGGCCCATGCCGGCGCCGAACACGCTGCCGAGCAACAGCACCAGCGGGATCGCCGCCAGCGGCGACCAGCCATGGCGCTCGACCAGCGACGCCGACAGCACCGTGGCGAAGGCCAGCACCGCGCCCACCGACAGGTCGATGCCGCCGCTGAGGATCACCAGGCTCATGCCGACCGCGGCGATGCACAGGAAGGCATTGTCGATCAGCAGATTGGCCAGCACCTGCGGCGCCAGGAAGCCGTCGTAGAGCACGCCGCCGGCCGCGAGCATGGCCACGAACAGCGCCACGGTGATCGCCAGCGGCAGGCGTGCGCCCTGCAGCATCCCTGTCGCCTTGCGCAGGCCGGAGATGGTCACGCGCGGGACCGCCGCACTCATGGCCGCACCTGCGGCGGCGGCCGCCTGATCCAGGCACGCAAGTTGGCGCGGAAGGTCGGCGATTGCAGCAGCATCACCGCGAACACCAGCAGCGCCTTGATCAGCATGGTGACCTGCGCCGGCACGCCGAAGGCGTAGATGGTCGCGGTCAGGGTCTGGATGATCAGCGCGCCGATCACGCTGCCGGCCAGGCTGAAGCGGCCGCCATCGAGCAGGGTGCCGCCGAGGGTGACCGCCAGGATCGCGTCCAGCTCCATCAGTTGCCCGGCGTTGTTGGCATCGGCGCTCTTGACGTTGGAGCTGATCAGCAACCCGGCCAGGCCGGCGCTGAACGCGCAGAACACGTACAGCAGCACCGCGATCAACCGCGCACGCACGCCCGCCACCCGCGCCGCGCGCGGGTTGTAGCCGATGGCACGCACGAACAGACCCAGCGCGGTGCGCCCCAGCAGCAGCTGCAACATCACGAACACCGCGGCGACCACGAACAGCGCGAACGGCAGGCCGAGCAGGAAGCCGTTGCCGAGATAGAAGTACGGCGGGTAGTAGATAGTCAGGATCTGCCCGTCGCCGATCAATTGCGCGATGCCGCGCCCGGCCACCATCAGGATCAGCGTGGCGATGATCGGCTGCATGCCGACCTTGACCACCAGCAGGCCGTTCCACAGCCCGCACAGCGCCGCCACCAGCAGCGGCGCCAGCAACACCGCCCACAGCGGGAAGCGGCTGTGTTCGCCGCCGCCGATCATCCATGCGGCCACCGTCGCGGCGATCGCCACCACCGCACCGACCGAGATGTCCAGGCCGCGCACCGCGATCACCAGGGTCATGCCCATCGCCACCAGCGCCAGCGGCGCGGCGCGGTTGCCGATGTCGACCAGGCTGCCGTACAGGTGGCCGTCGCGCCATTGCAGACTCAGGAAGCCGGGGTCGAACACGCCGTTGCCGAGCAGCAGTGCGGCCAGTGTCGCCAGCGGCCAGAACAGCGGATGCGCGCGCAGCCGCGCCGGCCAGCGCGGCGCGACGGCGTCGGGCGTGGTGGCAGCGCTCATGCCGTGCTCCCGGCGATCAGCTCGAAGATCGCACGCTCGCCGCAGCCGCCGGGCAGCTCGCCGACCAGGCGACGTTCGCGCAGCACCGCGATGCGGTCGGCGATGCGCGCGAGTTCGGCGACCTCGGCGGAGATGAACAGCACCGCCATCCCCTCGCGGGCCAAGGCCAGGATCCGGGTCATGATGTCCTGCTTGGCGGCGATGTCGATGCCGCGGGTCGGTTCGTCGAGGATCAGCAGCCGCGGCCGCGTCGCCAGCCAGCGCGCCAGCACCACCTTCTGCTGGTTGCCGCCGGACAGCAGCCCCACCGGCGTCTCCAGGCTGGCGGTCTTGATGCCCAGCACGTCCACATAGCCCTGCGCGATGCGCACCTGCTCGGCCGGCGCCAGGAACCGGCGCAGCCCCATGCGCGCCTGCAAGGCCAGCACGATGTTCTCGCGCACCGACAGCTCGGCGACGATGCCCTCGGTCTTGCGCTCTTCCGGACACAGCGCCAGGCCGTGGCGGATCGCATCGAGCGGGCCGCGCAAGGCCACGGCGCGGCCGTCGATCGCCACGCGGCCGCGATCGGCGCGGTCCAGCCCGAACAGCAGCCGCGCCAGTTCGGTGCGGCCGGCGCCGAGCAGGCCGGCCAGGCCCAGCACCTGGCCGCGGCGCAGTTGCAGGTCGATCGGCTGCAACTGGCCGCGCCGGCCCAGGCCCTGCGCCTGCAGCAGCGGCGCCGCGTCCTCGGGCGCCGCGGCGCGCACCGTGGCGGCCGCGGCGCTGGCCGGGTCGAGCGCGCGCCCGACCATCGCCGCGACCAGTTGCGGCGCGGGCAGCGCGTCGGGGGTGTATTCGCCGACCAGGCGACCGTTGCGCAATACGCCGATGCGGTCGGCCACCGCGTACACCTGATCGAGGAAGTGGGTGACGAACAGGATCGCCATGCCGGTCTCGCGCAGCGCGCGCATCACCCGGAACAACTCGGCCACCTCGCCTTCATCGAGGCTGGAGGTAGGCTCGTCGAGGATCAGCACCCGCGCCGATACGCCGACCGCACGCGCGATCGCCACCATCTGCTGCACCGCCACCGGATAGCTGCCCAGCGCGCGACGTACGTCGATGGCGATGCCCAGGCGCTGCAGGCCGGCCTCGGCCTCGCGTTCGACCCGGCGCCAATCGATGCGCCGCGGCCAGCCGCGCAGCGGGTAGCGGCCGGCGAACAGATTCTCGGCCACCGACAGGTTAGGGCACAGGTTCACTTCCTGGTACACGGTGCTGATGCCGAGCCGTTGCGCCTGCTGCGGCGAGGCCGGCGCGACGACCGTGCCGTCCAGCACGATGCGTCCAGCGTCGGCGGCGGTCACGCCGGTCAGCAGCTTGATCAGGGTCGACTTGCCGGCGCCATTCTGGCCCATCAGCGCGTGGATCTCGCCGCCGCGCAGGCGCAGCGCCACGTCCTCCAGCGCGGCCACGCCAGCGTAGGCCTTGCTCAGTCCCTGCGCCTCCAGCACCAACGGATGCATGCGCGCGCCCTCAGTACTTGCGCTTGGGCAATTCGGCCGCGGCCTGGTCCTGGGTGTAGACAGATTCCTCCACCACGATGCGCTTGGGCAGCGGCTTGCCGGCCTTGAGGTCGCGGATTGCCTGCACCAGTTGCGGGCCGAGCAGCGGGTTGCATTCGACGGTGACGTTGAGCTTGCCGGCCTGCATCGCCTCGAACGCGCCCTTCACCCCATCCACCGAGATCACCAGGATGTCCTTGCCGGGCTTCAGCCCGGCCTCCTCGATCGCCTGGATCGCGCCGATCGCCATGTCGTCGTTGTGCGCGTAGAGCACGTCGATGTTGCGCCCTTCCGCTTTCAGGAACGCCTCCATCACTTCCTTGCCCTTGGCGCGGGTGAAGTCGCCGCTCTGCGAGCGCACGATCTGGAAGCGCGGGTGCGCCGCCAGGACGTCCTTGAAGCCCTTCATGCGATCGATTGCCGGCGCCGAGCCGACGGTGCCCTGCAATTCGACGATGCGCACCGGCTTGTCGCCGTCCTTCAGCGGCGAGCGCTCGACCAGCCAGCGCGCGGCCTTGCGCCCTTCCTCGACGAAATCCGAGCCGATCAGGGTGACGTACAGGCTGTCGTCGGACACCTTCACCGCGCGGTCGGTGAGCACCACCGGGATCTGCGCGGCCTTGGCCTCGCGCAGCACGGTCTCCCAGCCCGATTCCACGACCGGCGAAAACGCGATCACGTCCACGCGCTGGGCGATGAACGAGCGCAGCGCCTTGATCTGGTTCTCCTGCTTCTGCTGCGCGTCGGAGAACTTCAGCTTCATGCCGGCATCGGCGACGGCCTGCTTGATCGAGGCGGTGTTGGCGGTGCGCCATTCGCTCTCCGCGCCGACCTGGCTGAAACCGACGGTGAGTTGCCCCGGCGTCTTGCCCGCCTCCTTGCCGCCGCCGGAACAGGCGGCCAGCGCCATGCCCAGCAGTGCCACGATTCCCAGCGCCCGCATTCCCGACGTGTGCTTCTGCATAGCCCCTCCTCGTTGATGGCACGCTGGCGGCGGACACGGCCCTGAGGCCGCGACGCGCCGCCCACCCTCCCAGGCCGGCGTGCGCTGGTTCGATCAGTTCATGGTGCGGACGTATAGGCGGTCTTGACCGTGGTGTAGAACTCCACCGCATACCGGCCCTGCTCGCGCGGGCCGTAGCTGGACGCCTTGCGCCCGCCGAACGGCACGTGCGGATCGACGCCGGCGGTGGGCAGGTTGACCATCACCATGCCCGCCTGCACATGCCGCTTGAAATGCGTGGCGTGCTTCAGCGAACGCGTGGCGATGCCGGCGCACAGGCCGAACTCGGTGTCGTTGGCCAGCGCCAGCGCGTGGTCGTAGTCGTCGGCCACCAGCACCGCGGCGACCGGGCCGAACACTTCCTCGCGGGCGATGCGATGCTGCGGCTGCGCAGCGACCAGCGCCGGGCGCAGGTAGTAGCCGCGGTGCGCGCACTCCAGCGCCTCGCCGCCATAAAGCACCTCGGCACCTTCCTCGCGGGCGATGCGCAGGTAGTCGCGGTCCTGCTCGAACTGGCTGCTGCTGGCGACCGGGCCGATGTCCACGCCCGGCTCCAGCGCATGGCCGATCTTCAACGCGGCCAGGCGCGTGCGCACACGCGCGACGAAGTCGTCGTGCACCGCGCGCTCGACGATCAACCGGCTCGAGGCGGTGCAGCGCTGGCCGGTGGAGAAGTAGGCACCGTTGACCGCAATCTCCGCCGCCAGGTCCAGGTCGGCATCGGCCAGCACCACCAGCGGATTCTTGCCGCCCATCTCCAACTGGATCTTCAGCCCGCGCTCGGCGGCCTGGCGCAGCAGCCGGTTGCCGGTGGGCACCGAGCCGGTGAAGCTCAGCGCATCGATGCCGCGTTCGGCGACCAGCGCTTGGCCGACCGTGCTGCCACTGCCGAGCACCAGGTTGAACGCGCCGTTGGGCAGGCCGGCGCGGCTGAGGATCTCGGCCAGCGCCCAGGCGCAGCCGGGCACCATCTCTGCCGGCTTGAACACCACGGTGTTGCCATAGGCCAACGCCGGCGCGATCTTCCACGCCGGGATCGCCAGCGGGAAATTCCACGGCGCGATGATGCCCACCGTGCCGACCGGCTCGCGGGTGATCTCGACGTTGACCCCGGGCCGCGTGGAGGCCAGCGTCTCGCCGGGAATGCGCAGGGCCTCGCCGGCGAAGAACTTGAAGATCTGCCCGGCGCGCGTCGCCTCGCCGATGCTCTCCGGCAGGGTCTTGCCCTCTTCCGAGGCCAGCAGCGCGCCCAGTTCCTGCTTGCGCCCCAGGATCTCGCTGCCGACCGCGTCCAGCGCGTCGGCGCGCTGCTGCGGCGTGCTCGCGGCCCAGGCCGGCTGCGCCGCGTTGGCCGCGGCGATCGCCTCGCGCACGGTGGCCGCATCGACACCGCCGGCTTCGCCGACCGGTGCCGACAGGTCCGACGGATTCTCGTCGGGGGCGATGGCATCGCCGGCCACCCAGCGGCCGTCGATGTAGCTCTGGAAACGTCGGGTCATGCCTACCTCCGTGCGGTTCTACAGCGCGCGCACGCCACCCAGGGCGAATCCGCTCTCGACGCGCTGCAAGGGATTGACCAGCGCCGCGCCGAACTCGGGCAGTTCGATCTCGAAACGGTCGCCGGGCTGCGCCTGCACGCCGTCGGCGAAGCTCAGCGTGGCGGTGCCGAAGAAATGCAGGTGCACGTCGCCGGGCACGCGGTGCGCGGCGTACTTGAAATGGTGGTATTCGAGATTGGCCAGCGAGTGGCACATGTTGGCCTCGCCGGTGACGAAGGGTTTCTCCCAGATCACCGCATCGCCGCGGCGGATGCGGCTATGCCCGCGCAGGTCGCGCGGCAGGTCGCCGCAACGCAGCTCCGGGCCGACCGCGCAGGCGCGCAGCTTGGAATGGGCCAGGTACAGGTAGTTCTGGCGCTCGGTGACGTGGTCGGAGAATTCGTTGCCCAGCGCGAAGCCGAGCCGGTACGGCACGCCGTCGGCGCCGATCACGTACAGCCCGACCAGTTCCGGTTCCTCGCCGCCGTCCAGGGCGAAGTCCGGCGACGGCAGCGGCGCGCCCGGCGCGACCAGGGTGCTGCCGTCGCCCTTGTAGAACCATTCCGGCTGCGCGCCGGGCTGGCCGTCGCGCGGGATGCCGCCTTCCACGCCAAGCTGGAAGATCTTCATCGAATCGGTGAGCGTGCCCTGCGCCGCCTGCTGCTGCAGGTTCTGGTGCATGGCATCGCGGGTCGCCGCGCTGCCCAGGTGGGTCAGGCCGGTGCCGGTGACGCGGCAATGCGCCGGGTCCGGATGGGTCAGCGGCGGCAGCACGCGGCCGGCGGCCAGCAGCGCAGCGTAGTCGAGCACGCGCTCGCCGCGCAGGTGCTGCGCATGCGCCTCCAGGCTGTCGCCGGCGGCCAGCGCCACGTTGGCCAGCGCGTAGGTCGACGCCACCTCGCGCAACAGCCGCACCTGGCGGCCCTCGTCCTCCACCACGCCGACGCCGGGGGTGCCTGCGTCATCGAGCAACTGGATCAATCGCATGAATCGGTCGCCTGTCGGAATGCGGGCGCGCAGCGCGCGACGCGGGACACGCGCGACGCGATGCGCCCGACCTATTCTGGCCGGACGACCTATATGCAACAAATATCGGTTTTGGCTTAACGTATACGAACATTCATATCGCTCTGAGCGCCATGCCCGCTGCCCCGCCCTGGTTCGTCCGCGCCCGCCTGAAGACCCGGCAATTGATGCTGCTGCTGGCGATCGAGGAGGAAGGCAACATCCACCGCGCCGCCGAGACCTTGAACATGTCGCAACCGGCCGCGTCCAAGCTGCTCAAGGACCTGGAGGACATGCTGGCGGTGCCGCTGTTCGAGCGCCTGCCGCGCGGCATGCGCGCGACCTGGTACGGCGAGGCGATGATCCGCCACGCGCGCATCGCCCTGGCCAGCCTCGGCGAGGCCGGCGCCGAGATCGCCGCGCTGAAGGCCGGCTATGCCGGCAGCGTCGGCGTCGGCGCGATCGCCGGCCCGGCGATGAGCCTGCTGCCGTCGGCCCTGGCCCAGGTCGGCGCGCAGCATCCGCTGCTGCGGGTGAGCCTGCGCGTGGACGGCAGCGACGTGCTGCTGGAGCAACTGGCGCAGAACAAGCTCGACATCGTGGTGGCGCGGCTGTTTGCGCGGCACGACAAGCGCCACCTGCACTACCAGGCGCTGGCCGAGGAAAAGGTCTGCGCCATCGCCCGCCCCGGCCATCCGCTGCTGGCGGCGCCGGCGCCGACACTGGCCGTATTGGCCGAGGCACCGTGGATCGTGCCGCCGGACGGCAGCGTGCTGCGCCACCGCTTCGAACTGATGTTCCAGAACGCCGGGCTGGAGGCGCCCAAGCGGGTGATCGAGACCTCGGCGCTGGTGGTGCTGCCGCAACTGCTGCGCCATGGCGACGCGCTGGCGGTGGTGCCGGAGGACGTGGCCCGGCATTTCGCCGACCACGGCAGCGTGGCGATCGTGCCGGTGGCGCTGTCCTGCCGCATGGACGCCTTCGGCCTGATCACCCGCCGCGACTGGCTGCTGTCGCCGGGCGCGCGGATCGTGCTGCAGGCGCTGCAGGAGGCGGCGGCCACGGTCTACGAAGTCCCCGTGGCAACAACCGCGCCGTCGCTACCGACGGACGGCTGATCGCGTCGGGACTGAAGTCCCTCCCACAATGCGCCGCCCATCAGCAGCGCTCGGCTGTTTGTGGGAGGGGCTTCAGCCCCGACGAGCGAAGCGGGACACCTCCCCGCTATGGCCCTGTCCGAGCCGACGCCACCTCGCAGGACATCCCCAGCACCACCCGCCGCCAGACCGACCTCAGGTCCAGCCGCCATCCACCACGAACTCCTGCGCGGTGATCGCGCGCGCCTCGTCCGAGGCCAGGAACAGCGCCATGCGCGCGATGTCCTCCGGCATCACCTTGTCCGGCAGGCACTGGTTCCGCGCAAGTTCGCGCTCGCCGGCCTCGTCCAGCCACAGGGTGACCTGGCGCTCGGTCATCACCCAGCCCGGGGTCAGCACATTGATGCGGATCCGCGCCGCGCCCAGGTCGCGCGCCAGGCCGCGGGTCAGGCCGTTCACCGAGGACTTGGCGGTGGCATACACCGGATAGCCGCCGGTCTTGCTCTGCCAGCCGGTGGAGCCGAGGTTGACGATGGAACCGCCACCCAGGCGCCGCATGCCCGGCACCACCGCCTGGATGGCGAAGAACGCCGCACGCTGGTTGATCGACACACAGCGCTCCCAATAGTCGGGGGTCACCGCCTCCAAGGCGTGGCGATCGTCGCTGCCGACGTTGTTGAGCAGCACGTGGAAATCGCCCAGTTCGGCCGCCGCTGCGCCGATCGCCGCCTGCAGCGCGGCCACGTCGGTGACGTCGCAGCGGCGCCACCACGGCGCGCTCAGGCCGGCCGCGGCCAGGCGCTCGGCCAACGCGGCACTGGGTTCGGCCGCGACATCGACGAAGGCCACCTGCGCGCCTTGGGCGGCAAAGGCCTCGACCAGCGCGGCACCGATGCCGGAGCCGCCGCCGGTGATGAAGACGCGGCGCCCGCGCAGGCTGCCGTAGGTTGCGTTGCCGAGGAGGGAAGGCGCCGCGCTTGCCGAGTTGTCCATGCCATTTCGCTCTAGGTGGATAGGTTTTTGATATATGAAAACAAATATCCATTCGAAGATATTTGCTATTTTTCACGTATCAATATGCCCGCTAGCATCCCCGGCGTAAAGCATCCGGGGGCGGCTTGCGCACAAGGCGGATCCCGGCGTCCTGGACTCGAGGAATCCGCCGACATGGGCTCACCCAGCAAACCGCCGCGCCGCAGCCAGGCGTGGTTCGGGCGCGAAGGCAAGCAGGGCTTCTACTACCGCAGCTGGCTCAAGAGCGCCGGCCATCCGCACGACATGTTCGATGGCCGCCCGGTGATCGGCATCTGCAACACCTGGTCGGAGCTGACCCCGTGCAACGGCCACCTGCGCGAGCTGGCCGAGCACGTCAAAAAAGGCGTGTACGAGGCCGGCGGGTTCCCGCTGGAGTTCCCGGTGATGTCGCTGGGCGAGACGCAGATGCGCCCCACCGCGATGCTGTTCCGCAACCTAGCCAGCATGGACGTGGAGGAATCGATCCGCGCCAATCCGCTGGATGGCGTGGTGCTGCTGATGGGCTGCGACAAGACCACTCCATCCTTGTTGATGGGCGCGGCCAGCGTGGACCTGCCGACCATCGGCGTGTCCGGCGGGCCGTCGCTGTCGGGCAACTGGCGCGGGCAGCCGCTGGGCTCGGGCACCGGGGTGATCGAGATGTCGGAGATGGTCCGCGCCGGCACGCTGGGCCAGGACGAGTTCGTCGAGGCAGAGGCCTGCATGCAGCGCTCCAAGGGCAGCTGCATGACCATGGGCACGGCCTCGACCATGGCCAGCATGGTCGAAGCGCTGGGCATGTCGCTGCCGGAGAACGCGGCGATCCCGGCGGTGGACGCACGCCGCGCGCGGCTGGCGCGGCTCAGCGGGCGGCGCATCGTGCAGATGGTGGAAGAGGACCTGCGCATGTCGCAGGTGTTGACCGTCGACGCCTTCGCCAACGCGATCAAGGTCAACGCCGCGATCGGCGGCTCCACCAATGCGGTGCTGCACCTGCTCGCCCTGGCCGGCCGCGTGGGCGTGCCGCTGCAGCTGGACGACTGGGACCGGCTCGGCTCGCGACTGCCGTGCCTGGTGAATCTCAAACCGTCCGGCCAGTACCTGATGGAAGATTTCTACTATGCCGGCGGGCTGCCGGCGGTGATGCGCGAACTCGGCGCCGAACTGGCGCTGGACGCGCGCACCGTCAATGGCCGCACCGTGGGCGAGAACGTGGCGCAGGCGCCGTGCTGGAACCGCGAGGTGATCCACCCGCTGGACGCGCCGGTCCGCGCGGAAGCCGGCATCGCCGTGCTGCGCGGCAACCTGGCGCCGGACGGTGCGGTGATCAAGCCCTCGGCCGCCTCGCCGCACCTGTTGCGGCACCGCGGGCGCGCGGTGGTGTTCGAGGGCATCGAGGACTTCAAGGCGCGCATCGACGACGAGGCGCTGGACATCGACGCCGACTGCATCATGGTGCTCAAGCACTGCGGTCCGCGCGGCTACCCGGGCATGGCCGAGGTCGGCAACATGCCGCTGCCGCCGAAGCTGCTGCGCGCGGGCATCACCGACATGGTGCGCATCTCCGACGCGCGCATGAGCGGCACCGCCTACGGCACCGTAGTGCTGCATGCCTCGCCCGAGGCCGCCGCCGGCGGCACCCTGGCGCTGGTGCGCGACGGCGACATCATCGAACTCGACGTCCCCGGCCGCGCACTGCACCTGGAAGTCAGCGACGAAGAACTGCTGCGCCGGCGCAGCGAATGGACACCGCCACCGGCGCCGACGCGCGGCTGGAGCAAGCTGTACGTGGAGCATGTGCAGCAGGCGCACCTGGGCGCGGACCTGGATTTCCTGGTCGGCAGCAGCGGCGACGCGGTGGCGCGCGATTCGCATTAGCGTCCGCGGCGAGAGGTATCCACAGCATTCGTAGGAGCGGCTTCAGCCGCGACAGGCGCCACCGGCAACGCCTCGTCGCGGCTGAAGCCGCTCCTACAGAAGCTTGCGGCGAGCCCGCCGTGTGCACTGTGGGAGGGACTTCAGTCCCGACGCATTACGCCCCGGGAACGCACACCGCTTCGCGCGTCGCGACTGCATGACGGTCGACTCCCACAGGAAGTGGCGAACACCGCCTTGCTCCCGCGCACCGCCCCCACGTCACCGAACCGTCATCTGCAGCTTCTAGCCTGCGCCGCACCCCAGGGACAAGGCAGGCTCGGTGGCGGCTCACCCCAAACGCGCATGGGCGCGCATGTTCGCGGAACACGGCCCGGTGCTGCGCGGCTTCTTCGTGCGCCGCGGCGCACGCGAAGACGCCGAGGACATGGTGCAGGAGACCTATCTGCGGCTGTTGCGCGCGCATCGGCAGCAGGGCGAGGCCATCGCCAATCCCGAAGCCTATCTGTACACCGTCGCGCAGAACCTGGCGCGCGAACAGGCCGCGCGGCGCCGCCAGGCGCCGCTGCGCATCGACGAGATGGAGCAGTTCTCGCAATTGCTGGCGGCGGGAGACGACGTGGAAGACAGCACACATCAGCGGCAGCGCCAGCAGCACCTGCAGGCCCTGCTCGCCGACCTGCCCTCGCGCACTCGCGCGGTGCTGGTGATGCAGTACCGCGATGGGCTGAGCTACAAGCAGATCGCCGAACGCATGGGCGTATCGCCGCACATGGTCAAGAAGCACGTGGTGCGCGGGCTGTCGGCCTGCCGACGCGCGCTGGCCGACAGCGGAGAACGCTGGTGAACGACAGCACCTTCTCGTCGCGCAGCGCCATCGCCGATGCCGCGCACTGGCATGCGGTGCAGCGCATGCAGCCGCTGGACGCGAAACAGGAACAGCAGTTGCTCGATTGGCTGACCGCCTCGCCGCAGCATCTGCGCGAGTATCTGGCGATGCAGCGCGTGGCCGGCGACCTCGGCGAGGCGCTGCGCGGCATGGACCTGGACGTGGACGCCTTGCTCGCCAGCGACGACACCGCCGATGGCGCGGCGAGCGGCAACGTGATCGCCCTACCCTTGCCGCGGCGCGCGCCAGCGACAGCGACGGTGGCGGCAGCACCAACGCGCGCCGCGCGCACCAATGCGGCGCCACGCTGGCGCCTGGCCGCAGCCGCCGCGGTGTGCGCGGTCGCGGTGCTGGTCGGCTGGAACTGGCCGACCAGCCAGACCTACACCACCGCGCTCGGCGAACAGCGCAGCGTGCAACTGGCCGACGGCAGCACGGTGCGGCTCAACGCGCAGACCCAGGTGCGCGCCACGCTGACGCCGTGGAGCCGGAAACTGCAATTGCTGCAGGGCCAGGCCAGCTTCTTGGTCGCCGCCGACCGGCGCCCGCTGCAGGTGCAGGCCGGCGGCCTGCGCGTGGAGGACATTGGCACCACCTTCGACATCGCCCTGCATCCGGACCAGGCACGCATCGAAGTCTCCGCCGGCCGCGTGCACGTGTGGCGTCAGGACCAGCCGCGGCAGCCGATGCTCGCCGATCTCGGCGCCGGCCAGAGCGCGCGCATCGACACCGCCGACGGCCGGGTCGAACTGGGCAACGAGGATGTCGCGGCGATGCATGCGTGGTGGCAACGCCGCATCGTGTTCCGCGACGAGCCGTTGGCCAACGTCGCCGAGGACTTCAACCGGCTCAATCGCACCCGCCTGCTGATCGACGACGCCGACGCCGGTGCGATGCGACTGACCGGCAACCTGCGTGGCGACGACGTCGCCGCCCTGCACGCATTCCTCGATGCGCAGCCGACGCTGCAGGTGCACACCGGTGCCGACGGCATCCACGTGCGCAGCCGCATACCCACGCAGGCACGCCTGCAGTAACGCGACAGGTGCGTCGTGCGCAATGCGCGACGCTTGTATCACGCACGCATCGTCCAGAACGAGCGGCCGGCGCGCAGTCGCGCGTCATCAGCGCGTCACACGCATCGTGCACGCGCGCAGTCGCGCGTACGCGACGCCAGCCCTCACGCACGTGTCACAGAAAATTCATCGAAAAGCGGTGCCCGATCGTCGCCGTCGCGCCTCGTAGTCCGGGGACAGCGCAGGCAATCGCCCGATAGCGATGCCGCGCGCACCACCACTCCCGCTCTCACAGGACCCGACGATGCGCCGTACCCTGTTCCTTTCCATCGCCCTCGCCCTGCATGCCGGCGTCGCCGGCGCGCAACCCGCGCCCGTCGCGGTCGATGCGATTCCCGCGCAGCCACTGGCGCGCGCGCTCAATGCGCTGTCGCGGCAGACCGGCCTGCAGTTCGTCTATGCCGCCGGCAGCACTGGCAACCCGCAGGCGCATGGCAGCCGCGCTGGCGCCGCGCCGGAACAGGCGCTGCAGCAACTGCTCGACGGCACCGGCCTGCGCTACCGCTTCCTCACCCCGACCACGGTGACGATCGAGGCAGTGAGCGCACCGGCGGAAACAGCGACCACTGCACCGGCGGCGATGACGGCCGCACCGACGCCGGCACCGGTGACGCCGGCGGACACGCCGGTCAAGCAACTGGACAGCATCCAGGTGCTCGGCAGCTACGCCGGCAGCCTCAGCGCCGCGCTGCGCGAGAAGCGCTACGCCGACAGCGTGGTCGACGTGATCGCCGCCGAGGACATTGGCAAGCTGCCGGCGCAGAACGTGGCCGAAGCGCTGCAGCGCGTGCCCGGCGTGTCGATCGTGCGCGACCGTGGCGAAGGCGTATACGTGCGCGTGCGCGGCCTCGGCCCCAACTTCCAGGTGACCACGCTCAACGGCCAGACCATGGCGGTCAACGAGAACGTGCGCACCTCCGGCCAGACCGGCCGCCAGTTCCGCTACGACACCCTGCCGGCGGAGCTGGTCGCCGGCCTGGAGGTGATCAAGAGCCCTACCGCCGACCTGGACGAAGGCGCGATCGGCGGCATCGTCGACGTGCGCACGTTCCGCCCGCTGGAACTGGGTAAAACGCTCACCAACGTGTCGCTGGAGTCGAGCCAGGCGCAGCGCACCCACGCCAACGATCCGCGCGTGTCCGGCCTGTTCAACTGGGTCAACGCCGAGGGCACCTTCGGCGTGCTGCTCTCCGGCGCCTACGCGCAGCGCAGCCTGCGCCAGGACCGGGTCAACGAAGTGAGCTGGGACTACTACCGCGACGGCGTGCCGGGCGTGCCCGGTGCCCACTACGTGCCCACCGGCCTGCGCCCGACGCTGGAACTGGAGCAACGCGAACGCACCGGCATCGCCGCCTCGCTGCAGTGGAAACCGAGCGCGGCCTGGGAGACCAACCTGGACCTGCTGTACGCCAAGCAGACCGTGCACTACGACGAATACAGCCTGGGCGTGGGCTTCGACAGCCTGGCCAAGCTCAGCAACCTGCGCGTGGCGTACGACGGTATCGCCGGCTTCGACTACCGCAACGGCCAGGTGCAGATCTCGCGCGAGACCTCCGGCATCACCGACGACAACCGCAGCGCGCGCCTGTCCAGCACCTGGAGCGGCGATGCGTGGACGCTGGGCGCTGTGGCGTTCCACTCGCAGGCGCACAGCTACGACTCCGATCCGATCCGGCGCACGCGCCTGCGCAGCGGCACCAACCTGTCCATGCGCGTGGACATGCCGCAGGCCGATGGCGACGACGTGCCCGACTGGCGCTTCACCAACGGCTTCGATCCGACCAATCCGGCCAGCGTGGCCGGGCGCCGCCTGGAGTGGCGCGAGATCGACGCGCGCGACAAGGAGGACGCACTGCAGTTCGACGCCAAGCGCACGCTCGGCGAAGGCTTCTTCCGCGACCTCAAGGTCGGCGCCAAGTACCGGCAGCGCTCGCGCACCTACGATCGCGCCGACCTGCTGCTGACCAGCATCGCCGGCGTGCGCTTCCCGGCCGGCAACTTCACCGCGCTGCCGGTGGACGACATGCTCGCCGACGCCAACGGCACCCTGCCGCGGCAGTGGCTGGCGCCGGTCGAATCGACCTTCTTCGGCACCTGGCCGACCGCCGCGGACCTGGTCAACACGCCGAACAGCGCCGACCTGCAGAACTCCTACGAGGTGAAGGAGAAGATCGGCTCGGCCTATGCGATGGCCGACTTCGGCAGCGAACTGGCCGGACGGGAACTGCGCGGCAACCTCGGCGTGCGCCTGGTGCGCACCGAGCAGACCACCGACGGCCACGCCGACGTCAACGGCAGTGCGCAACCGGTGCACTTCGCGCGCAGCTACAGCAACGCCTTGCCCTCGTTCAACGCCGCCTGGGACGTGCGCGACGACATGGTGCTGCGCAGCTCCGCGGCCAAGGTGATCACCCGTCCCGACCTCACCGACCTGTCGTCCAAGCTCACCTTCAATTCCAGCGGCGAGATCCTCACCGCCAGCGGCGGCAACCCGTCGCTGCGTCCGTTCGAGGCCTGGCAGTACGACCTGACCTTCGAGTGGTACATCGACGGCACCTCGGCACTGACCGGCGGCGTGTTCTACAAGGACATCTCGCGCTTCATCCAGACCCAGATGTCGAACCTGCAGTACCAGGGCCAGACCTACCTGCTCTCGTCCAAGACCAACGGCAGCCAGGCCAGCGTCAAGGGCGTGGAAGTGGCCTACCAGCAGGTCTTCGCCGGCCTGCCGACGCCGCTGGACGGGTTGGGCATGCAGCTCAACTACACCTGGACCGACAGCAAGGCCACCTACCGCGACGGCAGCCGCACCTTCACCGACAGCCTCGAAGGCGTGGCCAAGAACACCTACAACGCCGTGTTGTTCTACGAGAAGGGGCCGCTGATGGCGCGGGTCAGCTACGGCTGGAGCGACGACATCGTCAACGCGGTCGGCACCGCCAACGTCGCCACGCTCAACAGCGACAAATTCGGCAGCCTCGACGCGAACGTGGCCTGGAAGGTCAACGACACCCTGTCGGTGTTCGTCAACGCGATCAATCTCACCGGCGCCGTGCAACGCCAGTACGTCGGCGACCGCCTGTTCGGCGGCTACACCGACTACGGCCGTACCTGGTCGGTGGGCCTGCGCGCACGTTTCTGATCCGCCGCGCTGCCGCCCACGCGCGGCAGCCAGCCGGCGACCGCGGCCTGCTTGGCCGCGGTCCCGAGCCACCGCACCGTGCGCCGCGCACCGCCGCGCGCGGCGCACCGCCTCTGCCTGGAGCTTGCCGATGCCATCGCTGTCGCGCCTCGCCACTCTCGTCCTGTTCGCCTTCGCATCGCTGGCCTGCACCGCGGCACGCGCGCAACCGGCCACGACGGAGACCCTGGAAAAAGTCCTCATCCTCAAGCGCCACGGCGTGCGTGCGGCGATGTCCAGCGCGGAGCAACTGGAGCGCTATTCGGCGCGCCCGTGGCCGCGCTTCGCGGTACCCGCCGGATCCCTCACCGCGAATGGCGCGGCGCTGGAACGGCTGTTCGGCGCCTACTATCGCGCCCACTACGCACCGCTGGGGCTGTTCGCCGGCGACGGCTGCACGGCCGCGTACTATTGGGCCAACCGCACCCAGCGCACCCTCGCCTCGGCGCAGGCGTTGGCCAGCACGCTCACGCCGGGCTGCGCCAACCCGGTGCACAGCGTCGCCGACGGCGCCTCCGATCCGCTGTTCGACGGTGTACCCGCCCTGCGCGATCCCGTCGCGGTGGCGCAGATGCGCGCGGCCATCGCCGGCCGCATCGGCGGCGATGCGCAGGCCTGGAACGCGGCCCAGGCCGATGCCATCGACAGCCTGCAGCAACTGCTGTTGCAGTGCGCGCAACGGCCCTGCCCGGCCGACGCCGGCAGCGGCAAACAACGCCTGGATGCGGTGCCGGCACGGCTGGGCGACGCCGACGATGCGATCCCCGGCATCGAAGGCCCGGCCGCGGCCGCCTCCGGCCTCAGCGAAAGCCTGCTGATGGCCTGGGCCGACGGCCAGGACTTCGCCGCACTGGGCTGGCAAGGTGTGGATGAAGCCAGCCTGCTGCGCGCCTTCGCCCCGCACCAGGCCGAGTTCGCGCTGCGCCTGCGCGCGCCGGCGGTGGCGCGCATGGCCGCCTCGCCGCTGGCGGCACGGCTGCTGGCGACGCTGCTGGACGGCAGCGGCCAGGCCACGCACGCCGCGCCGATCGGCGGCGCGGCGCGGCTGGTGGTGCTGTCCGGCCACGACGGCACCCTGACCCTGCTGGCCGGCATGCTCGACCTGCACTGGCAGTTGCCCGGCTACCAGCCCGACCAGACCGTGCCGGGTGGCGCGCTGGTATTCGAGCGCTGGCGCCGCGCCGACGGCGAACGGGTGATCCGCCTGCGCTACACCGCGCAGAGCCTGGCGCAACTGCGCGAACGCCGCGCGCTGACCGTGCAGGCGCCACCGCTGGCGTCGGCGGTGTTCATTCCGCAGTGCAGCCGCGCCGATGCCGCGTACGACTGCCCGCTGCCGGCCTTCGCCGCCGCGGTGGAGGCCGCGCTCGATCCGCAGTTCCTCACCCCATGACGCCACGTGCGCCGGCCCCGGCCGGTCGCGCGGCGGCATCGGTGCTTTCCGGCACCGCTCCCTGGCGCTCGCGCCATCCGCTGTTCCTCCCAACCCGCAAGAGGCGATTCATGATCCAGCATCTACGCACCCTCGTGAGCTACGGCATCGGATTGAGCCTGGCCTGCGCCGGCGTGGTCCACGCGCAATCGGACGTCGGCGTGCTCGACGTGCTCACCTACAACGTCGCCGGCCTGCCGCAGGGCATCTCCAGCAGCAACCCGGCCGCCAACACCGCCCAGATCGCACCGAAGCTGGCGCCGTACGGCCTGATCAACGTGCAGGAAGATTTCAACTACCACGCCACGCTGTACGCGGGCGACAAACACCCCTACCGCACGCCCACCAGCGGCGGCGCGGCGATCGGCGACGGCCTCAACACGCTGAGCAACTACCGCTTCGACGACTTCACCCGCGTCAAGTGGGACAAGTGCAACGGCACCGACTGCCTCACCCCCAAGGGCTTCAGCTACATGCGCGTGCGCTTGGACGACGGCGTGCTGCTGGACGTGTACAACGCCCATCCCAACGCCGGCACCGAGAGCGGCGACCTGGCCGCGCGGCGCGCCAACATCAGCCAGCTCTCGCAGTTCATCCAGACCTGGTCGGCCGGCAACGCGGTGCTGGTGATGATGGACTCCAACACCCGCTACACCCGCGCCGACGACAACATCCGCACGCTGATCGCCGCCAATGGCCTGACCGATGCGTGGGTGGAACTGGTCAAGGGCAGCGCACCGGCGGCCGGTGCCGCGCCGCTGCTGTGCGGCACGCCGCCGACCAACGACTGCGAGGTGGTGGACAAGATCCTGTACCGCGACGCGCCGCAACTGACCCTGGTCGCCAACCGCTACAAGCTCGACGACGGCAACTTCTACGACAGCGCCGGCAAGCCGCTGTCCGACCACTACCCGCTGGCCGCGCAGTTCGGCTGGGCGGTCGGCACCACCGTGCGCACCAGCGACCAGTTCGGCGGCCCGCACGGCACCCCGTTCAACGACATTGCCAAGGGCGCGGAGCAACGCACCATCGCCAGCGTGACCCTGCGTGGCGCCTCACGCCTGGACGGCATCGCGCTGGGCCTGGACAACGGCAGCACCCTGGCCCACGGCGGCAGCGGCGGTGACGCAGTCACGCTGCGCCTGGGCAGCAACGAGCGGCTGACCTCGGCCACGCTGAGCGTGGGCCAGTACAACGGCCACACCCGGCTGTTCTCGCTGAGCCTGCGCACCAACCAGGGCCGCAGCCTCAGCGCCGGCACGCCGACCGCAGAGACCTACACGCTCACCGCGCCCAGCGGCTGGCACATTGCCGGCTTCACCGGCCGCGACGGCGACGAGATCGACAAGCTCGGCGCGATCTACCGCAAGGATTGACGGAACCACGGCGCCATCGCGCCCTCGGCAATGCAACGGCAACGGCGCGCGTGGCGACGCGCGCCGTTCGCCTTCGAAGATGATGCGCCGGCTGCGATCCGTGGCCCGTCGCGCGCATCGACGTGCAACGAGCGGATGCAGCGTGGCTGACGGTGCGGATAGAAAATCTCCACACCAGGCCGCGCGATGCGGCGGGCGAGTCTACGTGAGCAGCACTAACGCACACGCCACCACGCCGCGATTCGAAGCAACACAGCACACGCGGACGGCGAGACGCTGCCCGCCGACACCGCGGTCTATTCGCTCGCCGCTTCCAAGGCCTGCGCCAGCCGCTCCACCGCGATCACTTCCATGCCCTTGACCGTGCCGGTCTTGGGCGCATTGGCCTTGGGCACGATGGCGCGCTTGAAGCCGTGCGTGGCGGCTTCGCGCAACCGGTCCTCGCCGTTGGGCACCGGTCGGATCTCGCCGGACAGGCCGACTTCGCCGAAGGCGATGGTCTTCTCCGCCAGCGGCCGGTCGCGCAGCGACGACAACACCGCCAGCAGCACCGGCAGGTCGGCCGCGGTCTCCTGCACGCGGATGCCGCCGACCACGTTGACGAACACGTCCTGGTCGCCGACCACGATGCCGCCATGGCGGTGCAGCACCGCCAGCAGCATCGCCAACCGGTTCTGCTCCAGGCCCACCGCCACGCGCCGCGGATTGGACAGCGGCGAGGCATCGACCAGCGCCTGCACTTCCACCATCAACGGCCGCGTACCCTCGCGGGTGACCATCACGCAGCTGCCGGGCTGGTGCGCGCTGCCGCCGGAGAGGAAGATCGCCGACGGGTTGGAGACTTCCTTCAGCCCCTTCTCGCCCATCGCGAACACGCCCAGTTCGTTGACCGCGCCGAAGCGGTTCTTGAACGCGCGCAGCAGGCGGAAGCGGCTGCCGCTTTCGCCCTCGAAATACAGCACCGCATCGACCATGTGCTCGAGCACGCGCGGGCCGGCGATACCGCCCTCCTTGGTGACGTGGCCGACCAGGAACACCGCCGTGCCAGTCTCCTTGGCATAGCGCACCAGCCGCGCCGCGCTCTCGCGCACCTGGCTCACCGAGCCGGGCGCGGCGGTCAGCGCCTCGGTCCACAGGGTCTGCACCGAGTCGGCGACGATCAGCTTGGGCCGCGCCGCGCTGGCGTGCTGCAGGATGTGCTCGATGCCGGTCTCGGCCAGCGCGTTGAGGCCGTCCAGCGGCAGGTCCAGGCGCACCGCGCGCCCGGCGACCTGGCCCAGCGATTCCTCGCCGGTCACGTACAGCACCGGCAGGGTGCCGGCCATCTTCGCCAGCGCCTGCAGCAGCAGGGTCGACTTGCCGATGCCCGGATCGCCACCGATCAGCACCACCGCGCCCTCGACCAGACCACCGCCGAGCACCCGGTCGAACTCGCCGATGCCGGTGGACACGCGCGCCTGGTCGCGATGCTCGACGTCCTTGAGCGCGGTGATCTTCGGCGTCTCGGCCTTGCCGGCCCAGCCGCTGCGCCGCGCCGCGGCCGGCGCCTTGGCCGTGGCCGCGCTCTCCAGCACGATCTCGCTCAGCGTGTTCCAGGCACCGCACTCGGCGCACTGGCCCTGCCACTTGGTGTATTCGGCGCCGCACTCGCCGCAGACATAGGCCGTTTTCGCTTTCGCCATCTGCTTCTGGTCCGCTCAGACAATGCATCAGCATAGTGGCTGGCGGTCTCAAGGTCCGCGACGGCGGTGCGCCGCGATCGTCCGGCGGCCTCGGCGGGCCGGCAAACCACGCATTTCCGTAGGAGCGGCTTCAGCCGCGAACGGGCGTTACCGGTCATGCCCCGTCGCGGCTGAAGCCGCTCCTACGACAGACGCACCGCACGCTTCCTCACGCCGCGGCGGCGATCGATCACTCGCCGCACAGCGCGACGTGGACGTTGCGCGCCCCGCCACCCGGCGTGACGACGCCGGGCGGGTGGCGTTCGCTACCTCAACGCGCCTTGTACAACTCGCTCAGGCGATCCGGCGTGCCGGCGATGCGCTCAAGGTGCGGATACTGCAGGCCGCCGTAGTAGGCGATGCGCAAGGTGTCGTAGCGGTCGCCGCGCTTGACCAGCAGTTCGATCGGCGTGCTGCCGCCCTTGGCCGCGGTGATCGCATCCTTGAGCGCCTCGGCGCTGTACTCACGACCGCCGACCGCGACCACGCGGTTGCCGGCGATGAGGCCGGCGTTGAACGTCGGGCTGTCCCACAGCACGGCCTGCACCCGGCCCTGCTCGTCCAGGCTCAGGCCCAGCGAGTAGCTCAGGTCCAGGCTCTTGCTGCGCGACTCGGAGGTCTTGCTGGCCACGTTCGGCTGATCGGTATAGACCAGCTTCCAGCCGCTGGCCTCGATGCCGCCGACCAGCGAACCGTGGTCGTCGAGGCGGCTGCGCAGCAGGCTCGCCCAGTCGTACTTGGCGATCCCATCGAGCGTGGCGACGATGTCGTCGAAGGTGTAGGGGTTCACGTCCCAGGCGCCGTCGTGCATGCCGAAGAACGCCTTGGCGAAGTCGTCCAGCGAGCGCTTGCCGCCGCTGAGCTCGCGCAGCTTGGCGTTGACCTCCAGCCACAGCATCTGCCCGCCGGAATAGTAGTCCTCGCTCAACTGGTAGCTGCGGTAGGCACGCGGCCGGCGCATCGACATGGTCGGATCGTTGGTGGTGTCCTGCAGTGCGCGCCAGGCCAGGCCAGGCCGCCCTCGCTGGTAGACCGCGGCGACGTTGGCGAGCATGTCGCGGGCCTGGTCCTGCGTCCACAGCCCCGCGCGCGCGGCGATCACCTCGCCCCAGAACTGGGTCTGGCCCTCGTACAGCCACAGCAGGCTGTCGCCCATCGGCACGTTGAAATTGGGCGTGGCCAGGTCGGCGCCGCGCCGGTACTTGCCGTTCCAGGAGTGGTTGAACTCGTGCGCGAGCAGGTCGCGCATCTCCCAGCTCTGGTCCCAGTCGGTGAAGTAGTCGAGCGGACCGCTGTTCTCGCTGGAGCGGTGGTGCTCCAGGCCGATGCCGCCGAGCTTGTCGGTCAGCGCCAGCAGGAACTCGTAGTGGTCGAAGTGGCGGGCGCCGTACAGTTTGTCCATCTGCTGCACCAGGGCCACGTGCGCCTGCACCTGCGCGGGCTTGGCCTCCAGCGACTTGGGCTTGTCGGCGAACACGTTCAGCGCCACCGGCGCGGTGGCCTTGGCGTCCAGCACGATGCGCTTGTAGTACTTGCCGGCGAACATCGGCGAGTCGACCAGGTCGTCGAAATCGATCGGCTTGAACGTCACCGTATCGCCGGTCCGCGTGGCGGTCTCCAGCGCGGTGGCGTAGCTCCAGCCGGCCGGCAGGGTCACGCTGGCCTGCGCCTTGATGTTGCGCGCGTACACACCCGCCGGATACAGCGCGGTGGTGTTCCACTGCAGGTTGAGCATCTCCGGGGTCATCATCACCCGGCCCTGGCCGTCGCCCTGCGAGGACAGGAACTGGTACTCGGCGACGATCTCGCTGACGCCGGCGGGCACGTCGATCTTGAACGCATAGACGTCGTACTGGTCGCGCGTCCACGGCAGCACCTTGCCGTTGGCCTTGATCACCAGCCCGGCGATCTTGTCGATCGGACCGGTCGGCGAATGGTTGCCGGGGATCCACTGCGGATACAGCAGGGTCATCGGTCCCGGCCTGGCCGGGATGGTGCTGCGCACGCGGAAGATGCGATGCGCCAGGTCGGTGGCGTCGACGTCGATCTTCAACGTACCGGCGAACGGCACGTCGCGCGGCGGTGCGGTCTGCGCCGTGGCCTGGAACGCGACAGTGGCGGCCAGCAGCAACGGCGCCATCCAGGCGGTGGACTTTCTCATGGGGTCTCCAGGGGGCGAACGACAGCGGACAGGCAAACCCCCATGCTATGCCTGCGCCACCGCCGCGTGCCATGCCATAGGTCATGCCCGCGGCGATTGCGGCGCACGATGGCAGCCACACAGCGGCAGCCGGAGCGTGCTCGCGCGCTCAGCGCCCGGCCAGTTGGCTGCGCCGCTCGACGATGCGCGCCACCAGGCCGTAGTCCATCGCCTCCTGCGCCGACATCCAGCAGTCGCGCTCGATGTCGGCCTCAACGCGCTCCAGCGGCTGGCCGGTCTCGCGGGCGATGACCCGCGCGATGCGGGCGCGCGCCTTGAGGATCTCGCTGGCCTGGATGGCGATGTCGCTGGCCGGGCCGCCGGCGCCGCCGCTGGGCTGATGGATCAGGAACCGGGTCTGCGGCAGGCACACCCGGCGCTCGCGCGGCACACCCAGGAACACGTGCGTCGCCGCGCTGCCGACCCAGCCCGACCCGATCATGTCGACCGGTGCGGAAATGAAGCGCAGCGCATCGTGGATGGCGTCGCCGGATTCGAGATGGCCGCCCGGCGAGGACACGATCATCGCGATCGGCGCATCGGATTCGGCATCCAGCACCAACAGCTGGCGCACCGCCTGGTAGGCGCTGGCGTCGGTGATGGTGCCGAACAGCAACAACGTGCGTGCGCGGAATGCCCTCTCCTCGAGGAAGGCGGCGGACGGCGATTGCGCGGCGGGCGCGGCAGGGGAGGTCTCGTCGGAACGCAGCATCGGCCTGTCTCCATGTATGGTGGGTTTCCCTCCCAACGAACGACGGGGCCGCGACGTGACATTCCCGACCGACGCGCAGGCGGCGAGCAGCGACGACGCGCTGCGCCGCCAGTTGCTGGCCCTGGCACACCGCTGGCTCGGCCAGGGCGAGGACGCCGAGGACCTGGTACAGGAGGCCTATCTGCGCGCCGTGCGGAGACCGCTGCCGGCCAGCGGCCGCGACGCCTGGCTGACCACCGTGCTGCGCCATCTGTGCATCGACCGCCTGCGCCGCCGCGGCCGCCACCGGGTCCTGCTGGAGCGCATCGCACAGGAACACGCGCTGTCCGTCACCGACAATCCGGACGGACCGGTGCGCCACGCCCTCCACAGCGCGGACGTGGCGCAGGCTGTGGCGACGCTGGTGCGCACGCTGCCGGCCGGCGACGTGGCGATGCTGCTGCTCGCCGAGGCCTTCGACTTCAGCCATGCCGACCTGGCGGCGTTGTCGGCGCGCAGCGAAAGCGCCTCGCGCCAACACCTGCGGCGCCTGTTGCAGCGCGCGCGTGCGGCGATGGAGGACGCCCCCGCGCCGGCGACTGCCGATCCGCACGACGACGATGCCTGCCTGCTGGCGCTATGCCGCCATGCCTTGCGACACGGCGATCCGGCCGGGCTGGTCGCCACCTTGCGCGTGGCGCGGCCGCAGACCCTGCTGGCCAGCGCCTTCCCGGTGTCGGCCTCGGCGTACGTTGGCGCGCCCAGCCCCGCGCCGGTCTACGCCCAGCCACTCCAGCAACACGGCCAACTGGGCCTGCTGATCCGTAACGGCGACGGTGTGCTGACCTGGCTGCCGTTGTGCGAACTCGCCGAGGCGCACTGCCTGGCGTGATCGCGGGCATTGCCAGCGCTACCGGCTCGCCGCAAACGCAACGGGCCGCCAGTCGCCTGGCGGCCCGTTGCGTTGCGCGGCAGGAACGCCCGCTCAGTGCATCATGTTGACGTTGAGGTTGTGCATCACCCACAGCGAGCCGACCACCACGATGCCGATGATCAGCAGCGAGAACAGGCCCACGTGCACGTTGGAGCGCTGTTCGGCCGAACGGTCCATGTGCAGGAAGTAGATCAGGTGCACCAGCATCTGCACCGCGGCCAGCACCGCGATGACGATGACGGTGACGCCGCGCGGGAACGCCCCGCTCATCACCATGCCGAACGGGATCACGGTCAGGATCACCGCCAGCACGAAGCCGACCAGGTAGGACTTCAGGCCGCCGCCATGGCCGTGCTCGGCGTGCGCATCGGAGGAAGGATGGTGGTTGGCCATTACAGCGCTCCCAGCAGGTAGACGATGGTGAACACGCCGATCCAGATCACGTCCAGGAAGTGCCAGAACAGGCTCAGGCACGCCAGGCGGGTCATGTTGCGCGGGGTCAGGCCGTTCCTGGCGATCTGGATCACCAGCACGGTCATCCACAGCAGGCCCGAGGCCACGTGCAGACCGTGGGTGCCGACCAGGGTGAAGAAGGCCGACAGGAACGCGCTGCGGCCGGGACCGGCGCCCTCTTCGATCAGGTGATGGAACTCGTAGATTTCCATGCCCAGGAAGCCCAGGCCCAGCGCCGCGGTGACCGCCAGCCAGCCGTACAGGCCGCCCATGCTGCGCTTGTTCGCCGAGATCATCGCCAGGCCGAAGCCCAGGCTGCTGAACAGCAGCAGGAAGGTTTCCACCAGCACGAACTTCAGGTCGAACAGTTCCTTGGCGGTCGGGCCGTCCACCGTCGCGCCGGCCAGCACCGCGTAGGTGGCGAACAGGCCGGCGAAGATGAGGCAGTCGCTCATCAGGTAGACCCAGAACCCGAAGACGGTGTTGCCGCCCGCGTCATGGTGTTCGTGGTCGTGGTCGTGGCCGCCCGCGTGGGCGGCGTGGGGATCGAGCGTCGTGGAAGCCATGGTTCAGACCGCCTTTGCGGCGTTGGCCGCGTGTTGCTGTTCCAGCAGGGCGAAACGCGCGTTCTCGATGCGTTCCACTTCCTCCGCCGGGACCCAGTAATCGATGTCGTCATCGAAGGTGCGCGCGATGAAGCTGCCGATCATGCCGACCAGGCCGATCACCGCCATCCACCAGATGTGCCAGGTCAGACCGAAGCCCATGACGATGCTGAAGGCGCCGATCCAGAAACCCGCCGCCGTGTTGCGCGGCATGTGGATCGGTTCGTACTTGGCCGGACGCGGCCAACCCTTGCCCTTGAGCTTGTCTTCCCAGAACTGGTCGCGGTCGTCGATGTGCGGCAGCACCGCGAAGTTGTAGAACGGCGGCGGCGAGGAGGTCGCCCACTCCAGAGTCCGGCCGTCCCACGGGTCGCCGGTCAGGTCCAGGTTGTCCTTGCGCTTCCAGATGCTGTAGCCGATCTGCACCAGGTTCAGGAAGATGCCGGTACCGATGATCGCCGCACCCGCGGCGGCCACCATCAGCCACGGCGCCCACTCCGGGTGGTTGTAGCTGTTCATGCGCCGGGTCATGCCCATGAAGCCGAGCACGTACAGCGGCATGAAGGCGACGAAGAAGCCGATGATCCAGCACCAGAACGAGGCCTTGCCCAGCGTCTCGTTGAGCTTGAAGCCGAACGCCTTCGGGAACCAGTAGGTCAGGCCGGCCAGGTAGCCGAACACCACGCCGCCGATGATCACGTTATGGAAGTGCGCGATCAGGAACAGGCTGTTGTGCAGCACGAAGTCCACCGCCGGGATCGCCAGCATCACGCCGGTCATGCCGCCGATGACGAAGGTGATGATGAAGCCGATGGTCCACAGCACCGGCGCGGTCATGTGCACGCGGCCGCGGAACATGGTGAACAGCCAGTTGAAGATCTTCACGCCGGTGGGGATCGAGATGATCATCGTCGTGATGCCGAAGAAGGCATTGACGTTGGCGCCCGAGCCCATGGTGAAGAAGTGGTGCAGCCACACGATGAACGACAGCACGCCGATGCACGAGGTCGCGTACACCATCGAGGTGTAGCCGAACAGGCGCTTGCGGCTGAAGGTGGCGATCAGCTCGGAGAAGATGCCGAACGCCGGCAGGATCAGGATGTAGACCTCCGGGTGGCCCCAGATCCAGATCAGGTTGACGTACATCATGGCGTTGCCGCCACCGTCATTGGTGAAGAAGTGCGTGCCCAGGTAGCGGTCCGCACCCAGCAGCGCCAGCGCCACGGTCAGGATCGGGAACGCGGCGATGATCAGGATGTTGGTGATCAGCGCGGTCCAGGTGAAGATCGGCATGCGCATCAGGGTCATGCCCGGCGCACGCATGCGCATGATCGTCACGAAGAAGTTGATGCCGGTGAGCAATGTGCCCAGGCCTGATATCTGCAACGCCCAGATGTAGTAGTCGACACCGACGCCTGGACTGTATTCCAGCCCGGACAGCGGCGGGTAGGCCAGCCAGCCGGTCTGCGCGAACTCGCCCACGCCCAGCGAGATGTTGACCAGCGCCGCGCCGGCCACGAACAGCCAGAAGCTCAGCGAGTTCAGGAACGGGAACGCCACGTCGCGCGCGCCGATCTGCAGCGGCACGATCAGGTTCAACAGGCCGGTCATGAACGGCATGGCCATGAAGAAGATCATGATCACGCCGTGCGCGGTGAAGATCTGATCGTAGTGGTGCGGCGGGAAGATGCCCTCGTTGCCGCCGTGCGCGATCGCCTGCTGGGTGCGCATCATCGCCGCGTCGGCGAAGCCGCGCAGCAGCATGACCAGCGCCACCACGATGTACATGACGCCGATGCGCTTGTGGTCGACCGAGGTGAACCACTCCTTCCAGAGGTAGCCCCACAGCTTGTACTTGGTGACCGCGGCCACCACCAGCAGGCCGAGCAGTCCGGCGCCGCCGAGGGCCGCCATGATGATCGGCTCGTGGTACGGAACCGCCTCGAGCGTGAGTTTGCCTAGCATCACTTGTCTCCAGAAGTGCACATGGCGACCGGCTCAGCAGCCGATGCCGGATGAGCGTCGTGGCCTTCCATCTTGTGGCCCTTGCCCATCATGTATTTGTCGATCAACGACTTGAACAGACCGTCCTGCACCGAGGCGTAGTACGTCACCGGGTAGGCGGCCTTGTCGTTGCGGTTGGCCGCCAGCACCTGGAACTCGGCCTGGTCCAGGCTCTTCTGCGACGCCTTGACCTTGGCCACCCACGCGTCGAAGCCGGCGCGGTCGGTGGCATGCGCGGCGAAGCCCATCTTCGAGAAGCCGTGGCCGCTGTAGTTCGCCGACAGGCCGAACATCTCGCCCGGCTCGTTGGCGATCAGGTGCAGCTTGGTCTCCATGCCGGCCATCGCGTAGATCTGCGTGCCCAGGTGCGGGATGAAGAACGAGTTCATCACCGTGTCGGAGGTGATCTTGAAGTTCAGCGGCGTGTCGACCGGGAACGCGATCTCGTTGACCGTGGCGATGCCCTGCTCCGGATAGATGAACATCCACTTCCAGTCCAGCGCCACCGCCTCGATGGTGATCGGCTTGACGTCCGAATCCAGCGGCTTGTACGGATCCAGCGCATGCGAGGAGCGCCAGGTCAGCACCGCCAGGACCAGGATGATCATGCACGGAATCGACCACACCACCACCTCGATCGCGGTGGAGTGCGACCAGTTCGGCTCGTAGCGGGCCTTGGTGTTGGAAGCGCGGTAGCGCCAGGCGAAGGCCAGGGTCATCACGATGACCGGGATCACCACCAGCAGCATCAGCACCACCGAGGTGATCAGCAGCGTCTTCTCGTCGTGACCGATCTGACCCTTGGGGTTGAGGATGGCCGCGTCGCAGCCGGCCAGCAACAGCACAGGCAGGAGCGACAGACCGGAGCGCAGCGAGCGCCGGAGTTGTTTCAACGGAATCATCGAACGATCCAATTGCGTAGGGGATGCGAACCGCGCGGGAGCTGGAGCGGGGGCCGTGGAGAGGGCTGTCCCGCGTCCGCCGCGGCATCCGGGCCGGCATGCGCGATCAACGACGCATTTTATGCTGCCGTGCCGCAACTCCGGAAGTCATTGACAAGCCCGGGCGGGCGCCAGGCCGCGTTTTTATGTGCGACACATTGCCGCACCCGGCTGCGACACGACGTCGCAGGCCGCCGCACGCACGGACCTGCGTCGCAGAAACGGCCATCGCAGAAACCAGGAAGGCAGCCTCGCGGCTGCCTTCTGGGTGCAACTGGTGCCGGAAACAGGAGTCGAACCTGCGACCTACGCATTACGAATGCGCCGCTCTACCGACTGAGCTATTCCGGCGGAACTGGCAATTCTAGGCGTCGGCCCGGGCCGGGGTCAATCGCTGCCCGGGCCTTCGCGCGAGCGCCGCAATCGATGGGTTACCCTCCCGCCCCCGCCGTACGCATCCCCCGCTCATCGTGAAGTTGTTCGCTTGGTTCTGGCTCGCGTTTCTGCTGTTTTTCGCCATCCCCTTCCCCTGCATCCTCTATTTCGCCAGCGACTGGCCACGCGTGCTGGCCCAGCCCAGTTCGCCCGGGTGGGCGCTGACCCTGCTGGCGCTGTCGTTGGGCCTGTGGCTGCACCTGCTCTACGCCTACCTGGACACGCTGCTGCTGATGCCCGGGCGCGCACTGCAACGCGTGCGCAACCTCCTCGCCCACGGCGTGCGCCGCGAGGCGCTGATCGAACGCGCTGCCCCGACCGGGGTCGAAGTGAAAGGATGGCCTCAGCTGTCGCTGACCCTGGCCTTCGACAACCTGTCCGGCACGCCCATCCGCGACACGCTGGTGATCGTGGACCGCAAGCCGGCGCAACGCCGTTTCGAGAGCGGGCGCAGCGTGCCGCTGCGGCTGAGCACGACGCCGGGCGCCACCCCGAACCTGGTGCTGGAGGACGCCGAGCCGGCCCTGGACCGCGCCAGCCTGTGGCGACGCGCGGCCGGCGCGGTGCTGCTGGTGGCCCTGGTTGGCGCGGCCTACGTCGTGGCCTGGCGCCTGCAGAACCGCGGGCTGGGCTGGACCTTTCTGTCCTTCAACCACCCGCTGCTGATGAGTGCGCTGGTGCTCAACGGCTACGTGCTGGCGCTGCGCGTGATCCTGCGCGTGATCCGCCGCAACGCCACCGACGAGACCCTGAAGTACCGCGGCCTGCGCGCGCGTGCACGGGTGCTAGACGTGCGCCAGACCGGCACCACCCTCAACGAGCAGCCGCAGGTGGAGTTCCGCGTGGCGTTCGAGGACGCGTCGGGCAACAAGCACGAGGCGACGATGCGAAAGTTCGTGTCGCTGATCGACGTCGGGCAACTGCCGCGCGACACGGTGTCGGTGCTGTACGACCCGCAACACCCCACCCGCGCCGACCTGGAGCTGCCATGAAAACACCGCCTACCCCAGTGGTCTTCGCCGGCGTGGTGCTGCTGCTCGGCGGCCTCGCCTTCGCCGGCGGCGCCTGGGACACCATCCGCGCCACCCTGCAGGCGGGACCGCGCCTGCAGGCGACGGACCCGGCAGCGGCCCTGCGGGCCCCCTCCAAGCCGCAGTCGCTGGCGGCGTCCCCGGCCGCCCCTGCTGCCGACACCGACGCGGAGCCGACGCCGGCACCACGAGGCAACCTGCTGTTCGACCCCGAGCGGCTGCGCGCGGCGCGGCAGGCGCTGGCGGACCTGCCCGCCCTGCAGGGCCACGACCTGCGCGTGTTCCATGCCGTGCATTTCTACGACAACCGCATCGGACTCGAGCTGCTGGACCCCGCACAGCCGGACCACGTGGACGAATACAGCTTCCACGACGAGGGCTGGCACAAGGACGCGCCGGTCAATCCGCGCATGTTCGGGCCGTTCCTCAAGCCGGCCACCGACACCGCCGCTCTGCAGGACATCGATTTCGAGGGCGCTTACCGGGTGGCCACGGCCCTGAAGGAACAGGGCGAGGCGCTGCAGGCCGAACCGAAAAAAGTGGATCACGTGTACGTGCTGATCGGCCGGCACGGGCGCCTGCGCTGGATGCCGGACGGCGTGCAAGGCGATCGCGTCACCGTGGGCATCGACTTCGATGCGCAGGGACGGCCGCGCCGCATGCAGCGCCACTGAATCACGGCATCGGCGGCGCGGCCGAGCGCTGGACGCAAGATGTGCGATTCCGGCATCGCCGCAAGGACGCCTTGGGCTCACGTGCAGGAGCGGCTTGACGCACCTCTAATCCGCTATCGCCGCACATCGCGCTGCCCGTAGGAGCGGCTTCAGCCGCGACGGGCGTTACCGAGAATGCCCCGTCGCGGCTGAAGCCGCTCCTACAGGACGATCTGCATCAGGCTTGATCGTGGCGAAAGCGAATCGTTGCGGTGCCCGTCAGCCTCGACCGGCTTGCCGGGAAGGCGGGAGCAGTTCCTAGATCGCGACGAAAGCTCCAGCAACTCCATTGCAGGAACACCCGATCAGACGCGCCTGTCAGACACGCCTGTTAGTCGACCAGGCGCAGCCGCAGTTCCTTGGGCAGGGCGAACACCATCGATTCCGGCTCGCCCGCCAGTTCGGACACGCCGTCAGCGCCGAGTTCGCGCAGCCGCGCGATCACCCCGTCCACCAGCACCTGCGGCGCCGAGGCACCGGCGGTCAGGCCGACGCGGCGCTTGCCGGCGATCCACGCCGGATCGATCTCGTCGGCGCCGTCGATCAGGTAGGACTCCACGCCGTCGCGCCGCGCCAGCTCGCTGAGCCGGTTGGAATTGGAGCTGTTCGGCGAGCCGACCACCAGCACCAGGTCGCACTCCTTGGCCAGGTCGCGCACCGCGTCCTGACGGTTCTGGGTGGCGTAGCAGATGTCGTCGTTCTTCGGCCCCTGCATCGCCGGGTAGCGCGCGCGCAGCGCCTCGATGATGCCGCGGGTATCGTCCACCGACAGCGTGGTCTGGGTGGTGTAGGCCAGGTTCTCCGGCTGCTTCACGTCCAGCGTGGCGACCTGTTCGATGTCCTCGACCAGGTAGATGCGGCCGGTGCCGCACTCGCGGTCCCACTGCCCCATCGTGCCTTCCACCTCGGGATGGCCGGCGTGGCCGATCAGCACAACGTCGCGGCCGGCGCGGCAGTGCCGGGCGACCTCGAAATGCACCTTGGTCACCAGCGGGCAGGTCGCGTCGAACACCTTCAAGCCGCGCCGCTCGGCTTCCTGGCGCACCGCCTGGGCCACGCCGTGGGCACTGAAGATCACCGTGTTGCCGTCGGGCACCTCGTCCAGTTCCTCGACGAAGATCGCGCCGCGCTGCTTGAGGTCGTCGACCACGAAGCGGTTGTGCACCACCTCGTGGCGCACGTAGATCGGCGCGCCCAGGGTTTCGATGGCCCGCTTGACGATCTCGATCGCGCGATCGACGCCGGCGCAGAAGCCGCGGGGGTTGGCGAGCAGGACATCCATAACTAGATCCGCCGGCCGCGGGGGGCCAGGCGCTTCGACAGGGAGAGTGGCACCGATTATCCCGCTTTTCGCTTCGCCTTGCCGTCGAACACGCCAAACAGGGCAATGCCGATGGCACCGGCGACGATCGCCGAGTCGGCGATGTTGAACGAGGGCCAGTAGTGCTCGCCCACGTACCACTGGATGAAATCGACCACGTGGCCATGCATCAGCCGGTCGATCACGTTGCCGATCGCCCCGCCGATCACCAGCGCGTACGGCAGCGCGCTGCGCCACTCGCCGCGCGGCGTGCGCGCCAGCCACCAGGCCAGCAGGCCGCTGATGCCCACCGCCAGCGCGGTGAAGAACCACAGCTGCCAGCCGCCGGCCTGGCTCAGGAAACTGAACGCCGCACCGGTGTTGTAGGTCCGGTACCAGTTCCAGAAGCCGGGAATCACCGGCACCGCGGTGAACTCGGGCAGGCTGGACAGCACCCAGGCCTTGCTCCACTGGTCCAGGCCGATCACCACGGCCGACAGCAGCAGCCAGATCAGGGCGGAGGGGTTGGGTCGTGCGGTCATGCGGGAAGTCCGCCTTGGGCGAAGGATGAAAGAAGGGACGGCCGGCGCCGCAGCCACGGCGCCGCCGCTGACCCCGGCGACGCGCAGACCGCGCTGCCGGGGACGAAACTCAGAACCAGTGGCGCTCCTCGCCCGGCCCTTCGATGTTGCTGACGCAGCGGCCGCACAGTTCCGGGTGTGCCGGGTCGGCGCCGACGTCGGCGCGGTAGTGCCAACAACGCACGCACTTGGGCTTCTCGGTGGCCTGGGCGCTGACGAAGATCTCGTCGGTGCTGGCCTCGCGCACCACCACGTCGCCGCTGATGAACAGGAAGCGCAGTTCCTCCTGCAGCGGCTGCAGCTTCGCCGCGGTGGCGGCGTCGGCGGCGACGGTGATCTCCGCCTCCAGCGCCGCGCCGATCACGCCGTTGCCGCGCATCGGCTCCAGCACCTTGGCCACCTGCTCGCGCAGCGCCAGCAACTGCTCGAAGTCGGCCGCGCTCAGCGCCGCGTCGTCCGGCAGCGGCGCCAGGCCTTCGTACCAGGTCGCGAACAGCACGTTGCCCAGGTGCGCGCCCGGCAGGTAGCCCCACAGCTCGTCGGCGGTGAAGCTCAGGATCGGCGCGATCCAGCGCACGAAGGCCTCGGCCACATGGAACATCGCGGTCTGCGCCGAACGCCGGCCGAGCGAGTCCTCGGCCATCGTGTACAGCCGGTCCTTGGTCACGTCCAGGTACAGCGAGCCCAGGTCCACGCTGCAGAAGTTCAGCAGCGCCTGCACGATGGCGGCGAAGTCGTAGCGCGCGTAGGCGGCCTTGATCTGCTCCTGCACCTCGTAGGCGCGGTGCACGATCCAGCGGTCCAGCGCCACCAGCTCCGGCAACGGCCGCAGGTGCACGGCCGGGTTGAAGCCGTGCAGGTTGCCGAGCAGGAAGCGTGCGGTGTTGCGCAGGCGCCGGTAGGCATCGGCATTGCGCTTGAGGATCTCCTGCGACAGCGACATCTCGTTGCTGTAGTCGGCCGAGGCGATCCACAGGCGCAGGATGTCCGCGCCCAGCGTCTTCATGATGTCCTGCGGCTCGATGCCGTTGCCCAGCGACTTGGACATCTTGCGGCCGTGCTCGTCCACGGTGAAGCCGTGGGTCAGGCACTGCCGGTACGGCGCGGCGTGGTCCAGCGCCACGCCGGTCAGCAGCGAGGACTGGAACCAGCCGCGGTGCTGGTCGGACCCTTCCAGGTACAGGTCGGCCGGCTTGGGCAGGCCGCGCTCGGTCAGCACCGCCTCGTGGGTGACGCCGGAATCGAACCAGACATCGAGGATGTCGGTGATCTTGTCGTAGTCGGCGGTCTCCTCGCCGAGCAGGTCGGCGGCGTCGAGCGTGTACCACACGTCCACCCCGCCCTCCTCGACCCGGTCGGCGACCTGGCGCATCAGTTCGGTGCTGCGCGGGTGCGGCTCGCCGGTCTCGCGGTGCACGAACAGCGCGATCGGCACGCCCCAGGTGCGCTGGCGCGAGATCGTCCAGTCCGGGCGCCCGGCGACCATGCCGGCGATGCGCGCCTGGCCCCAGGCCGGGTACCAGTGCACGCCCTCGATCGCCTTGAGCGCGTCGGCGCGCAGGTTGGCCTGCTCCATCGAGATGAACCACTGCGGCGTGGCGCGGAACGCGATCGGGGTCTTGTGCCGCCAGCAATGCGGGTAGCTGTGGACCATGCTCGCGCGCGCCAGCAGCAGCCCGCGCGCGGCCAGCAGGTCGGCGATGACGTCGTTGGCCTTCCAGATGTGCAGCCCGGCCAGTTCGGTGCCATCGACCGCGGGGGTCGACGGCAGGTACACGCCACGCGCATCCACCGGGTTGATCTGCGCGGCGCCGTAGCGCTCCAGCAGCCCGTACGGCTTGACCGCCGCGTAGTCCTCCTGACCGTGACCGGGCGCGGTGTGCACCGCGCCGGTGCCGTCGGTGTCGGAGACGTGGTCGCCGAGGATCACCGGCACGTCGCGCTCGGCATAAGCATTCCCCTTTAGAGCAAAGGGATGCACCAGCACCTGGTGTTCCAGCGCCGCGCCGGCGACGCGGCCGTGCACCACCACCTCATCGACGCCGTAGCGCTGCAGCGCGCGCTCGGCCAGCGCGTCGGCCAGCACCAGCCAGCGGCGGCGGCCGTCGCGGGCCGGGCCTTCGACCAGCGCATAGACCAGCTCCGGCCCCAGCGACACCGCCAGCGAGGCCGGCAGCGTCCACGGCGTGGTGGTCCAGATCGGCACGGCCACTTCGGCGCCTTCCGGCAGGGTCGCGCCGAACGCGGCGGCCAGCGCCGCGCCGTCGCGGGCCGTGTAGGCCACGTCCACCGTCGGCGACTGCTTGTCGGCGTACTCGATCTCGGCCTCGGCCAACGCCGAGCCGCAGTCGAAGCACCAGTGCACCGGCTTGACGCCGCGGGTCAGGTGGCCGTTCTCGACGATCCTGGCCAGCGCGCGGATCTCGTTGGCCTCGAAATGGAAGTCCAGCGTGCGGTACGGGTTGTCCCAGTCGCCGATCACGCCCAAGCGCTTGAAGTCGCGGCGCTGGATGTCGATCTGTTCGTTGGCGTATTCGCGGCACTTCTGCCGGAACTGCACCGCGTCCAGCTTGACCCCGACCTTGCCGAACTTCTTCTCGATCGCGATCTCGATCGGCAGGCCATGGCAGTCCCAGCCCGGGATGTACGGCGCATCGAAGCCGGACAGGTACTTGGACTTGACGATGATGTCTTTGAGGATTTTGTTGACCGCATGCCCCAGGTGGATCGCGCCGTTGGCATACGGCGGGCCGTCGTGCAGCACGAACAGCGGCCGGCCCTGGGCGTTGTCGCGCAGCTTCGTGTACAGGCCCTCGTTCTCCCAGCGCGCCAGGATGTCCGGCTCGCGCTTGGGCAGGTCGCCGCGCATCGGGAACTCGGTCGCCGGCAGGTGGAGGGTGGCTTTGTAGTCCTGGGTCACGGGCAGTTACCGGTCGGTGGTCTTCAGGGGGAGGTCCGCGCGCGGGGCGGCGGACACGGGCGGCAGGCCCGTGGCGGCTGGCGCGGCGAGCAGTTGCCGCGCCAGCGCGGCGTCGCGGTGCATCTGCGCGGTCAGCGCCGGCAGATCGGCAAAGGTTTCCTCGTCGCGCAGCTTGGCGACGAACTCCACCTCGATGTGGCGACCGTACAGATCGCCCTGGAAATCGAACAGATGCGCCTCCAGCAGCGGCTCCACGCCCTGCACGGTCGGGCGGGTGCCGAAGCTGGACACCGACGGCCACGGCTGCGCCGCCACCCCGTGCACCCAGGTGGAATAGATGCCGGACAGCGCCGGGGTGCGGGCGAAGCGCAGGTTGGCGGTGGGATAGCCGAGCGTGCGCCCGAGCTGCTTGCCGCGCACCACGCGGCCGCCGATCGCGTACGGGCGGCCGAGCAGTTCCGCCGCATGGGCGAACTCCCCGGCCACCAGCAGCTCGCGGATGCGGGTGCTGGAGATGCGTTCCTCGCGCAGGTGCACCGGCGCGATCTCGTCGGCGGCGAAGCCGTACTGGCCGCCCAGTGCGCGCAGCAACGCGATGTCGCCGCCGCGCTTGTGGCCGAAGCGGAACGCCGGGCCGATCCAGACTTCGCGCGCGCGAAGGCGCTCGACCAGCACGCGCTGCACGAAGTCCTCCGCGCTCATCGACGCCATGCGCCGATCGAAGCGCAGCAGGCCGACGCTGTCGATGCCGAGCCGGTGCAGGCCCTGCACCTTGGCCCGGGCCAGGGTCAGCCGCGGCGGCGGCGCGGCCGGGGCGAAGAACTCCCGCGGCAGCGGCTCGAAGCTCAGCGCCACCGCCGGCACGTCCGCGACGCGCGCACGCGCGATCGCCTGCCGCACCAGCGCGCGGTGGCCCAGGTGCAGGCCATCGAAGGCGCCGATGCAGACCACGCTTCCCTGCGGGAACAGGGTCCCGCCCTCGACGTCTCTAAACAGCCTGCTCATTCCTCGGTCCGAAGCGCCGGCGCAGGAGGCGCCGGTCGGTGATGCGTAACCGTCGAGTATAGCGGGTGGGGCCACAGCCCGGGACCCGGGACCCGGGACCCGGGACCCGGGACCCGGGACCCGGGACGGCAGCATCGGCGTCCGAAGCCAAATCGCTGCCAAGCGATCCGGCAAAAAAAACAGAGTGGTCGTTTTTTGTGGGAGGGGCTTCAGCCCCGACGGGCCTTCCCGGGGAAAGCCCGTCGGGACTGAAGTCCCTCCCACAGTGCAATGGCAACCGCCGCGCACCCGCGGGACATCCCGGGCCCCAAGTCCCGGCACCTCTTGCTCTCGCCCGGAGCCAAACCGCTGCCAAGCGATCCGGCAAAAAACAGAGGGGTCGTTTTTTGTGGGAGGGGCTTCAGCCCCGACGGGCCTTCCCGGGGAAAGCCCGTCGGGACTGAAGTCCCTCCCACAGTGCAATGGCAACCGCC